>NZ_FOPJ01000027.1 GCF_900113445.1 Corynebacterium spheniscorum
TTGTGGGTCGAAGCGGAGAATTTAAGCCCCAGTAAACGGCGGTGGTAACTATAACCATCCTAAGGTAGCGAAATTCCTTGTCGGGTAAGTTCCGACCTGCACGAATGGCGTAACGACTTCCCTGCTGTCTCAACCACAGGCCCGGTGAAATTGCAGTACGAGTAAAGATGCTCGTTTCGCGCGGCAGGACGAAAAGACCCCGGGACCTTCACTATAGCTTGGTATTGTTGTTTGGTTCGGTTTGTGTAGGATAGGTGGGAGACTGTGAAGTATCCACGCTAGTGGGTGTGGAGTCGTTGTTGAAATACCACTCTGATCGGATTGAGCATCTAACCTTGGCCCATGATCTGGGTTGGGGACAGTGCCTGGTGGGTAGTTTAACTGGGGCGGTTGCCTCCTAAAATGTAACGGAGGCGCCCAAAGGTTTCCTCAGCCTGGTTGGCAATCAGGTGGTGAGTGTAAGTGCACAAGGGAGCTTGACTGTGAGAGTGACAACTCGAGCAGGGACGAAAGTCGGGACTAGTGATCCGGCACCTACTTGTGGATGTGGTGTCGCTCAACGGATAAAAGGTACCCCGGGGATAACAGGCTGATCTTCCCCAAGAGTCCATATCGACGGGATGGTTTGGCACCTCGATGTCGGCTCGTCGCATCCTGGGGCTGGAGTAGGTCCCAAGGGTTGGGCTGTTCGCCCATTAAAGCGGCACGCGAGCTGGGTTTAGAACGTCGTGAGACAGTTCGGTCTCTATCCGCCGTGCGCGTTGAAACTTGAAGAAGGCTGTCCCTAGTACGAGAGGACCGGGACGGACGTACCTCTGGTGTGCCAGTTGTTCCGCCAGGAGCAGGGCTGGTTGGCTACGTACGGGAGGGATAACCGCTGAAAGCATCTAAGCGGGAAGCCTGTTTTAAGATGAGGTTTCTTTTGAGGTTCCCTAGAGATTATGGGGTTGATAGGCCGGATCTGGAAGCACAGTAATGTGTGGAGGTGACCGGTACTAATTTACCAACACAACAAACACACCTTCCGCCTAGGCGAAACAAAACAT
>NZ_FOPJ01000026.1 GCF_900113445.1 Corynebacterium spheniscorum
GGGTTAAGTAGCAAAATGTGTGCTTTTTCGGCGTGTCGCCGATTGGGCACACTTCTTGCTATTTCAGGGGTCCTTTTCGGATGCCGATCGAGTGTTGGTACTCGGTTGGGATAGCGTTGTCGTAGAAGGCTGGTCGACCGGTCTCCTGGTCGGCGTTGTTGTGGTCTTCTGGGACAAGATCTAGGACTTTGGCGAGTTGATCTTGTCCGAAATTGCACTGCCTGGCGATCTCTAGTGGGTCGTCAGGCAGTTGCGTTTTTGCCTGTAGGTACCACTCGAGCATTCGGCGTTGCCGTTCTCCTGTTCTGCCTCGGTGGGCATCCGCGATGCGTTTGATCTGGGCGTTGATTCCGCCTTCTAGGCTGTTGGTGGTTGCCACCCACCGGTCGGGTTCTATCGCGTGTGCGGGTGGTTGTAGGTAGGTAAACAACCATTTTTTGCGTACGAGATGCAGCAGCGAGTTATAAGCTTTACGCACCCTGGCGTGGGTCCATTCCCACTGCTTGTTGAGGGTTCGGCGGTGTTTAGGTAGGCGGGTTTTCTCGTTGAGGAAGTCCTTATAGACCTGCCCGAAGTTGTGCAGGTTCAAGGTCCATTCCCGTGCCTGATCTAGGGTCGTGATCCGGGTGAGCTTTAACGCCAGCGCGTAGATTGCTTTACCCGCGGTCGTACGTGGCCTACTGGTGGTGTAGCGCCGAATCACCCGTTGAGCATGCACGAGACACCGCTGGATTAAGGCGTTAGGCCAGCAGGCTTTGATCGCGGCTAATGCACCTTGCCCACCATCAAGAACAACGCATAAAGGTTCTGCGATTTTCTTGAGCAATTGGATGTAGGCATGAGCGTTTTCTCGTTTTGCCCAGTGCCAGGCGATCACATGGTCGCGGGAGGCTGCGATAAGTAAGCAACCTGCTGCGGTGTAGGTGCCGTCGATGAAGATTTGGTCGTAGACGCGGTGAGGGTCCCCCGGGTTGGGTACATCGATGAGCCAAAATGGGGCGAATCTGCGGTCGAGTGTCCAGCGGCTTGTGTGGTGTTGTGTGGCTAGTTGAGACAGTGTGGCAGTGCAGGTGGCATAGGAGTGGAACGCCTGAAAATAATGGGCGTTAGTGGAGTCGGTGCGGTTGCGTGTGGTGGAGACACCACAGTTGGGGTCTTTGCACCGCCAGCGGGTGGTGCCTTTAGTGGTGGTGCCATTTCTTCTCATTTGCCCAGCGCATAGGGGGCATTGCGGTCGGTTTTTGATCACTGGGAAAGCACACCAAACCGCGCTTAGCACATGTGGGTGCCATTCCGGTGGATTTAACGTTGAAGTTGCGGATATAAGCCCCGGAACCTAATAAAACCCGGATTTACATACCCTGACCAGCTACAACGCCGAAATTTGAGCACACATTTTGCTACTTAACCC
>NZ_FOPJ01000024.1 GCF_900113445.1 Corynebacterium spheniscorum
CGCCAACAGCACACTGACCCTAGCCATCGCATCGATGCTCAGCGTCGCAGGCCTCACCGTACTGCTCGCCGCACTACGCCGCCGCAACACCTAAATTCAACTGAGTTCTATCGCCTCAATCTAAATTGCAAGGCAAAAAGGGCGCTACCCTCTCTCCGCGTCAGCGGATGGGGTAGCGCCCTTTTCTATGGCTTAAGCTGCGAAGGACCCTATTCCCTACCCTATTGAATTATTCACTGACAATAGTTATTATGAATCATTCGGAAATCCTTAAGTCAATCTACACTTTCGAAATACTACAACTGTTGGAACAGCAAAGTGTCGAAGTAATCTAGGCGCCCTCCACTAGAGCAATCGTACGTGAGCGCACAAAACGCCAAACCCTTGTCAGCCACCCCCGCCCCAAGCCACCAAACCTGCAAAAGCGGAGCGGATAAGGAAAAAGCGAGCAGCGCCACCAGCCCTAGGAAACACAGCTGGCGCATGACATCGAAAATCTACCATTCTCTAAGTATCTCAATAAGTACAGTTAAGTACATTACCCCCACCTATGTCTTTAGGATTGATTCCGTCAACCTAGATTGTTAACTTATAGGTGTCATCATAAATCCCACAGAAAGGACAGCTCTGTGCGTTCCTCCTTCCGTAAAGCCATTGCGACTCTCGCAGTGGCAGGCCTCAGCTTCACCGCAGCCCCCTACGCCTTCGCTGATGAACCCACCCTTCAGCAACCTCCGGTACTGGTGGAGCCAGAGAATCCTGATCCTGGTTTGATCGGGCCTTTCTGTGGTCACCATGAAAAGATTAAACCGCTGGCTATGCCCACTGAGGCATCCTTCTTAATGAGCGACGGAACCACCAAGATTTTCCCTATCACGCTCTTCAAGAGTAGGAACAGCACCCCTATGACCCAAGCCGAGTGGGAGCGAATCATGCATGACCCCATCCTTGATCCCGATGCTTGGGGCGATGGAGTAACGGGTACTGTTTGGGTGCAAATCAACGACCGAGAAGACACTAGCTTCCGAGACGATGCCTTCCAGTACACTTACCGCTTCGAGCGCCTCATTATTTGGGCTCAAGATGATATCAATGTTGAGACACCCGTCGGCACCCCACCAGAACTGCCCAGCACGGTCCAGGTCTACATTGAAAACGAAGGCATGACCTATGCCGACTTCGAGGATGACGATCCCCGACACTGCGCCAACCCCACAGCGGAGGGCTGGCGAACCGTGGATGTTGTGTGGGATGAGATCTCTTCCGAGGATCTGAAGGAGCCCGGCACCTTTACTGTGGGCGGTACGATCACCGTTGACGGTATTGAGTGGGAACGTACGGGTGGGGAAGGTATGTGGGGTGAAGAACCAGGTGAGGACTACGGTTTCGACGCTCTTGCAACGGTCACCGTAGTTGATCCGCCGACTACCACCAGCACCCCTCCAACTACGGCTACCTCGACTGAACCAACCACCGAGACCACGGTCACCCCGACCACTTCGACTGAAACCAGCACCACGGTCACCCCGACCACTTCGACCGAAACCGGCACCGCGCTGCCGACGACGACCGAAAGCAGCACCACAGCACCAGTCGAACCCGAAGAGACCACCACCCCGGCTCCTGGATTCGACGC
>NZ_FOPJ01000023.1 GCF_900113445.1 Corynebacterium spheniscorum
CAAAGATTGTTTGTTTTACAAAGGTGTTCGCTTCGCTTGTGTCCGCTACCCAACCACCACCAACAGTGGCTTATAGATACTGGTGGTTTATGTCTCCACCCGGATTCACAATAAAAAAACTGTGCAACACCAATATGGTGCCCACAAAAAACACACCCACCAACCACAGGCTGAGTAGGAATGTTGTATGTAATGCTCCTTAGAAAGGAGGTGATCCAGCCGCACCTTCCGGTACGGCTACCTTGTTACGACTTCGTCCCAATCGCCGATCCCACCTTCGACCACTCCCTCCCACAAGGGGTTGGGCCATGGGCTTCGGGTGTTACCAACTTTCATGACGTGACGGGCGGTGTGTACAAGGCCCGGGAACGTATTCACCGCAGCGTTGCTGATCTGCGATTACTAGCGACTCCGACTTCATGGGGTCGAGTTGCAGACCCCAATCCGAACTAAGGCCGGCTTTAAAAGGATTAGCTCCACCTCACGGTATCGCAACCTGCTGTACCGACCATTGTAGCATGTGTGAAGCCCTGGACATAAGGGGCATGATGATTTGACGTCATCCCCACCTTCCTCCGAGTTAACCCCGGCAGTTTCTCATGAGTCCCCACCATAACGTGCTGGCAACATAAGACAAGGGTTGCGCTCGTTGCGGGACTTAACCCAACATCTCACGACACGAGCTGACGACAACCATGCACCACCTGTATACCAGCCCACAAGGGGAAACCACATCTCTGCGGCGATCTAGTATATGTCAAGCCCAGGTAAGGTTCTTCGCGTTGCATCGAATTAATCCACATGCTCCGCCGCTTGTGCGGGCCCCCGTCAATTCCTTTGAGTTTTAGCCTTGCGGCCGTACTCCCCAGGCGGGGCGCTTAATGCGTTAGCTACGGCACGGACCACGTGGAAGCAGCCCACACCTAGCGCCCACCGTTTACGGCATGGACTACCAGGGTATCTAATCCTGTTCGCTACCCATGCTTTCGCTCCTCAGCGTCAGTAACTGCCCAGAGACCTGCCTTCGCCATCGGTGTTCCTCCTGATATCTGCGCATTTCACCGCTACACCAGGAATTCCAGTCTCCCCTACAGCACTCAAGTTATGCCCGTATCGCCTGCACGCCCGGAGTTAAGCCCCGGAATTTCACAGACGACGCGACAAACCACCTACGAGCTCTTTACGCCCAGTAATTCCGGACAACGCTCGCACCCTACGTATTACCGCGGCTGCTGGCACGTAGTTAGCCGGTGCTTCTTATACAGGTACCGTCACAAAAGCTTCGTCCCTGTCGAAAGAGGTTTACAACCCGAAGGCCGTCATCCCCCACGCGGCGTCGCTGCATCAGGCTTCCGCCCATTGTGCAATATTCCCCACTGCTGCCTCCCGTAGGAGTCTGGGCCGTATCTCAGTCCCAATGTGGCCGTCCACCCTCTCAGGCCGGCTACCCGTCGACGCCTTGGTAGGCCATTACCCCACCAACAAGCTGATAGGCCGCGAGCTCATCCTGTACCAAAAAATCTTTCCACCACCACACACTAAAGGATGGTCCTATCCGGTATTAGACCCAGTTTCCCAAGCTTATCCCGAAGTACAGGGCAGATCACTCACGTGTTACTCACCCGTTCGCCACTCGAGTACCCCAACA
>NZ_FOPJ01000006.1 GCF_900113445.1 Corynebacterium spheniscorum
GACAACAATGATGTGTCGGTGGTTATTGCGGCAGGGGTACGCCCGGTCCCTTTCCGAACCCGGAAGCTAAGCCTGTTTGCGCTGATGGTACTGCACCTGTGAGGGTGTGGGAGAGTAAGTTGCTGCCGACCTAAAACTTGATAACAAAGAATATGGGGTGGGGTGTGATACCAACTGGTGTCGCACCCCACCCCATTTCGCATATCTAAAAGAATTTCCGGTGGGTTCTCCTGCTGCAGATTATTGTCACAGAGACGAAGACGAATAATGCATCGCAACGGGGTAGAATGATCCACCGTTGTCTATATAAACCACTGCAGGCTCTGGCCTGCACACCCCCTTTTACAAACAACGGGGTTCCCCCCGATTTCGAGGATGTCGATGAGCTCAGATAACCCGCACCGTTCCTACCGGGACAATCACCACTCTCGCAGCGAAGGCCCACGCCAACGCCGCGACGATGACCAGCGGCGTCATCGTAACCACGACCCCCGCGATGAGCGTGGCGGACGCCATTATGGTGACCAACCTCGTGGCCGTAACTGGGACGGCCGTGGTGAGCGCAAAAACCGCGGCCGCCAGTGGGATAACCGTGGCGATGATCGCCGCCGTGACGATCGCCCGCGTGGCCGCAATTGGGAAGAACGCGGCGGGGAACGCGGTCGTGAGGATCGTACCCGTGGCCGTAACTGGGAGGACCGCGGGGATCGTCGACGTGATGATCGCCCGCGTGGCCGCAATTGGGAGGATCGGGGGGACCGCCGCGGCGGTGGGGATCGGGATCGTCGAGGCGGCCATGCTCAACGCGGTGGCGCTCAACGACGCGACCGTTTCCAAGCTGGACCGCAGCGCAGCGGCTTCCGTGAAGACCGGATGGCGCAGCGCGCTAATGAACCTGAACTACCCAACGACATTGATGTCCAGGATCTTGACCCCATGGTCCGCCAAGACCTTCGGGTGCTCTCCCGCGATAATGCCGATCGCGTAGCTAAGCACATGATTATGGCTGCGGTGCTGCTTGAAGAGGATCCGAAGAAGGCTCTTGAGCATGCTCGTGCTGCAAAGGATCGCGCGGGACGTGTGGCCGTTGCACGCGAGACCTGCGGTATTACTGCTTATCATGCCGGCGAGTGGAAAGAAGCATTATCTGAGCTTCGTGCGGCCCGTCGCATCTCTGGTGGTCCCGGGTTGCTGGCTGTGATGGCTGACTGTGAACGTGGCTTGGGCCGACCGGATAAAGCAGTGGAAATGGCTCGCGCGCCGGAGGTCCAAGAACTGGATCCCGATTCGCGGATTGAATTGGCCATTGTGGTTGCTGGCGCTCGCCGCGATATGCAGCAAAAAGATGCAGCTTTGGTGACCTTGCAGCGGATGGATCCTAAGAAGTCCAATACCACTGTCTCTGGCCTGCGCTTAGCCTATGCGTACGCGGATGCGCTACAAGATGTGGGGCGCACTGATGAAGCTAAGGAATGGTTCACGCACGTGGCTGAGCATGACCGCGAGTTCAACCTTTTCGACGCCGAGGATCGCCTTAAGGAGCTTTCGTGAGTCGACTCATCGATCAATTCGATGGATTGCTGTTTGACCTAGACGGCACTGTTTATGCTGGCGGCCAAGCAATTGAGCACGCCATTGAGTCAATCAATGACGCTGAGCTGCCCTGCATCTACGTGACCAATAATGCTTCGAGGGCCCCGGAAGTCGTGGCCGAGCAACTTAGAGGCTTAGGCATTGGGGCGGCTAGCGCGGATAGTGTTTTGACCTCCGCGCAGGCTGCTTTGAAGCTACTGCGCGAATCCATAGGCGGGCACAAACTGCTGCTTTTAGGTTCCCAGAGCTTCCGTGACCTTGCTGAAGCTGAGGGCTATACCTTGGTGGATTCAGCTGATGAGCGTCCAGATGCGGTGGTTCAAGGTCATAACCCGGATACCGGGTGGCGTCAGCTATCGGAAGCGGCTTTGGCGATTCGCGCTGGTGTGCCGTATTTTGCCTCGAATTTGGATACCACCTTGCCGCAGGAACGTGGCCTTATGGTGGGTAATGGTTCCATGGTTGCTGCTGTGGTGAGTGCGACCGGGGTGAAGCCGAAATCTGCCGGTAAACCCGCTCCGGATATGCTGCGAATCTCCGCTGAGTTGGCTCAAGCGAAACGCCCTTTGGTGGTTGGGGATCGCCTGGATACGGATATTCAAGGCGGTAATGCCGCGGGCTTTAAAACCCTTCAGGTACTCACCGGTGTGCATGGCCCACGTGATGTGATTGCGGCACCAGCGGAGCAGCGCCCTGATTATTTGGCGGTTGATTTACGTTGCCTGCATGACAGCGTGGAGCTTATTAGCCCAGGGGCGGATCTTGGCTTTAGTGCTGAGTTTGTTGATGGGGAAGTACAGCTTCAATCAACACCTATGCAGGTTGCGGGGCAACCGGCGTGGCATGCCGCACTCCTTGCTGCCGCACCGGTGTGTTGGGAGCACCAGACGGTGTCGGTAAAAGCTTTAGATGAAAAAGCAAAGGATGCTATTTCTTCGTGGTAGACAAACCAAGGGATCCGCGAATGCGTGCGGAAGAGATTCGTCGGGAAGTTGAAGATGTGTTGGTGGACTTGCCCGATGATTTGTCGAATCCAGAGCAATTAGAGGCGGAAGTGGCGCGGTTGTCGAAGGCTCATGAATTATTGGATCGTGCGTTGCAGGATTAAATGATGGATGAGCAGCGGTTGGATAGTGCCATTAGTGAGCGGGGGTTGGCGCGCTCGCGGGAGAAAGCCCGAGCCATGATTAAGGCCGGGCGGGTGAGCGTGGATGGTCGGGTGGTGAAGAAAGCTGCGACGGCTGTGGGGGAAAACTCGCGGATTGAGATTGCTGCTGCGCCGGAGGATCGCTGGGCATCCAGGGGAGCGTTGAAGCTGCTCAGCGTGTTGGATCTATGGGAACCGCAGGGTTTAAGTTTGGCGGGTAAGCGAGTGTTGGATGCGGGGGCCTCGACCGGTGGGTTTAGTGATGTGTGCCTCGATCGTGGGGCGAAGAAAGTGTATGCCGTGGATGTGGGGCATGATCAATTGATTGCTCGGCTGGCGGAAGATCCACGGATTAAGAACCTTGAAGCCACCAATATTCGGGAATTAGACCGAGATATGTTGGATGGTGAAGCAGTTGATCTAATGGTGGGGGATTTAAGCTTCATATCCTTGAAATTGGTGCTGCCGGTGATTGCACAATGCGTGCGTGAGGGAGCGGATTTATTGCCGATGGTGAAGCCCCAATTTGAGGTGGGAAAGGAAAGATTAAGCCGCACTGGGGTAGTGAAGTCGCCTGAATTAAGGGCAGAAGTGACTTTAGATATTGCTCGTTGTGCGGCGGATCTGGGCTTATCGACCTTAGGAGTTGTGGCCTCAGCATTGCCGGGGCCAAGTGGCAACGTAGAGTATTTTCTGTGGCTGCGTGCCGATGCGGGTGCGCAAGCGCCCAGTGAGACGCAGCTCAGTGACATGGTGTCACGCGCAATAAAGGAAGGACCCCAATGAGTCCCTGCCAGGGTATCGACCGCTATTGGGAACGCGGTGACCTCCCGCCGCGGCCGCTTGAAGGGGAGGAGCGTGAGGTACTGCTCGTCCCGCACACCGGGCGCCGCGAGAATGTGGATGCATCCTCTAAAGCAGCTGAGATGCTCCAAGCCGCAGGCATTGGGGTGCGTGTTCTAGTTCACCGCGACTCCACTGCGGTGGCGCAACACCCCGTGCTTTCTCAATTAGATCGCCGCACGCACTCAGCTAGCGCTGCGGAAGGCGTGGAATTAGTGCTTGTTCTTGGCGGCGATGGGACCTTCTTGCGGGCCGCAGACCTGGCGCACCGTGTGGATATTCCGGTGCTGGGAATCAACCTTGGGCATGTGGGCTTCTTGGCGGAATGGGAAGCAGAATCCCTGGAAGAAGCTATTCAACGGGTAATTGACCGGGATTACCGCGTGGAAGACCGCATGACCTTAGATGTGGTGGTGCGCGATACCGACCTGAATATCACGGGGCGTTGCTGGGCACTAAATGAAGTTTCCGTGGAGAATTTAGATCGCCGCGGGGTGCTTGATGCAGTGCTAGAAGTTGATGGGCGGCCGGTGAGTAGCTTCGGTTGCGACGGGGTGTTGATTTCTACCCCGACTGGCTCGACCGCCTATGCATTTTCTGCTGGTGGGCCGGTGCTATGGCCAGAACTTGATGCCATTTTGGTGGTCCCGAATAATGCGCACGCGCTTTTCACCAAGCCTTTGGTGGTGTCCCCAAGCTCCACGGTGGCGGTGGAATCTAATCCCTTCGCCTCCCATGCGCAGGCCATTATGGATGGGTTCAGGCCGCTGCCTATGCCCCCAGGATCGCGGGTGGAAGTAGAGCGCGGGAATCGTCCGGTGCGGTGGGTGCGTTTGGATGATTCGCCCTTTACGGACCGCCTGGTGACGAAGCTGCGGCTCCCAGTTGAAGGTTGGCGTGGCCCCGGTAATGAAGCGAAGAAATTGGACGCTGAACAGAAGTAGGCCTTGCTGAAGGGCGCTATTTCGAACGCTTGGGGGAGGGCAGCTGGGGAGGGTGCTCGGCACCCTGACCCTAGTGGCGCATTAGGCTTTGATTCATGCTTGCCGACATCACGATCGAGAACCTGGGCGTCATCCCCAAAGCTAGCGCTGAGCTAGCCCCCGGCTTAAGTGTGCTCACCGGTGAAACCGGTGCCGGCAAAACCATGGTGGTTACGGGATTACGCCTGCTTTCCGGTGGGCGCGCAGACCCCGGCAGGGTACGTGCTGGCTGCAAGAAAGCCGTGGTGGAGGGGCGTTTTACCGCTGAGGGGGTATCCCTGGAGGTGCAAGCGCGATGCCAGGAGATCCTCAAGGCAGCAGGTGGGGATGTTGATGAGAATGGGGATTATTTAGCACTGCGCTCAGTAAGCGTGAGCGAAGAGGGCACGGGGCGTTCGCGCGCGCATCTAGGTGGGCGTGCGGTACCAGCTGCCACATTGGCGGAGTTCGCTTCTGAAGTATTAACCATCCATGGCCAAAATGATCAACTGCGCTTGCTTTCCCCGGAACGCCAATTAGCGGCTCTGGATCGCTTTGATCCACGCATCGCCCCGGTATTAAAGGAATATCGTGAGCTGTGGGGGAGGTGGCGGGAACTGGCGCGGGATCTGAAGAAGCGCACGGAGTCTCGCCGGGAATTGGCGCAGGAAGTAGATCGCCTGCAATTTGCGATCGAAGAAATCAGTGCCATTGATCCGGCACCAGGGGAGGATCAAGAACTCATTGCCTCGATTAGGCGCATGCAAGATGTGGATACCTTGCGCGAGCAGAGCATGCGGGCTTTGCATGCCATTGATGGGGTCGAAGATGTGGAGGCGCTGCGCGGTGCCGCGGAGTTAGCTGGGGAGGCAGAATACTTATTGATTGCCAGCGCCGATGAGCGCCTCAAAGCCCTAGGCGAACAGCTAGGAGAAGTGACGGCCTCTTTAGCGGATGTGTCTTCTGAGCTGGCAAGTTATTTAGATGAATTACCGGTGGACCCGGCTGAATTAGATAACCTCTTGCAGCGCCAACAGGAGCTGAAGACACTGACCCGGAAATACGCCCCGGATGCTGATGGCGTGATTGCGTGGAAAGAAAAGGCGGAGAAGCGGCTAGCCAGCATTGATGTGAGCACCGAGGCTTTGGATAAGTTGAAAGCTGAGGTGGCTGCCGCGGAAAAGAAGATGAAGAAGGTGGCGAAGCAGCTTCGGGGCTTACGTGAAGAGGCCGCTAAGAAATTAGCTGCCGCAGTGACCAAGGAACTGCATGGCCTCGCGATGCCGAAATCCCGCCTAGAGGTAGAGGTTAATGCGGTAGAACCCGGTGCTTCAGGCACTGAGGAAGTGCAATTATTGCTGGCCCCGACACCGCAATCCCCGGGGCGGCCGTTGGCGTCTTCAGCTTCTGGCGGTGAGCTCAGCCGCGTGATGTTGGCGTTGGAGGTGATTCTTTCGGAATCCCCTGGTGGGGGCACCATGGTGTTTGATGAAGTTGATGCCGGGGTGGGCGGTAAAGCAGCCGTGGAAATTGGGCGGCGGCTAGCTCGCTTGGCGCGCAGCAACCAGGTGATTGTGGTGACACACTTACCGCAAGTAGCAGCCTATGCGGATACGCATCTGCATGTGGCTAAGGAAGTCAGTGATGCCGAAGT
Source organism: Corynebacterium spheniscorum (assembly GCF_900113445.1). Taxonomy (GTDB): domain Bacteria; phylum Actinomycetota; class Actinomycetes; order Mycobacteriales; family Mycobacteriaceae; genus Corynebacterium; species Corynebacterium spheniscorum. The sequence goes on from NZ_FOPJ01000006.1 coordinate 6,200, forward strand.
GAGCTCTGGGGTGGAGGTCTTAAGTGATGACAGGCGGATTGAGGAATTAGCGCGCATGTTGGCGGGTATGGAAGATACCGCGACTGGTCGTGCGCATGCCGCGGAGCTATTGGCGACAGCGCAGGCAGAGATTAAAAACATGTAGGAGTTGCGGTTTGAGTTGCTGTAGGCCTCTGTGACGCAAGTTTCTAGGGTGACTTTCCGCGCGCCTCCACCCACTGAGCATTGGGATTGAACACAATGGGCCGCATGAGTCTGTTCTCTCGCACCGCCGACCTGCCCGGTATGCACGGGGTCCTTCGGGACTGCACACCCATGGGCAAGGGTTTTAAACGTTTCAAAGAAGGCGATATCGCCGTTATTGACGCCCCCGATATCTCCCGGCGTTTCGCCCAACGCCTCATTGAGATGCGGCCCCAAGCCGTGGTGAATATTGCGCGCTTCACCACCGGCGCAGTCCCCAATTTTGGCCCCCAAATGCTCATTGATGCGGGCATTCCACTGTATGAGAACACCGGGGCGCAGCTCCAAGAGGGCTTCCGGGACGGCAAGAAGGGAAGAATTACCGAAGATGGTGGAATCTTCCTTGGTGAGAACCAGATCGCTTCTTCTACTCCGCTAGATAGCGCTGGGGCACAGGCAGGTTTCCGTGATGCCCAGCAAATCCTGGTGGACAATATGGAAGCCTATTTCGGCAACACCACGCAGTTCATTCACTCCGAGGCACCACTGCTTATTGATGGCATTGGTATCCCGGATACCGGGGTGGCCATTGAAGACCGCAAGGTTGTGGTGCTCTCCCCGGATGCCGGGCATAAAGAGACCTTGAAGAATCTCCGTAACTTCATCCGCGAATATGATCCGGTGCTCATTGGCGTGAATGAAGCAGCAGACTCCCTTGTTCAAGCCGGCTACACCCCAGCTTTGGTGGTGGGCGACCCCCAATCCATGGCTGCTGAGACGCTGCGTAGCGGTGCGCGCGTGATTCTGCCGGCAGAACCAGATGGGCATGCCCCCGGCCTAGAAAGAATCCAAGACCTGGGTGTGGGCGCGATGACCTTCCCAGCGGCCACGCATTCGGCCACGGATCTGGCGATGCTCTTGGCTAATTACCATGGCGCACAGCTGATTGTGAATGCTGGTTCCCCGCGAGATTTGGATTCCCTTTTCGCCCAAGGTGCACAGGCCTCCCCAGCTGCTTTATTAACGCGCGCGAAGGTTGGCCCGAAGTTGGTGGATGCCTCTGCGATTAGCAATCTCTACACGGTCCAGCGTGGCGGTGGCTTGGGGTGGCTGTGGGCCATCCTGGGCATCTTGGTGGCCTTGGCGGTCATCATTGTGGTGGTGGGTACCGCAGGGCAGGGAACCTTCACCGATAACCTCATCGATACCTGGAACAATATTGCACTTACGGTGCAAGCATGGTTCCATCGCTAGCGCTGCATAGATCTGAAGGATAAGTACACACATGGCTAAAAAATCTGGTGGCGGAGTCTTTATTGGCGGACTCGGCTTCGGTATTGCCGCAGGTGTTGCCCTCGGCACGCTGGTGATCGCCCCGAACCTTCCAGAAGGTTCGCATGCTCAACTCGCCATTGCTCAAAAAGATCTCGCCGCAAGCAAAGAACTAGCTGAGATTAATGGCGCCCAAGCTGCCTCCGCAGATGGGCTGATTGGTGACCTGGCGGCAAGTGTTGTCAAAGACACCCTCAAAGATAAGGCCGTGCTGATTATGCACACCGAGGATGCTGATGCCACGGACCTCAGCCGGGTCAGCGAATTACTTGGTAAAGCTGGTGCAGAGATCACAGGTGATATTGCCCTGAAGGATAAATTCCTGTCCAAAGACGGTGCGGACTCCTTGAAGTCCATCGTGGCTAATACCCTGCCTGCTGGTGCCAAGCTCTCCACGGATTCGCTTGACCCCGGCACCCATGCTGGTGAAGCCCTTGGTGCGGCTTTAACCATGGACCCTGAATCCGGAGATCCGAAGGCCGCCGCGGAAGACCGCAAACTTCTACTAAGCGCCTTGGCGGACGCTGATTTCATCAGCTTCGATGAGGACACTATCTCCCCGGCTGACTCGCTGGTGATCATCACAGGTGATTCTGATGGCCTGGCGAAGAAGGATGATAGCGAAAGCGACACCCCGACCAGCTCCTTCGCCGCCCAAACGCTAGCGAAATTCGCTGCTGCTTTGGATCGCGCCGATGGGGCAGTGGTGCTAGCTGGCCGCGTACACACCGCCGCTGATACCGGCGTGATTGGTTTATTGCGCAAGGACGCCGAGGCGCAAGGTGTAAGCACCGTGGATTCCCTCTCCCGGGAATGGGCTCGCTTGGCCACCGTCTTGGCGGTAAAGGAACAGCTTAAGGGCGGTCATGGCGCCTATGGGGCGGCTTCTTCGGCTGAGGCCGTTGCCCCGGCACCCGATGGTGCCACCCCTTCGGTACCGGCGGAAGAACAACCCAGCGCTGAGCAAAATGCTCCGGAGCAGAACACCGCTGAGGAGAACACCGCCGAGGAGAACACTGCTGAGCAAAACACCGCCGATCAGAGCGGCTCTGAGCAGGAAAGTTAATTTCTGTCAGTTAATTGGTATAAACTGAAGGCCCGTAGTTCTTGAGTGTTTTCGCATTCAAGGGCTGCGGGACTTTCGCATTGTTGGTGAGCCCCGCATTCCGCTTTCCGCTTTTCGCCATCCGGACCGTCTAGGAGCATGCCCTCGCCATGAATAGCCACCAACCGAAATTCATCTTCGTCACCGGGGGAGTTGTCTCCTCCCTAGGCAAGGGGCTTTCTGCAGCCTCTCTTGGGCAATTGCTCAAAGCCCGCGGGTTGAAGGTGACCATGCAAAAACTCGACCCCTACCTGAATGTCGACCCAGGCACTATGAGTCCCTTCGAACATGGCGAAGTATTCGTCACCGAAGATGGCACCGAAACTGACCTGGACCTTGGGCACTATGAACGCTTCTTGGATGTGAACCTCTCTAATAACGCCAATGTCACCACCGGCAAGGTGTATTCCACCGTGATTGCACGCGAAAGGCACGGCGGTTACCTCGGTAAAACCGTGCAGGTTGTGCCGCATATTACCGATGAGATCAAAGCCCGCATCCTGGCGATGGCCGAAGGCGAAGAGATTCCAGATGTAGTGATCACCGAAATCGGCGGCACCGTCGGCGATATGGAATCCCAACCCTTCCTAGAAGCAGTCCGCCAAGTACGCCATGAAATCGGGCGTGAAAATGTATTCTTCATCCACTGCACGCTGGTGCCCTACCTAGCACCTTCAGAAGAACTTAAAACCAAACCTACCCAGCACTCGGTTGCTGAGCTACGGGGCCTAGGCATTGTGCCGGATGCTTTGGTGCTGCGCTGTGATCGTGAGGTACCCGGCGCGCTGAAGGCCAAGATTGCGTTGATGTGCGATGTGGATCGCGAAGGCGTGATCTCTTGTGCCGATGCCGCCAGTATCTATGACATTCCGGAGGTACTTTTCCGGGAGCAGCTCGATACCTTTGTGATCCGCCGGCTGAACCTGCCGTTTAAGGATGTGGATTGGACGCAGTGGCGCGATCTTTTAGATCGCGTGCATCACCCTCGCGGCACCATCAAGATTGGGTTGGTGGGCAAGTACACGGACCTGCCGGATGCCTACCTCTCTATTGCTGAGGCGTTGCGGGCAGCGGCCTTCCAGCACTATCAAAAAGTTGATATCCAGTGGGTATCTGCAGATGAGTGTGCTTCTGCGGAGGGCGCGGCCCAGGCTTTAGCTGGGCTTGATGGTTTGGTGATTCCTGGGGGCTTTGGGCACCGCGGAATTGAAGGAAAAATCGGTGCGATTACTTATGCCCGTGAGCATAAGCTCCCCACCTTAGGTATTTGCCTTGGCCTGCAATGCATCGTGTTGGAGGCCGCACGTTCTGCAGGTATTCAGGATGCTTCTTCTACTGAGTTTGATCCGCAGACCAGTGCGCCGGTGATTGCCACTATGGCAGAGCAGCTAGCTGCGGTTACCGGCGAGGCAGATTTGGGTGGCTCTATGCGTTTGGGGGCTTATCCTGCGCTGCTAGCGGAAGGTTCTTTGGTTGCTTCGCTTTATGGCCAACGTGAGGTCTCGGAGCGTCACCGTCACCGCTATGAGGTCAATAATGCTTATCGCGACCAGATTTCTGCTGGTTCCCAACTGGTATTTTCCGGTACCTCGCTTGATGGGGAACTCGTGGAGTTCGTGGAGTACCCGGCAGAGGTGCATCCCTTCTTGGTGGGAACCCAGGCTCACCCGGAATATAAGTCGCGTCCGACACGCCCACACCCGCTATTTTCTGGGCTGATGAGTGCAGCGATCGCGCGGCGCGGCTAGTCTTTTCCCGGAGGTCCTTTAAGCGAACAGCTTCCGCGAATAGTCTTCACCCCTCCGCTCAACCTGCCTGCCGCCGCAGGTAGGTTGATTCCCCACAGATTTCAGGAGTCACGCCACCTATGCATCACTTTGAGGTTGTCGACAGCGAACTACTGGTAGATGCCCCGATTCTCGCGCTTCGCCGAGATCAGGTGCGCATGCCCGCTGGCAATATCTCCAAGCGTGAAATCGTGGAGCACTTCGGGGCAGTTGCCATCGTAGCGGTTGATGATGCCCAACGCATCGCTTTGGTGCACCAATACCGCCACAGCGTGCAACAAAAACTGTGGGAATTACCGGCAGGGCTGCTGGATATGAAAGACGAAGACGCCCTTTTATGCGCCCAACGTGAACTCCAAGAAGAAGCCGGGGTGAGCGCGGGGCATTGGGCTTTCCTCCTGGACCTAGTAACCAGCCCAGGTTTTTGTGAAGAAGTAGTACGCGTCTTCCTCGCTGGTGATCTAAGCGAAGTCGAACAACCAGCAGGGGAAGATGAAGAAGCTGATATGCAGCTTGAGTGGGTGCCGCTGGATCGTGCCCGCGCCATGGTGATGGAGGGCAAGATCATCAATTCCATCGCGATCGCCGGGATCATGGCAGCCGCGGAGGTGCTTTCTGGCCGAGCGAAGACGCATCCGACCGATACACCTTTCCCGCTACGCCCCACGCACCTAGCTGCGCGCCGTAAAGAACAGGATATGAAGCGAGGCTAAAGCACCCATGGCAGCTACTGCCCAATCGACCCGGGGCTTAGCCAAGCGGTGGTTAGCGCACCTGCAGGTTGAGCGCGGCGTATCCCCGCATACCTTAAGCAACTATCGCCGTGACCTAGAACGCTACCTGCAGTGGCTGGAGCATCGCGGCATCACCGATCTAGGTACCGTGAGTGCCGAAGACCTGGAAGCCTACCTCGCTGATCTTCGCCGTGGGCTTAAAGAATTACAATGGCGCCCCCTTGCCCCCAGCTCAGCAGGACGTGCCCTGGTAGTGGCACGGGGCTTGCACCGCTTCGCGCTTGCCGAAGGTGATGTGGACCAAGACGTCTCCAAGGAAGTCGCCCCACCCCAACCGGCCCGCTATCTGCCGGATACCTTAAGCATCGATGAGGTCACCCAACTCCTGGAGGCCATCCCGGACGGTGAGGCCGCCACTCCGCTTGATCTGCGCGATAAGGCGTTGCTGGAATTGCTCTATGGCACCGGGGCCCGCATCTCTGAAATCACCGCGCTGAGTGTGGATGACCTCGTCGGCTGCGATGGCATCGTGATGATCACCGGCAAGGGATCCAAACAACGCCTCGTCCCGGTTGGCTCCCATGCGCTAGTGGCAGTGGAGGCCTATTTGGTGCGTGCCCGCCCGGCGCTGTCGCGGGGTAAAAGCCACGCCTTGTTATTGAACCAACGCGGTGGGGCATTATCGCGACAAAGCGCATGGGCGATTATCCGAAAAGCAGGGGAGCGCGCTGGTTTAACTAAAGAGATCTCCCCGCACACCTTGCGGCACTCTTATGCCACGCACTTGCTCGAAGGCGGGGCAGATGTGCGTGTAGTCCAAGAACTCTTGGGGCACTCCTCGGTAACCACCACGCAGATCTATACGCATATCACCGCGGAGAACCTACGGCAGGTCTGGCGCGAAGCACACCCAAGGGCGTAACGCTCCCGCGGGCATAGCCCACCCACGCGCATAGCGCTTCCAGACACCTCGTCAACCCGCGCGCCTTGATTCCGCAGCTGCAGAACATTCAAGCCAAAGAATCGCCTCGAAGCGTTCGAGCATGTAGCCCTATTGCATGTACTCTGGGCACTAAGTAACTAAGATGACAGCGATGTTATTTTGGCGCGCCGGGCATTCTCCATCAGGATGCGCAGGGCTGGCACCCCAGCTCATCCGCGCACCCCCAGCACCACACACGCACCGCCAGGTAGCTAAGTCAAGGAAGAGGGTATGACTGTGAGCGATTCGGGCTTGTTTGAGGCACCCGAGGTCGAACTAGGCCTCACGGGCCGCCCCGTCCGCGAAATCCCCGAACCCGCGCCCATCGACAAGCATGGCCCAGCCACCATCTTGGCCATGTGTAACCAAAAAGGCGGAGTGGGCAAAACCACCTCCACCATCAACCTTGGTGCCTGCCTCGCCGAGCTTGGCCGCCGCGTTCTATTGGTAGACCTTGACCCGCAGGGCGCCCTGTCAGCTGGCCTGGGCGTTCCCTACCAGGATCTCGATGTCACGGTCTATAACCTCATGGTGGATAACCGCTCGAGTATCCATAGCGCCATCCACCACACCAAGGTCCATAACCTCGACGTGGTCCCCGCCAATATTGATCTTTCCGCCGCGGAAATTCAATTGGTCAATGAAGTCGGCCGCGAACAAACCCTAGCTCGCGCCCTTCGCCCGGTCATGCGCGACTATGACTTCATCATCCTCGACTGCCAACCCTCCCTCGGCCTGCTCACCGTCAATGCGCTCGCCTGTGCGCATGGCGTGATCATCCCGATGGAATGCGAATACTTCTCGCTCCGCGGTCTCGCGCTACTTACCGACACGGTGGAAAAGGTCCGCGATCGCCTCAACTTCGATCTCGAGATCATCGGCATCCTGGTCACCATGTTCGATCGCCGCACCACCCACGCCCGCGAAGTGATGAGCCGCGTCGTCGAGGTCTTCGACGACCGCGTTTTCGATACCGTCATTACCCGCACAGTGCGTTTCCCAGAAACCTCCGTCGCCGGCGAACCGATCATCACCTGGGCCCCCAGCTCACCGGGCGCTGAGCAATACCGCAACCTCGCCCGCGAGGTCATCGAACGCACCTCTAAGCAGTGACCCAGGCAGCCCCACCTATCTCAGTTCCCCCGCGGCAAGCCACCGAGCTTCCCGCTGCCGCCACCACCGGCGAGCAATTGGAGATCCCCGGTTTCCGGGTGCAGCTGCGTAACTTCGAGGGCCCATTTGATCTGCTCTTAGAGCTCATCTCCGCGCGCAAAATGGATATCACCGATATTGCGCTTGCCGAAGTCACCGATGAGTTCATCGCCTATACCCGCAGCCTCGGCGGGGGCGCCGCGGAATTAGAAGAAACCACAGAATTCCTGGTGGTCGCCGCCACTTTGTTGGATCTGAAAGCCGCCCGCCTGGTTCCCCGCGGGGAAGTAGATGATGAAGATGACCTCGCTCTGCTAGAAACCCGCGACCTTCTTTTCGCCCGCCTTTTGCAGTACAAGGCCTATAAACAGGTCGCTGAATTGTTCGCGCAGTGGCATCGCGACGCCCGCCAAAGTTACCCGCGCGCCGTGGGCCCGGAGGAGTCCTTCGCGCATCTGCTTCCCCCTGTGGTGCTCAACCACACTCCGGATAGTTTCGCGCAGCTAGCGGCCAGTGTCTTTCGCCCCCGCCCGCCCGAGGAGGTCGGCACCGCGCACCTGCACCAGGTGGCGGTCAGCGTCCCGGAGCAAGCCGGCCGCATCCTGGATACCTTGCGGCTGGTAGGTGCCCATGAATGGTTGAGTTTCACCCGCTTAACCCATGATTGTTCGGTGTCGATGGAAATCATTGGCCGTTTCCTAGCCTTGTTGGAACTCTACAAGGCCCGCGCCATTGACACTTCCCAGGAAGAGGCCTTAGGTGAGCTGAAGATCTCCTGGACGGGAATTGATGTTGACCCAGCTGTTGTTGCTGCCAGCAATTGGGATTAATAAGCACCTAAGATGGTGCACATGACTGACCTATCCACCGGAATGCCCACCCCTCTCATTAATGCCGCCTGGCTGGTGGAACACCTTTCCGAAGTCACCATTTTATGCACTTCCATGGGCCCCAATCCCCCTACTAAGGGAATTCCCGGCGCCATGTTGGTCGATCATGAAGGCTGCATTTCTGATCCCAATTCCGGCCTCCCGCACACCGCCCCGGAGAATCTCGCCGCTTTATTTATGACCCTTGATGCGCTGGCTAAAACACAGCCCAACCAGATTGATCCGCAGGATATTTCCGAACTTATTCAAGATAAATCCCGCGACCAACAATTAGCGGTCGACCTTCGCCCCATTGTGGTTTATGACGCCGACCATGGGGTCACCGCCCCGCGCCTATGGTGGCTCGCACACCACTGCGCAGGCATCCCGCAGGTCGCAGTACTCGACGGTGGATTGGACGCCTGGCTGGCCGCCGGCGGGGAACTCAGCGAGCTGTCCAACCCCCTTAAAGATGTGCCTGCCATCGGCGTGGCCGGGGACTATGACACTCTCGTGGATGCGCAAACAGTCTGCGATGTCCTCGACGACCCAGGCGTGGTTGTGGTGGATGCGCGTAGTCGCGGCCGTTTCCAAGCCACCGAACCGGAACCTCGCGAGGGGATGCGCGGCGGGCATATGCCCGGTGCGAAAAACCTTCCCTTTAGCGAACTTTATGATTCCCAAGGCTGCTTTAAATCCCCCCAAGAGCTGCGCGACATCTTCCAGGACGCCATCGGGCTTACCCCTAAAGAAGCCGATGATAAAGACCTTATTTTCAGCTGCGGTTCCGGTATTACCGCCTGCGTTGATGCTTTAGGAGCCACCCTCGCTGGTTATCCGAACCTCAACATTTACGAAGGTTCTTGGTCCGAATGGGGTCAGGAAAACGCCCAATGGCCGGTGGTCACCAATGAGTGATCTTCCACTCATTGATCCCTTAAGATCTCAGCTGGAATCCATCCTGCTGGTCATCGATCACCCCGTCGATATCCCCACCCTCGCACGCGTGCTGCAGACCGAAGATTCCCAGGTCAAGAGCATGCTTTCCGAGATCGAGGAGGAGCTTAGCGCGCGCGGCTCAGGTATTGAGCTGCGTGAGGTAGACGACGGTTGGAGGTTTTATACGCGAAGAGCCAACGCCGACGTCGTCGAAGCTTTCCTACTGGACGGTTCCCAGACCAGGTTGTCTCGCGCAGCCTTAGAAACCCTCGCCGTGGTGGCCTACCGCCAACCAGTAACCCGCAGCCAAGTCTCCGCAGTACGCGGGGTCAATGTTGATGGCGTGATGCGCACCCTCGCGCTTCGTGGGCTGATCAAAGAGGTCGATCCTGATGAGTCCACCGGCGCCCACCGCTATGAAACCACCCAATTATTTTTAGAGCTTCTAGGAATTGAGTCCTTAGATCGGCTTCCTGATTTGGCACCATTATTGCCCGATATCGATTCGATTGAGGAAGAGTTTTAAGCATTTGTGCGGTAGAGTCGCCTGAAGCACTACTTACAACCGAAGATTATTTTGAGAGGACACGATCAACGTGACCCCACCCGCTCGCCGAGACGGCACACCGGAAAAGAAGGGCTTCCGATCACGAAGCTCCTCCGATGACAAGCCTGCGCGCCCCCAACGTGAACGCACCGCCTATGGTGATGGCGCACCGCGCTTCGAACCCGAAAACATGCAAAAGGTTGCACCCCCAGAGGTACAACCCTCCTTCGCACGCCCAGCGAAAAAACAGCACAAAAAACTCGACCGCACCTTGCCCCAAGGTGAAGGCATTCGCCTCCAAAAGGTGCTGGCCCAAGCCGGGGTTGCTTCTCGACGTCACGCTGAAATCATGATCGACCATGGTCGTGTGGAAGTAAATGGCAAAATCGTGACCGTGCAGGGCATGCGCGTTAACCCCAATGTTGATGTCATCCGCGTTGATGGGGTGCGCATCAATGTCAATGAAGATCTCGAATACTTCATTCTCAACAAACCCCGCGGCATGCAATCGACCATGAGCGATGAATACGGCCGCCCCTGCATTGGCGATCTGATCAGCGAAAGGATTGTCTCCGGGCAACGCCTCTTCCACGTTGGTCGCCTCGATGCGGACACCGAAGGTCTCATCTTGCTCACCAACGATGGCGAATTAGCTAACCGACTCATGCATCCACGTTATGAGGTATCAAAAACCTACCTAGCAACCGTGCTCGGCGAAGCGGATCGTCGACTGGTCCGCCAGCTGCGTGAAGGCATCGAACTTGAAGACGGCCTGGCGAAGGCTGACTTCGCCCAGATCATTGACACCTTCAATGGCAAAACCTTGATCCGTATTGAGCTGCATGAAGGCCGCAAACACATTGTGCGCCGCATGCTCAAAGAATCCGGTTACCCAGTTGAACGCCTGGTGCGTACTCGCCTGCACACCGTGCAGCTGGGGGAGCAAAAACCAGGTACCTTGCGGGCCCTGAATACCGCGGAGCTCACCAGCTTGTATAAGGCGGTGGAAATGTGAGCGAGTTAATCTCCAACCTTGCTGACGGTGGCCTGCTGCTCACCGTCGATGGCCCCTCCGGTACCGGCAAGTCCACCACCTGCCGGCGCCTCGCTAAAGAACTCAACGCTGCCTATGTCGATACCGGTGCCATGTACCGCGTCGCCACTTTGGCGGTACTCCATGCTGGGGTAGACCCCGCTGATACCGCTGCGGTTATCGAAGTAACCCGCACACTGCCCATGGAAGTATCCGAGGACCCGCAGTCCACCGAAGTGCTGCTCGCCGGCCGCGATGTGTCCGAAGATATCCGCAGCGCTGAGGTCACCGGCTCCGTATCAGCTGTATCTGCGATCCCCGAGGTACGCCACAACCTGGTAGAGCTACAACGCAGCCTCGCCCGCGGTGCCCGGCGCGCCATTGTCGAAGGCCGCGATATTGGTACCGTGGTGCTTCCCGATGCGCCGTGCAAAGTCTTTTTAACCGCTAGCGCACAGGTGCGTGCCCAGCGCCGCCATGAGCAGAATCTGACTGCCGGTCGCGATAGCGATTTCGAGCAGGTACTAGCTGATGTGCAGCGCCGCGATGAACTAGATTCCAGCCGCGCCACCTCACCGCTGAAACCCGCAGAGGACGCCCACATTATTGACACCTCGAACTTGAGCATGGACGAGGTCATTGCCACCTTGACCCAGCTGCTTCGCGAAGGAGGACAGTGCTGATGACTACAGATGATCAGAACCCTCAAGACATGAACCCCGCCGAAGAAGAGTTGGGCTTCGAAGATGAAACCACCTTCCTACAGGTAGGCCCCGGCGAGGAAGTCTTCGAGTTTGATGAAGACGAGTTCGCCGACCCCGATTTCGGCGAAGATTTCTCCGAAGAAGACTGGGAACGCATCGAAGCTGCCTTCGGTGTCGAAGACCAAGAACACCTAGAAGAAAACCTCTGCACGGTAGCCATTGTGGGTCGACCGAATGTGGGCAAGTCCACGCTGGTGAACCGCTTTATTGGGCGCCGTGAAGCAGTGGTCGAAGATTTCCCCGGTGTTACCCGCGACCGCATTAGCTACCTTGCTGACTGGGGTGGCCAGCGTTTCTGGGTGCAAGATACCGGCGGCTGGGACCCCAACCAAAAAGGTATCCATGGGGCCATTGCCCGCCAGGCTGATGTGGCCATGGACTCCGCTGATGTCATTGTGATGGTGGTCGATACCAAGGTGGGCATCACCGAAACTGATGAGATTATGGCGCGGAAATTACAGCGCGCTAAAGTCCCGGTCATCCTGGTGGCCAATAAATTCGACTCCGATTCCCAATTCGCCGATATGGCGGAGTTCTATGCTCTAGGCCTGGGTGATCCCTTCCCGGTATCAGCACAGCATGGTCGCGGCGGCGCGGATGTGCTCGATGAGATCTTAAAGTCCTTCCCGGAAACGCCCCGCAAAACCTCCATTGTGGAAGGCCCCCGCAGGGTTGCGCTGGTAGGTAAACCCAATGTGGGTAAATCCTCCTTGCTCAATAAATTTGCGAAGGAAGAACGCAGCGTCGTCGATGATGTTGCCGGTACCACCGTTGACCCGGTGGATTCCCTGGTGCAGCTCGACCAGAAGCTCTGGCGCTTCGTGGATACCGCTGGGCTGCGCAAGAAAGTCAAGACCGCCAGCGGGCATGAATACTATGCCTCCCTGCGTACCCGCGCGGCCATTGAGTCCGCGGAAGTCTGCATTATGCTCATCGACTCCTCGCAACCAGTTACCGAACAGGATCAGCGTGTGCTCGCGATGATCCTGGATGCTGGTAAAGCCCTGGTACTCGCTTTTAATAAGTGGGATCTCATGGACGAGGATCGTCGCAGCGAATTAGATCGCGAACTCGACCTCCAGCTCAACCACATTCCGTGGGTGAAGCGAGTGAATATCTCGGCGAAAACCGGGCGTGCTTTGCAGCGCCTGGAACCGGCAATGATTGAAGCACTTGATAACTGGGATCGTCGTATTACCACCGGCCAGTTGAATAACTGGGTGCGTGAAACCATTGCGAAGAACCCGCCGCCGATGAAGGGTGGGCGCTTACCGCGCGTGCTCTTTGCCACCCAAGCATCCACCCGCCCACCGGTGATTGTGCTTTTCACCACCGGCTTCTTGGATGCTGGTTATCGTCGCTATTTGGAGCGCATGTTCCGCGAAAGCTTCGGCTTCGATGGCACCCCGGTGCGCATTGCGGTGCGCGTGCGCGAACGCCGTAAGCGTAAATAGGGCGTTAGCGGCTTAGCAGGAAAGCATCCACGCGATAGGGCAGGTCAATGACCTGCCCTTTGGCATATCCAAGGTGCTCATACAGGTACCAATCAAGATTCGCCGTAACTCGCTGCCTACTGCGCTGATTAGCACGTAACCAATAACTACGGGTGTGGGTGAGTAGATGAATATCTTCAGGGGTTATTGGGGTTACCCAGCGCTTACGCACGGTTCGGCTGATCTGCCAGGGCTTATGGATACTCGGAATGAACCCTTCAGCTAAAACATCTCCGGCGTGCATAATGCGGCTAAGCCGATGCACCCAGGGGATGGACACATCCAAGGTATTCCACGCTAGGAGCACGCTACCGCCGGGGCGGATAATGCGATCAAGTTCCAGGCAGGCTACCTGGCTATCGCACCAATGCCAGGACTGCCCACAACAGGCAGCATCCACACTATCGGCCTTAAGCGCGGTGGCTTCCGCGGTAGCCCGCCAGGCGGGCCCGAGCTTCTTAGCGGCGGCGACGCGCACCATATCGGCGCTGGGGTCGAGGAGGAAGAGTTCATGCCCGCGGGCTGCCAATAGGCTTGCTAGTTGCCCAGTCCCGCAACCAATATCCACCACCGTGGTGAGCTCAGCTGGCATCAGCTCAACGACGTCGGCGGGGTAACCGGGCCGCACCAGGTCATAAAGCTCAGCACCACTATCGAAAGCCCGCGCTGTTTGGTGGCGGTGTTGGGGACTATGGAAGAGCGGTTGGTGGCGCTTGGATAGCGGTGGGATCGGCGGGTTGGGGTTATTCATCGCGTTTCTGAGTGTAATTGTTGACAGAACTCCACGAACCCATGGGTAAGACCGCGGCCGCCGCGAATAATATCGCTATCGACTGCGCGCATGCGGGCTTCCATTTCTTGGGCGTCACCACCGGTATTCGCCCACCATTGGCCCATGATCGTGGGGGTGACTTCGGGGTGGAATTGCACGCCCCAACGATTCCCTAGGCGAAATGCTTGAAGGTATTTCTCGGAATACGCCAGCTCTACATCCCCTGGCGGTAGGCAGGCAACAGAGTCATAGTGCGAGAGCGCACACATGATGTTGCTGGCATGCGTCATTGCCCCAACAACCGGATCATCAGTAGCTGCGGGATGAAAGTGCACGCGAAAAGCCCCATCTTCCGGGCCCTTGGGATCGGCGATATGTAATTGACCCCCGAAGGCCTCGGCTAAAATTTGGTGCCCCAGGCAGACCCCAAGGATAGGGGCGGTAATGCTGCAAAGATACTGCTTGAGGGGAGCTAACCAACTAATAGTGTCATCTTGGGCATCCATGCGGCCACCTAAGACGATGATGCCGTGGGTGTGAGTGGGGAAGCGGAGTTCATGAAAAAGCTCAATGAGATCCACCTGGGCGCCGGTTTCTTCTAGCCAGGTGTGCATCCTGGCTAGAGGGCAGATGGGGTCTGGTTGGAAAACACTAATACGCATGGCACAAGAAGTAGATCAGAGGCGGGGATAAAGGGCTTATCTTAAAGGGCCCTTGGGTGAGCATCTTATAGCGAGGCTCTGCGGAGTTTCCGCTGCTAAGAAATAACGTTGTAGCCCGCTGTGGGGAAGGAGGGTTATCGTAAATCTCACAGGCAAACCTCAGATGCGTGGTTTGCGGAAGTCGTGGAGTCTCCAACACAGGCACGCGGCCAGAATGGAAGGAGAAAACATGCTGTTAGTAGCGGCTCTTAATGCTGCATTAGGACTGATCATCGTTGGCGCCGTGTGCTTATCAATCCCCAAAGACGCAGCCTCCGGGAGCATCTCTAGGAACGCCGCCATTGGGATTAGAACCCGGGAGACAAAGAAAACTGAAGAAGGATGGCGCGCCGGGCACCTGGCGGCAACCCCGATCCTGACAACCACCGGGAAAGCCGGCCTCATTATTGCAGCGGTACTTGTTGTCTTGGGTTTCTTTGGTGAGAAATTAAGTACCCTCACCATTACTGTTGGGGTACTTGGCTACGTTGTGGTGATTGGTGGGGTTCTGTGGGCCAAAGTCGTGGCGAATGTTGCCGCCAAAGCGGCGAATCGCTTAGCGTAGAGCCACGCTTAATCTCCGGCTACTCGCGTGAGGGCAGAAGATGGTGTGGCATACCCCAGCCCCGTGGGAAGTGTGGCGTGCGCAGTCGGCGATGCTTGCGGGTCTCGGGGAAAGCCCAAATAATAGTGTGGGTGCCCGTGACATGCGAAAACAGGCCCTACCGAAAGATTTTCGGTCTGGCCTGTTTTAGCTGGTCGGACTGACAGGATTTGAACCTGCGACCCCTTGACCCCCAGTCAAGTGCGCTACCAAGCTGCGCCACAGTCCGGGAAGTTCACACCTTGCGGCGTGGGACTTCGTACAGGTTACAACCTTGTGATCAACCTTGTCTAATCCGCAGGTCAAGGAGGCTAGATTGCCTCTTGATAGAACCAGTTTTTGTCCCTCTTATAAAAGCGTGAAGTTTCGCGCTGAACCCCGCGGGCAGCGCCACGATAATGCGCCGCGAACTCCACGACACCTTCCACATCGAAGGGGCCGCCGCGCTCGGTGCGCAGGATCTCCAATAAATAGAATTCCGGGGCATCAGGGTGCTCGAGTTCCAGGGATTGCGGGCGAGTGATGGGATCCCAGGTGTTAAGGAGATAGGCGGCGTCGCGCACCACGTAGGCACTAAAACGAGAACGCATGAGCATCTCCGCTGTGGGAGCGGGGCGCTCACCGCGGTGCAGGGGCGCGCAACACTCGCCATAGCGCAGGCCAGTGCCGCAGGGGCAACGCTGGGTATCTTCGATCATTAGTGCAGCTTATCGGTGATTTCCAGGCCGCGCAGCAAACGTGCAACGGGGGTGTTAAGACCGGTGATTAAACGCGCGCGCTGGGCATCGTTGAGCTCACCTTCGATGCGGATATGGCGGGTCACCGAACCGGCATCATCACTGCGGGGAACGACATTGACCTGCACCGCATCAACCTTAAGGCGACCAGTTTTCGCGGCCTTACGGATGGCTTGGGAAGTATCGGCTGCAAGCGCGGTGTAGATCAGCTCCATAGTGCAATGACCCTGGCCCTTACCGCCGTCGGATTTATCGCGATCAAGAGTGATCTCGCCGTGTTCGCTGCGGGCAAGATCCCCAAACTTAGAGCCCTTAATGGAACGCACCTCAACCTCATGCTCATCAAGAATCGGGGTGGCAGAGTGATCCTCTAGATAAGGCTCCACCCATTCAGCAATGAGATGCCCGGCGCGCTGCGCGGTGCCTTGGCGGGTACAGAGGTGATCAGCCTTATCCAAGGCCACCAGCGACTTGGGGTAGCGGGTGAGTTGGAAAATCTTCTGGGCATTATCCACGCCCACCGTGGTGTCGATAGGGGAGTGTAAAAGCAATAGCGGCTTGCGCAGGCGCGGAAGATAGGAGGCGACATCGGTATCGGCGAGATCTTCGAGAAAGCTACGCGAAATAGTGATTTCGCGGCCACCCAAGATGACGGTAACCGCGCCTTGTTCATCAACATCTTTAATGCGGTCGGCATAGTGCAGCACCGAGTGCGCGGGATCAAAAGGCGCACCGATGGTGGAGACCGCCTTCAGAGAACGGATCTGGCCGGCGGCTTTCAGTGCTGCGGCGCCGCCAAGGGAGTGGCCAATGAGAAGCTGCGGGGCTTCGTAGTTTTCTTCAAGCCAGCTGGCGGCGGCGAGGATATCGTTGACATTCTCGCTAAAGCAGGTGTCGCCGAACTCCCCGGTGGATTGACCAAGACCGGGAAAATCGAAACGCAGGGCGGCGATGCCATGTTCGGCGAGGGTCTTGCACACCCGGGAGGCGGCGGGGGTGAAACGAGAGCCGGTGAAGCAGTGAGCAAACATGGCGTAGGCGCGGGGCTTGGCATCGGGCATGTCGATGGTGCCGGCCATGGTGTGGCCCTTGCTGGACGCTAACTTCACGTTGATCGAATGCATGCGGAGTCCTGTAGGGGGTGTTTTAGAAACTGTGGGTAGGTGTACTCAACGGCTAGTGTATGCGCCCCAGGCGCACCTGCGGCTGAGGTGTGCATTAAGGTTTTCGGTGTCAGTGAAGTGAACCTCAACTAGGGAAGAGGGCCGACCCCCGTGGCGCGATTTAACTGGTTCTGGAAAGCAATGGGTGCAAGCTCGACGCGCAACCAGAAGAAGTCCTTGGCGATCGTCGCGCAGGCTGAAGAAGTCCGCGCGGAATTAACCCAACTTGATGCTGATACGCTGCGTCAACGCGCCCGGGATTCGCTAGGCAACCAAGCTGAATTATTAGCCGTGCTGGGAGAAATCGCGCACCGCACCCTCGGGTTTGAGCCTTTTGCAGTGCAACTCCAAGGTGTCCTACGTCTCATTGATGGGGATGTTGTTCATATGGCCACCGGCGAGGGGAAAACTCTAGTGGGCGCGATGGCGGCGGCCGCTTTTGGGCTACAAGGCAAGCGCGTGCACATGATTACCGTCAATGATTATTTGGCGCGCCGGGATGCGCAGTGGATGGGGCCCATGGTGGAGTTCCTGGGCTTAAGCGTGGGCTGGATTAATGCCGATATGCCAGCCGAGCAACGCCGTGAAGCCTATAGATGCGATGTGGTGTACGGGCCGGTTAATGAGATCGGTTTTGATGTGCTGCGGGACCGTCAAGTAACTGACCCCTCAGCATTGGTGCAGGCCCCAGCGGATGTGGCGCTGATTGATGAGGCCGATAGCGTGCTGGTGGATGAAGCTTTGGTGCCGTTGGTGCTAGCTGGTTCGCAGCCAGGAAGTGCGCCAACTGGGCGGATTACTGATGTGGTGCGGGGGCTGAAAGAAGATGAAGATTTTGAGGTTTCCGAGGACCGCCGCACTGTTTTCTTGAATGAAGAAGGCGCAGACAAGGTGGAAGCTGCCTTAGGGATTTCTAGCTTGTATGACGATGAGCATGTGGGCAGCACCTTGGTACAGGTGAATTTGGCTTTGCATGCCCGCGCACTACTAATCCGCGATATCCACTACCTGGTACGCGATGGCAAGGTGCAGCTGATTGATGCCTCGCGGGGGCGGGTGGCTGATTTGCAGCGCTGGCCGGATGGCTTGCAGGCCGCGGTGGAAGCTAAGGAAGGTCTAGCGGTAACTGAGGGTGGGCGCATCCTAGATACCATCACCATTCAGGCACTCATGGGCCGCTACCCGATGCTGTGCGGGATGACCGGCACCGCGGTGGAAGCTACTGATCAGCTGCACCAATTCTATGGTTTAGGGGTGTCTGTCATTGAGCGGCATCGCCCGCTGCAACGCTTTGATGAAGCTGATCGCATCTACGCCACGGTGGCGGAGAAGAATGCTGCGATTGTGCAAGAAATTGCCGCTGTGCATGCCACCGGGCAGCCAGTGTTGGTGGGAACCCATGATGTGGCGGAATCTGAGGGCCTGGCTGAGGCTTTAGCTGAGCGCGGCATTGAGGTGAATGTGCTTAATGCCAAAAATGATGCTGAGGAAGCCCGCATTATTGCCGAGGCGGGGGACCTGGGGCGGGTGACTGTTTCTACCCAGATGGCTGGGCGCGGTACCGATATTCGCTTGGGTGGTGCCGATGAAGCGGACCATGATCAGGTGGCGACACTTGGTGGGTTGGCGGTAATTGGTACGGCGCGGCACCGGAGTAGCCGTTTGGATAACCAACTAAGGGGGCGTGCGGGGCGCCAAGGTGACCCCGGATTGAGTGTGTTTTTTGTCTCCCTGGAAGATGATGTGGTGGTCAGTGGTGGCTCCGGTGAGCAGATCACCGCGCACCCGGATCCGGATACCGGGATGATTAACCAGAAGCGGGTGCACGACTTTATCGGACACTGCCAGCGGGTTACCGAAGGACAGCTACTGGAGATCCACTCCCAAACCTGGAAGTACAACAAGCTGCTGACTGATCAACGAGAGATCATTGATGAGCGCCGCCAGCGTCTCCTCGAAGAACCGGACTATGCCTGGCAGGATCTAGCCAAGCGGGCCTCGGATAGAGCTGCGGAGCTCGCTGATCTGCCAGAAGAAATCCGCTGGCAGGCGGCCCGCGAGATCATGTTGTTCCACTTGGATGATTCCTGGGCGGAGCATTTGGAGCTGATGGATGATGTGCGCGAGTCGATCCATTTGCGGGCGATTGCAAAAGAAACCCCCTTGGATGAGTTCCACCGCATTGCGGTACGGGAGTTTAAGGAGTTAGTGCAACGTGCCGTTGATGAGGCGGTAGAGAGCTTCAAAAAGGTCACCATTGACCATGAGGGAGCTCATTTGGCGGATGCTGGGAGGGCGCGTCCTTCTGCGACATGGACCTATATGGTCTCTGATAATCCGCTGGCTGGAAGCGGTAACTCAGTGCTCAAAGGCATCGGCGCAATTTTCCGATAAGCCCAGTAGGGGAGCCACTTCGCGAGAAGAAGGCTTCTTGTCCGCTACGATAGAGAGCATTGCAATACGCAAATCCGACGAACCCGGAGGTTATAAAATTATGAGCGACAACACCGGCGCTCCCGAAGTCCAGGTTGAGACCACCTCGGTCTTCCGTGCCGATCTGCTCAAGGAGATGGAATCGGGTGCCAGCCAGGCTCCCGCAGCTGCTAACGGTGCGGAGAACCTTCCGGAAGGCGCAGCTTTATTAGTGGTTAAGCGTGGCCCGAATGCTGGGGCTCGCTTCTTGCTCGACCGCGAAACCACCACCGCTGGTCGCCACCCTGAATCCGATATCTTCCTCGATGATGTGACTGTGTCGCGTCGCCACGCGGAATTCCGCATTAACGATGGCTCCTTCGAGGTTGTGGACGTCGGATCCCTCAACGGCACCTACGTTAACCGTGAACCGCGCAACTCCCAGGTGCTCTCCACCGGCGATGAAATCCAGATCGGTAAGTTCCGTTTGGTCTTCCTAGCCGGCCCAGCCAAATAATCCGATTCTTTTCTAGGAGCGCCACTTACTCACCCGGAAACCGGGTATCCTATCCGCGAGGGGGAGTAAGTGGTGTTCTGTTTTAACTAGCAGGCCTTCAAGTACAAGGGAAGTGATCCAAGATCGTGAATGCAGTGCCGAAGACAGCTGCGATGCGTCGCAGTGGCAGTGGCGCGAAGTCCACAAAAACCATGTCCATCGGCGTTGTCTTGGATCGACTAAGCCAGGAATTCCCCGATGTTACGGTCTCCAAAATCCGCTTCTTGGAGTCCGAAGGCCTGATTAGCCCGCAGCGTACCTCCTCGGGCTATCGCCGCTTCACCGAAGATGATGTGGAGCGCCTGCGCTATATCCTGGTCACCCAGCGCGATAACTACCTGCCCTTGAAGGTGATCCGTGAGCAATTGGAAGCCATGGATAGCGGGCAGGTCACCGCGATTTTAAGTGCTGGGCAAGCTGAACCCATTGTCTCCCCGGAGAATTTCCGCCGCCCCGTTGCTACTCGTCTGACGGACACTGACTTGGCTGAACAGGCTGAAGTTTCCGTTGATGTGGTGGCAGGCTTGGTGAAAGCCCAGTTGATTCACCCTGATGGGGCCGGGTTTTTTACCAATGATGATGTGGCGATTGTGCGGACCGCGGAAGCCCTCGGGGACTTCGGCTTTGATATCCGGCACCTGAAGTCTTTAAGGAACACTGCGGAACGCCAAGCTGATTTGATTGGCCAAGCAGTAGCTCCCTTAGCGCGTTCGCGTGGTGAACAATCCCGGCAGCGGGCTGAGGAAATGGGCCAACAGATGAGCGCCTTGGTGGTGTCCCTGCATGCCACTTTGGTGAAGAATGCGTTGCGTCGCGAACTAGATAACTAAGGTAGGCAGGAATTCATGCGCGCTTTATTTCCCTTAGAAGTCCAAGACATTAGCGCCTATGAACAATGGCCTGATCGGGCAGTAGTGATTCTTAGCTGTGCTGATTTAGATAGCCAGGTCCCAGTATGGATGCCGCGATTCCAAGCTGAGTTAGTTGCCGCGACCGTGCCGGGGGCACGGGAGATGAGCGCTCGGGAAATTATTAATGCCAGCCATGGTGCCGCTTTAAGCCTGAGCAGCCATCCCTATGTGGACGTGTTCTGCGACATCGTGGAAGCCTATGGAGATTCCATTAAAGAAGTGGTACTGGATGGCTTTGTAGAAGGCCGCTTCTTAGTGCAGGTAAATACCCTCGGGGGACAGTCCTTTGAGGTTCGTGCCTCGGATGGGATTATGTTGGCCCGGCATGTGGGCTGCCCGCTTTTTGCTTCGCAGCATGTGATGGATAATGCCGCCGTGCGCGCACCGCTCGCTGATGAAGATGTCTCCCTTTCTGATGTTGATTGGGATGAATTCCTTAACCCGTAGCTTTTAGGCTTGGTTTTAGCCCTTGTTCTAGCCCTTGGCTATAAGCCCTCGGGTTAGCAACACCCCCTTTTGTGACACGCGGGACGGATGACATTGGTGTTACTCGCGGGGTTAATGGGGTAGGGTAAGTCTCAACTTCAACTTGAGGTTCATGTTTTGGGCGTGTCGCTAGTGAACACCTTGACGCTGGCTTAGGCTTAGCCCACAATGAACTCATGTGACTAAGCGAGGGAGATAGCGTCACCGTGAATACTGAACAGCAGGCCGTAGCCGTCCAAGGAGCCTTATTTGACCTCGGACCTGATGAAGAAGTGGGATACCGCGTACCCACCGCTTGCCAGGTTGCCGGCATCACTTATCGCCAATTGGATTATTGGGCCCGAACCAAACTGGTGGTGCCCTCTATTCGCGGTGCCCGCGGTTCCGGCTCCCAGCGTCTTTATTCCTTCAAAGACATCCTCGTCTTGAAGATTGTGAAAGGCCTGCTAGATACCGGCATCTCCCTGCAAAATATTCGCCTGGCGGTAGATAAGCTGCGCGACCGTGGCGTGGATGATCTCGCTGAGATCACCTTAGTTTCTGATGGCACCACGGTGTATGAATGCCGCTCCAAGGAAGAAGTCATTGACTTACTTGGTGGTGGCCAGGGCGTGTTCGGTATTGCTGTTCCGGGTATCGTTCGTGAGCTGACCGGCACGATCGCTGCTTTCCCCTCCGAGCGCATTAATGAACATGGGATTGCCGAAGTTACTCAACCAAGCGACGCCGCGGTAGTCGATGAGATTGCTGCTCGCCGTCGGCGCCGCCTGCGGACCTCTTAAAGAGCGCTAGCCTGATTCAGGGCCCCGGCTAATTCGCCGGGGTCTTTCACGTTGATGGTGAACATAGATACCGCATCCACTGCCGGGTCAATGGGGTTATCGCCCAAGTGGATAAGGGATAGCTGCACCAACCCACGAACCGACGCCAGGGTAGAGCTCAAGCTCTCTGCGCTCACCGCAGCATCATCAGCGGTACCGGTAGTAATCAGCACAATCCGCACCGGATTACCTGGTTGTGCCTGTACCGCCATTGACCCAACTGCAGCAAGTAACGAGTTTCGGGTTTGGGGCACACCACCGGTACCAAAACCGTCGAGTACGGGGTGTACAGCGGCAGCATCACCTAGGCGAACATTATCTCGCCAACCCTTTTGGGCAGTAGGTGATAGCGGGGAAGAGTAGTTCCACAGTCCCACGCGCACACCTTGAGCACCTAGGGCATCGATCATGGGGTGCAAGGCGCCACGTACCGGGTCTAACCACAGAGCCATGGCATCGGAGGTGTCTAAGAGAATCAAGGTATCGCGGGTAGTTTCCGGCTGGCGCTTAGCCAGGGTAGTGGGTTGGCCCTGGGAAAGATCCGGTAAAGCCACGGTGATAAGCGAATTATCCACATCACCGACGGGCTGCTCGGAAGCCCATTTTTTAAACTCTGCGGCAGCCCGGGTTTGGTTATCGGCCGCAGCGTTCGCACGCGGACTTAAGGTGACAGCGCGCAGCGCGGTGGTGGCTCCTTCAATGGGGTGGAAGGACCAACCCGCGGGGGTTTGAGCCTCCACCATGGCGACCGGCGCTTGACCAGCAAGTGCCTCGGTGGTGGAGAGGTTCTTATCGCGTTCTAGCAGGGACTCAGCTTGTTCTGGGGCAATAGCTTGGGCAACACGCGCTGCTACGGCGGCTTCAGAGGCCACGGGGAATACTGCGGCAGATTCATCTGGTTCTCCGCTATCACCGGGAGTTGCCAGGCCAACCGGAATGGCGCCGACAACCGGCAAAGCATTAGGGGTGGCGCCATCCGGTGAATCCGGGGAACTGAGGTCTAGTTCGCGTAGCTGTGCTGGAACCTGAGCTTCAACGGCGGTGGTCAAAAGCAGGACCGCGTCGCGGGCATCGTTGACGACCGTGGGTTTGATGCAATGATCCCGCACGATGGGGGCGCTTTCGGCCCAGGAAGCAAGTAGGGTTCCAGCTACTCCGGGTGAGGATTCAGCAACGGGTACGATCAGGTCGCCTTCGATGCATTGGGAGGCTGCTTCGGTTTTTTCGGCACCGGCATTATCTCGTGCCTTGCTCCAAAAAATGTAGCCCGCAACCAGTGCGAGGATCACCACAATGGTGACAATCACCCAGGTTGATAGTGCAAAATTATTGCGCCCACTGGCATGCCGTCCCATATAAGGAAACTCCCTTTCCCTTTTTAGTCACTAGCAGCCAGTGTATACGGGCTCTTAGTCTTGTACTCGGAAGTGGGAATTTTCGTGGGTCCAATCACTGACGGTGCCCACATATTCTTCAATGACATCCTCAAGGGTGATGATCCCGATGAGAACCCCACCTTCACGCACCTGAGCCATGTGCGCAGATTTAAGGTGCAAAGTGTGCAGCGCATCATCGAGCGTGCCATCCGCATCAACAATAAAGAGCGGGCGGATCTCGGAACGCGGGATGGTATCTCCCAACTTAGAATCCTCTGCCACCATGCGGTTGAGGATGTCCTTGATGTGGACATAGCCAAGATAGGCATCATCGGGGCCGACAATGGGGAAGCGGCTAAAGCCGGTATCGCAGACCGCTTGCTCCAATTCGCCTAAGGTGGTGCCGTGTTTCCCGAATTTCAAGGTACGGACCTTCTCTAATGGGATCATGACCTCGCGAACACTACGATGCTCAGAGCGAAGGGCTTTAGAGAGTCGGGCATGTTCCTCGGCATCCAAGAGCCCCTCGGAGCGGGATTCTGCGATCATGTTGGCAAGTTGTTGTTGGTCCACGGTGGAATCCAACTCGTCTTTTTGCTCCACCCCGAAGGCCTGCAGAGTTTTGCGGGCCACCCAGTTTAAAAACTCAATGAAGGGGCGAGTGATTTTCACCCACAGGATCATTGCTGGTGCCAGCCACATACCTAAGGTTTCGGGTCCGGCAATGGCGATATTCTTAGGCACCATTTCGCCGAAAAGAATGTGCAAGAAGGTAATAATCGCCAGCGCAATGATGAAGGAGACCGGGTGAATCCACTCCGCGGGTAAACCAGCGGCGGTAAAAGGCACTTCAATGAAATGCGCGACGGCCGGTTCGGCGACCTTACCGAGAATCAGAGAACAAATGGTGATGCCGAACTGAGCGCCCGCCAACATGATGGATAGGTGCTCGGTAGCGTGCAGCACGCGCGCAGCAGCTGGGCGACCTTGAGCCACCAGAGACTCCAGGCGATCGCGTCGGGAAGATACTAGGGCGAATTCGCAGGCCACGAAGAAAGCATTAGCGGCGAGCAACGCCACGATCATCAAGATCGTAAAGATAATCATGATTGGCTCAGTTCCTCGGCATCCTCATGGCGGATGGGCGTCAAAATCACCTTGTCCACGCGGCGATCCTCCATGACTGTCACTCGAGCCAACCAACGCCCGGAAATACCGGAGGTGAACTCGCTCAGCATGGGGGTATCGCTTTCTGGGAGCAGTACTTTATCTCCTACTTTGGGGATGCGCCCTAAGGTGGCCATCACTAAACCGCCGAGGGTTTCAAAGGGGCCATCTTCCGGGGCGGCGTAGCCAACTACTTCTTGAAGATCATCGAAGCGCACCAGCCCCGATACTTCCCAGGAAGCACCGAATTGCTGGAAGTCGCGTTCGGCTAAAGCATCATCGTGCTCGTCATAAACCTCACCGAGGATCTCTTCCACCACGTCTTCGATGGTGACAATCCCGGCGGTGCCGCCGTATTCATCAGCAACCAACACCAATTGAGAACCTGCAGCGCGAACCGCATTGAGTACCGCGTCTCCATCCAAGGAAGCCGGAACAGCGGTGATGGGACGCGCGAGATCACGCAGCAGGGTAGTTGCGCGTTCTCCCTTGGTGACTGCGAAGGCATCTTTGATGTGGACCATGCCAACGGTGTCATCGAGATCGCCATTAACCACCGGGAAGCGTGAGTGACCCGTTTCTAATGCCATGGCAATGAGATCAGCGACCGAGTCATTAGCTTCGAGGTAATCGATGGTCGATCGCGGGGTCATAATCTCTTCAGCGGTGGTTTCACCGAATTGGAGAGAGCGGTCCAGCACTTGTGCGGTAGCGGCATCTAATTCCCCAGATTGCGCGGAATTACGAACCAAAGCCCCAAGCTCCTGGGCGCTACGTGCTGAAGCCAATTCATCGGCAGGCTCGATACCGAGTTTACGCACCAAGAAGTTGGCGGACTTATTCATCAAGTTGATGAACCAGGCAAACACGGTATTAAACCAATTCACCGGGTGCACCACCACACGGGCAGTTTCCAGCGGGAGCGTGATGGCAAGGTTCTTAGGCACCAGCTCACCGAAGACCATGGACAAGGTGGTGGCCACGAGAAGCGCAAGCACCAAGGCCACAATTGGGGAGGCACCAGGCCCTAGCCCCACCCACTCCAAAGCTGGAGTGAAGTATTGAGCCAGGATGGGTTCCGCGAGGAAACCTGTTGCCAGGGTAGTGACGGTGATACCAAGTTGGGCACCTGATAGCACGAATGACAGGCGCTGGAAATCACGCTTTACGGCGTGGGCACTGCGGTCACCACGTTCTTTAACATGGGTTTCCACCGTGGAGCGTTCCAGGCCTGTGAGGGCGAATTCAATTGCCACGAACAGGCCGGTCGATGCCGTTAAGGCAACGAAGCCCAGGATCGAAAGGATGCTTATAAATATGTCCATCGCTGCTTATGAGCTCGGTGAGTATCCTACTTTTCGTGTCGCGTCACACGAACGCGACGTTTCTTTTTACGCGGGTCTTGCTTAGAAGAACGTGCCTGGGCCCGCGGGTGTTCCCAAGCTGGATTCTTCTTTTGTCGGCGCCTAGCCCCAGTATCCTTAGCCACCGCGGGTTTATTACCCAGCGGGGGTAAGGGAATTCCAGAAGGAGCCACGGCACCAGTAATTTTCTTCAGCGCACGCGGATCATTGCGCACATCGACCACCGGGGCATCTACCCCGGCTTTACGCATCAGCGCTTCAACATCTTTTACCTGGTTTTCCATCACACAGGTGACCACCACGCCACTCGCGCCAGCGCGGGCGGTTCGCCCGGCGCGGTGCAAGTAGGCCTTGTGTTCTGCTGGGGGATCAACGTGCACAACCAGATCAACACCAGCGATATCGATACCGCGGGCAGCAATATCGGTAGCTACCAACACTGGAATATCACCAGAGGTGAAGCCATCAATCGCATTACGGCGCCCACCTTGGCCCTTATCGCCATGCAAACCGATGGCGTTAATACCAGCGGCACGCAACCTTTTCACCTGACGATCCACACCGCGCTTAGTGCGCATAAACATAATCGTGCGGCCAAGACGGCCAGCAATCTGAATGAGAATGCGGTTGCGGGATTCCGGACCGCCAACTAGCAGGCGGTAATGCTTCATGGTGTCGACATTGGCTTCCACCGCGGCGGTGGAGTGCGTTGCCGGGTTATGAAGATAACGACGCACCAATTTATCAACATCGCCATCCAAGGTGGCAGAAAATAGTAGCCGCTGACCATCCTTCGGGGTGCGGTCTAAGAGTTTCCGGACCTGCGGGATAAAGCCCATATCAGCCATATGGTCAGCTTCATCCAACGCGGTGACCTGCACCTTATCCAGGATGAGGTTGCCGCGTTCCATCAGGTCAATGGCACGACCTGGGGTGGCAACCATCAGGTCGCAGGGTGCGGCCAGGCGCCGGATTTGAGCTTTGATATTTTCCCCACCCACGATTTCTACTAGGCGCAAACCTAATGCCGCGGCACAGGGTTCGAGGCGCTCAGTAATCTGGGTGGCCAGCTCACGGGTGGGTGCAAGCACGAGCCCGCGAGGGTGACCTGGGATGGAGTGTCCGTGTTTCGCTAAGAGCGTGAGCATGGGCAACCCGAAGGTAAAAGTTTTGCCGGACCCAGTGGGGCCTCGGCCAAGAATGTCGCGGCCATTCAGCGCATCAGGGATGGCTGCGGCCTGGATGGGGAAGGGGGAATTAATGCCGTCTTTGGCAAGTACCTGGCAAACCTCTTTAGGGAGGCCCAGTTCAGCGAACGAAATCACTTGCCCAGTGTAGCCGACATATGGTGAGGACTCTGTTTCTTTAGTACTGTTGACCAGGATTGCTACTTAGGCCAGCCAAAGCAAAGCAGGAAAGGTCTCAGTTTCATGGGCAGAGGATTATCTGGTTTAGTGCTCAGCGCACTAGGCGCCAAGACCCATAAAGTAACTGTCTTAGACAAACAGCCGCATGGCGAACATATGCTGCGGATCCATTTTCATAGCGATACGCTGCTAGAACCCGTAGAAGCCCCCGGTGATTGGCTAAGAATGTGGTTCCCAGATGACCGCGGCAAGCTCTACCAACGCGGCTATACCATGATTAACCCGGATTATTCGGAGGGAACCTTCGACGTCGACATCCTCCAGCACGACCCGCCGGGACCCGCGGTTCGCTGGGCGCGTCGCTGCGAAGCCGGTGAGGTCATCGAAGCCACCCGCTATTCGGGCAAAGTATTTTCCCTAATCCAGCCTCAGCCTGCGGGCTACCTTTTCCTTGGCGATATGACCTCCCTTCCCGCAATTAGAGACCTGGTTGCAGCTATCCCCGAAGAAGTACCGGTTGTTGTCCGCCTCGTGGATCGCGCCGGGGATGAAGGTGGTGGGGCTACAACCCCAGCTATTCGCGAGAACCTCGACTTCGCGTGGATACCGGAACTTCCCGAAGGCCGCACCTTCCTTCCCACCTTGGAAGCCGGTGATTTTAGCGGCTGGTACGCCTGGGTGGCCGCAGAAACAGTGGAAACCCGGCTGGCGAAAACAGCGCTATCGCGAGAGCACCTAGTTTCTGGCCCGCTGCTTCATTCACAGGCCTATTGGATCCGCGGCCGGGCGATGGGAACGGAGAAATAACCATGAATGTTTTAGCGCCGGTGAAAAACACCATCATCATTGGTGGAATTATTCGAGGCATCCTCGCACTGGTGGAAATCCTGCCCTTTATTTTCTTCGCCGAGCTCGTCCGACTATTCCTCCTCGCCGCGCCACGCGAGGAGTTCATCAGAGTAGCCATATATGCGCTGATCGTGCTGGTGGTTTCCGGGCTGGGTAATTTCCTACTGATCACAATCCTGCACTTCATTGACGCAGCCTTTGCTGCGCAGCTACGTCGCCGGATGCTCAGCGTTTTAGCTGAGGCACCACTAGGGTGGTTCCGGCGCCGCGATTCCTCGGAAGTCCGACAACGTGTTGGCGATGATGTCGCCGGCTTACATAGCCTCATCGTCCATGGGGTACCGGATGCTGTAGCTGCAGTGGTTACTCCCATCGCGGTACTTATCTACCTCGGCATCGTTGATTGGAAAATGATGCTGGTCTTGTTGATCCCGGTGCTGCTTTATGTGGTGGCGATGGCGCGAGAAGGCATCCGAGAAAAAGAAGTCATCTCTGTGTTACTGCGCCACCGCCTGCAGATGGCCCAGGATGCTCGCCACTTCTTGGCATCTCAGGACACCATCCGAATATTGGGTGATAAATCCATCGTTGATCTAGAAAGCACCTTGTGGGATACCAGCAAGGTGGTGCACGAAACTCAAGATAAAAGCGCCCAAACCAAAACCGTGTTGATCCTGCTCACTCGCCCAGCAACCATGTTGGCGTTGGTAGTACTAGGAGGCTGGCTGCTGAAAGTTGATGCACCAACCGAAGCAGCATTCCTGATCCTCGGTACGGCCTTCGGCGGCCAATTAGTGACTCTGAGCTTCTCGATGGCCGATATGCTCGCCGGACGAGAAGCCAAAGATTCCATCGAACTCTTATTGGCCACCCCCACCTTGGCGACACTTCATAGCGAAGCGGAATCTGTGGACACATCGGTATGTTTCCGGGATGTCAGCTTTGACTACCAAGGCCGCCAAGGAGAACAGGCCCTCATCTCGGATCTGAACCTGGAATTAGCCGCTGGCACCACCACCGCCATTGTTGGTGAATCAGGGGGAGGTAAATCCACCATCGCTGCGCTGCTCGCCAGACTGTGGGATCCACAAAAGGGCGAGATCAGCATTGGTGGGAAAAATATTGCCGCCATGAGCCAAGAAGAGCTCTACGCAAAGGTCGGTGTATTACTCCAAGACGTACGCCTGGTGCGCGATACAGTGGCCGCTAATATTGCGCTCGCCAAACCTGATGCCTCCCGCGAAGAAATCGAAGAAGCAGCCCGTCAAGCCCAAATCCATGAGGAGATCCTGCAACTACCTCAAGGCTATGACACGGTAGATCCCCAACTATCCGGCGGACAACGACAACGCATTGGCATTGCCCGCATGTTGGTAGCCAATACTCCCGTGGTGGTTCTTGATGAACCCACTGCCAGCACCGACTATGACAATGAGCAAGCCATCCACGCGGCGTTGAAGGAATTATTGCGCGGGCGCACCGTGCTTATCATCGCCCACCGCTTGCACACCCTGCAGGACGCTGATCGGATCCTGGTAGTCAAGGCAGGAAAAATTATTGCCGAAGGCTGCCACGGTGAACTTCTCAGTAGCAATGAGACCTACCGCGAACTGTGGGAAAAGGAGAGCATCCAATGATTCTGCGTGATTTAGCGGCGGTGACCGGCGGACGATATGTTCGCCAATTCATGGCCTTCGCGGTGGCCTCAGCGATACTCCAAGCAGTAGTGGTGCTCCTGCTTTTCCCACTGCTACAACGCCAATGGACCGGGCACCTAAGAGATGCGATGCCGTGGGTGCTGGGTTTTGTGGCAGCCACTGCCGGCATGTGGGTTTTAGACCTTATTGCCGGCCGATATGGCCTCCATGCCGGGATGGCCACCATGGATGCACTATGCGAGGCCGCCACCCCAGCGGTACGCAATCTACCGTTGGGGCAGATGAACCGCCGCCGCGTGAAGGCTTATGAAAAGCTGATCGCCACTGGTGGTACCGAGTTTTCCTCCGGCGTTATTTTGGTGATCACCGTGGTGGTCACGGCCTTCGCGTTTAGCATCGCATTAGCCCTGGGCTTAGCAGTCACCGTGTCACCGCTAATCGGCACCGTAGTTGGGTTATCCGCAGTGCTACTAGGTCTTTCCCTCTGGGGATCCGGGAAGATCGAAGAAGGCGCAGACCAGCGCTACCATGCCGCCAACGCTGACCTAGAAGATCGCTTGGTGGAATTCGCGTGGCTGCAGCCCACCCTGCGCACCAATGGGCGTACCGCTGAAGGCGCAGAACATGTGGAAAAAGACATCAAGGAAGCACATTCGCGCACCAAACGCCTCCTGGGGTGGCAGATCCCCGGCGAGATTCTCTTTAACCAAGTACTCCAAATCGTGCTGATCGGGCTTGCTGCTGTGACCTGGTACGAGTACCAAGTTGGAACGCTTAATAGTGTTTCAGCAGCAGTCATGATTGTGGTTGCCCTGCGCATGATCGAACACATCACTGCGGTGAATATGCTTTCCTCCGCTGTGCATGGCACCGCCCGTGACCTTCGCAAGATCCGAGAACTCCAGGCCTACGCTGCACTCGATAAGCAAGCAGCACCCAACCCGGAAGCACCAGCACCACGGGTGGCTTTAAAAAATGTGACAGCCGGCTATGGGGAAGCACTCTTCGACACTGCACGCGCCACCGCCCGCGGCAACGTGATCGAGAATCTAAACCTCACCCTGCCCGCTGGAGAAATCACCGTGGTCATGGGGCCAAGCGGTTGTGGAAAATCAACGCTCTTAAAGCTGGTGTCTGGGCTCCTTGACCCCCTGGAAGGCGATGTGCTCATCGATGGAGAACCCTTAATTGCGGTGGCGCGCCGGGCCCGAAGCACGGTTGTTTTCCAGGACACTGAGCTGGCTGCCGGAAGTGTGGGGCATAACTTATTGACGGTGAACCCGCAGCTTAGCGAGGAAGAACAACGGGAACTGCTCCGTACCGTGCACCTAGATATCGCTTTGGATACGAATGTGGGGGAGTTGGGTTCGCAGCTATCCGGTGGTCAGCGTCAACGCTTAGGGATGGCGCGGGCTTTGGCGAAACCCGGGGCTGATATTTTGCTCATCGATGAGTCCACCTCAGCGTTGGATAATGTCAATGAGCAATTGTTGTGGCGAACCGTGAAGGAATTGCGCGGAAAGTACACCATCTTCATCATTACGCACCGTCCGGCGGCACTTCAGATCGCTGATCATGTGGTGCGCGTGGATTCGCAGATGACAGTCCTCTAGCCAGACAAAGCCCATCTGTGTAGATGGGCTTTGTCTTTGGGGTTAGCAGGAGGGGTTATTCCTGCACCTCAGTGCGGTCCCCAGACCACAGGGTGTGGAAGGTACCTTCCTTATCGACGCGCTGGTAGGTGTGGGCGCCGAAGAAATCGCGCTGACCTTGGATCAATGCGGCAGGCAGGCGCTCTGCGCGCAGGGAGTCATAATAAGACAGCGAGGAGGCAAACACCGGTACCGGTAGGCCCAGCTTGGTGGCGGTGACAACTACGCGGCGCCAGGAATCCATCAGGTCGCCGAGCTCACCCTTGAAGTAGGGGTCTAGCAGGAGGGATTCGAGCTCCGGGTTAGTGTCATAGGCTTCCCGAATGCGGTTGAGGAACTTCGCGCGAATAATGCAGCCGCCACGCCAAATGGTGGCCAGATCGCGGGGGTCGACACCCCAATCATGTTCGGCGGAGCCGGCCTTAATTTCATCAAAGCCCTGGGCGTAAGCCACGAGCTTGGAAGCATAGAGCGCGCGGCGGACATCCTCGATGAAGGCTTCGCGATCTTCGTGTTCCTCGGCGAAGTCGGCCAGCTGGCCAGAGGGCAGCTGGCCACGAGCGGCTTCGCGTTGGGAGGTAGCACCAGAAAGCGCACGGGCGAATACTGCTTCGCCAATGCCGGTGACCGGGATACCCAGATCCAGGGCTGCCTTAACCGTCCAGCGGCCGGTGCCCTTTTGACCAGCGGCATCAACAATCACGTCGATCAGCGGGCGGCCGGTTTCTTCATCGACCTGGCGCAGTACCTCAGCGGTGATTTCCACGAGGTAGGAGTCAAGGTCGCCGGTGTTCCATTCGGAGAACACCCCGGCGATTTCTACTGGTTCCATGCCGGCGGCATAGCGCAGCAATTGGTAGGCCTCGCCGATGACCTGCATATCGGCGTATTCGATGCCGTTGTGCACCATCTTCACAAAGTGTCCGGCACCATCGGGGCCAATGTGGGTAACACAGGGGGTGCCATCAACATGGGCGGCAATGGATTCGAGCAGGGGCCCTAGAGACTCATAGGATTTAGCCGGCCCACCGGGCATGATGGCCGGCCCATTAAGGGCGCCTTCTTCACCACCGGAGATACCGGCGCCGACGAAGTGGAGGCCACGGGCCGCGATTTCTTTTTCGCGACGGATGGTGTCGGTGTATAAGGCGTTGCCACCATCGATGATGATGTCGCCTTCTTCCATGGCGTCGGCGAGCTGATTAATGACTGCGTCGGTGGCGGCGCCGGCTTTGACCATGATGATGGCGCGGCGGGGGCGTTCCAAGGAAGCTACGAAGTCTTCGATGGTTTCTGAGGGGATGAAGTTGCCCTCCTCGCCGTGTTCTTCCATGAGACGGTGGGTCTTTTCCACGCTGCGGTTATACACCGCAACGGTGTGGCCCTTGTGCGCGAAGTTACGGGCGAGGTTGGAGCCCATTACGGCGAGGCCAACAACACCGATTTCGGCAAGATTCTGCTCAGTAGTCATGGCGACGATGCTACTCGCAAAAGATTAAGCTCGTATATCATGGGCGAATTTCTGCGGATTCTTAAAGAAGATGTGCGCTGCGATAATGGCGAGATCACAGCCGATGCCGCGGCGCTGGAAAAACTAAATGCCTGCTTGTGCGGGCACGATGAACACTTAGGGTTGCGGTATACGAGGCTGGATCAAGAGATGATTGCCGCGGAACTTCATGTTTCGGAGCGGCACCTTCAGCCGATGGGGTTGGTTCATGGTGGGGTGTATGCGGCGATGGCGGAATCTTTGGGTTCGATCGCGGCCTATTGCTATTCCGGGGCCCAACGACCAGTAGTGGGAGTGGCTAATCACACAGAGTTCTTAGCGCCGGTGAAAGCTGGGGTGATTAGTGGGGAAGCGCGAGCGGTGAAAATTGGGAAGCGCACCCAGCTGGTTGATGTGGAGTTTTTTCACCGCGGCCACCTGGTGGCGCGGGCAACGGTGCGCACCCTCGCGGTGTAGCGCAGCGTACATTGGAGCGCATGGATACCTGGAAAGAAATTACTGCTCGCGACCCCGAGCATTCACATAACTACGCCAAGCGTTGGGAAAATATCGCCGCGAGCGGCCAAGACATCTATGGTGAGGCACGCTTATTAGATGCCCTGGCAGAACGCGATTCCCTGATTGTGGATGCAGGCTGCGGTACCGGAAGGCTGAGTCATTATTTAGCTGCGGCGGGGCACCGCGTGATCGGAGTGGATATTGACCCGGTGCTACTAGAGGTTGCAGCTAACACCGCCGAGGACACGTGCACCTGGGTGGAAGGTGATCTTGCCAGCGTGGAGATTCCCACCAGCGAAGCGGACTTTGTGATTAGTGCCGGCCAGGTATTGACCTTCATTGCGAAAGAAGATCGCGAAGCAGTATTGGCGAACCTTTATGCCTGCTTGCGGCCAGGCGGCTTCTTGGTGGCTGGGTTTGGTGCCGGACGTGGCTTTGAGTTCCCGGAGTTCTTTGGGATCGCCCAAAAAGTCGGGTTCGAGCGCTATCAAGAATTTTCCTCTTGGCAGTGTGCGCCCTTTGAACCCGACTCTGATTTTTTGGTTGCGATGATGCGCAAACCCGCTTAGAAGCGGCGGCTAGCCTGGTCGAAGAACTCGCGTTCATGCACGCAGGCATCCAGGTACGCCTGCGTGGCTTGAGCGCGCTCCGCCGGGGTGGCAGCGGCGAAGGCCGCTTCTGCTGTTTTCACCGCCCAGCGAGCACCGTCGATGAACTCCTGACCGGAGTACATCCCTAACCAAGAATAGTAGGGGTGGTCTTCGCTGAGATTATCGCCGGCTAGGACCAACCCCACTTCGGCATAAAGCCAATAGCAGGGCAGTACCGCGGCGACCCCAACCACATAGGGGTCCACGCTGGCACGGGCGATGAGGAAATCGGTGTAAGCCTGCGTGATGGGGGAGCAAGCGGCTTCGAAATTAAGCTCGCTGCGGTGTAGTTCTGATTCGGCTTCGATGCAGATGCGCGCACCTTCTGCCCAGGTGGCTTGATCCGCGGGGTGCGGGGCCTTGGAGGAGACCAAGGCCAACGCGCGGGAATAACGCTTGAGGTATTCCGCATCTTGGGAGAGGTAGAACTCGAAGTCTTGGCGGTCTAAATCACCGGACCTTAAGTCCTTAATGAAATCCAAGTTGAAGATTTCGTCGGCATATCCACCACCAAGGTGCCATAACCGCGATGTATGCATGCCCGCTGGTGCGATATGTGCACGTACTTTTTTGGGGTGGGGGAAAGAACGCGGGCGGGAGGACGCCGATCTCGATAATTGCCAAGAACGATGGAAGTGATGCACCGGACCATGCCCGCCGGGACTGGCGACCTCAAGTTCTGCGGCATGACGGATGGAATCATGCAACCAGCGAGTCGACCACTCGGTGGCGGCGTCGATGTCCTCGAGGCAGATGCGGGTGGCGATCGCGGAGGATAGCGAGCAGCCCGTGCCATGGGTGTGCGGGGTATCGATATGCGTGCTGTAAATATGGTGCACGCGGCCATCGCGATGCACCACCGCGTTATCGGCTTGGTTGAGGTGCCCACCTTTGACAATCACCGTGGTGCCCAGCTTCTTTGCCTGCTCGATAGCGGCATCCATGCTGGTCGCAGGGGCTTCCTCGGCGAGTACGGCGAGCTCGGGCAGATTCGGGGTGATCACATCAGCCAGCGCGCACAGTTCGCGCAGCGCGGCTTCGGCGGAAGCATCGAGGAGACGATCACCGCTAGTGCTAACCATCACCGGGTCAAGGACCACGGGGTGATAATTGTGCTGAGCAAGCCAATCGCGGACAGTATGGATGATCTCCGTTGTGCCGAGCATGCCGATTTTAATGGCGTCGATGGGGGCATCATCGCTGACCGCATCGAGCTGTTCGCGCAGGAAGGAAGGATCTGGGGTATGGATGCTGCGCACCCCGTGGGTGTTTTGGGCAACCAAGGCGGTGACCGCGCTCATGGCGAAACCACCAGCGGCGGAAATGGATTTAATATCCGCTTGGATGCCGGCACCACCAGTTGGATCCGTGCCGGCGATGCTCAACACGCGGGGAATGCGCTGGCGAAACGCGCGGGCGGCGGCACGCGGATTAGGGGCCGCCATAATGGCGGATACCACGCCGATGCCATCAGTGATGCGCGGGAAATTCGGTGTCATACCGCCGATTGCAATGGTTGCGCACTCAGGGGGTGCAAGTTCCACCAGCTGGCGTAAACCATCAATCCCGATGGGGGAATCATGATCCGGTTTGGTGGGAGTGGGGAAGACCGGGCCTAGGCCAAGAACATCCGGATAAGGCTCGCTCAGGGCCTCAATTTCCTCTGGGCGGCTGATGGATAGGCCAATCATCAGTTCATCAGCAAGGGCGGCGCGGGCCTGGTGGAAGGGAATATCGCCTTGGCCGATATGTAGGTGGCAATGCAGCTCTTGGGCGGCGGCGAGGCGATCATTGACGAAGAAAGGAATATCCGCGGCATCGCAGACCGCCTTGATCTCGCGGGCGCGAGCTAAGAATGTGGCGTCATCGGCTTTCTTATCGCGATATTGGACAACGCTAACGCCACCGGCGATGGCTTCTGCGACGATCTCGGGGACACGCTCCGGGTGGGAGCCAGGGTCGGTGACAAGGTAGAGATCCCAGTTCATCCCTCCTTCACCTCCACTGCGGCGAGAACTTGGGTGGGGGTGAGGTTATAAAGCGCATCGAGCCAGGCGACTGCGAAACTACCGGGGCCAGCGCTTTCAGCTGCAGCGACCTGCGCGGCGGCACCCACA
The DNA here is from genome assembly GCF_900113445.1 of Corynebacterium spheniscorum. GTDB lineage: Bacteria > Actinomycetota > Actinomycetes > Mycobacteriales > Mycobacteriaceae > Corynebacterium > Corynebacterium spheniscorum. Next base: position 42,491 of record NZ_FOPJ01000006.1, read on the forward strand.
TGAGCATGCGCGGCGACTACCGCATTATGGGCTGAGACCTTCTTCCGCGCACCTAAATAGGCGGCGGTCATGGCGCCTAGGGAGCAGCCGGTGCCCACCACTGTTTGGAGCAGGGGATCACCGGAAGCCAACCAGGTGACGCGCTTTTTGGAGATGATGAGGTCACGTTCACCAGAGATAGCAACGACCTTCACGCCGCGCTCTAATAGCGCGCGGGCAGCGGGGATAGCTTCTTGTACCCCTTGGGTGGCATCCACCCCTTTGCCACCTTGGCCGAGTTCGGCGAGCGCCATGATTTCGGAGGCATTGCCGCGAATGCAGGTGGGGTGGTACTTCAACAATTTGCGCAGGAATTTACTGCGTTCGGGCAGCACCCCAGCGGCAACTGGGTCAAGCACCCAGGGTGTGCCATTGGCTTCAGCGGATTTCGCGGCGGCCCGCATACCGGCATATTGCTCGGTGTTTGGGGTGCCGGTGTTGATTAACACCCCGGAGGAAATCTTGGCGAAATCCGCGGACTCAGCCGGGGTATCGCACATTGCTGGGGAAGCACTGATGGCGGCCAGCACATTGGCGGTGAGGCCTTGCACCACGGTGTTGGTGAGGCATTGGACAAGTGGTTGTTGGGAACGGACCTGATCAATGGCGCGTTCCATGGCATCTTTATGCACTTGGATGGGACATCCCTTCGCTAGTTCGAGCTAGAGCAGGTTCAACGGGTCTGATCTCAGCGCTATCTGCGCACCCCGTGCCTGACTCTGAGCCTAGCTGCTCCACCCCGCTTCGGGGGAACGCGAAAGATTTAATGATCGTTTCTTTGCGTTTAACCTGCGTAAATGGCGGCAAAGGCAAGGGTATCCTAGGACGCCAGGCGCCCCTTAAGAGACGTAGGATCAACCTATGGCGAAGCTACTTAGCAAAGATCCCAGCCGCATCGGCCGACCAGAACCGCACCCCGGCGAAGCAGACCACTTCCCGGACCGCGTCCCAGACCGCCTAGCCGAAGGTAGCCCCGAGGCTTTAGCGGCGGATCTTAAAGCCCTTCTAGGTGAAGAGCAGGTGCACTCCAGGGTGATTGACCTGGTACGTTATGCCTCTGATGCGGGGCCTTATCGCCTGATCCCACAAATTGTGGTGAGCCCGCGTAACCCGGAGGAGATGGCGACACTTTTCCGCTACGCCAAAGAACACGGCCGCCACCTCACCTTCCGCGCCGGCGGCTCCTCGCTTAATGGCCAAGCCCAAGGCGATGACATTTTGGTGGATGTGCGCCGTAATTTCCGCGGCATGGTGGTTGAAGATGAAGGCCGCCTGCGCGTGAAACCCGGGGAAGTACTCGATGATGTGCAAGCGGTCTTAGCGCATACCCGGCGCCGCTTCGCCCCGGACCCGGCGAGTTCTTCTATCGCCACCATTGGCGGCATTTTGGCGAATAACTCCGGTGGGATGCGTTGCCATCCGCACCAAGATAGCTACCACTCGCTGCATGCGGCGACGATTGTGTTGGCGAGTGGCACGGTGATTAATACCGAAGATCCCTTAGCGGATGATGAATTACGCGAAAAAGAGCCTGAGATTTATCAGGGCTTGATGGATCTTCGCGATGAAATTCGCGCCGATGAGGCTTTGGTGAGCAGGCTACGCCGGAAATTTAGTATCCGGAATACCAATGCGCTGCGTTTGGATGCCTTCTTAGATGAAGACTCCCCAGTGCAGATCCTGAAACAACTCATGGTTGGTTCTGAAGGCATCCTCGGGTTTATCGCCGAAGCGGTGCTAGAAACCCTGCCGCTACCATCTAAGCGCGCGGTGGCGTGGGTGATGCTGCCCAGGCTGGATGTTGCTGCTGACTATGTGCACAAGCTGGTGGAAGCCGGGGCGTCTGCAGTGGAGCTATTGGTCTCCCCGGTGCTGCGCGAAGCCGTAGGCAACTTCAAGGGTGCACGGGAATCTTGGCGGGACCTGAAAGACGAGGACGCCGCCTTATTACTCGAAGTATCCGGCACCGATGAAGCTGACCTGGCCGAGCAGATCCGCCGGGCCGAAGAAGTGCTGGCGGATTCCGAACTGACCGCACCCCTGGAGTTCACCTCTGACCCCATTGAGATCCACCAAGCCTGGGAGATCCGCGGTGGCCTACTGCCCCTGCTGGGTAAGCAACGTATGCAAGGTGCCACCTTGATTACCGAGGACGTGTGCTTCCCACCGGATGCCATTGGCGAAGCTTCCCGCGATCTAATGCATCTATTGGCGAAATACGATGCCCCGGAAATGGTGATGGGGCATGCGGCCTTCGGTAACCTGCACTTCTTCCTCACCCCTTCCTTCGAGTCCGATGAAGAGATCAACCGCTATGGCGACTTCATTAAGGAACTCGTGGAGCTAGTGCTCAATAAATACGATGGCTCGCTTAAAGCTGAGCACGGCACCGGCACGAATATGGCGCCCTTTGTGCACCGCGAATGGGGCGACCAAGCCTATGGGCTGATGTGGCGTATCAAGGATCTGCTGGACCCCGAAGGGATCTTGGCCCCGGATGTGAAACTCACCCGCGATGATCGCCTGCACTTGAAGAACTTCAAGTCTTTCCCGCGCATCGAAGAAGAAGTGAATGCCTGCGTGGAGTGTGGTTTCTGTGAAAATGTGTGCCCCTCCAGGCATGTGACCTCCACCCCACGGCAACGCATTGTGGTGCGCCGCGAAATGGCCCGTCAACCAGAACACTCCCCGGTGCTGAACTACCTGCATGAGGAATATGGCTATGAGGGCATTGACACCTGCGCTGCGGATGCCAGCTGCGCGGTAGCCTGCCCGATCAGCATTGACACCGGTGCGCTGATGAAGCATTTCCGCGCCATGGAAGCGACCGACGCGGCCGATAAAGTGGCCCTGACTTTGGCGAAGAATTGGAAGTCCGTGGAGATGGCTGCCCGCGGTGGATTAGGCGCCGCCGATGCGATTACCAAGGTGCTCGGCGAGAACCTCGGAACCCGAATGCTAGGTGGCATCACTGGGGTGCTGCGTAGCTTCATCTCCGAAGACTTGATGCCTTCTGCTAAAGATGGACTACCGCCGGCTGGCTCCAAGCGGATGCCACCAACCAGTCGTGAAGGCGCGGAAGCCATCTACTATCCGGCCTGCATTAACCGCATGTTCGGCCGCGATGTGGCCGGGCCTTCCTTGGCGGAAACCATGGTGACTGTTTCGCAGCGCGCTGGGCATAAGGTGCATATTCCTGAAGATATTGCTGGTAGTTGTTGTGCCACGCCCTTTAGCTCCAAGGGTTATTTAAGCGCTAAGGCGTATATGGCCCGGGATTTGGCGGCGCGGCTGTGGGAGTGGTCGGAACATGGCCGGCTTCCGGTGGTGGTGGATGCGGCTAGCTGTACCCACAACATCATTAAGGAAATTCCCACGCAGCTAGATGATGAAGGGCGCGCTCAATTCGAGCAGATCAAGATTATGGATGCTGTGAGCTGGGCGCATGATGTGCTCTTGCCTGATCTAGAGGCCAGGCATCCGCAGGGCAGGGTAGCGGTGCACCCGAACTGTTCGTTGACGCATATGGAGTTGGTGGATCAGCTCAATGCGGTTGCGGCCTTCGCAGCTACCGAGGCTTTTGTTCCGGTTGGTGCTGGGTGCTGTGGTACTGCGGGTGACCGTGGCTTGCTGCATCCGGAGCTATTAGAGTCTGCCACCAGGGATGAAAAGGCTGGGTTGGCGGCGGCACCGCCGGCGGATGCTTATGTTTCTGCGAACCGCACCTGCGAGATGGGCATGACCCAATCCACGGGTAAGGAGTATGAGCACATCCTTTATCTGCTGGAACAGGCCACGCGGGTTTAGGCAGTAGAGGGGAGCGCTTGGGCGCGGCGCGTAGGGGAGCTGTGGGTAGGGGAGCTGTGGGTAGGGGCCCTGCCCAATGCCTTGCTGCCTCAGCGCCCCGTCCCCAACCCGGCGCCCCGACCCCCGCGCCCCCAACCCGGCGCTAATACACGCAGTCGAAGCCACGCGCGCGGAAGATGTCGCGGGCATGCTCGACGGCTTCCGGGCTTGGGGGTTTGGTGTCGGCGAGGGTGTAGCGCATATTCAGCTCAGCCCATTTATCGGCACCCATGTTATGGAAGGGTAGGACCTCAATGCGTTCCACGTTGTTCTTCCACTTTTCGACGATATCTGCGACCGCCTGAATATTTTCTTCCGCATCCGTAAGCCCCGGCACCAGCACAAAGCGAACCCACACGGGCTTGCCCAGCGCACTGAGTCGATCGCCGAACTCAATGGTCGGTTGCAGCTCACGTCCGGTGACGCGGCGGTAGGTTTCCGGGATTCCAGATTTCACATCTAGCAGCACTAGATCAATATTTTCTAGATCTTCATCGCGCAGCCGGGAGCCTAAGAACCCGGAGGTATCGATGGCGGTGTGCACACCTTTGGCGTGCACCTTGGCCAAGAGGCGGCGCGTAAACGCAATCTGGAAGAGCGGTTCTCCACCGGAGACAGTTAACCCACCACCGGAGGCCCGGAATACTGGGCGGTAGCGCAGTACCTTCTTCACCACCGAGTTGAGGTTCTCGAGGGTGCCGGTCTTCATATGCATGGTGTCTGGGTTGTGACAGTACTGGCAGCGCAGCGGGCAGCCGGACATGAAGAGGGTCATGCGGGTGCCCGGGCCATCCACGGCGGTCACTAATTCCCAGGAGTGCACCAGCGCAATATCGCCGGTGCGGCGTGCCTCCATGAGGGCGGCGCGCTCTTCCGCGGTGCGATATTCGGTGAGCGCTTCATCAACGGTTCCCCCGATACCGCTAGCCACACCGCGGACGCGGTCGCCAACCTCGGGTTCGAGGCTGACGACACCAGTTACTCCATCAGTGCGCATTAAGCCTTCTGGTGGAAGGTACGAGAGATCACATCGCGCTGCTGTTCCTTGGTTAGCTTCACGAAGTTCACTGCGTAGCCGGATACTCGGACCGTGAGGTTCGGGTACTTCTCGGGGTGCTCCATGGCATCTTCGAGGGTCTGCTCGTCCAATACGTTGATATTGGCGTGGTAGAGCCCGGAGTTCATGTTATTGGCCTCACGGTTGGCCTTCATCGATGCGAGGCGTTCATCAAAAGTCTTGCTTGCCATGTCAAAAATCTCCTTCAAAAGTGCACTATCAGGGCAGAGCCCCAGGGCCAGAGCTCTAGGGCCAGAGCCCCAGGGTCAGAGTCCCGCAGCAGGGCAGCTGCTCGATAGAAAACGGCTGGTCAAATACGGCTGGTCAGAAATAGCTCGGGACGAACTTAAGGTCAGGAATCGCTAGGCGTTCGTCACCGGCAACTCACTAGGCATCCCCGTGCTACGCATCCTCCATAATGAACCCGGCGTCCAGAATGCCGACCAGGTTATCAACCTGCTCATCCTTGGTGCGCCCAAGCCCGGAAGGGGTGATGGTGTTCGTCAGCGAAATACCGTCGAGGGCATCGTGGTAGTCCAGCTTGCCCACCGAGAGCATCGAGGCAATCATGCCGTGGTTGTCGGCACCATTTTCGGGGTTAGCACCCGGTGCGAAGGGCGTGCCGGCCTTATGCCCGCAGGGGAAGGACCCAGTGGCCTTGCCGTACACCACATTCGAGGTGATGGTGAGCACCGATTGCGTCGGAATGGCATCGCGGTACATGGGGATCGCACGGATCTTTTCCATGATGGTGTGCACGATGGTCGCGGCAATATCATCGGCGCGATCATCATCATTGCCATAGCGCGGGAAGTCGCCTTCGGTCTGATAATCCACAATCAGACCAGTCTCATCGCGTACCGGGGTCACCTTGGCGTACTTAATGGCGCTCAAGGAGTCCGCCACGATCGACAGCCCCGCAATACCACAGCCCATGGTGCGGATGATTTCGGAGTCATGCAGTGCCATTTCAATGGCCTCATAGGCGTACTTGTCATGGCAGTAGTGGATGATATTCAGCGCCTCAACATAGGTGCCCACCACCCAATCCAGCATGTCTTCGTACTTGCCCCACACTTCATCGAAGTCCAGCGGGCCATCGCCTTCAACCGGGGTGTAGCCTTCGACAACCTGCTTGCCGGATACTTCATCGCGGCCACCATTCATGGCATAAAGCAAAGTCTTCGCGGCGTTCACGCGGGCACCGAAGAATTGCATTTGCTTGCCGACCTTCATCGGGGACACGCAGCAAGCAATCGCGGCATCATCGCCCCATTGGTCGCGGATCTGCTTATCGGATTCGTATTGGATCGAGGAGGTCTCGATCGAGATCGCGGCGCAGAATTCCTTATAGCCTTCGGGCAGTTCTTCATCCCAGAAGATGGTGATATTCGGTTCCGGTGCCGGCCCCAGGTTGCGCAGGGTTTGGAGCAAACGGAAGGAGGTCTTGGTTACCTGCGGGCGCCCATCCACGGAGAACCCAGCATCCGACCAGGTAGCCCAATAGGGGTCACCGGAGAAGATCTGGTCATAGTCAATGGTGCGCAGGAAGCGCACGATGCGCAGCTTAATTACCAGCGCATCAATGATCTCCTGGGCATCTTCTTCGCTGATCACACCAGCGGCCAGGTCGCGCTCAAAGTAGATATCAAAGAAGGAGGAGAGGCGACCAATCGACATCGCCGCACCATCTTGGCTCTTCACCGCGCCAAGGTAAGCGAAGTAGGTCCACTGCACAGCTTCCTTCGCGTTGCGCGCGGGACCAGAAATATCAAACCCATAGGCTTCCGCCATGGTCTTGAGTTTCTTCAAAGCCTTGATTTGTTCGGCATGTTCTTCGCGGTAGCGTGCCCAGTGCTCAGAGAATCCTTCGGATCCCACGGCATGCTTTTGGGCTTCTTTATCTTCGATCAGGCGGTCCACACCATAAAGCGCGACGCGACGATAGTCGCCAATAATGCGGCCACGCCCATAGGCATCGGGCAGCCCGGTGATGATGTGCGAGGAACGCGCGGCACGAATCCGCGGGGTGTAGATATCAAAGACCGCATCATTGTGGGTCTTGCGATAGCGGGTGAAGATCTCTTTGACCTTCGGGTCCGGTTCCTTACCAGCTTCCTTAATGGCGGTTTCCACCATGCGCCATCCACCAAAGGGCATCATGGCGCGCTTCAGCGGCACGTCGGTCTGCAAACCAACGATCACATCATCATCTTCGCTGATATATCCAGCGGGGAAAGCATCAATATCCGCGGGAGTCTCAGTATCCACGTCATAAACGCGGCGCTCCCGTTCTACAGAAAGATATTTATCTTCCAGCGTCTCCCACAGCTTCTTGGTTTTTTCCGTGGGGCCAGCCAGGAATTCAGCGTCTCCATCATAGGGGTTGTAATTGCGCTGAATGAAGTCTCGTACATTAATTTCTTCGGTCCAGGGGCCTTCTTTAAAGCCTTCCCAGGCCGAGTCGTGCATAGTCATCGTGGTTGATGAGCCTTTCACAGATCTCGGGTTTAGGGGGTATCCCTTGCAGCAACACCGCGCTTTTGGGACCTGTCCGTATTTGGTCTGACCACGGCGGCCTGCCACAACACTCAGTATAGCCCCACCTCCTGGGCAAAGCTTGCCTCGAGGCAGGTGAGAGCTCTCACTTAACACAGCCTCATCCGGGGGTACGTTTGCATAAAAAATGGCCCCTTCGGTGAAGGAGCCACTCAAAGCTAGATTTTAGGCCTTTTCCTTAAGTTCCGGTTTTGCTTCTGCATTTCCGAGAACGTCGGCGAGCTTGGCAAGTCCGGTGCGGGCGTGCAGTTGCTGCCTAGTCACCGCCAGGTTCCAGCGCTTCGGAGTCAGCGCGTTCAGAACCCAGTTGATCACAGACACAAGACGGTTGCGGAAGCCAACCAGGAAGGACACGTGAACCATGAGCCACAGGATCCAACCAATAAAGCCAGTGACCTCCATCTTGCCCATCTTCACCACTGCATTGAAGCGGGAGATGGTAGCCATGGAGCCCTTATCGAAGAACTCGAAGGGCTCACGGGAGGTGGAGTCACGACCATCAGCTTCAGCAGCAATCTGGTCAGCAGCGTATTGGCCACCCTGGATAGCAACCTGAGCAACACCGGGCAGGCGATCCAGGCTCATCATGTCGCCAATGACGAAGACATTGTGCTTATCAGCAACAGTCAGGTCCTTGTTCACCGGGACGCGGCCGGCGCGGTCAACCTCAACGCCGCACTGCTCGGCAACCATCTTGCCCAGCGGGCTGGCAGCCACACCAGCGGACCAGATTTTGCAGAATGCCTCAACAGTGTGCTCGGACTCATCCACCGTGGACTTATAGGTGACGGAGTTTTCATCCACATTGGTCACCATGGCGTTCAGCTTGACCTCAACACCAAGCTTCTCCAGCTGACGCTGAGCATTGCGGCCCAGACGCTTGCCGAAGGGCGGCAGCACCTGCGGGGCGCCGTCGAGCAGCACAATCTTGGCGGAAGAGGTGGTGAAGTTGGTGTATTCTCCAGCTAGAGTGCGGTGAGCCATTTCGGCGAGCTGGCCAGCCAGCTCCACACCGGTGGGGCCAGCACCAACCACCACGAAGGTCAAGAGACGCTCACGCTCAGCCGGATCATCAGTCAGCTCAGCACGCTCGAAGGCACCCACGATGCGCGCACGCAGTTCCAGCGCGTCATCGAGGGTCTTCATACCCGGCGCAAACTCAGCGAAGTGATCATTGCCGAAGTAAGACTGCCCAGCACCAGCAGCAACGATTAGGTAATCGTATTCATAGGTGCGACGGTAATCATCCAGCTTCGCGGTGACAGTCTGCTTGTCGACATTAATGTCGGTGACTTCACCCTTGACCACGTGAGCATTATCTTGCTTGGCCAGAATCTGGCGGGTCGCAGGAGCGATTTCGCCGGAGGACAAAATGCCGGTGGCCACCTGGTACAGCAGCGGCTGGAAGAGGTGATGGTTGGTGCGGTCGATGACGGTGACCTCAACATCAGCGTCTTTGAGTTCGCGGGCAGCAAAGATGCCACCGAAGCCAGCACCAATGATGACTACGTGGGGGCGTCCGCCTTCGGGGCGGAAGGGAGCGTTCGTCATATGTGCGTCTCTCCTGTCGGGGTTGAAGGTTTCAAATTCTAGGTTTTATTGATTTTGACCCAGGAAAAGATGGGGTATGAAGGACCATCCTAGTCCGCACCCAAAGAAACAAAATTCTTTACCCCTGTATTAGTTCGAACATAATGTGTTCAACCGTACATATTGCCGAGCTTTTGTGATGTCAAACCGTCATTTGGCAGCTCATCTGCCTCAACCCACTAGAATGAATGCGAACCACGTACGCCCATCAAGGAGGTGAAGGCGCCATCGACGGAGCAGCCGGCACAGAAGCCCATATCGATCAACATCGCTGGCCCGGTATTGCCCAATTACCGCAGCTTCACTTCGCTAGCTCCCGCACCAAACATGAGGAGGCCCGCTTCGCCAGTGCCTGCCGCCGCGTCGGCATTGAACTCGCAGGTCAAAGCCCAGATATTACGATCGAATCTGATGCTCTTTTCCTCCGCATCGCCGATGCCGGCTGGCTGGGTTTAATGGAATCCTTCATGGCCGGGGAGTGGCGTGCGAAAGACCTTACGGACGTGCTTACGGGGCTGATCAAGGTCGGCTACGAGCCCACCAAAATAACGCTCGCCGGATTAAAACTTCGCCGTGCCAGCCACCTCAACCCCAGCGAAGAATTGGCTTCCATCCCACCAGAATTGATGAAACACTCCGCCGCCGATGGGATGAGTATTTTTTCTGCGGTTTTCCAATCAGGGGTATCTACCACGGTGCGTGAATCGGTGAATTCCTATGTCCGCGGGGCCGGAAAAGGCCGTGAACCGGCCCGGCATTTTGTGGATGTTACCGAGATTATCGCCCCAGTTAATGTCGAACGCGAAGACCTTGGTGCCGCCCAAATTCATGGCATTGAGATGCTCTTGGAGGCCGGTGAAGTTGGTGCCGGTACGCACCTGATGGTCTATCCCACCGTCGGTGGGGCAGTCGCTATGGCAGCGTCGCGTAAGAAAGCTACTGTCGATACCTTCACCCTCGATCCCAACATGGCCCTCGCGGTGGAAGAACGCCTCACCTTCGCGGGACTAAGCGATGCGGTGCACATCATCAACCCCACTGATATTCCCCAGCGGTGGGCAGGTGGTAGCCGCTATGACGCCGTCATTAGCATCGGCACCCTCGATACTTTATATCCGGCAGCCAAAAAACGGGTGCTTAAAGATATCGACCACATGTTGGTTGCTGGAGCTAAGGCTGTGCTCCAAACCGATATCCTCAAAGTCCGCGGCCAGGCCACGGATGCGATTGCTAGCCTGAGGGCGTATATGTGGCCAGGGTTGAGCTACCTAGAGACGGCCGATATTCACCGGATGGTGGACCGCAACACTTCATTGCGCGTGATCGCCGAAACCCACATCGGTGCCCACCAAGCCGATTCATTGAAGCTTCGCCGCGCGATCTTTGAGGGCAATCTCCGCGATGCTGCCGCAGATGGTTTTGATGTAGCTTATCGGCGTCTCTGGCGTTATCAACTTGCTCTTCGAGAGGCCCTGCTTCGCTGCGGGATCTTGGATACTGTGCAGCTCACTTTGCGCACCCGTCGGCGTTAGCTGGCAGCAAAAGAAGAATGCCCGCCCCAGGCGCAATCTGCCTGGGGCGGGCATTCTTAGGAACTGTGACTGCTTTAGATGGTGTTCATATCGTGGTGGCGGGTTTCGCGCATGAGTACAACTGCCAGCAACGAGATGGCCGAGACCACGATCAGATAGTAGCCAACTGAGGTGACACCATGGTTAGCGGCCAGGGCAGTGGCGATGAAGGGGGCCACGGCTGCGCCCAAGATGGAGGACACATTGTAGGAGATGCCAGAACCGGTATAGCGGACGTTCGTGGGGAACATTTCCGGGAGTACCGCGGACATCGGGCCGAAGATCATGCCCATCAAGAACATACCGATGGTCAGGAAGCTCAGAACACTGGTTTCGGTGGCGGTGTCGATATTCAGGAAGTAGTTGAAGCTGAACCCGAAGATGATGATGGCAACGGTGGTCCAACCCAGGGTGTTCTTGCGGCCCCAGGCATCAGCCAACCAACCAGATAGCGGGATACCCACCACGAAGGCCAGGATGGACAGCAGCTGCAGCTTCAGGAAGTGGGTGTAGGGAATACCCAGACCGAGGCCAGCTTCCTTGGACCCCAGGCCGTAGGAGAGCACCCAGGTGGTGACCAAGTAGAAGAGGGTGTAGCAGCCAACCATCACGAAGGTGCCGGAGATCAGCGGACGCCAGGCAACCTTAAAGACTTCGCGGAGCGGCTTATCAACCTTCTTGCCTTCGTTAACGGCATTTTGGAAGACGGGGGTCTCATCCAAACGCAGGCGAACATAAAGACCAACAGCAACCATGATGGCGGACAGCAGGAAGGGGATACGCCAACCCCAGGTCATGAAGGCGCCTTCAAGATCACCAGCGGTATGCCCCAGGGAGCTCACGATGATCAGGAAGAGACCATTTGCCAGGATGAAGCCGAAGGGAGCGCCCAGCTGCGGCCACATGGCTGCGCGAGCACGGCGGCCTTCAGCTGCGGTCTCGGTGGCCAGCAACGCGGCACCGGACCATTCGCCACCAAGGCCCAAGCCCTGGCAGAAACGCATCAGAGCCAGCAGGGCAGGGGCGATAATGCCAATGGAGGTGTAGGGCGGCAGCAACCCGATGATGAAGGTAGCAATACCCATGGTCAGCAGTGCGAACACCAAGGTAGCCTTGCGGCCCACGCGGTCACCAAAGTGGCCGAAGAGCACAGAGCCCAGCGGGCGGGCGATGAAGGCGAGGCCGAAGGTGGCGAAAGAGGCCAGCAGGCTGACGGTCGGGCTTTCGGCCTTCGGGAAGAATAGGTGCGGGAACACGGCCACAGCTGCGGTCGCATAAGCATAAAAGTCATAGAACTCGATGGTGGTGCCCACCGTCGAGGCGATAATCACGCGGTTTCTTTCGCGTTTCGTCAGCTCCTTCTGTGGAGCTTTGGCAGTCGTTGTGACAGCGGTAGTCATGGAGTTCCTCTCACATCCTGCGGAGTTGCGGTATGTGGGAGGAAGAATAAGTTTCTCACCTAGTGGAAGTCAACTCTCAACTAATGGGAAAATAGGGCAGGGGAGGAGCTTTAAAAATGAGAAAATCCTCTTACGTGCTGAGATAGCACCATAGAGGGCTCAATTATGGATTTTTGTTGTCTTTATCACATTCTGCCGGCAGCTTGCTTGGAGTGGTCGACAATCAAACCGTGGAAGGTTCCGAACTCCGCCGCAGAAAGAACGGGAAGATGCTGATCAAGGGCTCTTTTTGCGGCCTTGTAATTGGGGAATGAACCAAAGCCTCGACTAGCTAGCAGACGCCGCGCATAAAGGTCATAAATGAATAGCGGTCGCTGGTACACATAAAGCGCAATAGAGTCGGCAGTCTCATCGCCAATGCCACGCACAGATAATAACGACTTTCGTAACCGCGCAGTGTCCCATGAGCGGGCTTCAGCATCGTTATCAACAAACCACTGAGTTGCCTCACGTAGATACGTCGTCTTCACGCGGTAGAAGCCCGCAGAGTAAATCAGCTCTTGTAAACGCGGCAGCGGCAACTCTAAAAGTGTGTGTGGATCCAGAGCATCGGCGGCTTTGAGTTGAGCGATGGCGGTTTCTACATTGCGCCAGGAAGTGTTTTGGGTCAGTACCGCGCCGACGATAATTTCATAGCGGCTATCAGCCGGCCACCATGTGCTCAAAGCAGTAGTCGATTCCAGCTCTTTATAGAGGGCGAGTAGGTCTTGAGTCGTCTGGGTAGTCATGGAGGCTTCCGGACAGCGTAATTGTCATAATGTACATTATCGGCGCAATAACAGGAGGGCAACTATATGGCCCTATTAACGTCACTGACGTAATTCTGCCTGTTCTTCCCGTCTAGCGCGGTGCCCAACTACCAATTGGCTAATCGTCAGCAGCATCATCACTACCGCAAAGACCAGCAGCCACCAGGCCTGCCGATAAGCCACGTAAATGCCGAAGATCAATAAGGCCGCAAAGCGAACCCAGATCATCGGCAGCATCCGTGCGGCGGTACTCATTAGCGGCGCTCCAGATGCAGGCGAATATTCAGCTCGCCTTCCTCATCAACCTTTGCGGCAATAAACTCCGGAGTCTCCACCCCAAAGTCCAAACGGTTAATCGGCACATCCCCGGAGATCAAAATTGTGCGGCCATCACGGATTGCATCAAACTCGTGGGTAATTTCCTTCTTCTCGCCATGGATGATCATGTCGCCGGTTAAGGTGAGCTTCCCGGGTGTGCCATCATCCGGCAAAGCTGCCAGATCAGCTGGCTTGGTTAATTCGAAGCTTGCTTCGGGGAATTTATCGGTGTCGAGCAATTTGCGGCGGACATTGACATCACGGCGCATTTTGTCGGTGACGATATCAGTCATATCCACGGTGACCAAAGCCTCCGTTAACTGACCTTTCTTCACCTGACCTTCACCACTGACATCCTCCGTTGCTCCGGAGGTGGTCTTACGCTCACCGGGCAGAATCTCAAAGAAAGTGAAGCCCACCGCGGAGGTATTTGGCTTCTTCCCCTTGGTGACCTTCCACTCCCCGTCCAAGTCAACGGAGGCAGGTTTTGCATGGTCGTGGCGGAAACCAGTGACCTTCACCCCCGGCCCGGACATATGCGAATAGATAGTTGGTGCAACGGAAATTAACGCGATACCTAGCACCAAAATGGCGAAGATAGCGACGAGTCGTTTTTGTCCTTTTTGCATAATTGGGTGTCTACCTCAGTTTCTCGATCTCACGAGCCAAGTGTACGAGCTCTTCACAGAGCTCTTGGAGTTCTTCGGCTCCAGCGCCTTCCTGGGCTGCGGTGGAAATATCTTCCGCGGCGCATCGAAGCTCGTATAGATTATCGCGAAGTTCTTCCGCACGATGCGGTGCCATAATCACCGCATCTTCAGGAATGCTGGTACCGACTATGCCACGTCGCTGCTCATAGGCGCGCTGGCGACATGCTGGACGGCAATATTTACGCGGACGCCCACGGTTGGAAGTCTCAAACTCCCGACCGCACCAGGCACAGGTGGCCGTGGTACGACGGCGTGCCGCCATATGGGGGCTCATCGACTCTGCAGGCTCGTTCACCCTGATAACCATAGCCCAGGGGGTGGGGAACAAAACAGCGTGCCCCTTCGTTATACTGGCGTGTCTATGTTGTTGTAAGTGACAACATGCCTCCAAAAGGAAGTGGTGGGAGAAAAACATGGCAGATCGCGTTCTGCGCGGCAGCCGCATGGGTGCCGTTAGCTATGAGACCGACCGGGACCACGACCTGGCCCCGCGGCAGATGGTCAAATATCGCACCGACGCTGGTGAAGTTTATGAGGTCCCGTTTGCCGAGGATGCCGAGATTCCTGGCACCTGGATGTGCAAGAACGGCCAAATCGGCACCCTCATGGAAGGCGAAGGCGTGGAATCCAAGCCCGCCAAGCCACCGCGTACGCACTGGGATATGCTCTGCGAGCGCCGCACCATCGAAGAACTCGATGTGCTGCTGGAAGAGCGCATCGACCAGCTTCGTCGCCGTCGCCGCAATGCCGCGCGTTTGCTCAAGCAGCAAAAGGAAGAAGAAGAAAAGGCTGCCGCCGCAGCCGCAGCTGCGAAGAAGAAATAACCCTTAGCAGCCTGAAAAGCCGCATTCAGTTCATTTTGAATGCGGCTTTCGTCTTGGCCAGAGTTAGCGCTTGCGCTGGTACTGCTTTACAGTGTGCCCCACCATGCGGGAAATCTCCTCAGCAGCATTCTTAAGCTGCTCGCCGCGGTGCACCAAACCCCACTTGGTCACCTCAACCAGAGAGTCCTTCACGAAGCTGCCATCCAGCTTGGACTCACCAATCTCACGTTCGGTGAAGGTAATTGGCACCTCGCGCACATCGAAGTCCGCTTCGATTGCCCGCCAAGCTAAATCCACCTGGAAGATATAGCCAGCATTGGAAAGCTCATCTAAATCCATGGCTTCGAGCACCTCCCGGCGGTACGCCCGATAACCAGCGGTCATATCGGACAGCCCAGCACCAAGAGCTAAGGAAATATAGAGGTTTCCGCCCTTGGAGAGGATCCAACGCTTCTTCGGCCAATTCTTGACCTTGCCGCCCGGGATATAACGCGAACCGATAACCAGGTCAGCACCATCATCAATGGCAGCTAAAAGCAGGTGCAGTTGCTCCGGGGCATGCGAGCCATCGGCATCCATTTCGCAGAGCACGGTGTAGTCGCGCTCTAATCCCCATTGGAAACCCGCCACATAGGCGCCGCACAAACCGCCTTTTCCTTCGCGGTGCAGCACATGGACTTGGGGGTGTTCTGCGGCGAGCTTATCGGCGCGATCACCGGTGCCGTCGGGGGAATTATCGTCCACCACCAGCACATCCACCTGCGGTTGGGCTTTGATCACTCGGCCCACGATCAGCGGAAGGTTTTCCAGCTCATTGTAGGTGGGGATAATAACCAGGGTCTTGTCACTAGGTGCACTCATGGTTGAGGCTTACTCCTTGGGTGAGGTAGAGGCAGCGTTAGACCGCCGGGAAACAAGGATGCTTCCTAGAAGGCATAACGCGCCCATAATAACGAAGGCTAATTCAAGGTAGAAACCCCACCGTGCTGCTGGGGTGAGATTCTTATGCAATGGCAAGTCTTCTATCAGCGTGGCAGCTTCAAAAATCCCGGATGATTGGCTGACTTTTCCATCAGGATGCACCATCGCTGACACCCCACTGGTGGCCGCCACCACAACGGCGCGATCAAGTTCAATCGCTCGCATCCGGCTCATCGCCAGCTGCTGATAGCTCATATTCGTGAAACCAAAGGTGGCGTTATTAGTGGGTGTCGCCAATATTTCTGCGCCATTGAGTACCGCATCCCGATAAGCCGCATCCTCAATCACCTCATAACAGGTGGCCACCCCCACCGGGATCTCCGCTAACTGCACTACCCCATTGTCATCACCTGGCTGGAAATTACCGGCCTGATCCACCCAATGCGAAAAGTGGCGCAAGAAATCCCGCATGGGCATATATTCCCCAAAGGGCTGCAAATACTTCTTATCGTGCTGGGAGCTAATCCGGCCAGGATCATCCGGGGACACCACCACCATGGAGTTTCGTGGCCCCTCGTCAGTATGGGTAATGGTGCCCACCAGAATGGGGGCTTGGACATCTGCTAAGGCACCTGCCAACATCGCCCCGGCGCGCAGATCCTCAAAGGGATTCACATCGGCGGCATTCTCGGGCCAAATAATCGCATCTACTGGTTGGTCCAGCTGCTGGGTTTGACGCACATGGTTCGCTAAGACCGCGCGACGTTGGGCATTGAAATCCAAACCCAAGCGCGGCACGTTGCCTTGGATCGCCGCAAAGCGAGCGTGTGCCACATTCTCATCATCATGACGATGCTCAGCCACCAAACCGGTGCCGATCCCGGTGAGCATGGTTGCGGCAACAATCAGCACTGCCGGAACCATGGATTTATTGTTCACCAAGGCATGCGCCACGCTGCTGGCTACCAATACTACCGCCAGGGTGACCAGTGCTGGCCCACCTAGCTGCGCTAAGAAAGCTAAGGGGTTATTGATCTGGCCCCAGGCCAGCCGTACCCAAGCAAAGCCACCAAAAGGCCAATGGCTGCGTGCATACTCCATGGTGATCCAGATGAAGGGAAACATCAGCCAGCCATAGCGCTGGCGCGCCACCCACACCCCAGCAATGCCAAGCGGGATGCCATAAAGCGCCAGTACGGTAGCTAACGCAATAAAAGGTGGTTTACCCACAAACTCCCCCACCCACGGCAGCATGAGGTAGAACCAGGAGAATGCTTGGAGGAAACCTAAGAGTGCCCCGAATCTTAAGGAAGGCTGCTGCGTGTTCTCGGGGCCCCTCCAGGGGCTGAGTATCGCATAGAAGAGTGCCATCCCCACAATGGCGGCTGCACCCCACCCAAGTGGTTCAAAGGAGGCATAGACCAACAGCCCGGAGACTAAGGCCCCGAGGATGCGCAGAAGGTTCACTGCGCTTAACCCTGAAAATCTTTGGGGTCGAGATTGTCACGCCACTTCTTGATCTCTTCTTCATCCACCACATTGGGGTCATCGAAACGCCCATAGGTGAATTTCCGGGTCTCGGTGATGTGATAGGAACGCATCCCCACCATCTCGAGCTTCTCCCGGAACTTACGAGCCAAGAAACGGCGAATCAGGGAACGAGTCGGCGGCAGAATAAAGAGCAAACCTAGGAAGGTGGTGACCACCCCTGGTAGCGCCAATAAGAGCGCACCGGTGCCCACCAGACCGTAGTTACCGGCGGCCCGCCCAGCATTCATATTGGGGTTGGTGCGCATAGCTCGACCAATGGAGCGCATCTCATAGGCGGCTAAGGCGAGCCCACCGAAGAAAGCGATGATGAGTACCAGGATGGCCCACCCCACCCCCAGCCAGCTGGCTAGCAGGTAGAAGGCGAGTAATTCCACCAAGATATAGGGCAAAAGAATAGCTAAAGGCACATGGCCTACCCTACCGCGTGGCTGGCGTGCTCTTCAGTTGCCCGAGCATCCACGCAATATCGCGCCGGGCATGGCGATAATAAGGCAGCATGTGATTTAAGGTGGTTCGCCCCGGAATGCGGTGTCGCCCGCGCACCTCAAAGAGCAGATCCACCCCAGCGTTTTTCCAGATTCTGCCTAGGTGCTCGATGCTGCCAAAGGGCATGAGGTCATCAAAACGAGTAGCCCATAGCTTGATCGGCACCCCGGTTGGCGGGGTGGGGCGCGCCGGGTCATCAAGGCGGAGGCGAGCAAACTCAGCGCGTAACGCTGGTGGGCCAACAAAAAGCATTTCTAGGCGTTGGCGGTTAATGGTCCAATGCGAGGTATCGAAGGTGCCATAGCGGATCACGGTGGCGGTGGCGCATTGGTGCACGCAGGCATCCACAATCTTTTTTCCTCGCCGATTCAACCCACCTAGGGCTTCGCGGCTTAAGTCTTTGGTGCGCACCGCTAGCCCTGCAATGGCGTAGGCGATTAAGCCGGTGGCGCTGGTGCCATCAATACGGTGCAGGACTTCCCTTAGATGCACTGGTGGCGCACCTACCACCCCAACCCGCACCTTCGGTGGGGCGGACATAAGTGCTGCTGCAGCTGCTCCCCCACCTTGGGAGAATCCCCAGATGCCCACTGGCGCGTTAGGATTTACCAGGTGCTGCTTAGCGGCTTCGCTGTAGGCGGCATGCAGGGCGGCCGCGGCAGCATCATGGTCGCAATAAAGCTGTACTCCGCTATCCACATCGCGTGGGTGATCCACCATGATCACATCTGCCCCGCCGCGCAGCATCATTAAAGCCACGGGATGCTCATAGGCTAAAACGGCATCAAAATGCGGCCAGAATTTTAGGTGCACCCCCACCCGGGAGCTGGAAGAAGGATCACTATCTTTAGCCATGCCTTGGGTGCAGGGGGAAAATAGCACCACCGGCCGTTGCTGCTTCGAGGGGACGCGCAGCACCAGGGCCTTGCCTTGGGCTGCGAATTCGGGGATGTGGTAGGCCACGGTGGTGGCTTCTTCGCCTTTGATCAGCCCCACAACGCTGTGATGATCGCGGCGGAACAATTTTCTTAGCATAGAGCTGCCCACCGTCCAGCCGATGCAATACCAGCTAGGAAGGGGCAACTCAGACATGTCTTGTAAGTGTAGCGGGCTCTTGTAGAATCCTCAGCCATGAACCCTCGTTTCCCCACCCACGAGCATGCCCTTGGCCTGGTGTTTTATGGTCGGGAGAAAACTTGCGCTGAGCTTTTAGAAGAGATCGCACAGCGCGCTGAAGAACGCTCCACCACCGTCATCTGCTTAGCCACCGGGGATTTCATGCTGCCCACCGTGGACGAGTGGTTGCCGGAACACCAGCAGCAAGTGGCAAAAGAGGTGCGTTTCGCTGAGGAAACTCCCGCCACCCACACCCCAGTTGGTTGGTTAGATAACGGCGAGACCGTGGATCTGGCCTTTGGGTTCCGGGAAGGCAGCGTGGAACCGCAGCTGCTGAGGTTATTAGCGGCGATCCCCTACCCAATGAGCGTTCACTGTGGGGCGCGGATGAGGTTTTATGGTTTAGCCCCACTACATGCCGAGATCGTGGTCAAAGAGCTCGCCCCCAGGAACTTCATTTTTGATGAGAACTCGCCCTTCTTATTGCCCTTAACCTAAAAACTACTGCTGGCTCGACCAGCGATAAATCTGGCCCAAGGCTTCTTCCACACTGCTGGCGTGGTGGCGTGCCACCGAGGTCAACCAGCGGCGCTTGGGCCGGGCAACCAAGATCACCGGGATCCTTAACTCCTCGGCGGCAGCTAAGGTAATCGCCCCATCGGGGCTACCATCTTCGCGCAGCACAATGCCATCGATTTGGTAGTCGCGAATAAGCTGCTTTTCGCTTTCCCTACTGCGCTTTAACTCCGTTGTTTGGTGTAAATAATCCCCGGCAATATTGTGGATTTTCTCCCTCATCACCTGGTGCCTTGGCGGTAGAACACCTTCAAACTCTAGGCCTTCTACCAGGCGAAACACATACATATTATGCTCATCAGCGGCGAACTCCCCCACCTTCGGCCCCACATCTACTAACACGTGGTGATACTTCCGGGCGGCCTCAGCTGCCGCGGCATGCAAGGTTGGCAGCACTGTGGCGGGTGTCTGAAAAGACGCGGGGCTGAGCATAAAAAGCGGCACCCCGGTAGAAAGCGCGACTTCTGCGGCATCCACGGAGAGATCCTCTTCAAAAGGATGGCTGGCATCGACAATTAATTCCACGCCGTGGTCCCTAGCCCAGGCCACTAACTCCGCTGGGCCACCTAAACCACCCGGTAGAACCTCGGTGGCTAGTGGGTAAAGTCGCGGGCTGAGATCCGCATCCACAATGCTGGTGATCTGCCAGCCGCGCATGCTGAGTTCCTCGCCCAGATCACGGGCCAGGTAGGTGCCACCTACCAACAGGGTTCGCATCTGTTCCAACTCCTAACGCGGCATATGCCGCCAGATAGCGCGCGGCACCAGGCGCATAATCCACGCCAAGATCCGCAAACGCCCAGGAATCCATAGCGTAGCCGACCCACGCTTTTTCGACATGGCCTGCACAATCGCCTCAGCCACATCACCTGGATACACCGACATCGGAGCAGGCTTCATCCCCTGGGTCATCGAGCCAATCACAAACCCCGGGCGCGCAATAATAACCCGCAGCTTCGACCCATGCAGGCGATCCGCCAACCCCTGGGCAAAAGCATCCAACCCGGCTTTGGTGGAACCATACACATAATTCGCTCGGCGCGCCCGCCACCCAGCGATGGAACTAAAACACACCAAGGTCCCAGTTTCCATAACATCCGCCAATACGGTGAGCATGCTGATCTGTGCGGTGTAATCCACGGTTGCGATCTCCGCGACATGCGCCTCATCACTTTCACTACGCGCCGTATCCCCGAGGATCCCAAACGCCACCACCGCAACCTCGATGGGAGCAAGCGTATTCGCGTGTTCCACTAGCTCGCGATGCCCAGCTAAGTCCGTGGCTTCGAAGGATAATGTGTGCACCGCGCTCGCCCCGATCTCGAGAAGCTCATTCGCTAAACCCGCGCAGGCCTGAGGCCGCCGCGCCGCGAGAATCACGGGACGACCGGCGCCGAGTTTTAAGGCGAGTTCACGCCCAATATCGCTGGTTGCGCCGATAATCAGGAGCGCTTGTCGAGATCGTGGGCTAGGCATGGTGGTTTAGTTCCCGTGGGCAGTGGTTCAGGCGACGCACCCCATCTGCAGTAACTGAGACAATGTCTTCAATCCGGGCTCCGAAACGGCCCGGGAGGTAGATGCCGGGCTCGACGGAAAAACACATGCCTTCTTGGAGTTTGAGGGAGTTACCGGCCATTATGAAGGGCTCTTCGTGCAGCGATAGACCAATGCCGTGGCCGGTGCGGTGGATGAAATAATCGCCGTAGCCGGCGGCACTAATATGATCGCGGGCAACCTGGTCGATAAACGCCGCGCTGACGCCGGGGCGGATGGCCTGAACCGCGGCCTCCTGGGCGGCGTAGAGCACCTCGTAGAGGGCGAGGAAATCCGGGTGCGGGGCGGCGCCTTCAACCAGGTAGGTGCGGGTGCAATCGGAGTGATAGCCGGGGCCGAGACTACCACCCAGATCCACCACCACCGGGTCACCGGGGCTTAAGCGGCGATCGGAAAAACTATGGTGCGGAAGCGCGCCGTTGGGGCCGGAACCGACGATGATGAAGTCCACGCCGCCGTCGTGTTCTTCGCGGATGAGGGCGTCGATATCACTGGCGACCTCAGCTTCGGTGCGGCCGGGTTGTAGGAGCGCTGGGACCTGCTGGTGTACGCGGTCGATGGCAGCGCCGGCGGCAGAAAGCTGCTCAATTTCGGCGGCATCTTTGCTCATGAATACCTCCGCTAAGGTGCGGGCGGCTAGCACCGTTGTGCGCGGCGCCAGAAGCTCCTGGAGGCGCAGCACGTGGGTAGCGGACAGATCCGAACCCAAGCCGATGGGGGTGTTGCCTATCAGCGCATCGGCGGCGAGTTGGTGTGGGTCTTCCCCATCGACCCAGCCGCGCACTTGGATATCCAACTGCGGGACCGCAGAGTGCTGCAGCTCCCCTGCATCCACCCCGGGGAGTAAGAACACCATCTGCCCGTGGGCGGGGATGATTAAGGCGGTGAGCCGCTCATGGGTGCTGGCCCAACTGCCGCATAGATACGCCAGCTCCGGGCCGGTGCCGATAATCACACCGCCTAAGCCATGGTGGGTACACAGTTCACGTACTTTCTCAAGGCGTTCGCGGTACACCGCGGTGGGGAATAAAGAAGGCATGTCCCCCATCCTATTCCGGGGCTCTATTAGGGTGGTGAGCCATGACCACGACGGTGAGAATCAGCGAACCTGGGGGCACCTTTTGTAGTGGCGTGCTTATTGCCCCGGACCTGAACGCCTACCCCAAGGCCCGCACCCGCCTGGTTTTAAGCTGCGCACATTTCCTGCGCAAACACCCCTGCCCCTTTGAGGTGCAGGCACCGGGGATGCCTAAGAACCAACTTATTGATGTGCGCTGCCAAAAATTTGGGGACCTAGCCGTAGGGCTACTAGCAACCCCTGCCCCACCGCGGAAGCTGATGGCGCTTTCGAGTCGCCGCGGCCAGTTGTGGCGCACCCGCACCTGTACCTCTGGTTATGGCGGCGGTGAAACCCAGGAGCTCAAGCATCGCTTCGGCCGCATCCTCTGGCCGATCCCCTGGGCCTTTGCGCGGGATTTTTCCACCCATGTGCGTGGTGGGGCGACCTTGTGGAATAACCCCAAGGTGGTGCGCGGGGATTCCGGGGGGCCGGTATGCCAAGGCGAGGAGATCATTGGGGTGCAATCGCTGATTATGGATCCCCTCGGGGTGGACCTGGGGTTAGCAACCACCTCCCAGGTGGCTCCTTTTAAGCAGTGGATGCACCACGCTATTAAGGAGCTCTACCTGGCCAATGAGGTGCAGGACAGCTAGCGAATGCTTAGCGACCGATGGCGACGACGCTGCGGCGGATCGCATTAATCGCCCGCCGCGCAGTCTTAGCAAGCTGCTGGGCATGCTCTTCTTCTTGTTCCCCAGCCACCGCATTGATCTGTTGAAGCACATCCACCAATTGCCGGCAGGTGCGCACAAAATCACCGGGGCTTAACTCCGCCCCACAAGCTGCGGCCGCACCAAGGCAATAATCCAACGGTGCACCAGCAGTCCACTGGTGTGCCGCCAAAGCGAAATGCGGTTGCGGTTCCGGGGTGAAAGGCAAACGAAGCTTTTCTTCCTCCCGCGCAATGCTGGCCCATAATGCGGTGGTTTCATTCATCGCCTCAGCCATCGCCTCGGTGGGTGCATTGTCATTAAAGAAACCACGATCACGGCGGTTTTCGAAGGTACAAAGGCTCACTACCCCCGCTAGCTCTGCTGGGTCCAGGCCCTCCCACACGCGATGTTCTAAGCATTCTGCGATCAGCAGATCCGCACCGGCATGGATCCGGGCGAGGGTGTGCCCAGCTTCGGTGAGCTCCACGCGCCGGGTGGGTTGGCTCTCTTCATCAACCGGTGGATCGATATGGGAGCTGACATAACCGAAGTTTTCCAACAACTCCAAAATGGCGTGGAAGCTACGGATCAGCGAACCTGAATCGCTTTCCACCTCGCGGGCGAGCTTGCGTGCCACTGCCCGGGAGCGGCTGACACTATGCGCCAAGCTGGCGAGGTGTTCGCGTACATCCTTAGGTAGGCGGTGGGCGGGATGCTGGCGCATCTCTTCTCTTAACGCGGTGACCTTCTTATTGGGTCGGAACCGCGGGGTGAGCCGCATCTTCTTGGGGCTTTGCAGGCGGGTGCGCCTAAGGATCGCCAGGGCGTGCTTGGCATCTGATTTAGGTACCAAGCGACCCTTGCCGCGGCCCAGCACGATGGGGGCTACCCCGAAGTCTTCTACCCCAAGGCGTTTAACGCTGCCATCTTTGAACACAAAAAGCGGGCGCGGATCCTGGTGATCGCGGGCCGGCTGCAAAATGATTGCCTGCATTGGGCGTTTTTGTTTCTTGGTAGGCAACGCCAGGATCTCGCCTTTTTCCAGCCGCCTTAACGTGGTGAGGATTTCCTTGCGATGAGATTCCAAGGACGCCGAGCGTGCCTCACGTTCGGCCTCGCTGATTTTCCGGCGAAGATCCACATAGCTGAGGATTTCTTCCGGGGAGATCTCAATATCCTCATGCTCATCCACAATTGCCGCGGCGGTGGCCTCGAAGGCCTCTTGGGATTCGCTGGCTTCATTGCGGGCGCGTTCGAGTTTGGCGGCCACATCAACTACGGCCGCATCGGTTTGGAATTGGGCGAAGGAGCGACTGATCAGCCTGGTTGCTGCTGTTAAGCCAATGGTGTTCACCAGGTTCACGGACATGTTGTAGCCCGGCGCGAAAGTAGAGATCAACGGGTAGGTGCGGGTACTTGCCAGGCCGGCGACTTCGCGGGGATCCATCCCTGGTGCCCATTGGACGACAGCATTGCCGATGGTGTCGATACCGCGGCGCCCGGCGCGCCCGGTGAGCTGGGTGTATTGGCCTGGGGTGAGATCCACGTGGGCTTCGCCATTGAATTTCACCAGTTTTTCTAGCAGCACGGTGCGCGCCGGCATATTAATACCCAAGGCCAGGGTTTCGGTGGCGAAGACTACTTTGAGCAGGCCTTTGACGAAGAGTTTTTCGACGATATGGCGGAAGGCAGGCAGCATGCCGGCGTGGTGTGCGGCAAAGCCGCGCATAAGTGCGCCGCGCCAACGGTGGAAGTCGAGGACCTCGAGTTCTTCTTGGGGGATGTCGGCCACGCCTTTATCAATGATGGCGGCGATCTCGGAGGCTTCTTCGTGGGTGGATAATTCCAGGCGAGCACCTAGGCATTGCATGACTGCCCCATCGCAGCCAGCGCGGGAGAAGATAAACACAATGGCCGGCAGCATGCCTTGGCCATAGAGCAGCCGGATGGCTTCGGGGCGCCCCAGTGGGCGGGGGCTGCGGCTAGGTGCGGCAGAGATTTCTAGGGGTTTGCGGCCACGGCGGCTCCGGGAGCGAAACCCTGGACGGTCGACGTATTCGAAGGGGGCATCATCATTGGGGTCGAAGCTTCGCCCATCGCGGAAGGCGGGATGGGTTTTTTCGATTCTTTCCACCAGGTTGGGGTTCACCGGGGTGGCGGAATCCCCTGCTTTAAAGAGCGGGTGGAGTTCTTTTCCGAAGAGCATCCACTGATCTAGTGGCACGGGGCGGTGCTCAGAAACAATGACTTTGGTGTCGCCGCGTACGGAGCTTAACCAGCGGCCGAATTCTTCGGAGTTAGAAACAGTGGCGGATAACCCAATGATGCTGATGTAATCAGGCAGGTTGAGGATCACTTCTTCCCACACCGCACCGCGAGAGGCATCAGCGAGGAAGTGGATTTCATCCATGACGACGTGGCTGAGTCGCTCGAGGGTACTGGAGCCGGCGTAGATCATATTGCGCAGCACTTCGGTGGTCATGACCACCACATCAGCGCTGCCGTTAATGGATACATCGCCGGTGAGTAGGCCGACGCGTTCTTCCCCGTAGGTGTCTACGAGGTCGTGGTATTTCTGGTTGCTGAGTGCCTTAATGGGTGTGGTGTAGAAGCATTTGGTGCCGCGGCTTAGAGCGAGTGAGACTGCGAATTCACCGACTACGGTTTTTCCGGCACCGGTGGGTGCGCAGACTAAAACCCCATGGCCTTCCTCAACGGCTTGGCAGCCTTCTTCTTGGAAAGGATCCATGGGGAATCCGAGGTGTGTAGCGAATTCCTCAAGGTGACTCATGCTCACCACGCTACGTGAGGTTAAGAGCTAGAGCACGTCGGAAAAGTCTGGGCCTTGTGGCCCACCGAAAGCACCTGGTGCCGGCGGGGTCTGTGGGTTCACCGGTTGGTTCCTCGGAGCTGGGCTTGGCGATGGAGGCGCCGTTGGTATCGGGCGGGTGGGCATCACCGGAGCGGCACTGGGGTTAATAGGTTCCGGGCGCGGAATCGGCGCGCTTGCTGCAGCTACCTCATCGGGACCAAGGGTGGAGGCCTGATCATCATCAAGATCCAGCCAGTCCGGGCGTTGACGTTTACGGCGCTTATCGTTGAGGCGGCAGAACTGCATGGCGATCTCCACCAAAGCGGTGAGCGCGCAGGCCAGCACCGTCATACTGAAGGGGTCACCGCCGGGGGTCATAAAGGCGGCGAAGATGAAAAGCACCACGATGATCATGCGGCGTTTTTCTTTAATGTTCTCGTATTCGATGATGCCCACAATATTGAGCATCGCGATGATCAACGGCACTTCGAAGCTCACGCCGAAAATCACCAACAGGGCAAGCAGGAAGCCGAAGTAGGCGTGACCAGTCAGCGCGGTGGTTTGAACCTGGTCACCGATGGTGAGTAGGAAGGCCAGACCGAAGTGCACCACGGTGTAGGCCAAGGCAGCACCGATGAGGAAGAGGATCACCGCAATGGTGACGAAAGAGAACGTCCACTTGCGTTCATTCTTGTGCAAGCCCGGGGTAATAAACGCCCAGATTTGGTAAAGCCACACAGGTGAGGAAATAACGCTACCGGCGAGCGCGCCAACCTTTAGGCGCAGCATGAACATTTCAAAAGGTCCGGTGGCCAGCAGGCGGCACTCCCCATCGAAGGAGAAATCCGCGCGGCTTGCCGGTGGCAGCGCGCAATAGGGTTCGCGCAGAATATCGCCGAGTGAAGGGATGGACCTAAACCCCAGGGCGGGGATTCCCGGCAGGGTGGTTTGGTACCAGATGAATCCCAGAATGGTGCCGCCGATAAAAGCGAGCAGGGAGATAATCACGCGGCGGCGTAATTCGCGCAGGTGCTCCACCAAAGACATGGAACCGTCAGTATTTTTCCGACGTTTCGCGGCCCGCCAGCGGGATGCATTGCTGGCTTTCTTGGGCGCAGGCTGGGAAGTCACGGGGGTTATCTCACCTTCTAACCTATCGGTGATAGCGCATAAATAAGGGAGTCATTAACGCCTGCGGGCAAGTGTCAACGCTCCCTTAAATACTGTGTGGGTAAGCAGTCAGAGCTTTATTGTGGCTGCTGCGGCGGATACCCAGGGTTCTGGTTGGGGTGCGGTTGCTGCGGATACTCCGGCTGCGGATACGCCTGCTGTTGCGGCTGATAACCCGGGGCGGGTTGTTGGGGTTGCTGCTGTTGCGGGTAAGCCTGCGGCGGCACCGGCTCATGTGGCTGCTGATAATGCGGCTGCGGGGCCGCATAATTTTGAGCATCAACCTGCGGCTGCTGCACCTGCGGATAGGTGGGCTGCGGCTGCTGGGTTAGTTGAGGTGTTTGTTGCTGAGCATCATCATTGCTCATTTCCTTCACCTCGGATTTGAAGATGCGCATGGAGCGACCCAAGGAACGGGCTGCTTCCGGAAGCTTCTTCGCACCAAAGAGCAGGATAATAACGCCTGCGATGATGATGATCTCGAGTGGACCTAAATTAGGCATGGTCACCTTTTCTACATTTCGTGAGTACAACTCTGCGGAAAAGAGGGCTGGTTATAAGTGAAGGTGGCGCCATGCACCCTTAGGGTGCGGGTTTTTCCGCTGCTGTGGGTTGATCATACGCCCCGAGCCCAGTGAGTGCTCGTTCCCGCACCTGCGCGCGTAGATTCGCCGATAATTTCGTGGCCTTCGATACCTCAAAACGATCAGCGTTGCCCAAAGCGAAGCGAATAAACCACGCTTCGGAACCAATCGGCATCCGCGCGGCAATCCGCCCATCTTCTTCAGCCTCACCCAAGGTCAGCGGATAGTAGTCCGCTAACCACACCGCATCCGGGTGAATGAGGATATCCACGATCTGCTCAATATCCCCGAAGTTGAAGGGATCATCCGCATCGAATTTCAGGCGCTGTTTATCCTTATCCGCCGGCTCATCCAGGATCTCAATATCTTCAATGCGATCCGTGCGGAAATGTCGATAACCTTCACGAAGATGGTCATAGGCGGTGATATAGGAGTGTCCATCATGAGTGAAAAGATGCACCGGGCTGAGGATCCTTTCACTTAGGGACTGCGCTGAGGCCCCGTAGTACTGGATCCGTAGCTTCCGTGACTCATCTACTGCTTGGCGTACCACCGAGAGGGTTTTTTCTACCTGCCGTTGGGCGAGGTCTTCTTCTTGAAGGGAACTCAGCCCATCAACGATGGCATCTAAGGATTTCCCGGTCAGCGCCCGAAGCTTCGCCGCCGCGGAGCTCACGGCTTGGTAGTCAATAAGCCCGGGGCTTTGCTCTAACACTTCCAGGGTCAACAATAAGGTTGCTGCCTCGGTTCGGGTGAGCCGAAGGGGGCGATCCATCCCCTGATTATTACTAATCCGCACCTCGGTGTAGCTGGGCTGTAAGTCCACCAAGTTATCCGGCATAAGCCCCGGTAAACCACAGCACCATAGGCGGTTGAGGTCCGCCATGATTTCTGCGGGCTTGCGGCCTAAATCTTGGGCGGCTTCCATCACGGAGCGTTCCGGGTGCGACTCGAAGTAGGGAATCAGGTTGAGCATCCGCACCAAAGATTCGATGCTTTCTGGGCTGCTTCCAGCTAAGGAACGAGTTTCTTTGCTCATCACTTATCCCCTTGAGCTGCGGCTAGCTTTAATAAGGCAATAATGTCATCCACCACGGCCTGAGGTTCAAGCGCCCTCACCTGCGGGGCTAGGCCGGCGAGAGTGCGCACTATTTCTTCATGCTCCACATCTTTCATCCGCCAAGTATCGCGATCGAGTTCCTCACAGCGGGGATCACGCACTAACTCCATGGCCGCTAAACGAGGCCCGGTGAAAACTACGGTGGTGCGGCGATAGCGCTGCGCTAAGGACTCCTCCACCGCATCATTAAGGTCAAGGTCTGCCGGTTTATGGTGCGTGGCGTCCTCCCCCACCACTACGTTGTGGATGCGGCGGATACGGAAGGTGCGCACAGCTTCTTTATCTAAGTCAAAGCCCACTAAGTAAATGCGGGAGCGTAGACTCACCAGCCCCCAGGGGTCCATGCGGCGTTCCACTGCCTCAGCGGTAGCACTCGGCAAGTATTGGAAGCTAATGGATTTTTGGTAGCGCACCGCTTTCAGACAATTATCCAGCACCGCCGGTTCAAGCAGGGCTAGATCATCCCCACCTCTGGCGAGCTTCGATGGTGCTAGATCACGGTTTAACCCAGTGGCAGCAAGCTTGGTCCACCCGGAGCGATTAAAAGCAGCTAAGGCACCTTTTCCGCCTAGATCCCCAGCTAATCCCAGTACGGCGGCTTCCGCTTCAGTGAAGGTGATTTCTGGGAGCGCATAGTGCTCATTTTGGATGCGATAAGCAGAGCGCCCACCGGGGTCAGAGATATGTTCCAGCGGCACCCCGGCGCGGCGAAGGGCTTGACGGTCCCGCCGGAAGGTGGTGCGGAAACCGTCATAGGTCATGTCCTTATAGGCATCAATGCGTTCATGCAGCTCCTCTAAGGTCAACCCCTCATGGTTGGGGTCATGTGCTGCATCGAGGAACGCGAAGGTGAGGTTCACCAGGCGTTCTACATGTGGGTCTGGACTTGTCATCTGCCTTGCCCCTTCCTAAACCATCACCGGATGCTGCTATGAGGATGTCGCCCAGCGCTGCGCGTGCGCATCCATAAGTGCCAAGAGCTCTTCCACCTCGGTGCTGTGGGCACTAAGCGGATCACCCAATTCCACCATCCGGGGTTCTGGGTCATTGAGTTTAAGACGCAACCAATCCACCGTCACTGGTGCGTGGAGTTCTTCAGCGCAGCGGAGGAATCGACCACGCAGATGCGCGCGGGTGGTTTCTGGGGCCAGGTCACGGGCCTGGGCGATAGCGGCATCGCTACTCCACCGCTCCACCGCTCCACGGGCTTCTAGCACCAGGAATAACCCACGGCCGGGGCGGATATCGTGGTAGGTCAAATCAATCTGGGCAAGCCGTGGATCATCCAAAGCGCAATCAAATTTTTCCTGGTAGCGCTTCAAAAGATTCCACTTAATCACCCAGTCGATCTCCCGATCCACCGCGGAAAGATCCCCGCTTTCTAGGGCGCCTAAGGCGCGCTCCCATAAATCCACCACCTTGACCATCTGGGCGTTAGTCGTGCCGGTGCCTTCTTCTTGGCGATAATCCAACCAGCGCTTGGCGGCAGCGCAATAGCCTTGTTGGATCTCCAGGGCGCTGATGTTCTTCTCCCCCACGCACTCCAAGGGCGGGCGGGCACTAAGATCGCGGCTGACTTGGCGGATCTGGGTGATGGGGTCGCGAAGTTCCACTTCTGGAAGCTCAAAACCAGCTTCGATCATTTCGAGCATGAGCAACATGGAGCCCACTTTGAGGGCGAAGGAAGGTTCCGACATATTGGAATCCCCCACAATCACATGCATCCTGCGGAAGCGAGAAGAATCCGCGTGCGGTTCATCGCGGGTATTGATCATGGGCCGCGAACGCGTGGTTGCTGAAGACACGCCCTCCCACACGTGGTCAGCGCGTTGAGAGATACTCCACTGTGCTGGTTGATCACCCTGGGCGGGAATAATGCAGCCCGCCCCGCAGATTAACTGCCTGGTCACTAGGAAAGGCACCAGCCTGGAACCAAGCTTCTTCAGCGAGGTTTCGCGACTGATCAAATAGTTTTCATGGCAGCCATAGGAGTTGCCGACGGAGTCAATATTGTTCTTAAAAAGATAGACGCGCCCCTCCCCTTTGCGTGGTGGGGTGCTGCTGCTGGGGAGTTCTTCGCGTAAAATCTGCTCGGCTTTTTGGGCGAGTTCATCGACAATGAGGTCCCCGGCGCGCTCGTGGTTCATTGCCTGGATTAAGCTATCGCATTCCCCGGTGGCGATTTCTGGGTGTGCCCCCACATCTAGGTAGAGGCGGGCAGCATTAGGCATGAAGATATTAGAGCTGGAGTATTTCGCCACAATGGGGCGGAAAAGGTAGCGCGCAATATCATCCGGGGCGAGCTCGCGGCTGCCAGCCGGATGGCGATAGCTAATGCCATATTCGGTTTCAATGCCAATGACGCGGCGGGTCAGGGCGCGTCCTGCTGCTTCCGGGGATCCCATGGGGCCTACTGGCCGCCCTTCTGGACATAGGAGCGCACGAATTCTTCGGCGTCTTCTTCTAAAAGTTCGTCGATCTCATCGAGGAGGTCATCCACCCCGGTGGTGTTGATCTGTACGGCGGCGCTTTCCGGGGATACGTTCTCGGCGTCATCCTCGCCGGGGCCGCCACCGTGGGTGGTGTGGAGATGTTCGGTGGACACTGTGCGTTCACTGTCCTTTCAAGACCAAAATGAGGTTTGGGGGTATGTGTTTATTGATTACCACGTCTAGCGCAGGCCTGCCTTAGTCAATCACTTCGGCGCGTCGCAGATTGTGGATAAAATCCTCAACTGTCTCAGCTGAATCAATGAGCTCAGCGCTATGTTCCTCGGTCCACCCATCTACCTCAACAATGGGGATACGAATGCTGTGTTCCCCTAATGCGAGGGAGATATTCTGCCAACTCGCGGCGGTGACATGGTCGCCGAATTTTTCCAACACTCTCCCTCGGAAATACGCCCGTGAATTCTTCGGTGGGGTGCACGCTGCCGCCTCAATCTCAGCATGGCTAAATAGAGTGCGCATCCGGCCTTTCTTAACCAACGCATGATAAAGCGAGCGGGCTGGATCAATATCGGAATATTGCAAATCTATGAGCTTGAGTTTCGCAGAACTCCAAGGCACCCCGCGTTGCACATAGCTAGACACGAGGGCGTATTTCGCTGTCCAATCCAGAATCCCGGCTGTTAGTAACGGATCCGCGCCAAGCAAAGAAGTCACCTCGTCCCAGCGTTCCAGCACCTCCCTTTCGCTGTCTGTGGTGGCCCGCACCCGATCTCGATAAGCGCCCAAGATCTCTAAAGCAGTGAGCTTTCGTCCATCTTTGAGCTGAACCTGATGGGTGCAGGTGGGGTCATGGGAGATGCGCTGGAACTCCGCAACCGCATCCGTGAGCGCAAGGTCACTAAAGTCCACGCCCGCCTCGATGGCGTCGATGACCAGGGCGGTCATGCCCAGCTTCAAGAACGTGGAGGTATGCGACATGGTGGCATCACCATTGATCACATGCAGGCGGCCGAAGCGATTGGGATCCGCGTGCGGTTCATCGCGGGTATTAATGATGCCGCGGTTAAGAGTGGTTTCCAGCGAGATTTCCTGTTGGAAATAGTCGGCACGCTGGGAGATTTGGAAACCATCGCGCTCCCCGGTTTCCCCAATGCCCACGCGGCCAGCACCTACGACAACCTGGCGGCACACAAAATAGGGGATGAGGGCTTGGGCGAGGGTATCGAAGTCAATATCGCGGGAATATTGGTAGTTTTCGTGGAACCCATAGGCAGCGCCTTTGCCATCAACATTGTTCTTATAAATCTTGATCTCTGGGCAAGGATCATGGGCTTCTAGCACGCTGACCTGCTGGGAGGTATAGAAGGCTACGTCTTCGACCGCGAGGTTTAAGATGATATCCCCAGCGGCATCATAAAGTGCTGCTTCGCGGGCACAATTAACCTCCGGGGAGGAATACTCCGGGTGCGCGTGGTCAACATAAAAGCGTGCCCCATTGCGCAGCACCACATTAGCTACCCCCAAAGCATCCGGGGCGATCACCGGCACGGTGTGGTAGCGGCGTAAATCAAAACCGCGGGAATCACGCAGCGGGTATTCCTCTTGGAAATCCCAATGCGTGCGGGCATAGGTGCGTCGTGCCGCATAAGCCACCACCACATGTGTGGAGCTGACAATGGGGCTAAGCTCCGGGCGGGAGGGAGTTGCAATGCCATATTCGGTTTCGGTGCCCATGAATCGTGCCATGAGCACCAGCCTAACCTGTGCGCTGCTTTGTGGCCCGAGGTTTAGTTCACCACCCGCGCGTGGCACACGCGCATCCCCTGGCGCCCAGTAATGCGCGCCCACTCATCCGGGTTGGAGGTATCCGGAAGATCCTCTGATTCGCGTTGCTCCTCCAACACCGCCGCAATCAGGTGCTTGCGGGCCACACCACAATGTCCCGCGGTACCGGGAGTGGTAGAACAGGCCGCCAAATGTTCCTTAATGGCCAGCTTCTTGGCGCGGTCCACAATATTGGCGATCATCGCGCCGGATACAAAGTCATGGTAGAAGAGCATCCGCGTGGTGCCATCAGTAAGCGTTAACTCCACATAAGGCCGCGGGGTATACAGCGCTTCTACTGCGGCATCAATCAAATCCGCGGCGGGTTCTGCCACCGGCACCGAATCATCCAAATAGCGGGTAAAGATATCGCGGGCACCAGCCTTATCCGGGCGGGAAACCCGAATTTTCACGTCCAACCGCCCGGGGCGAAGCAAGGCCGGATCAATTAATTCCTCACGGTTAGTGGCGCCAATAATAATGACATTGCTCAGCCCCTCTACCCCATCCATTTCGGTAAGCAGCTGCGGAACCACCGTGGTTTCCATATCTGAAGACACCCCAGAACCGCGGGTGCGGAAGAGAGACTCCATCTCATCAAAGAAAATCACCACCGGGCGGCCCTCGCTGGCCAGCTCACGGGCATTTTCAAAGATCATGCGAATGCGGCGTTCGGTTTCACCCACATACTTATTCAAAAGCTCCGGGCCCTTCACGCTTAAGAAATAAGAGCGCTGCCCGCTACCCACCCGCTTAGCTAGAGAATTCGCCACCGCCTTAGCGATTAAGGTTTTACCGCAGCCAGGGGGCCCATAAAGCAACACCCCGCGCGGCGGGTCGAGCTTATAGGTCTTATAGAGCTCCGGCTGGGTAAAGGGCAGCTCCACCGCGTCATGGATGATCTCAATTTGTTCATCCAAGCCGCCAATATCCTCATAGGAGACATCCGGGACTTCCTCCAAGCATAAGCTGGTGGCCTCGGTCTTGGGGATACGCTCCACCGCAATCTCCGCGCGATCATTCACCAAGAGGTGATCGCCTGCGCGGGTCACCCCCTTAAGCGGATGCGCCAGCATCACCACTTTTTCTTCCCCGGTATGCCCCGCCACCAGCGCACGATCTGCCCCAATATGTTCAATCAGCACCGCTAAGGAGCCGGTCTCCGGGTAGCCGCACACCTCAACAATAATCGCGCCCTCCCCTAGGCGAACCCGCGCGCCGGGACGCAATTGTGCGCGGGAAAGATCCGGGGAGATCTTCACCCGCATGCGACGCCCCGCGGTAAACACCTCGGCATCACGCCCGCGCGCATCCAAGGTGAGGAACACCCCGAAGGTGCTGGCCGGTTCAGCTAATTCAGCGACCTGCGCGTTGAGCTCGTCGAGGCGCTCGCGGGCAGCTTTAAGTAGCTGCGCGAGCTTCGCGTTGCGCACCCCAAGGGTTTGGAGTTCACGCTTTAAAGTACGGACATCATCGACGGTCTCTGCTAAGGACATGCTTACTAGGTTAGCGCGGAGGTCTAGCTCACAGTTGCGACAGGGCTGACCAACCCGCAGCCTAGTCCTACTATCTACCCCTAAACCGCAGCTAGGGGCATATATTCACCAAGGGGGAAGAAAAGTAATATTTAGCGGCGGGCACGGCGTTGCGGGCGTGGCGGGGTGACGCCATCCGCTAAGCGCCTAGCCCAAATCAAAAAGGCGGTATGCGCATTCATGCGGTGCTCCGGCCGGGTGGCAAGACCTTCCACCTTCCACTCGCGCACTAAAGACTCCCAGGCCCGCGGTTCGGTAAAAGATTGGGTTTCCCTAATCCCTTCCATCACCTTCATGAGCTGCGGCACGGTAGCCACATAGGTCATGAATACCCCACCGGGGATCAGCACATCGCGCACCACATTAAGGCACTCCCAGGGCTCCAACATGTCTAGGATCACGCGATCAACTGGGCCACCTAAATCTTCCTGGGTGACCTTTTTTAAATCCCCGAGCCGCGGCGACCAATTCTTCGGCATCCCGGAGAAATACTCTTCAACATTGTCCTTGGCGAAAGCCAAATGATCCTCCCGGATCTCATAGGAGATCACCTGTCCATGCTCCCCCACCGCACGCAATAAGCTCATGGACAACGCACCGGAACCAGCCCCTGCTTCCAGCACCTTCGCGCCGGGGAAGATATCGCCTTCCACCAGGATCTGGGCGGAGTCTTTGGGGTAGATCACCGCTGCTCCGCGCGGCATGGAGAGCACGTGGTCAACCATGAGGTGCCTAAAGCAGAGATAATCCGCACCGTGGGTGGATTGCACCACGGAGCCTTCATCTTTGCCGATGATCTCATCATGGTTGATGGCGCCTTTGTGGGTGAAGTATTGGCCACCTGCTTCCAAAATGATGGTGAAGTGGCGGCGTTTGGCGTCCGTTAATTGGACGCGGTCACCAGGTTGGAAGGGGCCCGAATAAGCCATGGGGGTGAGTTCTTCAGCTTTCTATTAAGAAACGGAAAAAGAAATGGAGGCGGCAAGCCGCAAGGGGCGCGCCAGGTTTTTAAGAAACTAAGTATGCCTCAAGCGCTTGGCTAAACCACAGCTGATCACTGACCCCCACCAACTCGCGGGCAGAGTGCATAGAAAGCAAAGGCACACCCACATCCACCGTGGAAATCCCCCAGCGCGTGGCACTAATCGGCCCAATGGTGGAACCACAGGGCACATTATTATTATTCACCGTCAATTGGCCTGGCACCCCGGCGATCTGCAGGACGCGTTGCCACATGCCCAAACTATCGGCATCGGTGGCATAGCGATGGTTCGCATTTACCTTCGCTACCGGGCCGGCATTAATCATCGGGTGATGCCCTGGATCGGATTTGGCCACAAAATTCGGGTGCACCGCATGCGCTGCATCCGCTGAGACACAAGAAGAACGCGCCAACATCTGATCAAAGGCTTCATCATCAGCCCCCAAAGAACGCGCGGTGCGCCTAAGCACCTCCCCTAAGAGCGGCCCGCCGGCACCTTGCGGGGTGGAGGAACCAATTTCTTCATGGTCAAAACAAGCAATAACCGCAATATCATCCCCAAGATCCCCGGATTCCACGGCGCGCAAAAGCGCAGTCACCGCAGCATGAACCGAGGTCAAGTTATCGCAGCGACCAGCAGCAATCAGGTCCCCTTCGGAACCAAACACAGTGGGGGCTTGGGTATCGCAGGTAATCAGATCAGTGCCGACAATATCCTTCGGTGCCACATCCGGCCCGGCGGCTTCGGCAATGATCTCCAGGATCGGCCGCCCATTCTCACTGAGCGCATGAATCGGCTGGGTATGCTCTTGACGCGCAATTTTACGGTCATCGCTGCGATCTAAGTGGATCGCCAAATTCGGGATCCTTAATACCGCACCGGTATTCACCAGCCGCGTGGAACCATCGGTTAAATGCACCTGGCCAGCCAAGGTGAGCTCACGGTCAAACCAGGAACCTAAAATCGGGCCACCATATACCTCCACCGCTGCCTGTTGCCACCCCGCTGATTGGATATCGGCATGCGGTTTGAGCTTAAAACCAGGGGAATCCGTGTGCGCCCCAATAATCCGGAAGGCACTATCTGGTCCCGCATTTTCCGGGATATACCAGGCCAGCACTGCCCCACCGTCGACCAACACATGCCCACCGAGGGTTCCGCGCCACGCATGCGTGCGCAGCTGCTCGCTAAACCCCGCATCCTCTAGCCGCTGCGCAACATTGCGGGCGGCATGAAAAGAACTCGGGGAGGCGCCAATAAATTCCAGGAAATCGGTGGTGTGATTCATGGGTTTAAGCCTAACCTGCTTCACCCACGAAAGTTCCCAACCACCAGCCCGCACCTGTGGATAACCTCCACTGCCGCCAGAGTTATCCACAATGCACCGCACACTAAGGTTGTCCTGACCTCTGTTTTTAGCGGGGTGGGGTTAGGCTACTAGGTGATGAGCGAAGCAAATTCTTCTACCCCAGGGGCTTTATTCGAGACCCGCGGCGCGGGTGCGCAGGCAGCTGCACCAAGCACAGCTAAAGCTATGCCGCGCCCCTTAGCTCTTTCGGCCTCCCGGATCAATGACTATAAGCGTTGTCCTTTGCAATACCGCCTGCGGGCAATTGATCGCATCCCGGAGCCGGCAACCTGGGCGCAGGTTAAAGGCACCTTGGTGCACGCCGTCTTAGAAGAAATGTTTAGCTGGCCACGTGAACAGCGGCTCTTTCCAGCTGCAGTGAAACAACTCAAACCCAGCTGGGCGCAATTATGCGAAAAGCACCCGGAGTATGAAGAGGTAGTAGCCGAAGAAGTCTTCCTCAACTTCCTGGTGGAGTGCCGGGACCTTCTGCGCAACTACTTTTTAATGGAAAACCCCATGGGGTTTGACCCGGCGGCCTGCGAAGAATATGTCAATAGCGTGCTGGATAATGGTGTGCCGGTGCGTGGCTTTATTGACCGCGTGGATATTAATGACACCGGCATGGTTCGGGTGGTGGACTATAAGACCGGGAAGATGCCGAAACCCTGGTATTCCCAGGACGCGGATTTCCAGATGCTCTTTTATGGGTTGCTCTATTGGCGTACCCGCGGGGTGATTCCCGCGCAATTGCGCCTCATCTACCTCAAAGACCAAGGCAATAAGGTGGTAAGCCCCAATGCCACGCAGCTGGAGTATCTGGAGAAGGATCTAGCGGAGCTGTGGGGGAAAATTAAGTCCGATGGCTTAAGTGGGGATTTTCGGCCGAAGGAAAATAAGTTGTGTCGCTGGTGTCCCTTCCATGAGTATTGCCCGGTTCAAGGCGGTACCCCGCCGGAGTATCCGGGCTGGCCGGGTGCCTTGGGAGAAAAGTCTTAGTCACGCGCACCTCGTTGAAAGTACTTAATTTGTAGCGTGCTTCACACCGCAGCAGGCACTTTAGTGAGGAAAATATGTATAGGCACGCCTTATTGAGGCCTAGCTAGCTTGAAGGGTTCCAAAAGGACGTTTATGTTCAATGGGTAGTTAATGGCAGAGAAAAGAAAGGGGCGATGGCCGGAATGCATGGCGGCAAATACGGCAGGGGGGTTATCGACCCCACCGACGGCGCGCCCCACCCCGGCCACGTGCTGCGCGATTCAGTACTCCGGCGCCGCAAGCTACGCGCCTATGACCTGGCGAAGGCCATGCATGTTACCGAGGCTGATCTGCAAAAATTTCTCGAGGGCAAGACCCCGGTAACCCCCTGGTGGGCGGAGCAATTAGGGCGCGCTTTAGGTGATGGCGCGGAGCTCTGGCTTTCCCGTCAAGCTCGCTATGATGAATTTCTCGCCCGTGAAGCCAAAGAAGCCAAAGCGGAAGAAAACGCCCCCGCCGCCGCAGCGCCAGAGAATTAATTCTTCTGCTGCCCATAGGCGCAAGGTGTCCTATCCCTCACTTCAGCCCAAATGAGAGCCACCGCTCCTTGGTATCGCACTGATTCTAGTCTGCTCCCTTGGCGCCCAAAAGCGTGTGCCAACAGCAAGAACCTACCCTCCGGCAAGCCTTCCGATACACCTTCGCACCGGATCTCGGGAAAGCCACCTCCCCTACTTTCTTGCCGCGCACCTCAACTCCCTGGGCGCTGAATTGCCTGCATAGGCGCGCATGGGGGCTAGGGTTAGTGAAATTAGCTTGTGCGTCTTCGTCCTTTGAGCTCGTAGTCTCTAAGCTCTAGGTGCTTTGCCTCTTAGTTTTTGGCGCACCGTATCTACTCCCTGCACGTTTTTCTCAACAGCAAAATCTGCTGCTCAAACGTTCAACGCACGCTAGATCACCCCCGGGGGCATTTCTCCAGGCACTTCAGGAATTGCGTGATTGCGAGGCTAAATAAATTCGCGGAAGAACACTCCAACACTTTGTTATTTTTTCTCCAGAACCACGCTCCAGCCCTCCTGATTGCGGCAGGCGTGATGCTCGCCGGCGCCCTCATGGCACTCCTTTCGCACTGCCACGACTGGCTGCGCCGGACCCTCAGGGTTGCCTATTTAGTAGCCGCCGTGATCTACCTGGCGTGGCGCCCGCTCTATTCCATCCCCTGGCATGCCGAGAATCTCTGGGCCACCATAGTCGGTGTTGCTTTCTGTGCGGTAGAGATCTGGGGATTCACCCAAATCTTCAACTTCATCATGATGTTTTGGACCCGCCCGGCTAGCCACCAAGCCCGCCCACGATGAGGTCTACGTTTTCGCCCCCTTTAGCACCGTGACCCGCAATAACTTCCAGCACCTGTGCATGATGCTCAATGATCTCAACACTGAGTGTTTCACGCAGCGCTCCTCGCGCAAGTGCCTGGTCGCCTACGACGCCACCCTGGGCATGATGATGCGCCGCCGCCCGCACCGCCGCGAGGCCTACCTCACCGGCGGCAGCCCCAAGTACAAGGAGTTGAGCGTCTCGGTGGTGGAATAAAGCTTCCCCCGAGATCGAAGATTTCAGCTCCGGCAAGGCTCTGCAGGTGTGCTTCCGCGAAGCTATGCCACACGCAGCAGCAAGGCCCTACCTGAGTAGTTCACGGTAGGGCCTTGGTGTTGTATTAGCTAGAACACGCCGCTGATCTTGCCAGCATCATCAATATCAATGCGTTCAGCAGCGGGGCGTTTGGGTAGCCCGGGCATGGTCATCACAGCCCCGGTGAGCACCACAATAAAGCCCGCACCGGTACGCGGCAGCAATTCGCGCACATGCAGCGTGTGTCCTTCTGGGGCACCTAGCTGGGTGGCATCATCGCTAAAGGAATATTGGTTCTTCGAGATGCATACCGGCAGCTGATCCCACCCATTGGCCTTAATCACCGCCAAGTCTTTGAGCGCCTTGGGTGCATATTCCACATCCTTAGCGCGATAAATCCTGGTAGCGATCTTTTCAATAGAGGCCTCTACCCCATCTGCAGGATCATAAAGCTGCTGTTCATCCTCAGCATTCTTCGTTCCAAGGATGTCCAGTACCTCTTCGGCCAACTGCGCGGCTCCAGCACCACCTTCTGCCCACACGCGGGTTTCTGCAATGCGCACCCCCTTGGTGCTTGCCCACTGCGCCAACACCTCACGTTCGGCATCGGTGTCACTAATAAACATATTCAGCGCCACCACCGGCTCCACCCCAAAGCTGCGGATATTATCCACATGGCGATCCAGGTTCACCAGCCCTTGTTGCAGTGCTGCGGTATCTTCCTTGGTCAGCTCATCGCGAGCCACCCCGCCGTTGTACTTCAAGGATCGGATGG
This sequence comes from Corynebacterium spheniscorum, assembly GCF_900113445.1. Classification (GTDB taxonomy): domain Bacteria; phylum Actinomycetota; class Actinomycetes; order Mycobacteriales; family Mycobacteriaceae; genus Corynebacterium; species Corynebacterium spheniscorum. The sequence continues at coordinate 82,402 of NZ_FOPJ01000006.1, forward strand.
TCGCCACAATCACCACCGCATCCACCTGTAAGCCACCAGCGCGGGCCTTAATATCAAAGAACTTTTCTGCACCTAGATCCGAACCAAACCCCGCTTCGGTCACCACCACATCTGCGCTTCGCAGCGCCGCCCTGGTGGCGGCCAAGGTATTACAGCCATGGGCAATATTGGCAAAGGGCCCACCATGTACAAACGCGGGGGTGCCACCAAGGGTTTGCACCAGGTTCGGGTTCATGGCGTCTTTCATCAGCGCCGTTAAGGCACCTTCGGCCTTCAAATCCTTAGCGGTGATAGGCGTGCCCTCATAGCTAAACCCAATGGTGATATTGCCTAGGCGTTCTTTCAGATCATGCAGGTCCGTAGCCAACCCCAAGATCGCCATAATTTCACTAGCCGCCGTAATGGTGAAACCAGATTCCCGCGGCATCCCATGGGCTGGGCCACCAAGACCCAACACCACATTGCGCAGCGCACGATCATTGACATCCAAGCAGCGCTGCCAGGTAATCCGCCGCGGATCAATAGTGAGCTCATTGCCTTGTTGGATGTGATTATCCACCATCGCTGCCAGCGTATTATTCGCCGCGGTAATGGCATGGAAGTCACCGGTGAAGTGCAGGTTAATATCCTCCATGGGCACTACCTGCGCATAGCCGCCACCAGCAGCCCCACCTTTAATACCCATCACAGGGCCCTGGGAGGGTTCCCGCAAGGCCACCGCGGTGCGCTTACCCGCGGCATTCAGGGCATCAGCTAGCCCAATAAGGACCGTGGATTTGCCCTCTCCTGCTGGGGTGGGTGACATGCCGGTGACCAGCACCAGCTGAGAGTTTTCCTCCTGCTTGGGATCAAGCTTGTCGAGTTCTACCTTGGCTTTGGTGTTGCCAAAAGGAATGATTGCTTCGGCTGGGATGCCAGCGCGCTTAGCAATCTCGGTGATCGGCTCAAGGGTGTGTGCTTGGGCGATCTCCACATCCGAAGGTTGTGTGTGAGTTTGGGTCATGCCCACCACACTAACCCCTATTTAGAGAATCAGCCCACCAATAAAGAAGCCCAATCCGACCGAGATCGCAATGCACACCACACCCGGAATTAAGAAGGGGTGATTAAACACCGCTTTACCAATCCGGGTAGAGCCGGTGTCATCCATTTCCACCGCCGCCAACAAGGTCGGATAGGTGGGCAACACAAAGAGCGCAGAGACAGCCGGGAAGGCCGCAATCGCACTTAAGGGGCTCACCCCCAATGCCAGGGCCGCAGGCATCAGGGCCTTCGTGGTAGCAGCTTGGGAGTAAAGCAAGGCGGCAGCTAAGAAGAGCACAATCGCCAGCATCCACGGATGCGCGCGCACAATATGCCCGGAGAATTCCTGGATCTCATCAATATGGGCATTAATGATGGTGGTGCCTAACCAGGCCACACCTAAAACACAGACGCACGCCGACATCCCGGAGCGAAATACCTGGGTTTTGAGCACCTCATCCGCGGGGATTTTCGCCGCCATCACAATCACGGTGGCGGCCGCCAACATAATGGACATAATTGCCTCATTACGCGGCAAGGTGGGGTTGGCGATTAACCCAACCTGCTCAGAAATGGCGGTGGCATAGACCATCACCGCAACAATCGCGACCAGGAAGATCCCTACCGAGAGCTTCGCAGCTTTCGGGGGTTGGTAGTCGCTATGCCCTGCTGGTGCTTTGACCAAGCCCTTGGCCATGCGCTCTTGGTAGATGGGATCATCTTCTAGATTCTTGCCCAAGTAGTTGCATAAAAACGCGGTGGGGAAAATAGCTAAGAAGGTAGCGGGGATCACCACTGCAAGGAGCTGCAAGTACCCCACCCCCAAGGGTTCGAGGATGGAGGCCATAAATACCACTGCCGCGGAAATTGGGGAGGCAGTAATCGCCATTTGGGAGGCCACCACCGCTACCGATAGTGGCCGGGAGGGCCGTACTTTGCCTTCTTTGGCGACTTCTACAATCACCGGCATGGTGGAAAAGGCGGTGTGCCCGGTGCCGGCGAAAAGCGTCATCAGATAGGTGATGATAGGGGCTAGGAAGGTCACCCGCTTGGGGTGTTGCCTCAGAATCTTTTCCGCTAGATACACCAGGTAATCCAGGCCACCGGCGCGCTGCATGGCAGCGATGGCGGCAATGACCGCCATGATGATGCCGATGACATCAAAAGGAATATCGGCGCGGTTAACCGGCAGGCCACTTAAGCCTAAAAGCAGTACGCCGAAACCACCGGCGAAACCAATGGCAATGGAGCCTAGCCGGGCACCTAGAACAATGGCGCCAAGGACGATGATGATTTGAATAATGCTGAGCATGAAACCTTCAACACAGTGTGTGGGTGTTGCCATCATTATCGATAAGCCGGTGGCCGCTATGCAAGATAGTTTTCACTTAGTTGGCGCAAGAAAACAGGGCACCTCCCTAAGGAAGTGCCCTGCAAAGTTCCTGGACCTAGTTCTCTAGGTAGAGCTTGCCCCTAAACATTGGGTGCATCAGGTTCTCGGTGGATAAAACCTCATCCAAGGTCTTTTCATCCATCAAGCCTTTTTCCAATACCAGCTCACGCACCGACTTCCCCGTCGCGGCAGCCTCACGGCCAATCACATCACCCATGTGGTGACCAATAAAGGGGTTCAAGTAGGTGACAATGCCAATGGAGTTATCCACATAGGCTCGGCAGACCTCGGCATTAGCGGTAATACCCACAACGCACTTCTCGCGCAGGGTATCAGCAGCATTACCAAGGATGCGGATGGATTGGAAGAGTGCTTCACCTAGGACTGGTTCCATTACATTGAGCTGCAGCTGCCCGGCTTCGGCGGCCATGGTGACAGTCAGGTCATTACCGAAGACCTTGAAGCACACCTGGTTGCAGACCTCCGGGATAACGGGGTTGACCTTGGCGGGCATGATCGAGGAACCAGCGGCACGCGCCGGCAGGTTGATTTCATTAAGACCAGCGCGCGGACCGGAGCTTAAAAGACGCAGATCATTGCAGATCTTAGAAAGCTTCATGGCGGCACGCTTGACTGCGGAGTGTGCCAACACATAGGCACCGGTATCGCTGGTGGCTTCGATGAGGTCCTTGGCGCCGCGGACTTCCAGGCCGGTGACCTCGGCGAGTGCGGCAATGACCTGGTGACGGTAGCCGGCTGGGGTGTTCACGCCGGTACCGATGGCGGTGGCGCCGAGGTTGACCTCGAGGAGGCGTTCGGCGGCCATGCGCAAAATATTTTGTTCTTCGGCCAGGTTATGGGCGAAGCCGCGGAATTCTTCACCCAAGGTCATGGGCACTGCATCTTGGAGTTGGGTGCGGCCCATTTTGAGGATGTCGACGAATTCTTCGCTCTTGGCTTGGAAGGCGGATTGGAGCGCATCGAATTGTTCGATGAGTTTGAGCATCGCCGCATGCACACCCAGGCGGAAGCCGGTGGGGTACGCATCATTGGTGGATTGGCTCATATTGACATCATCATTGGGGTTGATGGCCTCATAGTCGCCTTTTTCTTTGCCGAGGTACTCCAACGCCAGGTTCGCAACCACCTCATTGGCGTTCATATTGGTGGAGGTACCTGCCCCACCTTGGAAGACATCGATGGGGAATTGGTCGCGGCAGCGGCCCTCCGAGATGATCTGGTCACACGCCCAGGCAATGGCTTCAGCTTTTTCTGCCGGCAGAGTATGCAGGCGGCGATTAGCCATAGCTGCGGCTTTTTTGACTTGGGCCATACCCACAATCAATTCGGGCACATCATTGATGGTGGTGCGCGAAATATTGTAGTTATCGATAGCGCGCATGGTGTGGATCCCGTAGTAGGCGGAATTGGGGATCTCCATGGTGCCTAGGAGGTCTTCTTCTAGGCGATAGCCTTTACGCGCAGTGGGCTTGGCCGGTTCTTTTTTCTCTGGTTTCTTTTCCTGAGGGCCAGTGGATTTCGACATGAAATGCCTCTTCCTTAAAGCATGGTTGACCTGAAGCAATTGCGTTCAAGTGTAGCCACGCCGATTAGTTTGTGAGACCAATAGGTAGGATGAAGGGCTATCCGCGTAGATAAAATATTTTTGGCGCGGCATAGCTGAACCCCGTGGAGTACGGTGAGAAATATTTCTCAACCGCAACCCACGGGGCTCGGGTGAAGCAAAAATCTTTAGATGCGGGCGATGCGTAGCTCGGAGGCCAAGATGGCTTCGGCGCCGAGGTCAGCGAGGGCATCCATGATGTTATTTGCTTGCTTGCGGGGCACCATGGCGCGTACGGCAACCCAGTCTTCGCGAGCCAGCGGGGAGACCGTGGGACCGGAAAGCCCGGGGGTGATCTCGCTGGCTTGATCAAGCAGGTCGCGGCGGACGTTGTAGTCCAACATGAGGTAATTGTGGGCGTGCAAAATACCCTGGATGCGGCGGATGAGCACCCGCTGGGCGTGATCGACCTCGCGGCCCTTGCGGCCCACGATCACCGCCTCGGAGGTGCAGATCGGCGCACCGAAGGGCGCGAGCCCCTGTTGGCGCAGGGTGCGGCCGGTGGAGACAACATCGGCGATCGCATCGGCAACGCCTAGGCGAATGGAAATCTCCACTGCCCCATCCAGCCGGATGACCTCGGCTTCTAAACCGCGGGTAGCAAGATCATCGCGCACCAGGTTGGGATAGGAGGTGGCGATGCGTTTGCCGGCTAAGTCTTCGACCTTCCATTCTTGGTCCGCGGGGGCGGCGTAGCGGAAGGTGGAGGCCCCGAAACCCAGCGGGAGGACTTCGCTTACCTCGGCGCGGGAATCGCGGGCGAGGTCGCGGCCGGTGATACCTAGATCGAGTTGGCCATTGGCGACATAGATGGCGATGTCTTTGGGGCGGAGGAAGAAGAACTCCACATCATTGGCGGTATCGCAGACATTGAGTGCTTTGGTGTCATCGCCGCGGCTGGCATAGCCGGCTTCCTTGAGGATGTGGACGGCGCGTTCGGATAAGGAGCCTTTATTCGGGACGGCTACTTTAAGCAAGATCTCTCCAGAGTTAGAGGTAGCGGTAGATATCTTCGGGCTTGAGGCCGCGGGCGACCATGATGGTTTGGGCCCAATAGATGAGTTGGGAGATTTCTTCGGCGAGCTCTTCATCTGATTGGTACTCGGCTGCCATCCACACTTCGCCGGCTTCCTCGATGACCTTCTTGCCTAGATGGTGGATACCGGCCTGAAGAGCGGCGGCGGTACCAGATTCGGCGGGGTCGGCAGAAGCCTTGGTGGTGAGTTCGGCATAAAGCGAGTCAAAGTTCTTCACGCGCGCCATTATTCCACGTAGCAGTTCGGCCTAGCGTTTTGGGGGCTTAAGCCTGCCGAAACCAGGTGTAGACATCTGCGGCACTAACCCCTTCAAACTCGATGGAACCATCACCGCGAAGATCACCTAAATAGGTGGTGCCGGGCACCTGGTCGCGGGCTTGGTTTTCGGGCAAGGAAATCACCCGGCAACCTGCCTTAACCGCGGCGGTTTGTCCGGCAACGGAATCCTCAAAGACCAGGCAGTCCCCAGGCTTTGCGCCGGCAAGTTCGGCGGCTTTGAGGTACATCTCTGGGTTGGGCTTAGAGCAGGTGACATCATCGCCGGTGACAGAGCCACAGAAGAAGTGCTCCCCTACTGCCTCAATGGCGGGATCCGCCAAGCTGCGAATGGTGTTGGTGGTAACAAACATGGGGATCTGGTCAGCAGCAAGTTCAGTTAATAGCTGCCGAACCCCAGGGCGTGGGTGTAGGTTGCCGTGGAAAATTTCGGCCACCCGAGCAAAGAACTCTTCGGCAATGGCATCGGCATCTAAGGTGGCGGGATCAATGCCGGCGTGGCGCGCGCAGATCTCCAAGGTGTTGGGGAAACTGCCGCCCACGGTTTTATCGCGTTCTTTTTCGCTCAGGCGGCGGCCGAGTTTTTCGCTGAGCTCATAGGTGGCGATCCCCCACAGTGGTTCGGAATCAACCATGGTTCCATCCATATCCCAAAAGATGGCGGCGGGTTGATAAGGAGTGCTCATGGCTACTGTGCGGGAACCTTTCACTTGGGGTTAGGTGTCTTCTGGGTCTTCGGGCAGATAGATCATCGGTGCTGCTGGGGGAATATTATTTTCTTCATCTTCTTCCATGAGCAGCGGGATCTGGGAGTTATCTAACCCATGCAGGTGACCTAGTTGTTGGAAGAATTCCTGCAGGTCACCATATTCTTCTTCCTCTAAAACCGCATCTTGGTGCTGCGCATTGAACTCTTGGAGCTTCGTGCGGGCATCGATGAGGGTTTCCGCCACCGGCACGGTGGCCATATCAGCAATTAAGGTGCGCAGGATCTGCTCTAACTCCGCTAGGCAGGCGGGATCATAGAAGCCTTCCCAATGCTCAGTTTCGCCTTCACCGAGGTAGCTGCCGGTGGCGAAGGTGCGCAGATCAGCGATGAATTCCTCAACCCAGGCGCCCGGGTGAAAAGAACTACTCATAGCTGCACCCCTAAGAGTGCATCAATGGCGGTGCGCGCAAGATCTGCGGCTTCCTTCGTGCCTTCCCCGGTTTGGGTTGTAGCCCAAGAATCTACTGCCGCTAAGGCAGCTGGGGTATCAAGATCATTGGCCAGGTGCTTGCGCAGTTCCTGCACCATGGTGATGGTTTCTTCTCGTTGCGCATGCTCGAGGGCGCCGCGCCAGGAGGCTAGGCGCTTTTCGGCGGTGGCCAGCACCTCATCTGACCAATTGCGGGGCTTGCGATAATGCCCGGCGAAGGCGCCTAGGCGAATAGCGGAAGGCTCATGTCCGGCCTCTGTGAGCTTATGGACAAACACTAGGTTGCCTAAGGACTTCGACATCTTCACCCCATCAAGGGCGATCATGCCGGTGTGCACATAGTGCTGCGCCATCCGCGGTTGGGCTTCGGCGGCTTCTGCATGCGCTGCGGAGAACTCATGGTGCGGGAAGATGAGGTCACTTCCGCCACCTTGGATAGCAAAGGGGGTGCCGAGGCGATTATTAGCAATCGCGGAACACTCAATATGCCACCCTGGGCGCCCCGCTCCAAAGGGTGCCTCCCAGGAGGGTTCGCCTTTACGGTGAGCGCGCCACAAGAGCGCATCGAGGGGATCTTTCTTTCCAGGGCGGGTGGGGTCGCCGCCGCGTTCGGCGAAGAATTCTTCCATCTCCTGCCGCGAATAATTCGACTCATAACCAAAGTGTGAGGTGGCCCTAATGGAGGCATAAATATCCGGGTATTCCGGATCATCCACCACATAGGCTGCCCCATTATCCAGCAGCGTTTGGACCATCTCAATGACCTCTTCGATGGCTTCCATGGCGCCAATATAGTGCTGTGGGGGCAGCACCTTTAAGGTCTCCATATCGGAGCGGAAAAGATCGATTTGGCTGGTACCTAATTCGCGCCAATCCACGCCATCGCGTTCTGCGCGTTCAAAGAGGGGGTCATCAACATCCGTAATATTTTGGACATAATGAACTTTGTGCCCATTATCTAGGAGCTGGCGGTACACCAGATCGAAAGCTAAATAGGTGGCAGCGTGCCCTAAATGCGTGGAATCATAAGGGGTAATTCCACACACATACATTCCTACTTCCGCATTCGGATCATCCGGAATTGCGACGGGTTTGATGCGCTGATCAGCAGTGTCATAAAGATTGAGGGGAATCGGGGATTCCAGGTTAAGGGTGGGTACTTGTGGAATTGGCCAACTATGCATGCGCTCTACCTTAATGCCCGCCGTTTAAGGCCCCGCTTTTCAGGCCGGCCTCAGTAATAAGGTGATGCCACACCCCAGCCGAAGTACCCCTAGCCCAGTGATGACTAACCCCGCGCCACCAGCCGATCTCGACGACAGCCCAGGTGCGCGGGGAAGAAGTTTTTAATAAGCGGCGAGCACTCCGCTGGCGAGCAAAATGGCCACCAGGATGCCAACCGGGATGCGGTAGGCAGCGAACCAGCTAAAGGAGTGGTGCGAGACGAACTTCAGCAACCACGCAATCGAGGCATAGCCCACTACGAAGGCAATGAGTGTGCCGACTGCCAGCTGGGAGGCGCTGGCAGCCTGGCCGGCTTGGGGGTCGAAAGCATCGGGTAGGGAGAATAACCCGGAAGCCAAGACGGCGGGGATGGCTAGAAGGAAACTAAAACGCGCGGCGACTTCGCGTTCCAGGCCAACAAAAAGGCCTGCGGAAATGGTGCCGCCGGAGCGTGACACACCGGGGATCAGCGCCAAGCATTGGGCGCAGCCCATAATGATGGCGTCTTTCATGGTGAGGGATTCATAGCTGCGGCGCTTGGAACCCATTTTCTCCGCCAGGATAAAGACGAAGGAGAAAGCCACCAACACAAATGCGGTGATCCAGAGGTTGCGGAGGGATTCGCGGATAATGTCTTTGCCGAGGAACCCGAGGATGCCCACCGGCAGGGTGCCGACAATAACCATCCAGCCCATCCGATAATTGAAGCCGCGCTCGGCTTTATTAAAGAGGCCTTTAAACCAGCCCGTGAGAATATCCCAAATATCGCGGGCGAAATACACCAGCACGGCAGCTTCGGTACCTAATTGCACCACCGCGGTGAAAGAGGCGCCGGCGTCTTGGCCGAAGAATAATTCGGAAACGATCCTTAAATGCCCGGAGGAACTCACGGGCAGGAATTCGGTTAAGCCTTGCACCAAGGACAGCACAATGGTTTGTGCCCAGGAGATGGGTTCAGGGTGTGCGCCGGAGGCGAGGGTCTGGGCGGTATCAAGATCCGCTGCCCCGCTGTCTATCCAGGAGCGCAGGTGTGCGCCGAGCTCATGTAATCCAATCACGTCGGACACCGTACTCGATTGATCGCGGCGGTGTGCGGGTTGGGAGGTACATTCTCAGGTTCTTGACAGCTTCGAAGATTTTCAGGATAGGTGCTCTAGGCTGGGTTGGGTGGAAGAAAGAGCACTCGGCAAATCGGGCCTGAAGGTATCCCCCCTGGGCTTAGGCACCGCCACCTGGGGTGAGAGCGTGGATATTGCTGCCGCCTGTGAACTACTAGGGCTTTTTGTTGATGCCGGCGGCAACCTGGTGGATACCTCCCCCGCGCTTAATGGTGGTGGCGCTGAGGAAGTCCTGGGTGCTGTATTAGCCACCGGCATCCCACGTGATGAAGTGGTGCTTTCCACCGCGGCTGGGGTGGATCCCTTACGCCCGGTTGGTTCACGGGTGGATTGTTCCCGCCGCGGACTACTACGCCAATTAGACCGCAGCTTGAAGACCTTGAGCGTGGACCATATTGACCTTTGGAATGTGGAGTATTGGGATGACTCCACCCCAGTAGAAGAAGTAGCCGACACCTTGGATTATGCGATCCAAGTAGGCAAGGTGCGCTATGTGGGGGTGCGAGGTTATCGCGGCTGGCAACTAGCACTAAGCAGCACATATCTTCCCCGCGGGCGGGCTTTGGTGGCCGCGCAGGAGGAATATCACCTGCTGCGCCGCGAAGCAGAAGATGAGCTTATTCCTGCCGCCGCACATGTGGGCGTGGGCTTTATTGCTGCTGCACCACTGGCCTATGGGGCGCTATGTGGGGTGGAACGCCATGGGGTGCGCTCACCTTTTATGAACTATGTGGGTACTAAACGCGACACCATTGTGGAAGCTTTAGCTACGGCCGGCAAAGGTTTGGGGCTTTCCCCCGCGGCGGTGGCATTGTCCTGGGTATTAGGGCTTAATCGCGCGCCGGGGAAGGTGGCGGCCGCGGTGGTGGGTGCTAGGACTACTAGCCAGCTTTCGGATGCGCTGATGGCGGTGCGCCACCCCCTACCGGAGCAAATCATTCGCGCTTTGGATGAGGTTTCCGGCTAAGTGCCACCCGGATGCGCTAGGCTTCGTACCTGTGAAAACGCGTGCACCTTGGTCCCCTGTTCATAGTGGTCGTTCTTTAGGTCCCATCAGCTCATCGGTGCTGTTGGCAGCGGTTTTAAGCGCCGGGCTGGGATTAAGTGCTTGTTCTCAGAGCACAGATCAAGAAGGCGACGAAGCCACCGTCGGCATGGGTAATGCCACCCCGGCGGTCTCCCCGGCATTAAGCGGCACCCCCGCTGGAGACGCCCTAGCAGTACCTAGTGCGATCACCAGGATTGATGACGTGGTCGGACTTGGGGAGATCATTGCGGTACGCGGGGAAAAGACCCTAGCAATGGGTACGCTGGCGGACTTCCAAGGCGATAGCGCCAAAGTAGTGGAGCTACCTTCAGCTGAATGCGGAGACATCACGATCACCGAGGACACCGTGGTGATTCCCTGTGGCACGCAGGTGCTGCTGATCAACGATGGTGAGATCACCCGCAGCATTGATACCGAGATGCAGGTACGTGCCGCAGCATTAACCTCCACCGGTGAAGTGGTGGTGGCCAACCACGAAGACAATAAGGTGTGGGTGCATCACCCCGAGGCTGATGCCAAGGTTGATGAAATTATTGCCGATCGCCCTTCCACGCAGATCCTGGCACTGCCCCAACCTGAAGGCCCCGATGCGGTGGTGCGCACCTGGAATGAAACCACCACCATCCAAGATATTCAGTGGACCAAGGGCAAACCCGGCGGCACCCTGCGCGTGGGTCTAGGCATTGGGCGAATGAGCCCCGGTGAAGATGGCACCCTGGTGGTCTCAGATACCACCGGTGATCAAATCGCCATCTATACCGCGGATCGCATTATCCGCCTGCACCAAACCGCCCCCATTGATGATTCCCCCTGGGCGGTTGCCTGGGATAAACACAACCACTTGGCGTGGGCGGCCTCCACTGGCACGAACTCTTTGGTGGGCTATGACATCTCCCAAGGTGTGCCTGAAGAACGCCAGCGGCTGAGCATCCCGGAAAACACCATCTTCTTATCTGTTCTCGATGATGGCAGCTTGATTACGGCCACCAAGGATGCCACGGAGTTGCGCCTGATCCCCAACCCCGGTGCTGGCTCCTCCGCAAAATAATCACTCCCCTGTCTCACACCTTTAGCTGAAAGGCTGACTTCTAGCCCTATGGTTCCGATCCGCGAAGAACTCTATTCCCTTGCCCTTAAAGGCATGTTCAAGCTCCGCCCGGAGCGCATCCACGGGATCATTAACGACGGGCTTTCCCTCGTCCAGCACACTGCGCCGCTACACCGCGGCCTAGCGAAGATCCTGCCAGTTAAAGACGAAGTATTAGCCCAAGAAGTTTTTGGTGTCACCTTCCCCCGCCCACTGGGGCTGGCTGCAGGATTTGATAAGAACGCGAACTCCCCGGATGCCTGGGCACCCCTAGGGTTTGGCTACGCGGAACTTGGTACCGTGACCGCCTCCCCGCAGCCTGGTAACCCCACTCCGCGGCTTTTCCGCCTGCCGGAAGATAAAGCCATCCTCAACCGCATGGGCTTTAATAATGTGGGTGCCGCTGAGGTGGCGCGCAACCTTAAAAAGCGTGCCTCTGATGATGTGATCGGCATTAATATCGGCAAAACCAAGGTGGTGCCCGCCGAAGAAGCCGTAGATGACTACCGGCGCTCCGCCAAACTACTTGGCAACCTCGCCGATTATTTAGTGGTTAATGTCAGCTCCCCCAACACCCCAGGGTTGCGGGACCTACAGGCAGTGGAATCTCTCCGCCCCATCTTGGCGGCTGTTATGGAAGAAACCAGCTCCCCAGTACTGGTGAAAATCGCGCCGGATCTTTCCGATGAGGACGTCGATGCGGTAGCGGACTTGGCCGTGGAATTAGGCCTTGCCGGCATTGTGGCCACCAACACCACCATTTCCCGCGAGGGGCTATGCACCCCAGCTTCAGAAGTAGAAGCCATGGGAGCCGGCGGGATCTCTGGCCCGCCGGTAGCTGATCGCGCCCTGGAGGTACTTACCCGCCTCTACCAGCGCGTGGGTAAGCAACTGGTGCTTATTGGGGTAGGTGGCATCTCCACCCCGCAACAAGCCTGGGAGCGCATTGCTGCTGGGGCGAGCTTATTGCAGGGCTATACCGGGTTGATTTATGGCGGCCCGGATTGGATCCGCAATATTCACCTAGGTATCGCGCAGCAGATCCGCTTGCATGGGATGAAGAATATTTCTGAAGCAGTAGGCTGCGGCCTGCCCTGGATCGAAGAGAACTAAGAGACACCAACTCCCTCGCTTACATCGAGGGGGTTTTCTGCTGCCTACTCGCGCCGGGAAGCATCCAGCGCCGTCTACCTCAGCCCCCGAGCTCCCCGGCAGCTCAGCACCGCTTCACCACGATCTCGAACACAGCCCCTCTACAAAAATAGAGCCACGCCCAGTAACCCTCTATTGATGTAGAGTTTTAGGGATATGAGCGAACTTTCTGACCGCCGCAGCCGCATCGCTGACGCGGGCATCTACCTAATTGCGCACCGCGGAGTGCGCGCGCTGACGCACCGCAGCGTTGATGAGCTGTTGGGACTCCCGGCTGGATCGACCTCGTATTATGCGCGTTCGCGGCGGGATTTATTGGGCCTGATCGCCCAGCGCCTAGCCGAACAGGTAGATACCGACTTCGCTGCGGTCACAGTGCCCGCGACACTTAGCCCAGCGGGGGCCGCCGAGTTTTGCTGCGGGCTTTTGGACCGCATACTCGCTTCCCCGGAGCGTTATCGCACGCGCTTGGCGCTACTTTTGGAATGCCGGGAGGACCCCGAGTTAAGCGCTGCGCTATGTCAACGCCCGGAGCCGCGCCGCAGCCTAGAAACTTTGGCTACGGAGGTACTCCGGGCGTTGGATGCGCCGGCGGCCGACACGCATGCGGCGGACCTGGTGGCGCTGATGGATAGTTTTATGATGCAGCGAGTGATTCGTGGGGCGCAGTTAGATGAACGCCGCGTGCTGCGTGGATATTTAGCGGGGTTATGTGTCTAGGCTTTGGCTGCTGAGCGCCGCAATACCAGCGCGCAGAGACCACAGACAATGGCATAAAGCACCAACCACCATTGCGGCATCACCATGAGCACCGTGTGCGCAATGGCCTTCGAGGCGAAAGCGAGGAGCACCACCGCTAGGACCACCAGGTAAATCCTTTTCGCCACCGGATCGATCCGTGGGTTCGGGAAAGCCCCGAAGATTGCCGCGGCAACCAGGATGAGCAGGTGCTTGGCGGTGAACTCGATGCTGCCGCCTAGCCCATTGGTGATCACTGAGATGGTCTCGAAGATCAAGAAAGCCAGGGCCAGGATGAGGAAGGCACCGCCGAGGCGGATCGCCAGGGGTACCTTCGGCAGCTCCTGTGGCGTAGTCGGTTGGTTGGTGCGTCGTTTTTTGCTCACTGTTGAAGTTTCAGGCCTGTCCTAGTGGTTTTCGTACCAGCCCCAGAGGATCGCACGTCCTAGGGAATGGAAGTAGAGATTGAAGCCTAGCACCGTGGGGGTGGCATCTGGGTCAATATCGAGCTTTTCCACATCCACCGCGTGTACCGCGAAGAGATAGCGGTGCGGGGCATGCCCGGCCGGAGGTTGGGCGCCATAGAAGCCGCGCTTGCCGGAGTCACCCTTCAAGGTGATCACACCATCGATGCCGAGGTCCTCCTTGGAACCGGCGCCGGTGGGCAGTTCTGTGACATCAGCGGGGATATTGAAGGCAGCCCAGTGCCAAAAACCGGAGGCGGTGGGGGCATCCGGGTCGAAGCAGGTGATGGCCAAGGACTTAGTGCCTTCGGGCAGATCAGACCAAGAAAGCTGCGGGGAGATATCTACCCCACCGGTTTGGTCTTCGCTGAGCTTCGCACCATTTTCTAGGTCCGTGGAGCTCAGCGGGAAGCTGGGGAGATCTTTGAGCGGGGCGTAGGGGTCGGGGCCAGGGAAACGAGAATCTTGTGCGTAGTCACTCATGTGCTCAGTTTTACCGGAAAATCCGTAAGAGTGTCGTGGCTCTCATACCAGGGGTTGATTCCACTTGGCCCACAGCTGCGCATAGCGCCCACCTTCAATGGCAATGAGCTCTTCATGCGGGCCATCTTCAATAATCTGCCCATCTTCCATTAAGAGCACGCGATCTGCGGCCACGGCTTGATCTAAGCGGTGCGCCACCACCAAAGAGGTGCGCCCCTTAGCCGCGGCGGTGGCTGCTTGTTCGAGTAGGCGGGCATAGTCAGAGCCGGCCTCACTAGTAGCTTCATCCATCACCAAAACCGGTGGGTCGCGCAGGATCACCCGGGCAAGGGAAATAATTTGCATGACCTCTGGGGAGAGCTCCTGGGCCTGTGCTCCTACTAAGGTATCTAAACCTTGGGGTAACCAGCGCTGCCATAACACCCCGCCGGTTGCTAGGCCGGCTGCCGCTAGTGCCGCTAAGAGTTCTTCATCGCTGGCTTCCGGGGCGGCCATGGTGAGGTCTTCTCTTAAGGTGCCGGCAAAAAGGTGCACCTCTTGGTTGAGCAAGGTCACCTGCCGGGCGGTCCACACATCGGAGACGGTGGCGGTATCGTGGCCGGCCACCAGCACCTGCCCGGCGGTGGGGTGTTGGAGCCCCGCAATAAGTGCTGCGAGGGTGGATTTACCTGCCCCGGAGGTCCCCACCAACGCGGTGGTGGTCCCGGCTGCGAGGGTGAGGTTCAACCCATCAAGCACGCTCACCCCATTGGGATAATGGAAGCTCAAGTTACGCACCTCCACTTCCGGCGGGCCACTGACATCAGCGGGGATGGGCAGACTCTGGGCCTTATCCCCCATCCTCACCAGCGCTACCGCACGGGATAATGCCACCGCACCGGTTTGAATATTGTAGGCAAAATGCAGGGCATCGAAGAGGAAGAATTGCAGCTTGGCAATCAACCCCAAGGCGGCGGTAATCTGCCCCAAACTCACCTGCCCATTAACCAGCATCCACGCGGAAATAAGCATGGTTCCGGCAATGAGCAAGAAGTGCATAATCCGGGATTCGCCATAGATCAGCCCCAGCAAGGTCACCTTATCGCCGGTGCGCTGCAGCGCCTGCCAGGATGATTCGCGGGTGCGCCCCAAAGACCACTTCTCTAAGCCATAGGCGCGTACCGTGTTAATCCCGCGAATAGAATCCAATAAGCGCGCATTACGCCGCGCATCAGCCTCAGATTCGCGGTCTGCCACATAATTCGATAGCGGTACTAGGCGTTTAATCCAGGGCACCAGCAAGAAGCTGACCAACAACCCCGGGATCAAATACATGGGGTGAATAAACGCCAGTGACACCAAGGTCGCCGGGATCATAAAGATCAGCAACATAATGCGGCTACCGAAGATCCCAAATACATCACTAGCGCGGGTGACATCGCGGGTAAGCCGCGTAATCATCGCCCCAGTACCTAGCCGCAAAAGTTCTGGCACCGGTGCCTGCAAGGCGCTTTTTAATCCGGCTTCGCGCAGGTCCACCGCATAGCGTTGGGAAATATCGCGCATCACCCAAGGCACAATCACCCCGCGGAAGAAGGCCTCGCACAATAAGAAGCCAATAAAGATCCACAGCAGCCGCATAAACGCCGAGTGATCCCCCAGAGCATCAATGAGCCTGCCCAATAACAGCGGGCTGCCGGCGGTGGCGGCCACCATAATGCCCATGTTGCCTAGGGCCATTACCCACCACAGTGGTGTGGGGTTGGCCGGTAGTGCCTTTAAGGTGGCCATGACCTCCCGGAAGCTCGCTAATTGCAGGGCGGGTTTGTCCGCGTGGGGACTCATGCGAACTCCTTCACGCGATCGGCACTATTAATCCACGCCCGCGATGAGCTAATCACAATGGTGCTGCGTCCGCGGCGTAGTTCTTTAATGCGCCCGACCACCTGATCCAAGGTGATCGCATCCAACCCGGTGGTGGGATCTTCTAAAACCAAGAGCTCGCTATTAGGTGCCAAGGCCCTAGCTAAGGCCACGCGTTGGCGCTGCCCACCGGATAAATTAAACCCAGCTTCGCGCAGCGCAATCGCGGTGGGATCCCCACCTAATCGCGCAATAATATCCCCACAGGCTGCGGCCTCGAGGGCCTCATCCACCATGGATTCCTTCCCTGTGGGTGCGACATTTTCCGCCAGGGTGCCTTCAAAAATATGGGCACCGTGCGGGGCATATAAGGCTTTGCGGATATCCCTGCGCCCAGCACCTTCTACCAGCGCAGCAGCCTCCACCAGCGCAGTGGCGGCAGCCACCGCATCAGCATGCCCTTGGGGGCTACGCGGATGCCACACTTCCAGGCCCACCTGCGGCTGTTCCACCTGCTTCACCGCAGTAGGTTCCTCCGGGTGGAAAGACGCCTTCAGCGCATTAATGCGATTGGCTGAGGCCACCGAGCGCGTCCACACCTGCGTTAAATAAGAAAAGGAATAGCCCGTAACCACCAGCGTGGAAGGCGCAATCAAATAGATGGACATAAACTCACCGGGGCTGAGCTGCCCATTAACCGTAAGCCGCGCCGCCCACAGCATGATCCACACACTAAACCCAGCCGGCACTGCCTGCTGAATAAACGCACACCAGGTAGAGACCCATACCTCGCGCATCGCCAGCACCCGAGATTTCTCCAAGGCCACTTCCGCACGCGCATAGGCTCTTTCCACCGCGCCGAGGCCCTTCACCACGCGCACCCCTTGGGCAATATCGGTAATCAAAGCCACCGCCGATGATTGACTTACTCGCTTATTTTCAATCGCCGTGCCCATGGGTTTAGCCACCACCAGCGCCGCCACCCCGGTTGCCACTGCCCCACCCAAGGTCGCCCAGCTAATCCCAGCATGAATTGGGAAAAGCGCAATCGCCGCGCCAATAAGCGAACCCATCATATAAACAGGGAAGCCAAAACCTTCCTTGATCACGCAGGCGCCTTGACCATCCTCATCCGCGATATTCAGCACCTCACCGGGCGACATCTCCATCACTGGGTGCGTTAACACATCGTGGGCAATATTCAGCCGCAACGCATGCACTGAGCGCGGTGTGCCCACAAAAATCATGGCATCGGCGGCGGTCTCAAAAATCCAGCTGATAAAGAGCATCAGCGCGATGACCCCCAGGACGCTCCAGAGCGCCACTGCAGAAAAATCCGCGAAGACCGCATCCGCGGAGTGCCCTACCAGGCGTTCCACCAGGATCGTTAACACCGACCCCACGAGCGAGGCGATGACGGCGAAGAAGATGACTTTGGGGAAGTTCCAGGCCAGCTTCCAGCTCGCTTTAAAACCACTGATGGGCTGATGCTTCACCCATTCCTCGGGCACTTGCTTGAGGTCATCATCAGCTGGGTAGTGCTTCGGGGCAACCCATGACCAGGTGCGGTGCCGCGGCGGCAGCTTAATGGGCGAATCCATAGAGCAAAGATTAGCAGTCTGACGGAGATGAATGTCACTAATGCAATTTCACTGTCTTAAAAACCACCCGTGTGCTGCGGATTTGTTCACCTCGGGAGCGTCGGATACAGTATTGCAGGTGCCCAGCCGCAAGGCTGACTCGCAACCTTGCCCGGGTGGCGGAATGGCAGACGCGCTAGCTTGAGGTGCTAGTGTCCTATTAACGGACGTGGGGGTTCAAGTCCCCCTCCGGGCACAAGTAGGCGGTTATCTGAAAAAGATAGCCGCCTTTTGCTTTTGCTTTCCCCGAGCCCCGCCTCCCGCAAGGGGCTCAGGAATCGCACCTCCGCCCGGCACGCAGGAACGCTTGCCACGCCTTGCTCCCCTCATACGCGAAGTGCCAAGATCATCAACCGTGACTGTTTTCAACAACACTCTCCGCATCTTCACCTGGCGGCGGGCCTTCCTGGCGCTGCTGTGCCTATGCGGCATCATCGCAGTCACCTACTTCGATCTTCCGAGCCTGGCGACCCTACGGCAATGGTCCGAACACCTCGGCCCCACTTTCCCCTGGGTGTTTTGGGTGTTCTATGTGCTCATTACCCAATTCCCCATCCCCAGAACCATTTTCACCTTAAGTTCTGGAGTTTTGTTCGGCCCATGGTTGGGCATTTTTATTGCTCTTAGCGCCACCGCGGTATCCGCAGCCATTTCTCTTTCGGTCGTCCGAGAACTCCTAGGCGACTGGATTCGCCCACGACTCACCCACCCCGCAATCACCAAAATCAATCAGCGTTTGGCGCAACGCGGCTGGCTCGCGGTATTAAGCCTGCGCATGATCGCCGGGGTGCCCTTTTCCATCCTCAATTACGCCGCCGCTTTTACCGCCGTGCCGCTCCTCCCCTTCGTCTTCGCCACTTTCTTAGGTTCCGCCCCCGGCACCATCGCCACCGTGGTTTTCGGCGATACCCTTGCTGGTTCCATGAACCCGAAGGTGATGCTGGTCAGCGGCATCTTATTGGTGCTCGGTATTTTTGGGTTGTGGTTAGATACCCGGCTACCACTTCCTGAGAAAAACGAATCAGAGTAATAGTTTTCAACCCAATATTGTGGGTAGTGCCACCAGCGCCTTTAGAAAAACTGCACAAAGATGGCACGATGGTAAGTATTAGTACCTAACCTGGTTAATAGCTACTGATCACCAATAGAAGGTGCGCTGACATTGTTTTCCCTTCAGGCCCGCTACCGCGGACGCGCTGTACGCCGGGCAGAATTAGTCCGCCGTAGTGCTGAAGCCTTGGCCACCTTGCCCGGCGTCGGCGAGTTTGAGCTGCTCGGCGTCGAAGATATCCGCGCCATCGTCGACACCCCAGAAGCCCTCTGCGATACCGTCATGGCGTTGCTCTCTGATGGCGAATGGGCGGTGGGCATCGTTGTTGCACCCACCATTAGCGAGGCCTGTGATGTACCACTGGTGCGCTCCACCAGGGCCGGTAGTGTTCAAGCCACCGTACTTCCCCTCGGCGGCACCTTCGCCCAAGATATTTCTGCTGCCTTTGCACTCATCGCCCACGTATTAGCTAAGCGCACCTTCGAAGGCCGCGAAGCCACCTCCCTAATGCGAAGCGGGTTGAATCAAAATGAGGCTGCCGCGGAGCTGGGTATCTCCAAGCAAGCGATGTCGCAGCGCCTCCAAGCCGCTGGATGGCAAGCAGAAACGGCGGGCTGGCGATTAGCAGTCAATCTTTTAATCCAAGCTAACCAGCACGCGCATAACTCCATCTAAACCAAAAAACTTGCCCCTAGTTCAACACTAGGGGCAAAATTGTTAGACCTCGGGGGATTCTGCAATTTCTTTCTTGCGGGCCGGTACCGGTTCTTTATCCACCGGCTTATTCGCCACCGCAGTGGCAGCAGCCAACGCCGCGGCGATCTCCGGGTTGGATTCGGTAGAGAACCAATCCTCAGTGTTCTCCGGTTCCGCCATTTCCTTCGTCTCTTCATCAACTGTGGCCGGCTCATAGCGGAAGACACCATCGTCATCGCGCTTGCCGAGCGCACGAGCAAATTGCTCCAAGGAATCCCCGAATTGGCTGGGGATCATCCACAGCGTGGAGGCCTTACCTTCTGCCATCTTCGGCAGCTTCTCCAGGTACTGGTACGCCAACACTTCGGGTGTGAGCTTGGAAGAACGGATCGCAGCATTGACCTTCTGGATGGAGCGTGCTTCACCCTGGGCCTTCAGATACTGTGCGGCGCGTTCACCTTCAGCCCGCAGAATCATGGCCTGGCGTTCTGCTTCCGCAGCCAAAATTGCGGCGTGCTTCTCACCTTCAGCCGACAAGATGCGTGCCTGCTTCTCACCTTCAGCGGTCTTAATATCGGCTTCGCGTTGACCTTCAGCAGCCAAGATGGTGGCGCGCTTTTCGCGGTCCGCCTTCATCTGCTTTTCCATGGACTGCTGAATAGAAGGCGGCGGATCAATAGCCTTCAGCTCAACGCGGCTAATGCGCAGACCCCACTTGGTGGTAGCCGCATCCAGCTCGCCACGCAGGCGTCGGTTGATCACCTCACGGGAGGTAAGGGTTTCTTCCAAGGTCATGCCGCCGACCACGTCACGCAAGGTGGCCACCGAGATTTGTTCCACGCCGACGATATAGTCATCGACACCATAGATGGCCTTGGCGGGGTCATTAATTTGGAAGGTCACCACAATATCGATGGCGACGGTGAGGTTGTCTTGGGTAATAACCGCTTGTGGTGGGAAGGAGACCACGCGTTCACGCACGTCAACCTTGGCGCGTACGCGGTCAATAAAGGGCACCAGCAGGGTAATTCCACCGGAGACGGTGCGGGTGTATCGGCCCAGACGCTCAATCACAGCGGCTTCGCCTTGGGGGATCAGCGCAATCGCTTTGAGAACCACCATGGCGATGAGGGCGACAATGAGCACGAGGGCCAGGAATCCACCTGACCCAAAAATGGCATCGATCATCTCTTAACTTTCTTTCCAGACGACGGCCGTGGTGCCATCCGCGATGCGAACAACGGTTACACGATCGCCGGGGCGGAAATCCGTGGATGGGTCCATGGATTCTGCGGTCCAGATTTCGCCATTGACGCGAATCTGACCGGTATGCGAACCAGGTTCAATAGCTTCTAAAACCGTGGCTGAGCGCCCCACCAGTGCGGTGGGGGTGGTGTCTAGAAGATCTGGGTGAGTTAGCCGCTTCCTTAAGAATGGCCTGAGGAAAAGCAGCAAACCGATGGAGGCAATGGCGAAGGCAGCAACGCTGGCGGCCGGTGGTGCAAATAACGCCACCCCAGAGGCGGCGAGCGCGCCGCCGGCCAACATGAGCAGGGTGAATTCGCCAGCTGCTAATTCCAACCCTGCTAAGACCAGGGCGATAATGAACCAAACAAGTGCGGACACGCCCTCGATCCTACCTACTGTGCGACAGGTTCGCTGTGGCCGTTGTTCAGGGATTTTTATGCCTAACTAATGCATCAACACAAAGACGGGAGAGCACTAGGCTCTCCCGTCTTAGGGCGTTGGGGTTCGCGTGTTTTTAGCGGGTCCTACGTAGTACTAGGAATCCGCCTGCGACCAGGGCTAGCAGTCCCAGTCCCGCGAGCCATCCCACATTCGCACCAGTCAGCGCGAGCGGACCAGTAGGCCGCGGCGGCGTGGTGGTTGCCGGGGGATCACTCGGAGGCGTCACCGGAATAGTCGTTACCGGAGTGATCGTCGTTCTCCGGAGTGGTCACCGGGGTGCTGGTTTCCGGAGTGGTCACCGGCGTACTCGTTTCCGGCGTGGTCACGGGCGTGGTGACCGGCGTACTCGTTTCCGGCGTGGTCACGGGCGTACTCGTTTCCGGCGTGGTCACGGGCGTGGTGACCGGCGTACTCGTTTCTGGAGTAGTGACCGGGGTGCTGGTTTCCGGAGTAGTGACCGGGGTACTCGTTTCCGGCGTGGTCACGGGCGTACTCGTTTCCGGCGTACTCGTAGGAGAGTTGGTGATGGTTAGGCCATCATCCGAGGTGGTTTTCTCATAACCTTCTGGAGTCGCCACTTCCTCTACGAAGTAGGTGTAGAGATTGCCCTCTGCGTCTCCCACGGGAAGATTCGACCAGGTGTAGGTGGTGGCACCATTGTCCAGGAGTTGCGGCTCCCCTACTGGTTCAGCTTCGCCATCGTCGATTTTGCGGAAGAGCTGAAGTTGGATGTCCGGATGTTCAGCTTGCTCATCTGCCCACACCTTGGTGCCGGTCACCTCGGTGAGGTCGATATTAACCAGGGTGAGATGGCGTTCAACTACTGTTGGATCTTTGTCATCGGCGGTTCTCTCGAATGTGATGGGGTCGAGAATATTTCCGGACCAGCCAGCGGGAACATCCTTTTCATCAATGGTGTACTCAATGAGCTTGCCATTGCTGTAGGTCGGGAGGCCTTCAAAGGTGTGTTCCCAGTTGTTCTCTGCCGTCAGCTCAACTTCATCAATCGGTGTTTCATTAGCTAGCAGGCGGATGGTCAACCCTCCGGGAATGGGACGTTTATTCACCCACTCCTTCTTGACCTTCAAATTCCCCGGGTTGTCGCCGGTACCGATTTCAACATTGGTATTGGATCCAACACCGCCGCCGAAACCACCAGTGGCCTTGTTGTTCCTGATGATCAGCCGCGCGAACTCTCGAGCGGGCGCTCCCTCAGCCGCACCGACAGCTGCTAGACCCACATAACGCGGGTTAGCGTTCAAGTCATCGATGTCGACCGGCTCACCTGGGTTCTCCGGATCGAATTGGTCCACGAAGAAGGGCGAATCGAAGCCATCCACGTACCACTTAACGCCCTCGCCGCCAAGCATTCGATTAGCTAAGCGGAGGTACACTGGCGGCTTTTCGGCTTCATGCCCGAAGGGGAAGATCTCGAAATCGCGCCCATCGCCGCCTTCGATGGTGGTATTGCCGATGAAGGTGGCACCATCTTCCAGGTGGATGGTGGTTTGACCAGTCGGGCAATTCCACAACCCGCCACCGTGGGGAGCGTAGTTATTCTCAAAGAGCACGTTCTGCATCCGCAGCGTATAGGGCTGAACGGTGGCATAGACGCCGCCGCCCATGCCGATTGGGTTATCGGGCACGGTATTGTCCGAAATTTCACCGGCTTTAAGCAGCACGCCATCGGAGTTCGCATTGATGCCGCCACCAGCGAAACCGGCTGTGTTGTTGCTGATTTTTCCGCCGTTCATCTCGAAGGAAGCATGAACGATCTCACGCCACTCTTCGATGCTATAGCCGAGGCTTTGGCCGAGACCTGGTGAAGTTTTACCAGGTACCGGAACACCATTGCTATCGGAGGCGCCATCGACAAAATAGTCATCCACGAGTACGCCGCCACCATAAAAGCGGGCCTCATTGTCATGGATGCTTCCATCATTCATCTCAATGGCGAATTTTCCGAAGCCGCCGATGCCGCCCCCATACATATTGCCGTAGTTCTCGCTGATCTCTCCGCCATTGATCTGCAGATTAACCAGGGGAAGAGCATTCCAATAGGCACGGTCTTCTTCCCGATCGGCTCCGTTGATCTCTCCATCGCGATAAATATCCCCGTTGTTAATCATGATGCCGCCGCTGGCGCCACCGCGGTTATTGGTGATGCGGCCGCCATTCATGGTGAAGGTGGCGCCTTCGAAAAGCCCCACCCCGCCGGTTGAGAAGGGAGTCCAGTCCATCGGAGCCTTTCCATCGCGGATATCGCCGCCGTTGAGAATGAAGGTTCCTCCCTCAGCCACAGCGAGGTTCGCGGGGAAGGCTTCGGTACTAGATTTCCCGTTGATATCGTTCTCAGTAATCGCGCCACCATTCATGGTCATGATGCCCTTGCCGTACACGGTTACAGCACCGGTTCCATGAACACTGCGGTTTTCTTCCGGAAGGCGGATAGCACTGGGGCTCCATCCACTGGCCTTCAGCCCAGTGAGCAGGCCATCATTCATGGTGACCTCGCCGGCAACATCGAGTACGCGGGTAGCGGATTGATGAGCGCTGATGATTACTTTCCCGCCATCCGTAGAGGGATCAAGGCTAAGGGCTGCGCCCTCCTCAACCCGGACCACCACACCCGAAGAATTAGCGCCTGATTGCAAGGTTGCATCACCTGGCCCCGCGGGGATGAAGGTGATATCCGCCCCTGCGGGGATGGTGATGGCCTCGGTGATCTCGAGGGTTCCCTCAAGCTCGATGGTGGTGGGTTCGGTACCTGCCGCGGCGATTAATTCGCGAAGATTTTCTTCAGAATTAACGGGTGTGGCCTGTGCGGTTACTCCCATTAATGGGCTGAAAATTAAAAGAAGGGCCATGATCAAGTAGGTGGCTCTTCGGCGAGTGGTGGTCACGGTATTCCTTTGTGTTAGTGGCCTATCTGGGCTGACTGCGTATTGTCGCGATACTTGCTGGACAAAGCTCCCGGCAAGTTAGCTTGCCACCTATTGACAATAACAGATGCCTTAGAAAAATATAAGCGAACTTCAGCGCTTATTAGATAGTTTCACAAAAGTAATATGGCGGCGCGGTTATACGTCCGAATTCCCCCGTTAATTAAGCAGCCAGCGTCGTAAGCCTTAACCAAAAGTTAAGGGCTGCATACCTACCCCAGCCCCAGCCCCAGGGTCTCGGGTTAGCGCAGCCCAGATTTAGCGGAAATCTTCTTTAGAAAGCTCCGGTGTGGTGACAAAATCCACGAGCTTTTCCACCGCGTTAATCAGCGAGGTATCCACATCGCGGAAGCTATGCACGGCGTTATAGACGCGGTTCCAGCCTTCTTTGGGGTCCGTCCAGCCGACGCGGCGGCAGATGCCGGTCTTCCAATCCTCCCCATAGGGCACCTCAGGCCAGGCGCGCAGGCCCACTTTCTGCGGCTTCACCGCCGCCCAAATATCGATATAGGGGTGCCCGGTGACCATCACATCGGGGCCCACATTCTCCGTCAAGCGCATTTCCTTGGTGCCCTTGACCAGGTGATCCGTCAACACCCCCACGCGGCGGCCCGGACCAGGACGAAACTCGCGCAGGCGCTCCTCGAGGTTATCCAGGCCCTCGAGGTACTCCACCACTACCCCTTCGACGCGCAGATCATGGCCCCAAATTTTTTCCACAATCGCGGCATCATGAATACCTTCGACCCAAATGCGAGAAGGCAAAGCCACCTTGGCCTGAAGGTTCTCCACGCGGCGTGAACCAGAGTTAGAGACCTTGGGCGCGCTCGGGGCCACATAGCGGGTAAGCGTGCAGCGCTTGCCTTCCACCAAGAAGGCCCCGGGGCGCATCTTGAAGATGCGTTCGCGGCCATAGCGATCCTCAAGGCGTACAAATTCGCCATCGTAGGTGCGCTCATAGCCAATAATGGCGCCGACGAAATCATCGGCGAGGACCTCCACCACCATGCCGGGTTCGGCGGGGATGGTTGGGTAGGTGGGTTTCTTGGTGCGCGGGTGGCCGGCGAAGATATCACCGGCATAAGGGTCATGGACACTCATGAGGATCCACCTTAACTGTTAGACTGCCCTGCGCTATGGATATGAGAACTCAGGTGTGGTCACCGCTGCAAAATATTGCGGTGTGGGTGGGCGCGTGGCTGTATGGGCATGTGCCCAGTGATGATCTCCTCGACGCTGCCGAGGAGCTGGGCTATGGCTTTGATTTAGCTACCCTGCAGGCCATGCGCGAGGCCCCGAATCGTCCGCCGCGGGTGCGCCTGCTAATTGGTGGCCCCGGGCAACCCACCGGTGTGGGTGGCGATGGTTTGGTGCTGCCGCATGATGAGCCACACCTGCACAATGTGTTCATCGCGCACACCGATGGTTCTTGGCAGCACCGCGTGGCGCAGGTTCCCTCAGAAGATTTTCTTTCCCCCGGCGATGCTGATCGCCTCTTACGCGAGGCCACCAATCGTGCCGCCGCGCAGATCGAGGCCCTGATTGGCCATGAGCCCCCGCGGGCCCGCAACCCCCGCCTGATGGTGGGCAGTTTGCGGGACTTCTATGAAACCCCTGGGCTTCCGCCGGGTACCTCCCCCCGCGCAGAAAAGCTTTTTGCTCGCGCCGATGCCGTGGCCGCCACCATTGAGGCGGTGACCGGGCTTGGCGACCATAGCTTGGATCACCTGATCTTGGGGTTAAGCCGCGATATCAGGCGGGCGCGGATGGCCGGGGTGGCCTATGCGGTGGTGGAGTTTTCGCGCTAGGCCTGCTTGCGCTGCGCCATATTGCCATGCCCGCCGCCGGGGTGTGCACCCAGGTGCTGCGGGGCGCGGTTATGCACCATTTTCGGCAGCGGATTTTCACAACAATCAGCGGCACAGAGTTGACCGTTAATGGTGCAGCCGGCGGGTTCAAGTTCCCCAATGAACTTCGGTTCTTCGCCCTTGACCAGCTCATTAATCAGATCAACAACCAGGTCAGTGAAGATATCCATATGCCCGATGGTGTCTGCGCGCAACATCCGCACGCCCATCTCATCGCAGGCTTGTTGAAGCTCCGTATCTAGATCCCACACCACTTCCATGTGGTCAGAAATAAAGCCGACTGGGCAGACCACCACTTCGGTCACGCCTTCTTCTTCGTGCAGCTCCGTCACACGATCCACCACATCCGGTTCCAACCAGGGGGTGCGCGGGTTACCAGAACGCGATTGCCACACATTCTCATAGGACTCAATCCCGAGTTTCTGGGCAATCAGCTTGGAGGATTCAAAGACCTGACGGGAATAAAGGTAAGGGCGCTCATCGCCACCGGCGTGCGCATCGGCCGCGGTGGGAATGGAGTGCGCGGTAAAGAGCACCCGCGAGTTCGGGCCGCCTTCAGCAATATCGAGCTTTTCTTGGAGCGCTTCGGCGAAGGCCTCAATAAAGAGCGGGTGGTTGTGGAAGTGCCGCAGTTTGGTGAACTCAATCCCCGGCAGGTTCTTATCCTGCAAGTACTGAATGATGTTTCGGATATCTTCGTCATATTGGCGGCAGGCGGAATAGCCTCCCCACGCAGAGGTGGCGAAGACGAGGGTGCGGCGCACCCCATCGGCGGCCATTTTCTCGGCGGTTTCAGTGGCGAAGGGGTGCCAATTGCGGTTGCCGAAGTAGATCGGGAGGTCGATCTTTTCTTCTAGGTGCGCGATGATTTCGCGGTTGCAATCATTAAGTGGGCTGACGCCACCGAAGTGGCGGTAGTGCTGGCCCACGACCTCTAAGCGATCCTTGGGGATGCCGCGGCCGCGGGTTACGTTCTCCAAAAAGGGGATGACCTCATCCTGGCCTTCGGGGCCACCAAAGGACAGGACCAGGAGTGCATCGTACTGTTGTGGGGCGGAGTCGTTCATGATCCGTACACTAGCAACTTAAATCAGTCGGACTGCATAAGGACTCATGCCGGAGTAGCGAACTGGGGAGATTTTCACAGTTGAACCAGACTGTGGCGCCTCTAGCATTTGGCCGTTTCCGAGATAAATAGCAACGTGGTATTCCGCGTTCGGGCCCCAGAAGAGCAGGTCCCCGCGTTGGATATTGGAGATATCGACCTTGGTGCCGCGTTGGTATTGATAACCGGTGTAGTGCGGCAAGGAAATGCCGACACCCGCGAAGGCGTAGAGCACCAAACCGGAGCAGTCGAAGCCCACCTTGTTGTAGTCCCCATAAGAGTCGGCGACACCATAGTCACGGATACCCAGGGTCGGACCATTGGCATTACCGCCACCCCAGGCATAGGGGGTTCCGATCACAGCCTTAGCGCGCGCGATCACGGTCTCGATCTTTTCTTCCCGCGTACCACCCACGGTGGCGGTAGTTTCCTTGGTGACCGACTCAGAGGTCTCCAACTTCGGCGCGGTCTTCGCAGCGGTGGTGCCGGTGGCATTTTCTACTGCGGCGATCGGCGCATTGGAATCGGAGTAGGGATCCTCGGTGGTGGTGTGATCCGGCTGCGTGGCGCCCACGAGCTTTGCAGTAGCTTCCCCGGCTACTACATTGGCGGCGTTTTCGGCGTCTTGCTTTGCTTTTTCCTCCGCAGCCGCGCGCTCGGCAGCTTCCTTGGCTTCCCGAGCCGCCTTCGCAGCAGCTTCCGCCTTCTTACGAGCTTCTTCCTTTTGACGAGCCTCCTCAGCGGCCTTACGCGCAGCTTCTTCAGCTTCGGCCTTCTTCCGGGCCTCTTCCTCAGCCTTGCGGCGTGCCTCTTCGGCCTTGCGGGCTTCTTCCTCAGCCTTCTTACGAGCTTCTTCGGCCTTGACCCACTCCTGGTATTCCTTGCGCTGTTCGCCTAGCGCATGGCGCTGATTACGCGCTTCATCCAAACGGATCTGCGCGGCATCACGCTCAGCCACCAGGCGTTCGCGTTCGCGGTTACGGGATTCCAGCTGTGAGCTGGTGGCCTGGATCTGCTGCTGGGCTTGGGCTTCTGCGGCTACGGCCTCAGCTTCGCGATCCTCCGCAATGCTACGGGCTACACGCAATTCAGATTCGCGGTTGGCATTTTCGGCGCGGGCGCGATCCAATTCTTCGATGGCACGCTTTTGCTTATCGATGGATTGGCGCAAATAGGTTTGGCGTTCCAGCGCATCATCAGCGGCCTTCTCCCCCGCCAGCGCAGCCGGGGTGGGGTTGGCATGACGATAAGCCGTGCGGGAGATCTCATCGAGACGTTCCTGCGCGGCTTCAATTTCATTTTGGGACTCATCGAGGGAATCCCGCGCATTCTTCACGCCTTGGCGGGCTTGCTCCGCTTTGGCTTGGGCATCATGCAGATCCACCAAGGCCTTATTCACGGCTTCTCGCAGGCGCCCCATTTCCAATTCGATGGCGGCGATTTCATCTTGGGTGCTGGCAATGGATCCCGCGAGCCCGGCGACAGCGGTGGAACCGGTGGCGATCGCAGCCTCGGCTTCCTGGATCTCTTGATCAGAGGGGTTAGCTGGCTGCGCGATGGCTGGGGTAACACTCGTCAGCATCGCAGAGCCAAGCAAGGTCGCCAAGCTGATCTTGACACGATTCGCCACGAAGTTCTCCTAAATCGCCAGCACGCTAGATGATCTAGCCTGCGGCCTTGTCTAAGTCACAAGGTTCTTTCCATGGCGTGCTTCCCCACATGCCCGGAAAGGTCAAGCTTTAAAACCTGACCTTGTGATTGAAGTTGTACAGATCAGCCCGTGAGCTGACATGTGAACCATAGGTCACAAAAGGGTCTCAAAGCACAACTAACCCCTAGAGTCACAGCAATAACATTGGTAGACAGCTCTCCCTACACCCCCACTGAGCTGCACAAACCCCCGTTACTGTTAATTATGTCACAATCCCCCCATTGGTAGGGCGTGTCTACCGGGAAACCCCTAAGGGTTGTTGTAAGGCCTCATCCCTTGACAGACAAAGCTCACAACCCCCGCGATCAGCACGCCCACCACTGCAGCCACGCCCGCCGCACCCCAGGGAAAGTCCAGGCCAGGGTCAGTGATAATGCCTTGAACCTGCTCCAACGGCGGCTGCGGCCCCAGGCGATACTCCAAAGACTCAATCTCCGCGCGACTTAGCGAACCGCTGACAATCGCAACCCCCTCATAAGGTGCATTGACCAACACCGTGTCCACCCCTGACTCACGATGCAGATCCTCCGCCATATCGCGCAGGTCCGGCAGCAAACGCGGCTGCACATCCACTACGGCCACCCCCATGTCATGCCCGCGCACCGCATCAATGAGCAATTGCTCATAATCGCCATCAATAAATTGGCTGTTGACCGCGACCCCATCCTCGGCCAGATCGGCACTTAAGGCCGGAATATCTACCGAATCGGGAACCATGGCAACCTCCTAAAATTCACGCCCCTGATCCTAGTTCATGGCTAGCTTTATCGAGCTCGGGTGCTCCGGCATGTCCCGCGCGGCATGCGGAGGTCACAGGCGGGGGTATGCCGCACCTTTAAACCCTGGAAATCCGAGCTCAAAAAAGCAAAACGCGAAGCATCTAAGGCTAGCCAAACCTACAGCGTATGGCCCTATTTTGGGGATAATCATATGCCCTATACCCCTGTTTCGGGGGACTAACCCCGTCGATTGGTGAACAGAACGCTCGTACTGTTAGAATTGCCGGTGGTCGAAGGCCTTTAACCTCTACCCTGGAGGCTATAAGGGCCATCGCGTTTTGGTGGTCAGCTCGCAGAGTGAACGCGCACAGCCCGCACTGCGTTCCGCCTGCGCGCGCGGCCAGCCTCAACCCCGCCCTTATGCGGACTCACACATAGAAGAAAGAGGAAACGGAGCTCACGTGATTGAGAGCAAGAACTCCTTTAATGCCAAGCGGACCCTTCAGGTCGGCGATAAGTCCTATGACTACTACGCTCTCGATGCCGTACCCGGCATGGAGAAGCTGCCGTACTCCCTGAAGGTCCTCGGCGAGAACCTGCTGCGTACCGAAGACGGCAAGAACGTCACCACCGAGCACATCGAAGCCATCGCCAACTGGGATGCCAAGGCTGAGCCGAGCGTGGAAATCCAGTTCACCCCGGCCCGTGTGCTGATGCAGGACTTCACCGGCGTGCCCTGCGTGGTCGACCTGGCCACCATGCGCGAGGCCGTGAAGACCCTCGGTGGCGACCCGGATCAGGTGAACCCCCTGAACCCCGCTGAGATGGTCATTGACCACTCCGTGATTATTGAAGCCTTCGGCCGCTCTGATGCTCTGGCAAAGAACGTCGAAATTGAATACCAGCGCAATGAAGAGCGCTATCAATTCCTGCGTTGGGGTGCTGAGAACTTCTCCAACTTCCGCGTTGTGCCCCCAGGAACCGGCATTGTTCACCAGGTGAACATCGAGTATCTCTCCCGCGTTGTCTTCGACAATGAAGGCGTTGCCTATCCGGACACCTGCATTGGTACCGACTCGCACACCACCATGGAAAACGGCCTGGGCATCCTCGGCTGGGGCGTCGGCGGTATTGAGGCCGAGGCTGCCATGCTAGGGCAGCCGGTTTCCATGCTGATCCCCAAGGTGGTTGGATTCAAGCTCTCCGGTGAAATCCCGGTGGGTGTGACCGCTACCGACGTGGTGCTGACCATCACCGACATGCTGCGTCAGCACGGTGTGGTTCAGAAATTCGTTGAGTTCTACGGCAATGGCGTTAAGTCCGTGCCGCTGGCCAACCGCGCCACCATCGGCAATATGTCTCCGGAATTCGGTTCCACCTGTGCGATCTTCCCGATCGACGAAGAGACTATCAAGTACCTGGAGCTGACTGGCCGCCCGAAGGAGCAGATCGCTCGCGTCGAGGCTTATGCCAAGGCTCAGGGCCTGTGGCTGGAGCAGGACGCTCCGGAAGCCGAGTACTCCGAGTACCTTGAGCTGGACCTGTCCACCGTGAAGCCCTCCATCGCTGGCCCGAAGCGCCCGCAGGACCGCATCCTGCTCTCCGAGGCTAAGGAGACTTTCCGCAAGGACCTGCTCACCTTCACCAACGACCCGGTCTGCGAAGACGACAGCCAGGCTGGCACCAAGATGGGCTACGAAGGCGAAGTTCAGGAGCCGGAGACCGAAGGCAACGAAAACTACAACGCCTCCTGGCCGGGCCGCGGTGAATCCGCTGCTCGTGGAGCCAAGGGACGTCCCTCCAAGCCGGTGGTGGTTAAGTCTCCGCAGGGCGGCGAGTACACCGTTGACCACGGCATGATCGCCATTGCCTCGATCACCTCCTGCACCAACACCTCTAACCCCTCGGTTATGGTTGGCGCCGGCCTGATCGCCCGCAAGGCCAATGAAAAGGGCCTGCGCGCTAAGCCTTGGGTCAAAACCATTTGTGCCCCCGGCTCCCAGGTTGTGGATGGCTACTACAAGCGTGCTGATCTCTGGAAGGACCTGGAAGCCCTCGGCTTCTACCTCTCCGGCTTCGGCTGCGCCTCCTGTATTGGTAACTCCGGCCCGCTGCCGCAGGAAGTTTCCGATGCCATCAACGACAACGACCTGACCGCCACCGCGGTGCTCTCCGGTAACCGTAACTTCGAAGGCCGCATCTCTCCTGATGTGAAGATGAACTACCTGGCCTCCCCGATCATGGTTATCGCCTACGCCATCGCCGGCACCCTGGACTTCGACTTCGAAACCGACTCCCTGGGCAAGGACCAAGATGGCAATGATGTCTACCTGAAGGACATTTGGCCCTCTCAGGAAGAGATCGAAGAGACCATCAACGGTGCGATCTCCCGCGAACTCTACGAAGCCGACTATGCCGACGTCTTCAAGGGCGACGCACAGTGGCAGAACCTGGATGTTCCGACCGGCAAGACCTTCGCCTGGGATGAGAACTCCACCTATATCCGCAAAGCCCCTTACTTCGATGGCATGGAGCTGGAGCCCGCACCGGTTGAGGACATCAAGGGCGCTCGCGTCCTGGCCAAGCTGGGCGACTCGGTCACCACTGACCACATCTCCCCCGCTTCCTCCATTAAGCCCGGCACCCCGGCTGCTCAGTATCTGGACTCCAAGGGTGTTGAGGTGCAGGACTACAACTCCCTGGGTTCCCGTCGTGGCAATCACGAAGTGATGATGCGCGGTACCTTCGCCAATATCCGTCTGCGCAACCAGCTGGTGAATATCGACGGTGGCTACACCCGCGACTTCACCCAGGAAGGCGCCCCGCAGTCCTTTATCTTCGATGCCTGCGAGAACTACCGCGAAGCCGGTATCCCGCTGGTCGTCTTGGGCGGTAAGGAATACGGCACCGGTTCTTCCCGTGACTGGGCCGCCAAGGGCACCATCCTGCTCGGCGTGAAGGCCGTCATCACCGAATCCTTCGAACGTATTCACCGTTCGAACCTGATCGGTATGGGTGTTATCCCGCTGCAGTTCCCCGATGGCGAGTCCCACGAGTCCCTCGGCTTGGACGGCACTGAAACCTTCGATATCGAAGGCATTGAGGAGCTGAACAATGGCGTGACCCCGAAGACGGTTCACGTGACTGCCACTAAGGAAGATGGCTCGGTCACCGAGTTTGACGCAGTGGTCCGCATCGACACTCCCGGTGAGGCTGACTACTACCGTCACGGCGGCATCCTGCAGTACGTGCTGCGCCAAATGGCTCAGTCCTAAGCAGAGTGTGAGCGCACCCCGAGGCCAACAAGGTCTCGGGGTTCGTCCTCACCCCTGGAAACGCTGTCTCAAAAGGAGGCCATATGCCCGTTGTTAGCACGACGGAGCTATCCCGTCGCCGCCAAGACATCCTGGAAGGCGCGCGCCGCTGTTTTGCGGAACATGGCTACGAAGGGGCAACGGTCCGCCGCTTAGAGGAAGCTACCGGTAAATCCCGGGGCGCTATTTTCCACCACTTCCAAGACAAAGAGAATCTCTTCCTCGCCCTCGCCCGCGAAGATGCCGCCACCATGGCGGATGTCGTCGCCCAAGAGGGCTTGGTGGAAGTGATGCGAGAACTCTTATCGCACCCCGAACGTCATGGGTGGTTCGCTACCCGCCTAGAAATCGCTACCCTGCTGCGCACCGATGCGAGCTTCCGCGAACGCTGGCGTCAACACCAAGCAGTGCTGGACCAAGCAGTGCATGATCGTTTGACGCGCAATGCTGAGCAAGGACGCATGCGTACCGATGTGCCTGTAGACGTACTCCAAACCTATTTGGAGACCGTGATGGATGGGCTATTGACGCGATTGGCTTCCGATCGACCCACCGATGGTTTGCACGCTGTGCTGGATCTTGTGGAGGACTCCGTCCGCGCCCAAAACTAAAAATATCGCCTGCTTTTTGGGGAGTGCCCCAAGCGGGCGATATTTTTATGCGCGGGTTTAAGATATTTCCTCATGGTTTCCATGCTTCTTATCTCTCCTCGCCAAGGCGCTGAGGTGGCCGCCGCTGAATACCGAGACTTCTGTGTCGCCGCTGGACTGCGCGAAGGGGAATTAGAGCAACGCATGCTCGATCATGCTGATTCATCACTAGGCGACCTGCGCGGTTTCGATGGGGTATTTGTGGGCGGTAGCTCCCTTAATGTCACGAACCCCACCTATTCCCCCTGGCAGCAGCAGGTGCATGCAGAACTTAAAGCGCTGATTGACTCCCCCATCCCGACTTTCTTGGTCTGCTATGGCAACACCTTGGTCGCTGGACTCTATGGCGGCGAAGTCGGTCGCACGCACCCCGAGGACTCCGGGGAAACCATCGTTGAGCTCACTGAGTATGGGCTCAAGGATCCCCTCACCCGAGGCTTCCCGCCGCGCTTTAGCTCCCTTACCGGGCATACCGAAAACGTGATCAGCCCGGCGCCTGGCTCGCAGGTCTTAGCCACCGGGCCACGCTGCCCGATCCAAATGGTGCGCGCCAATGCCAGCACCTGGGCCTGCCAATTCCATGCCGATATGGATGCTCATGCGATGAAAACCCGCATGGATTTTTATCGCGACTATGGCTATTTCGCGGCTTCAGAATATGAACGCATTATCGCTGAGCTGCCTTCGATTGACACCACCTGGAGTAATCGACTGCTGGCTAATTTCGTGGCCTACTGCCGGGATGCTTCCCCCTACGGGGGTAAGGATCGCTTGCCGGAGTAAGAGTCAAAACCTATAGGGTCTTTCCCATGGGTTCCTTCTTATTAGTTTCGGCACGCCAAGGCGATCAGGTGCTCGCCAATGAGTACCAGGACTTCCTCAGTACCACTGGGCTGCGCGAAGAAGAACTCACGCACCGCGTGCTCGATAGCGTTGATGCGAGCATCGGGGAGATTGAAGGCTTTGATGGGATCTTCTCTGGCGGAAGCTCCCTTAATGTCACAAACGAAAACTATGACGAGTGGCAGCACCATGTGCATGCAGAACTCAAGAAGCTCATCGACTCCCCTATCCCCACGCTCTTCGTATGCTTCGGCAACACATTGGTGGCTGAACTTGATGGTGGCGTGGTGGGCAATACGCATCCCGAGGAAGCCGGCACCACCGTGGTCGAACTAACCCCCGCCGGGTCGGAAGATCCGCTCACCCGCGGTCTGCCGCCGCGCTTTGAGGCCTTGACTGGGCATAAAGAGAACGTGGTGAAAGTAAACCCGCGGGGCGTGGTGCTGGCCACTGGGCCCACCTGCCCGGTCCAGATGGTGCGGGCAACAGATAGCACCTGGGCGGTGCAATTCCATACCGACCTCACCGCGGAGGGTCTGGCTACCCGCATGGGCTTCTACCGTGGGCATGGGTATTTCTCGGATGAAGACTATGAGGATATTGTCTCCCGCGCGCGAGCTATTGATACCAGTTCGGCGAATCAGATTATGCGGAATTTCGTGAACTATTGCCTTAGGTGATCCTGAGGGGGATGTACGATATCCCTCATGTTCGCGATCATCACCGTCACCGGCGCCGACCATGTCGGCATTATTGCCGCCGTATCCACCGCTCTAGCGGAGCAAAAAGTCAATATCCACAACGTGTCTCAGACGATTATGGATGAATGGTTCACCATGATTTTGCAGGTGAGCTTCGATGATTCGGAGCGCACCATTGCAGATATTCAGGAACATATGCACCGGGTGGAGGAAGCCGAGAATTTGGTGATCCGCATCCAGTCGGAAGCGCTCTTTACCGCGGTTAATGAGATTTAAGCGCCATGACCTTGAATATTAACTCCCACGCGATCCTCGACACCATCGAGATGATCGAAAAGTACCGCCTGGATATTCGCACCGTCACCATGGGGATCTCGCTGCTGCAGTGCAGTCGAAGCTCGATGAGTGACACCGCCAATGCGGTCTACGATCATGTCACCACCAAGGCGAAACACTTGGTGGAAACCTGCGAAGGTATTGAACGCGAACTCGGCATCCCGATTGTTAATAAGCGCATCTCAGTAACCCCGGTAGCGCTGATTGCCGCTGGTTGCGAGGGTGACCCCACCGAAATCGCCCATGCCCTGGACCGCGCTGCCGCGGAAGTGGGCGTGAACTTTATTGGTGGATACTCTGCCCTGGTGGACAAGGGGTTGGGCGCTGCCGATGAGGCGCTTATTCGCTCCATTCCGCAGGCCCTTTCGGAGACCAACCTCGTATGTTCTTCGGTGAATGTGGGTAGCTCGCGTGCTGGCATCAACATGGACGCAGCCCGCCTGATGGGCGAGGTCATCAAGGATGCAGCGGAGCGAACGAAGGATCGTTCGGCCATTGCGTGCGCGAAGCTCGTGGTCTTTGCCAACGCCGTGGGCGATAACCCCTTCATGGCTGGTGCCTTCCATGGTGTGGAAGAAGCGGACTGCGTTGTCTCCGTGGGTGTTTCCGGCCCGGGTGTGGTCGACCGTGCCCTCGGTGATCTCGAAGGCGCAAGCCTCAACGAAGTAGCCGAGGAAATCAAGAAAGCTGCCTTCAAGATCACCCGCACCGGACAGCTGGTGGGCACCATGGCCTCGGAACGCCTGGGGGTGCCCTTTGGCATTGTGGATCTCTCCCTTGCCCCTACCGCTGAGCTGGGTGACTCCGTGGCTCACATTTTGGAGCATATGGGCCTCGACCAGGTTGGTACCCACGGTACGACCGCTGCCCTAGCCTTGCTTAATGATGCGGTGAAGAAGGGCGGCATGATGGCCTGCTCCCGCGTGGGTGGGCTTTCTGGTTCCTTCATCCCGGTTTCTGAAGACAAGGGCATGATTGATGCCGTGCGTAGCGGCGCTATTAGCATCGACAAGCTGGAAGCCATGACCGCTATTTGCTCAGTTGGCCTGGACATGATTGCCGTGCCTGGTGATACCTCCGCCGAAACCATTGCCGGAATGATCGCTGATGAAGCTGCCATTGGTGTGATGAACCATAAGACCACCGCAGTACGCGTGATCCCGGTGCCTGGTACCAAGCCGGGCGATGAGGTTAACTTTGGTGGCTTGCTGGGCTATGCCCCGGTGATCCCTGTCAACGAGGTCGGCAACAGCACCTTCGTGCATCGCGGAGGCTATATTCCTGCCCCGGTTCACGGTTTTAGAAACTAGGCTCTCGCTCAGAATGCACCTGGCCCTTTCGGGTTGGGTGCATTTTTTTGAGGATCGATTCCATATATTGGGACAATTGGGGCTAAAGTGTCTCAAAAAATCGTGCGTCTTGGGGTAGGTTGAGCGTTTTAGGTTGATTTTTATTCATCGATGACTGTGCCCTTGAGCTGCGAAGATGCGAAAAGGCTGTACTAAGCGGTTCATTTTTTCGCACTTCTCTGTCTACAGTGCAGTCAACCTATTCAGAGCGGCTGAGAGACCCGGGTCCATGACGCCGCAGCAACCGCCGCATATGTGCGGAAGGTGCTAAGGCCGGGATGCGATAGGAAGTGGGTACTTCGTGACAACTGCACTGCTCTACCGACCGGACACTGCACCGGATTATCCGACTGTGTCCTTCGAGCTTTATCCTCCCCGAAGCTTGGAGCCTGCCTCCAGTGTGTGGGTGGGCGTCAATCGCCTCATTGGCGCAGCCCCGGATTATGTTTCGGTGACCTATGGTGCGGCCGGTAATCGTGCGGATAGTCGTGATCGTTCTGTTCAAGTCCTCCTCAAAGTTCTCAAAGAGCACCCGCACCTACCTGCTGTCGCGCACCTGACCTGCCTGGGTTCGACCCGTGGTGAGCTGCAGATGATTGTGCGTTTGCTGCTTCACGCTGGAATCCGGGATTTCCTGGCGCTGCGCGGCGACATGCCCCCGGGAGGCATCGACCACATTGCACCGGAGCACCGTCTGAACCGCGGTGTGGAATTGGTGCAATTGATTCGTGAGATCGCTGCCGAAGTTTGCCCTGAAGAGGTTGTTTCCATTGCTGTCGCCGCCTACCCCGCCACCCGCGGGCAGGCGCGCAGCAATGATATTGCGGCTTTAGTCGAAAAGGCCCAGGCTGGTGCCGACTATGCCATCACCCAGGTGTTTTATGACCCCGAAGACTATGCCTCGATGGTTCGTGAACTACGCCTAGCCGGTTGCCGCATGCCGCTGGTTCCGGGGATTTTGCCGCTTAATGATCTGCGACGTCTCCAAGCTTTGGAGAAATTAGCTGGCGTGAAGGTCCCGGAGCATCTGCGCACCATGCTTTCCCAAAAAGACCCCCGCACTCGCGTGGCGGATTCTCTGAAAGCCACCTTGGACCTGATTAGCGGTGTCCTCGATGCTGGTGCACCGGGCGTGCATATTTACTCCTTCAACCGTCCCCGCCCGACCCTGGACCTGTTGGAGTACCTGCGTGCCGCTGGGTATTTGGCACGTAAGCCGCGGGCCGAGAATGCCCAACGCCAACGCCCGCAACGCGGACCGGTCGACGCGGAGCTCGTCGGTTTGGCACTGCGCCATCTCACACCGGCCTCTTAGTTTTTGTTCCCCAAGAATTCCTCAACCTGACCTTAAGAAAGCACCCTGACGCACATGAGTAACAGCACCTCCCAATTCCCCTTGGCTTCGATCCTCGGCTATCCGCGGATCGGACCGAACCGTGAACTGAAGTTCGCCTTGGAATCGTTCTGGCATGGTGAAAATAACGATCTCGCCGCCACCGCTGATGAACTGCGCGTTAAGCGCACCCGGCGTCTGCGCGACCTCGGCTTGGAAGAAGCCGGCGCCATTCCGGAAGATTTCTCCTACTACGACCAGGTGCTCGACATCATCACCGCGCTGGGTGCCGTGCCGGAGCGCTTCGCCCCTGAACGCAAGGTCCTGGCTGATAGCGAACCGGAGTCCACTGAATCTTTGAAGGCTCAGTTCACCATCGCTCGTGGTGAAGGTGACCGCGCTGCGCTCTCCCTGATGAAGTGGTTGGACTCCAACTATCACTACCTGGTTCCGGAGATCGGTCCGGATACCGAGATCTCCTATCTTGGCTCCAAGCGTGTGCGTGCTATCGCTACCACCAAGGATGCAGCGCGGACCCGCCCGGTTCTGGTTGGACCGCTGACCTTCCTGCTGCTGGCTAGCGCCGCAGATAATGCACCGGAGGGCTATGAACCCTTCGAGCGTCTTGATGATGTTCTCGCTGGCTACAAGGGCCTGGTTGAAGACCTCAAGGCCAATGGTGCCACCCTGGTTCAATTCGATGAACCGGCTCTGTGTAGTGACCGCCATACGGTTGCCCGCGATCGCATCCTTGACGGTGTTGCCAAGGTTTATGGCGAGCTTGCTGAAATCCTGCCCACCGCTGTTGCCTTGAGCTATGGCCATGCCGAGGACGTTGTCGATGTTCTGGCCAAGACCAAGGTTGACACCGTGGTACTGGACCTAGTGCGCGGCTGCGAACCGGGTGAAGCTGACCTCAACCGTTGGGCTGAAAGCTATGCCGGGCGCACCATCGCCCTGGGCATCGTCTCCGGCCGCAATATTTGGCGTACGGACCTCGATGAGGCCCTGGAGACGCTGCGCCGCATCAAGAAGAACCTGGGCGATGATGTCCGGGTAGCTGTTACCACCTCCACTTCCCTGCAGCACGTCCCGCATGACGTGAGCCGCGAAGAGTCCCTCGATCCGCAGATCCGCTCCTGGCTTGCTTTCGCTGACCAGAAGGTCGAAGAAGTCGTGGCTCTAGCCAAGGGCTTGGCTGAAGGCGATGAGGCGATCGAAGATGCACTCTCCGATTCTCGTGCCGCCGCTACTTCCCGTCGCGAACACCCCGGTGTGAAGGTCGAAGAGGTGCGCAAGGCCACCGCGGCTGTCACCGATGATGACCGCAACCGTGGCGACTACGCCGAGCGCAAGGCTGCTCAGGATGAAGCCCTGAAGCTGCCGCTGCTGCCGACCACCACCATTGGTTCCTTCCCGCAGACCAAGGAAATTCGTGCAGCCCGTGCTGCTCACCGTCGCGGTGAGCTCTCCACCGCTGACTACGAAGCAGCTATGGAGAAGGAAATCCACGATGTGATCCGCACCCAGGAAGAAATTGGTGTGGATGTGCTGGTTCACGGTGAAGCTGAGCGCAATGACATGGTTCAGTACTTCGCTGAGCATCTGAATGGCTTCGTCACTACCACCCATGGCTGGGTGCAGTCCTATGGTTCCCGTTGCACCCGCCCGTCGATCCTGTGGGGCGATGTGACCCGTCCGGAGCCGATCACCGTCCGCTGGTCTGGCTACGCAGCTTCCCTGACTGATCGCGTGGTCAAGGGCATGCTGACCGGTCCGGTGACCATCATGGCGTGGTCCTTCGTCCGCGAAGACATCCCGTGGGGCGAGGTTGCCGATCAGCTGGGTCTCTGCCTGCGCGATGAGGTTCGCGACTTGGAAGCCGCTGGTGTCCAGGTGATCCAGGTGGATGAGCCGGCCATTCGTGAGCTGCTGCCGCTGCGTTCCACTGAGGAAACTGAGTACCTGCGCTGGTCCGTTGGTTCCTTCCGCCTTGCTACCGGTAGCGCCGCGAAGGAAACCTCGATCCACACGCACCTCTGCTACTCCGACTTCGCGACTGTGGTGGATGCTATCGACCGTCTGGATGCGGACGTCACCTCGATTGAGGCCTCGCGTTCGCGCATGGCTGTGCTTCCGGCAATCGCGGAGCATGGCTTCGACCGCGGCCTGGGGCCCGGTGTGTGGGATATCCACTCCCCGCGTGTTCCCAGCGTGGAAGAGATCTCAGAGCTGATCGATCGTGCTCTGGATGCCTTGGCTCCGGAACAGCTTTGGGTGAACCCGGACTGCGGTCTGAAGACCCGTGGTTGGGAAGAGACCAGTGCTTCCCTGAAGAATCTGGTGGAAGCTGCGAAGGCTGCTCGCGAAAAGCTGAGCTAGCCCACTAAGAAACGCCCGCACTGCCTGGTGAGGTGTGCGGGCGTTTTTGTTTTGGGGTTGGTTAATCACCGTGCCTGTGGGTGTTGGCACGGTGGTTTTTGTGTTGGGGGTTAGAAGGGTGGGGGTTGGTTGGGGTTGTTGGTGTGGTTGGTGAGTTTGCGGATGCTGCGTTTGATTTCGGCTTGGGTTTTGTAGTGTTCTTTGATGAGTTGTTGGTCCTCGGGGCTTAGGGGGTTGTGGGGGAAGATTTCTGTGTGTTTGGTGGGGGTGTCCCAGCGGTTGGGGCGGGGTCGGTGGGGCATGACGCTGTTTTTTAGGGCTTTCTTTTCCTTTCTGCTCATCTGGGGGCGTTTCGGGAATTTTAAGGCACCGTTAGGTAGCCGGCTGGGTGCTTGGACCGTTGCGGTGCGGTAGTTGGTGATGGTGACGTGGTAGTCATCATCGGGATAAATCGGCGGGCGGGGTTTCTCCTTTGGTTTCGGGGGCTTAGGTTTCGGTGTGGGTGTTGGGGGTGTGGTGTCTTGGATGGCTTGGCGGGCGTGTTGTTTGGCTTGCTTAGCGTGTTCCTTTGACTGTTCGGCTTCTTGTTGGGTTTGTTGTTTTCGTTGTTGGAGGAGTTTTTCGGTTTCTTTGATTGTTGTAGGTCTGTCGGTGATGGTGTTCCAGGTGGTTGCCCAGGTGGTGTTGGTGATAGTGGCGATCGGCCCGGTAGGTAGGGTGATGTGCGGGTTGTTGGTGGTGTCGGGGGTGTTCCAGTGGAAGAAGCATTTTCCGTTGTGGTCCATAAACACCCGGTATTTCCTCGAGGTCTTCAAATTGTGGTGTTTTTTGCA
>NZ_FOPJ01000005.1 GCF_900113445.1 Corynebacterium spheniscorum
CAAAAAAGGATGCCAGTGCTTCAAGGCCACCCGGCACACAACCACACACGGTCACAAACACAAACACCATGCACAAAACAAACAAAAGTACATCAACACACTATTGAGTTCTCAAACATCAAGACCAACAAGAACAACCATCCAACAAAACACAGTCGCTCAAGCAGCCCCAGTCACCATACACACCCCAACACCAACACGCAAACCGCGCCAACATCAAGGCATACAAGCAACCAGATAACTTATCGCCACAACACCCAACCAGAAGACCCGGCATCCCTGGCGACCCGACATAGATTACCCACACCCCACCAACAACACAAACACCCAGCTTAAAGCACAAAAAAGGTGCACTAACCATTGGTCAGTGCACCTTGTCTATCGCCTAGTTGTCGTAGCGAACTCCGGCGAAGGTTTTCTTTCCGCGGCGTAGGACTAGCCATTTGCCATGAAGCAGATCCTCCGCAGTGGGCTGCCACTCTTCTGAGGTCACGCGTTCGTTGTTCACGTAGGCGCCACCTTCCTTGATGGCGCGGCGAGCAGCGCCCTTGGACTCGCAGAGCCCAGAGGCTACGAGCAGGTCCACGATAGTGGGCTCCTCCCCTGCTGGGATTTCAGCGATCGTGGTTTCTTGGAGGGCCCCGGCGAGGGTTTGCTCATCCAAGTCCTTGAGTTCGGCTTTACCGAAGAGCGCTTGGGAGGCTAGCTCCACCGCAGTCGTGGCGGCTTCGCCATGCACCAAAGTGGTCAGCTCGCGGGCGAGACGGCGCTGTGCCTCACGGGCCCACGCACGTTCCTCAACTTCGGTTTCCAACTCCGCCAATTCGTCCTTGGTAAGGAAGGTGAACCAGCGCAGGTAGTTGATCACATCCTTATCGGATGCGTTCATGAAGTACTGGTACCAGGAGTAAGGCGAGGTCAGCTCCGGGTCGAGCCACAGTTTTCCGCCACCGGTAGACTTGCCGAATTTATTTCCTTCGGAGTCGGTCACCAAGGGCAGAGTCAGGCCATGAACCTTGGCACCGTTGATGCGGCGGTTGAGGTCCACGCCGGAAACAATATTTCCCCACTGATCAGAGCCACCGATTTGCAGGGTGCAACCGTATTGGCGATTCAGCTCAACATAGTCATTGGCCTGCAACAGCATGTAGGAGAACTCGGTGTAGGAGATACCGTCGGAGGCCAAGCGGCGTTTCACGGTATCGCGATCCAGCATGGTGTTCAGGGAGAAGTTCTTCCCGATATCGCGAAGGAATTGGATCACGTTGAGGTTCGCGGTCCAGTCAGCGTTGTTGACCAACCGGCCCTTGTCGCCATCAATGGTGACAAAGCGTTCAATCTGTTGGCGGATGCTCTGGAGGTTGGCTTCAATATCTTCCTCGGTGAGCATGGAACGCTCCCCCACGTCGCGGGGATCCCCGATCATGCCGGTGGCGCCGCCGGCGACGGCGATGACTTTATGTCCGGCCTCTTGGAAACGCTTGAGGGTGAAAAGTGCCACGAGGTGCCCGGCGTGTAGCGAAGCACCAGTGGGGTCAAAGCCGCAATAGAGGGTGATCGGTCCTTCTTCGCAGGCTTTGTTGAGCTCTTCGAGATCCGTGGATTGGTTGATCTGCCCGCGCCAGGACAGTTCCTCAATAATGTTCATGGTTTCCTTTTGTGCAGACTTATTTGGCGGGGTACTCGATGGCCTCATCGGCCAGCATCACCGGGATGCCATCGTCAATGCGATAGGCAATGTGCAGGCGATCGTTGACCAGCAGCTGTTCCTCTTCCAGATATCGCAGTGGGCCTTTGTCCTGCGGGCAGGCCAAGACATCAAGAAGGGTCGGATCAATGCTCATGTCGGACATTCTAATCTGCGCCTACTTAGCCGCGGACTGCGGTGCCTGCCCAGCTGCGATGCGCCTCATTAGCAGCAGCGACTCGCTCGGCTTGTTCCGCAACCCGAGGGCCAGCGGTGCCGCCACGGGTGGCGCGCGAAGCGACTGCGCCTTCCACGGTGAGGACCTTACGAACCTCCGGGGTCAATCGCGAATCCACGCTGCCGAGTTCCTCATCGCTGAGCTCATCAAGGCCCACGCCACGGGCCTCCGCAATGCGCACGCAGGCACCGGAAGCTTCATGGGCTTCGCGGAAGGGCACGCCCTGGCGGACCATCCATTCCGCGAGGTCCGTGGCCAAGGTGTAGCCAGCCGGGGCAAGCTCAAGGAGGCGATCTTCATGGAAGGTCAAGGTGGTGACCAAACCGGTCATCGCCGGCAGCAGCAAATTGAGCTGTAAGAAG
Organism: Corynebacterium spheniscorum; assembly: GCF_900113445.1. GTDB lineage: Bacteria > Actinomycetota > Actinomycetes > Mycobacteriales > Mycobacteriaceae > Corynebacterium > Corynebacterium spheniscorum. Next base: position 2,288 of record NZ_FOPJ01000005.1, read on the forward strand.
GAGTCCACCAAGGGCTCTTTATCTTCTTGGAGATCGCGGTTATAAGCCAAGGGCATGGCCTTTAAGGTAGCCATCAGGCCAGCCAAGTTACCGATCAGACGACCACTCTTACCGCGGGCAAGCTCCGGAATATCCGGGTTCTTCTTCTGCGGCATGATCGAAGAACCTGTTGACCAAGCATCATCCAAGGTCACATAGTCGAACTCGGGGGTGGACCAAGCAATGATTTCTTCAGCTAGCCGCGACATATCCACCGCGATCTGGGCCAGCACATACGCAGTTTCCGCAGCGAAATCACGGGAGCTAGTGGCATCAATCGAGTTATCGGCTGCCTCATTAAACCCAAGTTCTTCGGCAATGGCCTCTGGATCCAAAGAAAGCGAGGAACCCGCCAACGCCCCGGAACCATAAGGGCTAATAGCTAGGCGTTTATCCAAATCCCGCAGCCGCTCAATATCGCGCAGAAGTGGGTGCGCGTGAGCAAGCAGTTGGTGCGCTAATAACACCGGTTGCGCGGCCTGGAAGTGCGTCTTACCAGGCATGATCGCTTTAGGGTGTGCCTTTGCTTGCCCCAGGAGGGCGTCGATCAGCTCAGTGAGGCTCAACGCAATATCGCGGGCAGCATCGCGCACCCACATGCGGAAGAGAGTCGCAACCTGGTCATTGCGAGAACGTCCGGCGCGCAGGCGGCCACCAACTTCCGGGCCAACGCGTTCGATGAGGCCACGTTCCATGGCGCCGTGCACATCCTCATCGGTGGGGTCTGGGAGGAAGCTGCCATCGGCAACATCTTTACCCAGTTGATCCAGGCCCGCCAACATGGTCTCAAAGTCCTCGTCGCTTAATAGCCCGGCGCGGTGTAGTACGCGGGCGTGCGCTTTGGAGGCCAGCACATCATAGGGCGCCAGCACCCAGTCGAAGTGGGTGGAAACACTGAGGGCGAACATGGCGTCCGAGGGGCCGCCAGCGAATCGTCCGCCCCAGAGGGCGCCTTGATTGGTTCCGTGCTGTTGCATGTTGTCGCGCAGGTCCTTTCTCTACTTTTTGGGTTTAGGCTTCGCGGTCGCGGCGGTTCGCGATCTTGGAAGAAAGCCCATGGAGTTCCACAAAGCCCTTGGCCATGGTCTGGTCGAAGGTATCGCCGGTGTCATAGGTGGCCAGGTTGAAGTCATAGAGCGAGTGGTTGGAGCGGCGCCCATTGACGGTGATATTGCCGGCGTGCAGCACCAGGCGGATATCGCCGGTGACATGCTCTTGGGTGGATTCAATGAAGGCATCCAGGGAGCGCTTAAGCGGTGCGAACCACAGGCCGTCGTATACCTCTTCGGACCAGCGGGCATCAACGAGGCGCTTATAGCGGGCCAGTTCGCGTTCCACGGTCACGTCTTCCAGAGCTTGGTGTGCGGTGATCAGCACCATGGCGCCGGGGGCTTCATAAACTTCGCGGGACTTAATGCCCACCAGGCGGTCTTCCACCATGTCCAGGCGGCCAACGCCTTGGGCGCCACCGCGGCGGTTGAGCTCTTCGATGGCTTCGAGCACGGTGACCTTGCGGCCATCGATGGCTACCGGCTTGCCGGCTTCGAAGCTGATGATCAGTTCATCCGGGGCGTTGCCCAGTGCGGGGTCTTCGGTGTAGGCGTAGAGGTCCTTGGTCGGCGGGTTCCACAGGTCTTCGAGGAATCCGGTTTCCACTGCGCGGCCCCACACGTTTTGGTCAATGGAGAAGGGCGACTTCTTGGACTGCTCGATGGGAAGGTTGATCTCTTCGGCGAAGGCGATGGCCTTATCGCGGGTCCAGGCATAGTCACGAGCCGGTGCGATGACCTTCAGGTCCGGGTGGGTATTAGCGAAGCCTACTTCGAAGCGGACCTGGTCATTGCCCTTACCGGTGCAGCCGTGGGAGACGTGGGTGCCGCCGTGTTCCTTGGCGGCCTTCACCAGGTGCTTGACGATCAGCGGGCGGGAAATCGCGGAGACCAGGGGGTATTGCTTCATGTACATGCCATTGGCCTTGATGGTGGGCAGGCAGTACTCTTCGGCGAATTCGTCCTTGGCATCAACCACGATGGATTCCACAGCGCCGCAATCCAATGCGCGCTGGCGCACGGATTCCATGTCCTCGCCACCTTGACCCAGGTCCAGGGACACGGCGATAACTTCACCGCCGGTCATCTTGGCCAGGTAGGGGATGGCCACGGAGGTATCCAGGCCACCGGAGTATGCGAGTACAACGCGATCGGTCATGAGTGTTCTTCTCCTTGAATTATTAGTTTTAGCGTTATGCGGCTGGATTTACTTTAGCGCGGGTCAGGGTTATTACCAGCAAGTAACTCGCCGAGCTGCTCGCCATCATAGGGTTCGCGAGCAAGCACGAAGATGGTGTCATCCCCGGCGATGCAACCCACCACTTCCGGCATGCCCACTCGGTCGATGAAGCTCGCCAGGTATTGGGCCGCACCGGCTGGGGTACGCAGCACCGTGATATTGCCGGAATAATCCACCGATACCACCAACTCATCGAGCATCCGGCGGAGTTTCTCGCGGGGCCCGCTGGGTTGTTCCCCAATGGGGGCATCCGGGGTACCCACCGCATAGTAGGCGCGCCCACCATCTTCGGGTCGGATTTTGCGGGCCCCGAGTTCATCCAAGTCACGCGATAGCGTGGCTTGGGTGATGTCGATGCCCTCATCAAGCAAGAGTTCCGAAAGCTGCACCTGCGAGGTCACGCGGTGTTTATCCAAGATCGAGAGGATCTTGCCCTGGCGTGCGGTACGCGTCGGTGGTGTTTGCGGGTTACTCATGCGCCAGGTTGGTGGTCGAGCAGCCACACCATCAGGGCTTTTTGGGCATGCAAGCGGTTTTCGGCTTCATCAAAGACCCTAGATTGCGGGCCATCAATGACCTCCGCGGTAACTTCATTTCCGCGATAGGCCGGCAGGCAATGCAAGAAGATCGCATTATCAGCGGCTTTAGCCATTACCTCGGCGCTTACCTGATAAGGCAAGAAGGGGGTGCGGCGATCCTTGCCATCACTTTCCTGCCCCATCGATACCCAGGTGTCCGTGATGATCACCTGTGCGCCTGTAACTTCATCCACATCATCAGTGACGCTCACAGTGGCCCCGGTTTCCGCGCCTCGGGCTCGCGCGCGCTCCACAAATTTTTCTTCCGGCTGGAATTCTTTAGGAGCAATAATGCTGATATCCATCCCTGCGGTGGCGAAGCCCAACATGTAGGAGTTGGCCATATTATTATTGCCATCTCCCAGGTAGCAGGCTTTGAGTCCCTTCAGTCCGCTGGGGCCTTCCTCCGGGCAGAGGTTTTCCACACAGGTCTGCAGGTCCGCCAGGATCTGGCAGGGGTGCGTGTCATCAGATAGCCCATTAACAATCGGAACGGTGGCGGTCTCCGCCATCTCTTCGAGGTTGCTATGGGCGTAGGTGCGCCACACAATCATGGAGACAAAGCGGCTGAGTACTGCGCCGGTGTCTTGGTAGCTTTCGCCCTTACCGGCTTGGGTGCGCCCCATCTCCGCGACGATGGCATTGCCACCTAGCTGGGCGATACCGGCGTCGAAGGAAAAGCGGGTGCGGGTGGAGGTTTTATCAAAAAGCACCGCCACAGATTGCGGGCCTTCGAAGGGGCGCTTCGAATAGGGCTCAGCTTTTAGCTTTGCGGCTAGCTGCAAGACTTCAGCCTGCTCGGCGGGGCTGAGGTCATCATCTGCGAAGAAGTGACGTGGGCTCATGCGGTGGTCCTTTCCAGGGCGGTGCGAATCCGGGCGATTGCCTCGTGGATCTCATCTTCACTAATAATCAGCGGTGGGGTCAGGCGCAGTACATTCGGCGCCGGTGCGTTCAGGATCACACCTTCTTTGAGCCCTTGGGCAACCACCTTGGCGGCAATATTTTCAGCTAGGACCAACCCCAGCATCAGGCCACGGCCGCGAACATCCACTACCCCAGGGATGTTCTTGGCTTCTTCGGCTAGCAGCTCACCTTTGGCGCGCACGCTGTCTTGGAAACCATCGGTGATGACATCAAGCACCGCATTAGCAGCAGCACAGACGACAGGGTTGCCACCAAAGGTGGTGCCATGAGAGCCAGGGCCAAATAGTTGGGCGGCCTTGCCGCGGGCCAGGCAGGCACCAATGGGCATGCCAGCACCTAGGCCTTTGGCCATGGTCACCACATCCGGGAGTACGCCTTCGTGTTGGTGGGCGTAGAACTCTCCAGTACGGGCCACCCCGGTTTGTACCTCATCAACAATCATCAATAGATCGAACTCATCGCAAAGTTCGCGGACCTGCTTCAGGAAGCCTTCCGGTGCCGGCACTACCCCGGTTTCGCCTTGGATGGGTTCTAAGATAATCGCGGCGGTATCCGCGGGGTTCATCTCAATGAGGGTGCGCAGGTAAGCGGCATCGCCGAAGGGATAGAACTCCACCCCGCTAGGTAGTGGTTCAAAGTCCTTGCGTTTGCTGGGTTGCCCGGTTAGCGCCAAGGACCCCATGGTGCGGCCATGGAAGCCATGGTGTGCTGCCAACACGCGTTTCTTTCCAGTAAGCCGCGCTAGTTTAAAGGCGGCTTCATTAGCTTCGGCACCGGAGTTGCAGAAGAAAACACGTACCGTGTCATCACCGGGGGCGAAGCGTTCACCCAGGCGGGTAGCAAGCGTGATCTCCGGTTGGGAGGCGAAGAGATTCGACACATGCCCGAGGCGTTGAGCTTGGGTGCTAATGGCTTCTACTACGGCAGGGTGCGCGTGCCCAAGGGAGTTCACCGCAATGCCGGCGAGCATATCGATGAGTTCTTGGCCATCTTCGGCGGTGACCTTGGCGCCCTTGCCGCTTACCAGGGCAAGCGGTGGGGTGCCGTAGTTATTCATCATCACGCCTGCCCAGGCGTCATGCACGGTGCTCATTAGTGTTCTTCGTCCTTCCGGAATACGGTCCCATCTGGATAATCATCCAAGGAATAATTTTGGGGTAACACCATGGTGCCAATCCCGCCCATGGTCAGTAGTTCTAGCAGCACCGCGTGCGCAATGCGGCCATCAATCACATGCGCGGCAGATACCCCACCTTCCACGGCTTTTAGGCAGGCTTCCATCTTCGGGATCATGCCGGAATCCAGGTTGGGCAATAGCGGGCCCAGTTGGTCGGTGGTGATCTTCGAAAGCAAGGAATCGCGGTTCGGCCAATCGGTGTACAGGCCTTCCACATTGGTAAGCACCAGCAGGCGATCCGCCCCAATAGCGCTAGCCAAGGCGCCGGCGGCGGTATCAGCGTTGACGTTATATACCTGGCCGTCGTTTCCTGGGGCGATGGTGGAGACCACCGGGATGCGACCAGCTTCGATAATGTCCATCACCGCGGTGGGGTTCACATCCACGATGTTGCCCACCAACCCGATATCAGTGAGTTCCCCGTTGACCTCGACATAGCGCTTTTCCGCGGTAAATAGTCCGGCGTCTTCACCAGAGGTTCCCACCGCATAGGGCCCATGGGAGTTAATCAACCCCACCAGTTCGCGGCCCACGCTGCCAAAAAGCACCATGCGCACAACTTCCATAACCTCCGGGGTGGTCACCCGGAAGCCGCCCTTAAATTCGCCATTTAAGCCCAGGCGGTTCAGCATGTCGGTGATTTGCGGGCCACCACCATGCACCACCACGGGTTTAGCACCCACGGTGCGCAGGAACACCATATCCGCGGCAAAGGCAGCTTTAAGTGCATTATCGGTCATGGCGTTGCCGCCATATTTCACCACCACGATCTTGTCGCGGTAGTACTGCAGCCAGGGCAAAGCCTCAGCAAGTACGTGGGCGCGCGCCTCATTGGTTAAAGATTTAATGATCTCGTTCATCATGTCTCTGCTCTTTTAGGTGCTATATGCGGAATTAATTTCCACATAGGCATGCGAAAGGTCGGTGGTACGCACCAGGGCGCGGCCTTCCCCACCCAGGCCCAGGTCCACGCGAACTTCAATATCGGCACCGCTTAAGTCCACCTCGCGGGCATCCGGGGTGCCTTGGGTTTCTTTGCACACCACATGCCCATTGAAGGTGACGGTGATATTGTCTGGGTCCATCTCCGCATCGGCGGTACCAATGGCGGCCAGCACGCGCCCCCAATTCGGGTCGGAGCCGAACATGGCGCATTTAAAAAGATTGTCCCGCCCCAAGGCACGCGCCGCATTCAGTGCTTCGGCGTCACTATTGGCACCTTCCACAATGATGCGGACTCGTTTCGTAACGCCTTCGGCATCTGCTTGGAGTTGGTCGGCAATATCAGCACAGATTTCTAGCACCGCGGCATCTAATTCCGCCTGGCTCGGCTGGATCCCGGAGGCGCCATTGGCAAGCAAGAAGACCGTGTCATTAGTGGAGGTAGAACCATCAATATCGAGGGTATTAAAGGTCTGATCCACCGCCTTTTTTAAAGCTTCCTGCGCGGCTGCGGCACTGATCTTCGCATCGGTGGTTAAACACACCAACATGGTGGCCAGTGCGGGCGCCATCATGCCCACACCCTTCCCCATCCCACCAATGCTCCAACCGTCACGGCGCACCTGCGCGGATTTCGGCACAGTATCGGTGGTCATAATCGCTTCCGCGGCGGCATCGCCTTGGTCGATCCCCAAGGCTGCCGGCAGTGCATCCACACCGGCGCGCATAATATCCATCGGCAGCCGCTCGCCAATAATGCCGGTGGAGCACACGCCCATATCTTCCGGCGCAATATCGAGCGCGGCGGCCATGCGCTCCGCAAGTTCGCTGGCTTCAGCTAACCCGGGTTTCCCATTGCAGGCATTAGCGTTGCCGGAATTAAAAAGCACCGCGCGAATAACACCATTGCTGATGTTTTTGCGCGAAAGTGTCACCGGGGCGGCAACAATGCGGTTGGAGGTAAAAACCGCGGCCGCGGTGTATTCCGGGCCATCATTAACGACTAAGGCCATATCCGGTTTCCCGGAGGCTTTAATTCCGGCGGTGATCCCCGCTGCGCGGAATCCTTGCGGTGTGGTAATGCCACTCATAAGATACTGTCCTTAACTTTATTTAGGGTGCGACGGCCGCAAGCGGAAGACCATCAGTTTCTGGCCAACCGAGCGTAATATTCATGCATTGCACCGCTGCCCCACCGGTTCCCTTGGTGAGATTATCAATCGCCGAGGTCACCAGCAGGCGCCCCGCGCCTTGATCAACTTCTACCTGAATATGGCAGGTATTTGCGCCCACCACATTTTGGGTTTGGGGTTGCTGACCAGCCTCAAGGAGCTGCAAGAAGGGTTCATTTTCGCAGAATTTCTCATAGATTCCGCGTACCTCTTCCTCAGTTATTGCTTTCTCGAGATCGGCGCTGGCGGTGGTCAGGATTCCGCGGGACAGGGGTGCAAGAACTGGGGTGAAACTCACCTTGATGTGTTCTTGCTGAGTGTGCAAGGCTTCAGCCAAGTTCTGCGCAATCTCTGGGGTGTGGCGGTGTTTACCGGCAGTGTTATAGGCCTTCAAAGAACCCATGGTTTCACTACCTAGCATCGGTACAGAGGCTTTCTTACCGGCACCAGAAACACCAGTAATAGAGGTGATCACCACCTCTGGTGCGATAATGCCGGCCGCCATCGCTGGGTAGAGCGCTAAGGTCGCGCCGGTGGGGAAGCATCCCGGTACGGCAACGCGGTTGCTCTTAGCGAGTTCTTCGCGGTGCCCGGGAAGTTCCGGGATGCCATAGGGCCAGTGGCCAGCATGTTCGGAGCCATAGTAGTGCTCCCATGCTGCAGCGCTTTTCAGGCGGTGGTCCGCCGCGCAATCAATCACAATGGCGCTATCGCCTAGTTCGGCGGCGATCTGCGCGGAGTGCCCATGCGGAAGCCCAAGGAAAACCACCTGGTGGCCGGCCAGGTGTTCCATGTCGGTGGGTTCGATAATGCGATCAGCTAATTGCGGTAGGTGCGGCATCAGCTCGGCGACCTTTTGGCCCGCCGAGCTCGCTGCCGTTAATGCCCCGATCTCTAATTCCCCGCTGTGATATTTGGGGTGGTTGAGTAAGAGTCGGAGGATTTCGCCGCCGGCATATCCTGTGGCGCCGGCCACCGCTACCTTAATTGTCATGCCGAAGAGCATAACAAATTATGCAGCCAGATGAAAATTATTCATCCGTGGTGTTTTAGCCGCGCATCTCCGCGCCCACTCGCTTCGCCGCCAACTCAGCAGCAGCCAAACGACCCTGCGAGCACTCCTCTTCAGTTAAGGTGCGGTCCTTAGCGCGGAAGGTTAAGGCGAAGGCCAAAGACTTCTTATCCTTACCCAGCTGCTCTTCGGAGCGGTAGACATCGAAAAGCTGCGCGGATTCCAGCAGCTCACCGGCACCTTCCACAACAATGGCGCGGACTTCTTCAGCCGGAGTTTCCTCACCAACCACCAAAGCAAGATCCTGGTTAACCACCGGGAAGGCGGAGAGCACCGGGGAAGGCAAGACCTCATCGAAGGGCAGGCCATCGAGATTCAACTCCATGGCACAGGTACGCGCCGGCAGTTCCATTGCTTCGAGGATTTCAGGATGCAACTCGCCTGCATAACCTACAACGTGCGGCCCCACCTTAATTTCTGCACAGCGTCCCGGATGCCAGGGCAGTTGAGACGATCTCGAGAAAGCAATCTCGACACCCGCTGCGCGCGCCACGATGCGTGCGGACTCAATGGCATCTGCATAGGTGTAGGCGCGGCCTTCCCCCCAGGGACCTTCAAGTTCCAAGGCACCGGCGGCCACAGTGGCCACATGAAGCGGCTGCTCGGGGAGGGAATTGATGACGCTGGCGATGGTGTCCTCATCCGGGCGTTGGGTAACGCTTGGCATCGGGGAGGTGTCTTCGCGCTTGAAAGCGACCTGCTGGAGGGCGAAAAGAGTGAGGTCGTGGCGGCCGCGGGCAACATTGCGGACAACGGCCTCCAACATGCTGGGCAGCAAGGTGGTGCCCAAAATGCCATGGTCGGATTCCAGCGGGTTTTGGACCTTAACGACATTGCGGCGCGGATCATCCACAGCCAAACCCCAGGTATCGAAAATACCATTCGCGATGAAGGGGGAGGGCAGGATTTCGGCGTAGCCGTTATAGGCCAGGGCGTGGCCCACCGCGCGGCGACGACGCTGACGCGGGGTCAAACCTGTGCCACCGACCGGGGTGGGAAGGATCGAGGGGATCGAGTCCAGGCCCTCGAGGCGAAGCACCTCCTCCACCAGATCCTCCGGCATGCTCAGATCGCCACGCCAGGTAGGTGGGGTGACCTCCAAGGTGTCCTCGCCGCTGACCTGGCAGCCAACCTCCTTGAGGCGATTGATCACGGTGCTAGTGGAATACTCCACCCCAGCAATCCGCGAAGGCATAGAAGCAGCCATGGTGATGGTGGGCAGCTGCGGGATCTCACCGACCAGGGTGCGACCAGGGGCCACTTCCCCACCGGCGATCTCCACCAGCAGGCGGGCAGCCAAATCCAAGGCGGCCTCGCAGAGTGCCGGGTCCACGCCGCGCTCGAAGCGACGCGAAGACTCCGAACTTAATTTGTGGCGACGCGAGGTGCGGGCAACCGTAATGGGATCCCAGCAGGCAGCCTCGAAATACACATCCGTGGTGTCATCGTTGATCTCCGAGGTGCAGCCACCCATCACCCCGGCAAGCGACTGAATGCCCTGATCATCGCAGATCACCACATCTTCTTCCGACAGCTTGCGGGTGACATGGTCCAGGGTTTCTAAAGTCTCGCCCTGCTGTGCCAGACGAACATGCAAGCCCCCCTTGATGAGGTTGGCATCAAAAGCGTGCATGGGTTGACCCAGCGCCATCATCACATAATTGGTGACATCGGTGGCGGCATTAACCGGGCGCTGACCACAAAGCATCAGCTCACGCTGCAGCCAGAAAGGCGATTCCACGGCGGGATCAATGCCGCTGACCTTGCGGATACCAAAACGAATGGCCTTGGTGTCCTCATCGATGGCGACTGGGAGGACCTCGCCATCGGTATGACCCAGCGGCTCGGCATTAATCGGGTCCTGGAACTTGAGGTTGAAGGCGCTGGCAAGTTCGCGGGTTAAACCGCGGGCAGAAAGCGCATAGCCGCGATCCGGGGTGACATTGACATCAAAGACGGTGTCCTGGACACCCACGATCTCGCGGGCATCCTCACCCGGGGTGCCTTTAGAAAGCACAATGATGCCGGAGTTTTGCTTATCGGTAAACCCCAACTCCGAGGCGGAGCAAATCATGCCGGCAGACATGCGGCCATAGGTTTCCCGCGCGGAAATCTCGAAATTACCGGGCAGCACAGTACCGGGAAGGGAGACCACCACCAGGTCACCTTCCTTGAAATTGCGGGCACCGCAGACAATGGATTGCAGCTCGCCGGTGCCATTGGCTTGGCCAACGTTCACGTGGCAGTGGCGGATGGGCTTTTTGAAGCCGGTGAGCTCCTCGATGGACTCCACGCGGCCGACCACCAGCGGGCCAGTGGTTTCGGGGATGGGCTCATAACCTTCGGTTTCGAAGCCAACGCGCACGAAGCCGCTATCGAGTTCCTCCGGGGTGACAGACCAGCCGGGGTTGGACTCGCCAAGGATGCGGGTGACCCAGTTTTGACTAATAAGCATGAATAATTCTCCTGATTAACGTGGGTCGACGAGTTAGGCCTGAATACCGAAGGGCAAGGTGAAGCGCACATCACCTTCGACCATGTCGCGCATATCGGATAGTCCATTGCGGAATTGCAGGGTGCGCTCTAGGCCCATGCCGAAAGCAAAACCGGTGTATTCCTCTGGGTCCACACCCACCGCGCGAAGCACATTGGGGTTGACCATGCCGCAACCACCCCACTCGATCCAGCCGGCACCGCCCTTCTTATTCGGGAACCACACATCCACCTCAGCAGAAGGCTCGGTGAAGGGGAAATAATTAGTGCGCATACGGGTGGTGGTATCCGGGCCGAAAAGCACATGGGCGAGGTGATCCAAGGTGCCCTTAAGATGCGCCATGGTCAGGCCCTTATCCACCGCGAGGCCTTCAATTTGGTGGAAAGCCGGGGTGTGGGTGGCATCAAGCTCATCGGTGCGGAAGACGCGGCCCGGGCAAGCAATATAAAGCGGCACATCGCGCTCCAGCATGGAACGCACCTGCACCGGGGAGGTGTGCGTGCGCAGCACTTGCTTGGAGTTCTCCGCGCCCACGTGGAAGGTGTCCTGGAGGGTGCGCGCTGGGTGGTCGGGCAGGAAGTTAAGGGCATCGAAGTTGAAGTATTCGGCTTCGACCTCGGGGCCATCGGCGATTTCCCAGCCCATGGCGAGGAAGATATCGGCGATCTGTTCGCTCAAGGTGGTGATGGGGTGCAGGGCGCCGGTTTGGCGTCGCGTGGTGGGGACAGTGACATCCACGCGTTCGGCAATGAGGCGCTCGGCATTGCGCTTGGCCTCGAGTTCAGCCTTAACTTCAGCGAAATTCTTTTCTACCTTGCCGCGGGCCATATTGACCAGGCGGCCAGCGTCTTTGCGTTGTTCCTTGGGCAAGCTACCCAGGGCGCGGCGTGCCTGCGGGATATAGGCGGCGTCGCCGAGGTGCTCGCGGCGGGCTTCGTTGAGCTCATCGAGGTTATCGGCGGCAGCAAAAGCATCAAGGGCGCGCTGGGCGGCGGCCTCCAAGCTTTCTTCGCTTAACTCGATCTGGGGTGTTGCCTGCTGTTCACTCACGCGACGCTCCCTAAGGCCTTTCTATTTTTAATGTGTTTTAGCTGTATTGGTTGGTTGCTAGGGGTTTGCTAGCTTGTGGCGCTAGCTTGTGGCGCTAGCTTGTGGCGCTAGCTTGGTGCTGGAAATCAACGGTGTGTCATCTTACCTGCCTGGCTGTGGATCACTGCTACCTGTTGTCCACTTTTATTCAGTTCTTAATATGCGCCGCTATCTGCCGGGGTGCTTTGGGCTTTAGCTGAAGCGTGCAAACAGATAGCTGCAGCGCTGGCAAGGTTCAGGGATTCCGCCCGACCGCGGATGGGAATGCGTACGCGGTGATCGGCTTGGGCCAGGAGTTTAGGGCCAAGACCGTGGGCTTCATTGCCAAATAACCAGGCGGTGGGTTGGGCGAGCAGCTCATCAGCTTCATCCAAGTTAACCTCACCATCGGCGGCAGTGGCCAGGATCTGCAGGCCCTTGGCGCGGATTTGGCCGAGCAGGTCATTGGGGGTGCTTTTATCTTTTGCCACTGGGATGTGGAAGAGCGAACCAGCTGAGGCGCGAGCCGCCTTGGAACTAAGTGGGTCAACAGTATCGCCAGCGAAGATCACAGCATCCGCACCCATCGCATCGCTGATGCGGATGAGAGACCCCGCGTTACCGGGTTCGGCGGTATTTACCGGGATGCTTAAAAGACGTGGGCGGCCAGCCAAAATTTTTCCGGTACCCCAAAGGACCTCTTTATCGCAGAGGGCGAACAGGCCGGTGCTGGTGACAGTGTCAGACAGCGACTTGGCGGCCTTGTCGGTGATGGGGTGAACGTAGACGCCGAGGTTTCCGGCGAGAGTGAGGATCTCATCGAAGCGTTCGGCGGCGGCTTCGGTGAGGAAAAGATCGCGAGCACCGCCGGTGGCGATGGCGGCTTCCACACAATTTTCGCCTTCGACGAGGAAAACCGGGGATTTCTTGCGAGCGGCACTGCGGTGAAGTTTGGCGGCGTTAACGATGCGGGGGGTGCGCTCAGTAAAGGCAGAGCTGAAATCCAGGTTCATGAGTGTTGACCCTAGCAAGTGCGGGACTTAAGCAAAAAGAAAAGCGCCGCAACATTCTGGGATGAATGTTGGGGCGCTATCTAGGTGAAGCTTAAGCAGCCTTCGGAGCGTTGACGTCCTCCGGCAGAGCAGCCTTAGCAGCCTTGCAGATGGCCGAGAAAGCAGCGAAGTCGTTGACGGCGAGTTCGGCGAGGATCTTGCGATCCACCTCGATGCCGGCGAGACGCAGGCCCTGGATCAGGCGGTTGTAGGTGATGTCGTTCATACGCGCAGCAGCGTTGATGCGGGTAATCCACAGCTTGCGGAACTCACTCTTGCGGGCACGGCGGTCCCGGTAGGAGTAAGTCATGGAGTGCAGCCACTGCTCCTTGGCCTTGCGGTAGAGGCGGGAGCGCTGGCCGCGGTAGCCCTTGGCGGACTTCAGAATTGCGCGACGCTTCTTCTTGGCGTTTACTGACCGCTTAACTCGTGCCACGGTAATACTTCCTTAAAACGAATAAAGGCTTCGGGTGTGTTGTAAAGGGTGAGGGACTAGAGCCCTAAAAATATTTTTTAGGCCTTGCCCAGCAGGCGCTTGACACGCTTGGTGTCAGCCTTGGACACATCGACGGTGCCCTTCAGACGGCGAGTGCGGGTGGAGGGCTTGCCCTCGAGCAGGTGGCGACGATTCGCTTGTTCGCGACGCAGCTTCCCGGAGCCGGTGATCTTCACACGCTTGGCGGTACCCTTGTGGGTTTTCTGCTTCATGAGATCTTGTCCTTCAAATCCCTGTAATAAAACTGGCGGTTATTATTTCTTGCCCTTGCGGACTGGTCCTAGCACCATCGTCATATTGCGACCATCCTGCTTCGGCTTGGTTTCCACAACGCCGTATTCGGCGACATCCTGAGCAAGACGATCGAGGAGACGGAATCCAAGTTCCGGACGCGATTGTTCACGGCCGCGGAACATGATGGTCACCTTGACCTTGGAGCCCTTTTCGAGGAAACGAACAACGTTCCCCTTCTTGGTCTCGTAGTCGTGGTCATCGATCTTCGGACGCAGCTTCTGCTCCTTGACCACGGTTTGCTGCTGGTTCTTGCGCGACTCACGAGCCTTTTGGGCCTGTTCATACTTGAACTTGCCATAATCCATGATCTTGCAGACCGGGGGTTTGGCGTTCGGAGCAACCTCGACAAGATCAAGATCGGCGTCATAGGCAAGCTTGCGAGCGTCGTCGGTGCGGACGATGCCCACCTGCTCCCCACCGGGGCCGACTAAGCGGACCTCGGGGACTCGGATGCGCTCATTAATGCGAGCTTCAGCGCTGATGTGGACTCCTAAAATAGCAGGGCAAGAATGTACATACCGAGCCACAATGCGGAGTATCACAATGAAAAATCCCGTGCCCTCTGCTGAGGTACACGGGAGATCACACTACAAAGGTGAGTAGTCAGGGTGGTAACTGTTAAGGCTACCGTGACTACACAATGCAATGACCTGTGTCCAACCGCTATAAGCGGCGGCATGAGGTGGGATGATCTCCTCTTGTGGCCCAAGCTCTCACAAGCTTCGGGCGGTAGTGGGCATAACCCTAGCAGTGATGCATTGCCAGCAGCAAATCATGTTCGCTGGAGGCGCAGCGGTGTGCCTGCTGGGGTTAGCCGGATGGGCTTAGCCTGCGGTGGCGAACAGCCAGAGCGCGATGCCGGCGGCAAGCACCAGGACCGTCACAATGGCGACCACCACTAAAACCATAGAAGAGGTGGTGTCCTTATCGCCGACGAAGTGATCCGCCGGCTCGATTGCGGGTTCGACGGGGTTGGTCGGGGACTTAGCAGGTTGTTCGCTCACTCCCCTACCATCTCAGTTTCTTCGGGTTTGGGCAAGAGGATGACTAGCTAGCAAGACCGTCAAAGATGAAGTGCATCGCCATTTTAGTTTCCCCTTCACAAGTAAATGATGTGCTTATGTCCATTGGCCTACAGGTCAGATCGACGTATTCATTCGAGAATGCGTCGAGGACGCTAATGTCGATTTTCTCGATGTCATGAGTCGGTTCTGAAAGTGGTACATGTTTTTGCAGCTCAGCTCCTACCACCTTCGCGAAACCACAACCACCGAAGTTTGCATGCACATAAAATTCCCAAAGCTCATCATGGCCGCAGCGGTAGTAGTTATTGCCGGTTACGTGCTGGTACTCGCTATCGCCAGCGGTTTGTAGCCAATCCTCGTGGATATTCTGCTGCGGGCTGGCCTCGGCGCTGCTCGGGGGCTGAGACACAGCAAGATTTTCGCTAGGTGTGGAGCGGTCCCAATAAAGCCAGAGGCCGGCCGCAACCACACAGGCCAGTAATAGTGCGACGAGGCTTAGGACGTTGTGGTTTCTTTTCTTCTTTTGAGGTTGCCCGCCCGGAAGTTCGAACGGGTCATAGACGGGCGAGTTCTTCGGAGTAGGCATATTGTTTTCTCCTTAGCTTGATGCAGTGTGTGTTCTCTAGGAAAAATTTTTTGGTTGTCCGGGGCTTAATTCAACGGACACGCCGCATGGGAGCGATGCTCGAATCCCGGGATGAGAGCTCGGGATCGTTTAGTTCTGCTGCACGTGACGGTTGCGTGCTTCTACCCCGCTTTTTATGGCCTGCCGACAGCGCGTGCATAAAAATCCTCTCCGTTGTTTCCCACGCAACGCCATTCGGTTGGACTAATCCGATAGCACTCCAACGCAAGACTGAGACCCCCATCAGTGGAGACATTCACCATCGGGTCTCTGTACAGGTAAGGGAAGATCGTGTGGCTAATTGGGGGAAGGAAGCGATTGATTTCCCTACAGCCCTGGTGTGGTCCTTTAGTGAGGAGAAGGATGACACCATCGGAGGCACATGCTTCTGCGTCTTCGGGTACCGAAGTGCGGGATAAATCGCTTCCAGCGGAAGCTGAAATCGGGGTGATAGTGGTCGTCTCGCTGACAGTCGTGGTTACTTCTGCCGGCGATACCTCAGAACTACGCGGGGTGGATGCATTGGTGCGCGGTTGTTCTGTAAGTGCGGCACCTGTGCGTTGTTCTGTCGAAGTACTGCCTACCTCAGCGGTTGCGTCCGGCGGCACGGAATCCGGCTGATTGCGGAACCACCACAGTGCCGCTGCGGCGCCGAGGACAAGAATCCAAGCGATAATGGCAAGCGCTGGTAACACGCGAGACCGTTTTGGCTGCTGATAAGAATTATCCATGGGAGTTTTCCTGGTGGTGCTGCTGAGGTTCAGTGCCTAGGGCAAGTCAATGATGTGGCTATCTGGTGCTTTTTCGATGAATACGAGAAAGCTCTGGTCCGCCGAAGAGCAGGTAGATCTGCCCCCTGATGATTCTTGGCAGCTCATTGCTATGAGGCCTTGGTCAGCAAGGTCTCCAGGAACAGACAATGAGCCCGCAATTAAACCCTCGCTATTGGACCCAAGGATTCCCTCCCTGAGAGCCTTGGAGAAAAGCATGGCGGTCCGCCGAGCGAAGAAGCAGGAAGTGCTCTGATTGCCGGCGAAAACAGCGTTTGTTTCTCGGATTCCACAACTATGCGCCGCTGGTGGACCACCTGCCAGATGTAGAGGCTCGAACCAAGGTTGTGCGGGATGAACTTTGCCAATAAGTGGTTCACCCGGAGCTGCTTCCGAAAGCAGGCTAGGTATCGCGGTTTCAGTGAACGTAGTGGTTTCCGTAATGGTCTCTGCTGAAGCTTCTGCGGCAGAGGTGTCCGTGACTGTGCTGGGCGAAGGGATGACTGTTTCAGACGCAGTAGTCACCTGTGGCTGGGTACGACTTGTTGTCTCATGAGAAGCCGACCGCTCTGGGATGCTGATCCCTTCGGAGTAAATGAACCAACCTGCAGCACCTAAAAGAAGCAAGCCTAAAAGCACCCCAACAACTACTGGAGCTTCTTTCTTCTTTTTGGGTTGCGGTATATAGAAAGGATCATTCGGCGAATTCGTCACTACTTAAAGATCTCATAACACAGGGTCTTAAACCAGCAGGTAAGCAGCCCGATAATGCCTTTTACATCCGGTGGGGATGTATTTTATTAACTACTTATGCTTATTTGATTGTTATCTCAGCAATATCGCTGGATAGTCTTCAGTTACAAGCGCAAACACCCACCCTAAATAGGGAGGGTGTCCGGGGATACTACGGTCTTTTATTTCCTTTTTGGGGGCGCGCTCTAGGTGGGTCTATAACCACTTGGCATAGAAGTCTTCACCATTGGGCCCAACGCAACGCCAATCACGAGGGTTGAGTCGATAGCATTCCAAGATAAGCGGGCGCCCGTCCACCCCTTTCACGTCCGGAACATTTTCGGTCACGTAGATCTTTGGGTCGCGAGGATGTGCTTGCGCTTCCTCAGAAACTTTCTCAACAAACACATTGATTTCCTGGCAAGGCTGACCGCCCACACTCACCAACATGACCCCATTAGCGGAAGCGCATTCCACGCCATCTTCGGGAATCGTGGTCCTGTGGAGGTCTTCTTCAACCTTCGATGACTCAAGCGGAATCGTCGTCAAAGCCGCTGCACTCTCGCTAGCGTGAGTGCTTGCCTTGGGGGTTGTGCTGGAATTATCCTTTGCCCACCACATGAAGATAGCCGCGCCGAGGACCAACACCACAACGAGGAGTGCAATAATAGGCACGATATTTGCTGAACGGCCGCTACGAGGATTACCCATTCTTGCTCCTAACTTTGGCTAGAACCAGCTGCCGGTGGGTCAATGAGATAAGCGTCGGGCGCTCTTTCAATAACCAGCCTGGTCTGTGCGGATAAACTGCAGTCACGGTGATCCTCGTAATACGAGCAGATGTAGCCGCCGCGTTTCTCACTCCCCGGGGGGTACGGAAAATTGCGGACCGCCGACGTCGACTCCTTGGTGTTATTGTCGAAATCGCCCGCAAGATAGGTCTCTTCTATAGCCACCGCAGCAGCCCTGGCGTAATCACAGGAATAGTGCTCATCACTCAAGAAAATCAGCCAGCCATCTTGGGCACCACAAAAGTTTGCCTCATAATGACTGAAGCTCTCCAGCTTGGGTTGTTGTTCTCCGAACCAGGGCTGATCGGGTTTGACTTTCCCGACTAGCGAACCATCCGGCTGTGCGGCGGCAGCAGAAACAACTTTCTGCGGTTCTTGGCCGATCGACAACCCACCTAGTTTTCCACTCTTTGCAAAGAACCAGAATCCTCCGGCCGCGGCGAGCAGCAGGAGTACCAGCACAACTACGAGAATTGGCGAGACGGATTTCTTCGCAGCGGGCAGGGGCGAACCGTAAGGATCGGAATAGGTGCTCATGTTCTCCCTTTAAAACCCAAGTCCTCGAGTTTTGACATAGAAGTCTTCGCCACGGTCGCCAACGCATCGGAACAGCCGGGGGCTGATTTGATAGCAATCGAGTTGTAGTTCTGCGTCATAACGGCTGGAAACCGGAATAATCGGCTGATTCTCATATTTCGGGAAAACCAGGTCACTCAGGGCGCCCTCTTCATTGAGGAGATACATCGGGGAGGCACAGTCTTTACCGGCAGCAACGAAAATGCTCATCTGGTCACCGTCACCACAGCTAATGGCATCTTCTGGGAGCGTCGTCCTCGTCAGATCCGGGTCATTGGGGTCTGGCTCCGCGGTAACTGTAGTCAGCTCGGTAACAGTGGTCGTTGAGACAGGAGCCGCTGTTTCCTTATCTTGAACAGTTTGACTCATCGACTCGCTAGCACCCGCTGCCTGCGGGTTATCCGCGGTGTCCTTGCTGAACCACCAGTACCCGCCTGCCACCAACGCGAGGACAACGAGCACGCCGACAATAGCTGGAAGAGCACTGGATTTTTTGGGAGCCTGAGGCTCATAGGGATTAGTCATTGGTAAGTCCTCTTGAATCGGAGCTATTAGGGCCTGAGTAGCTCAAAGGGGACTATGCGGTCCCTCGGAGCGACTTCAGTGATCACTAGGTAACCGGAATCGGATTCACAAACGAATCGCTCCCCCAGCGTGCCCGCGCACTCAAACGCCACAGTGGTGTGTGAATCCGGTTCGGGCAAGTACTCGAGGTCACCGTGGTAGCGGCCGAGGGATTCTTCCTGGAAAATACCTCCGCGAAGAGCGGAATCCAACATAAGGTCAATGCGTTCTGCGAGTTGACAATCAGTGTTCTCGTTACCCGCATACCTCGCGGTGGTTTTACGAATACTGCAGAACTTAGATCCCGGGTACTCAGGCAGTGGAGGAAGCGGCTCAAACCACGGCTGCGCTGGGCGGAGTTTACCTTTTAGCGAACCCGTGTACTCCGCTACGACCGTGCTCGTTACTGTCTCTGTTACGATCTCAGGCCCAACAGTCGAGCTTGCGGGCTCAGCAGCTGGGCTTTCGGACTCGGTGCTGGCCACAGGGCTATCCGAGGCTACGTTCGCCGTATTAGTCGCTTCGTCTGAGTCGCGGAGGAAAAATAGCCAATATCCGCCAGCGAGGATCAACACCAAAAGTAGGATGCCCGCAATGATTGCAGGACTTTTAGATGTTTTCGGTGCATTTATCGGAGCACCAAAAGGATCAGATTGAGGAGTAGTCACCTCTAAAGAATCTCATGAAAAAGACCATCGAACCAGTGGTTATAGCCAGAACTGCCGCTTAATTGAAGAAATATAGCAATTCTGCAGAATTTCTAGAGAATCTTTAAGATAGGGTCCGGAGATTTAATAATTTACTGAATTTGCAGGAGCGTCCCCTCCCCCCGCTAAGGGGGATTAACGCATGGCGCGCACGTAGACGGCAGCGTCGTTACCGCCGGTGCACACCCACTTCTGCTTCTCGCCCTTACAACGCATCACGTAGCGCTCACCGGTAACTGGGCTCCGCGCCGGAACAACAACGCCGACTTGGGGAGAGTCCGGGTCGTCTCCCAATTTCGCGACCAAGCCCTTAGTCACCTCGGTGGCGAATTCACAGCTCGTGAATTCGGTGCCGGCCCAATAGGTCACCCCGAGGTGCCGCAGGTTGCCGCAGTTAGTAGCGGAACTAGGGATTTCTGGAACTAGATCACGACCTCCCGACGTGGGCTTAGTACTTTCAGGGGCACTCGACGTACTGCTCTCCTTCGTCGGAGAGGCCGTCGTCGTCAAGGTCACCGTGGTGGGCACATCCTTAAGCGGGGTGTGCGAAGCCTTGGTGGAGGTCACCGTAGTCGGCGCAGCCGTCACTTCGGGTTGATCCGAACCACGGAAGGTGGAATAAAGCCACACGCCTAAAAGCCCGACAAGCACGAGCAGAAGTACCACCACAACAATGAGTGGCCCATTACTCGATCTTTCTTCGGGCACATCAAAGGGATCAACCGCGTTATAGTTCACAACTGTAAGGGTTCCATTGCCTCCACAAACTCGCAAGTCTCCAGACAGTGACCTGCAACTCTTTTAGCTTCCAGGTTTAAAGCGCGATTCCCTACCCTTTAGATTTTTCAGCTTTCTTTGTGGTTGCCTCTTTTCCTTCCAACATCGGCTTGAGGAATTGGCCGGTATAAGAGTCAGCAACCGCAGCGATGTCCTCCGGAGTCCCCTCAGCAACCACCGTGCCACCACCAGAGCCACCCTCTGGGCCCATGTCAATCACCCAGTCCGCGGCCTTAATGACATCCAGGTTGTGCTCAATCACCAATACCGAGTTCCCCTTGTCTACCAGCCCTTGAATAACCAACATGAGCTTCCGGATATCTTCAAAGTGCAGGCCAGTCGTGGGTTCATCCAAAATATAAACGGTCCGGCCATTCGAGCGTTTCTGCAGCTCAGAGGCCAGCTTCACGCGCTGCGCCTCACCACCGGAAAGCGTCGTGGCCGATTGGCCAAGGCGCACATAACCCAAACCAACATCCACCAGGGTGTTGAGGTAACGAGCAATGGAGGTTATCGGGGCGAAGAACTCCGCTGCCTCAGAGATCGGCATATCCAAGACCTCGGCGATGTTCTTGCCCTTATAGCGAACCTCAAGGGTTTCCCGGTTATAGCGTTGGCCATTGCACACTTCGCAGGGCACATAAACATCCGGCAGGAAGTTCATCTCAATCTTGATGGTGCCATCGCCACGGCATGCCTCGCAGCGACCACCTTTCACATTGAAGGAGAAGCGTCCAGCCTTATAGCCCCGAACCTTCGCTTCGGTGGTTTCCGCAAAAAGATTCCGGATCTTATCGAAGACACCGGTGTAGGTAGCCGGATTCGAGCGTGGGGTGCGACCAATCGGAGATTGATCAACCTGCACGAGCTTATCCAAGTGCTCCATACCCTCGACGCGTTGTGCGCGCCCCGGCACCTGGCGTGCGCGGTTGAGGTTATTGGACAGCACCTTCGCCAAGATCTGATTAATCAGCGTGGATTTACCGGAACCAGATACGCCGGTAATGCAGCACAGCACACCCAAGGGGATAGTGACGTCAATATTTTTGAGGTTATTTTCGCGTGCGCCCACTACCTTCAGCATGCGTTCGCGATCAATCTCGCGCCGACGTTCCGGCACACCCAATACCCGGCGCCCAGCCAAATACGCACCGGTTAGGGACTCTTCGCAGGAAGTAATGCCCTTGGGATCACCCATGTACACCACTTCCCCACCGAACTCACCAGCGCGTGGGCCAATATCAATCAGCCAATCCGCTGCCCTAATGGTGTCCTCGTCGTGCTCCACCACAATCAAGGTGTTGCCGATATCGCGGAGACGCTCCAAGGTACCAATGAGCCGCTGGTTATCGCGCTGGTGCAAACCAATCGAGGGTTCGTCCAACACATAAAGCACCCCAGCTAGACCGGAACCAATCTGGGTAGCCAAGCGGATACGCTGAGCTTCCCCACCAGAAAGCGTTCCCGCGCTGCGATCCAAGGTGAGGTAGGTCAAGCCCACATCGATGAGGAAGTGCAGGCGAGCTTGGACTTCCTTGAGCACCGCCCCGGCGATCATTTTCTCGCGGGCACCTAAGATCAGGCCATCAAGAAAACGCGAGGCATCTTCAATAGATAAGGCCGTCAAGCCGGCAATCGATAATTCTTCGAACCCTTCGGCAGCCAGCCGCACCGCCAAGATCTCCGGGCGCAGGCGCGTACCACCACAGGTCGTACAGGGCACTTCCCGGGTATAAGCCAAGAGACGTTCTTTTTGGTGCTCCGAATCCGATTCATCCAGCTTGCGCTTGAGATAAGCATGCACACCTTCAAAAGGCGCCGTCCACTGCCGCATACGGCCATAACGGTTCTTATAGCGAACCGTCACTTCTTCAGAACTGCCACGCAACAAAGCTTTGCGTTGGGCGGCGTTGAGCGAAGAATAAGGTGCCTTCGGATCAAAGTCCATGGCATTGGCCAAAGCGGTGACTAGCTTTTGGAAATACCGGTGGTTCGGGCTGGTAGCCCAAGGTTGAATAGCTTTAATCACCGGGGCATCAGGGTCCGGCACCAAAAGCTCATCATCAACTTCGGTGCGAGTACCCAGGCCATCACATTCCGGGCACGCACCATAGGGAGAGTTGAAGGAAAAAGCGCGCGGCTCTAATTCATCTAGGTCAATATGGTGCCCATTCGGGCAAGAGACTTTTTCCGAGAAACGTCGGGTGCGTTGCGGGTCATCCTCAGCCAGATCCACGAACTCAACCACCACTACCCCATCGGCCAGGCGCAGAGCGGTCTCAATGGAGTCGGTCAGGCGTTGTTTTTGACTGGGCTTGACCTGCAGGCGGTCAACCACCACATCAATATCGTGCTTGACCTGCTTTTCTAGCTTTGGTGGGTCGCTGAGGCGATGGACCTTGCCATCAACGCGCACGCGGGCATAACCCTGGGAGGCAAGATCCTCAAAAAGATCAACAAACTCGCCTTTACGGGTGCGCACCACCGGGGCAAGAACCTGGAACTTTAGCCCCTCTTCCATGCTGAGCACGCGATCCACAATTTGTTGTGGGGTTTGGCGCTCAATGGGGGCATCACATACCGGGCAGTGCGCGGTACCTGCGCGAGAATAGAGCAGGCGCAGGTAGTCATAGATTTCAGTAATCGTGCCGACGGTGGACCGTGGGTTGCGGTTGGTGGATTTCTGGTCGATGGACACTGCCGGGGATAAACCTTCAATGAAGTCCACATCCGGTTTATCCATCTGCCCAAGGAATTGGCGGGCATAGGAGCTTAAGGATTCCACATAGCGGCGTTGACCTTCCGCGAAGATGGTGTCAAAAGCCAAAGAGGATTTACCGGAACCCGAAAGCCCGGTGAAGACAGCCAGCGAGTCCCGCGGGAGCTCAATATTGATGCCTTTGAGGTTATGTTCGCGAGCACCGCGAACGATGAGGCGATCAGCCACAGTGTGAGAATCCTCCTGGATTGAGACAGTGTTCTACAGCCAGTACCAACGCGCGGGGACTACTTTATCTTCCCAAGCGAAGCACTTCGAACATATCAGCGAGCATTCACCCTGACCAATTATTGACCCTTGCGTAAGGTATAAGGCATGACTGAAGAGAACACTCAAGAACCCGCACCTTTGACGCTCTCCGTCATCACGGTCTCGGGAATGGACAATAATTGCTATCTACTCTGCGCCGGAGATCAGGCTCTACTCATTGATGCCGCCGATGATGCTCCCACATTGCTTTCCCAGGCGATGAGTAAAGGGGTGCGCATCACCGATGTGGTCACCACTCACCGACATTGGGATCACGTGAGGGCCTTGGAACAGGTCCTTGATTCCACTGGTGCTACCCACCACGCCTCTTATCTCGATAGCCCTGCCCTGCCGGCACCTGTTGATAATGAGCTCCAAGATGGGGATATTTTGGAATTTGCCGGACATAAGCTTCCGGTTCGGGTGTTACGTGGCCATACCCCCGGCGGGCTCTGCATCGAAGCCACGATTAACCGCGATAAGCACCTCTTTGTAGGTGATAGCCTCTTCCCCGGTGGTTTAGGTAAGACCGAATCCGAGGGTGATTTTATCCGCCTCTATAAAGATGTGACCTCGAAGATCTTTGATTGCTATCCCGATGAAACTATCATTCATCCGGGACATGGTGCGGACACCACTTTGGGGGCAGAAAGGCCACATTTGAAGCAGTGGTGGGACCGCCGCTGGTAGCTCCGCTGCAGCCCCGCGCTGAACTCGCTAGAATTACCTTGCAGAAGAACCCAATGATTCATCACTAAGGCTGAATGGGTACCCCCTGCTAGGGCCTGCGCCCTAGCTTTGGGCAGTCATGCAGTGCTTAAGAGTGCTTTTTAGGAGTGCGATTTTATGATCCGCAAGCTTGCCCGCCCAATGCTCGCCTCCGTCTATATTGCTGACGGTGCCGACACCCTTATGAACGCCCCCGACCATGTCGAAGGCACCGAGACCATCTTGAAGCGTCTGCGAGGCTTCCTGCCCCGTAAGTACGCCCGCAAGATCCCCAAGGATCCCACTGCCGTAACCAAGGCTATCGGCGGCGCGAAGGTGGGCGCAGGCTCCATGCTGGCAATCGGTCGCTTCCCGCGCCTTTCTGCCACCACCCTGGCAGTCGCCACCGTCCCCACCATCCTGGCTCGCCACGCTTTCTGGGAGACCCAGGATGCCAATGAAAAGGCTGCTCGCCGTTCCGGCTTCCTCACCGATATTGCACTGCTCGGTGGCCTAGCCATTACCTCTGTCGATAATGAAGGCCGCCCCGGCCTGAAGTGGCGCGCCAGCCATGCCGCCAGCGTGGCCAATAAGAAGGTGCAGGCAGCCCTGCCGACGCGTTCCGAGACCGAAAAGATCGCTGATAACGCCAAGGGCTGGTTCGAAGAGGCTTCGGACAAGGTCCATGAGTACGCCGATACCGCCCGTGACTTTATTGAAGACAATAAGGACGATTGGATCGACGCCGCCCAAACCGGCGCCGCAGTAGTCAGCTCCAAGGTCTCCGATGCCGTGGACTATGTTGCCGACAATAAGGACGACTGGCTTTCCGCCGCCCAGGATAATGCCGAAGCCGCCAAGAAGTCCGTGGTCAAGGCAGCATCCAAGGCACAGGATCGCGCCGATGAGGCCCTGAAGGATGCTGAGAAGCAGACCGGTCGCCGCGCTAAGAAGGCGAAGAAGAAGGCTGCGAAGCTGCAGAAGACCGCCGATAAGTCCATCGCGAAGGCTCAGAAGAAACTCAGCAAGAAATTCGATTTCTAAAGCCTTAAGCCTTTCTCTCTGAACGCCCCGCTTCTTCCGAAGCGGGGTTTCCGCTTCCTCACGCTAAAATTAATCTTTCGATTTCTAAGGAGCGCGCTTTTCACCATGGACCCACGCATCACCGAAGAACAAAGCTATGTGGATATGCTTTTCGCCCGCCTCGATGATGCCGTGGATAGTGCCAACCAAAGGCTGCGTGAGGTCATGCTCAACCAAGACCCCGCCAACCCGGATGCCGAAGCCCTGGTCCAGCGCGAAACCGAATACCACTCCCTTAATGAAAAACTAGATCGCCTCAACTTGGCGCAATTGGGATTGGTCTTTGGGCGCGTCGATGTGGCGGAAAAACCCGAAAATATCGATAACCCCATCCCCGGCCAACCCGGGATGGATCGCCGCTATATCGGGCGCATGGGGTTGACCGCGCGCGAAGAAAACTACCGCAGCCTGCTGCTGGATTGGCGAGCCCCCATGGCGCGCCCCTTCTACTTGGCCACCACCGCCCGCCCCGAAGGTGTGACGCTTCGCCGACATATCCGCACCAAAGGCCGCGAAGTCGTTGGCGTAGATGATGAGTACTTAAGCCAACTTCCGGATGAGAACATCCCGGATGCCGGTGTCGCCGGGGAATCCGCGCTGCTCAAGGCCCTGGATGCCGCCCGTACTGGGCATATGAGCTCCATTGTGGAAACCATCCAGCGCGAACAAGACGCCGTCATCCGCGATAACACCCGCAGGGTCATGGTCGTCGAAGGCGGCCCGGGCACCGGCAAAACCGCCGTCGCCTTGCACCGCGCCGCATGGCTGCTCTACACCTGGCGAGAACAACTGGCTGCCACCGGTGTGTTGATTATCGGTCCAAATCGAACTTTCTTGGACTATATTTCGCATGTGCTTCCCGAGCTCGGGGAGACAGGTGTGGTCTTAAGTACTATCGGTGAGCTTTACCCTGGGGTATGCCCTACCTTGAAGGAATCCAACCTAGTGCGCGAGATTAAAGGCTCCGCAGAAATGGCAACCATTCTCGCTACTCTCGTTAAGCACCACCAGGCGTTGCCTCAAGCCCCGGTCGAGCTCACCGTGGAAGGAATTAGCCTGACGGTGGACGCCGATCTCGTTAAGCGTGCTCGAACCCGAGCCAGGAGGTCCAGGCGCCCGCACAACCCCGCCCGCCCGCTATTTCGGGAACAATTCTTAGAGCAATTAGCTTTACAAATGGCCGATATTATTGGGGCGGACCCACTTGGCGGCAATCTGCTTTCCCGGGCAGATATTGACCAATTACATGATGACTTAGCTGAAGAAGCTGCGGTCGAGGAATTAGTGGACCGTTTTTGGCCGGAATTGGAGCCACTGGAGGTCCTAGCAGAATTCTTTGCTTCCGAAGATCTGATTAATGAGGTTGCCGGGGATTATGATGAGGAAACTCAATCCTCTTTATATCGTGATGCCGAGGGTTGGGCACCAAGTGATGCTGCATTACTCGATGAACTAGCGACCTTAATTGGCGCTCCGGACCCAGAAGAATTGCGCCGAAAAGAAGAAGAAGCGTGGCGGGCTCAAGTCGAAGAAGCCCAGGATGCTTTGGATATTTTGAGTAGTTCGGCCAGCACCGATTCCGATGATGAGGTTGAGGCGGAAATCCTAGAAGCTTATGACGTGATTGATGCCGAAACCTTGGCGCGCCGCCAGGAAGTTCGGGATCAGCGCAGCACCGCGCAGCGTGCCCGCGAAGACCACACCTGGGCGTATGGGCACATTATCGTTGATGAGGCGCAGGAACTTAGCCCCATGGAGTGGCGCATGGTGATGCGTCGAAGCCCGAATCGGTGGATGACTTTGGTGGGCGATACGGCCCAAACCAGTTCCCCGGCAGGAGTGGATTCATGGTCCGAAACTTTGGAACCTTTTGTGGCTCAACGTTTTAAGCGCCATACTTTGACCGTGAATTATCGTACCCCGGTGGAAATTACCGAGGTTGCGAATTCCTTGGTGAAGCAGATTGATCCGGAGACCATTCCGGCTACCGCAATTCGATCAACCGAGCCCGTGCGTTACCTGCCCTTAGGAACTGATGCAGAGAAGGTAGCTGCAGAATTCGATGATGGCAGGCTAGTCAAGATCATTAATGTGGATAATGTTCTCGATATTAAAGGCCTGGAGTTTGACCATGTGATTGTGGATGATCCACAGGCAATTGTGGAGGCATCCCCGCAGGGATTACAAGATCTCTATGTGGCTATTACCCGCGCCACCAGGACCTTAACGATCATTGGGGAGCTATGAGAACAATTCGACCGTGGTGGGGACTCGGCGCTGCCCTTTTAACGCTGCTGATTATTGGCATTCCCACGGATATTATTCCGAATCCCATGTTCGGCCGCGATGTGCCGGTGCGTCCCTGGGAGCTGCCGGTGCTGCTGGCAACAGCAGTTCTGACCGGAATGTATTTCTCCTTGCATCAGGAAAAAATTGCGCCGGTGATGGGTGGTAGTTCCTTGGCGCTTTTTGCGGTGGCATGCCCGGTGTGCAACAAAGTTGTGCTCTTAGCGTTGGGGAGTTCTGGGGCGCTCGGGATTTGGCAGCCGCTGCAGCCCTACTTGGCTGGGGTGTCTTTGCTGCTCTTGGCGGCTGCGGTGGGGTGGGCGTGGCGAAACCCGTGCACAGAAAAATGCGGCGTACCGGAGCACGCCGCATTGGAGGAATGATTAGTTCACGGTGTGAACGATCATGACGTCGCAGTCGGATTGGCGGGCGACATCGGCCGGCACGGAGCCGAGCAGGCGGCCAGTTAAGGAGTTAATGCCGCGGTTACCGACGACCAGGAGGTCGGCTTTGGTGTCA
Organism: Corynebacterium spheniscorum; assembly: GCF_900113445.1. Taxonomy (GTDB): domain Bacteria; phylum Actinomycetota; class Actinomycetes; order Mycobacteriales; family Mycobacteriaceae; genus Corynebacterium; species Corynebacterium spheniscorum. Next base: position 30,079 of record NZ_FOPJ01000005.1, read on the forward strand.
TTAACGATGTCCATCAGAGCAGAGACCGGGGTGCCGGGGCGAATCGCGGTTTCGACCTTAATATCGCCGAATTGGCGGGCGTGATCAGATGCGGCTGCCAGGTTCTTCTGTGCGGTGTCATCGCCAAGGATGGTGACAGAGTCCTGGCGAAGCGTGGTGGAGGCTTCTTCCTTGCTCTCATAATAAGCGCAGCCAATGATGAGCTTGGCATCAAAAGCAGCTGCCATGCGGGCAGCACGCTCAACGGCAAGCATTGAAGACTTTGAGCCGTCGGTTCCGACGACGATCGTGTTGTAGTTGTCGTTCATGAGCACCTTCCACGGTGAGCAAAAGTTGGTTTATCCGCGTCCCAGTGTAACAACGCTTGGGCTTTAGCGAGGGGCATTATCAGTGTGAACGATCATGACGTCCACCGAGGCTTTGCGCAGCACCCCACTGGGGACATTGCCAAAGACCCGACCGCTTAATGAGTGTACGCCCCGATTACCCACCACTAAGAGGTCAGCATTAGTTTCTTGTAGTGCATCCACCAACACCTCAATTGGGCTACCCGATCGGGGGTAAAGCGCAATCTTCTCGTCATCTAAACCCTCATCGATGGCGACCCCGCGGGCCTCATCGAGGTATTCGCGAGCAGTATCCTCACTGACCACCGGGAAGGCCGAATGCTCCGCCTTCGGGGAGCTGAGCACGGAACCAGAGGATTGGAAATAGGCGCAGACGATCCCCAGATCCGCCCCATAGGTGGCGGCGAGTTCAGCAGCTGTGCGCACCGCGGATAGAGAGGACAAGGAACCATCGGTACCTACCACGACCATGGAATATTTGGCCATGAGAGTATTCATCTCTTTTCTACAAGTAGCTTAATGCTGGCACCCGAGTATAAACCGATAATTGCAGGAATAGAAAGAATAGTGACGGTCACAAGAGATTCATAAACTCGTGGTGGCCGTCACTTTATAGGCCAGCTTCTTTCATTCCTCGGAATTCCTTTTTGAGGTCCATAATCTCATCGCGCAGCCGGCCAGCGAGCTCGAACTTCAGCTCCTTCGCGGCTGCCCGCATCTGCTCCGTAAGATCATCAATGAGCTTTTGGACCTGCTCAACGGGCATATCCTTGGTGTCGCCCAAGCCTGCTGCCACGACCTCTTCCCCACCGCGGCCCTCACCATTATTCTCATAAACCTGATCCAGAATATCGGCGATTTTCTTGCGCAAGGGCTGGGGATCCACCCCATGTTCTTTGTTATAGGCAATTTGCTTCGCGCGGCGGCGTTCGGTTTCATCCAAAGCGAATTGCATGGAATCCGTGACTTTATCGGCATACATTATGACTTCGCCAGAAACGTTACGGGCAGCACGACCAATTGTCTGGATTAAGGAACGTTCACTACGCAGGAAGCCTTCCTTATCCGCATCAAGGATCGCCACCAAGGACACCTCCGGCAAATCCAGGCCCTCACGCAGCAGGTTAATGCCCACCAACACATCGAACTCACCAAGGCGGAGCTGACGCAGTAGCTCCACGCGCTGCAGGGTGTCGATATCGGAGTGCAGGTAGCGCACCTTCACGCCATTTTCTAGCAGGTAGTCGGTGAGATCCTCGGCCATCTTCTTGGTCAAGGTGGTGACCAAGACGCGCTCATTCTTCTTCGTGCGTTGGCGAATCTCCTCAATGAGATCATCGATTTGCCCCTTGGTGGGGCGCACATCAATCTTGGGGTCTAATAGCCCAGTGGGGCGAATGACCTGTTCCACGTATTCGCCGCCAGCGGCAGCCATCTCATAGTCCCCGGGGGTGGCGGACATATAGACGGTTTGACCGACGCGGTCTTCGAATTCTTCCCACGTCAGGGGTCGGTTATCCAACGCGGAGGGTAAGCGGAAGCCGAACTCTACGAGGTTGCGCTTTCGCGACATATCGCCTTCGTACATGCCGCCTATCTGTGGGACGGTGACGTGGGATTCGTCAATAATCAGCAGGAAGTCTTCGGGGAAATAGTCAATCAAGGTCGCCGGTGCGGAACCTGCTTCGCGGCCATCAATATGGCGAGAGTAGTTCTCAATCCCGGAGCAGAAGCCGACCTGCTGGATCATCTCCAGGTCATATTCGGTGCGCATCCGAAGGCGCTGGGCTTCCAGGAGTTTCCCGCGGTTTTCTAGGGATGCGAGGCGGTCAGCGAGTTCTTCCTTAATGGCGGCAACCGCTTTTTCCATGCGCTCCGGGCCGGCAACATAGTGCGTTGCGGGGAAGATCCTCAGCTCATCGACCTCGCGGATCACATCGCCGGTCAGTGGGTGAATGTAGTAGAGGGAGTCCACCTCATCGCCGAAGAATTCCACGCGCACCGCAAGTTCCTCATAGGCCGGGATAATGTCCACGGTATCGCCCTTAACGCGGAAAGCGCCGCGGGTAAAAGCCATGTCATTGCGGTCATATTGGATATCCACCAGCAGGCGGAGGAAACGATCGCGCTCCACTTCCTCGCCGACCCGCAACACAACGGAGCGATCCAAATAAGACTGCGGGGTGCCCAGGCCATAGATACAAGACACGGAGCTAACCACCACCACGTCGCGGCGAGAGAGCAACGCTGAGGTGGCGGAGTGCCTCAGGCGCTCCACATCCTCATTAATGGAGGAGTCCTTTTCAATATAAGTATCGGTTTGCGCGATATAGGCTTCGGGTTGGTAATAGTCGTAATAACTAACGAAGTACTCCACCGCGTTATTGGGCAAGAGTTGGCGTAACTCATTAGCGAGCTGCGCGGCCAAGGTTTTATTCGGGGCCATCACCAAGGTGGGGCGCTGTTGCTTCTCAATCAACCACGCCGCGGTGGCGGACTTACCGGTACCAGTGGCACCGAGTAGCACCACATCCCTTTCCCCGCGTGATAAGCGTTCATCCAGCTCCCGGATGGCAGTGGGCTGGTCACCTGCGGGTTCATAATCCGAGATGACTTCGAACTCACCGCTTTTGCGTTCCACTTCGCCCACGGGACGAAACTCGGAGTGAGAAAGGACTGGTTGTTCCGCTGCAAAAGCCATATAGGCCAGCTTAGTTAAGGAGCAGCGCACCTACCACAGCGCTCATCACCATGGTGACCAGGAATACCAATGGGGCGAACCTTAAGGCGAAACGCTTGCCGAAAATCGCGGCATGCAAGGCCATGAGTTTGAGGTCAACCATGGGGCCCACCACCAAGAAAGCCAGCTGAGCACTGGGCGGCACGTGGAAGGAGGCTGCGACGAAAGCATCCGCCTCTGAGCACATGCTCATAACAAAGGCCAGTGCGCCCATGAGGAAGAAGGAGTAGTCCCCTCCTACCCCGGCGAAAAGCTTCACGAAGGCTGCGACTGCGGCACCCCACACCAAAATGCTGGCGGCATCGACAAAGTCGTGGATCACGGTGGCCGAAAAGGAACCGTGGTGGTGCACCTTAGTGGCCGGGATCGGTGGGTGCCATAGCCAAGCAATAATGATGGCGGCTAAAAAGCTGGCGATGAAGCGTGCGGCAACCATGCGGGCATCGAAGGCAACGGCAGTAGCAACCAAAACCACGGGGTTAATGGCAGGGGCGGCGAGCATGAAGGCATAGCCGACCGCCGGTTTCAGGCCACGATTAATGAGTGAGCGGGTCAGCGGTACTGCAGCGCATTCGCAGGTGGGTAGAAAGAAGCCAGCCGCCGCACCCAGTGGCACCCAACGGATTCGGCTCAGGTCCAGCTTGATCTGCGAAACAATGGCCGAAAGCACGGTGCCCAGCAGGAGGAATGGAAGTGCTTGGACCACCAGGGCCATCCAGGTGGTGAAGAATTCCGAGCGCGTATGCAAAGGTGCGCCGAAAAGTCCGAGATTTAAGGTAGCCCCGCCGATGAGAACCAAAGCGATGGCGGGGAGGACGCGAGGGTTCATAGATAGGGTCTTGCTGGCTCCGGGATCTGCTGGTAGCTGTGGATATTGAGGGTGGGTGGATCAGTTTCTTCACCGAGGATGCCGGTGACTTTCACCCAGCCATCAGGTAGTTCAGTGTTCACCCGAATGGAATAGGTCACGGCGTCCGCCGCGCAGCACACAATCTTGAGGCGATGCAGGTAGCCTTCGGAGGACACACCAATCATGGTGACCTCAGCGCCGGCGAATTCTTCGCGGTCACCAAAATAAAAGCGGTTACGGAATTCCTCTACCGTCATCTCTTGGTCAGGGTCAATCGGTGGGAAGCTCAAACGCGCGTGCGTGTGGGGAGCTTCTGCGGGTGCGCTGGGCATGAGCGGGCCAGGGGCAACCAACAACATAATGAGAATCAGCACGAGCAGGCCCCAGCCGCTGCCCTGATGGGCGGGCTCCCGAAGCGCCAGCACACCAAGTACCACCAGCACTACCCCGCTTAGGGCAATCGGCCAGCCGAGCGCAACCCAACGAGAGTACACCCCGGTGATCCAAATGCCCAGGAAGCTTAGTCCTAGGCAGATCGCTAGGAAAGGATCACGGTAGCTCATTGATTTTGGCGACGGCTGCTTCTACTTGGGGGATGAGATCCTCGGGGGCACCATTGTTATCGATAATGATGTCCGCAGCTGCGCGGCGTACCTCATCAGGGATTTGGGCAGCGATGCGGCGGCGAGCATCTTCTTCCCCGATGCCGCGGCCGGCTAACCTTTTCACCCTGGTTTCTGGGTCCACATCCACCACAATGACTAAGTCCATGTCGTGGTGGAGGTCATTATCTACAAGTAGCGGCATATCGTAGACAACATCGCCTGGTGCTGCTGCGATGCGTTTTTGGGTTTCCTCGTGGATACGCGGATGCGTGATGGAGTTTAAGAGCTCAGTATGTTCTTTGTCGATAAACGCGCGGGCGGCGAGTTCACCGCGGTTGAGCGAACCGTCAGGCAGCAGGATACCGCTCCCGAAGATCTCGGAAAGCTCCTGCAAAGCAGGCGAACCTGGGGCGACAATATCGCGGGCAATAGCGTCGGCATCAATAACGTGAAAACCACGGTCACCCAACATGCGGGCAACCGTGGTCTTACCGGATCCAATTCCACCAGTCAGACCAATTAAGCGCATGGTCTTGACTGTAGTGCGGGATTAGTCCTGTGCGCTAACAGTGATGATATCGCCTTGCTCGGCGACAGTGCCGCCAGTGGTAGCGACAACATCAGCGAACTTCGCGGTATTGGTGACCACCACGGGGGTGATCGGGTTATAGCCGCGCTCGCGGATCAGGTCAGTGTTGAAGCTGATCAGCTTGTCACCCTTGGCAACATGCTGGCGGCGTTCAACGTGAACCTCGAAGCCTTCGGCGTTCATCTGGACGGTGTCCAGGCCAACGTGCACCAGCAGCTCCACACCATTGTCCAAGCGCAGGCCAACAGCGTGGCCGGACTTCTGTACGGTGAGAACAGTGGCATCAGCCGGGGCATAAACGGTGTCGCCGGTGGGTTCGATGGCCACACCCTTGCCGAGCTTAGCGCCAGCGAAGATGGGGTCCGGAACCTCAGAAAGCGGAACCACACGGCCGGCGAGCGGAGCGCCGATGGTGGTCACAGCACCCGAAACCAGGGCCGGCTTCGGGGCGGGAGCAGCTTCTTCGACGACAGGTGCTTCAGCAGCACCGTTCTCAGCGGCGAGGCTGGCCAGAACTTCAGCCTTCTCTTCCTTCGAGCGGTAGTCGAAGAAGAGCACCAGCAGCATGGAGGTCAGGAAGGCAGCGCCAATGGAGATGGCGTAGCCCGGAATCGGGTCCATGGCGGGGATGGTCAGCAGGGAGGTGAAGACGAAGGCATAGGCCTTGATCTTGAACATGCCGGCGAGGATGCCGCCGACCAAGCAGCCCGGGATCAGGCGGAAGTAGGTCTTCTTGAAGCGGAGCAGAACGCCGTAGAGGGAGGGCTCGGAAATACCGCCCAGCAGGCCGGCGAGCATACCGCCCAGGGAGACCTGGCGCATGGCCTTGTTCTTTTCCTTGATGGAAAGGATCATGACGCCGGTGACCAGACCGAAGCAGGCGAAGTTCCAGGTACCCATGGGGCCCTGAATGAAGTCGTAGCCGAGGGTGGAGATGTTCTGGATCATGATGGCGTTCAAGGGCCAGTGCAGACCCAGCGGCACCAAGAAGGGGTACAGCAGCGGAACCAGGATGGAGAGGATGAAGGGCGAGAAGTTATTCACCGTATCCAGCAGGGTGGAGATACCATTGCCCACGCCGATACCGAAGGGACCGAGCAAGAAGGCGGTAGCCGGGATCATCACTAAGAGGGAGATGAAGGGTACGAACACCATCTGGACGGATTCGGGGATGATCTTCTTCAGGCCCTTTTCGACCCAGAAGAGACCAACAGCGGCGATCAGCGGCGGGAAGACCTGGCCGGCATAGCCGTTGATGATCATCGGCAGACCGAAGACCATCACCTTGTCGCCTTGTTCACCCAAAGCCAAGAACTCTGGGGTCAGCAGGGCTGCCGGGATAGCGGCGCCCACCCATTCATTCGCGCCGAGCTTACGGGCAGCGGTTGCACCCACCATGATCGGCAGGAAGTAGAACACACTGCGCCACATGGCGTGCATGAATTGGAAGGTGGGGGGTTGTTCTTCCGCTCGGAAGTCCTGGATGCCGAAGGTATCGAAGAGCACCAACAGGGTGATGATCAGCGATGCGCCCAGCAGGGCCCAAAGAATGGGGCGGAAGGTGTCGGACAGCACCTCGAAGCAATAGTCCACCGCGGAGTACTTGCCGCGGACACCGCCGTAGTCCTTGCCACCGGATTTCTTCTCGGCATCGCCGAAGCCGGCCATTTCCGGAAGGTTGAGGATGTCCTGGTAATAGTTCGCGACCGAACCACCCATAACAACCTGCATGCCGGTGCTGCCCTGAGGGACGACACCGAGCACCTTGGGGTCAGCATCCAGGGCTGCTTGATCAACCTTGGATTGGTCCACCAGCTGGAAGCGGAGGCGGGTGGCACAGTGAGTCATCTGATCGATGTTCTCACGGCCACCGAGACAGTCCACAATGTGCTGTGCGGTCGTCTTGGTTATAGACGCCATAGAGGGAAACCTTTCTGCAACGACTCCGAAGAGTCCTCGTATTGTGCGAACGCGCACGTTGTCCCCAATACTAGGCCTAAACCCACACTTTCACAGCCCCAAACAGACATGTTTAGTGTTACATTTCCCTAAGGTGGCCTTACAATAACACAGATTCGGACATCCGAAACCAAAAAATGCTCCCCGAAGGGAGCATTTTAAAGGTGGCTTTTAGTTGCCAGCGAGCTTCTCGCGCAGAGCAGCGAGCTGCTCATCGGAAGCCAGGGAACCCGACACGGATTCTTCGGTGGACACCGGAGCTGCGTCCTCTTCAGAATCGGAGGTGTAGTTGGCGGGTTCTTCGGCGGCCTCGGCAGCGGCGGCACGGTGACGCTCGATCTGAGCGGTGTGGAGCTGGAAGCGACGCTCGGATTCGGCGTAGCGAGCCTCCCAGCTCTGACGCTGCTCCTCGTAGCCTTCGAGCCATTCGTTGGTCTCGGGGTCGAAGCCTTCGGGGAAGATGTAGTTGCCCTGCTCGTCGTAGGAGTCGGCCATGCCGTACTTCGAGGGGTCGAACTCCTCGGTGTAGTCCTCGTCAGCCTGCTTCAGAGACAGGGAGATACGACGACGCTCGAGGTCGATGTCGATGACCTTGACCATAACTTCGTCGCCAGCGACAACGACCTGGTCCGGGACATCCACGTGGCGCTGAGCCAGCTCGGAGATGTGCACCAGGCCTTCGATGCCCTCTTCGACACGCACGAAGGCGCCGAAGGGAACGAGCTTGGTGACCTTGCCGGGCACAATCTGGCCAACAGCGTGGGTGCGGGCAAAGACGCGCCACGGATCTTCCTGGGTGGCCTTCAGGGAGAGGGACACGCGCTCGCGGTCGAGATCGACGTCGAGAACCTCGACGGTGACCTCATCGCCCACGGTGACAACCTCAGAGGGGTGATCGATGTGCTTCCAGGACAGCTCGGAAACGTGCACCAGGCCGTCAACACCGCCGAGATCAACGAAGGCGCCGAAGTTAACGATAGAGGACACAACGCCCTTGCGGACCTGGCCCTTCTGCAGCTGGTGCAGGAAGTCGGAGCGGACCTCAGACTGGGTCTGCTCAAGCCATGCTCGGCGGGAGAGCACAACATTGTTGCGGTGCTTGTCCAGCTCGATGATCTTGGCTTCAAGTTCCTGGCCGATGTACGGCTCCAGGTCGCGGACGCGACGCATCTCCACCAGGGAGGCGGGGAGGAAGCCACGCAGGCCGATGTCCAGGATCAGGCCGCCCTTGACGACCTCGATGACGGTACCGGTAACCGGCTCGTCCTTCTCCTGCAGTTCCTCGATAGCACCCCAGGCACGCTCGTACTGGGCACGCTTCTTGGACAGCAGCAGACGACCTTCTTTATCCTCCTTGGTGAGGACCAGTGCGTCGATCTGATCGCCGACCTTGACGACTTCGTCAGGGTCAACGTCGTGCTTGATGGACAGTTCGCGCGAGGGGATAACGCCCTCGGTCTTATATCCAATGTCGAGCAAAACTTCGTCGTGATCGACTTTCACGACGGTGCCTTCGACGATGTCACCATCGTTGAAATACTTGATGGTGGCGTCGACGGCTGCGAGGAAATCCTCAGCGGAGCCGATATCGTTGACGGCTACCTGAGGGGTATTGTTGGTGGGCATATATTCTGGTGCTCCGAAGCAGGAGATGTGGAAGGTTGTTGTGCGTGTCATTCTCGGGTAATCCCGTCTCTTCCGGGCCGATCCCGCTGGTAGCTTAACTGTTGGCCCTCCTGCATTGACCATCAGAGCCCACCAGCACAGATACGCTTTGCTCACGCTACCACCCCCCTTATTCCCAGGCAAGCTCCTTCGGAAAGGTTTTCACTTGAACCCACACTCCGCCGCTAACCAATACTGGTGGGATATCGATGCCGAACGCTATCACCGTGAACATGCCCGCTATTTAGAGGGCTTTCATTGGTCCCCAGAAATGCTCACTGAACAGGAACTTCAACTACTTGGGGAGATCAATGGGCGCTACCTAGAACTCGGCTGCGGTTCAGCTCCCTGCGGGGGTTGGGTGCGCAATCAAGGTGGAGAAGTCATCGGTATCGATATTTCGATGGAAATGCTCCGCCGCGCCGACATCCCGCGGGTCCACGGTGATGCCTTATCACTCCCCTTCCGGGATCAAGCTTTTGACACCACCTTCTCGGTTTTCGGGGCGATCCCCTTCGTCGAAGATCTCCCGAGCCTCTTCGCTGAGGTTCGTCGCGTGACCCGCGGGAAATTCATTTACTCCGTCACCCACCCCATGCGGTGGATCTTCCCGGATGATCCAGAATGCCTGGAAGCCTGCATCCCTTATTTTGAGCATGCCTATATAGAAGGCACTACTTATGCTGAGTTTCAGCACACCATCGGAGACCACGTGCGTGGTTTAGTCTCCGCGGGTTTCCGTCTCGAGGATGTTATCGAGCCGGAGTGGCCGGAGGATCTGCACGACACTTGGGGACAGTGGTCCCCCAAGCGCGGCAAAATTTTCCCGGGCACGGCGATTTTCGTGGCCTCCTAGTGCGCGGCCTCGTCCCAGTTCTTGCCAACCCCAGCAGAAACCTCCAGCGGCACTGAAAGCTCAATGGCGGCATCCATCTCGCGTTCAATCAAGGCCTTCACTTCGTCGAGCTCACCCGGGGCCACTTCCACCACTAATTCATCGTGGACTTGGAGGAGCACGCGAGACTTCTTCCCCTTCAAGCAGCGATCCACCCGGATCATGGCCACCTTAATAATGTCTGCAGCAGTACCTTGGATCGGCGCATTCAAGGCTGCACGCTCAGCATTTTCACGGGCCACACGGTTGGTGGAGTTCAGCTCCGGCAGATAACGCCGACGCCCAAAGAGCGTTTCGGTATACCCCAGTTTGCGGGCCTGCTCCACTACCTCCGCGAGATAACGCTGTACTCCACCGAAGCGCTCGAAATAGGACTCCATAATCTTCTTCGCTTCGGCTGGTGCGATGGAGAGCTGTTGCGCCAGACCATAAGCAGAAAGGCCATACACCAGGCCATAGGACATGGCCTTTACGCGACGCCGCAGCTCTGGGGTCACGCCATCGATCGGCACATCGAAGACCTTCGAACCCACATAGTTGTGGAGGTCCTCGCCAGCGATATAGGCCTCAATCAACCCGGGGTCCTGGGAAAGGTGCGCCATCACACGCATTTCAATCTGCGAGTAGTCCGCCGTCAATAGGCATTCATAGCCTTCGGAGACAATAAAGGCGGAGCGAATATCACGGCCGGTCACAGTACGCACCGGAATATTCTGCATATTCGGTTCCGTGGAGCTGAGACGGCCAGTGGACGCCACCGTTTGATTGAAGGTGGTGTGGATCCGCCCGGACTCCCCTGCCTTCACCAAACCATCAAGGGTGGTCTTCATCTTTTGGTATTCCCGATAAGCCAACAGGTGGTCAAGGAAGGGATGTGGATTATTCACCGCCAGCTGCTCAATTTCCTTCGCAGCCGTGGAATACCCCGTCTTCGTCTTCTTCGTCTTCGGCAATCCCAAGGTCTCAAAGAGGACCACCTGCAATTGCTTCGGGCTCGCCAGGTTCAGCTTCGGATCACCGGCTTGTTCGCGTGCCGCACTCACCTCCGCCTCAGATTTTTCAGCAAAGGAATCCCGCAAGGTGGTGAGCTTCTCCAAATCCACCGCAATACCGGCGGCCTCCATCCGCGCAAGAATAAAGGCCAGCGGCAACTCTAGGTCAGAGTAAAGCTCGTAGGCTTCAATATCTTGAAGCTGCGTCACCAGCTCCGGGACTAGTTCGGCAATCGCTGCGGCTTCCTCCACCAAGTTCTCCGCCAGCTGGCGTTGCATATGGCGTTGGAATACATCAGCCAAACCATAGGCACGTTGCCCTGGGCGCAGTAGATATGCGGCCAACTCGGTGTCATGCACCACCCCACCGAGTTCATAACCTAACTCCCGGAACTCATGCCATAGAGCCTTCGCGCCATGCACATACTTAGGTGCCTTTGCCAACCAAGCAGAAAAGGCCTTATCTTCTTCTGGCTCCAGCTCATCAAGCTTGAAGGTGGTGGCCACCTGCCCCGCTACCAGCGCCACTTCCTGCTCTTTAAGGGCCAGTGCCGTACCTTCTTGGCCGTATTTCTCCAACCAATCGATACCAATATTCTTCACCGCCACATCCACTGCTGGTTTGGGCTCTACTTTCACCCCGAAGCTCGCCAGCACTCGCTGCCGAAGGGTATCGCCGAATTGCAGCTGATCGAATTTCGCGGAAACCTCATCAACATCCGGTTCCTCGCGGTGAACATCCTCCAGCCCAAACTGCAGGTCCGTCACCATGGCCGTCAGGTCACGGTTCATCAACACCTGGTCAATGCGCTCCCGCAGATTCTCTCCAGCTTGGCCGGTGATCTCATCGGCATGCTCAATCAAGCCCTCTAGCGAACCGTATTTCACGATCCACTTTTCGGCGGTTTTTTGACCCACCCGCGGAATGGAAGGCAAGTTATCCGAAGGGTCACCGCGTAATGCGGCATAGTCCGGGTACTGCGCCGGAGTTAGCCCATACTTTTCCTTCACCGCTTCTGGCGTGAAGTGCTCAAGCTTCGACACGCCCTGCTTCGGGAAGAGCACCGTGGTGTCCTTATCCACTAATTGGAAATAATCGCGGTCACCGGTAACCACCTTGATGTCATAGGTGCCCCGTGCCTTGGTCACCAAGGTCGCAATAATGTCATCGGCTTCATAATCCTCCTTCTCCAAGGTTTGAATGCCGAGTGCTTGAAGCATCTCCTTAATTAAGGGCACCTGTCCCTTGAATTCCTCCGGGGTCGCATCGCGTTGCGCCTTGTATTCGGGGAACATATCGGTGCGGAAGGTCTTGCGCCCCACATCGAAAGCTACCGCCATATGCGTCGGCTCGATTTCCTTCACGATATTCGAGAGCATCGATAAGAAGCCGTACACCGCGTTGGTGTGCTGACCTCCCGTGGTCGAAAAATTCTCTTTTGGCAGAGCGTAGAAAGCTCGGAAAGCCATCGAGTGTCCATCAATGAGCAGCAGCGTTTCAGATTTCTTCACGCCCTTGAGCATAGCGAGTGGTGATTTTTGAAGTAAGTGCGCTACACTCCTTTCTCGGTAAGCCCCAGTAGCCCAATTGGCAGAGGCAACGGATTCAAAACCCGTCCAGTGTGAGTTCGAGTCTCACCTGGGGCACCAAGACCCCCAAAGGAAACGATGAGAGTCGCAGATATTGCCCGCGGCGCTGCTATCGGCGCAGCTGAGCTGGTGCCCGGAGTATCCGGGGGCACCATTGCCTTAATCCTCGGCATTTATGAAAAAGCCCTCGCTCAAGGCGATCTCCTCCTCCGCTCCCCCAAAAAAGTTGATTGGCGCTTCCTCCTAAGCGTCGCCATCGGCATGCTGGGAGCGGTCTTCTTACTCTCCAAGCCACTGCACTTCTTCGTGGTGGAGTACCCACAGCTCGCCAATGCCCTCTTCTTCGGCATGGTCGCCGCATCCCTTCGCGTCCCCATCACCATGGCGGAGCGCCCGCATATTATCCCGGGGTTAATCGCCGCGGCCCTCACCTTCTTCTCGGTCGGTGCTTCAGCTCAACTCACCCCTTCGCATCTCACCATCTTCTTCGCAGCCATGGTCGCCATCTGCGCATTGGTTTTACCCGGGGTGTCCGGCAGTTTCATCCTCTTAGCCCTTGGTCTGTACGAGCCAGTGATCGGCGCGGTAGCGAATCACAACTTCACCACCCTCGGTGTTTTCGCCGCTGGTGCACTCTTAGGCATTGTCTTCTTCGTCCGCGGTTTGAACTGGGCCTTAGAGCATCATCGCGACCTCACCTTGTGGATCATGGCCGGCCTCATGCTGGGTTCGCTGCGCGTTCTCTGGCCAGAGTTCAGCGTCGCTAGTGTCGCCATGCTCCTTTTAGGCGTGGTCGTGGTCAGTGCGCTTACCCGCACACGTTAAAATGCCCGTTTATGTCATTCATACGCGCTGCTAGTGCGTTGCTCCTCCTTGGGCTCTGTAGCGCCTGCGTCACCAATGAAGAGCAAGGCACCCCAGAAGGCTGGTCGCAGATCACCCCGGACGTAGTTCCGGAGATCGCCGCCATGGTGCCCGCGGATATCGCAGCTCGCGGCACTCTCACAGTCGGCACCAACCCACCCTTTGCCCCCTTCGAATTCAAGAATTCTGCCGGCAATATCATCGGCCTGGAACTCGACCTCATCCACGCGGCTGCCGCCGTCATGGGCCTGGAATCCCAACCCGTCCAACAGGATTTCTCCATGATCCTCCCGGCCGTCACCTCCGGGTCCCTCGACGCCGGTGCTTCGGGTTTCACTGACACCGATGAGCGTCGCAAGAACTACGACTTCGTCGATTTCCTCTACGCCGGTGTCCAATGGGCCCAACAACCCGGTTCCAATGTAGACCCCGATAATGCCTGCGGCCTCACCGTCGCAGTCCAACGCACCACCGTTTCCGACACCGAAGATGTGCGCCCGAAGTCGGAAGAGTGCGAAGCCCAAGGTAAAGCCCCCATCAAGGTGCTCGCCTATGACACCTCCGATACCGCCGCCACTGCCCTCGTGCTTGGCCGCGCCGATGCGTTCTCCGCGGACTCCCCGATTACCGCCTGGGCGGTGGAACGATCCGGCGGCAAGATGGAGCTCACCGGCGAAATGTTCCAAGCAGCCCCCTATGGCTGGCCGGTCCCCAAAGATTCTGAGCTCGGCCCCGCGCTGGCCGCTGCTCTCCAACACCTGATTGACACCGGGGATTATGCACGCATCCTCGGCCAATGGAATATCCATGAGGGCTACCTTGAGCACGCCCTGATCAACGAAGAGGCCATCAAATGACCCAACCTGCCCCCATCCAAGCCAAACCCCTCCGCCACCCCGGGCGCTGGGTCGCGGCCGCCATTATTCTCGCCCTCGCTGTCTTATTCGTCATTGACGCCCTCGGCCGCGATTATGGCTGGGCCACTTACCGGGCCTATCTCTTCGACACCCGCATCGCCATGGCCGCGGTCCACACCATCGCCATCACGGTGCTCGCCATGATTATCGGTGTCGTCCTCGGTTGCGTCCTTGCGATCATGCGGATGTCCCCCAACCCCATCTTGCGCGGTGTTTCCTGGGTGTTCCTCTGGATTTTCCGTGGCACTCCGGTCTATGTGCAGCTCGTTTTCTGGGGCCTGGTCGGCTGGATCTATAAGAGCATCAACCTTGGTTTCACTGAAGTTTCCCTCGAGGGCGTGCTCTCCAATACCTTCTTCCTCGCGGTCCTGGGCCTAGGTCTTAATGAAGGCGCCTACATGGCCGAAATCGTGCGCTCCGGCATCCAGGCCGTCCCCGAGGGCCAGATGGAAGCCTCCAAGGCCTTGGGCATGAATTGGTGGCTGACCATGCGCCGCACTATCCTCCCCCAAGCCATGCGCATCATCATCCCACCCACCGGCAATGAGTTCATCTCGCTGCTCAAAACCACCTCGCTGGTCGTGGCCGTCCCTTATTCCATGGAGCTTTATGGCCGCTCCATCGATATCGCCAACGCGCTTTTCGAACCCGTCCCCCTTCTCTTGGTCGCCGCCACCTGGTATCTCGCCATCACCTCCATCTTGATGGTCGGCCAGCACTACCTCGAAAAGTTCTATGAGAAGGGCGCCACCAAGAACCTCACCGCCCGCCAACTCGCCGCCCTGGCGGATGCCGAAGGATCCCTCCCCGGCAACGTCGCTATTGTTCCGGAAGGTAAATAATGACTCTCATGATTGACGCCCGCCAGGTGTGCAAAAACTTCGGGCAACTCCAGGTCCTCAAAGGCATCGACATGGAGGTCCCCGCCGGCACCGTCACCTGCCTCATCGGGCCCTCCGGCTCCGGCAAATCCACCTTCCTCCGCTGCGTCAACCACCTGGAAAAGGTCAACGCCGGCCGCCTCTACGTCGATGGCGAACTCATCGGCTACCGCGAACGCGACGGTGTCCTCTACGAAATCTCCGCCAAGGATGCCGCCCGCCAACGCGCCGACATCGGCATGGTTTTCCAACAATTCAATCTTTTCCCGCACCGCACCGTGCTGGAAAACATCATTGAAGCCCCCGTCCACGTCAAAGGCATCTCCCTCGAGGAAGCCAAATCCACCGCCATGGAGCTCCTCGAGCAGGTCGGCCTCGCCCACAAAGCCGACGCCTACCCCATGCAACTATCCGGTGGCCAGCAACAACGCGTCGCCATCGCCCGCGCCGTTGCCATGAAACCCAAGCTCATGCTCTTCGACGAGCCCACCTCCGCCCTCGATCCCGAGCTCGTCGGCGAAGTCCTCCGCGTCATGCGCAATCTCGCCGAGCAGGGTATGACCATGCTCGTCGTCACCCACGAAATCGGTTTCGCCCGCGAAGTCGCAGATCAAGTCATCTTTATGGACGGTGGAGTGGTTGTGGAAAAAGGAACCCCCGAAATTCTCGATAACCCCTCCCACCAGCGCACTAAGGATTTCCTCTCCAGCCTCCTCTAAAAGTTATCCACAGGCCCCCGCCACCGCCCTAGCGCCCCACGAACCCCACCCCTAGGGTTCGCGGCATGAGCAATTATTTCACCGTCTCCACAGACTCTCCTAGAGCACGCGCTTTCCGAGATCTGGTGCGAGCCACGCTAGGTTTCTGGCGGGGGCTGCAGCTTAGGGAAGAGCAAGACCGCGACCTGGAAATCCGGAGTTTGAGTTCCGATACCGGACTCTCCCGCGGCGTTATCGTCTCCAACCTCAACGCAGTCGCACGCCTAAACAGCCTCCCCACCCTCGACGCGCACAATAACGAGCACAATCTCCTGGACCTCCCCCGCCTGATCGCCATCGATCTAGCGCTGGTGGGCACCGACGAGAAACTCATCCCCGAGGTCGATCAACGCCTCACCGAGTTCCTCACCCCCACCCGCCCCAACCAGGTCCTTCCTTCCGCGGAAAGAATCAAGCGGCACATCCACAACATCATCGCTATGCTTGATCCGGAGATCAGCCCAACCCCACCTCCCGAACTCAGCGATTCCGTCACTGTGCGCAACCACCCCGATGGTTCCGCCAACTTCAGTCTCAATATGAACGGCGAGCAAGCCCACGAAATTCAATCCGTGGTCGCCAAGCACGCCGAAAAGACCGGTACCACCCACGCCGAAGCCCTCCTCGGCCTCGTGCACGGCGACACTCCTCCGACCGTGGTCCTCAACCTCTACCGCGCCAAGGACGTTGATAACGCCCCCGTCTTCTGCCACCCCGTCGGCTGGCTCGACGACGACACCGCCGAAAAGCTCCTCAAGCGCGTCACCAAGGTTCGCGACCTCGACGAAGTCAAACAGGAAAATAACCCGGCCTACTCAGCGTCCGAATCCCAACGCGTCTACCTCAATGGCCGCGATGGCACCTGCCGTTGGCCGGGCTGCACCATCAACGCCCTCCACACCCAAAAGGACCACCGCATCAACCACGCCGATGGCGGGCCCACGCATGTCGATAACCTCGCATGCCTCTGCACCCACCACCACAACATCAAGACCGACACCCGCGCCTTCTATGTGCTCGACCCCCATAGCGGAGAAGCAGCTTTCCTCTTCTCCGATGGCACCTGGGCATGGTCTTCCGCCGAAGGCCCCCTCGGTCACGGCGCGAAACGGTGGGTTCAAACCTTCGCCCAGCATCGCACCACCCGAGAAAAGCGGGCCCGCGATGCCAAGCGAGATAAAAGTACCCCGAACTTCTAGTGGTGGTACTTAGTCTCTACCGCTTTTGCCACCGGCGCCGGCAATAACCCCGACACATCGCCACCGTACTTGACAACCTCTTTCACCAAGGTGGAGGAGACATAGCCAAATTGCGGATCGGTGAAAAGGAAGAAGGTATCCACGCCACTTAGC
This sequence comes from Corynebacterium spheniscorum, assembly GCF_900113445.1. Classification (GTDB taxonomy): domain Bacteria; phylum Actinomycetota; class Actinomycetes; order Mycobacteriales; family Mycobacteriaceae; genus Corynebacterium; species Corynebacterium spheniscorum. Next base: position 47,083 of record NZ_FOPJ01000005.1, read on the forward strand.
CGACGATTCATCTGGGCCATGGGCAACTCATACTCATAGTCCAGGGAGCTTCGCAGCCCTTTCACCAAAGCGGTGATGCCATGCTTCGTCGTGTAATCCACCAGCAAACCCGACCACCAATCCACGGTGATGTGCGGGTGATCAGCCGTGCACTCACGAATAAGGTCCATGCGCTCTTCCAAGCTAAACAACCCAGACTGCTTATTCGGGTTGCCGGTCACCAACACCACCACTTCCCCGAACTGGTCTGCAGCACGACGGAAGATATCAAGGTGCCCCATAGTCACCGGGTCAAAGGATCCTGGGCAAACGACTTTCATGAGTTCTCCTGGTGATAAACGGCCATGTCCATTCGGGCGATGCCGTAAGTACGTTTCTTCAGCTTCTGGGTAGTCGGCTCATATCCTTCTGGCCACGCAGTTTCTGATGAAGACACATGCCTTTCCACCACCACTGCAGCACCATCAAGCAAGGCCGGCTTCAACGCTTCCAGCATCTCCACCACCGCTTCATCAGCCAACTCGTAGGGGGGATCCGCAAGTACCATGCCAAAGTGATTTCTTGGTGCACCCGCTAAATATGTCGAGGCTTTAGCTTCCACCACGCTGACATGTGGGTGCCCCACCACCTCAGCGTTCTTACGCATGATCTCGCAGGCCTTTCGGTGATCATCCACCAACACCACCGAGGAAGCCCCCCTCGAGGCGGCCTCGAGGCCCAAGGCTCCGGAGCCTGCAAAGAGATCCAATACATTGCGTCCCTCAAACCCGAAGCGCACCTGAAGTGAAGAAAAAAGCCCTTCCCTAGCGCGATCCGAGGTCGGCCTCGTGCCGCCCGGCGGGACGCTGATCTTTCTCCCCCGGGCCAGTCCGCTAATAATTCGTGTCTTTCCCACTAGCTTTCCTCCAGCACGATCAAGACGTCGCCACCAGCAACATCCGCATAGTTTTCACAGAGCAATTCCTTGACCACACCAGGACCAGGAGAGGGGATCGGGGCTTCGAGTTTCACCGCTTCGACGCTTGCCAACACCATCCCGGTGTCGACCTTATCGCCGGGTTTGACGCGGTAGTGGATGATGCCCGCGAAGGGAGCACAGATTCTCATGAGTGCCAAGGGTATCGCACAGCTAGGACTTTTCGAGGTAGGTGGTGCGTTCCTCGTAGTCGCGCACCGTCGCAGCTGCCCATCCCCGATCAGTTTTCACCAACAGCTCAGCATCGCGATTCGCCTGCATAATCAGGTTGTAGTCCTCCAGCAGGTTCAGGGTTTTGAGCTTGCCATCTGTCCCCGACTGACTGGTGCCCAGCACATCCCCTTCCCTGCGCATCGCTAAGTCAACCTCAGCCAGCTTGAAACCATTGTCATGCTCAGCGACCTGCTGCAAGCGCATCAGCGCTGGGGAACCAGGCTCTGCCTTGGTGTGCAGTAGACACAGCGACTTGTGTGTTCCTCGGCCAACCCGTCCACGCAGTTGGTGTAGCTGCGATACTCCGAAGCTCTCTGCTTCCCGAATCACGATCATGCTGGCATTCGCCACATCGACCCCCACCTCAATCACCGTGGTCGACACGAGAAGATTAATATCTCCTGCCACGAACTTGCCCATGATTTCATCTTTTTCCTCGCCAGTCATCTGGCCGTGCAGGATGCCCACGTTGAACTCTTTGAAGTACTCCTTCATGTACTCCCCTACCTCCAGCACCCCACCCGCATTGTGGATGCGTGGGCACACCAGATACACCTGACGCCCGTCCCGCATTTCCTCATACATCCGCTGCCGTGCTCGCGCTTTCCAGGCAGGTTTATTGTCAGGAACCAACGCTGTTTGAATCGTCTGGCGTCCCTTGGGCAATCCTCGCATCGTCGAGACAGCCAAGTCACCGAACACCGTGATCGCCACGGTGCGCGGGATCGGAGTAGCCGTCATGACCAAAAGGTGCGGGGTCATCCCATCGCGGCCCTTGGCACGCAGGCGATCACGTTGTTCCACGCCGAATCGGTGCTGCTCATCCACGATCACCAATCCCAGGTCATAGAACTCCACATTCTTTTGGATCAGGGCGTGCGTACCGATAACGATATGGGATTCCCCGGTGACGATATCCAATAAAGATTGCTTCTTCTTGGCGGTTTGCATTGAGCCAGTCAGTAGGGTCACCTTCACATTGGAGTTCTCCCTGGCCAACATCATTTTTATAGACGAAGCATGCTGGGCCGCCAGCACTTCGGTGGGTGCTAGCAACACGCATTGCTTGCCATCATCAACACACCGCAGCATCGCCATCAGCGCTACCACGGTTTTGCCAGAACCAACCTCACCTTGGAGCAGCCGGCTCATCGGCCGATTCCGCGCCAGATCCGACTCAATCTCGCGGAGGCATCTTTGCTGCTCATTGGTGAATTCGAAGGGCAATGACTCCATTTGGCGGTCATATGCTCCCCCGGCGACCCGCGGAATTGGTGGAGCCTTGCGAGTTTCAGTGTCGGCTCTGCGTAGCGCCATCACCAAACCCAGGGTCAATGCCTCGTTGTATTTCATGCGGCGCGCAGCTGGTTCCGAGCCTTCCGGGCCTGGGATATGCATGCCTCGAATTGCACGATCCATGCTCAGCATCCCCCGAGGGACCCGACGCAGGGGTTCAGGAATAGGCGGCACCTTTTCCAGCACCGTCAACACCGCCATCATGATCCGCCAGGAGTTCAGCCCCTTCTTGGCCGGGTAGATCGGCAGCACCGGATATTTCTCGACAATCTCCGGCAGCTTCTTGGCATAAGCATTAGTCCCCGCGAGTTGCCCGCCCCCAATAGCAGAGTTATGGGGCCCCGGCATTACCAAGAAGTCTGGGTGCAGCAGCCGCACCCCATGCAGCCCATGTTCTGCTTTTCCGGAGAGCAAAGCCACGCGATCTTTTACTAAAACTTGTGAGGGTAATTGTGCGCGGAAGAATACTGCGCGGATAACCCCCTGTGGGCATTGCACTGCAATTTCGTGCACTTTGCCGCCACGGTGCCCATAACGCGTATGGGAGTGCAGAATCCTGCCCATGCAGGTGAGATGCTCGCTATCCGGACTTTGGGAACTATCGGTCCACCCTCGCGGAAAATACAGAAGCAGGTCCTCAACTGTTTTGAGTTCGAGTTTCCTGTCCAGGAGTTTCGCTTCCTTTGCGGGAAGCAAATCACTCAGTGGCCGTTGGTCGCGCCAGCCTAGGAACATGTCTTATTCCACCCCGATTTCTACTTGGTGCCCCATTCCCTGTGCAGGATAGCTGATCACCTCAACTCCGAGGTTTTCGCTGAGGGTCTCTTCATCCAAGGGCGAGGCCGAGAGGAGGGTGACTTGTTCGCCTCCTTGGGCAAGCAAAGATCGGCATGCTGCCTCCACAGCAGTCGGGATGTCATCACTGGTGCCAATGATGGCGGTACGCATCGCCAGTGCTGCTTCGGTCATCGCATAAGCCGCTACGCCTAAGGGTTGACGGGGGTCATGAACCGCCAACGCTGCGATCCCATCGACGAGGCGGCTCGTAGGAATGGGCGTGAGGTGTTGCTCAAATGCCTGGGAGGAGCGCTCGACGGACACTAGCTCTCGGCGATTGAGCAGTCCATTGGGCAGCAGAATGACTTCTTCTGCGGAGCTGTCATGCACTGCGGCAACAATATCGGAGACCGTATCTTCGCTGGGGGCAACGGTGATCGCTCCGGCAGACTCATAGAGTTCCGCAATATCCCCACCGGGGGTGACCGCCAAAACAATGCGCCGTGGGCTGGTAACCACCGGTCGTTCCGGTAGTACTTCCAGGCGTAGCTGGGAGACCTGCCCCAAGCTATAGAGGTGTTCGATCACCGCACCAGCTTCACGGGAGTGAATATGGACAGTTGCCGTTTCTTCATCTATCGGAGCGATGATCAGGCTATCGCCCATCTGCGGTAGCGTACGGCGCGCTTCGTCCACCCCGCCTTGAAGATGACACATCACTTCAAGCGCAGGTTGGACAGCTTCAACCATCAACGGGATGCTGCTCTCAGGCTCACCATCAAGCTCAGCGAGCAGGGCTTCTAAGAGGATGAGGAATCCGGTTCCACCGGCATCCACCACCCCGGCTTCGCGGAGCGCGTCTAGCTGCGATGGGGTATTCGCCAGCGCCGTGCGCGCCGCTGCAGTGGCTTCAGCCAGTACGTCCCGCAAGCTGCCTTCTTTGCGGCAGGCTATTGCCGCTGCCCGCAGCACCGTAATCACGGTGCCTTCAACGGGTTCGCTAATCGCCTGGTGCACCAGCTTCAGAGCACTATTCAGCGCCGTGGTGATCGACTGCGCCCCAATAGGACCATCGGTGGCGGTTTGCGCCAACGCCCGCAACACTTGGCTGAGAATAATGCCTGAGTTCCCGCGCGCTCCGGCTACAGACCCAGCAGCCAATGCCGCAGCAACCGTCGCAGTATCCGCGTCCTCAGGCAGCTCCTCAACCGCCTGCAGGGCTTTTTCCATGGTGTGCGCCATATTGGAGCCAGTGTCGGCATCCGGCACCGGGAAAACGTTGAGTTGGTTGATTTCCTCACGTTTGGCGGCGAGCTCGGCGACGGCTCGTCGCGCCCACGCGCGTAGGGCTGGTCCGTTGAGCTCAGTCATGATCTGAAGATCCTACAGTCGCCAATCAACGGGGGTGGAACCCATGTCCCTTAAGAGTTGGTTGCTCCGCGAAAAAGGCTTGGACCCGAAGAACCCACGGTGCGCGCTCAGCGGCGAGGGGTGCGCGGAACAAATACACGGTGTATCCCCCAATTCCCGCTGTGCACTTTGAGCATCCTTGCCCCACAAAATCGCGACCAACGGTTGCTCACGGGCAGCCAAGGACCGCAGCGCATGAGCTGTGATTTTCTCCCAGCCCTTCCCACGGTGCGAGGCTGCTTTACCTGGCTGCACCGTCAGCACTCGGTTCAATAACGCAATCCCCTGCCGACTCCACGCACTTAAATCCCCATCACTGCGCCCGGGGATGCCCAGGTCGTCTTCTAACTCGCGATAGATATTCACCAGACTCCGGGGTGGCGCGACCCCCGGCTGGGTGGAGAAACTTAAGCCCATGGGGTGTCCGGGGGTGGGATAAGGATCCTGTCCCACAATCACCACTTTCACCTCGTCGAAGGGGTAGCTAAATGCCCGCAGCACATCACTACCCGCAGGCAGGTACCCTCGCCCGGCGGCGTTTTCGGCTCTTAAGAATTCACCCATCGCATGGATGTCTTCTTCTACCTCCGCCAGTACTGGCTTCCAGGTTTCATGTACCGGTAGCACTTAAAAGCTCACCCACCCTGCTTCATGTCGCGGCGGCAACCCATCAACGGTCACCAGCCCAGTGTTTTTATTGACCCTCCCAATATCGCGAAACCCGGTTGGGGTTTCCTTGCTGGTAGTGGCTAAAAACGTGTGGTCTTCTCCCCCACTAAGCACAAACTCCCAAGGGTCAATCCCAGTGAGTTTCCCGGCGCGGCACAGCAGCTCATCGGGGAAGATGGCGTGGCTCTTCAAATCAATCCCTACCCCGGAACGCTCCGCGATCAAGCGCAGGTCCTGGATCAACCCATCGGAGTTATCGGTCATCGCGGTAGCCCCGGTGGCACGTGCGATTACTCCTCGGTTGGTTTCAATCCGCGGCGCACAATGATGCTCCACTAAGGGCCGCAAGTCCTCAGGGATCTCCTCGAACTTCCGCAGCAAGGCTAACCCTGCCGCGGACCACCCAATCCGCCCATTGGCCACGACTTTTTGCCCAGGCCTCGCCGCATCTAAGCGCAGCTCTTTACGATTCCCACCGAGTTGCCCCAGCGCGGTGACCGCCAGCACCATCTTCTCGCCCCCGGTGATATCTCCACCGATAAGTTGCGCACTAAAGGGCTCCAACGCCTGCTGAATTCCGCGAGCGATCCCGCGTAGCACCTCCACGTCGGTATCTTTGGGCGCGGAAAGCGCCAGTAGCGCCGCAGTGGGCCTCGCCCCCATCGCCTCAATATCTGCGAAGTTCTGGCTGATCGCTTTGATCCCCACCTGTTCCGGGGTGGACCAGTCGAAGCGAAAGTGCCTGTCTTCGACCAGCATGTCGGTGGCCACAACGGGGCGGGTATTGGGCGCGGGTTGGTTAAGTACCGCCGCGTCGTCGCCGTTGTTGCGGCTGGGGCATTCTTCGCGGATCACGCGGATTGCGGCGTGCTCCCCGATCTCGCCCAGGGTTGTGCGCTTAGACTGGTGTGCCATGAAGTCCCAATTTAATCGTGTTCCGGTGTATATCGCCTTAGGCTTGTCACTTCTTTTGGTGGTGGGGGCCCTCGTGGGGGCAAAGCTGGTTTTCCAGAATGCTCGTCAACCGGTCAATGTGGTGGCGATCCCCGCCCCGGACGCGGAGTCCTCGCAGTGCGCTGAGCTGCTCCAACGCCTCCCGGCGAAGGTGTTGGGCGTCAAACGTGCGGAGATGGCTTCGGAGGTTGCCGGGACCGCGGTGTGGGCGAAGGGTTCGGAGGCTGATGTCACCCTCCGTTGTGGGGTGGATGTGCCTTTCCAATACACGGAGCTCTCCGAACCGGAGACGATCGATGGGACTGATTGGTTTGAGATCCAGGACCCCATGTCCCCGGCGCGTTCCTGGTATGCGGTGAATCGGTTCCCGGTGGTTGCGGTCACCACCGAGGGTGACCCCCGCGAGGATCTCGCCCACGCGCTCACACAGTTGGAGCACAAGGATGCTCCCCAGAACCCCGCGCCTTTAAGTGAGCTTGCTGCTGGCCCGGATCGTTTCTGCGATCGCCTGGATCTGCCGGAGCAGCTCGGTGATCTCCAGCTCAAGGGTTCCGCGTGGGTGGCGCGCGGCAAGGAGCCGATCGTGTTGCGCTGTGGGGTGGAGCTGCCGGAGGCTTATCAGCCGGGCGTGCAGCTCACCCAGATCAATGACGTCCCGTGGTTCGAGGACGCCGGCATTTGGTACGCGTTGCGGGAGAATATCGTGGCGGTGTATTTGCCGGAAGATAGCTCAAATCTGGTGCCGCTTAGCGATGCGATCCGTCGCGCAGTGCCTGCTGAATCATAGCGTCCAATAGGCTCGGATAGTCGATTCCACTGTGCTCGAAGACCTGCGGATACATTGAAATCGGCGTGAATCCGGGCATGGTGTTGATCTCATTGAAGGTGGGGCCTTCTTCAGTGAGGAAGAAGTCCACTCGAGCAAGCCCTTTGCACTCGAGAGCGTGAAAACAGGCGCGCGCATATTTTTTGAGGTTTGCTGTGTCCTCCGGAGACAACGGCGCCGGGATCTGCGCGCGAACAGTGTTCTCTAAATATTTTGTTTTAAAGCCGTAGAAACCTTCTTCGGTCTCATCAATCCCCAAAAGCAACGCCGGTTCAGAGACGATGACTTCCCCGTCTTTTTCCAGCACCCCAAGCTCAACCTCTTGGCCAACAACCTCGGCTTCAATAATGATCTTGGTGTCATAGCGAAAAGCGAGTTCCGCTGCTTCCGCATAGTCTTCCCACCTGGTGACACGCGTAATCCCGATGGAGGATCCACCGCGCACGGGCTTGACGAATACCGGCAACCCCAGGGTTTCTTTTTCGGCTTCGCTAAGCTCACGATTCTCGTAGAGCGTGATGGTGCGCTGGTCAACGGGAACCCCGGCGCGGGCGACGACTTCCCGGCTAAAGGCTTTGTCCATGCCCATGGCGGATGCGAGGACTCCGGATCCGACGTAGGGGATGCTGGAGAGTTCGAAGAGCCCTTGGATGGTGCCGTCTTCGCCATAGGGGCCGTGGAGGACGGGGAAGATGACATCGACGGTGGCGTATTCGCGGCCGTCGAGGTAGCTGATCCGACCGCGGGTGGCGGGGTTAAGCGATAAGGTGACTTCTTCCCCACCGGTGACTTTGGGTAGTTCCCCTTCTGGTGGGGTGGCTACTACCCAGGCGCCTTCTTCGGTGATGCCGACGGGAACGACACGGTAGTTTCCGAGGTGTTCCATGATGGCTTTGGCGGTGATGCAGGAAATGCTGTGTTCGGAGCTGCGGCCGCCAAAAATGAGGGCGACGGTGCGGGGTTCAGTCATGCGCGAAAGCTTACTCTGCCTTACGGGAGCGCCCCATTAGTGCCGTCACCATGTCGGCAACATTAAGGCCTTCGTGACATACCGAGTACACGGCGTGGGTGATGGGCATTTCAACACCGGCTTCTTGGGCCAGCAGATACACGGATTTGGAGGAGATCACACCTTCGGCGACCTGGCCGTGGGTAGCTTTGGTTGCTTCCTCGATGGTGCCGCCTTCGCCGAGGCGATAACCAAATGTGCGGTTACGGGAAAGAGGTGAGGAACAGGTGGCTACCAAATCTCCGAGTCCGGCGAGCCCAGCGAAAGTTCTTTGATCCGCACCGAGAGCCAACCCCAGCCGCGTGATCTCGGCAAGGCCCCGGGTAATAAGTGTTGCTTTGGTATTTTCTCCGAGTCCACGCCCGGTGGCAACGCCGCAGGCTAAGGCGATGACATTTTTGCAGGCGCCGCCGATTTCGCAGCCGATGACGTCGGTGTTGGTGTAGGGGCGTAGGTAGCTGGTGGCGACGGCGGCTTGGACGAGTTTGGCACGGTTTTCATCCACGCAGGCAATCACGGTGGCGGCGGGTTGTTCGGCGGCGATTTCTTTGGCGAGGTTGGGGCCAGAAAGCACGGCGATGCGGTCTTGGGGCACCTCGCAGACATCGCGAATGACCTCTGACATGCGCAGCAGGGTGCCTTTTTCCACACCTTTGGAGATGCTGACCAAGGTGGCGTCGGGGAGCAGCGGTTTCCAGGCGGCGAGGTTATCGCGCATGGTTTGGCTGGGGACGGCGAAGACCACAATGTCGGCGTCGGCCAGGGCGAGGACGGCGTCGGTGGTAGTTTCGAGTTCGGGGAGGTGAACGCCGGGGAGGTAGTCCGGGTTTTGGTGGGTGGTGGCGATGGCGTGGCGGAGTTCCTCGCGGCGGGCCCAGAGGCGGACGGTGTTTCCGGCGTCGGCAAAAACCTTGGCCAGAGTGGTTCCCCAGGAACCGGCTCCCATTACTGCGACGTTGACCATAGCGCTCAGCTTAGCGCGTGCGAGAATGGTGGAGGAGGAAGGATGTTTTATGGCTTCAGAAACTGACAAAGACGACAATGGTTTGCTCGCGATGCGGGGGCGTTCCCAATGTGTTCCGGCGGATCCCGCTGCCGAGCACTCCCCCGCCACCTTGGCTGCGGGTGCGGTGTTGTGGCGGGATAAGAAGATCGCGTTGATTCACCGTCCGCATTATGACGACTGGTCCTTGCCGAAGGGGAAGGTGGATCCCGGTGAGTCTTTAGCAGTTACTGCGCGCCGCGAAATCCTGGAGGAAACCGGGTTGGAGGTGCGCTTAGGTTCGCTGCTGGGGAAGGTGACCTATCCAGTGCGTTCGCGCACCAAGGTGGTTTATTATTGGAACGCTGAGGTGCTCGGCGGGGAATTTAAGAAGAACTCTGAGGTTGATGAGTTGCGGTGGGTCACTGTGGAAGAGGCCCGCGAATTGCTAAGCTATAAGTTGGATCGCAAGGTGCTTGATAAGGCAGCGAAGCGGCAGCCGACTACCACCCGGATTATTTATGTGCGGCATGCGCGTGCCCATGATCGTCGCAATTGGGCGGGCGATGATAATAAGCGCCCGCTGGACCGAAAGGGGCGGCGTCAGGCCGAGGCCTTGGCGCAGATGATCGCTGGTTTTTATCCCACCAAGGTGTATTCGGCGAAACCGGATCGTTGTGTGGCTACTGCCGAACCTATCGCGCGGGAGCTGGGGGTGAAGGTGAAGGTTGATCGCGAGTTTGGGGATGCAGCAGAAAATCCCCGGGCGCGGTTTGATGAATTGCTGACCCCGGGGGTGAAGGTGGTGGTATCTCAGGGCGATACCATGCCGAAGATTATTGCCCAGCTGGCCGCCGAATCCGGGTTGGATGTCGGCGAACCTAAGGTGAAGAAAGCTGGGGTGTGGGTCTTGAGCTTTAATAAGAACAAGCTCAAGAGCGCCGATTATCTGGTTAGTCCGCTGCCGCTGAAGTAGCTTCGAAGGGAATCGAGGGCTTAAAGGCTGGGCGTTCGGCTTCGAAGGCGGAAATATTTTCTTCCTTGCGCAGCGTCAGCCCGATGTCGTCGAGGCCTTCCATGAGGCGCCAGCGGGTGTAGTCATCGACCTCGAAGGGCAGCACGTGTTCCCCGGCGCTCACGGTGCGTTCTTCAAGGTTCACGGTGAGCTTGAGGCCTGGTTCGGCTTCCATGAGCTTCCATAGAAGCTCGATATCTTCTTGTTGCATTAGTGCTGCGAGCAGCCCGGATTTACCGGAGTTGCCGCGGAAGATATCGGCGAAGCGGGAAGAAAACACCACCTTAAAGCCATAGTCCATCAACGCCCACACGGCATGCTCGCGGGAGGAGCCGGTGCCGAAATCTGGTCCGGCGACCAAGATGGAGCCATTGCGGTAGGTGTCCTGGTTGAGCACAAAGGTGGGGTCGGTGCTGCGCCAATTGGAAAAGAGGCCATCTTCGAAGCCGGTGCGGGTCACCCTTTTCAGGTACACCGCCGGAATGATCTGGTCGGTATCCACATTGGAGCGCTTAAGTGGCACGCCCACACCGGTGTGGGTTATGAACTTCTCCATCTCAATTCCTTTCAGGCAGGTCAGCGGGGCTGGCGAAGTGACCAGCAACGGCAGTAGCGGCAGCCACCGGTGGGGAGACCAGGTGCGTGCGACCGCCGGGGCCTTGGCGGCCTTCGAAGTTGCGGTTGGAGGTAGAGGCCGAGCGCTCCCCTGGTTTGAGCTGATCTGGGTTCATACCTAAGCACATGGAGCAACCTGCGGTACGCCATTCAGCACCAGCGGCGCGGAAGATCTCATGGAGGCCTTCTTTTTCGGCTTGTTGTTTCACCATGGTGGAAGAAGGCACCACCAGCATGCGCACCGAATCAGCGATCCGGCGGCCGCGCAGAATCTCTGCGGCTGCGCGGAGATCTTCGATTCGAGCGTTGGTGCAGGATCCTAAGAACACGGTGTCCACGGTGATATCCCGCAGCGGGGTTCCGGGGGTTAGCCCCATGTACTTCAGGGCCTTTTCGGCTGCTGCTTTATCCGAATCATTGGTGAAGTCTTCGGGATCCGGGACGGAGGCAGACAGCGGCAAGCCTTGGCCGGGGTTGGTACCCCAGGTGATAAAAGGCGTAAGGGCTGAGCCATCGATGTCCACGACGGTGTCGAATTGGGCGCCTTCATCGGTACGCAGGGTGCGCCAATAAGCAACGGCGTCTTCCCAGTCTCGCCCCTTGGGGGCGAGTTCGCGGCCCTTGAGGTATTCGAAGGTGGTGTCATCCGGGGCGATCATGCCGGCGCGGGCACCTGCTTCGATGGACATATTGCAAATAGTCATGCGTGCTTCCATCGAGAGCTTTTCGATGGCTTCGCCGCGGTATTCAATCACATAGCCTTGGCCACCGCCGGTACCGATCTTGGCGATGATCGCTAGGATCAGGTCCTTGGCGGTTACTCCGGGTTGGAGTTCGCCGCTGACTTCAATGGCCATGGTTTTGAAGGGTTTCAGCGATAGCGTTTGGGTGGCCATCACGTGTTCCACTTCGGAGGTACCAATACCCATGGCGATAGAGCCAAAGGCCCCGTGGGTGGAGGTGTGGGAGTCGCCGCAGACGACGGTCATACCGGGCTGGGTAGCGCCGAGTTGCGGACCAACGGTGTGGACGATGCCTTGTTTCACATCGCCCATGGGGTGAAGGCGCACCCCGAATTCGGCGCAGTTTTTGCGCAAGGTTTCCACCTGGAGTCGGGAGACTCGGTCATTGATTTCCAGGAGGCTGCCGGTTTCAATGCCTTCGGTGGGGACGTTGTGGTCTTCGGTTGCCAGGTGCAGGTCCGGTCGGCGGATTTTCCTTCCGCTAAGGCGCAGTCCATCGAAAGCCTGGGGGCTGGTGACTTCGTGGAGCAAGTGCAGGTCAATATAAATCAGGTCTGGGTCTCCGTCATTGCCGGGGACCACGACGTGGTCGCGCCAGACCTTCTCGGCCAGCGTCAGAGCCATAGCTGATCCTTCCAGTGGTGCATTCCCATGGGGTGAGATGTTAATATCAGTGTATGGGACAGTATATAACATCGGGCATCAAGGTTCTTGACCGAGCGGTACTCATTATGAATACCGTCAGCGCGGAACCTTGTTCGCTCTCTGAACTGTGCGAACGCACCGAGCTCCCCCGAGCCACCACCCACCGACTAGCTTCCGCTTTAGAAACTCACCGCATCTTAAGCCGCGATAGCAATGGGCGCTGGTCCATTGGCCCGGCATTCGCCAGCATTGGGTCTGATGCCAAAGATCACCTGATTTCTGCTGCTACTCCGGTGATGGCGGATCTGGTGGCCCGCACCGGGGAGTCAGTTCAAATTTATCAACTCACTGGTGCAACCCGAACTTGTATCGCCGCCCAAGAACCCCCCTCAGGTTTGCAGAACACTGTGCCCGTGGGTTCCCAAATGTCCTTGGCTGCTGGATCAGCCGCCAAAGTGTTTCTTGCCTTCGCCCCGCAGCTGCAGGAATCGCTCACCGATGAAGCTGCTTTTACCCGCCAGGACCTCGATCAGGTACGTGAAGCTGGGCTGGCGGAGTCCGTGGCAGAACGTGAGGTGGGCTTAGCTAGTCTTTCTGCCCCGGTGTTTAACTCAGCTGGGATGTTTGTTGCGGTGATTTCTATTTCTGGTCCCGCGGAAAGGCTGCGGCCGCATCCGGCGAAGAAGTGGGGTGCGCAGCTGCAGGAAGCCGCAAGCGAGCTGAGTTCCAGGCTTTAGAAAATAAAAAATTCGCTCTCTGCCAAAAGGCGGAGAGCGAATCTTCTTTGTACCCCGTACGGGATTTGAACCCGTGTTACCGGCGTGAGAGGCCGGCGTCCTAGGCCGCTAGACGAACGGGGCGCAGTGGTGTAAAGCACCACAGCTGGCCTACCAGGACTCGAACCTAGAATGACGGTACCAGAAACCGTTGTGTTGCCAATTACACCATAGGCCATCGCTGCGACAGCATTTCGTGCTGTGCAACGCTGACTACTATAACCGCAGGGCTAGTGCCTTACAAATCTGCAGGTAGTCACTAATTTTCCCAGGGGGTTTGAGCTAATGCAGCACGCAGTCGTTTCAGCGTGGATTCTTTGCCCAAAAGCTCCATGGATTCAAAAAGCGGCGGGGAGACAGCCGCCCCGGAAATAGCGACCCGCAGCGCACCATAGGCCTTGCGGGGCTTGAGCTCGAGGCGCTCAATCAACGCCCCGGACAAAGCAGCCTCAATATTCGCGGTGCTCCACTCTGCAATGCCCTCTAGTGCGGCAATGCCTTCGGTGAGCGGTTCGACGGCATCTTCCTTGAGGTTCTTACGCGCGGATTTTTCATCCAAGGTGAGTTCCTCATCGGGGGTCACCAAGAAGCTCATCAGCCCATAGGCATCACCGAGGGTCTTGATGCGGGTTTGGACTAGGTCGGCGGCGATCGCGAACTTATCTTCTGGGTATTCACCGAAGTCGGTGTACTCATCGAGGTAAGCGCGAAGCCGTGCGGCGAAATCATCCTTTTCGAGCAGGCGAATGTGATCCGCGTTGATGGCTTCTAGCTTCTTTTGATCGAAGCGTGCGGGGTTGCCGAGCACATCAGCCACATCGAAGTTGACGATGAGTTCTTCGGTGCCGAAAATATCGCGATCAGCAGAAAGCGACCAGCCCAGCAGTGCCAGGTAGTTCAACATCCCTTCGGGGATGATGCCGGCATCGCGGTGGTTAAAGAGGTTGGATTGGGGGTCGCGCTTGGAGAGCTTCTTATTGCCTTCGCCCATGACGAAAGGCAGGTGCCCAAATTGTGGGGTTTCTTTGGCTACACCGATGCGCTTAAGAGCCTCATAGAGCGCTAATTGGCGGGGGGTGGAAGAAAGTAGGTCTTCACCGCGCAGCACATGGGTGACTTCCATGAGCGCATCATCGACGGGGTTAACCAGGGTATACAGCGGTTGCCCATTGGAGCGCGCCACCACATAGTCCGGTTGGGTGGAGGATTTGAATTCCATATGTCCGCGGACCAGGTCTTCCCAGACCCAATCTTGGTCGGGCATGCGTAAGCGCCACACAGGTTTGCGGCCTTCGGCTTTAAAAGCTGCGATTTCTTCTTCGCTTAGGTTGCGGTCGTAGTTGTCATAGCCGAGCTTGGGGTCGCGGCCGGCGGCGCGGTGACGTTCTTCGACTTCTTCGGCAGTGGAGTAGGCCGGATACACTTCCCCAGCTTCGATGAGCTTGTTGAGGACATCTTGGTAGATCTCCATGCGCTGGCTTTGGCGATAGGGTGCATGCGGTCCGCCTTTGACTACCCCCTCGTCCCAGTCGAGGCCCAACCAGGTCAGCGAGTCAATAATCGCTTGGTAGGACTCTTCGGAGTCACGGGCAGCATCCGTGTCTTCGATTCGGAAAATGAGTTTGCCGCCGGTGTGGCGGGCGTAGGCCCAGTTGAATAGTGCGGTTCGCACCATGCCAACATGTGGCGTTCCCGTTGGGGAGGGACAGAATCGTACGCGAACATCAGTCATGTCGTTCATAGTAGCGAGTAGAGATAGACTGGGTGACCATGTGTGTTCGGCCCCCTGCCACCGCCCCCGACTTCCTGCTATCTCGAGCCCATGGCTCGGTGCGTACTCAAGGATGCCTCGGGAGCTTTAAAGACCCATGGGATGCTGTGGATGCCCTGCATAAAGGGGAGGCCGAGATGGTGGTCGGGGCACTGCCTTTTGACCGCAGTGAAACTGCAGCATTAACCATCCCGGAAAAAATTGTTCGCGAAGAAGGCCCGCTGGAGCCGCACTCTTATTATCGGCAGGGCCCGGGCAGTATCTTGCATGCTCGCGTTAGCGGGATGGATCCGGAACCAGATGAACACCTTGATCGCGTCAATGCTGCGATCGCCACAATCCGTACCTCGCGCTTAGACAAGGTGGTGCTGGCGCGAGCGGTTGATATTGCTTTTTCTGAGCGCGTGGATCCACGACTGGTGGCGGCGCGGCTGATTGATAATTCCTACCACCGCGATGGTTTCATTGCGGACCTCTCCCCTGCCGGCGCGGAGTATGAAGGCCATATGTTGGTGGGGTCTTCCCCGGAGGTATTGGTACGCCGCCAAGGCGACCAGGTAACCGCGTACCCGCTGGCTGGTTCTGCAGCGCGGCATCCAGACCGTGACCGTGATGCGGTGGTCGCGCAGCAATTGCGCACCAGTAAAAAAGATTTGGCTGAGCACCGTTATGTGGTGGATCATCTGCAACGCTTATTGGTCCCGGTGTGCTCGGAGCTCAGTATTGCTAAGCACCCGGAATTAACGCGCACCAATGAGATGTGGCATTTGGCTACTCCGATTCGCGGTACTTTGAAGCGCGCGGATATGAATGCCTTGGAGTTGGCGGTGCTGGTGCATCCCACACCGGCTATTTGCGGTACTCCAACAGATGCTGCGGAGTCTTTGATCCGAACAGCAGAATCCGCCCGCGGCTTTTATGCCGGGGCGGTGGGTTGGTGTGATCGTGATGGTGATGGTGAATATATGGTGGCGATTCGCTGCGCCGAGGTTGCTGGCGATTGGGCCCGCGCCTGGGCGGGTGGCGGCATCGTCGCGGACTCCAACGCCATTGAGGAGTATGAGGAGACCACGGCGAAGCTGCGCACCATTATGCGTTCGCTGGGGCTTTAGGCCCTTTCCACGGGGGAACCGAGCTTACCGAGACCCGGAATTTCGATCTCAATGAAATCACCGGGCTCCATGGCTTCGGTACCGGCAGGTGAGCCGGTGCAAATCACATCGCCGGGCAGCAGGGTCATCGAGGCGGTAATGAACTCGATGATCTCCCCTAGGTTCATGATCATCTGGTTGGAGTTGGAGTCCTGCTTAATGGTGGTGACACCCTTGTGAGTGAGATGGGCTTTAATCGGCAGGTTGGTGGTGTCGATGGAGTCGATATCGGTTTCAATCCAAGGACCCAGCGGGCAGAAAGTATCAATGCCTTTAGCGCGGGCCCATTGGCCATCTTTAAATTGCAGGTCACGCGAGGACACATCATTGACGATGGTGAACCCGCGGATCACGCTCTTCCAATC
The DNA here is from genome assembly GCF_900113445.1 of Corynebacterium spheniscorum. Lineage (GTDB taxonomy): Bacteria > Actinomycetota > Actinomycetes > Mycobacteriales > Mycobacteriaceae > Corynebacterium > Corynebacterium spheniscorum. The sequence continues at coordinate 63,276 of NZ_FOPJ01000005.1, forward strand.
CGCGGCCTTAACGTTCTTGCAGGCGCGGCCAACAATCATGGCTAATTCACCTTCGAATTCGACCTTGGTGGCGAACTCGGGGATACGGATGGCTGCGCCTGGCCCAATGACCGCTGTTGGGGGCTTGAGGAAGAGGGTGGGTGGTAGGTGTTCAGCTGATTTTTTAAAGACTTCGGCGACGTGGTCGGCATAATTACGGCCGATGGCGACGATCTTGCCCGGCAGCATGGGGGCAAGGAGTCGGACGTCGGCGAGTGGCCATTCGCGGCCGCTAAACACGGGGTCAGTAAATGGGGTGCCTTCAATTTCTTTGGCAATCAAATTGGGCTCTTCGCCTTCAATGACGCAGAAACACATTCCCTCGGGGGTGGCAATTCTTCCAAAGCGCATGCGGAACATCGTACGCCACGGGGGTAATCAACTTAGGTAATTAGGGGTTGGCAAGCTGCTTCACTGTTCGAGCTTTGGTGTGCGCTAATTGGGCTAAATACAATTCGGCACAGCTCAGCGCGTCACTGAGTGCATCATGGCGGCGATGATTAACGGGAAGACCATAGCGTTCCCGTACCCGAGGTAAGCGCAGGTCTTCTCCACGTGGGTAGGTGCTCATGCGTTCCATGTGGCGGCGTTCGATGGCGAAAGTGTCGATCACCGCGGGGATTTTCAAGGCGGCGCCGAAGTGTTCTTGGCAGGCCGCTGAGAGGAATTGAGTTTCAATAGCCGAGAAGTGGCATAACAATGCGCGGCCTTTTAACTGCTCTAATAACTCGGTCAACGCTTCTTTTACCGCCACCCCTTTATCCGCTAAAGCATCGTCGGTAAGCCCATGAATCACGGCGGACTGCCCCACGGATGCGCCGAGGAGTAAGCGGTGCCCAGCTTGACCGCAGCGGATTTTGGCGGCTGGGGAATCCGCGGTACCAGCGCCATCAACAGCAACCCACCCGATGCTCAGCAGGCTATCGCGCTTGGGATCTAACCCCGTGGTCTCCACATCGACTGCTAGGAGGTTGAGTTCATGCAGTGCGGTGCGGGGACCAGGGTTATCTGCTTCGAGGTAGTCGCGTAGTGGTCCTTCGGGGGCTCGTTTGGAAAAGAACCTCATGCGATAGTTCCTACCGGATACTTTGTGGCCAGCGCGGATTGCATGGCTTTGATGATGTGGAAGCTATCGCGAAGATGCTCGCGTTCCATCCGCGGCAAGCTATTCGGATCGATGCGATAGTCCGGGGTGTCACCGGCATGCAATTGGCGGCTTTGGTGTTTAAAGCTGGTGGTTTGCAGGTAGTCGAAGGCGTCGATGAGATCAGTTGCGCCGCGTTGGGACACAGCTTTGGTTCCCGCAACTGCTTCAAGTCGCTCGCGGGTACCCAGCAGGTCGATGCCTTCGGTAAGCGCGAAGAGTCGCGCCATTTGGACGATGGCTGCGGTGCCACCTTTTTTAATATCCAAGGTGTTGACGTACTCACCGGAACGCTCGACCACGAGGCCGCGGAAGAAGCCCAACGGGGGTTCGCGGGTAGCAGCCAAGGTGGCTAGGTGTGCATGCATGCGGCGGGCGGAGACTGCCATGTCGACGGCGTGTTTGTGGACGGCGTTGGCGAGTTCTTCATCGCCGTAGATGGGGCGGAAGTCGAAGAAGGTTTGGGCGTGCAGCAAAGCATCTGGTTCAGGGGCGCGCACCCATTGGTGGAAGGTGTCTTCCCACTGTGAGGCAGTCATCCGCCATTGGGGGTTCATGGCCATCATGTCGCCTGGGCAGAGCACGAGGCCGGCGTGGTCGAGGCCGTGGCAGACTTTTTCGGAAAATGCTGCGAAGTATTCGGCGTGCTCTTCGCGGTACTCATTGGAGATCACCAGGGCGTTGTCTTGGTCGCTGGCGAAACCCATCTCTCGGCGACCATGGGAACCAAGCACCACGAATGCATAAGGCACTGGGGGTGGGCCGAGTTCTTCTTCTGCCAATACGGCGAGGCGGCGGCATAGTGCATCGGCGGCGGTACTAAGAATGGTAGAGGTTTCCGCGGAGCTAGCGCCACGGTCAATAAAGCGCATGGCCACTTGTGCGGCACGTTGGTGAGAGTCGCGGAGTTCTTCTGGGGTGCTGCGTCGCGATAGATCTGCGGTGAGGTAGATCGGGTCGTGGCGCAGTAGGCGCATGATGTCTGGGGTGGAGACAATGCCTTGGATGGCGCCTTGGGCATCAACGACCGGCAGGTGGTGGATGGAGTATTCGGCCATCAACATCATGGCTTCGAATGCCAAGGTGTCTGGGGTGATGGTGCGCGGCGCTTCGGTCATGATTTCGGAGAGCGCTGTGTGTGGGTCTACTCCGACAGCGAGTACGCGGGAGCGAAGGTCGCGGTCGGTGAGGATGCCTTTAAGGGTTTCGCCTTCGGTGACCAGCAGACTGGAGACGCGCTTTTGGTGCATGAGCTGGGCGGCTTCTTGGATGCTGTGCCCAGCGGAGATGCAGATGGGGTCTTCCACCATGACTTCGCTGATTTTGGTGCGCAGGATTTCGCCGGAGAAGTTTTCGCGCAATTGGTCTACGGCGGCGCTAATGCGACGAGATTGGGTGGAATAGAAGCGCTCGACATCGGGGTTGTCTTTGGCGATGCGTTGGAATTCTGCTTTGGGCAGGGTGATCAGCAGGGAGTCTTCTACTGCGATCATGGTGTAGCCGCTGGTTTGGTTGACTCCATCACCTACCAGGGTGGAGTAACCGAAGGAGCGTCCGGCGTCGCGGCGGTCGAGGAGGATGTCTTCGGGGCCGAGGACGTCGACGGCACCGGAGCGAATGAGATAAAGCTGCTCATTGGGTTGGCCGGTGGCAATAATGGTCTCCCCGCGGCGGACATAGTGCATGTCCATAGTCGCGGGGAGTTCTCTTAGGGTGTCTTCCGGCAAGTGCGCGAAGGGCTCGCAGTTGTTGAGGAAGTCTAGGACATCATCAAGCTCAGCTTTCATAGCCTGAAGTGTACGGGGTCACACCCCTTAGGCGCTGGCTTTTGCTTCCTTAACTTTTTTAGCGATGCGATCTCCAACCTCGGTGGTCTTCACGGTGGTTTCTTCGCGGGCGGAGACATCTTCGGCCACAATCTTCTCGATGAGCTGCGCATTATCTTCTTCACCGAGGTGGCGAAGCAGCATGGCGGCGGAGAGGATGGCGGCGGTGGGATCTGCGATTCCCTTGCCGGCAATATCTGGTGCGGAGCCGTGGACTGGCTCGAACATGGAGGGGTTGGTGCCAGTGGCGTCGATATTTCCGGAAGCGGCAAGGCCGATGCCGCCGGTGACTGCGCCGGCGAGGTCGGTGATGATATCGCCGAAGAGGTTATCGGTGACGATCACGTCATAGCGGGAAGGGTCGGTGACCATGTAGATGGTGGCGGCGTCGATGTGGTTGTAGTCTACGGAGACCTCTGGGTATTCGGAGGCGACTTCATCGACGGTGCGCTGCCAAAGTCCGCCGGCGTTGACGAGCACATTGGTTTTATGGACCAAGGTGAGCTTCTTGCGGCGGGATTGGGCGAGGTCGAAGGCGTAGCGGACCACGCGTTCGACACCATAGCGGGTGTTTTGGGAGACCTCGCTGGCGACTTCATGCGGGGTGTTTTCGCGTAACACTCCCCCATTGCCGCAATAGAGGCCTTCGGTGCCTTCGCGGACCACGACGAAGTCGATCTCACCGGGGTTAGCCAGGGGGCTTACGGCGGTGGGATACAAGGTGGAGGGGCGCAGGTTGACGTGGTGATCGAGCTGGAAGCGCATTTTGAGCAGCAGGCCACGTTCGAGGACTCCTGGGGGGACATCACCTGGGGCGCCGATGGCGCCGAGCAAGATGGCGTCATGTTCGCGCAGGCTGGCGAGATCATCTTCGGTGAGGAGTTCGCCATTGCGCAGGTAGCGGCGGGCGCCGAGGTCATAGTCGGTGGTTTCTAAGTCCGGGTGGATTGCTTTGAGGACTTTGAGGGCCTCTTTGGTTACCTCGGGGCCGATCCCGTCGCCACCAATCACCGCGAGTTTCATATTTTGGGATTCCTTTCTCACCTGATGGTCCTAGGGCTTAGGTTATCAGATGCGATGCAGGACGCTACGCAATTGGGTTGCGGCCCCCACCACACCTAAGCGGACGGCTTGGTCGACCTGCTCATCGCTTAATCCGGCACGGCATGGGGCGGCGAATTCGGCGGCGGCCCACCACTGGTCATCGCGGAAAATCACGCAGACGGCGGCACCGGTGGGTTCGGATAATTCATTGAGGTTGACGCGGTTGCATAGGTCCACCAGGCGGGCGGCATCTGGTTCCATGGGAACGCGGGCAATGACCCGCACATGGGCGGTGCTGGGATCACCGTAGGGAATATCGACGGGGGTTCCGGCGAAGGATAAATTGAGCATCTGTGTTGCGTTGTCTGCAGGTACCTCTGCCAACCCACGCGCGCGGAAAACCTTTTCCACCCGATCTCGGGTAAAGCCCAGTCCTGAAGGTGAAGCGAGGGAGGGGAATCCCGCGTCGCGAATGGGTAAATCGAGCCCCTCGGTCATGGTGCGCACGAGGATGTTGGCAGCCTCAATGGCGGCGGTGGCGAAACCGTGGAGCTGCTCATCGTTGAGGGTGCCGGGGTGCACGAGGCGGGCGACGGCGACGTAGTCCTCGGGGTTGATGCCGGGCGCGTCGAGGTCCTTGGCGGGCACGATCATGGCGATGGGCCAAGGGTGCGAGGAGTTGATGAGATTGGCCAGGGACAGCGCCTCGATATAGCGGGCGCGGTGGATGGCGGTGCGCCAGACGATGGTGGCGGTGGAAAGCTCCGGAGATGAGTCGAAGGCGATAGCACAGGTGCCATCGCCTTCGGGGAGGTGGGGGAAGTTCATACCCCTCAGACTAATGCAGGTCGATTTGGATCGCGGAGGCGTCCAGGACCTGGCAAATATCCTCGAGTAGATCCTCCGGGACGATGCCATCGAGGCGAAGGATGAGGGTGGCGGAATCGGCATCCGTTGGGGTCAAGGCGGCGGCATTGATATTGATGTCAGCGTCGCCGAGGCGAGTGCCGACCTTGCCGAGCGCGCCGGGCAGATCCTTATAGCGCAGGAAGAGGTTGAAGCCGTGGGCGCGCATATCCACACCGCGACCATTGATTCGGACGATCTTTTCGATGCGGTCCAGGCCGGTGAGCGCACCGATGACACTAGCGCGGGCACCTTCGGCACCGATGACGGTGACCTCGAGGACGCTGCGGTGCGTGGTGGATTCGGTGGCGGTGGAGACCTTGAGGTCAACGCCGCGTTCTTCAGCGATGCGCGGGGCATTAACGAAGGTGACGGGCTCTTCAATGACTGCGGAGAAGAGGCCGCGGAGTGCGGAAAGGCCAAGGCCTTCCACGTTTTCGGTGGAGAGTTCGCCGCGGGCTTCGACCTCGATGGCGACTGGGGCTTGGCCCAGCAGGGCACCGGATAGGCGGCCGAGCTTGCGGGCGAGTTCCATCCACAGGGCAACTTCTTCGCTGACGCGTCCGCCGGCAACGTTGACGGCATCGGGAACGAACTCGCCGTTAAGGGCCTTCAGGACGCTGGCGGCCACATCGGTGCCGGCGCGGTCTTGGGCTTCGACGGTGGAGGCGCCCAGGTGCGGGGTGACAACAACCTGCTCGAGCCCAAAGAGCGGGGAGTCGGTGCAGGGTTCGCTGGCGTATACATCGAAGCCGGCGCCGCGGATGCGGCCTTCCTTAATGGCTTCGGCCAGAGCTGCTTCATCCACCAGGCCACCGCGGGCTGCGTTGATGAGGATCTGGCCGGGCTTTGCCTTGGCCAGGAGCTCAGCATTGAACATGCCGGCGGTTTCTGGGGTCTTGGGCAGGTGGATGGTGACGAAGTCGGCGCGCTCCATGAGTTCAGGGAGTTCGACGAGTTCTACGCCGAGCTGCGCTGCGCGAGCCGGGTTGGCATAGGGGTCATAGGCGATGATGGTGGTTTCGAAGGCGGCGAGACGCTGGGCGAAGAGCTGCCCGATGTGTCCGAAACCGACGATGCCGACGGTTTTGCCATAGACTTCCACGCCCTTGAAGGAGGAACGCTTCCACTCCCCTTCGCGCAGGGTGTGGTCTGCGGCGGGGATTTGGCGGGCGGTGGCCAACAGCAAGGTGATGGCGTGCTCGCAAGCGGAGTGAATATTGGAGGTGGGGGCGTTGACCACCATGACGCCGCGCTGGGTGGCTTCGGTGATATCGACATTGTCGAGGCCGACACCGGCGCGGCCAATGATCTTGAGGTTGGGGGCGGCGTCGAGAACTTCTTTGTCGACGGTGGTGGCGGAGCGCACCAAGATAGCGTCGGCTTCCGGGGCTGCGGCTAGAAGTTCGGGCCGGTTGGGCCCATCCACCCAGCGGATCTCGACGGAATCGCCAAGAGCGTCCACGGTGGATTGGGCAAGTTTATCGGCAATGAGTACTACGGGGCGACGACTGCTCACGTGAGCGTTCTCCTGAAAGAGGTTGGGCGGTTTTCCCGCTCATCTTACTCATTGCACTGCATAATTTTCATTCGTGCCCCCAACCTTGGGTACCTACTGATAGGAGACGAACCAGGGGCGTGGCTCGACGGCGTAGGTTTGCTCCGGGGTGAAGGTTGGGCTGTCTTCGTCATAGAAGTTCTTCCAGGCCATGAAGAAATCTGGACTTAAACCTTGGCGAAGCACGTTCCAGGTGTCGAACTTCTCTTCCGGCACTCCATGACCATCAGCATGTAGAACAAAGGCCAATTCTGGATAATCCGTGCGGATCTGTTCGCGATCGCGCAGCATTTGTACCTGGAATTGGTGCAAAATGAGGGCCTTTTGGGGAAGTTTCTTTTCCCGCACCAGGTTAGCGAGCCATTCAGAGACCTCATTGACCTCTTGGGCTTCGACATGTCCCACCCGTTGCAAGGGCTTTTCATCTGGACCGATGCGCCATTCGGGGTCCAGGGCGAGGCCTACATTGGGGCGCGAGAGGAGGTCCTCATAGAGCTTGGCTTGTTCCAACAAGGTGGAGCGGCCGGGTTGGAGATCAATAACCGCATAACCCCCGGCATCGACAACTGCGTCGATATAAGGCTCAACTAGTTCCGAGGGGAATTCATTGGAATAATTTCCATCTTCTCCGGGGAATTCGCTCGCCACGGTGACCATGACTTCTACTGCCGGAATAACTGGTTGGGATTCCAAGGGCTGGTATTGGGCGACCATATCTTTAAGCCGGGCGACCGTGGCTTCTGGGTCTTGGTCCCCCATTGCGCCTAGTGCGGGGCCGGTGGGGTGACCATAGAGCGCAATCATGCGGCGCCCGGGGAAGACTAAGCCGCCACCGCCGGGAAGCTCGGTGGTGATCTCTTCGCCGAGGCGGATCTTATCCGCCAGTAGCTCGCCGCTACCGAAGGCCGAACCTAAAGCGAGTAAGGGTTTATCGGCTAGCCCGGCGACCATGTCCATGGTGTCGTGGTTGAGCCGGGGATCGGCGTAGTCCATGAAGCGGACCTCGGCGCCATAGCTACGCGCATTGGCGACATCAATAATGTCGGATTCCGGGGAAGCAATCACGACCGGCGCGGCATCAGCGTCGCGGCGCGATTGAATGGGGAAAGCAGGTAGCTTCTTGGCTTCCTTAATGGCATCTTTATCCGGGGCGGCGGTGCTTGGGCTATTGCTCAACAAGGTCGGGTCATTGCCTAGTTCGGCAACTGCTTTGACCGGGTTCTCATAAGACTGCGCATCAAAGTGAGTGGCGGTGAGTTGGGTCAGCGCCTCGGTGGTGCCGGGGTCTTGGATGAAGGTGCGCTCGCCCGTGGTTGCGGCGATCTCTACCTCGCCTACCAGCAAAATGGTTTTTGCTCCCAGCTCTTCTAGGGCCGCAAGGAGTTCAGCGCGTTGCTCTGAGTCATAGCGGAATACCGGCGCGTGGGCTGTTACCGCGATGGATGCGGCACGCATGAGGGATTCTTCATCTCCGGCGCTAATGACTGCGGTATCGGATTTATCGAAGAAGAGCTTCGCGGACTCTAAACCATTGGCATCAGGAATAACGGTGGGTTTAGCTGGGAAGCGTGGATCCACATTGCGATTTTGGTTTGCTGAGCGGGCTTCGGCATAGGGTCCGGCAGGGCTGGGTGAAGAGGCTGCCTGAGGGTCCTGCGAATCTTTAGGTGAGTTTTCACCGCACGCTACTAGGGCGGTGCTGCAGCTAAGGAGGAGAGCAATCAGGGCGCGACTCGAGCGAGAAGACACGTCTAAACAGTTAGCCTTTCGACATAGCAGCACGCGCGCAACCCACGATTTCGTAGGTGCGCGCGTTGGATGGGCGAATCAGAAATAAATCACGGGTTGGTGAATCATTCTACAAAGGCGCTTGGGCCCTCATCGCCACCGCGTAGGTCACTATCATCAACATCGCGGATGACCTCCTTATCTAGCGCATATTCCACCATCCCGAGGATCCTTTCGCGACGATCCGCGAAGAACGCTAAGGCATCGCAGCTATGCAATAGCTTCGGGGTGATTTCATGGCTAGCGAGAAGCTCATCGAACTCTTCATCATCGAGCAGGGACTTGGATTGGATCCGCGGCAAGTAGCGCGCCGGGGAGTTATTTTCCATCATCACTCGAGTACGAGCACCCAAGGGGGTGCGGTTGAGCACGCTATCGGCGAGGATCGGATCAACACCCATTTCATGTAACCAGTGCGCCGGGAAGATGCGCTGGAATACCGGTTCCAGGGCGTCGTAGCTCCACTGGTCGAAGGTTTGACCAGTACGCCAATCGCGCGCACCACGGGCCATCAACAGGGAGACAATGCCCTTATAGACACCGGAGTTCTCGCCGATGCTGAGCAGACGCGATTCGGTGAAGGATGCATCCGCCACGGTCTTGGGTACTTCATCGCTTTCACCGCGGATCCAGGCAGAGACTTGGTCCACATCATGGGCAGCACGGATGGTGACCGCCGGGGAGCCATAAAGTTCACCGAAAACACCGGACCAGAACCAGCGGTTGAGCAGGTCCCAGCCTTGGGTGGTAGCTAGTGCGGCGGGAGTATCGGCGAGCATCGCCAAAATAACAGCCAGCGGTACCAGCTGAGCCGGGTAAGGCACATGTTCGGGTTTGAGGAAGCAACGCTGGTTGAGGAAGACTGCGGCTTCGACGAAGGTGATCCGAAGCACCTCGGAGGCCTCCAGGTAGTCCTTGAGGCTGAGGTTCAGGATATCTTCGCGTTGACCAGCCGCACGCCCACGACGACCGGTAACCAAAAGGCTGGCGGCCATGAGGAAGCGAGTGCGATCCACAGCATCCAAAACCGGGTATTGACGCAGAATAGCTTCGGTTTCTGCCCAGTGTTGGGCCAGGTGGAAGTCCTCATCCTCGGCAGCGAAGACCGCGGTAAGGAGCTCGAAAACATCCATTTGCAGGCCAGCGGAGTTTACTTGGGCGAAGATGGAGCCCACGCCGGACTTGGCGGTTTCACGCCCGATGCGGATAACCGGCACGGTGTAGCCAGAAAGCGGGGCGACGATGCGGCGTTGGAACTCCTTGATGGCGTGAGCCAATTCTTCATCAGCGGTGGCCGCTAGATCGAAGAGCAGGTCAGTGGCGCGGCCATCAAGTAGGCGGGCTACTGGGACGCAGCCATTGCGCAGGGCGTCTTCATAGGAGTTAATTCCCTCGGGGATCTTCGGGCCAAAGTGCGAGCGCACTTCGCCGGAAGGCTCCACGGAAAATACTGCTTCATCGGGCATAACGTCCTTGCCAGAGACTGCGCGGCGGATATCCACGTAGAAGGTGCGGCGCACTTTCTTGCTGCGGAAATCTACGGAGTCCACGGTGCCGTCGCCGCGGAAGCAGTGGTACAAGGTGGTGAGGCGTTGTTGGCCATCAAGCAGGAGGAGCCCAGGGTTACTTCCGGTATCCGGGGCGCCGACTAGGGGCCGTGGGCGAAAGCGCATTGGTTCATTGCGGGTATCCAGGGCCATGAGGCAGCCGATGGGATAGCCGCGCAGCACGGTCACTACTAGCGCCCTGATGAGGTCAACATCCCAAGCGTAGGAGCGCTGGAAGTCAGGTAGCTGTAGTTCACCGCGATCAACGCGGGAAAAGAGGTCGGGTAGGTCGTAGCTCGGCGTGGTGAAACCCATACCTGTGATGATAGACCTGTGATCGGACATTCGCGCCACCCAGTACTCCCCCTCCGGCGGATTCTTTCACCAATTCAGCCCAGCAACCAGGCTTTTTCAAAAACAAACGGGAGGAAACAAACATCGTTTCCCTCCCGCTTGCATGGACCTGATTCTTAGCAGACGGTCTCGTGTTCAATATGGAGCGGCGTTTCTAGCTGGATCGTGGAGTGATCGATACCATGCGCTGCGAAAACCGCATCTGCTGCGTCTAGGATCCGGCAGTGTTCACCGGGGGCGCAGCCTTCATCAGCCACAACGAGGTGGCAGGTGGCGAGCAGACGGGTGCCGTCAGTGGTCCATACGTGCAGGTCATGGACTGCTTGAATATCGGGAAGCTCGGTGAGCTTTTCTTCCAGGCCTTGCATATCAACCCGGCGCGGTGCGCGTTCAAGGAGCACATCGAGGGTATCCATGAGCAGACGGATGGAGCGTGGGAGAACCAGTGCCGCGATAATCAGCGAGGCAATGGTGTCGGCGATGAGCCAGCCCGTCCAGTTAATAATGAGTCCGGCCACGATCACGGCGAAGGAGCCGAGAAGGTCCGATAGGACATGGAGATAAGCGCCCTTCATATTCAGGCTGTCGTGTTGGCGACGAACCAGAATCCAGGCGGAGATGGCGTTAGCAAGTAAGCCGATCATGCCGACGGTCAGCATGAGTCGGGTGTCGATCTCATCGGGGTGACGGAAGCGTTGGATAGCTTCCCAGACGATCCACACGCAAACGAGGGAAACGGTTAGTGCGTTAATGAGTGCGGCGAGCACTTCTACGCGGCGATAGCCGTAGGTGGATCGGCGGTCGGCGGCGCGGCGGCCAATAACGATAGCCACGAAGGAGAGGATCAACCCGGTGGCATCGGAGAGCATGTGCATTGCGTCCGATAGCAGAGCAAGGGATCCAGAGATAAGACCAGCGATTAATTCGGCGAAGAAAATTGTGCCGGTCATGACTAATACGATGCCCAGCGCCTTTAAGGAGCTCGGGGCATGCGAGTGCACTAATCCACCGTGCTCATGATCGTGACCGTGATGATCATGGTCATGGTGATGGTGGTCGTGCGCTTCCCCGGCGTGCTTATGGGTAGGGGCATCTGCGTTATTCATGCCACTCAAGCTACGCTGCCTTGCTCCCTATTGCAAGCTTATTGAAAATGAATAGGGCGGCCTTTCTTAAAAAGTTCGGCTCGCCGATCACTGTTGAATGGGGGAACCAATTTCAACAAGGGTTTTTCTTGAACGTGCACCTCAGCGACTCGAGGAGAAAAACCGACCGAGAGATCGTCAATAAATACTTACTCAGACGTAGGTGAACATTTGTGTCAGTTTCCCTGATCTGTACCGTCCTTATTGAAAATGGAACGGCGGGTTGCGTTAGCGTGGCACCACGAGCGGCCCACCGTGGTAAGGGTCGGTAAGCACCCCCGCTTCTAACCCGAAGGTGTCGGCGAGTAGCTCTGGGGTGAGAATCTCTTTGGCTGAGCCGGTTGCCGCTACCCTGCCTGGGCCCATAACCACCAGGTGGTCAGCAAAGCGCGCGGCTAGGTTGAGATCATGCAGCACCATCACAATGGTGCGGCCATCTTCTTGTTTCATGGTCTGCACTAGGCGCAGTACATCTACAGAATGAGCCAGGTCCAGGTAGGTGGTGGGCTCATCAAGGAGTAAAAGATCTGTGTCTTGGGCAAGCACCATCGCAAGCCAGGCGCGTTGGCGCTGACCTCCAGAAAGTGAAGATAGCGGGCGATCGCCTAGTTCTTTTACTCCAGTTTTTTCCAGGCAGGCATCGACTACTTCCGAATCAGCTGAAGACCATTGCCTAAACCAGGATTGGTGCGGGTGCCTCCCGCGGGAAACTAGATCTTGGACGGTAATACCATCGGGGGCTTGGGGCGATTGAGGAAGAACCGCAAGCCGGCGGGCGAGATCACGTCGGCTAAGTGCTCGGGCATCTTCCCCATTGATGGTTAGTTGTCCTTGAGAGGGCAAGAATTGCGAGAGTGCTTTGAGCAAGGTGGATTTACCACAACCATTCGGCCCAATGATTGCGGTGACTTCGCCTGCCGGAAGAGTAACGCTGAGGTCTTCTAAGATTGTGTGTTCACCGTAGGCGACGTGGAGGTTGTGAGCTGCCAGCGCGGTGCTAGTCGATATGGTGGGGACGGTCATGCGTTGGTCCTCCGGTTTGCACGGATGAGGAGATGGATAAGGAAGGGTGCGCCAATAGCTGAGGTAACCAGGCCTACGGGGACTTCCCATGGCAATGCGCTTCGACCGATCAAGTCTGCGAAGGTCACCAATAGTGCGCCTACGGCACCGGATGTGAGTAATGGTTGGGTGGGGGTTCCGGCTAATCGCATGGCAACTTGGGGTGCAACAAAGGCGACAAAGCCGATGGGGCCGGCAGCGGCGACGGCGGCTGCAGATAATACGACTGCAGCAAGTAGCAGAAGGGCTTGTCCCCATTGGTGAGATACACCTAACCCGGATGCGGCTTGGCTGCCCAAAACGATGGCATGGAGTTGGAAGCTCAGCCACGCCACGACGGGCAGAACAACGATCAATGCGATAATCACGGGACGTAAATCGGGCCATTTACTATCTGAGAGCGATCCAGATAGCCATACTCGAGCAGCACCTACGTCTCGAATATTGGCGGTAACCATCAGCAGCATGACATAGGCATGCAAAATTGCCGATAGTGCGATGCCGATGAGCACTAGCCGGAACGGGTCCACACCTTTTCGCCAGGCCAGCACCCAAATCAGTGCTGCAGTAATGAGTGCTCCGAGCAGTGCCACCAACGGAAGGGTGATAGCGCTCAGCCCCTCAGATAAGGCCTTACCCCACACTGCCCCACCAAAAACTGAGTTGAAGACGATCACGGTGACAGCTGCGGCGGCAGCTCCTTGGGTGATGCCGAGGATATCGGGGCTGGCCAGAGCATTGCGAGCGGTGGCTTGGGTTAAAGCACCAGCTATCCCCAGGGCATAGCCGATGAGGATGCCGAGGATGCCACGTGGGAGGCGTCTTTCTACCACAATGGTGTGGTCTAGTTTGGTTCCTCCACCAAAGAGGGTTTTGGCCACGTGGATGGGGGTGATCTCGTATTTCCCGAGGGCGAGCGCCAGTATCAACACGAGGAAGGTAAGCGCACTAATGAGTAGGAATACGCTGATGACCCGAGGTTTCCAGCTCATTGATACTCGCCCGATTTCCACGGTGCTTCGCCCAGTGTAGTGAGTGCGGGTGAAAGTCGAGGTTGAGGTCATAGGGATAGCAGCCTCTTTCGGCGAACAAAGGCGATGAAGAAGGGGCCTCCGATGAAGGCCAAAACAATGCCGACTTCTAATTCGCCGCTGGACAGGATGATTCTTCCGAGCACATCGGCGATGGTGAGCATGAGTGCCCCGGCAAGTGCTGAAAGCGGTAATATCCAGCGGTTATCCGGCCCAGTGAAGGTTCTAGCTATATGTGGAACGACCAGGCCGACAAAGGCAATGGGGCCGGCTGCGGCAGTGGCGGTTCCAGCTAAAAGAGAAATTAACACCAATCCGATAATGCGGGCCCGGGTGACATTAACCCCTAGCCCGGAAGCAGATTCTTCGCCTAAAGCTAGGGCGTTGAGCGTTGGTCCGGTGCTCAGCGCAATCGCCACGAAAATCAGCATGATAGGACCTAATACCCAGGCGGTATCGAGGGTCGCTCGAGCCACGGATCCGACCGTCCAAAAGCGGATGCGGTCCATGGTGCGGGCATCTGCAAGCACCAATGCGGTGGTCATGGAGCCTAAAAGCGCTGATAGTGCTGCACCGGCAAGGATGAGACTCAGCGGATTAACTGAGCCTCGCCCCATAGCGGCAATACCGAAAACCGCTGCGGCCGCCGCGAGCGCCCCGATGAAGGCGGCGATGGCGGTAGCGGAGGTGGACTCCACGCTTAGGAAGGTGAATCCGAAGACTACGGCGAAGGCCGCACCGGAGGTCACCCCGAGGATTCCGGGGTCCGCGAGAGGGTTGCGGGTATGCCCCTGAATGAGGGCACCTGATACTCCTAGTGCGGCTCCCGCGCAGAGCGATATCACGGTGCGGGGGACGCGGAGCATGGCGATGACTTCCCCATCGGATCCGCCGGTAGTGCGGGTATGGAGAGCTTCCCACGCTGGCCGGATCGCGGTGATGAGATCGCTTAAGCTCATGAATCTGGCACCTAATGCGAGGCTGGCGATACCCGCAAGGATTACCCCCGCTGCCAGCAGACAGACCCCTAAAAACCGGCGCGTACCGGGCCTCGTGGGGGCCGTGAGGTTTTCCATAGTTGACCTTTTCCGCCCAGGAACTTGACATTGGTTCGGCTAACCTTATTGTGGTGTAGGAAACATAGTCAACCTGGAATACAGAGGTTCCATCTGATGAAGAAATCCATCAAGTCGGCGCTTGCCGTCGGCGCCGCAATGAGCGTGCTGCTCAGCGGGTGTTCCAAAGACGCGGGGGACGCACCTCCCCCCGCTAGCGAATCGAACGTAAGCAGTAGCTCGGCAAGTTCTGCTGCTGCAGAGGCTACTAGCAGCGAAAAGGCCGCGGGGACGGTCACGATCAAGCATGCGTGGGGGGAAGATGAGTACCCCGTGAACCCAAAGAAGGTCGTGGCTATGGGGGCTGCAGTTGATGATCTTCTTGCTTTGGGCGTTGTTCCTGATGTGGTGGTGGGCGCGAAGCGCGACAATGAGTCGCCGTGGCGTAAGGATCAGATCCAGAACTCGAAGTTCGTGGAAGTGACGAATTTCCGTGAGTTGCCCATCGAGGAAATTGCCAATGCCAACCCGGATATCATCGTCGGTGACTTCTGGACGGTGAACCAGGATGTCTATGGGTCGCTCAAGGATGTAGCACCGATTATTGGTGGTATTGGTGCTTCCCCGGCGGAGCGCGGTTGGCGCCCACGTACAGAAGCGTTGGGCGAGATCTTCGACAAGGAAGCAGAAGCTGCGAAGGTCATCAAGGAACATGACGAGCTTTTCGCTAAAACCGCGAAGGATCTTCCGGGACTTGAAGGCAAGAGCGGCATTGTTGCGCAGTACGCCAAGGAACGCGGCGGCATTGGCGTGGTGATTGATCCGGAAGAGCCCGGTAACTCCTTCTTGAAGGAATTGGGCATGAAGCTTCCGGATGGTTTTGCCACCTTGAAGGACAATGGTTCGGGTCGTTCGATTGTGTCGGCGGAAAATATTTCGGCGATTGATTCTGACTTCGGCGTGATTTACGCGGTCAGTGGCACTGAGGACGAGATCCATGCCATCCCAGGTTTTGATGATCTCACCCAGGTAAAGAATGACACCTTGGTATTTGGTGACCATGTGTTGGTGCAGGCTCTGAATAACCCTTCGGCTTTGAGCATGAAGTGGGCTCTTGAGCAGCTGCGCCCCGCACTCGAGAAAGTCTCCAAGATCTAGCGGAAACTATCTCCTCCCGATACCGCTATCTGAGCTCGCTACAGAGCTCTTCCCTGGCCTGTGATAAGCAGGTCAGGGAGTATTTCGTTCGCTACTCGCGGCTAACCACTGACCCGGCGTGGCATAGCGCAGCCCTTGGCTGCGGTAGCTTGCGCCTCCTCACCCCTGCCCCACGGTCTCGAGAATGCAAAAATTCCCCAACCACCTAAGGTGGCCGGGGAATTTTAGGGCGCTGTGATTAAGCGGTTTCGTCGAGCGGGTTCTTGACCCAGCTCATCAGGTCGCGCAGCTTAGCGCCGGTTTCTTCGATCGGGTGATCGGCGATTTCCTTGCGCATGCCTTCGAGCTCCTTGTTGCCGCCTTCGACGTTGGCGACCAGGCGCTTGGTGAAGGTGCCATCCTGGATGTCCTTGAGGATGTCGCGCATGCGGTCCTTGGCGCCGGCGTCGATAACGCGCGGGCCGGAGACGTAGCCACCGAACTCGGCGGTGTCGGAGACGGAGTAGTTCATGTTACCCAGGCCGCCTTCGTAGACCAGGTCAACGATGAGCTTCATCTCATGGAGGACCTCGAAGTAGGCCATTTCCGGCTCATAACCGGCTTCGGTGAGGACCTCGAAGCCAGCCATGATGAGGAATTCCAGGCCACCGCAGAGCACAGCCTGCTCGCCGAAGAGGTCGGTGACGGTTTCAGCTTCGAAGGTGGTGGGGATGACGCCGGCGCGGGCGCCACCGATGGCGGCGGCATAGGAGAGGGCCAGCTCGCGGCCTTCGCCCTTGGGGTCCTGATCCACGGCGATCAAGCAGGGAACGCCCTTGCCATCAACGAATTGGCGGCGCACCAGGTGGCCGGGGCCCTTGGGGGCGACCATGCCGACGGTGACATTGGCCGGGGGCTGGATCAGATCGAAGTGGATGTTCAGGCCGTGGCCGAAGAAGAGGGCGTCGCCGTCCTTCAGGTTAGGCTCGATGTCCTTCTTAAAGATCTCTGCCTGGGAGGTGTCGGGGGCGAGCAGCATGATGACATCAGCCCATGCGGCGGCGTCGGCGTTGGACTTGACCTCGAAGCCGGCTTCCTTCGCCTTCTCCGCGGACTTGGAGCCTTCACGCAGACCGATAACAACCTCAACGCCGGACTCACGCAGGTTCTGCGAGTGGGCGTGCCCCTGGGAGCCGTAGCCGATGATGGCTACCTTGCGACCTTGGATGATGGACAGGTCGGCGTCAGCGTCGTAGAGAACTTCAATTGCCATGAGTGTGTAACACACCTTTCCGTTAGCGGGGTTTCCCAATTTCTCAAGAAACCATATCACAGAATGAGATTATGGGCGTTACCGCAGGGTGTTTTAGGCCCTACGGTTTCACTATGTGGGATTATGGGTGGTTTGGGGGTTGGGGGTTGGCCTTGTGGGGGTTGGGGCGCCCGGGCTTAGTTGCGGGCGGGAACCAGGTTCTTCGGACCGCGGTTCATAGCAATCAGCCCAGATTGCATCATTTCGCGGATACCGAAGGGCTCCAGCACCTCCAGGAGGGCACGCAGCTTGGCCGGCTGCCCCGTGGCCTCAATGACCACCGATTCCGGCGCGACATCCACCACGCGGGCGCGGAAGATTTTCGCGGCATCCACCACCTGCGGGCGGTTGGCGTTATCGGCCTTGACCTTCACCAACATGATCGCGCGGGAGATGGAGGTGTCATCATCGAGGCGCACCACCTTGAGCACCGGGATGAGCTTATTGAGCTGCTTGGTGATCTGTTCGATGCGGACTTCATCCGCGTCAACGACCAAGGTGATGCGGTTGACACCTTCGGTCTCGGTTTTTGCCGACACGATGGACACCAGCGAGAAACCACGGCGGGTGAACATTGCGGAGACACGGGAGATGATGCCGTCGGCGTCCTGCACCAGGACGCTCAGGGTATTGCGAGTAACAGTCGTGTCAGCCATTAGTTCTCCTTGAGCGCGTCGATGGTTTCATCGATCTCGGCGGGCGGTTCGGCGGCGGATTCTTCATCGAAGAAGGGGCGCAGGCCAAGGGCATATTGGATATCAGAGTTGGAGTTACCGGCAGCCACCATCGGCCAGACCTGGGCGTCTTCGCCGACAATGAAGTCCAGCACCACCGGGCGGTCATTGATCTCACGGGCTTTTTGGATGGCCGGCAGGACTTCTTCCTTCTTTGTCACGCGGATAGCCACGCAACCAAGGGATTCCGATAGGGCAACAAAATCAGGCAGGTATTGGCCCTTATCGCGCAGCTTGGTGTGCGAGTACTTGCGTTCATAGAAGAGGGTTTGCCATTGGCGCACCATGCCCAGGTTGCCGTTATTGAGCAGGCAGACCTTAAAGGGGAAGCCTTCGATTGCGGCGGTGACCAGTTCTTGGTTGGTCATTTGGAAGCAACCATCACCATCAACGGCCCACACCTCGCGTTCGGGGGCACCGGCTTTAGCGCCCATGGCCGCGGGGATGGCATAGCCCATGGTTCCCAGGCCACCGGAGTTGAGCCAGGTACGGGGGCTTTCGAAGTCAATGAACTGTGCGGCCCACATTTGGTGTTGGCCGACGCCAGCGCAATAAATGGCTTCAGGCCCGACTTCCTTGGAGAGAACCTCCAGGACATATTGCGGGGAGAGCGAACCATCTTCTTGTTCGTCATAGCCGCGCGGGAAGCGATCTTTAAGACCATCGAGGTACTTCAACCATTCCGCGGTATCCGGGGTGTCCACCCGATCAGTTGCCTGGTAATGCGCCAGAAGTGCTTGGAGCACCTCGCGGGCATCACCGACGATGGGCACATCCACTGCGCGGATCTTGCCGATCTCAGCTGGGTCCACATCAGCATGGATCACCTTGGCGCCAGGGGCGAAGGAATCCACATCACCGGTAACGCGGTCATCGAAGCGTGCACCAATGGCGATCAGCAGGTCAGAACGCTGCATGGCGCCGACGGCGGGGACGGTGCCGTGCATACCGGGCATACCCATGTGCAGTGGGTGCGAATCCGGGAAGGAGCCGAGTGCCATCAAGGTGGTGACGACCGGGATCTTGGTGTACTCAGCGAAAGCCTTGAGCTGGGCAGAAGCTTCGGCTTTAATGACGCCGCCACCGATATAGAGCACCGGGCGCTTGGATTCACCAATGAGCTTGACCGCTTGAGCGATCTGGCGGGCATGCGGGGAGGTAACCGGCTTGTAGCCAGGCAGATCAATCCGCGGTGGCCATAGGAAATCCATGGTGGCGTTTTGGACATCCTTGGGGATATCCACCAACACCGGGCCGGGGCGACCAGTGGCGGCCAGGTGGAAGGCCTCCGCGATCGCACGCGGAATCTCATTGGGGTTAGTCACCATGAAGTTGTGCTTGGTGATCGGCAGCGTCACACCACGGATATCGGCTTCTTGGAAAGCATCCGTACCCAAGAGGTTCTGGCCGACCTGGCCGGTAATGGCAACCACCGGAACGGAATCCAGGTGGGCATCAGCAAGGGGGGTGACCAGGTTGGTCGCGCCGGGGCCGGAGGTGGCGATGCACACGCCGACGCGGCCAGAGACCTGGGCGTAACCGGTTGCGGCATGGCCTGCACCTTGTTCGTGGCGAACCAGTACGTGCCGGACCTTCTCCGAACCGTGCAGCGCATCATAAAGCGGCAATACGGCGCCGCCGGGAAGACCGAAAACAAGATCGGTACCGAGTTCCTCCAAGGAACGCACAATGGCTTCGGCACCGGTAATGCGTTCGGGCTTGGGGACGGAGGGGCGACGCGCGCCAGGGCGCGGTCGCTGATCTGTGGACGCTGCCTCGTTCACGACTGGGGTGCTCCTTCAAAAAGGTGGACTATGGGGGATATGTACTTTTCCTTCGCTCCCATATGGGTGGTGGGAGTGCGTGCGTCCTTCAAGGGGTGTTGAAGTCCGAGATCATCATTCCTTGTACATGGGATGTTAGCCCTAACAATGAGAAAGCCCCCGAGCAGCCACGTGTTTCGTGGTGTCGAGGGCGCTTGCTGTGTACGACTATTCGTCCGTCACGGCAGGCGCCGGCACGGTACGAGAATAAGTCGAGTGATGATCATGGCCATGATTCTAAAGGGCGGAAAGATAAATCACAATTCGGGTTGAAGGTGGGCTATCTGTACCCCTACGACGGCGGTGGCGGGGCTACCATCGCTGTCATGCCGAACTCCTACATTGCGAACCTGCTGTGGAACTGGGCCGCCCACACTGGGTTACCTCTCGCTTTAGTGGTTGTTGCTGCGTTTTTAGTGCCCCGGGTGGGGCGCTTTATTATCCGCATTGTTGACCACTCCATTGCCTCCCGAGATGACCACGATGAGGGCAAAACCCGGCGCGCCTTCGCGGGGGTAGCTGTCTATCTAGGACAGCTGCTGGCCTACTTCCTCTTGTTGGTGGCACTGCTGAAAATCCTGGGCTTCTCTTTGGTGGGTGCAGCGATCCCCGCCACGGTTGCTTCGGCTGCTATTGGTTTAGGTGCTCAAAGCATCATCGCGGACTTCTTAGCTGGGTTCTTCATCCTCACCGAGAAGCAATTCGGTGTGGGCGATTGGGTGCGCTTTGAGGGCAATGGCATTCAGGTGGAAGGCACCGTCATCCAAATCACCATGCGGGCAACGCGGATCCGCACCTTGGCAGAAGAAACGGTGATTATTCCGAACTCCACTGCGCGGGTGTGCATCAACTCCTCTAACTATTGGTCTTGCGCGGTAGTGGTGATTCCGGTGCCGCTATTGGGGTCTGATTCTCCGCAGGAAGCAATTGAGCGTTCCCGGCGCGCTGCCCAAGGTGCTTTGGAGCGTAGCGATATTCAGCCGATGATCCGTGGGGATTTAGAGGTACAACCAGCGGTGAGCATTACTCCCCCGACCACGGTGGGGATGCCCTGGATGATGGATATGCGGCTATTGGTTCAGGTGAATGCGGGTTCGCAGTGGGCGGTAGAGCGTGCGATTCGTACCGCGATTGTCTCGGAATTCTGGGATGAGTATGGTTCCGCCACCACCATGACTGGGCATGTTCAGCGCGATCTGAAAGCGCATATTCCGGGGATGGATGTTCCTGAACCAGCCCCAGGTGAGCATTATCATTCGCCGCGCGCCGGGGCGGCGGAAGTTCATGAGATTCAGGATCCCGCTAGCACCGATAACCTCAACGGGCCACAACCCAAACTGAGCCGCATGGCGCGAACAGAAGAAGAAGTTGATGAGGCTGCGGGGATGAGTGGGCTTTTTAGGACCGAGCACTATAAGGGGGCGACGCGCCAAATCCTCTCCTTGGGTGGGAAGATCCGGCCCTCTACTGGTTTCTTGCTCTTCTTATTGGGGTTGCTCATTGTGTTGCGCGGGATGACGCTTCAAACCGGGGAGAACTGGGATGGCCCGGATGGTTGGTTGGCTCCCCCACGGTCTTCTACGTCCTCCACCTCAACTCCGGCACCTAGCTCGCCCTCGGCGCCGGTGTCTCCTAGTGTGAGCTCGCCGGTGCCGACTACTGGCACGCAGCAGCCTCAGGAAACTCCTCGGGATGGGGTGCGGGAGACACCTCGGGAAAGTGCCGAGGCGGGCACGCGGCCGAATCCTGAGGAAACGCCGCGGGATACGGCTACCTCAACGCCAGGGAATGCCCCGGATGAGCGTGGCTCGGAGAGCTCTACCGCTCGGGTCTCCCCCACTGAGAGATCATCGGAAGTAAGTACCACAACACCTGTGCGTTAGCATGGTCCCCATGGCTGATTCTGTCACTGGTTCTGAAACCAAGGTTTTCCGCCCCGAACGCACCCATATTTTCGCCGCGGTGCTTATTACCCTCATCAGCTTATTGGGTATCGGGGCGGAGCCTCTCAAACTCGGGTGGTTACTACTTTTCCCGCTGGGGTATATCTATTGGACGCTGCGCGCCCGCACCGAGGTGTCCCCCACTAAAGGAATCAGCGCGAAGTATGGTTTCCGCGGCAACCAGTCTGTCACCTGGGAGGATTTCCAGGGCATTGGGTTTAAAGGTGGCAGCACCTTTGCGCAACGCCGCGATGGCAGCACCTTCAATCTTCCGGCCGTGTCCTTCAATTCCTTACCGGAGCTTTCGGTTGCCTCCCAAGGCCGCATCCAGGATGCGTTGAGCGAAGGCCGTGCCGCAGCGGATGAGAAGATCGTGGTCACTTATAAGGATGGCCGCCAGGTGCTGATGACCCGCGAGGAGTATGCGGCAACGCACCCGGATGAAGCCATCCCCGGGGAGGCGCAGGCAGAGCCTAAGGCAGAGCGTCAGGCAGAGGCGCAGGCGGAGCCTAAGGCAGAGCGTCAGGCAGAGGCCGCGGCACAGCCCGTAGCAAAGCCCGCGGCGCAGCCAAACCCCCAAGAAGAGCGCAAACCAGAATCCCAGGTGGACTAGCTAGAAAGGACCTTCTACCCTTAGTCCGGTGATAAAGAGCAGCCCGACTTCTTCTCCCCGCAGTGCATCTTCTTTTGATGGCTACCGCCTCGCTGATCTTTTGAATATCCTCACGGTGCTTGGCCTGCTCGCCGGCGCCGCTGCGATTTTCAAACAAACCCGCATCACCGATTTCCCGGTTGATATGGCGGTCTACCGCGAAGGTGTTCGCGCCTTCCTTGCAGGCGAGCCGGTCTACTCCGTGCCCATGAATGTGGGCGATCTGGAGCTGCCTTTTATTTACCCACCTTTCGGGGCGCTCATCATGTCGCCACTGGTGCTCATCCCCGGCATCAATGATGACCTAGCCGGCAATATTATGATCCGGCTGTCCGGGGTTTTGCTTCTCGGCTGCCTCTATTTCACCGCCCGAGCAGTATTCTCCCGCCGCTATGGCCTGGTGTTGGCGGCCGTGTGCTGGCCCTTGGTGCTCATGATGGAGCCGGTGTGGCTCAACGCCGGTTTCGCCCAAATCAATATTGTGATTATGTCCCTGGTGGTTTTCGACCTCGTACCCAGGCGCCGCTGGCTTCCCCAAGGCTCACTTATCGGTATTGCCGCCGCCATCAAGCTCACGCCCTTAGCGATGCTGCTTTTCTTCCTGCTCCGCAAGGACTTCCGCGCCATTATCACCGCAGGAGTATCCGCGCTACTTATGACCGCGGTGGCAGCCCTGGTGCGTTTCGATGCCACCAAGGAATATTTCTCTACCGTCATCTTCGGTCTTGGTACTAAAGCTGACTTCGGAGTGGATACCGCTTATACCTCGAATTCTTCACTCAAGGGCATGCTCATGCGCTGGCACCTTTCTGAAGATGCCATGCTGCATTCCAGCTGGCTAGCCCCGGTGTGGCTGATCCTGGTTATCGGCACCATTATCGGTGGTGCGCTGATTATGTGGGCATTATTAAAACGCGGCCTGGAAGTCGAATCCTGGCTGGTCAACGCCGTAGTGATGTTGCTGATTTCCCCGGTGTCTTGGTCGCATCACTGGGTGTGGTTGGCGCTGGTGCTGCCGGTCGCCGCAGCATGGGCAGCGCATCTAAAGAACTGGGCGATGCTCGGCGTTGTCGCGCTTTGGGCCTGCTGGGTACTCAGGGAACCGCCCAAGTGGTGGTACGGGGATGGCAATAGTGGCTACTTCCTGAATTTCTGGCAGAAGATCCTGGTCAGTGATTTCACCTGGCTAGCCCTCGCCCTCTTACTCACTATTGCGTGGACTCTGTGGAGCTCCCGCGGCGAAGGCTCCCGCAGGCAACACAACCCACACGCCGCAAGCAACGCCTAAGGCGCAAGCGCCACCCAATACGAGCAATAGAAAAAGCACCCCGCGAAAGCGCGAGGTGCTTCAAGGCTCTCGAGCCCCAAAAGGCCCAAGCCCCAAAAGGCCCAAGCCCCAAATGGCACTCAGGCGCCGAAAGGCTCTCAGCCTACTTAGCGCAGCGGGTTGACACCTGCGCCGAACCACCACAGTGCCACGCCACCGGCGATCGCCAGGACCACGAAGATCCAGGAGCTAGCCAAGGGGCGACGTGCCCAGGAGCGGTTGAGGTCGAAGGAGTAAAGACCCGGGCCGGTGAACTGCAGAACCAGGGAAATCACCAGCAGCATAATCGGCAGGGTCACGGTCTCCGGCCAGGCGAAGACATTAAAGCCAACTCCACTTTGAGTCAGCGCATGCAGCGCCATAAAGGACGTGACAATAGTCGCGACCGCCGCAAACAGCGGAGTAATCAGGCCGAAGATCAAGAACACACCAGCAGCCAATTGCATGCTCGGCACCGCAATGGAAAGCAGCGATGCCTGGTTATAGCTGGCGAATTCCGCTTCCAGCCCGCTAAGCCCGGAATTACCGCCGAGGCGGAAGAAGGTACCCAGCGCAGTGATCACCAGGTAAGCCCCGAGCAAAAGACGCAGGATCAGAATGCCCCAGTCCATGGTGCCGCGGCGAGGATCTAAAGCAACGGCAGCTTCCTCTTCTTCTTGGTCGGTGAGGTAACCATTTTCCGGATAACCCGGCGCAGGCGTGGCCACAGGGGCTGCCGGCGGGGCAATCACTTCCGGTTGAGCCGGGCGCGGTGCCGCGGGCTGCGCAAAATCTTGGTCCCGATAAGGCTCCGCCGCAGGTGCCGCAGGTGCAGCCGGAGGAGGCGTACTCGGCCGATCAAAAGCGGTGGTCGGAGCGTCAGAACGCAAAGGAGCGTCAGAACGCAAAGGAGCATCCGAGTGCACAGGCGCATCCGACTGCAGCGGTGCTTCAGTGCGGTCTAGGGAGACCGTCTCCGCATCCGCACGCGGGGGAATGGACTGCGGCGCAGCACGACCAGTCCGCGAGTAAATATCGTCCCCGGAGCTAACTTTGTTTTCCGGGGCCGCACCATCACCGCGGTAGGTGGGCACATCCAGGTCATCGAAATCATTGGCGCCCGCGCGATCGGGCACCTGATTATTGTTATTCGTCATGCCTGCCACAATAGGCGAGGCTAAGCCCGAACATCGGTAGCCGCCGCGGCGTGTGTACGAAAAGATGGGAACTTGTTAGCCGCTTGTTATCCCCTCATTTCCGGAATACAGCCTGCGCATATGCAAATTTCTTTAAGAAACTGACTGCCCACAACCACTCAGCACCCGATCAATCGCCTCATATTCCGCCTGCGTCACCCACAACCGATACGCCGCTTTTACCTCCACTTGTCGACTCACATACTCGCAGCGAAAACCCTTCGCCGGCGGCAACCATGTCGCCGCATCCCCAGCCCCTTTTTGCTGGTTCAAGCGCCCATCCACCGCCAGCAAATTCCGCGGATCATTCGCAAAATTCCGGCGCGCTTGCTCACTTAATTGCTGTGCCCCCTTCACCCACGCATCCGCCAGCGGCACCACATGATCGATCTGCACTTTCGCACTTTCCGACCCACGTTCAAACTCAATAATCTCACCGGAATATGGGTCCTCCAGGGTGCCCGTGAGCACCACGCAATCTCGAGTTCGTGGTTTATAGGTCACATTCTTTAAATCGCGATTCAAAATGTCATTTCGAGTATCGCATCCGTTATGCCCAAATTCCACCTCCACATCATCGCTCCAACGCTGCCCAAATTTCGCCCGCTCATACCCAGTTTTCGGCGCGCGTCCCTTAATCTCCAAAGTGTTCAACAGCTCGCGGGCTGAACTCCCCTCAGGAAGCGGTACCGGCGCAGTCACCGTCCCGCTCACTTCCTCCGACTCGGACTCCCCTGCCACCGGCTCCCCAAGCGATCCCGCGGTAACCTCCACCGTGGTCGTCACCTGTTCAGTGCTGGTCACCGTCTCGGTATTGGTCACCACCACCGTTCGCGGCTCCCCACATGCCCCCAGCACAACAGCGCACACAGTCATCACAATCGCGAAGAAAACTTTGGGCAAAGCTTCTCGAGATCGGGTGCCTGGGGTTCTCATTTCAGCTTGGGCAAGCAAGTGGGTGGGCGTAAACATCACGGGGCACACCTTAACTAATCCGCTGGGTCACACCCTCTTCTTAATTAGTCTTTTTGTTCGAGAACCTGGTGTGCAGCATCCACCACTGCCCTGGTCAACCCCTCTAATAGTCGAGATTCCAAGCGCCAGCGCTGCCAATGCAACTCCACCGAAAGCACCTCATCATCAAGGCACACCAGCTCCCCGCTTTCCACCAAGGGGCAACACTGTAATTCCGGCACCAGCGCCCACCCCAACCCCGCGCAACAAGCTTTGACAAAAGCCTCTGAGCTGGGAATATTCGAGATCCTGCGCTGCCCCAAGGTGGCTGATTGTACACGCCCATGCAGGTCTTCATCCTGCAGCGCATCCCTTGGACCGAAACGAAGCGCCGGCATCGCCGCCCAATCCAATTCGCCATTATCTAAACGAAAGGCATCGCGTAGTTCCGCGGTTCCTACGGCGCGATAATGCATCACACCTAAAGATAAGGAGTCACAGCCTGACACCGGCTGAGATTCCCGGGTCACCGCCCCCATCACATCACCTCTGCGCAAGAGGTTCAGGGTGTGCGCCTCATCTTCAATCCGCAACCTCAAAGTCGCTTCGCCGGCTTGGGCCACGCTCCTAAACACCGGGGAAAACCAGGTAGCCACAGAGTCCGCATTCACTGCAATGCTCAAGGGCACACGATCCAAGCGCTCCCGCAGCCGCGCATCCGTTTCCGCCTGCAACAGCGCCATCCTCCTGGCGGCCTGCACCAACACTTCGCCCGCTTCGGTAGCGGTTGGTGGCGCGGTCCGGTGAATAAGAATCCTCCCCACCTGTTTTTCTAACGCCTTAATGCGCTGACTCACCGCCGAAGGGGTGATCGCCAGCTGCGCAGCAGCGGCTTCAAAACTGCCTTCGTCGAGGATAGCGAGGAGGGTGCTCAACTGTGCCGGGTTCATGAAGCTATTCTAAGCCATCTCAAGAAAATATAAATGGACTTATTCGGGCGTTGCTTTGAGAATGAGAGCCATGAGCACTTCGTTTCCGATCGTCCTTGCCGGACTCGCACTGGGTTTCTCCCTGATTTTGGCTATTGGACCCCAGAATCTCCTGGTGCTAAAAACCGGTATCCGCAAAACCGGCATTACCGCAGTCATCATCACCTGCGTTATTTCCGAGATCTTGTTGTGTACCGCCGGTGCTCTCGGCGTGGGCGGCATCATTGCGCACCTACCCCAAGTAATGAACGCAATTCGTTATGCCGGGGTGGCCTACCTGCTCTGGTTCGCTTTCCTCTCCGCTCGCGACGCCATCTACCCCAAGGTCGCAGTCCAAGACATCGAAAACTCCGCGCCCACATCAGCGCCCACGGCAGCGTCTACAAACAGCGCACCCACCACACAAAACACCACCCACACCACCTCCACCGAACCCCTCCATTCCGGTAGCGCGGTGCTCACCAAAGAACGCGTCCGCGCCCAAAAAACCTGGGTCAAACCAGTCACCGCTGCCCTGCTTATGACCTGGCTCAATCCCGGCGCCTATGTGGATGCCTTGGTCATCATTGGTGGTATCGCCAACCAATATGTCGGCCCGGAGCGCTGGTATTTCATCGGCGGCTGCATTCTTGCCAGCCTCATCTGGTTCCCCGCCTTAGGCTATGGCGCCCGTGCGCTTGCCACTCCCCTATCCAGCCCCCAAGTCTGGCGCGGCATAAACGCCGGGGTTGCCTTAGTGCTGACAACCCTGGCGCTTAAATTGCTGACTATGTAGCCGCGGCTTTAGTCCTCGTCATCCTCACGGATCTTCGAGGCGGTGGCTTGCGCCCAAATATTAATGCCCGCATCGAAGGCCACATCATCAATGGCCTTGAGTTCCGCATCGCTGAACTCCAGGTTATTGATAGTGTCTAGGTTCTGGTCCAATTGCTCCACCGAGGAAGCACCCACCAGCGCCGAGGTCACAGTCTCCTCGCCATAATCACCTTGGGGACGCAAGATCCACGCCAAGGCCATCTGCGCGAGGGTTTGGCCACGCTCCTGGGCAATATCGTTAAGGCGGCGCACCATATCCAGGTTCTTATCGCTGAGCATGTCCTCATCAAAGGACTTATGTGCCGCCACGCGGGAGTCCTCCGGAATGCCATCCAAGTAGCGATCCGTTAGCAGGCCCTGTGCCAGCGGCGAGAAGGCAATCACGCCCAACCCGGTATCCGCGCAGGTCTCTAACAGCGAGTCACCGTCTTCACCGGGTTCTTCCACCCAGCGGTTCACAATGGAGTAGCTGGGCTGGTGGATCAGCAAGGGGCAGCCCTCATCGGCCATGAATTCCGCGGCTTCCGCGGTGAGCTCCGGACCATAGGAAGAAATGCCCACATATAGGGCCTTCCCGGAAGCCACAATATCGCGCAGCGCGTAGAGGGTTTCCTCCAGCGGCGTATCCGGGTCCGGGCGGTGGTGATAGAAAATGTCTACATAATCCACGCCCATGCGCTCGAGGGATTGATCCAAGGAGCTGACCAGGTACTTCCGCGAACCACCGAAGCCATAGGGGCCGGGCCACATATCCCATCCGGCCTTGGAGGAAATAATGAGTTCATCGCGGTGGTTCTTCAGGTCCGCTTTTAAAATGCGGCCGAAATTAGTTTCCGCGGAGCCATAGGGCGGGCCATAGTTATTGGCCAGGTCAAAGTGGGTTACTCCGCGGTCAAAGGCCCGGCGGATGATGGCCCGCTGTTGATCCAGCGGGCGGTCATCACCGAAGTTATGCCATAGGCCCAAAGAGATGACGGGAAGTTTCAAACCGGAATGTCCGACCGTGCGATACGGCATGGTCTCATAGCGGTCAGGCGCAGGTAAGTAGCTCATGTCTTCAAGTGTGCCTGTCTGATAGCCCATTTCGCCACTTTCACCCGAGCAGCCACCCAAGCACCTACCCGAGCAGCTCAACAAGCAGCCACCCGAGCACCTACCCGAGCAGCTCAACAAGCAGCCACCCGAGCACCTCTCTAGTGCGGCTCAGTACCATCCTCTAGGAGCTTGCCGATCTTGCCTTCCATGGTTTCGCGCAATTCATGGTCATCAATATTGGAATCGGCAATCTCCTTCGCCAAATCCCGGCGGTCGCGCCTGGTAAAGGGCTTCGCCGGATCCAGCTTCAAGGTCACCAAATCACGCACCCTAATCCGTCGTTCAGTTTCGGCCTTAATCAGCGCGCGATCCTTAATCCACGAGAGCACCATCAGCACACTTAAGGCCACGCCCACATACCCCAGAATCGGGTACACATAGGTCACCAAGGTGCGGAAACCGAAGAAACTAATAACGAAGCCGCTCAGCGTTAAGCCCACAAATACTTTGTAGAAACGCTCCGGATGATCGCTGGTAAAGCGGCGCCCCAGCGCGTAGAACATACCGATGGCGCTATTGAGAATCATCAGGTAAATCACCACGGCCATCGCAGTACCCATCCAGGGGTGCATCTTGCCTACCAGGGTCAACATCGGCAGGTCATCATGGCGCACGGTAGCTGCCTGAATAAAGAGTGCAATGGCGGAACACACCAGCAGCAGGCCGAAAATAAAGCCGCCGAGCAGTCCACCTAGCCCAGCGGTCCGCGGGTTGAGATGGTAGCCACCAATAACGATGGACATACTCACCGGCACCATCAAAGAGAAGCCCAAATAGTTCAGCGCCGCGATCCAGAAGTTCGGCAAAGTGGTGTGGATCTTTTCGGTTTCAGGCACCAAGGAATGCCAATCTGCCGGCATATTCATCACGGAATACACAAACGCCACCAGAATAAACACCACAATCAGCGGCGAGATTGCGCCAATAACATTGGAGACTTTATCCACATCCAGGCGCCCCAATACCAGCACAATCACCAGCAATACCACTGCCCCCACCCAGGTCGGCAGCCCAAATTGTTGCTTGAGGTTACTGCCCGCCCCGGCAAACATCACAAAACCGATGGAGAAAATGGTGAGCACCACGGCCGCATCAAAAAGTTTGGCCAGCGGTGTGGGCGCAATTTCATCAAGCACCGCGGTGTGCTCGTCTGCCTGGTGATAGCTGCCCAATTGCACCATCACTAACCCCACGAGGCACATTCCCAGCCCCGCGAAAATCGCGCCACCTAACCCCTTGACGCCAAAAGCAACAAAGAATTGGAGGATTTCTTGTCCCGAAGCAAAGCCCGCGCCGACACTTAGTCCGACGAAAGCCATCGCCACGGCGAGAACTCTCTTAATCATGGCGAAAACGCCATCCTTCCCAGTCAGTACGCTACAAGAAATCACTTTAGTCTTATCAATGGTGTGACACACCACTCGCCCCCACCCGCGCGCAGCTGCCCACAACTGTGCTAAAGCACACTTTCATAGCCTCAGAAAAACAACAATAACCCCAGCTCAACCACTATTCTCGGGAATTTTTACTTTCCCGAGATCGGGGCGCTCAAGCTGGGGTTATTCGCGGGGCTATACATTATGTGCGGGTGTACACACGCACTTAATTTTTTGCGGGGGAATGCGAATCACTGGCGTCGTCGATTGCCGGATCGGTCTTACCCTTCGGCGGCAAAATATTATCGGGGCGCTCATAATCCACTTCCGGATCAGCCTCCAGTTCCGCCGAAACTTCTTCCCCAATCATTTCCACGATATCGCGGTTCGGGGCATCCGCTGCTTCCGCTGCCTTGCGCAATTGCTGGGCATGCTTGCGGGTATAGCGGCGCTCCGGGTGCAGGCGGCGGTGCAAGAGCGCACCAATGCGTTCGCGGATCTTAGATTCGCGATTAATCCGCACGCGGGATTTCGCCCACCACGCCACCAGCACCATAACCATGAGGATGCCGATATAGCCGATGATGGGATAGACATAGGTCATCAGCGTGGAGAATCCAACGAAGCTCACGGCATAGCCAATCAAGCAGACTCCGATATATACGGGCGCGAAACGCTCCGGCTTGGAGGCCGTGAGTCGGCGACCCAAGGCATAGAACATGCCGATGCAGGTGTTATAGATCATCGCGAAGATAATCCAGACCATAATCTGCGCCAACCAGGGGTTAATGGAGTTGAAAAGCTCCAGCATGGGCACCGGTGCATCAAGCACCAGCGGGCCATTAAAGAAGAGCGAGAGCGCTGCCATCAACAACATGAGGGTATAGAGCAACCCACCCATCAACCCGCCGCGGCCAGCAGCCTTGGGGTCCGAGTGGCTACCACCAATCACCAGGCACATAGACACACCCAGCATGAGGGCTAGGCCGTTATAGTTCAGCGCAGAAAGCCACCAGGGGCTCACCGGCGAGGACTTTTCCGCCGCCATCTCCGACAGCCCAGCGGTGCTTTCCGGCAGGTGTAACATGGTCCATCCGAAAACAAAGACCACCGCAATAATGATCACCGGGGTGATCATGGAAATAATATTGCTGACCTTATCCACATCCAGGAAGCCGGTGGCAATCACCATCAAGGTCATAATCCCGGCACCAATAAAGCTCTTCAACCCGAATTGTTGTTCCAGGTTACTGCCGGCACCAGCAAGCATCACAAAGCCAACGGCGAATAGGGTGAGCACCACTGACCAGTCCAGAATCCTCGACACAATGGGATGCGAGACATTGCGGAACACGGTGTTATGTTCATCCGCAATGAAGTAGCTTCCAAGTTGGAGGATCACCGCCCCGGCCAGCGTCATCAGTACGCCGGAGAGCACCACACCCCAAATGCCGGTGAGGCCGAAGGAAATAAAGTACTGGATAACTTCCTGGCCGGTGGCAAAACCTGCACCAACCATAAGCCCCACAAAAGCGAGAGCAATTGAGATGGATCTCTTCACGAGCTCCGAACACTCCTTAGGTTTTTCTGCGTGTTAGCGTTAAAGAGCCTAGCAAACACACGGTGTACACATAAATAACTATGCATACATAGTGTTCAGTTGTGGTGCACCCTTACCCCCATTTGGAGATGCAAAAACCTCCCCACACCGAAACATCAGGGGTCGGCGAGGGGAGGTTATTGAGCTACGTGCTTTAGGCGAGCTTCTCAGCGATTAGCTTATTCACCTGAGCAGGATCAGCCTTACCGCGGGTTGCCTTCATCACGGCACCCACAATCGCACCGGTCACCTTGTGGTTACCAGCACGGTATTTCTCCACGATGTCCGGGTTAGCGGCCAAGGCTTCATCCACAGCCTTCTCAATGGCACCATCATCGCGCACCACTTCCAGGCCGCGGGCCTTAATAACCTCATCCACATCACCTTCGCCGGCAAGCACACCGTCGATGGCTTGGCGGGCGAGTTTGTTGGTGAGCTTGCCTTCATTAACCAAAGCCACCACGCGGGCAACCTGGGTGGGGCTCACGCCAACGCCTTCAAGTTCCACACCGGCCTGGTTTGCCTTCTGGGAAAGGTAGGACACCCACCATGCCCGGGCTTCATCCGGGGTGGTGCCTTCTTCCACGGTGGCAATAATCAGTTCCAGCGCACCGGCGTTCACCAGGTCGCGCATCTCGGCATCCGAAAGCTTCCATTCTTCTTGGATGCGGGCGCGGCGTACCCAGGGTAGTTCCGGCAGGGTTGCGCGGATTTCTTCAACCCATTCGCGCGGTGCGATCACCGGCGGCAGGTCGGGATCATTGAAGTAGCGATAATCTGCGGAGGTTTCCTTCGGCCGCCCCTTGGAGGTCGAACCATCAGTTTCCTGGTAGTGGCGGGTTTCCTGAACAATTTCCTCGCCATTTTCCAGGCAATAGGCTTGACGCTGCATTTCGAAGCGTACCGCCTGCTCCACGGATTTCAGGGAGTTAATATTCTTCGTCTCGGTGCGAGTGCCAAACTCGGTGGTGCCCACCGGGCGCAGCGAAAGGTTGGAGTCTACGCGCATCGAGCCTTGGTCCATGCGCGCATCGGACACGCCCAGCGCCTTCACCAGTTCACGCAAAGCGGTGACATAGGCACGGGCTACTTCCGGGGCGCGCTCCCCTGCCCCTTCAATGGGTTTGGTCACGATCTCAATAAGCGGAACACCAGCACGGTTGCAGTCCACCAGCGAAGCCGTAGCACCGGTAATGCGGCCATCGGCCCCACCGAGGTGCGTGAGCTTGCCGGTGTCTTCTTCCATATGGGCGCGTTCAATCTCAATGCGCCACGGGGTGCCATCATCAAGCACCACGTCGAGGTAGCCGTCATAGGCAATCGGCTCATCGTATTGGGAGATCTGGTAGTTCTTCGGCTGGTCCGGGTAGAAATAATTTTTGCGGGCAAAGCGCGAGGATTCCGCGATGCTGCAATTTAAAGCCAAGCCAATTTTGATGGCCCATTCCACGCCCTTGGCATTAACCACCGGCAGTGCGCCGGGCAGCCCGAGGGAGGTGGGGTCCACGTTGGTATTCGGGTCGGCACCGAAGTGCGCGGAGCTAGCCGAAAACATTTTGGTTTCGGTGGCTAATTCCACGTGAACTTCGAGCCCCATAACGGGGTCGTACTTTTCTAGGACCTCGTCGTAGTCCATGAGCTCATACATCGCAGCAGTCATGCGAGACAGTCTAGTTCCCTTCCCTTGAGCATGTGATGATCAGATGCGTTAAGCCACCAAGCAGGCTTATACCCTCGTGCGGTCTTGTGCATCGGCGCGGCGACACAGGGCAGCCAGGATCGCACCGGAGAGGTTATGCCAAACGGAAAATACCGCGGCCGGTAGTGCAGCCAGGGGCGACATGTATTGGGCCGCCAAGCTGGCAGCCAAACCGGAGTTTTGCATACCCACTTCCACCGACATGGTGCGGCGCACAGGTGCTTCATAGCCAAGCACCCGCCCACTAAGGTAGCCCAGCAGGTAGCCGCCGGCATTGTGCAGTACCACCGCAATGAAGACAATCAGCCCAGCTTTGGCGATGCTGTCTTTGGAGCCAGAAACCACAATCGCGACGATCGTGGCAATCGCCACCACCGAGATCCACGGCAACACCGGCAAGATGGCTTCCACTGCGCGCTTAAGCAGCACGCGCACCACCAAACCGGCCACCACGGGGATCAGCACCACCTTCACAATGGACCACGCCATCGCACCAGCGCTCACCGGCATGTACTGCCCCGCCAACCACAAGGTGAGAAGAGGGGTGAAGATGGGCGCCAAAAGCGTGGAGATGGAGGTCATCGTCACCGAGAGCGCCACATCACCGCGGGCCAGATAAGACACCACATTCGAGCTGGTACCACCGGGGGCACAACCCACCAGAATCACACCCGCAGCGATCTCACTGGGCAGTCCCATAATCTTGACTACCACCAGCGCGAGCAGCGGCATGATCACATATTGCGCGATCACGCCCACCAGCACCGGCAGTGGGCGCTTGGCCACCAGCGCAAAGTCCACGGGGCGCAGGGTTAAGCCCATGCCGAACATCACGATGCCCAGCAGCGTCGAAGTCCAGCCAGCAATGCTGTGGGTTTGTTCATTAAAGAAGTAGCCGATCAGACCACCAATAATCACCAATACCGGGAACCCAAGCGCGGCAATATACGCAGCACGTTCCTTCGCAGCATCTTCCTGGGTCATGCCTTGGTGTTGTGCATTGACTTTCGCCAGCTCAGCAGCTGGCGCATCCTGTTGATGATCTGGCATCTGGGATATCCCTTTTCCTTCGGTCTCATAAGGAGGTGGTGCGCGCTGAATACCAGCGCGCTTCGGTCAAGGGGTCCGCCACAAAGCTTTCCGCGCTAGCAAGATAGTTTCCTACGCGGAAATGACGAACCTTGAAAGAATGGCTTACTCCCTATTGCCCGAAAAATACATACCCCTACCTCGAAAGTAGGTAATCCTTATTGCCAGCCCGTGGGCACCACACCCAGGATCGACAAAATGGAATAGATAAATGCCACCCCATACACCAGGATGATCGTCGCCTGAATCACCACATTGCCCTGCCAGGTCACCCGCCATTGCGGTTCATGATCGCCCTGCTTGCGCGATACCCACAATAACGCCACCGGAATCACCGACATCACGGCCCCAGCAAAACCACCGGCATAACTTAAGGCAGAAACAAAACCACCTAAGCCGAGGAAGGCCACAATCAACGGCGGGGTAATCGTCGCCAGGGTCGCCACAATGCGGCCCGGCCCATGCTGCTCCCATTTACCAATGTCGAGGAAATTGCGCATGGCGGTAAACCCAATGGCAATAAAGGAGGTCAGCATGGCACACAGCGCAAAAATATTCGCCAGGTAATACGCCACCACACCTAGTTCTTCACCCCACGCGATGGTGACCACTTCGGTTACCTCGCGTCCAAGCAGCCCAAGGGCAGCAAAGGGCACTAATGCCAGGGTGAAGGCGGTAGCGATCATCCCGCCAATTACGGCTTTAGGTACCCCAGCGGGATTATGGTGCTGCATACCACGGGCAATTTCGGGCACCACATATTGCGCCAGGAAGGTAAATACCGCCAGATTCAAAATTGGCACAATGAAATAGGGGTGAAACACCAGCACATTACTGATCGAAATTCCTGGCCCAAAGAAAGTCCATCCGCACAAAATCGCAATAATCAACGCCATGCCGGTGGTGATGGCTCCTTCCACCAGCCCGGTGGCCTGCAGCCCGCGGTAAATCACAAAGGTTCCAATGGCATAGAAAATCAGCGTGCCGGCCACCGGCGGCAGCCCAAAAATATTATTGACCAGCTGTCCTGAACCCGCCGCATAAGCAATCAACGCCCCATAGGCATTAATCACAATGGCGGCGAACACCAGCCAACGCCCCCAATTGCCCAGATATTTCTCCGCCAGCCCGGACATTTGCAGCGGCTCTTTAGTCCGCATTGAAACTTCCGCGATATACAGCATCGAAATGGTCGTCAGCGTTCCCGCAATCAGCAGTGCCACCGCGAGCGCCAAAAATCCACCATTTCGCGCCGCAT
The DNA here is from genome assembly GCF_900113445.1 of Corynebacterium spheniscorum. Taxonomy (GTDB): domain Bacteria; phylum Actinomycetota; class Actinomycetes; order Mycobacteriales; family Mycobacteriaceae; genus Corynebacterium; species Corynebacterium spheniscorum. Next base: position 98,754 of record NZ_FOPJ01000005.1, read on the forward strand.
AAGGCAGGCTCAACACCCCGGCTCCAATATTCGTTCCAAAAATCAGAGCCACGCCCTGCCCGGTACTCAGCCGCGGCTCCAGCACGGGTTCCAGCAGCCGCCGTTCTAAGGTTTTGGTCATTCTAAGAAGCCTCTTCCTTAAGGAACTGCGCCATCAATTCCAGCCCCTCATTCAACAAATCTTCATTAATCACCAGCGGCGGCAATAACCGAATCACATTCCCATCCATCCCACAGGTCAAGGTCAGCACACCCGCGGCTTTCAAACGCGCCGCAACCTTCGAGGTCAATTCCGGATCCGGAACCAGCTTCCCTTCTTTTTGCTTCCCGAGTTCGAGTGCCATCATGGCCCCACGTCCGCGCAGCTCGGCAATAATTCCCTCTGCCACAAGTGGTTCGAATACCTTGCGAGTAGCCCGCTCAATACCCTGCGCCCGCTCAGTTAAGCGCAGTTCTTCCATTTGCTCTAGCGCAGCCAGCGCCGCTGCACAGGCCACCGGGTTACCACCGTAGGTGCCACCCAAACCACCGACCACTGCAGCATCCATCATTTCTTTGCGCCCGGTTACAGCAGATAGCGGCATACCTCCAGCCAATGCCTTCGCAGTGGTAATCAGATCCGGCACTACTTCTTCATGATCACAAGCAAACCACTGCCCGGTCCGGCACAAACCAGATTGAATCTCATCGGCGACAAACACCACATCATGCTCACGGCACCAGGCAATCAATGCTGCTAAGAAGCCTTCCGCGGGTTCAATAAACCCACCTTCACCCTGGATCGGCTCATACACCACGCACGCTAAGTTCTCAGCACCGATTTCCCCTTCAATCATGCGGATCGTACGCGCGGCAGCTTCTTGCCCACTTAGCCCATCGCGGAGCGGATACGAGGTCGGGGCGCGGAAAATATCCCCCGCAAAGGGGCCAAACCCAGTCTTATAGGGCTTATTCTTCGCGGTCATCGCCATGGTCAGGTTGGTGCGACCATGGTAGGCATTATCAAACACCACCACCGCATTGCGTCCGGTATAAGCGCGAGCAATCTTCACCGCATTCTCAATGGCTTCCGCCCCGGAGTTCAACAACACGGTCTTCTTCTCGTGATCCCCTGGGGTAATCGCATTGAGCTTCTCGCACACCTCCACATAGGAGGCATAGGGGCTGACCATAAAACAGGTATGCGTCAGATGCTTGGCTGCTTCCGCAATTGCCTGAGCAACCTTCGGGTTCGAGGCCCCCACCGAAGTCACCGCAATGCCACTGGCAAAGTCGATGAAGGAATTGCCATCGGCATCCAGCAGTACGCCACCATCAGCATCCACCACGTAGCCGGGCAGTCCTGGGGATAGGGCTCGCGCTACCGCATTGATGCGGCGTTCATCCCATTCTTTGCTCTTCGGTCCGGGTAGCTCAGCGGTCTTAATCCGGCGGACCTGTTCTAGACGATGCTCCAGATGCTCCATGATGAAGGTTCTCACTCCTTAAAACACTGCGAACCCCAGCACTGTGCTGGTGATGTGGCTAGTATCGGGTCCCAAAAGTGCCCCACGACATATCCACTGTGGATAAAAACCACTTAGATACTCTCCCTGGCGGATATTCCTGGTTTCCTCAAGCAGAAAGCCCTCAGCATGAGCACCCCACTAGCCTCACTCAAAGTTTCCTGGTTGCTTGCCCAAAAACGCCTCGAGCTCATCCCCCATGTCCCCACCGACGCCGAATTCACCGTCGTCTACCCCTCCGAGCTCCGCGACCCCCGTGAATTCCTCTCCCCTGGTGACGCAGCTGTGGTACTCACCCTAGGCCTAGCCTTCGAGGAAGATCCCGAAAGTTTCGAAGACTATGTCATCCGACTCAAAGCCGCCGGATGCGCTGCCATTGGTTTCGGTACCGGGCTGTGCTTCCCCGCCGTGCCAAAATCCCTCATTAGCGCCGCCACCAAACACCACATTGGGCTATTCGAAGTCCCCCGGAAAATCCCCTTCCTTTCTATTCTCGCCAGCGTGCATGGGGAATTTTCCCGCCAACTCACCCGCACCCAAGACCGCCTGCTCGCCCTTCAAGAAGAACTCAATAAAGCTGCGATTCATGGTGGTCTCGAAGAACTTCTCCACCGCACCTCCACGGTTTTAGAATCCGCAGTTGCCGTGATCGACAATGACGGCCGCATCCACGCCAGTGCTGATTACCAACAACTTTCTGCAGTGGATACCGCCCGGCGCGCCGTGGCTACCGGTCGTGGTTTAAGCCGCGCCGAGATTAACTCCGTGATTCACCGCATGGCTAGCCAGGGGGAACGTCACCATATCTTCGTAGTGGTTCACCACGCACCGCTTCATGCCCAAGCCCGGGCTCTTATTAAGCATTCTGCTGGTCTGGCCGATATTTTATTGCAGCGCCCCAGCTACCTGCGAAAAGCCCGAAGTGAGCTAAATACCCTCGCGCTTTCTTTACTCCTCGGGATAGGTGGCCAAGGCCAAGCCATTAGTTCGGCTCTTCATTCGGTCACCGATTCCCGCGGGGAACTTCGCCCCATGGTGGTGCAGGCTGATGATGCTCACCGTTTGCAAAAAACTTTGAGCACCATTGATGAGCGCCTCGGTGATCATGGCCGTACTTTCTTCGCTCTTCCTTTGGATGAGACCACTGCACTGGTGGTCTTGCGCGGTACCCGCGGGGTGCAGGAATGTGCGGCGCACTGCGGTGATCATCGTTCGCGGCTGCGCATCGCCGTCGGTGCGCCGGTGTTGTGGAATCAACTCAGCCTGCAATCGGTAGAAGAACTGCGCACGGTTGCTGCTGCTACCCCACGTGGTGATACTTCTGGTCCCCGTACCCATGGTGCGAAGTGGCTGAAGGATCCGGTGGTTCAGGATATTTTGCGCCGCCGTACCGAAGAGGTGTTAGGTCGCCTACGCAGCCATGATCGGGAAACCGGTGAGGAACTCTGCGACACCTTGGTGGCCTATGTGCGCGCCGGGGGTTCGATGGGTTTAGCTGCTGAACAGCTAGGGGTTCACCGCCACACCATGCGTTCCCGGGTTGCCAAGATATCGCGGCTCATCGAGGTCGATATTGATGATCCGCTCACCCGCGCGGAGTTATTGCTGGTGGTGGTCGCTAATGCTCCCACCAGCGGCACCTCGGGATAAGAAAAAGGCACCGCCGGGAAATTTTTCCCGGCGGTGCCTTGGTGTTTTTCTTTTAGCCGAACATGGCTTGAGCAGTGATATAGCGTTCCATCGGAACTTCCTTGAGGGTGCCGACGGCTTCTTCGAGGCGGATCATTTCGATTCGTTCGCCGTGCAGTGCCACACAGGTGCCATAGTTTTCTTCATGGCAGGCGCGCGCTGCCCGCACACCATAGCGGGTTGCCAGCACACGGTCGAAGGCCGTTGGGGTGCCGCCGCGTTGGATATGCCCCAGCACAGTGGTGCGCACATCGTGGCCAAGTCGGTGGTGGATCTCATCGGCGATCTGCTGTCCGATGCCGGTGAAGGTCTTATGCCCGAATTGGTCGACTTCGCCTTCGCGCAGCTCCATCGTGCCTTCCTTCGGCAAGGCGCCTTCGGCGACCACGATAATCCCGTATTTTTCGCCCATTTGGAAGCGTCGTTCCATGGCCTTGGCGATATCAGCGATATCGAAGGGGGCTTCGGGGATCACTGTGTAGTGTGCGCCGCCGGCCATACCGGCGTGTAGGGCAATCCAGCCGACGTGGCGTCCCATGACTTCCACGATCATCACGCGGTTGTGGGATTCAGCGGTGGTGTGCAGGCGATCAATAGCGTCGGTGGCTACCGATACGGCGGTGTCGAAACCGAAGGTGAAATCAGTGCCGTTGACGTCATTGTCAATGGTCTTCGGTACGCCTACTACCGGGATGCCATTATCGGAGAGCCATTTGGCACCCTTGAGGGTACCTTCGCCGCCGATGGGGATGAGTGCGTCGATGCCGGCGTCGGCAAGGTTTTCTTTGATCTGGTCGATTCCGGCCTTGAACTTATCCGGGTGCAGCCGACCGGTTCCGAGGATGGTGCCGCCGCGCAGCAGGATACGGTCGATATCTTCGTCGTCATAAAGCTGAACTCGTTTGTCCTCCATGAGGCCGACCCAACCATCCTGGTAGCCGACGACAGTGGACCCAAACTCAGCGCTACAGGTGCGGACGATGCCGCGGATAACGGCGTTGAGTCCCGGGCAGTCGCCGCCAGAAGTTAGTGTCGCGATTCGCATAACCACCACTCTAACCCTATTAGCCCGATAACGCCCGATTTAGTCCGTTTGGGCATCTCTTTTTGCGGGTTGTTCTGCGGCTGCTTCCGACTTTTCTACTATCGCCAGTTCTTTTCTTTGGTGCTTATCCAAATCGGAGCGGAAGGCAGCGACCGAAGCAAAGCCCAGTAAGAGGGCGGCAGCGGGCAGTAGTAATGCCGTACCCATGGCGTCTTCCACGCTGGTTCCAGGTCGTGCGATACCTGCTTGCATAAGCGCTCCCACAGCGGCAGAGCCTATGACCGATCCGGTTTGCCGGGTCGTGTTATATACCCCCGAAGCAGCCCCCATGAACTTCGGTGGGATGGTGCGCATGGCGGTTGCGGAGTTCGGTGCCCAGATCAAGGTGGAGCCCACTCCCATGACAAACATGGAGATTAAGAATGCGGTTAATCCCCAATCGCGCAGCATCACAATGCCTAAGGCCCCAAGGGAGAGGCCCATGGTGCCAAAGCCAGTCATGGAAAGAATGCGGGGATGGATGCGGTCGCAGAGTTTTCCTACCACCGGGGAAAACACAATGGAGACGAACATCATCGGCATGGTCATTAATCCGGCGGTGCGGGCAGCCATGCCGAGGCCTTCTTGAAGGTAGAACATGGTGGGCAACATCATGGACGCTACTGTGAAGCCCATGGTCGAAATCGAGAAAGCAGCGATCGAGAAATTCCGCACCTTAAAGATGGCCAAAGGCACCAGCGCTTCAGTCCCCCGCTTTTCGGCGGTGGTTTGCAGCCAGAGGAATACGCTCATCAAGGTGATGCCGCAGGCAATGGCCGCAATACTGAACCAATCCCCGCCGCGGCGTGGTCCTTCCAAAATGCCGTAGACCAGAGAAGACATGCCCAGCAGCGACACCACCACGCTGAGAGCATCAATACGTCGGGCATGACGGGGCATCTCCGGCACCCAGAGGGTGACTAATACAAAGGACAAGATGCCAAACGGGATATTGATCCAGAAGATGGCAGGCCAACCAGCGGCAGATACTAAAAAGCCACCAAGTAGCGGTGCGATGACGCCTGCTAGTCCGCCGACTGATCCCCAAACACCATAGGCGGTACCGCGGCGATCACGAGCGAAAACGCGGTTAATCACGCTCATGGTTTGGGGCATCAAGATCGCTGCCCCCACACCTTGGATCGCGCGGGCGAAAATCAGCCATTCAATGGTGGGCGCTAAACCGCAGGCCGCAGAGGAGATCGTGAACAGCGTGATGCCCACGCGATAAATATTTCTCTGCCCATAGCGGTCCCCCAGGCGTCCGGTGAAAAGTAGTGGGACAAGAACGCACAGTAGATATACGGAGCTCACCCACACCACGCCGGTGAAATCCGCGTCGAGGTCTTCCATCATGGCTGGCGCTGCCACGGCCACAATGGTTTGGTCGAGCAGGATCATAAAGAACCCCACCACCAAGGCAGCTAATGCCTGCCATGCCTGCTTTTCGGGGAGCACAAGGTCCTGATCCGCAGTGGGGATCGGCCGCTTCCCGCGAAGGCGTCGGCTCTTTCCTGTCGAAGGGGTCGTCATCAAAGTCCTGCACTAGAAGTTTTCACTGTATGTGTGGGTGTGTCGAGGCGCTTTCCTTTATGAAGGTACCTTGCCCCATCACACTCTGTACATGGGGTGGGCGCCAAACAACCCCGCCCACCATACCGCCCACCTGGGGCTACACTCAGGTGCATGAACACGACTCTGAAGAAACCTCAAGATGTCAATACCGCCGCTGTTGTCTCAGTGGGTCTCATCGGCGGCTGGCTCACCGCTCGCGAAACTGGGATCCGCCCACTCGGTCTCGTCCCCCTCGGCTCTGCTTTGGGCTGGGCGGGCCGCAGCTGGCTAGCTAAGCGTGATTGGAAGGTCTGCGCTTTGCTTTCCGCTCTCTACATCGGTGCCTTCGGTGCTTCCCACCCCTTGGCTAAGAAGATCGGTGCTTGGCCTTCGGTTCTCACCGTCACCGGTTCGGTTGCTGCCGCAGCCTACGCGCTCAGCGACTCTCAATAATCCTCCTTCCGCTTTCCTCCCTGGCACTGCGGTGCTGGGGGTGATTTTTTCTGCACGGATTCAGGGCGAGTATTACGCTGGCCTCCCATGGGGACCAGATCACCCCACATTCCTTAATAGGAATGAAAACTACTCGCAATTAGAGGTGTCCCATATTCCTTATTGGAAATAGTTAGCGCAAGATAATTTCCACGAATATGGGGATAGCGGCACCTCCTGACATATACATTTAAGGAGCCCAACAATATGGGAAATTCTCTACACAATCGTGCCGCAGTGGTCACCGGCGCGGGTGCCGGCATCGGCCGCGCAATCGCTTTAAAGCTCGCTGCTGAAGGCGCCAGCGTCGTAGTCTCAGACATCGATGAAAGCGCTGCCCAAAAAGTAGCCGAGGAAATTAAGACCAGCGGCGCACAAGCTGTCGCGGTGAAGGTTGATGCCAACTCACCCGAAGACAATGAGCTGCTGGTTTCCACCGCTGTTAAGGAATTCGGGTCCTGCGATTTAGCAGTGAATAATGCTGGTCTGGGCGCCCCGCCGGCAAAGCTTGCAGAGATCGATGACGCCACCTTTAACCGTGCTGTCGATGTGACCTTAAGGGGCACGTTCTATGGCATGCGCGCACAGCTAAAGCAGATGGAAAAGCAAGGTCAAGGCGCTATCGTCAATATTTCTTCGATCGCTGGCCTGCAAGCTTCCCGACTCTTGTCGCCCTATATTGCCGCCAAGCATGGTGTGGTGGGCCTAACACAGACCGCTGCCTTGGACTATGCCGAGCAGGGCATTCGGATTAACTCTGTAGCCCCAGGTCCGGTGCGTACTGCGGCTTTTGCCACCTTGCCGGAAGAACGCATTAAGGAAGAAGAAAACAAGGTTCCGCTGAAGCGTTTGGGCGAGCCAGAAGACATCGCTGAGGCAGTCAGCTTCTTGCTCTCCGAGCAGGCCAGCTTCATCACTGGTGTGGTGTTGCCGGTCGATGGCGGCTCGGTTGTTGCCTAGCTTCCTCGTTGTGATGGGAAACTACCCCGCTTTATTGCCCCTAGCCTAAAAGTGGCTAAGGGTGTATAGTTTCCGAATATAAACGCGCTATGGGGTTGATCCATTAGAGGTTAGATTAACCTTATTGGAAATACTCTTCGCGAAGGTTTTTAGTGTACGACAGGTCCACCGCCAAAACTGCACTCTTCATCTTCGCGCCATAGCACGTTGAAAATAACCCCCCTGAGCCTTCGGCCCAGGGGGGTTATTTAGCTTCGCAGCGCGGTTTAGTTCAAACCAGCCTCGAAGGCGGCACCTACTCGGTAGAGGCGATCATCCTGGAAAGCCGGTGCCATAATCTGCAGCCCCACCGGAAGCTGGGTATCAGAGGCAAACCCAGCCGGAACGGACATGCCGCACAGCCCCGCCAAGTTCAACGGCAGGGTGCACAGGTCGAAGTTGTACATCTCCAAGGGGTCTTCCGACTTCTCACCCAGCTTGAAGGCGGTGCTCGGGGTAGTCGGGGAAATCAGTACATCGCACTGCTCATAGGCAGCCTTGAAGTCCTGGGCGATCAGCGTACGCACGCGCTGTGCCTGCAGGTAGTAGGCATCGTAGTAGCCCACCGACAAAGCATAGGTACCTAGAATAATGCGGCGCTTAACCTCCGGGCCGAAGCCCTCGGCACGAGAGATCGCCATGACTTCTTCTGCAGAGTGCGTGCCATCATCCCCGGCGCGCAGGCCATAACGCATGCCATCGAAGCGGGCCAGGTTGGAGGACACCTCACAGGGCAGGATCAGGTAGTAGGCGGCCAGCGCATCATCAAAGTGCGGGCAATCAACCTCAACGATCTTCGCCCCCTGAGACTTCAGCTGATCCACAGCAGCGGCGAAGCGCTCCAGCACACCGGCTTGGTAGCCTTCGCGGTTAAATTGCTTGACCACACCGATGGTCATGCCGGAGAGATCTCCCTTAGCGCCTTCGCGGGCAGCCTCCACCACGGGAGCTACCGGGCGGTCCACGCTGGTGGCGTCGAACTTGTCATGTCCGGCAATCACTTCATGCAGCAGCGCGGTGTCTAGCACTGTGCGGGCGCAGGGGCCACCTTGGTCCAAGGAAGATGCGCACGCAACCAGGCCATAACGCGAGACCGTGCCATAGGTGGGCTTCACACCCACGGTGTTGGTCAATGCAGCTGGCTGGCGGATGGAACCACCGGTGTCAGTACCAATAGCCAGCGGGGCTTCACCGGAAGCAAGGGCGGCGGAGGAACCACCACCGGAACCACCAGCGGTGCGCTCCGGGTCATAGGGGTTGTGGGTAGGGCCATAAGCAGAGTTCTCAGTAGAAGAACCCATGGCGAATTCATCCAGGTTGGTCTTGCCGAGAATCGGGATGCCGGCTTCGCGGATGCGGCGGGTAACGGTTGCATCATAGGGGCTCATATAGCCCTCAAGCATCTTCGAACCGCAGGTAGTCGGCGCATCAGTGGTGGTGAATACGTCCTTGAGTGCCAACGGCACACCAGCAAGGGCGCTGGCGGGTTGCTCACCGGCATCCAGGGATTTATCCACTGTATCGGCGGCAGCGAGGGCAGCTTCTTCGCCTACGTGTAGGAAGGCGTGGAGCTCGCCATCAACATCTTTGATGCGCTTAAGGTGAGCTTCGGTGACTTCACGGGAGCTGACTTCGCGGGAGTGGATTTTTTGGGCCAGTTCGGCGGCGCTCAGGCGAGTAAGTTCCTCGGCGGAGTCAGTGACAATAAAGGTTTTAGCCATGATGAGTTCTTACTCCCCCAGGATCTGTGGAACGACGAAACGCTGATCTTCAACATTGGGTGCTTGATCCAGCGCTTGTTCGGCGGTCAGGGTTTTCACCACAACATCTTCACGCATGCTGGTGCGAATATCGTGGGGGTGGCTCATCGGTTCAACACCTTCGGCGGCCACCTGCTGCACGGCGCTCACATTGGCGATGATGCCGTCAATTTGTTCAGCGAATTGATCGAGTTCCTCATCGCTGAGCGCTAATCGGGCTAGTTTCGCGAGGTGTGCGACCTTGTCGCGCGAAATCTCAGGCACTTTGCGGCTTCTTTCCTCGTTCGTAGAGATTCTTAGAAGAGTCTTTTCCTTTTGCGGGATATACCTCGCTCATACTACTGCACCCCCTCAAGGCGAGGCAGGTGCCGGGGCGGGTGTGGCAGCGCTGCCGCCTAGACAATCATCTGATGAGTGCAACCCCGAGAGGGGTTAAGGGGCTCTTCCCTGCGCCCGGTTCGTGACGTTACTATCCTTGACACGTGGGGCATTCCCACACCCCTCACACTGCGCTGCCGCATTCTTGCGACCTGATCACCCTGGAAGGTGATTTCCTATGTCTTATTTGATCCGCGTCTTACTCCCCGATGTGCCCGGTAGTTTGGGCCAGCTTGCGGAAGCTTTTGGCATGGTAGATGGCAGCATTCAATCAGTAGATGTGGTGGAAGCTTTCCCAGATGGCACCGTCATGGACGATATTGTCATCGCCCTGCCAAAGGGTGTGATGGCTGATACTTTGATCACCACCGCGCAATCACTCGATGGTGTGCTGGTGGATTCCATCCGCCCATTTTCGGGGACTATTGATCGTCGCGGGCAGATCCAAATGTTGGCGAAGGTATCCGCAGATCGCCGCAATGTCACCAAGGCGATGGAAACTTTCACTCAAGCGATCCCGAAGTCCATGACGTCTTCCTGGGGCATCGTGTTGGATAATTCGGATCCGATCCGCCGGGTGGCGGCCTCCACCGCCGCTCCGGAAGATGATGGCTCAACCCCCATCAGTATTGATGTGGATGCCCCACGGACCCTCCGCCCGGAGATCGAAGGGTGGATTCCGGAATCCTGGGGGTTATTGGATTCGGCGTTGGCGGCCACGCCTTTAACCGGCACCTCCATGGTGTTGGTGGTGGGCCGAACCGGAGGACCGGATTATCTGCCCAGCGAGGTTGATCACCTCGGGGATCTAGGCGCCATCGTCGGCGGGCTACTCTCCTCCTAAACTCCTCCCAAGGCTTCCGGGCCACCGTGGAGCAAGGCCTCGAATTGCTCCCCATTGATCACCGGGATGCCCAGCTCCTCGGCTTTTTTATCCTTGGAGCTGCGCGCCCCGCTGGCATTAACCAGGTAGCTGGTGTTCTTCGATACCGAGCCGGTGGCCTTACCGCCGCGATCCATAATCGCTTCTTTAATGCTTTCGCGGGTATAGCCTTCCACCGCGCCGGTCACCACAATGGTGAGGCCCTCTAAGGTTTGGGCGAGGGTTTCTTCGGGTGCATCTTCTTCCATGGTCACCCCGGATTTCGCCCAGGAATCAACAATATTTTGGTGCCACTCCACCTGGAACCAATCATGCAAAGATGCCGCCATGGTGGGGCCAACACCATCAATTTTTTCATCCAACTCCCCTTCTGCCGCTGCTGCCATCAGCGCGGGAAGGGAATGGAATTTTTGACTAAGCAGCTTCGAAGCCACCGGGCCGATATGGCGGATCCCGAGAGCTACTATCACTCGCCACAGGTCAGTGTCTTGAGCTGCTTTGAGGCTTTCTAGAAGGTTGCGGCCATTGGCATTAACTACCTCGGTGTCTTCTTCCCCCTTGCGCACATACATGCTGCACTTCAGCAGTGCTTCTTCATCAAGGTCAAAAAGCTCTGCTTCGTTTTCTAAGATGCCTTCTTCAATAAGTGCGCGGGCGCCGCGCTCCCCTAGCCCATCAATATCGAAGGCCTTGCGGGAAGCAATATAGGTTAAACGGGCAATAATCTGCTCCGGGCAACGCTCCGAGTTCGGGCAGCGCCAATCCACATCCCCTTCATTCTGTGGGGCCAATGTCGCCCCACAAGAGGGGCAGTGTTCCGGGAAGATGAATTCCTTTTCTTCACCATCGCGGCGTTCCACCACCGGGCCTAGGACTTCGGGGATCACTTCGCCGGCTTTGCGCAGCAACACAATATCGCCGATCAATACACCCTTGCGTTTTACTTCTTCTTGGTTATGCAGGGTGGCTCGCGAAACCACTGAGCCGGCGAGGAATACCGGATCCATATCGGCAACCGGGGTGACCCGCCCGGTGCGCCCCACATTGGGGAAGATGTTTTTGAGCAACGTGGTGGTTTCTTCCGGCGGGTACTTATAAGCAATCGCCCACCGCGGGGCACGGCTGGTCATCCCCAGGGCGCGCTGGGACTCACGATCATCAACCTTTACCACCAGCCCATCCATTTCATGGAGGGCCTTATCGCGGCGCTTCGCCCAATACTCCACCTTCTCGTGCACCTCAGCTGCACTATGCACCTGCTCGGTATAAGGCGAGGTCGGAAGCCCCCACGCAGCCATCGCCAAATAGGCATCATGCTGGGTTTCCGGGGCGAAGCCCTCGGCGCTACCCAGCCCATGGCAAATCATCCGCAGCCGGCGTTTTTCCACTTCCTTGGAGTTCTTCAGCCGCAAGGACCCGGCCGCCATATTCCTGGGGTTCGCGAACTCTCGCACCTTCTTTGGTTTACGAACCCGCTTCTCCCCCTTGGGTAGATCCTGCTGGGCCTGCCAGGTGGCTAATTGTTCCTCATACTCGCGTTGGCGGGTCTGGTTAATCTCAAAGAAGTCCTCCACGGTAATGAAGACCTCCCCGCGGATCTCCACTAATTCTGGGATGGGGTAATCTTCGGATTCGCTGAGATTATGGGGGATATCTTTAATCACCTTGGCATTGGCGGTGATGTCATCGCCCACCTCACCATCACCACGGGTGGCGGCGCGCTCTAAAACACCATTGCGGTAAACCAAGTCGATGGATAGCCCATCGATTTTCAGCTCGGTTAAATAGGTCTTCGCCGGGGCGGAGGCTAACCAATCATCGAGTTCTTCGACGTTAAAGACATTATCTAAAGAGAGCATCCGCTCAGGGTGGCGGACTTTGGCGAACCCTGAGCTTTCTTTCACCGGGGCGCCGACCTCTGCAGTGGGGCTTTCCGGGGTGGCGAATTCGGGGTGCTCGGCTTCGAAGGCTTGGAGTTGGCGGAAAAGTTTGTCGAATTCCGCGTCGCTAATTTCGGGGGTTTGGTTGTAATAAAGGTCGCGGTGATGGCGGACTTGTTGGGCGAGCTCTTCCCATTCTTGGCGTTTATCTGCGTTAGTCACACAGCAGATCCTACTGTTTGGCTACTCGCGTGTTAAGAGTCATCAGCTGCGGCATACCCTCACCCCGCGTGTGCCGCGGGATCACTATGCCCCCCTAATGCCCGCGGGTCTCGGATAAAGCAAAGGGAAGACCCATGAAGGAAGCGAGTGGAACGCCCCTTCATGGGTCTTCGGATACCAGCCTACGTAGTACCTCTGGGTTTTGTGAAGTTTTGCGGAATAATTGTTATCACTTCGAGGACACCCGCGGTACACCGCTGAGCCAGCCGAGGAAGCGCACAGCGCTCACCCCCCAGTGGCAGAACAAGATTATCAAGAAGATCAGACTGAGGGAGTCCCACCAGGCATGACCACTGCTAGCAGCTAAATAATGGCTACCCAGGCACAGCGTTCCGGTGGGGAAGGTAGAGCCCCACCAGCCGGGCGTGTAATCCGGGATTTTGGGTAGCGAACCCCAGAATTTGTAGGCCGCGTAGGCAAACATGGGGATCCCTAAGGTGAACATCACATAGCCGTAGATCACGCCCACATGCTTCCAGGTATCCCCCACGGCGAGTACCTGCGCGGCGGCGGTGGATTGCCCAACAATGCCCAGTGGGATCCAGGCGGTGCCGCTTAACCCCAGCGGGAGATGGAAATTGCCGCGGATCACAGAAAGGTAGACGCGCGCGAAGGTCGGCGGTGCGGTGAGGAAGCTCATGAAGAAGCACACCACCGCCAGGCTATGGATGGTATGCGAGGTGGACTCGCTGAAGAACCCAGATTGCGCTAATTGGCCGCCCACCGTTGCCCCAACCATGGGGGCCACGAGTGCCAAGCCCCAGAGGAAGGTGGGCGCGCCGTGGAATTTGCGCAATTGATTAAGGCACACCACCACACCTAAGGCGGTGCCAATAATCCAGGCATAGGCTTGGACTGACCAATGCCCGGTTAAAGACGTCATGGCCGCACCCCAGGCGAGGATGCCCATGCTGGTCATCCCCCATGGCCCCATGAATTCTTGGTGGAAATGTGGGTTCCGGTATTTCAGGAAACCGAAGATGATAACTAAGAGAATGGCGGTGGCAAGCACCACCATAACGTCGCCGAGCAGCTCAAAGTGGTGAACATGGCTTAAGGTCGCCGCAATACTGGTGCCCATCAGGCTACCGGCCCAGGCGGGGCCTGCCGGTGGAAGCTGCGGCCGCTCAATTTTTAAGGTCATGAAGGGCTATGTTAGGCCCTTAGCGTGGGCTTATGCCCCAACGATCACCTTGGCGGGGGTACCATGGTTTCATGTACCCACAAGTCCCTGATGTTGCCCACCTCAAGGCATTACGCGCCGTCGCCAGCGCAGGTTCGATCTCCGGTGCTGCGCGTGAATTAGGGATCCCCCAGCAAACCGTGTCCGCGCGGATTGCGCGCTGCGAAAAACTTTTGGGACTGCGGCTTTTCCTGCGCACCCCCACCGGTGTGGAACCCACTGAGCGCGGCAAGGCCGTTATTGGGGCTGCTACCCCGCTGCTGGATGCCGCGCAGCAATTCAGTGAACATGTGGCCTCGCTGACCCAGGTGGATTTCAGCGGCAGCTTCCCCATTGCGGTATCTCACACCATTGCAGAGATTTATTTCGCTACCTGGGCAGCGGAGTTTCGCCGCGCGCGCCCGAAGGTGCGCATCCATATGACTCAGGCTAATTCCCAGCAGGTCCGCGAGTTAGTGGCCCAAGGCCGGGTGCGGTTGGGCTTAGTAGAAGATGCCCGGCGCGCCACCCCCAGCCAATCGGAGGTGGATTTAGGCCAAGACTCCTTGATTTTGGTGGTGCCCCCTACTCACCCTTGGGCAGGCCGCGACGCGGTAACGCGTGAGGAGCTTCAAGAAGCTTCGCTGGTGGTGCGCGAACCAGGTTCTGGTACTCGCCGCGTGATTGAGGAGGTGTTGGGCCCCTTAGGGCCTTCAGCTGGGGAGTTTGGTTCGCTATCGGCGATGCGCTCGGCGATTATTTCTTTGGATGCACCGGGCATTATTGCGGCAAAAGCGGTGCACGATCAGATTGACAGTGGGAAGTTGGTGCAGGTTCCCACCCCTGAGTTGAATTTCAGTAGGCGTTTAATTGCGGTGCAGCCGCCAGGCTATGTCTCTGATTCGGCGGCAGAGTTCCTCATCGGGATTGCGCAGAATTCCTTTAAATAACCCCTGCTGGGGTTAGCTGCTGTTCGATTGCAAAATAGCTATTGAGCTGCAGTGTTATTGGGGGTCGTCGAATAGTGGCACACCCGTGTTCCGGCCCGAGTCTAAAGTATGGGGGCATGACCTTCGATCGCTCCCGTCTTTTAAGCTTCGACCTCGAAACGACCGGCCTGGACCCACACACGGCCCGGATTGTAACCTCCGCGATGATTCGCATCGAGGGGCGATCTGTCGACCCCCTGGAACTCCTGGCCGATCCCGGCTGCGAGATCCCCGAAAACGCCACGAAGGTTCATGGCATCACCACCGAATATGCTCGCGAACATGGTCAACCTCATGATGAGGTACTCAAAGAAACCATTAGTCGCATCCGTGCCGGTTGGGATGATGGCCTTTCTTTGGTGGTGTACAACGCCCCCTATGACCTGTCGATTTTGCGTTGTTTGGATCCCGAATTCACGGTCACAGGATTGGTCTATGACCCCTATATTATTGACCGCATTAAAGATCCCTACCGCAAAGGTAAGCGCACCTTAACGCACCTGTGTGAGCATTATGGTGTGCGCATCGATAAGGCCCATGAGGCAACCTCAGATGCCCTGGCGGCGGCCCGCATTGCTTGGAAACAAGTGCAGGTGTGGCCGGAGTTGGCGCAGATGAACGAAGGGGAACTCATGGAGTTCCAGGCGGTCGGCTTCTATGAGGTTCAGCAGAATCTGCGCGCCTGGTTAAGTGAGCAAGGAAAAGACACCACCCGGGTGTTTACCTCCTGGCCCATGCAAGGCTAATTCCTATCTTAGGCGAAGTGCTGTGTCCGAGATCCTGGACTAAAGGTCGCCTGCGTCTCGATACAGCATCGAAGCAATGCGGCTTAGCCGACGGTAGATTGCGGCTTGGCCCGAGTAGTGGGCAGCAGCCGGGGCGTGGTGCACGTCAATACCTTCGGTGAGCACTTCCCGGGATAATCCGAGTTCATCAACGAGCCGCGCAATTTCTGTGGCTGCGGTGCGATCAGCATCTTCATCATCAATGGCGGCTAGATCCAATCCGAGCCCTACCCTTAAGTCTGGGATGCTCAGCGCGCGGGCGAGATTATCTAAATCGTGGTGCGTGCGCAGTTGATCTAAGGACAGCTGAACTGTATCTGCTTCGGAGATACCCACACCGGCGTGAAAGAGCAGCTCCCATAAGACGGGTTGCCCGCAGAGATTCAGCATCACCGAGGCACAATGTTCTTCGGCGCGTAGCTTCTCTGCGATCCTGCCAATCAGCTGCGCTAGGTCTTCTTGGCGAATGGGGGGAAGCTCATCAAAATCAGTGGTGCCGCGGATCCGGCCGGCTGCGATCTGGGCGATCAACGGTTCATCTATTTGCACATGGATCGCTGGGTCTTCAAAACGGCGGGCAAGTTCAGCACAATGCTGGGCAATCCCATCGGCAAGAGCTTCACTTAGATCCCGGCGCGCCCCCGCATCGCTTAACACCAAGTGCCCATTAGTCACCTCGATGCTGACCGCTAAACTCCAGGGCCCCATAACTTGGGTTTTTAAGCTAGGAAGCCTTGTTCCCCAGGTTTCCTCGCAGGCATCCAGGTCAGCTTCTAGCAGGTCCCAGCTTCGGCGAGTAAGCAGTTGGGGGCGATCACGTAAGACCCAGGCGCGTGGCCCGCGGTCAATGCTGAGGTGGCGTATTATCGCTGCGCTTCGGCCCACCGCATCCGCGCCGAGGCCGCGTTCGCTGAGCTGCGGCAGGTGCGGGAAATCGGGGGTTTCCCCGGTGATGATATCGGCGGCTAGGTGAATATCGGTGCCGGGGAATTCACCAATCCCATAGGCCCGCACACTCATTCTTGGCTGCTTCTTCCGGTGGCATTAATGGTGCCTGAGCCCACCACAATATCGCCGAGGTCATCATCGGCTGGAAGGTAGAGCACCGCGGCTTGGCCTGGGGCCACGCCTTCAAGCGGCTGGTGTAGCTCCAGGGTTAAAGAATCTGCCGCACGGTCCACGGTGGCATGGCAGGGTGCTAACCCACCATGGGCACGTACCTGCACGGTGCACTCAAATTCTCCATCCATAGCTGGGTGTAAATACTTCAGGCGATCAGCATGAATGCGGGTAACAGCCAGGTGTTCGCGCGGGCCCACGGTAACAGTGCCGCAGGTGGGGTCCACCGCGGTGACATAACGGGGGCGGCCATCTTTAGCAGGGGTTTTAATATCCAGACCTTTGCGCTGACCAATGGTGTAGCCAAAGACATCGGTGTCTTCTTTCAGCACGGTGCCTTCGGCGTCTTTGACTACCCCAGGGCGCACCCCAATGGTGCGGCCTAAAAAAGCGCGGGTATCCCCATCGGGGATGAAGCAAATGTCATAGGAGTCTGGTTTATTAGCCACCGGGAACCCATGGCGGGCGGCTTCCTCGCGGATCTGCGGCTTGGGAGTATCCCCCACCGGGAAAAGGCAATGGTCTAATTCATGGCGGCCGAGTACCCCCAGCACATAGGACTGATCCTTCTTCGGATCCTCGGCGCGGCGGAGGTGGCCTTCATCATCAATCCGGGCGTAGTGTCCGGTGACAACCGCATCAAAACCTAAGGCGATGCCGCGTTCCAAAAGGGCGGCGAACTTAATGCGCTCATTGCAGCGCAGGCAGGGGTTGGGGGTTTCACCACGGGCATAGGAGTCCATGAAGTCGCCGATGACTTCGCGGCCGAAGCGTTCGGAGAAATCCCACACATAAAAGGGGATGCCGAGGATATCGCAGACGCGGCGGGCATCCGCGGAGTCTTCTAATGAGCAGCAGCCGCGGGAGGATTCCCGCACTGCGGCGGGGTCCTTCGATAGTGCAAGGTGCACGCCAATAACGTCGTGGCCGGCTTCAACTGCACGGGCTGCAGCTACGGCTGAATCCACTCCGCCGCTCATGGCCGCAATCACGCGCATGATCTGCTTCCCTTCCTCTTTCATATCCTTAGGGTTTAGTAACGGCGTGTCAGTGTACCTTCGTGGCCTCAGGGGCACATAGTCAGTGCCACCTGCGGCTTGTTAACCTTAAGCCCCATGGCCAGAAGATCGCGCGCCCACAAACATAACGCCGCACCGCAGTCACGTATTCCACTTAATGAAGATATCCCCATTGATACTGGCGTGGCTCGTGTGGAGGAAGATCCTTATCGCAGCGGTGGGCTGATTCTTTATATCAATGGGGTGCCCTCTTCGCATGTGGTAATCGGTGATCCACAGGCCCTGGAATTTGAGTACATGCGGTGGATCGCTGCGCTAATAAAAATTTTGGTGCATGCCCGCGAGGACTTGGTGGAAAGCTCCTTGAAGATCACGCACCTAGGTGGGGCGGGGTGTTCGCTGGCGCGCTATTTCGCAGACCTCTACCCGCAGTCGCGGAATACGGTTGTGGAATTAGATGCCAAGCTGGGGGAATTAGTGCGCGATTGGTTTGATATCCCGCGTGCCCCACACGTGAAGATCCGCGCAGCAGAAGCACGGGAGGCGACGGAAAATTTTTATCCCGCTAGCCGCGACATCATTATTCGCGATGTATTCGCCGGGGATAAAACCCCGCGCTCGCTGGCGACCGTGGAATTCTTCCAGGCGGTGAAGAAGTCGCTTAAGCCTACTGGGGTGTATGTGGCTAATTGTGGGGATCATAAGGAATTGCATGGTGCCCGCGCGGAGCTTGCTGGGTTGCGGGAAGTATTTGCCCATGTTGGGGTGGTTGCGGATCCTCCGATGCTTAAGGGGCGACGCTATGGCAATATCATTTTGATTGCTTCGGATGGGGAGATCCCAGCTGAGGATAGTTTCTTGCAACGCAAACTCGCCGGTGAGCTTTTAGGCGGTGCCGTGCCGGCGCAGTACCACGGGGATTCTTGGGTGAAAAAATTTGTGGGCCAGGCGAAACCTTGGCGTGACAAGGCGCCTGACCCACAGGGCTAGGGAAGAATTATTTCTCGGAAGTCGCCAGCATCTTCACGGCTTTGACGGCATCGCGCGGGGAGAAATCCGGCAGGTAGCAACCAGAGATCGCAATACCGATCTTCGGTAGTGCCAGCTCATCGTTGTAGCAGAGGAACCAATCATGGTGCTGGGGGTGGAACTTATATTTCGAAGCCGCCAGCGAACGGAACCCATAGAGCGGTTCCATTAGCTCCCCAAGTTTTTCTAGCCCCTGGTCAAGGAGCTCCGGGCGCAACACCGAAGGGATCTCCTCAGTGAGCATCGGGGTGTTATCTGCTTCCGGGTTGCTAGCGGCGAGCTGGTGCTCCGCTGGCTTGGCAGTGTCGGTGCTTGGGGCTTCTTTACTTGGTGCCTGAGTTCGGGCGAGCGGCGCGCCGGAAAGGGATACCCATTGCAGGCCTAATTCCGCGGCTTTCACTGCTGCTTCAGCCAATAGGTACTCGATTACGGGGCGGAAGCCTGCGGTATTGCGGCGCATAAAGTCCAGGGTGTAGCCCACAATCTGCCCATGCTCATAGACCGGCAACCAGCTGGTGACGCCGTGGACTTGGTTTTCTTCATCCACCGCCAAAAGCAGCATGGTGTCAGGGTCTTGAAGCTCCTCAATGCCACCTAAGGTAAAGCCCATTTCCGGTAAGGACTTATCAGCCACCCATTCTTCCGAAAGGGCAATAATGCGATCCTGTAATTCCGGGCTAGTGTCTGCCCAACTCAGCCACTCAGTGCGGATGCCCTCTTTCTTGGCGCGGTTGCGGGCGGTGCGAATATTTTGGAATTTCTTGCCCTTGAACTCAATGGCGTCGGTGCTTAGCACGGATTCTTCTGCCACCCGCACGCGATAATAACCACGGTGCAGGGCGCGGTTTCTGCTAAATTCCTCGCGCACCGAATACCAGGCCACATCCCAGCCTTGGCCGCTGGCAAATTTTTCAAACTCATCAGCCAACTGCGCCACCAAGCGCTGGGTATCTTCACCCACCAAGGCGGAATCGTGGAAAGGCTTATGGCTAGCAACGGGTTCACCAACGGTGACGGCAATCCCATTACGTACACGGTAGGCAACATAGCCGCGATCGTCTGAAGCAAACCAATAGCGGTTATCTGGCCACACCGTCATCCAGGACAAATGGTCACCACTACCGCGGCGGAGTAATTCCCTAGCGCGGTCGCGGTCTCTTTCTGCTGAGGGGTCCGGCACGCTCATGAGCATGAAGTACAAGGCCACCGCAATCGGCAACCACAACAGGTTGGTCACCCAGGCACTTAAGGTCAAGGTCAATGGGGTTTGGGCTACCAGGGCATGATCCAACATGGTGGCAAACACCGGCGGCAACCAGATGCCGGGGAGGTCTTGTAATAACAACCCCACCGTGGCGGTAGGCCGGAAGCTGCTTTTCACCGACAACCCCACGAGGATCCACACTGCAGCGCTAAAGGCTTGGGCGATGACAAACCACAATGCGAACCAGCTAATACTTTCCAGGCGGATCGGTACCCGGAAATAATGCCGGGTGGTGATCAAGGTCAGCAGGCACACAATCCAGGGCAGGCAGATGAAGCAGCCCAAAAGAACCCAAATATGAAGATCAAGGCTTTCGCCGCTGACAGTGGCATTGCGTTGCAAGGTAAGATACAGCTGGCTCATGGCCACACCCATGGTGACTAGCTGCGCCACGATGGCCAACCACCATGCCACATGCCGTCCGCGAGCTAAGCCCCAACAGATCACCGCCTGCACAATCAGCGGCATGAGATTAGCAATCGCTGCCCCTACCCCACTGAATTGGGAGTTGATCAACGCATTGCGGCAGGCCTCTGATTGTGCATCAGCGGTGCACACAACTTGGAGGTATTCCAAGGATACTTCCGGCTCCCATAAAAACGCGGTGGTCACTGAGAAGGGTCCATCGGCAAGGGGGTTTAAACCGGCGATCACGGGGCCGAAGGCAACCAGGAAACACAGCATGGCTACTAGGTTGCGGCCTTCGCGGTGGGATACGTGGCGGCCAATCAGCGGCAGCGGTTCTTTGCGCACCACCATGCCATCTAAAAGACCAAGCGCTACCGCCACAGCCGCTAGAACATCACTAAGGTTCCCGGAGTAGAGCACCATTGCGGCTACCAGTACCCCAAGGATGAGGCGCACGCGGCGACGCCACAACAGCGGCATGCGGCTCGTGGCAAGAGCCGCGGTACCTAAAATCCAACCCATGGGGGTCAGCAGGAATTCCTTCATCAAAGCCCCGCCCCAGAAATTCAGGCCGCTGCTATCTACCAGGTGTACCCCAACCATGACGATCGGCACGCCAATAACATGCAAGCCGAAGGCGGTAATAGCAAAGCGCACGCTGCCTAAAAGGCGTTCCGCGGGCACTGCGAAGATAAGGGCGGCGATGGTGGCTAGGATCGCCCCGGAGTGCAGCCCAGTGGATAAGGCGCTGCTAAAAAGATGCCAATCGAAGATCTTAAAGGGCATGCTCATTCCCAGGGCTGCCCACATGTTTTCTGGGTCAGGTCCAATGAGTGCGCGTAGCAGCCACATCACTGCGATAAGGGTGATGGTCACTGGGGTGCGCAGCACTTGGCCTAGGAGCCACTTCAACCCGAATACGGTACTGCGGTAAATCTCTTTGAGGGGGCCGGGCAGGCTGATTGTCTTGGCTGCAGGCTCCGCAATACTCGTAGTATTCACTGGATTCTCGGAAGTCATCTGGGTCTTTTCGTTCATGTTCTGGGGAAGAAAAATATAGCGGAAAGAAGCGTTACTCGGAGGATCGTCGATTAGGGGTTAATGCCGCCACGGCGCACCACCCAATCCAGGTTTTCTCTAAGAGCCACCCGCCACACCTCATAGGAGTGCGCGCCAGGCACGGTGGTGAACTCGGTGCGCATGCCCACCTGCTGGGTGAGATCATTGAGTTTGGCTAGTGCCTCACCGGAGGATTGATCGCGTTCACCGGCAACAAAACGCCCGGCGATACCGCGGAAGCGTTGATCTTTATCGGCTGCTGCGCGGGATAAGATAGTAGCCGGGTTGATCGCTTCGAAGGCCTGCTCACTGCCGCCGAAGAAGCGGTCCAAGGTTTCCTTGTGGCTCCCGATGGTTGGTTCGGCTTGACCGGAGAAATTCAAGAAACTGCCATAGGCCCGTGGGGAGTTAGTCACCACCTGTAAAGCGCAGGTGCCGCCGTAACTTAAACCACCAATGGTCCAGGAACGTTGATCAGGGTTAATCCGCGGGAAATGTTGATGGATAAGTTCTGGCACATCACGCGAGAGATAGGTCTGCACCTGGTCTTCTGGCCCATCAATGCATAAGGGGTTGGCGGTTAAAGAGCCAGTGGCATCGACGCTTACTATCACCGGGGCAATGCCATCGTGTTGAGCTTGGTAATTATCGGCGGTGATTTCTCCTTGGCCATTGGAAAACCATTGCATGGGTTGCCCGGGGTTTCCTGCCATAAGTACCAACACCGGGAGTCTGAGTTCCGGTTTAGTCCAATAAGCGGGCGGTACATACGCCACCGCATCCCGGGCTTTGAAGCCAGAAACCTCACCAGTTGCCGGAATTCTCACCAAAGCACCGGCTGCCTCGCCATCAATAGTCGGAGGCAGGGAAAGTTTTTGGAATTCTTGGTAATCCATCCGCA
The DNA here is from genome assembly GCF_900113445.1 of Corynebacterium spheniscorum. Classification (GTDB taxonomy): domain Bacteria; phylum Actinomycetota; class Actinomycetes; order Mycobacteriales; family Mycobacteriaceae; genus Corynebacterium; species Corynebacterium spheniscorum. Next base: position 120,995 of record NZ_FOPJ01000005.1, read on the forward strand.
CTGCCTGGGGTGCAGGATGTAAAGACGCCAGGGTTGGGTATTGCTGGTACACCAGATTCGCGCATCCCCACGCCGCGGCAATCGATAGCACTGCGGGCAGAATCAGCCTGATCCGCCAGCCGCGCACCACAAGGGCGCTCAGCACCACAAAGGCAGAAGCCGCGCTGGCTAGATAAACCCGAAGCGGTACGGGGTCTGGGAAGGGGCGCCAGATTTTTTCTAAAACTAGCCACACCACCGCGGTGAGCGCTAGGGAAATAATAAGCGTCCAGCTAGTGCGCGAGCGTTTTTCAGGGTCAAAAAACCCGAGGGCGGCAATCAGTGCGCAGATAGTCACGGCGCTAACTAGCACTATCGCTGCGGGGGTATCCACTAAAGAAATGGAACGGGCAAATTGGCTCACGCCATCCGAGCCTAAGGCAACAACAGCCCAGCTTAGGCACGGAAATGCACTTCCCCAGGAAACTCACAGCAAGCTCTGGGCACACCGCCACGTTGAAGACGCTAATCTCAGAAACATGTCCTGGATTACCCGGATTCCCACACATTTACCGCTACCGGATCCCGTTCCTTGGGATAAGGCGCACCGGATAGTGGTGGTTTTGCATGGTACCGCCAGCTCCCCGGGTATTTTCCGAAGGCTCGCCCGAGAAATGCGGGCAGATCACGTACGTGTCGAAGGGGTCCCCTACGCGGCTGCCGGTACTGGGGATTTACACCGCGGGATTGAAGAGGTAGCCGAAAAGGTCAATGAGATTATTGCCAAAGCACAAGGCCGCCGCGTAGATGTGGTGGGGCATTCTCTGGGCGGATTAATGGCGCTGCGGCTTTTGCATCGCCGCCCACATATTCGCCAACGCATCACCACCTTAATTGGTTTGGGGGCGTGTTGGCGTGGGGTGCCCACCATGCGCGCACGTTGGGCGGAGTGGATGGTGCGTTTGATCGGTGGGAAGGCTTTCACCCAAATCAAACAACCCCTCCCCTTTAGCCCGCAATTACCAGAGGGTGTAAAGGTGGTGTCGGTGGTTTCTGATGCCGATACGGTGGTGCCCGCGGATTCTGCCACCTTGGGCACGGTGGTTCCCATTAGTGGGGTGAGCCACCGCAAATTACCGGGAGAAACTGGGTTGATCCGCAGGCTCTTGGATCTACCCTCAAAAAAGCACGCGCACCAGGACTAGATTAAGCCATACCTGCTGCGCGGGCTTGTTCCACAATGCCGGGAAGTACCGCCAACAACTGATCAACCTCAGCTTCGGTGGTGGTGCGCCCCAAACTAAAGCGTACTGCCCCCCGTGCATCTGCTTCACTTACCCCCATTGCTAAAAGCACATGGCTGGGGCGATTCACCCCTTGTGAGCAGGCCGAACCAGTTGAAGCAGCAATTCCTTGGGAATCGAGCAGCATAATCAAGCTATCGCCTTCAGCACCGCGGAAGCAGATATGCACATGCCCGGGAAGCCCCTCACCACTGTCACTATCAGCACTGATGGTGAGCACATCCGGGATGCTCGCCTGAATACCGTGCAAAAGCCGATCGCGAAGTACTCGGCGGGAAGCTGCTTCTTCTACTTGTTCGGCGCAGGCTTCTTCTAAAGCAGCCGCTAGGGCGGCGGCAGAGGCCACATCGGAGGTGCCGGGGCGCAGCCCACGTTCTTGGCCACCGCCGTGTAATACCGGTAAGGGGGCTGGGGAACGTTTGGCTAAAAGCACCCCAATTCCACGGGGACCACCGAATTTATGGGCGCTTAATGCCAAGGTGGTGGCACCCAATTCATGGAAATTCACGGGAATGTGGCCCACTGCTTGGACGGCATCGATATGCACCGGCACACCATATTCTTGGCCCAGGGCGCATAATTCTTTGACCGGTTGGATTCGGCCAGTTTCATTATTGGCCATCATGCAGGCAATAAGTGCAGTGTCTTCGGGGAGGTGTTCGGGCACCTCAATAACTCCACAATCTCGCGCTGTGAGGAAGTCGGTGCGGGCCCCCTCAGCCATCAGGGTGCGCGCAGGTTCGAGCACTGCGGAATGCTCGATCTCGGAAAGCGCAATGCCGGGGCGTGGGGTGTCGCCTTGGCGTGCCCGCCATAGCCCCGTGAGCGCCAGATTATCGGCCTCGGTGCCACTACCTGTGAAAATAACCTCCATGCGGTCCGCGCCTAAGCAGGCGGCGATGCTATCGCGGGCATCTTCGAGGACCTTGCGGGCGGCGCGTCCGGCGGCGTATTGCCCGCCGGGGTTCAGCAGTCCGCTGTGGTGGACCCAGGTGTCGCGCGCGATGTCGCGCATGGGGGTGGTGGCGGCGTGGTCGAGGTAAATCTGAGTGTCCATAGTTAGGCTTTGCGTTCGCGAATTTCGCGGGCTAATTCGGGTGCCAAATCATGGACGTCGGCAACTACACCTAAATCCGCAATCGACATGATGGGGGCATCTTCATCATTGGTTACCGCAATAATCGTGCGGGAGGTTTGCATCCCGGAGGTGTGCTGAATAGCACCGGAAATACCCAGGCTAATATAAAGATCCGGCGAAATAGTAACGCCAGTTTGGCCAATTTGTAGGGCGCTGGGGCAATAACCCAAATCCACGGCATCGCGGGTGGCACCTACTGCAGCACCCATGGAATCGGCTAGGCCTTCCACCAATTCTGCGAAGCCTTCGGCCGAGCCCACGCCGCGGCCACCGGCGATCACGGTTTTTGCTTCCGCCAAGTCTGGGCGGTTGCCGCGCTCAGCGGGGCTAAAGGAGGTGATTTCCACGTTCTTTTGGTCCGGAGCGGGCAGCTCAATGGCCAGCAATTCGCCAGCACCCGGGGTGGCTGCGCTGGCCTCAATGGCGCCGCGGCGCACGGTATAGACAGGGCTTTCGCCACCGACGGCGGTATCCACGGCAATGGTGTCGCCGAAAATGGACATGGTGGCGCTGCGATCAGGGTTAATGCCGGTGACATCCACCAGCACACCGGAAGCCACGCGGGCGGCAACGCGCCCAGCGATCTCATTGCCGGCGGCGGTAGCGGAAATAAGGATCGGGCCCGCTTCACCCGCAGCCAGGGAGCTCAACGCATCCACTGCGGGGAGGATGAGGCGGCGGCTAGCGCCTTCAGCTTCAGCGGCGATAATGCGGGCCGCGCCGAGGGCTTGGAGTTCAGGTTGGAGGGCGGCGGCGGTGCCAGGTTCGCCGACGACCACCGCGGTGGCTTCGCCTAAACCTTGGGCGAGGGTGAAAAGTTCCGCTGCGGCGGAGTCAACGTGGCCATCATTGTGGTCGATGAGAATATAAACAGTGCTCATGGTTTTCCTTCAGGGGGCCTTTATCAGGCCTTCGGGGTTTTGAGGCGGGCGTAGTTCTGGAGGGCGTGCTTAAGAGAGCAGCTTTCGTTCTTCCAGGAAATCGACAATGGCCTTCGCGGTGGCGGCGGAATCATTGTCGCGAATCACTTCACCAGCCTGCCGCTCCGGGCGGCGCGCAGCATTGGTGACCACAGTTGCGGCGTGGGCTTGGCCAACCTGCTCGGCAGCCACCCCCAGATCAGCGATGCTGATAGCGGGGATCTCCGTTTTCTTCGCTGCCATAATGCCCTTGAAGTTGGGGAAACGTGGGCGATCAGCCTGATCGGTGACCGTCACCAGCGCGGGCAACCCGGCGCGTAGTTCATAGCTGCCTTCATTGCTCACGCGGGTACCGCTAATGCTGGCAGCCGCGGGATCTACCTGCATGCTGGTGAGGTGCGTAAGCGCAGGCAGCTGCAGGTATTCGGCGATAATGCCCGGCAGTGCACCGGTACCGGCATCGGAGGAAGCATTACCGGCAATCACCAGCTGCACATCTTCTAAGGAGTTAATGGCATTGGTCATCGTCCAGGCGGTGGCCAGCACATCAGAGCCTGCTAGGGCATCATCGAGCACATGCAGGGCGGAATCTGCGCCCATGGCAATGGCTTTACGCAGGGCTTCTTCGGCACCCTTGGGGCCAATGGTGATGGCGGTGACGCTATATCCGGCATCGGGGTGCGCTTCGCGGATGCGCAGGGCTTGTTCCATCGCGTACTCATTGATTTCGTCGATCACCGCATCGACATTTTCCCGGTCAAGGGTGTAATCATCCTTGAGGTCCTTGGTGGACCAGGTGTCCGGCACATTCTTCACAAGTACGGCAATGGTGGGCATCTCGGACATTCACCTTCACAAAATTAGGGTTCAAATACTTCAGGTTTGCTTAACCGCCATAGTCTAGCCTCCCCAAGCACTCGACGTTAAGACCCCCGTGGCCGCCGTCACAATACCGCTGATACTGCTGCCCTAATCCGCTGCTTAGTCTTCGCGCAGGTGTGGGGGAATATATTCGATTCTTTCGATCCGCTTGGTGGTATAAAAATCTCGGTATTTCGGGTCATCCACGGGATCACCAATAACGGGGCGCATATCAGCGAATTCCGCGCCGGCTAAGGCTTCTTCCACGGTGCGATAATTAGTTAATTCCTGTAATTGCGCCCACGTGGGAATCACAAATCGCACTAACCCGGCGCGCCACCCATCAAGTAATAGTTGGGGTGGGAACCACCCGGCAGAATCCGCCTCCGAACAATCCCCATCGGGGTACTGCCCTTCTGGCACGGCGGCAATAAAAGAGAAGGTATCAAACCAGGTTCCGGAATTAGACGGCCCCACCCACCTGGCCCAAGGCCGCAGTAAATCCGCATTTACCCGCAAATTATTATCACTTAACACATCGGTGAGCGAGAGCCGGTGACTTTCTAATCCGAGCCTTTCCACGTGATAAGAGTTCGCATCATCGACGGTATTGCCATCAGAATCAATAGCTAAAAGCAGCCCTGTTTCTTCAAATAGTTCCCGAACAGCCGCGAAAACTAAGGCATGCCCTTTTTCCTTCGTCGCCCCCATTCGCCGCGCCATCGAAATAACCGAAGGCCCCGCCCACAAGTCACCAGAATCCCAGGTTTTCTCGGGATAATCACGGTCATCTACTCCCCCACCCGGGAAAACAGTTATCCCCGGGTAATTCCGCATGGTGCTGACGCGTTCTTGCATCCACACTTCTAATCCGGATTCGCCATCGCGAAGTAATAAAACAGTCGCAGCTAATTTGGCGCCGCCTAGGCCCTCTAGGTTGGGGTGTAATTCATCAATCACGGGGCCTAGGTCACCTCCCATGTGGCCGCGACTTTCCGCTATTTCGCTGACTCCCCGCCGACGTGTTCACGCCCACTACTGCATTCTAGAAACCGCAACGCATAGTTTTGGTGAGTCAGACCCATAGTTATGTACGTACGCTTCAGAGTGTACTTCTCTTGGCTCGGCGGCTTAAAGGTATGTTCCCCCTTAGCGTTGAGCTTATTTCCGAGATCCGCCTCCCGAAGCTAAGGAAAAAGGGCATAGCCTCAGCAAAAGTGAAGCTATGCCGCACCTTAGGTTGTTTTCTACGCGAAATTGCTAGGCTATGCCAGCTGCGCTGTGATCTAGCGAACTCGGCGGGCGAAATAGCGCTCGCCAATGCGATCCACCTGAATGGGTTGGTGGAAAGTTTTTGTGAGATTCTCGCTAGTTAAGACAGTATTCAACAGCCCTTGGGCAATAATCTTGCCTTCGTCAATGAGCATCGCGTGGGTAAACCCAGCGGGGATTTCCTCCACATGGTGCGTGATCATCACAATCGCCGGGGCATCCGGGTCCATCGCAATATCGCTGAGGTAACCCACCAGGTCCTCGCGGCCACCCAAATCCATCCCGGCGCTAGGTTCATCCAAGATCAACAGCTCGGGGTTAATCATCAGCGCACGGGCCACCATCACGCGTTTGCGTTCACCTTCAGATAGAGTCCCCCAGGTGCGATCCGCCAAATGCTTCGCCCCTACTTGCTCTAGAATCTCATCGGCTTGGGCGAAATCTAATTCCTCATATTCTTCCCGCCAGCGCCCTAAAACAGCATATCCAGCGGAGATAACAAGGTCCGCGACTTTTTCCTCCGCGGGGATGCGGTTACCTAGCGCGGCGGAGGAGACACCAATCATGGCGCGCAGGTCGCGCATATCGGTTTTGCCGATCTTTTCACCCATGATGTATGCCTCCCCGGTGCTAGGGAACTCTTCGGCCGAGGCCATCCGAATAAGCGTGGTTTTACCAGCCCCATTAGGGCCAATAATTACCCAGCGTTCATCTAGTTCTACCTGCCAATTCACCGGCCCCACAAGGGTGCGGCCATCACGGATGAAGCTAACGTCACGGAAGTTAATGAGGAGATCCTGGTTATTCACATCCTCCATCATGCGCCATCGAGCGGGCGCATGTGGTGAAGGCACGCGGAGCTGCTGGGACAAGGGGGCCTATCCGCGCGGCACTGCTAAAACTTCAGTCGGCACACTAGCCTAGAAAGTGCCCTCCCCGCAGCCTCCTAAGTAAAGGTGAATCAGGCGTGAACCGCGAAGTAATCGGAAGACTAGGTATCGATGATGTCCGCCCCAGCATTTCTGGGCGCAGGCTCCCAGCAAAAGCAGTGGTAGGTGAGGTTGTTCCGGTTACTGCTTTGGTGTGGCGTGAAGGCCACGATGCCATTTCCGCCACCTTAAATGTCCAAGGTCCCACCCCAGCTGATGGTTCTAAACCCACCCGCTATGACCTGACGATGACCCAAGATGCGGTAATTGAAGATCGCCAGCACGCCATCTTCACCCCAGATGAGCCCGGCCGCTGGCTTTTCCGGGTGGATGCCTGGTCAGATCCCATGGCCACCTGGATTAATGCGGTGAGCAAGAAGATTGCCGCCGGCCAGGATGCCGCTGAGCTTGCCAATGATATGTCTCATGGGGCGGAGCTTTTTAGCACCGCTGCGCAGCAAGCCGAAGATCCCCACGATGCCGCGCATCTGCGCAAGATCGCCGCTGAGCTAGCGGATAATGCTTCCCCACGTTCGCTTATTGAACGTGTCCAGGATGCGCTCTCAGATGAAACCCAAGCTGTGGTTGCCCAGCACCCGGTGCGTGAACTTTTAACCCGCGGTGATGTCCACGAGGTGATGGTGGAACGCCGCGATGCGCTGGTGAATTCCTGGTATGAGCTCTTCCCGCGTTCCACCGGCGGCTGGGATGAGGAAGGCAACCCGGTGCACGGCACCTTCGCCACCACCGCTAAGGCCCTAGATCGCGTCGCCGCAATGGGCTTTGACACGGTGTATTTCCCGCCGATTCACCCGATTGGCGAAATCAACCGCAAGGGTAAGAACAACACCTTGGTTGCCGAACCCGGCGATGTGGGTTCCCCCTGGGCCATTGGTTCTAAAGATGGTGGCCATGATGCCACTCACCCGCTACTTGGCAGCGAGGAGGATTTCCGGGCACTGGTGCAGCGCGCCGAGGAACTCGGCCTAGAGATCGCTTTGGACCTCGCCTTGCAGGCCGCCCCAGATCACCCCTGGAGTGTCAATCACCGCGACTTCTTTACTGAGCTTGCTGATGGCACCATCGCTTTCGCGGAGAACCCGCCGAAGAAGTACCAGGATATTTATCCGCTGAACTTCGATAACTCCCCGGAGAAAATCGAAAAGGAGATCCTGCGGGTGGTCCGCCACTGGATTGATCTGGGGGTCACCACCTTCCGCGTGGATAATCCTCACACCAAGCCCGCTGATTTTTGGCACCGCCTCATCAATGATGTGCACGAAACGCACCCAGAGGTCATCTTCCTAGCGGAAGCCTTCACCCGCCCGGCGCGCCTTTATGGTCTAGCAAAAGCTGGGTTCTCGCAGTCCTATAGCTACTTCACCTGGAAGACCACCAAGGCTGAGCTGATCGAGTTTGCTGAAGAGATCACCGCGAATGCGGATATTTGCCGCCCGAATCTCTTCGTCAATACCCCGGATATTCTGCATGCTTCCCTTCAGCATGGTGGGCGCGCCATGTTTGCTATTCGTGCGGCCTTGGCATCCACCTTGTCCCCGCTATGGGGCATGTACTCCGGCTATGAGCTCTATGAGCACCGCGCGGTAGCCCCGGGCAGCGAAGAGTACTTGGATTCGGAAAAGTATGAGCTTCGCCCCCGCGATTTCGAGACTGCCTTGAAGAATGGGGATTCCTTGGAGGAATATGTGCGCTTGCTCAACCACATCCGCAAGGAAAACCCGGCGTTGCAGCAGCTGCGCAACCTCACCCTCCATGAAACCGATAATGATCAGATCCTCGCCTACTCCAAGGTGGATGCTGCTTCCGGTAATGCGGTATTGGTGGTGGTGAACCTGGATCCGCGTAACCCGCAGGAAGCTACGGTGTTCGTGGATGAAGAGGCCGTTGGCCTTGACCACGGTTCGCACTTCGGGGTGCAGGATATGGTCACCGGCGCTGCTTATACCTGGGGTGAACGCAATTTCGTGCGGCTAGCTCCGCAGCGCGATGTCGCCCATATTTTCCGCTTGCCGGATGTGCCCGCGGATCGTCGCGCAGCTCTTGCCTTCCGTGAGGTGCACGACTACCGCGCCTAATACCGCCGCCTAGGCTAAACTTAAGAATCCTTCCTTATCCACAGGGAGGATTCTTTTTGCTATCGCCGTGCCTATTCCCCGCGTCTTGTGGCTGTAGCTATTGCCAGTAAGAAACCCGTAAAGGGGGTAGTTGTTTAGCCCCACCATGCAAGCTACGCTGCTGGGATCGTGTAGCGCGCTATGAGGTCAGGATCACACCAGGTAAAACGAGCTAAAGTCTAAAGTGACCCGGCTTTACACTTTGATAAAGGATCGGCCCCACGATTATGACATCCGCTGACACCCCACACAACGGCACCCCGAAGATCGATCCCGCCCTTCTCATCCCCGAGGATGAACTCGGACGGCTCATGGTCTGCCAGCACCACAGCCCCCACGATTTTTATGGTTGGCACGCCACACCCACGGGAAGTGTGATCCGCACCCGACAATTGGGTGCAGAAAAGGTCGAAATCCTAGCCGAAAATGATGCCATCGAAGCCACCCCCATCGGCAACGATATTTGGGTAGCCCCCTTCGAATCGCACCACTCTTTTGATTATCGGCTAAAAGTCACCTGGCCTGGTGCCGAACCCGCCATCCTCGCAGACCCCTACCACTTCCTGCCCACCCTTGGCAGTTTGGACCTGCACCTCATCGGTGAGGGCCGGCATGAACGTCTGTGGGAGGTACTTGGTGCGAATACCCGCAGCTATGACACCGCGTTAGGCACTGTGCATGGCACCAGCTTTGCGGTGTGGGCACCGAATGCTCGCGGTGTAGCCGTCATCGGTGATTTCTGTGGTTGGAATCCTTCGCAGTACCCCATGCGTTGCTTGGGCTCTACTGGTGTGTGGGAGATCTTCATCCCCGGCGTACAGGCCGGCGAGCGCTATAAGTTCGCCATCCACACCGCCGAGGGGCATCGCCGCGATAAGGCTGATCCGCTGGCGAAGGCCACGGAATGCCCGCCCGCTACCGGCAGCATCGTGGTGGAGTCTGATTATCACTGGGAAGATACCGTCTGGATGTCCCAGCGTCCCACCAAGGCGTGGGATAAAGAACCCATGAGCATCTATGAGGTGCATCTGGGTTCCTGGAAGAAGGACCTCGATTATCGCCAATTGGCTGAGGATCTGGTTCCTTATGTGAAGGAACAGGGCTTCACGCACGTGGAATTCATGCCCGTTGCCGAGCACCCCTTCGGTGGTTCTTGGGGTTACCAAGTGTCTGGCTATTATGCGCCGAGTTCGCGTTGGGGTCGCCCCGATGATCTTCGCCAATTAATTGATACTTTCCACCAAGCCGGAATTGGCGTGATTATCGACTGGGTTCCCGCGCACTTCCCCAAGGATGATTGGGCGCTGGCACGTTTCGATGGCCAAGCCCTCTACGAGCACCCCGATTGGCGCCGCGGTGAACAAAAAGATTGGGGCACCTATGTCTTCGACTTCGGCCGTAATGAGGTGCGCAACTTCCTAGTCGCCAATGCCTTGTATTGGCTAGAGGAATTCCACGTTGATGGTTTACGCGTGGATGCGGTGGCCTCCATGTTGTACCTGGATTACTCCCGCGAAGATGGCGAATGGCTGCCCAATGAGTTCGGTGGCCGCGAAAACCTCGATGCGGTGCGTTTCCTCCAGGAGCTCAACGCCACCGCGCACCGCGTGCACCCCGGTATCCTCACCATCGCTGAGGAATCCACTTCCTGGCCTGGTGTTACCGCCATGACCTCTGCCGGTGGTTTGGGCTTTAGCTTGAAGTGGAATATGGGGTGGATGAATGACACCTTGGAGTATTTCTCCTTAGACCCCATTCACCGCAGCTATCACCACAATGACATCACTTTCTCCATGGTGTACGCCTACTCCGAGCATTTCGTGCTCCCCTTCTCCCATGATGAAGTGGTCCACGGCAAGGGCTCGCTCTGGGCCCGCATGCCCGGCGATACCTGGAATAAAGCCGCTGGTCTTCGCACCCTCTACGCCTATATGTTCAGCCACCCCGGCAAGAAGCTGCTCTTCCAGGGCCAGGAGTTCGGCCAGATCCAAGAATGGTCCGAGGAACGCTCCTTGGACTGGTATGACATGGACGGCTGGGAAGGCGAATATCACCGCGGTATCCAGGCGCTTTATCGCGATCTCAACCGCGTCTACCGTGAACACCCCGCCCTGCACACCCAGGACGATGAGCCCGCTGGTTTCCAGTGGATCCGCGGTGATGACGCCGCCAACAATATCCTCGCCTACCTGCGCTGGGGTGTTGATGGCGAAGCCGTGCTGGCAGTCATGAACTTCGGTGGCACCTCCCAACCGCACTACACCCTCGATGTTCCGTGCGCAGGCACCTGGGAGTGCATCCTCAATACCGACGCCAGCGTCTACGAAGGCGCCGGCAATGAGCTGCCGATCTTCACCTCCACCAACCCCGATCAATCCCTCACGCTGCACATCCCGGCGATGAGCGCACAGTTCTACCGCTGGCAAGGCTAGGGCGGTGCGGTCGGAGTTTTCGGAACTACCACTGGTCTCAGGGCTGGAATCAGCGCAACGGATCAGGAACGCAACGAGTAGGAGGGTATTGTGAAGTCCTCTAATCGGACCATGATGAGGATTAGCTGCGGCCTTCCTTGATTTGTTCCTTCATGGCACTCCTTTTACTGGTGTTCTTTCCGAGCGGAAGACCCATCACCACATGGCTTATCGTCTCAGCGCTTTTCATAGCTGGCATCGCTATGTTGATCTATGGCGAAGTGAGAAGCAAAAAAGAAGCTGTATAGCACTCCATCGATGTCGGTCTTAGAAAGCCCAGAGCAAGGGCTTTCCCCGAGATCAGCGGCCCAACATAGGCGCGTCCCCACACAGGCGGGTTCCCTCCCGCACGTGGAGCCGCGCCTTATTGCATACCCAACGCGACATCCCCCATCCCCCACCCCGCCGAATAATACCCGCTCACCACACCAGACTTGTCGAAATCCGCTCCCAGAATCGACACGTCCGAAGAACATGTACACGCCATAAACATATCGGCGCGACATGTCGAAATAACCGCCTGAAATCAACATGTTCTTGGGACATGTCCACCCAATCAACATGTCCGCGAATCATGTCGAAAAACATGATGGAAATCGCTGCATTTGTCGGATGCGGGATCGACTGTCTGAAGGAAGAAGCATTCGAGGTTAGCGGACAGCCTGCGAGCGTGAGTAGCTGATGGCTGTCACCTGTGAATAGTTCCACCGCTCCTCTGGGTTATCCACATAGTGTCCTTGGTTTCGGTTGGAACCCCGGGCCATCTCCGCGAACTCTGCCTAGGGTGAACTTATGCGGAATCAGCCGAATGAGCCTTATCAAGACCTGCCTCCCCTATCGCCGACTGCGGAGGTGGAGACTTATGCAGTTTTGAAAGCCAATATTGACGCAAGCCGTGCGTTGGCGCGTTTGGCTGGGGCGTGTCGGCGATTAGCCGATCGAGATATGTTGCTGAATGTGATTCCACTGATGGAAGCCCAGGCTTCCAGCGAGATTGAAAATATTTTCTTAACCCAGGAGGAGCTGTTTCAGAGAGGAAATCACGCTCTTCCGGGTGGGTCTTCGTCGGTGAGGGAGGTACTGAGATATCGGGATGCGTTGTTATCGGGTGTTCAGTTTTTAAAGCGCGGCCCATTAGGTATGGAAACGGTACTGGATCTCGGGAACATTATTGCACCGGAAAAGGGGCGGGTGCACACGTTTCCGGGGACTTTTATCGGCAATCCGGTTACGAAGGAACGCGTTTACACCCCGCCTCAGGGAGAAGAGGTGCTGCTGAAGCACTTATCTGCGTGGGAAAATTTTCTCCATGATGATCATGGCATTGATCCGCTGATCGCTATGGCGTTGGCGCATTATCAATTCGAGGCTATCCACCCGTTCTCGGATGGCAATGGGCGAACCGGACGTGTGCTCAATATTCTGCTGCTCATCGAGGCGGGACTGTTAGAACTTCCCGTGTTGTATCTGTCGGGATATATCGTCCGGCATAAAGACACCTATTATGAGCGCCTCAACGCAGTTACCCGGGAAGAAGCCTGGGAATCGTGGATCCTCTTCATGCTTGGTGGCATCAGGTCAACAGCTCAGTGGACCTTGGAGCTGATGGAAACCAGCGAAGAGCTCAGGGCTGAGATGGAAGAAAGTATCCGCGAGGTGGGGAACCATCTTCCGGCTGCGGAGCTCACTCGTTTGTTGTTCTCACAGCCTTATCTGCGGATCGAGAATGTCGTGGAAGCCGGGTTAGCGAAGCGCCAAACGGCCTCGGTGTGGCTAGGGAAATTAGTGGAAGCGAAGCTGATTGGGGTGGAGAAGCTGGGCCGCCAAAAAGTGTTTATCAACCATCGGCTAGTGGATGCACTATTTCATACACCACTGCCAGAATAGGAGGGCAACGCAGGTAAATTTTTTGCAATCTCGCGTTTTCGGGGGCTTGTGGCGCGGCATGCCGAAGGCCCACGCGCACCATCCTCACTTTGGGTGCTTGCGTGGGCCCTAGGGTCTCGAATAAAGCCCTATTTGGAGGCTTTGTTTACGGCGTAGTACTCCGGGAGCCCCTTCCAATTGAAGGTCACATCGCTAACGTGCTCGGACCAGCCTCCCACGATGTTCGGGTAGAAAAGCGGGATGGCGGGTAGGTCGCGAAGCAGATGCTCTTGGGCCTGGTTGTAGATCTTGTTGGCCTCGGCGGTGTCCTTGGCTTGGGCGGCTTTGTCGAGCAGCGCGTCGAACTCGGGGTTGTCGTATTGCGCGTCATTAGAGGGGTTGCCTTTGCGGAAATTGGGGCCCAGGAAATTGCCTAAGCTGGGGTAATCCGCGAACCAGGCGGTGCGGTAGGCGCCTGGCATGTGGCCGGTACGGTACTCGTCGCGGAAGCTCTTGAAGTCTGGGTAGGGGTTGCCGGTGGCGGAGATGCCCAGAACATTGGTGATGTTATTGGCGACCGCGTCGGTCCAGGCTTGGTTATCGCCATCGACGTTGTAGTTGATGAGAAGTTCGCCGCTAAACGGCTGGATTTGATCGGCTTGTGCCCAGAGTTCTTTGGCCTTTTCGGGGTTGTACTCGAGGTTTTCGACGCCGGGGATATTGCCATCCCAGCCATCTAGTGCCGGGGAGGTGAAGTCGCGGGCTGGGGTGCGGGTTCCGCGGAAGATCTTGTCGTTGATCTCCTGACGGTTGATGGCCATGGAGACCGCGCGGCGACGGAGGTTGCCTTCCTCGCCAGCGAAATGCTCCGTATCCCAACGGATAGACATTTCCAGGTACATAGCACCCGGCTGGTTGACGGAACGGCCATCGAGTTCTTGCTCGTAGGTGTCGAACGCGGAGGAAGGAATGAGGTCGAGGACATCGAGTTCGCCGGCAAGCAGGTCCGCGTAGGCGGCGTCGGGGCGCTGGTAGAAGACATAGCGCAGGCCATCATTCTTCGGGGTGCGTTCGCCCGCATAATTTTCATTTGGGACCAGTGAGAGCGACTCGTTGTGGCGCCACTCGCTGAACTTATAGGGGCCATTGCCAACGGGATTTTCGCCAAACGCAGCCATATCTTCGAAGGCAGCTTCCGGGAGTGGGAAGAAGGCGTTATAGGCCATGCGGGAGATGAAAGACTCGTCCGGATCGCTCAGCTCGATGCTGAAGTGGCGATCATCGAGGACTTTGAGGCCTTCGAGTTCTTTTACCCCGGATTCGTAGCCCTTGATGGGTTTGAAGAAGCTGGCGGTGAGCTGCTCGTGTTCGACTGCATAATTCCAGGCATCGACGAAGCTATGGGAGGTCAGCGGGCTGCCATCAGCGAAAGTGAGGTCCGGTTTGAGGGTGACCTGGTAGGTGCGGTCGCCTTCAAGCTCGATATTTTCAGCCAGCTCGTTGTGGACCACGCCGTTGGCGTCGTGGTAGACCAAGCCGGAGTAAAGCATATTGACCACACGGCCACCACCATTTTCATTGGTGTTGCCGGGGATCAGGGGCTGTTGGGGTTCGGTGCCATTGACGGTGACGAAGTTGGGTTCAGCGGAGGCTGAGGAGCAAGCTGTGAGCGTGCCGGCTCCTAGGGTGAGCAGGGAGAGCGCTGTGAGGGCTTTCTTCCACTGATGTGCCATGTTTCACTAATCCTTTTAATTATGTGGGTGGTCACTATTTTTGTGTGGACTGAAGCTTAGCAAGGTTTCGGGTGCCAATGTGCCGAAATGGGGAGGGAAATGTGAGTGTGGTTTCATGCCGGGATTGACGAGGCTGATTCTCAACGGGAGGGATACTCCAGCGAAGGGTAATCAGTCGATGAGTGCACGTAGGGTTCGAATGCACCAACCATTTAAGATCTGGCGGACATTACATCGATGACTGGAGTCCACCTAATGGGGCAACAAACCACAGTAAGGAAGAGATTCATAACGAAGATATACCCCCGTACGAGGTAGTCCTTGCATTTGTATCGACACCACAACTGAGCAATGGTTAGCCCTCCCTTCAGTCACTTATTACTGAGTGACTAACTCCGGAAACCAAGTGTCCCAAAGCAAAAAAGGGGCGGACCGCACCATTCTGTCCAGGCCCACTCTAGAGGCCTCCAAGCAACATAAGGAGAACCGATAACTAAGGTCATCAACTTTGCGGCAGCCGCCGCACTCGCCGCAGCAATGGTTACTGCGCCGGCCGCCAGCGCTCAAGCGCTGCCCCCTTCAGATTCCTCACATGCAGCCAGCTACACCGTGCTTACGTGGGATGAGTTGGGCGATCCCACCTCAGGAATGATCGAGATCGATCTCGATAAGATCTCGAGCGAGGTTCCATTCGGCCCTGGCGCAGTTCCATTGGGCGTCCCGTACGGAACGCATACGGAAAACGTTGGCGGCGGAACATGGACTTACGGGGTCACGTGTGACACCACATCGCAAAAGCGGTGTTTTTCGAAATGCATGCACGCTACGAAACACCATACTGCAACAGCTGTCATGGCCAACCAAACCGAAAGGCGTTCAGCAGGTTCAGGCCTCTGGGCCAGCGCCTCAGTGACCGGTGGGTTACGCGCAGGTACTTGTAACGCTTACTGGTCCACCAATTAAAAGTGCCACTTTAACAGTTATTTGACGTAGGGAATTATATTCACTACGCGACTTTTTAATTTCCCTAAAGGGTGCGTTCATGACAAATAAGCCATATTCCATTCCCCAACTCCTAGCGTATGTTTTAGCGGTTATTGTGCTGGCATTTGTTGCTACGTGGGCTGACTACACGGGGCAGCCATTCTTTCTGGCCGTGGCGTCATTCGCCTGGCCATGGTTGTGGGGGGGGGATTCGCCGCCCCGCTTGTATGTAGATCGTGGCCCCCGGTAGCAGTCGTGATTCTTGGTGGTCTTATGACCGGCCTTGGATTGGTAGTCAACGTATTCTTCGACATGGCGATTCTGCCCGACCAGGCAGGTACAGCCACCCCACTAATGAAGAGCGTGGCATGGATGATTGCTGGTTGTTCTGTGGGAGCTGCGATGGCAATCCTTGGTGTGCTTGCTCGGAGAAACGGCTGGTGGTCGGTGGCGGGGACTACCGTCTTCGGCGCTTGTGTCGCTTATGGCTACTACTGGGAGTACACCAGGAACTACCGCCGGCACTTCGAAGGAAAACCGTTGTTAGAGAACCTTGGAGACTATCCGCAGTGGATATGGGCCGGGGCGTTGGCGATCATCAATATCCTCGCCCTCGTGTGGATAGCCCGGAAGGGCTGGACTAGATCACGAAATAACAAGACGGAACTGGTGGATACTCACACCAGTTCGGCCTTGGCACCTGCGAGTACGGATTGATGGAGCGCAGTATTTCAGCATCAATTGCGCGACGCTGAGGTCCTCGCCTACAGCGTGGGGTATGGAGCGCTAGAGGAAGTGTAGGTTGCGCGGATCGAGGCAATCTAGGGACTTAGTCCTTGAAGATGCCGAGGAGTTATTACCTTTACCTGCCGTCATTCTTTTCGGAAGCCGGTTGTATCTCCGGGTCCTTGGAGTTCTTCAACTTGAGTGATTTGACGAAATATACGGCCGCGACGATTATCGCGATAATTGACCCAAAAAGAAGATGCTGAATAAGACATCGTAGAGCGGAATTGGTGGGCTCGGGACAGGGGCTGCGATCACGAAGCTCAAAGAAACAACTCTTCCGTCAAATATAGGTTGTGGCCATACAAATATATAAGCCCACTGCCGTCAAGGGTGACATGTCGATTTTCATATATCGGACAGTGAGAGCAATAGGCACCTAGTTCCTGGTGCCCAGCGATTTAGGCCCTGCGCTGTCTTTAGATGCGTTCTTGCTCAGAAGCACCAGCCCCACCATGCAGCACACCCCGAGGCGCCGCGATGATGTAATTCGCGTCCAAGCTGTGAGGTCAAAGGAAATGACCACCTGGCTAATTCCCATTCGGTCTTGCCGCTTTGTAGAGCTGCGATTGCGATGCCGCCGAGCGCCTTACTTCCCCCAACAAACCAGTCAGACCTCGTGGTTGTGGCAGCCCGCACTGCTTCAGTTGGCGGCTTGCCACCGAAGAAAACCAGTGCATCCCCACACCCTCCTACGCACCCCCGAGCGCTAGGTACTGATAGCGCAGCGGCGTAGTATTTTTTACTTAGGTAACGCTGCACTAATTTCCTTGTGATGTCGTTGTAGTTACGGTCGTGCGGCCGCTGCTTCCCACGAATGCTATTCCCGCCATCCTGGATGAGATTAATGAACAAGGAGTCCTCTTTTTGAGTACTAGAACTGACCTGGTCGATATCGTCCAGGTAGAAAACCTGACCTGTGAATTAGGTGGTAAGAAGATTCTGCATGGTGTGGATCTACGGATTCCAGCCGGACGTATCCACGCCATACTGGGTGCTAATGGTGCCGGCAAAACCACCTTGGTGCGGGTGCTATCAACAATCCTCCCACCAGCTGGGGGAAAGGTAATTATTAATGGCCATGATATGGCGATCGACCCGGCGGGGATCCGTGCCTCCATTGCTTTAACTGGGCAATATGCGGCAGTGGATGAGGAACTCACCGGCAAAGAAAATCTGGTGTTCTTCGGCCAACTCGCGGGGCTTAATAAATCTGCAGCGAAGACTCGCGCTGAGGAATTATTGACGCAGTTTTCTTTGACTGATGCGGGTAAGCGTCGCGTATCGAATTACTCCGGCGGTATGCGCCGCCGCCTCGATATTGCGTGCTCACTGGTGGTTCCCCCTACCCTACTATTCCTAGATGAGCCCACCACCGGTTTGGATCCGGCCAGCCGTAACGATGTCTGGGACATGATTGAGAACCTCGCTGCCTCTGGCACCGCCATTTTATTGACCACTCAGTACCTCAATGAGGCGGATCGCTTGGCTGATCGCATCTCCATTCTGGCTTCCGGCAAGCTCATTGCCGAGGGCACACCCAGCGAATTGAAGAAGCAATATGGCAGCTCTTATTGCGATATTTCCTTCCGCACCGCTGAACAAGCCCAGCAATTCAGCGAGCAATTAGCGCGCACCGATAATGGCATTGATGATGCCAGCGTGATTGATGGCAGCACCGTGCACTTCGAAGCTCCGCGTGGCCACCGCGACCTGGTGGATGCCCTATTGCTCTGGCACGGCAGCCAAGATGACATTATTGACGCCGGTTTAACCCCACCAAGTTTGGACGAGGTGTACTTGGCGCTCGCCGATGAAGGCGATGTGGCACACCAGGAAGAACGCGCTGCCCGCAAGGCCGCTGAGGAGGGGCCGACGCAGTGAACGCCATAGCAGCGATTTGGTATCGCGATGTATTGCGCACGGTGCGCAATATCGGCGTGGTGATTTCCGCGCTTTTAATCCCCTCTATTTTCCTAGCCAGCTTCTACGGGGTGTTCGCGCATGCCGCGGAAGCCCTGGGCTTTGACTACGCCAGCTTCCTACTCCCAGCCGGGTTATTGCAGGTGCTCATTTTTACCGCTGGTGGTTCTGCTCTAGCTTTCGCCCGCGATGCTGAAGGTGGGGTGCATGACCGCATTAAAACCCTGCCGGTGAGCACCTCCAGCATTATTATTGGTCGCCTACTTGCAGATATCACGCGTTTTACCTGGTCTGGTGCGGTAGTGGTGATTGTTGCACTATTGCTCGGAGCGAAGCTTCCTTCGGATGCAAAAAATCTGGTGCTCTGGCTACTGCTCTTTTATGTCATGACCATCGTGGTTTGCGCTGCGGTGGATGCCTTAAGCCTTAGCTCCAAGCACCCGGTGTCCACCGCCATGGTGGTGCAATCGCTCACCATCGCGGTGGTGATGTTTTCCACCGCCTATGTGCCCGGCATCGTATTAACCGGCGCGATCGGCAAGGCTGCGCAACATATGCCCTTTTCCTCCATGTTGGATACAGCACGCGCTTTGCAAGCCGGGGTGGAAGCTGGCCGCGATGGTTGGCTCAGCATCGCCTGGCTGGCCCTTTTTGGTGTTCTAGCGATCTGGGGATTGGCGAGGAATCTGAGGAGGAATCATGGCTAATTACATTGGCGTTCACGGTGGACGACACATCACCCGATTGCTCCATGACCGATCCTTAATGCTCAATACCCTGGTCATGCCGATTGTCTCGGTCTTGATCGTGGTGGGGCTGTTTGGTGACTTCATGAAAGCTAGCCAAGGGCTAGAAGAACTCGACCTTATGCCAGTAACGGTCATGTTTATTATTTCCGCCCAATTGATGAACTCGCAGTCCGTAGCGGCTTCCTTGGTAAGCGAACGCCAACGCGGAATCACCGATCGTTTCTTCACGACTCCAGGAGGTATTACGCCCTATGTGTGGGGTACCTGGTGGGCGGTCTTCCTGCGGCTTTTTGTTGCTGGTTTAACCGGTCCGATTATCACCACGATTATGGGGATGCGGCCATCGCTTCCCGCCCTAGGGTGGTTGCTCTTCCTTAATATCTTGGTAGCTGCGACGATCTCTATCTTCGCAATCGGGTTTTCTTCCTTGGTGAAGGTCCCGGAGGCGACCATGATTATGACGCCCTTTGCCTTCATTTTGATGTTTCTCTCGGCCGGCATCGTGCCTACTGAAAGTTTCATCTCCGTAGTCCAGCCGCTGGTGCGTATTAACCCGATTACGCATGCGGTGCGAGCCGGGATTGCCTTGGATGATGGTCCTTTGGCGCAAGTACTCGGGGTGAAAGAGGCTTTGCCGGAGCTCACGATCGCAGTGATCTTCTTTGCCGTGATCTTGGTGTTCTTCGCCTTCATTGCCTTCCGCAAAGCGAAGAAGAATTGGCTGTAGTAGGCAAAAGATCAGGGGAGCCGCTCAAGGCGACTCCCCTATTTTCTTGGCTGTTTAGAACAGTGCGCTGGCCATTTTGGTGCGTGCGGCAATCACGCGGGGATCAGCATCATCGAAGAGCGTGAACAGATCCAAAAGACGCTGGTGTGCTTCTTTCTTCCGCGGACCAGAGAACTGCTCCAGCAGATAGTCGAAGGCCCACTCTAAATCCCCTTGGGTAATAGCAGTATCGGCAGCCACAAAGGGATCAGCATCGGCGCCTTCTTGCTTGCTCAAGCGCTGCAGCATCTCTGCGGTATGGAGGGCGGAAATAATGTCCTTATCCGCTGGCTTTTTGGCCAAGGCCTGCTTGTAAACCTCAATAGCTTCATCGAAGCGAGCATTATTAAGGTGCTCGGCTGCCTCATCGAGCAGTGGATCTCCCGTGGGGGCCTCAGCAGGAGAAGCTGCTGGGGCCTCGGCACCCGCCAAAGAAGGGCTAATGGCGATCACCAGCTGCTCACACCACTGCTCTAACGCCTCACGCGGTTGAGGTCCGGCGAAGTGTGTCACTGGGCGACCAGCGGCCACTGCCACCACTGTGGGGATGGCATTGATACCAAAGACCTGCGCTAATTCCGGGGAGGCATCGACATCAGCGTGGACGAAGGCGAGATCGCCATTGCGGGCAGAAATAATTTCTTCTAAGTCCGCCTGCAAGGTTTCGGATTCTGGGGCACGAGAAGAGCCTAAGAGAACCACCACCGGCACGCTTTGTGAGCGTCCGAGCACCTCCGTTTCTAGGTTGGCGGTAGTCAGCTCCACGCTTGGTGCTGCGCTACCCGGAGCTTCTGCGCGAGCCCGGGCACGCTCTTCAGCTTGAGCGCGGGCTTCCGCCCGGGCTTTCACTTCGCCAAGATCAATGGCTCCGCCGCTCATAAAACGATCAAGGGTGCTCATAATTGTGCTGTGTGCTCCTTAAGAAAATTTTTTCGCTGGGTAGAGACTCTACTTAGTCTTGAGCCAAGCGCTTCTCCACAGCCTCGACCTTGGCTTTGATCTGGCCGCTATAGCCGGGGCGGATATCGGCCTTGATCACCAATGAGGTTCGCGGGGATACCTCGGCCACTGCCTCGGTGGCGCGCTTGATGACATCCATGACTTCATCCCATTCACCTTCGATGAGAGTGAACATGGCGTTTGTTTCATTGGGAAGCCCCGATTCCCGGACGATGCGTACTGCCTCGGTGACAGCATCGGCCATTTCGGCATCCGCGGTGGGAGTTTGGGTGGGGGCCACAGAAAAAGCAACGATCATGGCACCCCAGGGTAGTCATAGTTGGAGGTATTTGGCGGCTATCGACGTTCCCAGCAGGCGGTATGCCAATGCCGGCGGTCTTCTGAACCGCGCAAGGAATCTCGGGGCCAGGCGACAATGTGTCGAATCCCGGGCGGAATATCTTGGTTGCAGCCCGGGCAAATATAGTATTTCTTCGCTGCGCTAGCCCCCATGCGTCGGACTAAATATGGCGCACCATAATCCCAACTAGGCCCGGTTTCTACTTGGGTTCCCAAGAAGGCAGCGCCATCATCAGGAAGGCGGCGGGGTTCCCAGACTGCAGCGCTCCGGGCACGCTTCGAGGCACCCTTTTTGGGCATGCCTCTTCGCCCGGAATGATGGTTCCTGCGCGGCATATATAGACCCCTCCTAAAACAGCCGGAGTTCCCGGGACTCGATGCCACGTAGCTCGTCATAGTCTAAGGTCACACAGCGAATCCCGCGGTCCTCAGCTAAGGTCCGGGCTTGGGGTTTGATTTCTTGGGCGGCGAATACTCCCAAGACAGGCTTGAGCAGCTCATCGCGGTTCAATAGCTCCAAATAGCGGGTCAATTGCTCCACGCCATCAATACCGCCGCGGCGCTTAATCTCCACAGCCACAGTGGTTCCTTTTTTATCGCGACAGAGAATATCAACGGGACCAATCGCGGTGGGATATTCGCGACGGATAAGTGAGTAGCCTTCACCGAGGGTCTCGATGTGCTCGGCTAATAACTCCTGCAGGTGGGCTTCTACGCCGTCTTTAGTCAGGCCCGGATCTTCGCCGAGTTCATGTTCTAGGTCATGCTCGATTTTCTCAATGGTGATGCGCAGCTGCTCGCCTTTTTTATTTTCCACCACCCACAGGATCAGTCCGGTTTCTTCACCATCCTGATCAGTAATGGGGCTTCCCTTCAAGGTACATGGTGGGGTCATCCAATTCAGCGGCTTATAGGCGCGGTCATCAGCATGGATAGACACCGATCCATCGGCTTTGAGTAAAAGAAGGCGGGTAGCCATCGGTAGGTGGGCTTCTAATCGACCCACATAGTCAACACTGCAACGTGCGATTACAAGACGCATGGCGACTAGGATACGCAGCCGAGTTTTAGTACGCGCCTCGGCCCTTATCTCGCATCGCTTGTTCGCGGCTGAGCTTATCTCGCAGCGCCCAATAATCGACGCGTTGCTGCCTAAGATCTGGGGCTGATTCCACCCACGCCCGCAAAGCCATTTCCCCGTGCGCTTCCAACCCCACTTCGTAGCGCTTGCCCCCCACTGCTTCCTCGTGGTGTTCCCCCTGATGCTCCCCCACCGAGATGGTTAAGATTTTGACCTCATCTGGCATGAATTCTGCTTCAGATTCACTCAGCCCGCGTGTCCCCAAAATTTCTACTTCACGGCGGTCCAATACCAGGTTCGCCCAGGGCCTCAGCGAGCGAAGTTTGAAATACTCCAGGGTTTCGCCTTCATACCTCAACGTTCCGTGTCGCCACCCATGGTTCCCGCTCGCCGGTAACTCTCGCATAATCACATTCGTTCCCCGCGAGCGCAGGCTAAAAAAACGCCACGCGGCAGCCGCGACCGAAGCCACAGCCACCGCGAGCACCAGCACGAGGCAAATCCAAAATAACCAAGATACGAGATTGGGTGACACGAAGCGCTCCAAGGCTCAGGGAGGTCAGGGTGAGGGAACTGAAGGCTAGTTGAGGGCGTTAGAGATATCTGCAGATAATACGTCGCTTATCGCGCCAGCCTCAAAAATTCGGATCTCAAGAATGATCGAGCGCAACCTTCGGCTTACCCCCTGGGGGCGTTCCCGCAGCCGAATGAAGCCTTCCTCCCCGGTGTATGCAGTGATCACCTCAAAGAAGTATCTCCTATTAACGCAATAGGAAATATCCGATTTTTCACTAAAAATGAGTGTGACCTGCACGATTAGCCCCGGTGACCTTGAACACAGGTGGGTACCCTTGTACGCCCGAACATGTCCGATCGTACAGAATCGGGAAGTAGTACCTATAGCCCTCTCAACAGGACTTATAAGGGTGGGGCAATTCTAAAAAATGCATGTGACCTGCTTTTATGTACAGACGTACAGGTTACCAATCATTTCGGTATCCCCCCTGGTGGACGTTAGGATAAGGGCAACTAACGAGCTTATTCGTTTGGTTTTTCACCACACTCATCCATACCCGGAGGCTAAGCATGTCAACTCCCTATGTTGTAGGGACGCCCAACGCCACCGAGGACGTGTTTCTACACGTCAAGCCGGGACGTCGACGCGCCCCCCTACTTCGTTATTTCCGGTTCAACCTCCCCCGGTTAACGAAGCTCGTACTGATGGTAATTATTGCCGTCATCGGAGGTTCTGTAGCCTACACTGCTTTGTCCAACCATCTTCCCTTTGCCCATGCTGATATAGCTCTGTGGATCGTCGTAGCCATGGCGATTCTCTATCTTGTTGTTGCCGCAGTCACCAAGCTGCGGATCTGGGACGCGGGAAGCCTCATCGCTATCTGCGCGGTGTTGATCTACATCGGCGGCCTCTTCGGAGATGCCCCCTACGTCTGGAATGGCGCCAGCATCCAACAAGCAGCTATTTGGAACATCATGATGATGGCCTCTGTGGCCTACGTGGTTCTCAACGCGCTGGTTCTTTATGGGATGTTCGTTGTCTACCCGGACGACCAGAACTTCACTGACTAGCCCCTAGACCTCAAGAAGGAACCACAACATGGAATTCGGATTCCCCTGGTGGATCAGGGCAGAACACTTCCTCAACATCATCTTCATTACCTTCTTCATTCGCTCGGGTATCGAGATTCTCGGTACTTTCCCGCGTCTGCACACTTCCGAGCACACCCCTGCCGGTAAGCAGTGGGCGCAGTTCACGATTAAAGAGAAGAAGAAGCACAAGTACTACTCCGTCGGCAGTGAATACGAGGATTACTCCCCGATCATCTCGCTGCCCGGCCGCGGCCTGCTCGGACAAGGTCGCTACTGGCACTTCATTACGGTCGCTGGTTTCGTTACCTGCACCGTCATCTACTTCGCGCTGCTGATCTTCACAGGTCAATGGCGTCGCTACGTGCCCAACAGCCTGGATGTCTTCCCGCAGGCATTCAACGACATGATGACCTACATGGCGTTCCAAATTCCGGAACACATGCCTGGCATGCCTTTCAACGCTGTCCAGCAGCTCTCCTATGGCTTTGTCATCTTGCTGCTCGGGCCCTTCATGATCTTCACCGGTTTCATGCAGTCCCCGGCGGTGGCCAACCACTGGCCGAAGCTCACCAAGGCTCTCGGCTCGCGTCAGGTCATTCGCTCCCTGCACTGGTGGGGTCTGATTGCTTACCTAGCCTTCATCGTCATCCACGTGTTCATGGTTATCGCTCACGGCTACGGCCACGAGGTTTCCAAGATGGTCTTCGGCCACACCGAAGCCCCCACCGCTGCCGCGATTATCTTCACCATGTTCTTGACCTTCGTGGTCTTCCTACATGTGGTTGCTACCAAGACCTCCTTGAACAATGGCCGCCTGGTCGAGAAGCTGAACAACATTGTTGTTCGCCCGCTGACCCGCCGCCTGATCAAGCTGGAATCTCGTCAGTTCATCACTGATGATCGCATCACCCCGAACCACCGCGCTTCTGGTCACGCACCGGAAGCAGATACCTACAAGGCTTTGGTCGCGCATGGTTATGCCGATGACTTTGTCCTAGAAATCGGTGGCTTCGTGGAGAAGCCGATGTCGCTGACGCTCAAGGATCTCCATGAGCTGGCACAGGGCCACACCCAAACCACGCTGCACCACTGCGTCCAGGGCTTCAGCTCGGTCGGTAAGTGGGAAGGCATCCCGGTACACGCTCTGCTCGAGCTGGCCAAGCCGCTGCCCGGCGCGACCGACGTGATCTACATGTCGCACCAGCGTATGGGCCGCGATGACCCGCTATATTCCGAGAGCTGGTACTACGACTCCAACTCGATGCTGGAAGCCAACCAGCCGCAATCCCTGATTGCCATTGGACTGAACTCCGATGAACTGCCCATCAAGAATGGTGCCCCGGTTCGTCTCCGCGTGGAGACCTCCACCGGCTTCCGTTCCGTGAAGTGGCTGGAGCGCATCGAAGTTGTCAATCGTTACGACATTATCGGCAAGGGCCGTGGTGGTTGGTTCGAGGACAACGACTACTACGACCGCATGCAGATGATTTAGGAGACGCGAGAAAATGTATCCCATTCATGAGGACATCATCCTCACCCCGGAACAACAGAAGCTCGTGCTCGACTACGTCCGCGAAGTTGACTTCCACCTCCCCGGTGCCAGCGCCGAAGACTTCACCGAAGTCATCCCGCGCGCTCGCTACGGTGGCTGGGACTTCATGAGCGAAGACCTGGAGTCCTACCTCGTTGGTCTGAAGTGCACGAAGCCTGGCTTTGAAGATCAAAACACCTTCATCCGTATGTCCTATGGGCAACTCATGGGCCAGCCGGATGCTGAACGCCTCCCGGTTAATGACCCGGTTTTGGCTAGCGATGACATGCGCATGCAGCGCTGGCGCGATACCCCGACGGGTCCTTCCCGCACGGGTGTGGATGCCTATGCCACCACTGATGGCAGCGTCCCCGGTGTCGATCTGGATCTACGCATGATCCACGACACCCTCTCGGACATCCTCGACTTTGATCGTCGTGGATTGACCAGCGAAGACGTCGGCTACTTCGACCTCCAGGTTGACTGGGGTGTCATGTTGGCCGGTCGTTACCCGCGGTTGAAGCACTTCGAAAAGGAAGGCCGGCTCAACGCTGATCAGGTCGCTTCTTTGAAGGAATTCGAGCGCCGCTGCGGTGAAGCTCAAGAAGTGCTCGATCACCACGAACTCCCCAAGTTGGATCGTGTGTGGGAACCCGAGCGCCGTCGCCACCAGGCTCACCACAGCTAGAGACACAAAGTCCCACCGTGAGCTGCGAAACCTCGCAGCTCACGACACTCTCACAATAGGAAGAGATTCCCTATGCCTTTCGCACAAGCCGTTTCCCTGATCGGTTCCGTGATGTTGCTTGGCGCCTACGGTCTGCTGAACCTTGGAAAGTTCACCCCGCAGTCCTATGGCTATCAGTGGATGAACGTCATCGGTGCTGCCGGTCTGACGTACTCCGTTATCGAGCCTTTGAACGTCGGTGTGTTCATCACCGAGCTGATCTGGACGCTCATCGGCCTGGTCGGTGTCTTCAAGATCTGGATGAAGAATAAGAAGGACGCCCAAGCCGGCGTCACCACGACCACCTCCCCCGCTGTCTAACACGACTGCTCGATCACTCTAGGAGCTTCCATGCCTTACGCATCAGCTATCTCTATCATTGGCACCGTGTTCTTCCTCGGCGGATTCGGTGCACTTAACTTCGGGCTCTTGAAGTCCACCAGCGTCACCTACCAGATGGCTAACTTCTTGGGCGCTGTCTGCTTTACCTACACCGCCATTAAGCCGGTCAACTACGGGTTGTTCATCACCGAGTTCCTGTGGGCCTGCTTCGGCATCTACGGTCTGTACAAGATCTTCACCTCCAAGGACAAGAAAGCTGCAACCGTTAGCTAACTAATTCTTTCGGAGCTAATAAAGCCCGAACTACCCCCGCATTCGCGCTAAAGGTAGTTCGGGCTTTAGTTTTCCAATTTGGCAGGTAGAGTTTGCCTTATGGTCAATGAAAACCGAAATCCCGAGGATTCTCCTGCTATTTCAGAAAGCTGGGAGATCGGCGCTTATAACGCGGCGGATAATGCCCGGCCGAAGCCCCGTCGCCGCGACCCACATCGCCGCGACCGCATTATTGATGCGGCCCTGGAGGTTATTTCCCGGGATGGCATAACCGGTGTTTCGCACCGCCGAGTAGCCCACGAGGCAGGCGTTCCGCTCGGCTCAATGACCTACTACTTCTCCGGTATCCATGACCTGCTCATGGAGGCATTCACCCGCTTCACAGATCAAGCGGTGGCGGATTATCGCCAGCAATTTGTTGATTGCACCACCTTGGAGCAGGCGCGTGCCGCCATTGTGCGGATTTTGACGG
The DNA here is from genome assembly GCF_900113445.1 of Corynebacterium spheniscorum. Classification (GTDB taxonomy): domain Bacteria; phylum Actinomycetota; class Actinomycetes; order Mycobacteriales; family Mycobacteriaceae; genus Corynebacterium; species Corynebacterium spheniscorum. The sequence goes on from NZ_FOPJ01000005.1 coordinate 148,144, forward strand.
ACTCTTCCTACATGGATCCCCACAATATCATTATCGGCTCTGAGCTTTATTCTCAGTCCACCCATGATCCGCGCTTCCGCCCCATCCTTTTGGCTTGGATCCATCGTTGTCGGGACGCCTTCCGCATCTACTTCGATGAGCCCACCACCTTCATCTTGGATGCGATGGTGGAAGGGGTATCCATGCACCGTTCCCTGGAGCAAGATATTCACTCCGCGGAGCTGATCGCCTCCGCAGTGGAACTCCTTACCCCGGAAAGCTCCTTCATCTATGACCCAGCTAAGGCCCCCGCACCCACAGCTGAGGACTAGAGCAATAAAAATCCCGCCCTCTTAAGGAGGGCGGTTTTTTCTATGCCAATCTCGCACCTAATCCCCGCTATATGGTGCGGCAAACCGCTCCCCGCGGCACTCCCCTGCCCCGGACTGATACCCCTGGCGCGGGTCTCGGGAATGCAAAACACCCCATGCATGCACATGGGGTGTTCAGCGAAGCTATTACTTGGCCATATCGGCGCGAACGAGCGCGCGGCGCTTAGCTTCTGCGAGATCGCGGGTGTGCTCATCCTCGGACTTGAGGCCGGCCTCAATGGTGGAGCTATCCACCTCATCAGCCCACAGAGCGTATTCCGCGAGGATAGTCACCTTATCGGTAGACACCGAGAGGAAGCCACCTTGGACCGCGGCGACAAGCTTCTTGCCTTCGGTGGGCTGAATGGTGACCACACCGTTCTCGACCAGCTGGCCGAGCATCGGTTGGTGACCCTTAAGCACGCCGATCTCACCCTCGGTGGTCTGCGCGGTAACCATGCTGGCCTGACCCGACCAGAGCATGCGCTCCACGGAGACCAGTTCCACAGTGATGTCAGCCATGCGTGTCTCCTCTTAGTTGCTGCCGGTGATCTTCTTGTACGCAGCTTCGACGTCATCGAGGCCACCGAGACCATTGAAGGCCTGCTCGGGGTAGGCATCGAATTCGCCATTGCAGATGCGTTCGAAGGCGTCGATGGTGTGCTCCAGCGGAACATAGGAACCAGGCAGACCGGTGAACTTTTCGGCGACGAAGAAGTTCTGGCCCAGGAAGCGCTCGATACGACGAGCACGCTGGACGGTGATCTTATCCTCTTCGGACAGTTCATCCATACCAAGGATGGCGATGATGTCCTGGAGTTCCTTATTCTTCTGCAGGATACCGATGACGCGCTGGGCAACCTCATAGTGACGCTCGCCAACGATCGAAGGCTCGAGAATACGAGAGGTCGAGGTCAGCGGATTCACGGCGGGGTAAATACCCTTGGAGGCGATACCACGGTCAAGTTCGGTGGTGGCATCCAAGTGCGCGAAGGTGGTAGCCGGGGCGGGGTCGGTGTAGTCGTCGGCAGGCACGTAGACGGCCTGCAGCGAGGTAATCGACTTGCCCTTGGTGGAGGTAATGCGTTCCTGCAGCACACCCATTTCATCAGCCAGGGTGGGCTGGTAGCCCACGGCAGAAGGCATACGACCCAGCAGGGTGGATACCTCAGAGCCGGCCTGGGTGAAACGGAAGATGTTGTCGATGAACAGCAGCACGTCCTGGTGCTGAACATCGCGGAAGTACTCCGCCATGGTCAGACCCGAAAGGGCCACACGCATACGGACTCCTGGCGGCTCATCCATCTGACCGAAGACCAAGGCAGTGTCTTGGAGCACGCCCATTTCTTCCATTTCCAGGTGGAGGTCCGTACCTTCACGGGTACGTTCGCCCACACCGGCGAAGACGGAGGTACCGGAGAACTCACGGGCAATACGGGTGATCATCTCCTGGATGAGCACGGTTTTACCCACACCGGCGCCACCGAAGAGGCCAATCTTGCCGCCCTTAACGTAGGGGGTGAGCAGGTCAATGACCTTAATACCGGTTTCGAGGATCTCAGTCTTACCTTCGAGCTGGTCGAAAGGCGGCGGATCGCGATGGATACCCCACTGCTCACCATCGCGGCCCAGACCGGGCTCATCGAGGCAGTCGCCGAGGGCGTTGAAGACGTGGCCCTTGACCACATCGCCCACGGGGACGGAGATCGGCTTGCCAGTGTCGGTGACCTCGGTACCGCGGACCAGACCGTCGGTGGGGGCCATGGACACTGCGCGCACGAGGTTATCACCGAGGTGCTGGGCAACCTCGAGCACGATGGACTTGGCGACTGCTTCGAGGGTGACCTCGACAGTCAGCGCGTTGTACAGGGCCGGTAGCTCGCCGCGGGGGAATTCCACGTCGACGACCGGACCGATGACACGCACGACGCGGCCGGCGGTGGTTCCCGCCTGCTGCGTGTTCTGCTCATGGAGAGCTGTAGTCATAATCTAGTCACTTTCTCCGCTTTCGGCGAGCGCGCCAGCGCCACCGACAATCTCTGTGATTTCCTGGGTGATCTGCGCCTGACGGGCCTGGTTGGCCACACGCGAGAGGTCTTTAACCAACGCTTCTGCGTTATCGGTTGCGGACTTCATGGCGTTGCGACGAGAAGCAGACTCACTGGCACTGGCTTCTAGCAGCATGGCGAAAATGGTGCGGGAAACATACTGCGGAAGCAACGCATCCATCAGAGTTTCTGCATCAGGTTCGAAGTCGAGATCAGCTGTGATCTCGCTGCTAGTTTCCGGCTTACTGAGCATGCCTTCGCTGAAATCGAGTTGCTCATCTTCGTAGACCGGCTCGATGGGCAGCACTTGGTGTGCCCGTGCGGTCTGGGTGAGCATCGATTCGAACTCGGTATACACAACATGGAGCTGGTCAAACCCGCGGATGGTTTCTTGACCAGGTTCCAGGTTCAGCCCTTCACGGTTTTTCACCGTTCCTTGGGAACCAGCGGTGAATCCGTCAATCAGGTGGCGGCGCACATTATGGGTGGATTCCCAGGTGGGATCCTGGGAGAAACCAGTCCATGCGCCGGCGACCTTTTCACCGCGGAAGCCGTAGTAACCTACGCCTTTACCGCCGGTGACATAGCGAACGACCTCATATCCCTTTTCTTCCAGCAGCTTCTCTAATTCGGCTGCCTTTTTGAATACGTTGTGGTTATAGCCACCGCACATGCCGCGGTCCGAAGACACGACCAGCACTGCGGCAACCTTGCCATTTTCGCGCTCGCGGAGCATCGGGTGATCCAGGGAGCTGGCAGCGGCTAGCCGTTCCATCACATTCTGGACCTCGTGGGCGTAGGGGTGCGAAGCCTCCACCCGGGCCTGAGCTTTGGTGATGCGCGAGGTTGCGATCAGCTCCTGGGCCTTGGTGATCTTCTTAGTGGAGTTAACGGACCGAATGCGGTCACGTAGTTCGCGAAGATTCGCCATTGGTTATGCGCCTCCCTTCTTTAACGTAGACGAGTCAGTAACAGGCATCATTGCCTTACTTCGCCGTCGTCTTGCGGGAGACGCTCAGCTGATGCTTACGCACTTCGGAGTCTTCCAGGGCGTCGACTTCCGGTTCATTAATAACCGGGGTGCCGTCGGTGGTCTGGAAGGAACGCTTGAAGGTGTTAGCACCGGCGAGCAGGGTTTCCTTGGACTCGTCGGAGAGTGCAGCGCCACCGTCGATCTGTTCATAGACCTCCGGGTGGTTGGCGTGCAGGTACTCCTGCAATTCCGCTTCGAAACGACGGACATCTTCAACGGGAACGGAATCGAAGACGCCTTCGTCAGCAAGCCAGATGGACACGATCTGGAATTCCACGGGCTGCGGGGAGTTCTCCGGCTGCTTGAGCAGCTCGACCAGACGCTGACCACGCTCCAGCTGAGCCTTGGAAGCGGCATCCAGGTCGGATGCGAAGGTAGCGAAGGCCTCGAGGTCACGATAAGCAGCCAGGTCCAGACGTAGCGAACCGGCGACCTTCTTCATGCCCTTGGTCTGTGCGGCACCACCAACACGGGAGACCGACACACCAACGTTAATGGCGGGGCGGACACCCTGGTTGAACAGGTCCGACTCCAGGAAGACCTGGCCGTCAGTAATGGAAATGACGTTGGTCGGAATGAAGGCGGAGACGTCATTGGCCTTGGTTTCAATGATCGGCAGAGCGGTCATGGAACCAGCACCCAAATCATCCGAGAGCTTGGCAGCACGCTCAAGCAGGCGGGAGTGCAGGTAGAAGACGTCACCAGGATAAGCTTCACGGCCCGGCGGGCGACGCAGCAGCAGGGAGATGGCGCGGTAGGCCTCGGCCTGCTTGGTCAGGTCATCGTAGATGGCCAGGACGTGGCAGCCCTGGTACATCCAGTGCTGGCCCAGGGCGGCACCAGAGAAGGGTGCGAGCCACTTGAAGCCGGCGGAGTCAGAGGCCGGGGCGGCCACAATGGTGGTGTAATCAAGGGCGCCATGCTCTTCCAGGGTGCGACGCACCGCGGCGATGGTGGAGCCCTTTTGACCAATGGCGACATAGATGCAGCGGACCTGCTTGGTCTTATCGCCGGAGTCCCAGTTCGCCTTCTGGTTCAAAATGGTGTCGATGCAGACCGCGGTCTTACCGGTCTTACGGTCGCCAATGATCAGCTGACGCTGACCACGGCCGATCGGGGTCATGGCATCAATGGCCTTAATACCGGTCTGCAGCGGTTCCTCAACAGGTTGACGCTGCAGCACCGAAGGTGCCTGCAGTTCGAGGACACGGTCCTCTTCTGCTTCAATCGGGCCCATGCCGTCGATCGGCTGGCCCAGGGGGTTAATAACGCGGCCGAGGAATTTATCGCCGACCGGGATGGACAGGACTTCACCTGTCCGCTTGACCTCGTCGCCCTCCTTCAAGGACTCGAAGTTACCCAGGATCACGACACCAATGGAGTCGGTGTCGAGGTTCTGTGCGACGCCGATGACGCCGCCCGGGAATTCAAGGAGCTCATTCGCCATAACCGACGGGAGGCCCGAAACCTGGGCGATACCGTCAGCTGTCGAAATGACCACGCCGACCTCCTCACGGGAGGCCTCCGCGGAGTAGCTCGAGGTGTAGTTCGCTATCGCGCTACGGATCTCATCGGAGGAGATCGTCAGCTCCGCCATGTTCTTCCTGCTCTCGGTAGATTCTTCCAGCATTGTCTAATAATTATCGCGCTGCAATTTCAGCAACTCTAGGCGAGGTTAGCCCGCAAGCGTTCCAGCTTGCCGGCGGTGGAACCGTCAATAACCTCATCGCCTACCCGGATGGTCATGCCACCGAGGAGGCTGGGGTCAACCTCGGAGTGGATGCTCATCGCGCGACCATAGATGCGTCCCAGCTTCTCGGCGAGTGCCGCCTGCTGTCCTTCATTGAGCTCCGTCGCGGCAGTAACCTGCGCGATGGTGCGACCCTGCAAACCGGCGGCCGTTTTGGCCAGGTTGGCAATGTCATCAATGGGGTTGTGTGCGGGACGGCCAATCGCCTGCAAAGCGAGCGCCTCAGTAACCGCGGTGACCTTTCCGTACAGCACGCTGGCAAGCAAAGAGCGCTTGCGTTCGGCTGTCGCGGTGCGGTCACTGAGCAGCTGGGTCAGGCTCGGTTCCTGATCGAGGATCCGACTGAGGCGGAAGAGTTCATCTTCCACCTGGCCAAGCTGGCCCTGTTTCTCCGCGGCGCGCAGGAGGCTGCGACGGCCCAATTCGACAAGTCCGCTACGGAACTCGCGCGGGGTCGACCAAACTTCAGTCGCCGCTGCCTTGAGCACATTCAAGGTGGAGCCACTCACACGGCCTCCAAAAACGGCGTCGATCAGCCCGGTGCGCTTGTCGGCGGGTGCCGCAGCGTCCGCCACGGCAACGCGCAGTGCGCGGTCGCCGTCGAGGATCTCGACGACCTCGAAAAGTTCATTTCCGACGGTTGCGCCTTCGGCAAGGGCATGCTCTTCCCCAACGCCACTCAAGGTGGTGTCCAGGTTGGTGCTGGCCTTTGCTAGTGCGTCACGGCTCGCTGCGTGCATGTCGCTCACTTTCCTGCCGGTGCCACGGTGTCGAGGTCAGCCAGGAAGCTATCGATCGTCCCGGAACGCTTCGTGGCGTCGGAAAGCTCCCCGCCAAGGAGGCGCTCTGCCAGGGTGATCGAGTTCTGGCCCATCTCGCGGCGAAGCTCGGCAACGACCTGCTCACGCTGGGCCTGCAGCTGCTTCTCACCGGACTCGATGATGCGTTGTTGCTCTTCGGTGGCCTTAGCCTTGAATTCAGCTTCGATAGCCTTCCCGCGTTCGCGGGCCTGCTCACGAATTTCAGCGGCTTCGGCACGCGCCTCAGCAAGCTGCGCGTTGTACTTCTCTAGGGCGGACTTGGCTTCGGCTTGTGCAGCCTCAGCGCGTTGAATTCCACCGTTGATCCGTTCTTCGCGCTCAGTCAGGACTTCCTGGAACTTCGGAAGCACAAACTTCCAGAAGATAAGGAGAATGATGATGAGCGCGATGGCAGACCAGACGATGTCGTACATCGGCGGTATAAGCGGGTTATTACCCGATTCCTTCGGGAGGTTACCCCCCTCCGCCAGGTACAAGATGTTCGTCATGAGTCAGTCACTCCCGTCCCAGTGAATTAGAAGAGGAAGCCGGCGACCACGGCGATGAGGGCGAGAGCTTCGGTGAAGGCGATGCCCAGGAACATGGTGGTACGCAGCTGGCCAGCCATCTCCGGCTGACGGGCCATGCCCTCAACGGTCTTGCCGGCAACGATGCCGATGCCGATGCCGGGGCCGATGGCGGCCAGGCCGTAGCCGACGGCGCCCAGACCCTTGTAGGTCACTTCAGCGGCCTCAGCGGCAAGGATGATCTCGTTCATGAAAGTCGTTCCCTTTCTTGGTGCCCACCGCGTAAAAATTTCGGTGTCTCTGCGGCGGGAGGAATATGGGGTGTTTTTAGGGTGTACAGGTGACCGCGCTCGAGGTTCGCGAGCGTCAGTGTGAGTCCGCGTTCAGCGACAGTTCGATATACACCGCGACCAGGAGGGCGAAGATGTATGCCTGCAGGAAAATGATCAGGCACTCGAACAAACTGAACAGCACTCCGACGATCAACGTCGCACCACTGACGAGGGTCCAGGCGTTGAGCTGCCAGAAGAAGAAGTTCGTGGCAGAAAACAGCAGAACCAGAATCAAGTGGCCGGCGAGGAAGTTCGCCATCAAACGCAAGGTCAGCGTGACCGGGCGCATGACGAAGGTGGAGAAGAACTCAATCGGAATGACCAGGAAGTGCAGGAGCGGCGGGAGGTTCGGAACCACCAAGGAGCACTTGATGTATTTACCGAGCCCATAGCGCTTGGCGCCTGCATAAATCATGGTCAGGTAGCCAAGGATTGCCAGCACTAATGGCATACCGATGCGCGCATTTGGCGAAACGTTCAGACCTGGAATGATCGTCGGCAGATTCATCATCAGGACGGTGAAGAAGATGGTCGCGATCACCGGCAGGAACCGGCGGCCTTCCTTCTTCCCCAGGATGTCCTCGGCGATGTGGATGCGGACGAAGTCCAGTGCGAGTTCCGCGAAATTCTGGACACCACGCGGAACCAGCTTGGGGTTTCGCATAGCGACCACGAAGAAGACCGCGATGACGATGGTCATCAGGATGCGGATGAGCATCAAACGATCCAGTGCGAACCAGCCATTGGCAAAGTCGGTTAACCAGAGGTTGACCGGCTGCCCATTGGTCACATGCCCCGGGAAAAATTCTTCGTCCAAGTTGGGGGAATGGAACTCCCCACTTAAGGACAGGTTTATAACGCTCAGCGTTCTCTCCCGTGTTCGGGCCGCGGGGAATGGGGGCATCCCCTACGGTGCGATGGACATCAGTGTGCACGCGCCACTACCCCGGACTCCGTCGCACATCAGCGGAGTAATGACGGGGGATTAACCTTGAGCAACTAGCCTGTAGTCACGTCGTGCTAACCCGCATGAGACTTTAGCAGGTCTAAGTGGGTATTTCTGCGTTCCCCCCGGGGTAACAAAGCTAGCTTCTAACTGGATCGAATTTTGTTTGGTGTTCCAGCCCAGTAGCGGGCATATTCCCAGGTCTGTAAGTTCCATCACAACTTATGGCTGTGCTCACATTTGGGGGTATTGTCCACCCCTGTACAGGCGTGCCAAGCACAGAGAGTCCGCAGCATGCGCGCCCTGAAGTATTTTCTCAAATGGGGGTCTGAGCTACTTATTGCTACGCGGGGTTACATAGGTGACATTGGCGGTCATAATCCCCCAAGTTTCGGTTCCCAGCACCACAATCAGCGCCAACATGATGGTCACCCCCAGCGCATAGCGATCATAGAAGCTATAACGCTGCAACGTATGCACGATCACAAAAAGCACAACGATCTTCACAAGCCAACTACCCATCACCACGGCGATGGTCGTCGTCGGACTGGTCTTCGCAGTCGCCTGCACAATCAGCGCAGTGGCGAGCACAAAAATCCCGCCAATCAGACTGCCCAGAATCCCGCCCCACATACCCGGGGTTCCCTTAGCTAGGCTCCACGCGGCGATCGAGAGCACCGCCAACATCAGCAGTGCTAGCGCCCCCAGGCGAATGCCGCGGCGCAGTGGGCGAGAGTGGTCATCATAAATGGAAGTCACGCACGTTACTCTAACTGACTTGCTTGCTCTATCCGAGATCGTGGCTAAGGGTGGGCAGGATCCTGACTCAGGCTATGTTCCCCCGGTAGCCGCACCGTTCCGCGCATGACGGGGATCAGTGTGATTCCCACCGCGAAGATAGCGGCGATAATCGTGCCCACAATCGCATAGGCCGGTGGTACCAGCGAGAAGGCCACCGCGCCGAGTGCTACTACCCCAGCCCACATATAGAGCAAGAGCACCACGCGGCGGTGCGTATGCCCCATGCGGAGCAGGCGGTGATGCAAGTGTTGTTTATCAGCGGTAAAGGGGGATCGCCCGGAGGCTAGCCGGCGCACCACCGCCAAGATGAGGTCCAGCACAGGAATGAAGACCACCGCCACCACCACAATGATGGGGGAAATCAGCGCCACCACATCGGCTACCCCATACAGCGCGGCATTAATTTTCCCAGACGCCGAGGTACTGGCCGCTGCTAATAGCAACCCAATCAACATGGATCCGGTATCGCCCATAAAAATCCGGGAGGGCTCGAAATTATGGGGTAAGAAGCCAGCACAGATTCCCACCAGCGCAGCCCCAATAATTGCGGGCGGGTAGGCAGAGACCGTGCCGCCTTGGTCATAAAGAATGGTGAGCGAAAAGAGCAGCACCGATAGCCCGGCGATCATGCCTAGCCCAGCAGCTAAGCCATCGAGGCCATCGACGAAGTTGATGGCGTTCATCAACATGACGGTGAAGAAAGCCGTCAGGATGGTGGACTGGACTTGGTCGAGCACCAAGGTGGTGCCGTGTTCCCCGAAGGGCAGGTAGAGCAGAGTCCAGCTCAACCCCAGCACGCTCATCACCACGGCCGCCAAAATTTGGCCGATCAGTTTAGTAATCGCATCGAGCTCATAGAGGTCATCAATAATCCCCACAATCACGATGACGAACCCAGCCCACACCACCGCATTCATTTCTGGGGTGATGGGCATAAAACCGCGGGTTAAGGCAGGCAGTTGATTAGCCAGGAAGACGGCCACTAAAAAGCCGATGTACATAGCTGCCCCACCCATGCGTGGGGTGGGTTGAGTGTGCACATCGCGTTGGCGGATCTCTGCGACCTGTCCGGCGCGCACTAATACGCTACGCACCACCCCGGTGCACAGGTAGGTTGTTGCGGCGGCGACAAGCAGTACCAGCCCCAATTCTCTTAGCGGAACACCTGCTACCGCGACGCCCATTTAGGGGGTACCTCTTAGCGCATCAGCAGAGCAGCCGAGCACCTCCGCAATAGCTTCTGCGGAAATAGCGCCTTCGCGTAGCAGCCGTGGGATGGGCCCGGAAAGATCAATGATGCTCGAGGGTGTTCCCACTGGGGCTTGGCCACCGTCAAGGTAAACGCTCACTGATTTACCTAATTGGGTTTCCGCTTCTTGGGCGGTGGTAGGTGGGGTGTGTCCGGAAATATTGGCGCTAGATACCGCCATGGGCCCGGTACGCCTTAAAAGTTCAATGGCAATGGGATGTAGCGGCATGCGCAACATCACGGTGCCGCGGGTATCGCCCAGGTTCCATTGCAAACTGGGCGCTTGGGGCAAAACGATGGAAAGCCCACCGGGCCAAAAGGCTTCTACCAAGTCCCGTGCTGCTTGGGGGTAGACCGCCACCAAGCCTTGGATGGTGTCCCAGGATCCCACCAACACCGGTACCGGCATATCGGGACCGCGGTGCTTAGCCGCTAAGAGGTTAGCGACAGAGTAAGTATTGAAGGCATCGCAGCCGATCCCATAGAGGGTATCGGTGGGGAGCACGACCAGCCGGCCGGCTTTAACGGCGTCGACGGCGGCGGTGAGCGCGAGTTCGCGATTGCGTTCACCTTCGCAGGAATAGGTCTTGCTCACGTGCTTTGTTCTCCTGAGGATTAGTTAGCTGGGACAACGCGCCTAGAGTTTACTCCTTGCGATAAGGAAGCGGGGCCTTCCGGTGAGATCCTTGATAGTACGGATCTGATCAAAGGTCCCGGCGGCTGCTTCCACACAGCGCTGAGCTGTGGATTCATCATGTTCCATGCCGAACCATCCGCCCGGCACCAAGAGCGTCGCGGCCAAGTCGATGATCCCGGGGATTAGCTCCATCCCATCGTCCCCGCCGAAGACTGCATGGGGTGGGTCAAAATACACTTCAGCTTCTAAATCCGGGTTTTCGGGCACATAGGGCGGATTAGACACCACCATCTCTACTTTCCCAAAGAGTTCTGCCGGGAAGGTCGCTGGATCGGTGGCATCCCCCACCAGCAGGTCCACGCGATCTTCTAGCCCGAGGGCTGCGCGGTTTTTTATGGCCCACTGTGCGGCACGGGAATCTACTTCTACTCCGGTGATATGGGTTTGTGGTGCGGCATGCGCGAGGGAAAGTGCGAGCGTTCCGGGACCGCTGCAGAGATCCACGATCTCGGATAGTTGCTTTTCTTTAATTTCGCGAAGCGCTACATCAATCAGAACTTCGGTTTCCGGGCGCGGGATAAAGGCACCGGGGCCAATCTGTAGTTCGATGCCCGCGATATGCGCGCGGCCGAGGATGTGTTGGAGGGGTTCGCGGGTGCAGCGGCGCGCCACCATCTCCTGGAAACCGGCGGGCGTGGCGGCCTGAAGGTGAAAGAAGAGTTCGGGTACGCCAATCCCCAGAAGTTCAGCGGCGATGAGCTTCGCATCAACTTCTGGGGAGGGCACTCCGGCGCGGGCGAATTGTTCGGCCGCCCAGCGCAGTGATTCTTGAAGGCGCATTACTCCGCTTCGAGGCGTGCTTCGCGTTCAGCGGTTTGCAAGGCGGTGAAAAGATCATCCAAATCGCCGCCGAGCACAGCATCCAAATTATTGGCTTTAAAGCCAATGCGGTGATCACTAATGCGGTTTTCCGGCCAATTGTAGGTACGGATGCGCTCCGAGCGATCCATGCTGCGCACCTGCGCGGCACGCCCCGCGGCGGCCTCAGCATCCGCCTTTTCACGCTCGAGTTGCTCCAACCGCGCAGCCAGCACCTGCATGGCGCGGGCGCGGTTTTGGATCTGCGAGCGTTCCTTTTGGCAGGTCACCACAATGCCGGTGGGAAGGTGCGTAATCCGCACCGCGGAGTCCGTGGTGTTCACGCCCTGACCGCCCTTACCGGAGGAGCGGTAGACATCCACGCGAAGATCCTTATCATCGATCTCCACCTCCCCTACCTCATCGGGTTCTGGGTACACCAGCACCCCGGCAGCGGAGGTTTGGATGCGGCCCTGGGATTCGGTGACGGGCACGCGCTGCACGCGGTGCACCCCGCCTTCGAATTTGAAGACGCTCCAGGCGCCATCGCGGGAGGGCTGACGCGAACGGATCGAAAGCGTCATATCCTTCACGCCACCGAGGTCAGACTCTGAAAGACCCAGGATTTCGGTAATAAAACCATGCTTTTCGGCATAGCGCTGGTACATGCGCACCAATTCACCAGCAAACAGTGCGGCTTCTTCGCCGCCGGCACCGGCTTTGACTTCCATAATGATGTCATCAGCATCATGGGGGTCGCGCGGGGCCAGCAGATCCGCGAGCTTTTCTTCTAGCTCTACCGCGAGGTTTTCCAGCCGCTTGGCTTCATCGGCGAATTCATGGTCCTCGTGAGCCATTTCGCGGGCGGCTTCGAGGTCCTCACGGGTGGCGCTGAGTTCGCGGTGCACGTTGATGATGGGCTGGAGCTCGGAGTAGCGCTTGGCGACTTTGCGGGCAGCGGTGGCATCATCATGCAGCGCGGGGTCGGCGAGCTGCTGCTCCAGGCCGTGATATTCAGCAAGAATATCGTCAACGGCGGAAACTTGATTAGCCATTTAGGAGTAATCCTCCTCATCATCAGGCATGGCCATCGGCGCGGAGCTGGCGATTTGGTAGAGGAATTCCGCGTTATTCTTGGTCTTCTTCAGCTGCTTGATCAGCAGATCAATGGCCTGCTGATTATCCAGGGCCGAAAGAATCCGGCGCAGCTTGTGCATAATGCGGACCTCTTCAGGGGCCAGCAGCAGCTCATCCTTGCGGGTACCGGAGGGATTGACATCCACGGCCGGGAAGACGCGGCGCTCAGAGATCTTGCGGTCCAGTTTCAGCTCCGCATTGCCCGTGCCCTTGAACTCTTCGAAAATAACGGTATCGCCGGCGGAACCGGTTTCCACCATGGCGGTGGCGATAATGGTCAGCGAACCACCATTTTCAATATTGCGGGCAGCACCCAAGAAACGCTTCGGCGGGTAGAGCGCGGAGGAATCCACACCACCAGAAAGGATGCGTCCCGATGCCGGGGAAGAGTTATTATAGGCGCGTCCCAGGCGGGTAATGGAGTCCAGCAGGACCACCACATCCTGGCCTTGTTCCACCAAGCGCTTGGCGCGCTCGATGGCCAACTCCGCCACTGCAGTGTGCTCGCTCGGCGGGCGGTCGAAGGTCGAAGCAATAACCTCGCCCTTGACGCTGCGCTGCATATCGGTGACTTCTTCGGGGCGTTCATCCACCAGCACCACCATGAGGTAGCACTCGGGGTTATTGGTGGCGATCGCGTTGGCAATATTTTGCAGGATCGTGGTCTTACCGGCCTTCGGCGGGGAGACGATCAGCGCACGCTGCCCCTTACCGATCGGCATGATCAGATCAATAACGCGGGTGGACAGAATCTTCGGATCGGTTTCCAGGCGCAGCCGCTGATTGGGATAGAGCGGGGTGAGCTTGGAGAACTCCGGGCGGTCGGTGGCCTCTTCGGGCTTGACCCCATTGATGGTGTCCACGCGCAGCAACTTATTGAACTTCTGGCGGTGACGACCCCCAGTGTGGTGCTGGCCTTGACCAGGTCGAGTCTGACCAGTAATGGCATCGCCGGAGCGTAACCCAAAGCGGCGTACCGTGTGGTGATCCACATAGACATCCACCGGGCCGGCATGGTAGCCGGAGGTGCGGACAAAGCCGGAACCATTTTCTTGGATATCAATAATGCCGGCGACTAGCTGCAGGTTTTCTTCGCTTAAGTCCTGCTCATGGTAGTCATCGCGGCTGCGGCGATCATTACGATTATGGCGGCGCCCACGGCGATCATTACGGTCATTGCGGAAACGCTCATTGCGGGCCGGGCGCTCATGGCGCTCATTTCGGTCGTTTCGCTCATTTCGGCGGCCGCGGTCCTCGCGGTGCTCTGGGGCTTCCTGGGTTTCCGCAGGTGCATCCTGGGATTCTTGGGCGGCGCGGGCCTGTTGTTCTTGGCGCTTGCGCTCCTGGCGGGCGCGATTCCGGCGGGCCCGGCGCGCTGCCGAGCGCGACTCATAGCGGGCATCGGCCTCGGAAGTATCTTCTTCCTTTGGTTCAGCCTTCTTCGGTTCAGCCTTTGGTTCAGCCTTTGGCTCAGCCTTCTTCGGCTCAGCCTTCTTCGCCGCCGCACCGCGGGTGGAGGGCACTTGCCCGGTTTGGATGGCGTTAATTAATTCCCCCTTACGGAGGGTAGAAATCCCTCGTAGCCCCATCCCAGCGGCCATTTGGCGCAGCTCAGGCAACCTCAATTTACTGAGGTCCTGATGACCGGTTGCGGCGTTATTCGTGTCGCTCACAGATGTCCTTTCATTAACTGTGGTTGCGCATCATTTACTTGTGCACGCGAGGGGGAAGTGCCCGGAGTGTGACTTGTGGGTCGATGCTCACCACACGCGTCAAGCTAACTTTCCACACCTCAGAAGAATTTTGTGCGCAAAAAACCGCGCCACTGAGTGCAGAGATGTGAAAAGAGATATGCCCGAATTCCTGTGTCGGTGATCTAGGACGACCATCAATTCGGTCGCGCTAGAGAAGAGCTAACAATCATGTCATCGCCCAAAAAGGCGGCACAGTGATCGCCATCGAGTCGCCCGAATCTTAACATTCGGTGATCGCGTAATAGTGTACCGCAGTACGAGCTAAGTTTGAATACTTGGGGTGCTTTCCGAGATCAACTTTCCAAGCCCCCAACGTTTCTGCAGCTCACAAGGGGTGCAGCAGATGCCGCGCCGAGAATACTTCACCCGGCGCGAGTAGCTAGAAAAGAAAACCCCGTCACTTACTATAGGGTTAAAAGCATGCTCTCCACCATGCAGGATCTACCCCTTTCCATCTCCCGGATCCTAAACTACGGCTCCACGGTGCATGCCAACACCACCATCACCACCTGGAGCCCGGAGGGACTAGGCAGCTTCGAGGGGCTTCACCGCACCACCTTCGCGGAGATCGGCGCACGCGCCGCCGCCCTAGCCCATGCCCTTCATAATGATCTGGGTATTAGCCGTGGCGATCGCGTGGGGACCTTCCTTTATAACTGCGCCGAACACATGGAAGTGCTTTTCGCCACCGCCTGCTCCGGCGCTATTTTCAACCCTCTCAACCGCCGGCTCATGGATGATCAAATCCGGCACATTATTAACCACGCCGAAGATCAGGTCATCATCGCGGATCGCCGCTCCGCCGAGCAGCTTGGCCGCATTATTAGCCAAGGTGAAGGCTGCCCGAAATTACGCGCCCTTATCTTCATCGGCCTCAATGATCTTTCCCAGGTCCGTAAATTTCTGCCCGAACATATTGACCTCTATTCCTATGAGGCCCTATTAGATGGTCAAGACACCGTCTATGAGTGGCCGGTGATGCCCGAAAACACCCCGGCCGCGATCTGTTATTCCACTGGCACCTCCGGGGCACCCAAAGGCGTGGTGTACTCCCACCGCTCCATTTACCTTTATTCCATGGGGCTGCGCACCAAAGACTCGCTCGCAGTCGCCCACGGCGAAACCTTCTTGTGCTGCGTACCCATCTACCACGTACTCAGCTGGGGTGTTCCCATTGCCGCCTTCATGTCCGGTACCCCCTTGGTCTTCCCCGGTGAAGATCTATCCGCCCCGCAATTAGCGCAGCTCATTAAGCTCACGCACCCTCGGGTCGCCCATGGTGTGCCCACCATCTGGATCCAGCTGATGGTGCATTATCTCCAAAACCCCCCAGAGCGCATGAGCCTCACCGAAATTTTTGTAGGCGGCTCCCCCGCCCCACCGATTCTCATCCGCATGTGGGAAGAACGCTATGGCGTGGATGTGGTGCACGTCTGGGGTATGACCGAAACCTCCGCCATCGGTACCGTCTCCCGCCCACCCACCGGTGCATCCGGTGAGGCACGCTGGGATTATCGCATCTCCCAGGGACGCTTCCCCGCTTCCGTAGAATACCGCGTCGTCAATGATGGCAAAGTGGTATCCCGCACCGACCGCAACCAAGGCGAAATCCAGGTCCGCGGCAATTGGGTGACCGGCAGCTACTACCACTCCCCCGAAGAAGAAGCCCATGGTGCTGCCGCCACCTTCCGCGGCGAGCCAGTAGATGACGCCGAAGAGCTCTTCACCGAGGATGGTTGGCTACGAACCGGGGACGTTGGTTCGGTCACCAATGATGGCTTCTTAACAGTCCACGACCGCGCACGCGATGTAATTCGCTCTGGCGGTGAATGGATCTACTCCGTGCTCCTAGAAAACCTCATTATGGACGCCCCGGAAGTAGTCGAGGCAGCCGTGATTGGCTACCCAGATGACAGCTGGGGTGAACGCCCACTCTCGGTCACCGTGCTGCGCGAAGGCGTTGAACCCAGCCGCGAAACCGCCGAAGAGCTGCGCAATCACCTGCGAGCCAACCTACCTAGCTGGATGCTTCCAGAGTATTGGACCTTCGTGAAAGCCATCGATAAAACCTCGGTCGGAAAATTCGATAAGAAAGACCTCCGCAAGCACCTACGTGCCGGAGAATACGAGGTCATCGCATTGCGCGGACCCGGAAAGCGCTAAATCGTTATCAAGTTAGTTGATAGTACCTTGGTTTTCCGGTGTCGGATCCCTACCATGTACTAGCAATGACGATTCTTTTGCCCCTCCGGCCGGTCCACCGAAACGCCCCGACACCCGATAAGGGTGATGCGGGTACTTCGGCGTGCTCGCCTAATAAAGCCCCAGCCAAGGTGCTCATTAGCGAAGATATTGTCCCGCCGAATATGCCCCCAGCCGACGCCCAGGGCAAGCGACAACTCATTGATCGCTTCGGTCGCGTGGCCCGTGATCTTCGGGTGAGCCTGACTGACCGCTGCAACTTACGCTGCACCTATTGCATGCCGGCCGAAGGTTTAGAGTGGCTCCCCCGCGAAGACACCCTCAACGACGAAGAGGTCTGCCGCCTCATCAACCTCGCCGTCACCAAAATGGGTATCCGCCAGGTGCGCTTCACCGGTGGTGAACCACTGCTGCGCAAAGGCCTAGAAGATATCCTGCGCTACACCAAAACACTGCGCACCGATGAAGGCATTGCCCCCGGCACCGCGCTGACCACCAATGCCCTAGGCCTGCACCGCCGCGCCCAAGTTCTTAAAGGAGCCGGCCTGGATCGCGTCAATATTTCGCTCGACACCATCGACCCACAGCTTTATGCACAGCTAACCCGCCGTGACCGTTTAGGTGATGTGCTCAAAGGCATTAAGGCCGCGGCGGAAGCCGGCCTTCATCCGGTGAAAGTCAATGCCGTAATTATGCCCGGGTTCAATGACTCCGGCATCGTCGAATTAGCCACTTGGTGTTTGACCCATAAGGTTCAGCTGCGCTTTATTGAACAGATGCCGCTAGGCCCCCGCGATAAATGGGATCGCAGCAAGATGGTCACCGCCGATGACATCCTCGCCGAACTCCACACCGAGTTCCACATGAGCCCAGCTATCGCCCCGCGTGGCTCCGCCCCAGCAGCTTTGTGGGACACCGAAGGTATCAGCGGCGGCAAAGCCGAAGGGCTTTCCGGACAAATTGGGGTCATCGCTTCAGTGACGCACCCCTTCTGCGGAGACTGCGACCGCACTCGCCTCACCACCGATGGTGCTATCCGCAACTGCCTCTTCTCTCGTAGCGAAACCAACCTGCGTGATCTCATGCGTGCTGGCGCTAGCGATGATGAGGTGATGGAGGCCTGGGCTGGTGCCATGTGGGCGAAGAATGCTGGCCACGGTATCGATGATCCGCATTTCTTGCAGCCAGATCGCCCCATGTCCGCCATTGGCGGCTAAAAGAGGTTATTGCTCACCTTTAAAGTATTGTGCACCTAAAGAGCGGTAGACTCCCCTGCAATGCCTAAATACCTAGAAAATACTGAAACTCCCCTGCTTTTAGAGGATCATTTACGTTCCATCTTAGGGCAATGCAGCGCACCAGCACCGCTTCATCTGCCCATCCAAGACGCCGCAACTCGCGGATTAATCTTGGCTGAAGATGTTCATGCGAAGCTCAATGTACCGCCCTTCCCTAACTCAGCGGTTGATGGTTATTTATGCCGCCGCGCAGATCTCAGCGAACTGCCCTGTTCTTTAGTCGTTGATGGTGATATCCCGGCCGGCGCCTACCTCAACGAAGCTTCAGAACCCAGCGCACCGGCGCCCGCAGCAGGACATGCCTACCGCATTATGACCGGCGCCCCGGCGCCTGCGAACCCAGCTGAGTTCTGCGTCATCCCAGTTGAGCACACTGATCAACCCCGCGGCCCACAACCGCTTCCCAAGCAGGTAGAGATCCGCGCTTTTGACCCCGAGCGCCCCCATATTCGCGCCACCGGTGATGACACCAAGGTTGGCACGCTCTTATGCGAAAAGGGCTCACGACTTGATTCCGGCGCTCTAGCCGCACTGATCTCCACCGGTGTTAATGAAGTGGCGGTGTATCCACGCCCACGCGTCGCCGTGGTGTCCTCTGGTGATGAGCTGGTTGCCCCAGGAGTATCACCCAAGCCCGGGCAGTTACCAGATTCCAATGGTCCGATGGTGGCCGCCATCGTCGCCGATCATGCCCGCAGCATCGAGGTCCTTCATGTGGCCGATAGCCCCGAGGACCTACGTGATCTCCTCGATGAATTAGTACAACGCGTTGATTTGATCATCACCACCGGCGGAGTATCTGCTGGTGCTTATGATGTGGTCCGTATGGTGGGTTCTACCGCCGATATCCGCTTCTACCCGGTTGCCATGCAACCAGGAAAACCCCAAGGTGCCGGACGGTGGCGGGGACCTGATAGCGCCGCGGAAGCACAATTACTATGCTTGCCCGGCAACCCGGTAGCCGCATTTTGCTCCGCGTATCTATTCGCCGTACCCGCTCTCGAAGCACTCTCGGGAGCCAACCCAAGTACCGAGCCCTATGTTGCTGGTACCGTCCCCGCCATTGCAGACGCTCCCATCCCCGCTCCACGAGAAGGATGGGCACGAGTGGTTCCGCTGCATGTCACCGTCGGTAATCAGCTTTTAGTAAGCCCCTTTGCCCCAGGTGGGCGCGGTTCACATCGGGTCGCCAGCTTATCTGGAGTTGGTGCTTTAGCGGTCTTAGCAAGTGGTTCTTCGCAGGTAGAAGCAGGCGATATCATCCCGGTTCGACTCTTGCGCTTACCTCAATAGAAATTCTAGAAAGAAGTTATGCCTCACTCCCCTCGTTTTACGCACCTCAATGAAGCCGGCAGCGCCTACATGGTGGATGTCACCGCCAAGAACCCCACCGTTCGTAATGCCACCGCGATTGGTGAAGTGGCCTGCTCCCCGGAGATCCTCGATGCCCTCAAGGAAGGGCGCGTACCCAAGGGCGATGTATTAGCAGTCGCCCGTATTGCAGGTATCTCTGCTGCAAAAAAGGTTCCGGATCTCCTTCCCCTGGCCCACACCATTGGGGTGCACGGCTGCGCTGTCGAGGTGGAGATTAAAGATGACCACGTGGCTTTAGAGGCTACTGTTCGTACCGCCGATCGTACCGGCGTGGAGATGGAAGCACTCACCGCCGTCACCGTTGCCGCCCTAGCCATCGTGGACATGGTTAAGGGAGTCGACCGCACGGCTTATCTACGTCGCTGCGGGATTATCGCTAAATCCGGCGGGCGCAGTGGAGATTGGTCCCGGGAACTCCCGGAACTTAAAGAAATTCTCACAGACGAATAAGCCTGGTAATACCGATGGATGTCATTATCGTTGCCGGCGGTGAAGGACGCCGCATGGGCGGGGTTGATAAAGCCAGCCTAAAACTCAACGGCATGCGTTTTATTGACCATCTACTACACGATCTCGCCAGTATTACTCATAAAAGTGTAATTGTGGTAACTCCACGAAAAGATCTTGAGCTTGGCGAGAATGTGCTGCGTTGCTCCGAAGAACCCCCGCTCGGCGGCCCGGTTGCCGGTATCGACGCGGCAATGAAACTGTGTTCCGCGGACTATGTGGCAATCATTGCGGTGGATGCCCCATATTCAGCGCGAGCGCTAGCGCCGCTAACCGAAAAGCTTCTCCAGAACCCGCAGGCTTCTGCTGCCGCGATCGACTCCGAAGGCTTCCTCCAACCGCTTTGTGCGGTGTGGAAGCGTGTTGATTTACTCCAGGCGATTCGCTCCGTCGCCGCAGCCGCCGGTGGGAGCGTTCGCGATCAATCTGTGCGCGCGGTGCTGCGCAGCGCGCCGGGAGAGGTACTCCCGGTACCAGCCATGGGCGTGGAGCAGGACGTCGATACTCCGGCAGATTTGGACGCTATTCAGCGTCCATAGAGATGATCTTTGTTGTGGGATATGCCGCTTTCCCCCCTGCTCAGCGTCTTGCGCTAGCTGGCTTGGCTTTAAAGCTTTAGTGTTACGAATCTTGCTAAAGTTGCTTGATTAATCGACGGGTCTCATGCGAAATCGCCGATTCTCAGCCACGCCACAAATGTACACCCGTACTAAAGCCGCTAATAGTACATGCCAGTTTTAACCTCCAAGAGTGTTCGCCAACACATTTTGTACGTGTTCTGTCACAACTTTTTAATCTCTTGCGGCAGCAAAGAATACAAATACTAGCTAGGCTCGAAATAGTTCATTCGCGAGAATGGCTCACCTTTATTTGTACTATCTTAATGGGAAAGGAATCTTCCCCACACCATGAACGCAAAGCGTTTCACCGTACTTCTTGGCTGCGCTGCCCTCAGCTTTGGCATGATCGCCTGCAGCCCTTCCACCTCGACGACTGACTCGACTGCCGCTTCGGATGCAGCTGCCTCGAAGGACCAATCTGAGGCAGTAGAACTGACCGTTCTCGGTGCCGCATCAACCCGCGTCCTCAATGATGAGCTTTCTGCCCAGGCCGCGAAGCTTGATCAGCCACTGGAATTGCAATACGTCAATGCCGGATCCTCGACCCTGGTTCAGCAACTGGCTGATGGTAGCCCCGGAGATCTGCTGATCACCGCTGACCAACGCAATATGGATCGCGCTGTGGAACAGGGATCCGTTAAGGAACCGGTGGTTGTGGCCACCAACTCCCTAGTGATGGTGGTTCCGAAGGGTAATCCGGCTGGTATCAAGGGCTTGGATGAGTCTTTGGATAACGCCAAGCTGGTGCTCTGCGATGAGCAGGTTCCTTGCGGCACCGTGTCGAAGAAGCTGCAGGACAAGAATGGCGTGCAGCTTAAGCCCGTGTCCCTAGAGCACTCGGTTTCTGATGTGCTGGGCAAGGTTGTCAGCGGTGAAGCGGATGCAGGCTGGGTCTACCGCACCGATGCCGCCGCTGCTGGCGACAAGGTCGAGGTCATTGACATCCCCGGCGCTGAAGAAGAGCCGAACTCCTTGGTTGCAGCGGTTACCGCCAACACCCCGCATCCGGATGAAGCAGAAGCTCTGCTGAAGCTGCTGCGTTCTGATTCCATGCGAACCGAATGGGAGAAGCGCGGCTTCACCCCCGCTAACTAAGTACATCTTGAGGCAGTGTTTCCCGAGTTCAAGGCACGGGAAACGCTGCCTTTCGCTTAGGCTAAGCCCCACCACTCCTTTTAATGAGCAATAGAAAACAGCAGAAACACATTATGAGCAAGCCATTTCGCCGGGTCACCACTGGAGTACCCACCACCATTATTCTGGTGAGCCTCATTGCCTTAACCGTCATTATTGGCCCACTTATTGCCCTGGCTATCCGCGTGCCCTGGGATAGATTCACCGAGGTGCTAAGCCAAGACGCCACCAAGGATCTGCTCATTATTTCCCTGAGCTCAGCTGCTTGGGCGACAGTGTGCACCCTATTACTAGGCGTTCCTTTAGCTGCCTGGTTGAGCAGCCTGCAACGTGGCGGCGAGTTCGTGCGCCTCTTCGTCCTGCTGCCGCTTGCCATGCCACCGGTGGTGGCTGGTTTGGCTTTGAGTGCGGCTATTGGCAACCGTGGCCTGACTGCCCCACTGCTGGAGGCCTTAGGTTTGCGCTTCGCCTTTGCTTTCCCAGGTGTGGTTGTGTCGCATATTTTTATTGCGCTGCCGTTTGTTGTGGTCTCGGTGGATTCGGCACTTCGTCAGATCGATGAAGAAGTGAAAGCTTCGGCCAGCGGTGTCGGCATGAGCAACCGCGCAATCTTATGGAAGATCACCATACCTGCGATTGCTTCAGCAATTGCCACTGGCGCTGGTTTAGCTTTCGCACGTTCCCTTGGTGAGTTTGGCACCACTTTGACCTTTGCTGGGTCACTGCCCGGAGTTACCCGGACGATGCCGCTAGGTATTTATCTTGAACGCGAGATTGATCCGGACCGCGCTTATGTCCTGGCTGCCATGCTTATTATTTTGGCCTTCATTGTCCTGGCCGTGGCATCACTGCCAATTTTGCTCCGTCGTCGGCCACGGGAGGCGGCACGCAGCGTTGGAGATTTCGATGCGGAGAGGTTGCGCGAACTTAGTGCTCCTCAAAGCGGCGCGCTGGATGTGCGGGTGCGTTTCGGTGAAAGTAGCGAAGACACCTACTTTCCGGCAGGCACAACTACCGCGATTGTCGGTCCTAATGGTGCCGGCAAAACGACTCTGAGCAGCATGATCGCTGGGCGATTGCGCGGCATGAACGTGAAAATCGGGGATCGGGTAGTTGATGGAGAAGGCACTTATATCCCAGCGCGGGATCGCGGCGTGGTGTTATTGACCCAAAAACCCGGACTACCGCGCACCACTACGGCGCTTGGTGCGGTCACTATGGCTACCCGGGATAAAGATCTCAGCGCGAAGCTTTTGGAAGCCGCTGGCCTAAAAGACCTTGCTGATGTGCCGGTGACAGATCTTTCTGGCGGACAGGCCGCACAGGTTGCGCTAGTGCGTGCACTAGGAGCCCGGCCTAGTGTGTTGATTTTAGATGAGCCACTCGCGGCAATCGATGTTGCCTCCGCGTCACGTTGGCGGCGCCTACTTCGCGCTGCCAGTGGGGAGCGCACGATCATTTTGGTGACCCACGACATCATCGATGTTGCTGGGCTATCAAACCAGCTGGTGGTAGTTGAAGCTGGCCGTACGGTTACCCAAGGCCCTACCGATGAACTTCTACAGCGACCTCCGACAAGTTTCCTCGCGCAGCTTGCCGGCGTGAACCGGCTCGCCGGAAAAGTGAGCGGAATAGACGATGGTCTAGTCACTTTGAATGTGGGGACACACCACCTGGATGGTTTTATGGCCGAGGATCTTCCGGCAGGAGCACTGTCCAAGGGTGGTCCCGCTCTTGCGGTGTTCGATCACCATGATGTGACTCTGCGTATACCTACGAGCACATCAACAAACGAGAGCTACCGAGTTTCAGCGCGCAATATTCTCCCAGCCCAGATTCTAGATATTGATGGCAGCGGACAGGTCGGTCATAGCCTGATTACCTTGGAGCTAGAAGGTGGCGAGTTGATCCGAGTGCCCTTAACCCATAGGTCCGCTGTTGATATGCGCTTAGAACCAGCAATGACTGTCGAATGCCTCATTAAGGCAACCAATATCGCCATCTATCCTCAGCACCAGGCTGCCCTGAAATAGCTCAATGGGATTACCTTAAATCCATTTCAGGGGTGGCAAACAGTCGTGTGAGATTTTTCATAGCATCATAAGGTGCAGCTAAATTGCGCGAGAAAAGCCTCTTTACATGCAGTTTCATTAAGGAGTAACGAATCAACCCCTCCGCTCCACACTTGTTGCCCCTATCTACCAACTAGATTGCCTCGTGGGGACAACTCGAACTGTTGCGATTTATCTTGCTCTATTTCGTTCCGAAAAGAATGAAGGTGTGTACTTCTTGAAATCGGATCGTCTCATTGCGTTGTGCGCCAGCGTAGGCCTGACCTTGGACCTAGTTCCGGCAGTGGCATATGCGGTGTCGGACCCCGTTCTCTGCGCTATCGCTCCGGCCGAAAATATTTCGGCTTTCTCGATTCCTGAAGGCTATCCAGTTCATGCGGGTTGGCGACCACAGCATCCCAATGGAATCAAGCCCCATTGAAACGCAGCAAGGGGATCCAAGCGACCCAGAAGTTCCCCTCCAGTTTGAAGCGGGCGTACCCATCGTTGAGTTATTCATTCCGTACGTTTATGACGGAAACTTCAACCCGGTTCCGGAAACCTGGAAAGTGCCCACAGTCCTGGGCGACGTAGAAGAGGGTCAAATCACGCGACGAGCCCCAGAGGACTATCCGGAGGCATTCACCACCCACGGCCCCCGAGGCACCACCTGTACAGCTGACACTGTGGCGCCTAAGCCCGAGCACAACCGCGAATTGCACATGCGCACTGAAGTCGAGGATGTGATCTTCACTGAACCTGCGCCTGTCCACCTAACTACCACCGTTGGTGTAGCCCCCTCCCTGCCGGATGAAGTGCTGGTTGTGTGCGATAACGGATCCTCCAAGATGGCCCCGGTGACCTGGGACACGCTGAAGCCAGAAGCCTACGAAGCACCAACCTCAGAGGGAGAACCTCTTGTCCTCAAGGGTGCAGTTAACGGTGTGAATAATCGCGCTACCGCCTATATCACCATCTCCGAGAAAGCTGACCCGACTCCCACCCCAACTCCGGGTGTTGGTTCCGCGATCCTGCCGGGTCTGGATGCCCTTGCGCTATTGCATTCTGCGGTCACCGGTAGCTCTCGGCCCCGCAGCCCTGAACGCCGATGTGAAGGCCGATCAGGCTGCGAATGCTGACACCGCATCTACCAAGGGTGTGGCACCGCAGCAGGAAGCTAAGCGCACCGCCGTGCCGGCGAATACCGGTGCGGAAAGCAATCAGGTCCTTGCCGCCGCCTTGCTCAGCATCGTCGGTGTTAACGTCTTCGCGTTTGCTACTCGCCGGCGTGCATAAGCACTAATAGCGCTCCATAGTTAAGGCCCGAGGAAACCCTCGGGCCTTAATTTTTGTTTGCCTAGGCAGTTAATCCGTTTTCAACCTAATAAAAACGAGATGACCAGCGCGTTTTTAATTGTGTCAACCATTATTGTCGGTTAACATCTATAAGTAAGTGCCTCCTAAGAGAAAGGTATCCCCTATGAAGTTCTTGTTGAAGAAAGCAGCCGCAAGTGTTGCGGCTGCTGGATTGGCACTCGGTGGCGCTCCCCATGCTCTCGCCCAAGAACCGGTCACTGCGGTGGGCATCCTGTCGCAACCCGATATCGCGCAACCGCAGGTTGCACCCTTCTGCGGCTTGGGAATCTCCCTCGGGATGCCACCAGCTCCGACTAGTCTCGACTTCAAGATGAGCGATGGCAGTGTGCAGAATCTCGCAGTCAACGTTGAAGCTCACGTGTGGGACAATTTCCCGACCCACTTAGTTGGTTCGGAGGCCTATGGCGAGGATGTCGCCGCTTCTCCGCGCGTGACCATCACTGAACCCGGACATGCCTCTGAAGGCGATGTTTTCAGGCTGGATCTGCGCCTCTACCGGGCCATCGCCTATGACCAAGAGGAATTGAAGAAGGTTGTGCCGGTGGGCACCTCGGTCGACACGATTAAGGCCTTGCTGGCAGAAAAGCCAGAGGCCACGATCTACTACGGCAAGCAGCACGCAGAAAATGAGTGCTACGAGCAAGATGCGATCGGCCCGAAGGCCCAAAAGATCATTTGGGATGAGACGGCTATCGACGAGGAGGTACTCGCCAAGGGTGGTACTTTCACGGTTCCCGGACGGGTGATTACTACCTATGGTGACGGTACTCATTCTGTGGAATACCCGCTACCGGGTGAGGCATATTATGGCTTCGCCGCTGAGTATGAGTTTGTGGTCGAAGAACCTACTCCGGATTCTGCCGGTCTAGGCTCTGTGATCCTTCCGGGCCTGATCCTTGGTAGCGCTGCTTTGGGTAGTAGCGGTAGCTCTGATGCCTCAGCTCAAGCGCCCGCCCCAGCCGAAGACCCAGCAGTAGACCCGGAAGCAGATCCGGCCGTGAAGCCTCAGCCGGCTCCGCGTACCGGCAAGCTGGCCAATACCGGTGCTGAAAATAACCAGGTCTTGGCAGTAGCAGCTCTGCTGACCATCGCCGGTGCAGGTGTCTTTGCTTATGCGACCCGTCGCCGCGCATAAACATTCGGCATAAAGAATTTAAGGCCCCCCTTGGGGCCTTAAATTCTTTGCTTTAGTGGCTGCTGGCGCCGGCTTCGACTTTCACTGGCCCAGCGATGGGCAATTCCATTACCTGCAGCCCAGCATCGCGGGCTTCTTGAAGGATGGATTCTTCAATCGCCTCGGTGGACAGCACCAGGCAGGTGGGGCCAGCCCCGGAGAGGAAAGCGGCATAACCGCGGTTACGCAAGCGGTTAACCCACTCGGCGGTAACCGGCAGCACATCGGCGCGATAAGGCTGATGCAAGCGATCGCGGGTGCCTTCCCAAAGCAGTTCTGGGTGCTGTTGGAGGGCAACGGTCATCACGGCGGTACGCGACACATTAAAGCGGGCGTCCTCGTGGGTGACGTGGCTAGGAAGCACGCGACGCACTGCCCGCGTGGAAGCGTGGAAGCTCGGCACAATAGCGGTAGCGCGGATGCTTTCATGCACCGGTACGGTCACGGCCTTGTAGCTGGGCTGACTGCGGTCATCAACCGGAACTTCCGTCCAGGAGACCACTGCTGAGCCCATCACGCTGGCTGCGGCATTATCCGGGTGCCCTTCAAAAGCACTAGCTAGCTGCACCACCTGTTCGGTGGTCAGCGGTGATCCGGCAAGACCATTGGCTGCTGCTACCCCAGCCACTGCGGCAGCTGCGGAGGAACCCAGCCCACGAGATTGCGGGATGGAGTTATGGCACACCACTTTTAGGCCCGGCGCGCTGACATCAGCGGCGAGGAGGCCGGAGCGAATCGCTTTGACAACTAGGTGCGAGCCATCGCGAGGAAGTTCATCTTCGCCTTCCCCGATGACCTCCACGACCAGGCCCTTGTCGATGACTTCTACTTCAACAATGTCGTAGAGCCCGAGGGCTAGTCCGAGGCAGTCGAAGCCAGGGCCGAGGTTAGCGGTACTGGCGGGAACAGTGACGGTAACGGCGGTGCCGACCTTTAGTTCGGTGCTCATACGTCTTCGTTCTCCAGGCGGATGACGCTGGTGACCTTCTTAACGGCATCGCACTTGCGCAGTTGCTCCACGGTGGCAGCGAGGTTCTTTTCTCGTGCGGTGTGGGTAACCACGATCAGGCGGGCGTTGTCACCGGACTTTTCCTGGCGAACTGCGCGCATGGAAATATTATTTTCGGCGAAGATCTTGGCCAGATCCGCGAGCACACCAGTGCGGTCGCAGACCTGCATGTCGATGTGGTAGCGGGTAAGCACCTGCCCGAAGTCAGCGACCGGGAGGTTGGCGTAGGTGGAGTCCCCTGGTGCGCGGCCACCATGAACCTTGTTGCGGGCAGCACCGACGATATCGCCGAGCACAGCGGAAGCAGTGGGTGCGCCACCAGCGCCATTGCCGTAGAACATGAGCGATCCGGCGGCTTCGGCTTCTACGAAGATGGCGTTATAGGACTTGCTGACGCTGGCTAGCGGGTGTTCACGGGGAACCAGTGCGGGGTGCACGCGGGCGGAAACATAGTCGCGGCCGTCTTCGCCTTGAAGTTTTTCGCAGATGGCCAGCAGTTTGATGGCGTAGCCGGCGGTGCGGGCAGCCTTAATATCATCCGCGGTGATCTTGGAGATGCCTTCGCAGTAGACATCGTCGTACTTCACGCGGGTATGGAAGCCCAGGGAAGCGAGGATGGCGGCCTTGGAAGCGGCGTCGTGGCCTTCCACGTCCGCAGTAGGGTCAGCTTCGGCGTAGCCCAGTTCCATGGCTTCCGCGAGCATTTCTTCATAGTCGGCACCAGTGGTGTCCATGGCGTCGAGAATGTAGTTGGTGGTGCCGTTGACGATGCCAGCAATGGACTGGATTTGGTCACCGGCAAGGGAACGGCGCAGCATGCCGACCACGGGGATGGCGGCGGCAACAGCGGCTTCGAAGTAGAGGTCTACGCCGGCTTCATCAGCGGCGGCGGAGAGCTCATCGGCATGCGCAGCAACAAGTGCCTTGTTGGCGGTAACCACGGACTTGCCGGCGCGCAGTGCGGCGAGCACGAGTTCGCGGGGGTAATCAATACCGCCGATGACCTCAACGACGATTTCCACATCATCGCGGTTGATCAGGCTCATGGCATCTTCGGTGAGCAGCGCGGGGTCCACACCTTCGCGGGGGCGGGAGGCATCAGATACGGCGACGCCTTTGATTTCGATGCCACCACCGATGCGGTGTGCGAGGGCATCTGCTTGGACGCCGATGAGTCGAAGCACTTCGCTGCCGACGGTACCGAGTCCCAAAATGGCGATACCTACGGTGCGGTTTGCGGTGGTGCTTGGTGTCTGGCTCATGGTGCTCCTGCAAGGGTTTTGAATGTGAAGGCCTATTAACTATACAGGCGTGGCATGCGGGGGCCGCCTGCTACCCGCCAGCAGTACTGCCGCCCTGGTGCCCCCGATCTCGAATAAAGCCCTCTTAGTCAGCTTCGAGAGCGAAGAGATCTTCCAGGGTTTCGCGCCGCAACATGAGGCGAGTTTGGCCACCGCGGACGCTGACGACCGCGGGGCGGGTGGCGGCGTTATAACGACTTGACATGGAATAACAGTAGGCGCCGGTGGCGGCGAGGGTGAGCAGATCGCCGACCGCAATATCGTCGGGGTACTCGGCGTCACGGACGAGGATATCGCCGGATTCGCAGTGCGAACCGACCACGCGGGTGTCCACGGGAGTGCCCTCGGTGAAACGATTGACAATGCGGCCATCGTAGAGCGCGTTATAGAGCGCGGGGCGAATATTATCCGACATTCCGCCGTCCACGGCGAGGTAGCGGCGGGAGCGGCCTTCGCCGACGGTGACATCTTTGACGGTGCCGACCTCGTAGACAGTGACGGTACCGGGGCCGGCAATGGCGCGGCCGGGTTCCACCAGCACCGAGGGGGCGGGGATCCCGAGTTCATTGGCGGCGCGCTCCACGGCGCTGAGCAGGTCCTGGGCTACCGCATCCACATTAAGGGCTCGTTCTTGTTCGACATAGGCGATGCCATAGCCGCCGCCGAGATCGAGTTCCGGGAGCTGCACGCCGAGCTCGCGGTGCACGCGGGCGTAGAGACTAAGAACGCGCTCCGCGGCGAGGGAGAAGCCGTGGGCGTCGAAAACCTGGGAGCCGACGTGGCAGTGCAGGCCCACCAGCTGCAGGTTTTCAGCAGCAATGGCGCTGGTAACGGCCTTAAAAGCGGAACCGGAGGCAAGCGAGAAACCGAATTTTTGGTCCTCGTGGCTGGTGGCGATGAACTCGTGGGTGTGCGCCTCCACTCCAGGTTTCACGCGCACCATCACCGCTTGGGTGCAGCCTTCTTCCCCGGCGATGCGGTTGAGTGCTTCGAGTTCCTGGTGGGAATCGAGCACCACATGCCCTACCCTGCTGCGAACGCAGGTGCGGAGGAACAATTCGGTTTTATTATTGCCGTGCACGGTGATGCGCTCTGCGGGGAAATCTGCGGCGAGGGTGATGCGCAGCTCATTTAAGGAGGCGACATCCATGGCGAGGCCTTCTTCATCTACCCAGCGCGCAATGGTGCGGGTGAGGAAAGCTTTGGAGGCATAGTGCACATGGTGTGCACCGCCGAAGGCACGGGCCATATCGCGGCAGCGGGTGCGGAAGTCATCCTCGTCGACCACGAAGACGGGGGTGCCATATTCTTCGGCGATCTCCGGGAGTGGGACTCCGGCGATGGTGACTACCCCGTCTTCTTCGCGCTTGGCGTTGCGGGGCCAGACATGCGTGGGCAGATCGTTGAAGTCCGCGGTGGAGGCATCGATCGCTGGCCAGCCAGAGGCTGCGATATCGGCGACGGTGTTATCAGCGGCATGGGCTGCGGGAGGGCGCATTTACATCCGTTCCGGGGCGTGAACGCCAAGCAGCCCAAGCGCGTTGGCGAGGGTTTGGCGGGTGGCAGTGGCAAGGGCCAGGCGGGCGCTATGCAGCGCGGTGGTGTCCTCACCCTGTTTGGGCAGAATCTGGCAGGAATCGTAGAAGCGGTGGAAAGTACCGGCAAGCCCCTCGGCGTAGCGGGCCACGCGGTGAGGTTCGCGCAAGGTGGCGGCGGCTTTCACCACGGCGGGGAACTCGCCGAGGGTGCGGATGAGATCACCTTCGCGGTCATGGGTAAGCAGCGCGAGGTCAGCATTCTCGATGCTCACCCCGAACTCGGCTGCCTTGCGGGCGATGGAGCACAGGCGCGCGTGACCGTATTGCACGTAGTAGACCGGGTTATCGCTGGATTGGCTGGCCCACAGACCGAGATCAATATCCAGGGAGGAATCCGCGGAGGAGCGGATCAGCGCGTAGCGGGCGCCATCGACCCCAATAGCTTCTACTAAGTCATCAAGGGTGATGATGGTGCCGGCACGCTTGGACATGCGCACGGCTTGGCCATCACGGACCAGGTTGACCATTTGACCGATGAGGACTTCCACGGCTTCGGGGTCGTAACCCAGCGCTGCGGCGGCGGCTTTGAGGCGGGCGATATAGCCGTGGTGATCCGCACCCAGCATGTAGATGCAGAGGTCATGGCCGCGTTCAAATTTATCCACCAGGTAGGCGATGTCCCCAGCGATATAGGCGGCGTGGCCATCGGACTTGATGACGACACGGTCCTTATCATCCCCGAAGTTGGTGGACTTCAGCCACCAGGCGCCATCGGCTTCATAGAGGTTGCCATTGTTTTTGAGGGTGTCCACAGCGCGCTCCACGGCTCCGGATTCAAAGAGGGAATTCTCGTGGAAGTAGACATCGAAGTCGGTGCCGAATTCGTGGAGGGATTCCTTAATATGCGTGAACATGAGGTCCACGCCGATGCGGCGGAAGGTCTCGCGGATCTCTGCTTCATCGCTCAGCTCAAGGACCTGCGGTTCGCGTTCGAGCACCTTGGTGGCGATGTCCTGAATATAGGCGCCACCATAGCCATCTTCAGGGGTGGGCTGCTTGCGGGCCGCGGCTAGTAGGGAGTTGACGAAGCGGTCGATCTGGGTGCCGTGATCATTGAAATAGTATTCGCGGGTAACCGCAGCGCCACTGAATTTAAGGATGCGGCCTAGGGCATCGCCCACGGCTGCCCAGCGGGTACCACCGAGGTGAATAGGCCCGGTGGGGTTGGCGGAGACGAACTCAAGGTTGATGCGTTTGCCGACATATTCTTTGTTGGCGCCATAGCATTCGGCTTGGTCCAAAATATTGGAGACAATGCCGCCTTGGGCGGCAGCGGCGAGCCGGATATTAAGGAAGCCGGGGCCGGCGACCTCGGCAGAATCAATAGCTTCATCCGCACCCAAGGCTTCAGCTAGCCAAGTGGCTAATTCACGGGGGTTGGTGCCCACCTTTTTAGCTACCTGGAGGGCAAGGTTGGTTGCATAGTCGCCATGCTCGGGGTTGCGGGGTCGTTCCACCACTACCGTTTCTGGGAGGACGCTGCTGTCGAGGTCGTGTTGGGATAAAACGGTGGCGGCGGTGCCACGGATGAGCGTTGCGAGATCTGCGGGGGTCATGGGCAGGGATTCTAATACACCGGCGTTGGGGACCAAGCGGGCGGATAAGGCTGCGTGATGCCACCGACTCTTCGCTACTAAAAGCGGCACTGCTCACACCAGCACCCTCGATACCCCCGCTTGGGGGCCATTCTTTAGGTTACCCTTGGGAGACTGCGGTCTGACCACACGCGGACCTTAGTGTCGACGGTCACCTAAGGTCAGCGCCGGATAAGCCCCTCATCAACCCCTATAACCCTGATTTAAGACACATGGTTATGTCTTTAAAAACGCAGGTAGGGCACCCTAAGTCCAGTTCAAAAAAGCAGGGCCTAGGCGTAAGGTAAGGGGCATATGAAAGCTGGCTGTGTGACTCACCCCAGGACACCCCCGCGGGATAACACAGCGGCTCCAGCCCCCGATCATTCAGGAGAACCTCGTGCGCGTTGCACTCTTTTCCACCTGCATCGGCGACGCACTCTTCCCCGACGCCCATAAAGCAAGCGCCTTGATTCTTTCGCGCCTTGGCTACGAGGTCGTCTACCCCGAGGGACAGACATGCTGCGGCCAGATGCACATCAATACCGGCTACCAAGAAGAGGCCGTGCCGATTATCCGCGCTTATGCGGATGCATTTGCGGACCCTTCCATTGATTATGTGGTTGCCCCATCTGGTTCCTGCACTGGCGCGGTCCGCGAACAGCATGAGCGCATTGCGCGACGCTATGGCAATGCCGCTTTAGTTGATGGCGCTGCACGCGCGGCGAATAAGACCTATGATCTTTCGGAGTTCCTGGTTGATATCGCCCAGGTCACCGATCTTGGTGCTTTCTTCCCGCACCGCGTGACCTATCACTCCTCCTGCCACTCGCTGCGCTTCATCAAGCTCGGCGATCGCCCCTATGAGTTGCTGCGCAATGTTGAGGGCCTGGACTTGGTGGATCTCCCACATGCTGAAGAGTGCTGTGGTTTCGGTGGCACCTTCTCGGTGAAGAACGCTGAGGTTTCCGCTGCGATGGTGGCTGACAAGGTGCGCCATGTGAAGGAAACCGGTGCGGAGTATGTCACCGCGGGGGATTCTTCTTGCTTAATGAATATTGCTGGTGCCATGTCGCGTCAACACAATGGCATCCGCGCTATCCACATTGCTGAGATTCTGGCGTCCACCAAGGAACACCCGTGGACTCCCACCTCGGCTGCTTATTCTCGTGAGGTCATGCTGTGAGCATCCGCTTAAACACCCCGACCATGCCCCCTCGTGCCCCGCACGAACCCGGCCACCTGCGTGGTGAGATCGGCTTCGTTAAGGCCGCCCACAAGGACCTCTATAACGCCACCCAAAGGCGTAATCTCCAAAACGCCACCACCACCATTCGCGAAAAGCGCGCCCATGTTGTCGATGAAGTCGATGACTGGCAAGCACTCCGCGAAGCCGGTTCCGGCATTAAGCGTGATGTTGCTGCCCGTATGCCGGAATTGTTGGAGCAGTTTGAAGCCGCAGTGACCGCCCGTGGCGGCCATGTGCACTGGGCCCGGGATTCCAAGGAAGCCGGCGAGATTGTCACCCGCTTGGTTCAAGAAACCGGGGAGACCAACGTCGTCAAAATTAAGTCCATGGCGACCCAGGAGATTGCGCTTAATGAGCAGCTCCGCGATGCCGGGATTTCCGCGCGGGAAACGGACCTTGCTGAGCTGATTGTGCAGCTCGGCCATGACCGCCCTTCCCATATTCTGGTGCCGGCGATTCACCGCAATCGTGCTGAGATTCGCGATATTTTCGTCGCGGAGATGCCTTCTACGGATGATTCTTTATCCACCGAGCCCGCGGAATTAGCGGAAGCTTCGCGCCTCTTCTTACGCGAGCAATTCATGCGCGCGAAGTGCGCCATTTCGGGCGCTAACTTCGGTGTCGCAGAAACTGGCACCGTGGCCATTGTGGAATCTGAAGGTAATGGCCGTATGTGCCTGACCCTTCCGGAAACCTTGATCTCGGTGATGGGTATTGAAAAGCTTCTGCCCAGCTTCCAGGATCTGGAGGTGTTCTTGCAGCTGCTACCGCGTTCTTCCACCGGCGAGCGCATGAACCCCTATACCTCCTTGTGGTCTGGTGTCACCGAACATGATGGCCCCCAGAATTTCCATATTGTGCTGCTGGATAATGGCCGTACCGCTGTACTATCCAGCGAAATTGGCCGCGAAGCCTTGAAGTGCATTCGTTGCTCAGCCTGCCTGAATGTCTGCCCGGTCTATGAGCGCGCTGGTGGTCACGCCTATGGCTCCACCTACCCCGGCCCCATTGGTGCCATCCTCTCCCCGCAGCTCACCGGCATGGATTCGGCTTCGGACCCGAATGCTTCCCTGCCCTATGCCTCTAGTTTGTGTGGGCGTTGCGATGAGGTCTGCCCGGTGAAAATCCCGATCACCGACGTGCTTTTGGAAATGCGCCACCAAAAGGTCAAGCACCATAAGCCCAAGATCGAAGGTGCGCTGCTGGATTCCGCTGGCCTGCTGATGGGCAAGCCGAAGCTGTGGAATGCAGTGATGCGCATGGTTGCCCTGGGCCGCGTGCTTGGCGGTTTCAATGGCAAGATCACGCACCTGCCCAGCTTCCTTGCTGGTTGGACTGATGTCCGCGATACCGCTGTCCCGCCGAAGAAGAGTTTCCGCCAGTGGTTCGACAGCGAAGAGGCCCAAGAGCTCCTCGCTCAGGCCCGTAAAGAAGGGCTGCGTAAGGACAAATGACAATGAAACAGAATTTCCCGAAGGTGAAAACCGCTAATACTGCGGCTTCCCCGGATAATGCGGCTGCGAAGAAAGAAATCCTCAAGCGCGTCCGCAATGCCCAGAAGCTGGCCAAGATCGACACCAGCGGCTACCCGGTTATTCGCGAATACAACCGCGAAGATCCGCAGCATAGCGTTGAGGAATTGCGTGAGATCCTCATTGACCGCCTGGTCGACTACAAGGCCGATGTGAAGGAAACTTCCGAGGCTGATCTCGCCAAAACCATTGCCGAGATCTTGCACCAGCGCGAATGCCGCACAGTGCGTTATGCCGAGGGCCTCGATGCCGCGTTATTTGCGGAGTTCAATGGTGAGGCCACCCCGGATGATCGTCTTTCCAATCCTCGTGACTTGAACTCGGTTGACGCGGTGGTCACTGATTCCGTGGTCTCCTCCGCGCAGACCGGCACTATTTGCCTGCAGGCAATCCCCAGCAATGGGCGCCGCGCGCTGACCCTGGTCCCGGACCGCCACGTCTGTATCGTGCGTCCCGACACGGTGGTCTATGGTGTCCCGGCCATGATCTCTCGGCTGGATCCCTACACCCCCACCACCATGGTGTCCGGTCCCTCCGCCACCTCCGATATCGAGCTCAGCCGCGTCGAAGGTGTGCACGGTCCCCGCGACCTCATCGTCATCATCGTGCACTAAGCAGATCCAAAGCCCACAGCCGTATGCTGTGGGCTTTGCTGCGCCTTAGGCACCTAGTTGTTTTAAAAACGCACCGCGGTCATCGACGTAGAACTCCACCTTCTTGATCATCGGTGTGCCGAGCACCATATCGTCGATGCGGACCTCCTCTTTAAATTCGACCACGGTATTTACCTGGCTGAGCACCGGGATGCGCAGTGTGTCCTCCTTTAAGGCCACCGAGCCGCCCTCCCCTGGCATGCAGCGTCCCGCGTGCGCAATATTTTCTGCCGTCGTATGGATTCGGCAGCGCACGCCGCTATTGATATCCACGATGTTGGCGCGAATGCGGTGTGGGTTGGTGCTCAAAGAGCGGTAGAACCCGATAAATACCAACATTGCATAGACGCTCAGGATCAAAATGACCCAGCGCAGCCACACAATCGGCACCAACATATGCACCAGGACTGCTTCCACGATGGATAAGAACCCGAAGATCCACACCACCGGGGTCAGCGGCGAATGCGCCCCGAAGTAGTCATCCCCCTTGGGTCGCCGGCGCAGGAGCGAATGCATATAGGCAATCTCGGTTCCCCAGATCCTTAGCGCTACCCTCGGAACCCCCAATTCCGTGGATGTCTCGCGCACCGCCTGCGCCCAGCTGCTGGCACGGGCCTTGCTGATCAGCAGAAACGCCATGATTGCAATGGCTACAGCCAGCGGGATCAATGCCACCAGGCCGAGCAGCCGAGGTAGCTCCGGGTTTGTGCTGACCAGCACCACGAAGGTGATTTCGCCGATGATCGTCAACGCAACCAACGCGCGGATCAAGAACCTCATATGCACAACACTTTTGCTAGGGAAGCTTTTTGCTGGCACCAAGATAGCAAAGTTCGACGACCTGTGTCGTTATTGCACAGCGCGGTGGTGGTGGTAGACTACCCAGCGTTGCCTAGGCAGCAAGTGAGTCCCTTTTGGGCCCCGCTTTCTCTTAGGGAATGCGTCTCCGTAGCTCAGTGGATTAGAGCATTGGTTTCCGGTACCAAAGGTCGCAGGTTCGAATCCTGTCGGGGACACTTTTTTATGCCTTGGATTGGACTCTTGTCAGTTTCTCAATCTGTGAGGCTCGGGGATCCCCTTATCTGCCAGTCCCTTGCGAGTCTCTCCTGATCTTCACGGTATTTGCTCTCATTGAGGCCAGCTCCACGCTGAAGCCTTCCCCAAGTCTGCTCACCGGCACGCGCAGGAACTTGTGTACCCATTGCAGGCTGGGGTGTTGTACTGCCTGGTGTAGTCGGCTTAGTTTTTGGCAGCGTGAATCACCGTGCCTGTGGGTGTTGGCACGGTGGTTTTTGTGTTGGGGGTTAGAAGGGTGGGGGTTGGTTGGGGTTGTTGGTGTGGTTGGTGAGTTT
>NZ_FOPJ01000001.1 GCF_900113445.1 Corynebacterium spheniscorum
CGGATATAAGCCCCGGAACCTAATAAAACCCGGATTTACATGCCCTGACCAGCTGTAACGCCGAAAACCAGACACACTTTTTGCTACTTAACCCGATCATGCTTCTGCTAGGAGGCGTTAGCGTGGCGGCGAGGGCAAAAAGTTCGTCTGAGTAACTAGAGGCCGGCCGGTGTAGCATCGTCGACTTCCTGCCCCTCGCCGCGCGTTTTAAAAGGCGGAAAATTTCCGCGCACGGTGCCTCGCTCTACCTGCAGCATTTTCCCAAAGCATCTCAGCGGAAACGGAACCCTCAAGGCCTACCATCTGAGCATTACCAGCCAGGTACCATTGTTTCGCGGATCGGAGATGCACATCCCGGGTCGTCCGTATCGAAGAAGTCTCCAGTAGAGAACAGCCTTGCATTCCATACTCGAAAGTGTTACTCCTACAACACGGTCCCAGAAGCCCGGGCCCTCGTTCTAAGGAATAACTGTGGGAGGTTGGAACCTTTCGGGTGCGAACGTCGGTTGTTCCAGAACGGGTGTAGCTTGGGCCACCGGAGCTAACACGCCTGAGACTGAGAAGGCGAGCGCAGCAGCGAGTATCTTTTTACACATGCCGGAAGTATCACCATGATGTGAAAGGTGTGTCCTGTGGATTCCGACCGATTTTCTCCGATGAAGAATTTCTTGCAATACTGCAAATGAAAAGTGACGCGCTCTCCGCCACGGGTCAGGCCCCGGTGACTCGCGATTGGGTGGATTGTCTCCTAGTCGAAACACGCGCCTTTATGGACCTAGGTGAGTCCCTGACCGTTCAGCGTCTCGCCCTGTGGACGATAAACGCGCTGACACTAATGGAAATGAAATATAAAAACCAGGGTTAAACCATCTGCCATGAGACGCTCATAGGGTCATGCGTGGCCGGCCGCATTTCTTTGAGCATGCCGGACAACTGCATGCTAAGAACTGCCTCGCTCACCCTTTGCTGCGGGTAGGTGCTGAGGTGCTTGCTTGGGCGGGCTAGTTTTACTGGGTTGCTCGGCGGGCGCTAAGATGGTTGCCGTTCGTGTCAGTATGCGGTCTTGGGCGTAGTGTCCGCCGATAGTGCACGTCGGCGCAGTTAACCTAATTGGCTCACACCGCGGGAGCGGGAACGCCACGATAGTTTTTGGGTTAATAACACGCCGCAGGGCAAGCAACTGGCAGGTTAAGTACGTACTCGCGATAACGAAACGAGGAAACCCCATGGGTTCTGTGATTAAGAAGCGCCGCAAGCGCATGTCCAAGAAGAAGCACCGCAAGATGCTGCGCCGCACCCGCGTTCAGCGTCGTAAGCTCGGCAAGTAAAGCTTGGCGCGTTTCTCACGCACTGCAACAGCGTCGTCGCCTTCCTGAGTACGTAGCAGGAAGAGCGCGGCGCTGTCGTTGTTTCTAGAGGCGCGTGTCCGCTGGGTGCGCGTGCGCTCTGGGTGCGCGTGTCCGCTGGGTGCGCGTGCGCTTTGGGCTACTCGCGTTAAAAAACTTAGCCGGCGCGGCACACCCCAGCCTCTTGAGAACCGAAAGCAGGGGAGTGTGCCTAAGAGCAGGGTCTCGGGGAAAGCAATCCTGGGGAGATTAGCGGCGGCGGAAAAGCCGCCAGCTGCCGAAGCTAAACGCCGCGGTAGCCAATGTGGGCAGGCCATAGGAACGCAAGGCGCTGCGCATGCTGCGATAATCCCGCACCGCCCAGCCGCGGCGCTTCGCCTCCTTGAGCAGGCGACGATCCGGATTCACCGCCACCGCAGTGCCCACCATGGATAGCATCGGCACATCATTAATGGAATCCGAGTAGGCCGTGCAGCGGGATAGATCCAGCTTCTCAATGGCAGAAAGTGCCGCCACCGCATGTTTTTTACCCGGGCCATGCAAAATATCGCCCACCAGACGGCCGGTGAAGCAACCGTGTTCATCAACCTCCGCGACCGTGCCCAGGGCACCTGTGAAACCGAAGCGCCGCGCCAGAATCTGGGCGAGTTGCACCGGGGTGGCAGAAACCAACCACACTTGGTGGCCGGCTTGAAGGTGCGCTTCGGCGAGCTCGCGGGTACCGGGCCAGGCGCGGTCGAGCATGTGCGAATCCACGATCTCTTCGCAGAGGGTGACTAATTCCTCCACCGAGCGGCCTTTGATGAACTCCAAGGCCTGCTGGCGGCCTTCTGCGACGTCCTCAATGTTCTCGGAGCCGGTGACGCGGAACTTCAGTTGCTTCCACATGATCGGCAGCACCTCGGTGGCCTTGAAGTAGTTATGGCGGGCCAGCCCGAGGGCGAAAACGATGAGGGAGGAACCTTGGATCAAGGTGTTATCGACATCGAAGAAGGCTGCTGCCGCGGTATCTTGTTGGATCTGTGGATCCGGGGTGCTTACGCGCAGCCCGCCGGCAGCCTCGATGGAACCGGAGACGGAGGCCACCCCGGAGGAAAAGTCATCCAGGTTTAGCCCGAAGGTTTCTTTGACCGCCGCTGCTGCGGCTGCTTCGCCGGCGGCGCGCTGGGTGCTCTCATCGATCGGGGGGATCGCGAGGTCTTCGAGGAAGCGGCGGAGGTTACCGCGGGTGACCGACCAGCTAGCCAGGAAATCTTCTGGGCTGGGCATCTGGGTGTGCTGTGGGCGGAAGGGGATATCCGCCGTGGGTCGGTTGTCCTGGGGCCTGTGGCCCTTCTGGGGCCTGGGGCCCTCCGTGGGCCTCGGGCTCTTCGTGGGCCGGGGGCCCTTGGGATCGGTACCCTCAGGCTCACGCGGGGTGGGCGCGTTGGCAGGGGTTGAACTCACGATGACGTGTGGCTCCTCAACAGTGGGTCTTAAGAGGGCTACCCTATCTCATGCTAGGCCTACAATGCGCAGAGACCTGCCTGATCTCCACCTAAGGTATGAGGAGAAATATTTTTCAGCCTGTGTGGGGTGGTGGGTGGCGCTGCGGTGTTTGTGCGCTGTGGCGCTGCGGTGCTCTGGCGCTGTGGTGCTTGCGCGCAGTGGCGCTTGAGGAGTGTTGTTGAAACGAAAGGTGGAGGGCACATGGCGGCTCCGGCTACCCCGCATGAGGTAGAACTCATGGTTCGAGAAACCTGTGGGTCTTGTCATCGTGTGGAAGCCCAAATTCGGCCCATTATTGCTGCCGCTGGGGCGCATCTAAAAGTGGTGGATGTGGACGAAGATCCTGCTCTGGCCATGGAGTTTGGGGATCGCGTGCCGGTGGTGGTGATTGATGGTGAAGAGTTCGCCTGCTGGGAAGTAGATGACAAAGAGTTAGCCCATGCTTTGTTGTAATCAAGTGCCCCCGGGGGATAGCGTTGGGCAATTAAGGCCCCCGCCCCCTGGGTAGGGGGTATTCTTTCGGATGATCGTGGTACATCACCTTATGCCCCCACCCTGGGGGCTTAAGGGAAGGTGGCTAGAAAGTGGTGAACTGTTAGCGTGAGTGTCCTGGTAGTAGGGATGTCCCACCGTTCAGCCCCGGTCGCGCTCCTAGAACGACTGAGCATGGATGATGATGTCCGCGATAGCACCGCTTTGGCTCTCCTAGAGAGGCCCTCCCTAAGCGAAGCCATGATCATTTCCACCTGTAACCGCCTTGAGGTTTATACGGTTACCAATAGCTTCCACACCGGGGTCCAAGAAGTAGTCGAAGTTTTACACAAGGTATCCGGCGTCGATATTGATACCCTGCGCGGATACCTTTATGTGCGCTACGCCGATGCCGCCGCCGAACACATGATGGTGGTAGCCAGTGGCCTGGACTCCATGGTGGTAGGCGAACAACAAATCATCGGCCAGGTGCGCACCGCCTACCAGCGGGCAGTGGAATGTAAATCCGTTGGCCCAGCACTGCATGCTTTAGCGCAATCTGCATTGCACACCGGTAAACGCGTGCACTCGGAAACCGATATTGATGATGCCGGCGCCTCTATGGTGTCCTTCGCAGTTGATGAAGCCCTCCACCATTTGGGGCTCTCCCATGAGGTCACCCCGCTTGCTGGGCGGCGCGCCCTGATTTTGGGTGCCGGTGCCATGGCCTCCCTTGCGGCTACCCATTTAGGTCGCCTGGGGGTCGAAGAACTGGTGATCTCCAATCGCACCCGCAGTCGCGCAGAACGCCTCGCGGAGCATTCTCGCGAAGCTGGGGTGCCAGCACAGGTCTTTGATTTCGATGACCGTGCCGAAGCCCTAAAAATTGTGGATATCGCCGTATCAGCCACCGGGGCGGATAATTTCACGATCACACCGCAGGACCTTGATGGGCTTGCCGGGCGCAGCAGTGACCTGCCGCTTACCCTGATTGACTTATCCATGCCCCGCGATATTGATGATGACACCGCCGGCATTCCGGGGGTGTACCTGGTCAATATTGAGCGCCTGCACCGCGCCCACGAACTGGGGGCCGATGATGTTGATGATCGCGGCCAACGCGATGCCATGCGCATTGTGCGCGAAGAACTCGATGAGTTCTCCTCCGCCCAACGAGTCCGCGACGTGGTGCCAGCAGTATCAGCGCTTCGCCGCCACGCCGCCACCCTCATTGAAGATGAGCTGACCCGCCTTCGCGGCCGCACCCCGGCCATGGATGATGGGGATTTTGAGGAAGTGACCCGCACGGTTCGCCGAGTGGTGGACAAGCTCTTGCACCAACCCACCGTCAAGGTGAAGGAATTAGCAGCCGAATCAGGAGTCGTATCTTACGAATCCGCGTTACAGGAGCTCTTTGGTCTCAAAGGTGAGTGCCGAAGACATATTTCCGTTGATGTGGCAGAGCTGCCCGACGCTGAGCAAATTCGTCGAAGCGCAACTGAGAATTAGGAGATTTGATGACCTTTAAGATTGGCACCCGCGGATCCCAACTCGCCACCACCCAATCCGGTCATGTCCAAGACTGGCTCGCCGAACACGGCTATGAGGCGGAATTAACCATCGTCACCACCGCCGGGGATGTGAATATGGCCCCGGTGGAACGCATCGGCGTTGGGGTATTCACCCAAGCCCTGCGCGAGCACCTCTATGCGGGCCACTGCGATATTGCGGTGCACTCCTTCAAAGATCTCCCCAGCGCCAAAGATGAACGCTTCGAATTAATCGTCCCCCAACGCGAAGACCCCCGCGATTGCCTCATCGCCCGCGATGGCATGACGCTTAAGGACCTTCCGGAAGGGGCGAAGGTAGGTACCGGCGCGCCGCGTAGGATCAGCCAACTTAAAGCCATCCGCCCAGACCTGGATATCCGCCCGCTGCGCGGCAATATCACCACCCGCATGTCTAAGGTCACCGAAGGTGAACTAGATGCCGTGGTCTTGGCCTATGCGGGCCTAAGCCGCGTTGATCTCGGCGCTAAAGCCACCCAGGTGCTAGACACCCAAGAATTCATCCCAGCGCCCGCACAGGGTGCGCTGGCGGTGGAATGCCGCGCCGATAACCCCGAGGTGGTAGCCGCCATCCGCGCGATTGCGGACCCACAGGCCACCGCCTGCTCCGCTGCCGAACGCGGGGTGCTCATTGGGTTGCAGGCTGGCTGCACCGCCCCCGTGGCCGCGCACTCGGTCTACAACGAGGATGACACCATCACCCTCACCGCCGGAGTTTTCGCCCTCGACGGCAAATCCAACGTGGTAGTCACCGAAAGTGCTGCAGTGGCGGAAGCCGCGGAACTAGGGCTCAAGGTGGCTGAGATGCTGCGCGCCCAAGGCGCTGGCCGTATCCTCGCAGCTTCATAAAAGGCACGCTAAAGCAGCCCCAATCCTCGGGTGCTCTCATCAGAATGGGGGCATGTCATTTCCCCATGAGGGGGTTGGTGCTTTAT
The DNA here is from genome assembly GCF_900113445.1 of Corynebacterium spheniscorum. Classification (GTDB taxonomy): domain Bacteria; phylum Actinomycetota; class Actinomycetes; order Mycobacteriales; family Mycobacteriaceae; genus Corynebacterium; species Corynebacterium spheniscorum. The sequence continues at coordinate 5,809 of NZ_FOPJ01000001.1, forward strand.
CGTGTTGATACCACACCCCCTGCGCCCGCCGAATCATATGGTCCGCATGTAACCCCCTTTCTCTGCGTGAAAGAGCCCTCCCGCTCAACGCGCGAAGAAAACCCCCGTGGTGATCGCTGCCCCCCGAGGTTCGCAGAGGTTCGCACCACTTCCAGGTGCGCGCCGCGCCCTTCACCAAGCAGCTACCCCACCACACCTGGTGCACGATCTTTTTCAGCGGGCGTGTCGTGCTGTCCTTAGTGCCCTGACCCCTGGGGTTGCCTGCGTTTTACGCAGTCTCCCCCAACGCGCGCCCGCTTTTAGCCCGCATATCGTGCGCGCCGGGAACACTATAGCCAGCCACAGGCTGAGAACCTGCCGGCAGTTTCCACCACAGCAGGATCACGCTGACCTAGGGAAGATCTTCACCAAAGATCTTCGTGGCATGCTCTGCGCCTCGCGCAAGGTGTACCACAACCCCCGCATGCAGCTAGGCGGTGGTGTTAGCCCGCGAAGGGAAATTACCAATAACAGCATTGAGAATAGAAAAGGCGAGCAAACGTGAACACGCCCGGTGATGCACGGAAGCCCCGCGCAAACAATAACCAGAATAACGACGGCGATCAGCACCCCAAGCAACAGGGTGCGATTAACCCCACCGCTTCGGCGTCTAGCTCGATGCCCGGCTCGGTGTCCGGCCAGGCTAGCCGCCCAGCAGGGGAACCCGCCGACGTAGCGGAGAACAACCTACCCGGAAAGGTGATCTTCGTTGGCGCTGGCCCCGGCAACCCGGATTTATTAACCGTTCGCGCCCGCGAGGTGCTCTCGCGAACCGCCATCGCCTATGTCGATGCTGAAGTACTGCCCGGGGTGCGCTCCATTGTTGCCGCCGGACTGCAGGTCCCGGAGGAAAAATTAGCTGCCGCGGAAGCCGAATATGAACGCATCTGCGCGGAAGCTAAAGCCCAGGGTGCTCGCCGCCGCCCGCCGCGCCCACCGGCACCTACCGCCGCCACTATTTTTGAGGTGTCGGAAAAAGACAGCCTCGATGAGGTTGCTAAGAAATTAGCTGATACCGCTAACCAGGGTGCTGATGTGATCCGCTTGGTTGCCGGCAACCCCTTAAGCAAGGAAACCGCGGTGAGTGAAATTAGTGCCGTGGCTGCTCTTGGTGCGGAATTCCAGGTGGTTCCAGGTATGAGCCTGCCTTCTACGGTCCCGGCTTTTGCCGGCATCGCCTTGGGCTCTACCTACACCGAAACTGATGTCAATGACACCAACGTCGATTGGGATCAATTAGCTACCGCCCCGCAACCTTTGGTTCTCCAAGCCCGGCATAAGGATCTTGGTCGGGTAGCTGATGAGCTGCTCTCCCGCGGCCTAGCTGCCAGCACCCCGGCTACTGTGACCGTGCATGGCACCACCCGCCTGCAGCGCACCTATGACACCACCTTGGCCACCCTCGGCAAGCTTGATGCGGAGCTTCCCGGCACCTTGGTCATCACCTTAGGCAAGGGAGTGGATAATCGCTCCAAGTACTCCTGGTGGGAAAACCGCCCGCTATATGGATGGCGCGTCCTGGTGCCGCGTGCCCGCCCGCAGGCCGCCCAAATGTCTACGCTTTTAGCTAGCCACGGCGCCATCCCGCAGGAAGTCCCCACCATTTCGGTGGAGCCGCCGCGCAACCCCGCCCAAATGGAACGCGCCATTAAAGGCATTGTCGAAGGCCGCTACCGCTGGGTGGTGTTTACCTCTACCAATGCGGTGGCTGCGGTGAAAGATAAGCTCAGCGAGTTCGGGCTGGATGCCCGCGCCTTTGCCGGCGTGCACCTGGCTGCGGTGGGTGAAAAAACTGCTGCCGCGGTGAAGGAGTTGGGTATTAAACCTGAACTCCTGCCCCCGCGCAATCGCCAGAACGCCGCTGGTTTAGTGGATGTTTTCCCCGAGTTCTTCGAAGATATTGATGTGGTTGGCCGCGTGCTCTTGCCGCGTGCCGATATTGCCACTGATGTGCTCGTCGATGGCCTCATGGAACTAGGTTGGGCGGTTGATGATGTGGTTGCTTATCGCACCGTGCGCGCCGCCCCGCCCAGCCCGGAAGTGCGCGACATGATCAAATCCGGTGGTTTCGATGCGGTGTGCTTCACCTCCTCTTCCACCGTGCGCAACCTGGTGGGTATCGCCGGTAAACCACATCAGCGCACCATCATCGCCTGCATCGGCCCCCAAACCGCCGAAACCGCGGTGGAAATGGGCTTGCGGGTGGATGTCGTCCCAGAGGTCGCCGATATCCCCAACCTGGTGGATGCCTTGGCTGCGCATGTGGCTTCGCTGCGCGCCGCAGGCCAGCTGCCGCCGCCGCGGAAGAAGCGCCGCGCCCGCCGCAAAACTACCTAAACCCCGCTTCTTTTTAAGGCAAAGCTGCATATCCGAGAACAGTGTTCCCGAAGGTAGGGCATAGATCGCACCCCCGTTTTTTGGTGGGTGCGGCTATGCCACACGTGGCTTCATAAGTGCCCCTTTGTTGCATCCACAGCAATTCCTGGCGCAGGCTATAAATAGAAGATAGAAGCCTGAACCGAAGCGCTCACCACCAGCGCAGAAGGAAAGAAAGCAACCCTCATGACTGAAGAAAACCAGGTAGTACGTCCCTTCCGCCGCCCCCGCCGGCTACGCCAAACCCCGGCGATGCGCGAATTCGTAGCAGAAACCACCCTGCGCCCAGCTGACCTCATCTTGCCGATGTTCATCGCCGATGGTCTTTCCGAACCTAAGGAAATTAGCTCCATGCCGGGCGTGTACCAGCACACCACGGATTCGCTTTTAGCCACCGCGCATGAAGCCCTCGATGCTGGGGTGCGCTGCGTGGATCTTTTCGGCGTGCCCCTAGAAGAAGCCAAAGACGCCGAAGGCTCCATCGCCTGGGACCCAGAAGGCATCCTCAACCGCGGGCTCGATGCGCTGCGCACTGAATTCGGCGATGATCTTTTGGTCATGGCCGATACCTGCCTCGATGAATTCACCGACCACGGTCACTGCGGTGTTCTAAGTGTGGATCGTTGGGGTCGCACCCAGGTCGATAATGACGCCACCTTAGAGCTCTACCAAAAAATGGCGGTCGCCCAAGCTGATGCCGGCGCCCACATTGTTTCCCCCTCCGGGATGATGGACGGCCAAATCCGTGCCATCCGCGATGCCCTGGATGCCGCCGGGCACCAAGATGTCGCCATTATGGCCTATTCCGCCAAGTACGCTTCCGCCTTCTTTGGTCCCTTCCGGGAAGCCGTTGCGTCCTCCTTGGAAGGGGATCGCCGCACCTATCAACAAGACCCCGCCAATCAGCGTGAATCCCTCCTCGAAGTGGATTTGGATATTGCTGAAGGCGCTGACTTTGTGATGGTCAAACCCGCCATGCCTTACCTGGATGTGCTCAACCTGGTAGCCGAAAGCTCCCCGGTGCCGGTGGCTGCCTATCAGGTATCCGGTGAGTACGCCATGCTCCAAGCCGCTGGCCGGAATGGCTGGGTGGACCTTGATGCTGTCATGATGGAATCCCTCATCGGTATTAAGCGTGCCGGTGCCGACCAAATCCTCACCTACTTCGCAACGGAAGCAGCCCGGAAGCTCTAGTTCATGAACGATCTTCGCCAGCAACCCCAACCACCAGCCCCACTTAACCCTCAGCAGGATCAGCGTCAGCAGGGAAACAAGCCAGGCTTAAAGCCCACCAAGCTGCCGGAATCTGTTGCCCTTATGCTCGGGCTTTTTAGCGCCGCAGTGTTCTTCGAGCTCTGCCACCACATTCTTTCCGTGGTGATGGGCATTATGGATCCCGCGCCGCTCAAAGCCCAGGCCCGGGAATCCCTGAAAAACGGTGGCCCCTTTGGTGGTGGGGATGCAGTGCCAAGCGAAGGAATGCTCAACGCTTCGGTTACCACCGCCATCGTCATGGCCGGCCTGGTCGGCATCGCCTTTCTAGTGCTGCTGCTGGTCATGATCCAGATGGTGCGCAAAAAACATAAACGAGCCGATATCGCCCGGCGCATCCTCTTCGTCTTCGGCGTGTACTTCGGTTTGCGGGCCATGATGATCTTCGGGGCGCACCCCCAAGGCAGCACGCTACCGGTGTGGCTCTATGCCTTAGACGGCAGCCTCCAAATTTTAGTTGGGGTAGCAGCGGTCACCGGAGTGGTGTTCTCCCTGAAAGAAGACACCCTGAAATTCACCGGTGAACTCGGCAAAGGCCCCGGCGGTTTCGGAAGCTTCGGACCAAAACCCAAGGCCTAAAAGCACCTCAAAAATTTTTCACTCCTTAACGCCCCAAGCCTCCAGCGGCGAGGGCCGTTCTGCTTGAGGAAGCCGCTAAGCGGCGGTGCAGTATGTGTGTCTCGTATCACATTAATGCTTGCTTACTTAGTCTTTTCCGCTGCCGGTTGTTTCGTTAACCTGAAATCAACCTAAATCACTTAAACAGACCGGGCAGTAAAGAACCCCGGCGAGCATATGGAAAGCGGTGATGAGATGACCACCCCGGTACCTCGTTTTAGTCTTGAGGAGCGGCTGCGAGCAGTTATGGGTGTCCTGGGGGCAGTGGCCGCTCTGGAGCTGCTTTTCATTGGGTATTCCGTGTTCCGTGGACAGGGTGTGTCCTACTCCACGGCCCTATTAGCTGCGGTGTTTCTGGGATTGACCCTCGGCGCATTTCTTGGCGCACGGATGAAGGAATCCTCCACCGCACTACGAATCGGTGTGCTTGTTGGATTCGGTGTAGCGGCCGCCCTCGCTGTCACCATTCTTTTTTAATCCAAACCGCATGGCCCATCTGCCTAAAGCAGATGGGCCATAGCCATGCCGGAAACCTTTCTTGAAGCTTCCGGGGATAACACCAACAACCGTGCCTGGTCTGGGGTAAGGCAGCCACCTCATCACGCCGGTCTCTCCATGCCTCCGAGATGTTCCCCTGGAATGCCCCTCGGCTTCCCGGGGTGCTACAGCGAGAATGCTCAGTGCACCGCTTTTTGAGCAAGACGTACCTGGATTATCAAAATGGGGACCAGGGAACCGAAGGTGATCGCAGCGGCCACCAGATAGGGAGTTTTTGACATTTCCCCCGATTGAAGAAGCATGAAGCCGCCGCCGAGGAAGAAAATAACGGCAATCAAAGCATTCGCCGTCCAGGTCTTACGGTGGGCCGTCGTCCACGCCTCATCGGACTGCATGGTGCTTGGCAATCGGATTCCTACCGCAGAATTCCGCGGCAGAGTGCCGCGCCTGCTTTTGTCTGCAATGACGCCAAAAATGATTGCGCATAACCAGGCGAGAACTCCGGTGACAACCGGTATCCATAGTGACATTTTCTGGCCCCTTCCGACCTTCCATCAGGCTTGCTACCTCAATACCAGGCAAGCCTTAGTCTGTCGAGGTTAAGGTTTTGGGGGATGGGGCATTGGTTTTTTCACGGGCTGCGCACCGAAAAACGGACCGAGGTCTAAGGAGACAACCTAAGGTCCAGAGATAGGCCAGCGGCGTTCGACATGGCTAAGCATCCCCAGGCAGCTACGTATTCATATCCCTCGCGATAGCATAAGATGCACACAATAGCTCCAGCCTGAGCCAAGCATTTTCAGCACCAGGCCACTAGCACTCATCGCCGACTTCATTGAGGACCGTGCACTAACTATGGACCGTCCCGCACCAGGTAGCGCCAAAGCCACCCGTGGTAGTGACAAGCCCCAACGGGGCAGTGAAAAACCTGCCCGCAGCACCGAAAAGCTACTACGCCCCAGCGAAAAAGCCTCCAAGCGTAACTCCGAGCGCGCCGCCAAGATCGCCAAGTCCGGTATGGCTGCCAGTGGCAAAGCCAACGCCAAACCCACTGGTAAAGGTGCCTCCGCTAAGGGCAGCGCCGGTGGTTCTAGTACCGCACCCGGTACTGCTGCTAGCACCGCCTCCCAAACTTTAACGCCGCCCCCGCTGCCAGAAGATCACCCCACTCCCATCCACATGGCGGTGGAAGCGTCTCTTGCGGACCCTTCAGTTTCCCGTCCCCGCGGGCTCTCCGGGGAACTTGGTGCCGGGCATCTTCATGCCCCCGTCGTGCTACCGCCGGTGCCTCAAACTGAAACCCAAAAACAAGTCGCCAGCGCTATTAATACCGCCAAAATCGCGGCCCGCGAAGCTGGTTTTAGCCCCGAGGTAGCCAACTCCGATCACGCGCTGATCGACATGGATGACCGCCCACGCGTCTCCTACGCCTTCGACCTGGTGGGCCTAGAAAACGCACCCCAAATCAGCGAAATTGAAGAAGCCTTAGAAGAACTCCCCGGGGTACGCGCCCGCATCGTATATCCCACCGCCACCGCCTGGGTTACCGCCCCGGAAGGCACCGCACCCCAAGACATTGTCGATATCATCACCACCTTCGGCATTGATGCGCTGCTTACTGATTCCTCGCTACGCCGCCGCGCCATGCTTGCCGGCCGCGATGATCGCAGCACCCGCCGTGCCGCCCGCCGCCGCACCCTCAACTACCGCGGACTGTCCTGGAAATTCCGGCGCCACCTCCAAGAAGAAAGAAAAAACCTCGAACGCGCCCGCGATGCCGGCTGGCTTCGCCAACCCGAAGACGCAGACCAAGATGACCCCAGCACCCAAGCCGATGATGGCGACGTGCTCTTCACCGCCCGCGCATTATTAACCCCGACGCGGCTCATCTGGTGCACCGTATTAAGCATCCCGGTGCTGCTACTTTCCTATATTTCCGCCTGGCAATTCCCCGGCTGGCAATGGCTCTGCCTCGCCCTCACCACCCCTGTGGTGATCTGGGGTGCGTGGCCCTTCCACCGCGCCATGGCCGGTGGTATGCGCCGTGGGCTTACCGCCCTGGATGCCGCTAGCTCCGTCGCAGTCATCGCCGCCTGGTTATGGTCCGCCTCGCTGATGATGTTCACCTCCTCCGGGGAAATCGGCTGGACCTATGTGCCGCATTGGTTCGCCATTGACCGCAACCGCATCGCCGATGGTGAAATCTTCTTCGACGTGGCCTGCGGCATGACGGTGCTCCTCCTGGCCGGTCGCCTCATCACCATGCGCAGCCGGGTGAGCCTCATTAGCGAACTCGATGAGTGGAAACCCGACCCCCAATCAGAGGTCACCGTGGTGCAACGCAACCGCTCCACCGGCCGCCCCGAAAATGTGCGCATCCCCCTCCAAGAAGTCAATGTTGGTGATGATCTCTTCGTCGAACCCGGCGAAATGGTGCCCGTCGATGGCCAAGTCATCGGTGGTGCCTCCACCATCGTGCCCGGCCGCGTCGGCCGCCATGATGGCCCCTTCGATGTGAAAGTGAACTCCCATGTGTGGGCCGGTGGCATGAACACCCACCAACGCCTCAAAATCCGTGTCCTACGCACCGGACACCGCACCCGCATGGCAGCAGTCCACCGCTGGGTTAAAGACGCCACCCGCCAACAAAACCGCTCCGAAATGCTCTCCACCAAATCCGCGGCCATGCTCATCCCCGCGGCCTTGGCAGTCGCCCTCATCGACTTCATCATCTGGGCACTCTTCGGTAAAAACCTCAACACCGCCTTCTGCACCGCACTGGCGGTGCTCGCCTGCGTCGCCCCCGTCGCCCTTGCGCTCTCCCCAGCGCTAGCTATCCGCTACGGCATTGAAACTGCCGCCCGAAAAGGCGTACTCATCCGCGATGGCGCCACCATCCGCCAACTCGACATGGTCGATACCGTGGTCTTCAACCGCGTCGGCACCCTCGCCGAACCCGCCATGACCGTCGAAACCGTCACCGCGGATCGCGGCGAAGAACCCGAATTAGTACTTCGCGTTGCCGGTGCCCTCGCCATGGAAAGCGACCACCCCGTCTCCCGCGCTTTGGTTCGCGCCTCCCGCGAAGCCCGCGACGCCGGCACCGGCGGTGACCTCATCCCCCATTGGATCGAAGTCAGCCACTCTGTCATCCACACCGATGGCACCTTCTCCGGCATGATCGAATTGCCCTTCGCCGATAGCGATGGCACTATCCACACCCGCCAAGTCGAAGCCTCCCTCTGGCGCCCCCGCAATATGGCTCGTCTTCGCGGCCGCCTTGCTGCTGCCGCGGTATCCGGCGGCAGCCCCCTGGTGGTCAGCTGGGGTGGCCGCGACCGCGGCGTCATCACCTTGCATGATGATGTCCGCGATGATGCCATCGATGCCGTTAGCCGCTTAGAAGACATGGGCATCGACACCATGATGCTCTCCCGCGATACCTACCCCGTGGCCCGCCGCTTCGCCGACCGCATCGGCATCTCCCGCGTGCTCGCCGGCATCGCGCCGGGACGTAAAGCCCTCACGGTCCGCGCCGTGCACACCCGCGGCGCCCGCGTGGCCATGATCGGCGATAACTCCGTCATGGAATGCCTCCGCGTGGCTGATGTGGGTGTGCTCATGGGCTCCACCGAGCCGCTCGACACCATGAACCAGCACGAACAACACGACCCCAACGTCGATGTCCTCGTGCTGCGCACCGATGTGTCCGGCATCCCCGCCCTTATCACCCTGGCGCGCCGCGTCTGCCGCATCATCGACCGCAATATTTGGTTCTCCTGGGCCTACAACGGCTTGGCGGTAGCCGCCTCAGTCGCCGGTGTCCTCCACCCCATGGCCGCCACCTTGCTCATGCTCGGCAGCTCCCTTTTCATTGAGATGCGCTCCAACCAAGCCCGCAAGTTCGACCTCCATCCGGTGTCCTAAAAAATATTTAGGAAAGCTTCCCCCGAGACCCGCCTCCCACGCCATCCCAGGTCCGCCTGGCGGTGGCTGCGTGGCTCAGCTATGCCGCACCGAACTGGTGTTATGACACGCCGAAGGCCGTCTTGCCATGGGCTAACTACCCACACATCCAACCTTTGGACCACAATGGTGCCCATGGCCCGACGTAATTTGGTTGATTCCCCCTTTTTGGATGCTGCCTGCCCGCAGATGGGACGCACCCCATCGCATACCCCCGTATGGTTCATGCGCCAAGCAGGTCGCTCCCTTCCGGAGTACCGCAAAGCCCGTGAGGGCATCAGCATGCTCGACTCCTGCTTCATGCCCGAATTGCTTGCCGAGATCACTCTCCAACCAGTTCGCCGCCACAAAGTAGATGCCGCCATCCTCTTCTCCGATATCGTGGTGCCGCTTAAAGCCGCCGGCGTCAAAGTCGAAATCGTGCCCGGCCGCGGCCCCGTCATGGATGCCGCCATCCGCACCAAAGAAGATGTCCTCAACCTCCCCATCCTGGACCATGATGTACCCGAGGTTGCCCAAGGCATTAGCCACATCCTCGAAGAACTCAATGACCGCACCGCGCTCATTGGCTTCGCCGGCGCCCCCTTCACCCTGGCCAGCTACCTGGTAGAAGGTGGGCCCAGTAAAAACCACCAGCGCACCAAAGCAATGATGCACGGTGAACCGGAACTATGGCACACCCTGATGGAAAGGCTCACCCCCACCATCGTTGGCTTCCTCAAAGTCCAAATCAATGCCGGTATTGATGCCCTCCAGCTTTTCGACTCCTGGGCGGGTTTCCTCACCGAACATGATTACCGCAACTATGTGCTCCCACATTCCAAGCACATCTTCCAAGAAGTCGAAGCTGCCGGCATTCCCCGCATCCACTTCGGCGTCGGCACCGGGGAATTGCTTGGCGCCATGAGCGAAGCCGGCTCCGAAGTCATGGGCGTGGATTGGCGAGTACCGCTCGATCGCGCCGCCGAGCGCATCACCCGCGCCGCCGGCCCGCGGGTACTCCAAGGCAACCTAGATCCCGCCATTCTCTTCGCTGGCCCTCAAGTGGTGCGCGAGGAAGTCACCCGCATTAAAGATGAAGCCGCCGCCGCCCAACTAGCTGGCACCGCCCGCGGCCATATCTTCAACCTCGGCCACGGTGTCCTCCCCGACACCCCCGCAGAAGCCATCACCGAAGCTGTCGCCATCATCCACGGCGAAGCCTAAAAGAACACACTGACCGCGAAACACCCCTAGCTAGTTTCACAAAAAATCTTTTTGAAGGAAGGACCCACCTATCGTGCGCTACGCCATTATCGGCGCCGGCCTCGCCGGACTCACCTGCGCCCACGACATCCGTCAGCATGATCGCGATGCCACCATCGAAGTATTCGAAGCCGCAGAACGCATCGGCGGAAAACTCTTCACCGTCCCCTTCGAATCCGGGCCCACCGACCTCGGCGCCGAAGCCTTCCTCAACCGCCGTACCGACGCCATCGACTTCTTCAACTCCCTCGGCCTGGCAGACCACCTCGTGTACCCCTCAGGCTTACGTTCCCTGGTGTACTCCGGCGGCCACCTCCAAACCCTGCCCGCCGGTGGCGCCATGGGCATCCCCGGTGATTCCCGTGATTTCGAAGAACTCCTTGGCGATGAGGCCTGCGCACGCATCGATGCGGAATCCGAAGCCGAACCCATCGACTGGGAAGTCGGCCAAGATGCCCGCGTCGGTGAGCTGGTCCGCCAACGCTATGGCAATGAAGTAGTCGACCGCGTGGTTTCCGCGCTTTTAGGTGGGGTGTATTCCTGCACCGCTGATGATCTCGGCATGCGCGCCACCATCCCGCAATTAGCGGAAGCTTTAGATGAACTTGCTGCCGCCGGTGAAAAAGTCACGCTTTCCGGTGCCATCCAAAAGATGAACTCGCGGCGCAACACCATCACCAAATCCTCCGCCCCTAGCCCCATCTTCGCTACCTTCCGCGGCGGCTACGCCGAACTTTATGACACCCTCGCGGAAAGCTCCGGGGCACAGATCTTCGTGGATGCTTTTATCTCCGGGGTAAACCGCAATAGTGATGGCACCTTCAGCCTCAAGGGCGCTGGCGAGGGCAATTATGATCGCCTCGTGCTCGCCACCCCAGCCCCCACCACCGCGGTGCTGCTTAAAGATATTGCCCCCGAAGCAGCCCAGAAACTCCAGGCCATTGAATTAGCCTCCTCCGCTGTGGTCGGCATGAAATTCGACTCCGATGAGGGCCTGCCCCAAAACTCCGGGGTGCTGGTGGCAGCTGATGAACCAGAGATGCACGCCAAGGCCTTCACCCTGTCTTCCCGCAAGTGGCCGCACCTCGCCGAACGCGGCGGGGCAGTAGTGCGCGCCAGCTTCGGTCGCTTCGGCGATGAAGCATTAGTGCGCGCAGAAGAAGATGAACTGGTGGATATGGCGTTGGATGATCTCCAAAAAACCACCGGCTTCGATGGCCGCGCCGCCGGATTATCAGAAATCTATGTACAACGCTGGTTCGGCGGCATCCCACGCTTTGATAAGAACCACTTCGATGTAGTCGCCGCAGTGCGTGAAGAACTCAGCACCCTCGATGGGGTAGAGGTCACCGGCGCTTGGGCTGCCGGTGTGGGGGTTCCCAATGTCATCGCTGATGCCCGCGATGCCGCCCAACGCATCACCCACGCTGACTAAGCACAGCACCGTGTCTTAAGCAGCAAGCACAAAACCCTAGGAGTAAGCACACTCCCAGGGTTTTCCTCTTACCTAGCTCAGGACCTACAGGTCGTGGCGGTGCACCAAAATCGAGGAGAAATCACTATCCCCACGGCCTCGGGTTTGCTCCAAAGTCAAAGAACCCAAGGCCGCACGCAAAGCCGGCAAATCCTTCTCACTGGTGGCAATCATTAAGCGCGCATCCTTAGCAATCGCATCCACCGTGAAATCACCAGGCACGGTATCGCGCTCCCCACGCACAAAAGGCGCCTTCATATCGCGAATGAACTGCAAGCCAGTAAAGGACAATAACTCCAAAGCCTCATCCGCATCCATCCCCGTGGATTCGGCCAATAACAACGCCTCCCGCAAACCTTCCGCGCTCACCGCCAACGCCAGGTTCGCTAATAGCTTCGCGGTCGCCGCCTTCGCTGCGGAATCCACCCCAATCAAACGCTTCGGATCCGCCCAGGGGCTTACCAGCTCTAAAACCTCAGTGCGGCGCTGCTCATCGCCGCAGCCCACATACACCCCCAACATGCCATTACGCGCCGGGCCAAGGGTGCCCACCACCGGGGCATGCACATAGCCTTCAGCAGCTTCTGCAAATTCCGCCGCATCAGCAGGGGAGACCGTGGTGGTATCCACCCAGGTCATCTGCGCTGGAATCACCCCAGGCTCCAACAACACATCGCGCACCGTATCCGGGCCAAATAAACTACTGATCACACAATCAGCACCCTGGATTGCCTCCGCAATATCGGAGACCACCTCCACGCTGGCGCCGCGTTCTTCAGCGCCCTTAACCAGGGCCTTAGTTTTCTCCTCAGTACGGTTCCACACCCACAGTTCATGGTTTTCCACAAGGTGCAGGGCAAGCTCAGTGCCCATCCGTCCGGTTCCTAAAAATGCGATCTTCATGGCCCCCACTGTGCCACAGCACCATCCAACACCGCAGGACAATGCCCTAATCAAGCACCCCTTATCGGCCTCCCCTGGGGCACCTCACCAGCAATCTGGCCGCCTGGGCCCCTACAATGGTCGCCATGACTGCCGCAGATGCTTTAAGTTCCTCCCATGTTGATTCCTCCCACGCCTGGTACGAACGTGCCTGCGCGGTAACCCCCGGCGGGGTCAACTCCCCGGTGCGGGCCTTCGGTTCGGTCGGCGGCCAAACCCGCTTCATCGCCGAAGCTCAAGGCTCCACCCTCATCGACGTCGATGGCAACCGCTATGTAGACCTGGTGTGCTCCTGGGGTCCCATGCTGCTTGGGCATGCACACCCCGCAGTAGTCGAAGCAGTCCAAAAAGCTGCTGCCAAGGGTCTTTCCTTTGGCACCCCCACCAGTGGGGAAGTGGAACTCGCTGAGCATATTGTGCAGCGCACCAGCGTGGATGAGGTTCGCCTCGTCAACTCCGGTACGGAAGCCACCATGTCCGCGGTGCGCTTGGCCCGCGGCTACACCGGCCACCCCAAGATCATTAAGTTCGAAGGCTGCTACCACGGCCATGTGGATGCGCTTTTAGCTTCCGCGGGTTCCGGGGTCGCCACCTTCTCTCTTCCTGATACCCCCGGTGTTACCGGCGCTGCGGCCGCCGACACCATTGTGGTGCCTTATAACGATCTCGATGCGGTCCGCGCAGCTTTCGCCGCGCACCCCGGTGAAATTGCCTGCATTATTACCGAAGCAGCAGTCGGCAATATGGGCACCGTCGCCCCCCAAGAAGGTTTCAACGCCGCACTCAAGGAAATCGCCCACGATAATGGCGCCCTGCTCATCATTGATGAGGTCATGACCGGTTTCCGCACCTCCTATTCCGGTTGGTACGGCGTCGATGGGGTAGCCGGTGACCTCACTACCTTCGGCAAGGTTGTTTCCGGTGGCCTGCCCGCCGCCGCTTTCGGTGGCCGCGCAGAGATCATGAACCACCTCGCCCCCGCAGGCCCCGTCTACCAAGCCGGCACGCTGTCCGGTAACCCCGTCGCCGTGGCCGCCGGTTTAGCTTCCCTCCAGGCCGCCGATGAGTCCGTCTATGACACGGTCCGCGCCAACGCCGATCGCCTCAGCCAGCTCATCTCCGAGGCACTCCAGCGCGAAGGCGTGCCGCACCACATCCAGCGCGCCGCCACCATGCTCTCGGTGCGTTTCGCAGAAGGCGAGGGTCATAATTTCGCCGACATGAAGGCCGCCGATACTTTCCGTTTCCCCGCCTTCTTCCACGCCCTGCTCGATCACGGCGTTTTCGCCCCGCCCAGCGTCTTCGAAACCTGGTTCGTCTCCACCGCGCTTAGCGACGACGACTTCGAAACCATCGAAAAGGCCCTGGTCCCAGCCGCTAAGGCCGCAGCTGCCGCGAAGCCAAACTAAACTAAGGGCTTTCCTCGAGATCAGAAGGCCCAAGGTCTCCAGGTTCACCCCACGGCACCTGAGGCCCACGGCCTGCCACACCTTCTTCACCTTCGGCGCGAGATCGCGGATTCCAACCCCCGCTTCCTCGCGAGCAACTTCTCAATGAAGGACCACGCATCACTATGACCCGCACTATCGTCCACCTGGTTCGCCACGGTGAAGTCCACAACCCCGAAAAGATCCTTTATGGGCGACTACCGGGCTACCACCTTTCCGCCCGTGGGCGCAGCCAAGCTGCGCGCACTGCCCGCAGCTTCGAAGACCACGATGTCACCTACCTCGCAGCCTCCCCCATGCTGCGCGTTAAAGAAACCTCCGAACCTTTCGCAGAGATCACCGGCCTCGAAGTCCATACCGATGAAGACCTCATCGAAGCAGGCAACACCTTCGAAGGCCTGCGCACCAAAGGCTGGAACTCGCAGCTATGGAACCCCAAATATTGGCCGCGGATGATCAACCCCGCGCAACCCAGCTGGGGCGAACCCTATTGCGAGATCCTAGAACGTATGCTCAAAGCCTTAGAGCGCGCCCACCACGCCGCCCGCGGGCATGAAGCCATCCTGGTCAGCCACCAACTGCCCATTGTGTGCGTGCAACGCCATGTACGTGGCCAATCCTTAGCCCACAACCCGGCTCTTCGCGAATGCGATCTCGCCAGCGTTAGCTCCGTGGTCTTTAGCGAAGACCGCATCGTGGACCTCATCTACAGCGAACCCGCCTGGGAGATTTAACACCATGACTCGCTCATCGAAGCTGCTCGCCATCACCACCGCAGCACTTATTAGCCTCAGTGCCTTAACTGCCTGCTCTAAGGATCAAACCGTCGGCCAAGACGCCGTCAACACCCAAGGTGGAAGCTTCGAGTTCTATTCCCCCGGCGGGCAATTGGTCATCACCTACCCCATTGAAGAACGCAAACCCATCAAAGACTTCAGTGGCCCAGACCTCATGGATGACAACCACGAGATCCACCTCAGCGACTTCGACAACCAAGTCGTCGTCCTCAACGCCTGGGGGCAGTGGTGTGCTCCCTGCCGCACCGAATCTGATGATCTCCAAGAAGTTCACGAAAAAATCCAACCCCAAGGCGGCACCGTCTTGGGTATCAACGTTCGTGACTTCAACCCCCAAATCTCCCGCGACTTTCATAACGACAATGGCCTGACCTACCCCAGCATCTATGATCCGCCTTTCCGCACCGCCGCTTCCCTAGGTGGTGTGCCCAGCTCCGTGGTGCCTTCTACTATTGTGTTGGATCGCCAACATCGTCCCGCCGCCGTATTCTTGCGCGCCATTACCGCCAATGAGCTGATGGAAACCGTGCAAAAAATTCTTGACGAGGAACCCCAAGCGAAGACTTCATGATTATTGCCAGCGGAATAGGTCAACAACTTGCAGATGTCGTAGCCGATGGCCCCATCATCTTCGGGGTGGTCGCCGCCGCACTCGCCGGCCTAGTCTCCTTCGCCAGCCCCTGCGTTGTCCCCCTAGTACCCGGCTACATGTCCTATCTCGCCGGAATTGTGGGCGGGGAAATGAACTATGAAGGCCGCTACGGGCCTGAGGTCGGCAAACGCCGCCAATGGGCAGTAGTTGGTGCAGCCTGGCTTTTCGTCCTCGGCTTCACCATCATCTTCCTGCTTGCCAGTGTCACCATCTTCGGTGCCGTATCGCTTATCGCGGTACAAGAAGATCTCCTCAGAAAAATCGGTGGCATCGTCACCATCGTCATGGGCGTGGTCTTCCTCGGCTGGATCCCGGGCCTGCAAAAAGATACCCGCGCAGCACCCAGAAGGTGGACCACCTTAGCCGGGGCACCGCTTTTAGGAGCAGTATTCGCGCTTGGTTGGACCCCCTGCCTAGGCCCCACCTTGGGGGCGATTATCTCCATCTCGGTAGGCACCCAAGGCATGACCGCGCTGCGCGGAGCCGTATTGATCATTGGCTATTGTTTGGGCCTTGGTTTGCCTTTCGTACTGGTGGCTTTAGGATCAGCCCGGGCAATGCGTACGGTGGAATGGTTACGCAAGCATGCACTCGCGGTGCGCATCATCGGTGGTGTCACCATGATCGCCGTGGGTCTTGCCCTAGTTACCGGAACTTGGGATCTAGTGATTAACTGGGTCCGACAACTCACCGTGAACTTTGGAACCACCCTGCTCTAAGAACCAGAGCATGGGGCAGGCAGTACAACGTCGTGAAGGAAAGTAGGTCCTAGTGAGCAGCACTCAGGCCACCAGCGTGCCTGAATCCGCATCCGCGCGGGCACCCGAGCAGTCGGGGAAGAATTCTCATCCCCCGGCTCGCTCAGCGGCCTACCGTTGGGCCCGCCCACTACGCCGCGCCTGGAATTGGCTCACCAGCATGCGCACAGCCCTAGTGCTGCTCTTCTTACTCGCAGCTGCCGCCATCCCCGGAGCATTGCTGCCCCAACGTGAACTCAATGAATCCAAAGTCATTGAGTACATGAATAACAATGGCAAGACCGCTGAGATCTACGACAAGCTGCAGCTCTTCGACGTTTTTAGCTCGAATTGGTTCACCGCTATTTACGTCCTGCTTTTCATCTCACTGATCGGCTGCATCCTGCCGCGCTCCTGGGAGCATTGGAAAGCCCTAAAAACCCCACCAGTGCGCGCCCCACGACGCCTCGAAAGGCTGCCGCTGCACGCAACCGGGGAACTACCCGGAACCCCAGAAGAAATTGAGCAACAAGCCCGCGAACTTCTTAAAGGTTGGCGAATCTCCGGATGTTCGCCGGAACAAGACCGCGCCGGGAAGCGTTCCATCGCCGCCGAGCGCGGCTATCTACGGGAATTCTTTAACCTGCTCTTTCACCTCGGCTTAGTTGCCATACTCATCGCCATGGCGGTGGGCAAACTGCTTTTTTATGAAGGCCACGTCATTGTTGTCACCCCAACTGGCTATGGCGAACAACCCGTAGAGAGAAATACAGAATTCTGTAATACTGCGCCCGCTAACTATGACTCCTTCAGTGCGGGGCGTCTTTTTGATGGCACCGGGCTGCACCCCTTCTGTTTCCAGGTGCATGACTTCACGGCTGATTATTTGCCTAATGGCCAAGCCTCGATGTTCAGCTCCAATATCTCCTACGCCGAAGGCGATGACATCCTCAAGGACCCCAGCAGCTGGGAGAAGTACAAGCTGCGGGTGAACCACCCACTGCTGATCGTCGGTGACCGCGTGTACCTCCAAGGCCACGGCTTTGCCCCGACCTTCACGCTAACCTGGCCCAATGGTGAAAGCCGCACCCAAACGGTGCAATTCCGCCCAGATGACCCCACCTTCTTCCTATCTTCTGGTGCGGTGCGCTTCGACCCGCCGGCCGGGCTCTACCCAGATCTTTTCGAGCGCCGCCAACACCAGATCGCACTGCAAGGCCTCTTTGCTCCTACTGCAGCCTGGTCTGGGGAAAAGGGTGAACTATTAAGCTCCGGCTTCCCAGCTTTGCGGGATCCGGCGGTCGCCATTGATATTTATCGCGGTGACAATGGCCTCGATACCGGTACCGGCCAGGATCTCTATAACCTAGATCCGGCGCTGATGCATAGCGGGCAACTAGAAAAGATTAAGCGCGTCAACCTCATGGTTGGTGAGGAAGTCACCCTCGATGATGGCAGCGTGCTGCGCTTCGATGGTGCCCGCGAATACGCGAACTACCAGATCAGCCACGACCCAACCCAATGGTTCTTACTTGCCTCAACGGTGATCATGTTGGCGGCCTTGGTGGGCTCCCTTGCGATTCGCCGCCGCCGGGTGTGGTTCCGGTTGAGCGAGGGAAGCACACCGGGTACTACCCATGTTCAGATGGCTGGGCTGGCTCGAACCGATCATGCCGGCTGGGGAAGTGAGTTCGACCGGATGCATAGGACCCTATTCGCCTTGCCGGATCCGGATGACGAGCAGGAAGAATTCCACGAGTTCTAACGATCCCGCGTTTTTACCCACCCCAAGCCCGCGGCGAATAATCCACAAAGCCCAGCAATGTAGGCCTGTGTGCCCATACCCAGGAAGTACAGTCCCGCCATGATGGCGTAGCTAAACGCCGCTAGGTAGAAGAAGTTGGCACCAATCCTGGAGTGGACTTCAACAAATGGGTGTTTCGGGTGCTCCTTGATCGCCTGAAAAGCTGCACTGAGCATCAACAGGGAAAGACCGATAGCCAATAAGAGGGAAAACCAATTCACGGGAAAGCATGCCTTCTAAAACGTGGTGACTGCGGCGGGCCTGAGCATATGGGGCACTAAATTTTCACTATAGCGAGCCCGCAATAGGCCTCATGTTGGTGCCTCAAGGCTAAGAATCTTCGCGGAGATGATGCACTAAAGGGAGGCGGCCCTAAAGATGCGTGGGTCCGATATGCACAGCTCATAGGGTTGGCTTAAGGATTTGTGCAGCTTAGCCGGCGGTCGCAAGCTTGAGCAGCACCCTCGGGCGGGGTAGTGTCAGGAATCAAACTGGGTCAGCCGTACAGTGTTGCGCTTTGTTCGACGCCACTCTGATATGCCTTGACCGGGTGTTTTTCCTATTGAACCTCCCCACATTTGTGAAGGTGACTGCACCGCTATGCAACCTCTGATGCCGATAGACCACGGCCTATCGAACATGTCCGACATTGCGTTTCGTACCGCGTTGGTGATCTATATCCTCGCGTGGGCGCTGTCATTCACCTATTACGTCAAGCGCCACATCGCACTGTCTTATGATCAGCGTTTGCAACGGCAACGTGAATTGGTTGCAGTGGGAGCGGAAAACAGCAGCACCGGAACCACCGCGGTATTACCAGCTGATCCGGAGCAAGACCCCCTGCCAGAAAATGCGGAGGAAATTCTCGCGCAGAAACGCGCTTCGGCGTCGAAATTTGGTGGGATGACCCAGACCGTGGTCTGGTTGGGCATCATTGTGCATGTCACCGCAGCAGTGCTTCGCGGCCTAGCAGCGCACCGCGTACCGCTGGGCAATCTCTACGAATATGTTCTGGTGATTACAGCATTCGCGATGGTTGCGACGGCGCTGGTGGTGCAGCGTAAAGAATGGCGCGTATTGTGGCCATGGATGCTGACCCCGATCATTGGGCTCTTATTCTTCGGCGGCACCAAACTCTATGCCGCGACTGCCCCGGTGGTGCCTGCACTACGCAGCTATTGGTTGCCCGTGCACGTGACCACGGTATCGGGGGGCGCTGCGATTGGTATTTTCTCTGGAATCGCCTCGATCCTGTACCTATTGCGTAAATGGCAACCCAAAGGTCAGGAAAAGGACGGCTTCTTCGGGGCCTTGGTTCGCCCGCTACCTAGCACCCAGACCTTAGATAATCTTGCTTATCGCTCTGCGGTAGTCACTCTGCCGGTGCTTGGCCTGGGTATTTTGCTGGGGGCCATTTGGGCTAATACCGCGTGGGGCCGCCCGTGGGGTTGGGACCCGAAGGAAACGGTGTCCTTTATTACCTGGGTGCTTTATGCCGCATATCTACATGCTCGTGCCACGGTGAGTTGGCGCGGTGTTCATGCGGCCTGCATCAATGTCTTGGCGCTGGCAGTGATGATCTTCAACCTCTTCTTCATCAATATGGTGGTCAGTGGCCTGCACTCCTATGCGGGTCTGAACTAAGCAAAGAAACCACACCCCCACAGTTCTCAGCGCGATGCTGGGGATGTGGGGGTTTTGTTTATGCGGGGTCTATATGTGGGGGCTACTCGCGTTAGAGAATTATCTGGTGCGGCATGCCTTCGCCCGCGCAGACCTTGGGAGCTAACGTAGGCTTGGCCTTGACGATCTCGACAAGCAGCATCGATTTATCCCGCGAAAAGAATGGAAGCAACCTAAACCTCATGCATGTTGTGGTGACCGGTGGCGCCGGTTTTATTGGCTCGAATTTTGTGCATCGTACGTTGGAGACGCGGCCGCAGGCGAGGGTGACGGTGCTGGATAGTTTTAGTTATGCGGCGAATCCGGCGAGTTTAGCGGGGCTGCCGGAGGATCGCGTGCGAGTGGTGCGCGGGTCGGTGGCGGACCTGGAGTTAGTGCGGCGGGTGCTGGGCGATGCTGAGGATCCGGTGGATGTGGTGGTGCATTTTGCGGCAGAATCGCACAATGACAATTCTTTGCGGGACCCGTTGAGTTTTGTGCGTTCCAATGTGGAGGGC
Organism: Corynebacterium spheniscorum; assembly: GCF_900113445.1. Classification (GTDB taxonomy): domain Bacteria; phylum Actinomycetota; class Actinomycetes; order Mycobacteriales; family Mycobacteriaceae; genus Corynebacterium; species Corynebacterium spheniscorum. The sequence continues at coordinate 25,857 of NZ_FOPJ01000001.1, forward strand.
ACGGTGGTGTTGGCGATGGTCGCGGCGGAGCTGGGGATTCGGTTGCACCATATTTCCACCGATGAGGTGTTTGGGGATTTGGAGTTGGATGATCCGGCGAAATTCCGGCCGGATACGAATTATGCGCCTTCGAGTCCTTATTCGGCGTCGAAGGCGGCGAGTGATCACTTTATTCGGGCGTTTGTGCGTTCCCATGGTTTGCGCGCCACCATTAGTAATTGCTCGAATAATTATGGACCACGGCAGCACCCGGAGAAGTTCATTCCGCGGCAAATTATTGGGTTGATTGAGGGGCGATTGCCGCGGGTATATGGCACCAGTGAGAATGTGCGTGATTGGATCCATGTGGATGATCACAATGATGCTGTGTGGCGCATTATTGAGCGTGGTGAAATCGGGGAAACCTATTTGATTGGGGCGGATGGGGAGCGCACCAATACGGAGGTTGTGCGGGAAATTTTGCGGGCTTTTGGGCGTGGCCCGGAGGAGTTTGTGCGGGTGACGGATCGCCCGGGGCATGATCGCCGTTATGCCATTGATGCGAGTTCGACTTTGGGGTTGGGGTGGCGGCCGCAGCACCAGGATTTTCGGGAGGGGCTGGCGGAAACTATCCAGTGGTATCGCGATAATCCCAGTTGGTGGCGAGAGTCGGCGGCGTTGGCGGAGGCGCGATATCGCGAAGTGGAAGAGGAACTTCCCCAGGAAGGGCACTAACCGGGCAGGGCATTGGCCCGGGAGGCGCGTGGGACCGAGCAGGGCACTGGCCCCAGAAGAGCATTAGACTTTGGGGCATGCTGACTGAATCTGCGGAGCTACCCGGCGTTTACCTCAACACCCCGAAGGTTTTCCCTGATGAGCGGGGAGAATTCCATGAGTGGTTTAAGTCCTCGCCGTTGGCGGAGCAGATTGGGTACCCCTTTATGCTGGCGCAGGCGAATATGTCCTTTTCCAAGCAGGGCGTGATTCGGGGCCTGCATTTCGCGGAAGCGCCGCCTGGGCAGGCGAAATTTATTATCTGCCCGCAGGGGAAAATCCTGGACATCATTGTGGATATTCGCCGCGGTTCAGAGACCTTTGGGAAATATATTGCAGTGGAATTAAGCGCTGAGAACCATGCCGGGGTGTTCATCCCCATTGGTTTCGCCCATGGTTTTATTGCGCTGGAGGATTCCACGGTGTGCTATTTGACCAACGAGCCGTACCGGCCGGAACACGAGCATGGGATTAACCCCTTTGATCCGGAGATTGGGGTGGAGTGGCCGGAGGTTGTGGGCGCAGGGGCTGGTGTCTCGGGGGCTGCGGGCTCGACGCCTGGTGGCTTGGAGTATGTGTTGTCTGTGAAGGACCGTGAGGCTCCCATGTTGTCGGAGGTACCTGATGCGGTGTTGCCGGATTATGGCGAATGCGAGGAGTTCCATAACTCCATGCGCGATGGTTGGGTGCTGGCTAATGATGCGGCCAGTAGTGAAGACCCTGAGTATTGGGATGAGGCCTAAAAGCGGATGAAGGGCATAATTTTAGCTGGTGGTACGGGGTCGAGGCTGCGACCGATCACCTATGCGGTGAGTAAGCAATTGGTGCCGGTATATGACAAGCCCATGATTTATTACCCGCTATCTACCCTGATGTTGGCGGGCATCGATGATATTTTGATCATCACCACTGAGAATGATGTGGAGCAATTTAGGCGGCTTTTAGGTGATGGCAGCCAATTTGGGATCTCCTTGAGCTTCGTGGTGCAGGATCATCCCAATGGGTTGGCGGAAGCCTTCATTTTGGGTGCTGAGCATATTGGTGATGACTCGGTGGCGCTGATTTTAGGGGACAATATTTTTTATGGTGCTGGGTTGGGGACCCAGTTGCGGCGCTTCCATGAGGTTGATGGTGGCGCGATTTTTGCCTATTGGGTGGCGCACCCCGAAGCCTATGGGGTGGTGGAGTTCGATGAGCGTGGCAAGGCACTGTCTTTGGCGGAAAAACCGGAGAAGCCAGCGAGCCATTATGCGGTGCCGGGGCTGTATTTTTATGACAACTCGGTGATTGAGATTGCCCGCGGGTTGGAACCCAGTGCGCGAGGTGAATTAGAGATCACCGATATTAATAATGCGTATTTGCGCCAGGGGAAGTTAGCGGTGGAAGTGCTGCCGCGAGGTACGGCGTGGCTGGATACCGGCACGGTGGATTTATTAATGGCAGCCGGGGATTTTGTGCGCACCATTGAGCAGCGCCAGGGCCTGAAAATTGGGTGCCCGGAAGAAGTGGCGTGGCGGATGGGATACCTAGACGATGATGGTTTGATTGCCGCTGCGAAGCGCCAACAAAGCTCCGGGTATGGGGATTATTTGCTGGAGATCTTGGAACGCGAAAGAGGGTAGTAGGGCAGAGCGGCGTTCTGCTGTTGGTTAGAGTCCAGGGTCTGCCGGAGGATCCTGTCGAGGATCCTGCCGCGGGTCTTGCTTGGGCTCCTGTTGGGGCTCTTCCAGACGCTCTTTTGGCTGCTGCTTGTTCTTTTCCTGTGCTTCGCGTTCGCGGCGAAGCTGTTCCAGCCGTTCGCGGCGCCGGGTTTCTTCTTCAGCGCGCCGGACGGCTTCTTCTTTAGCGCGGCGTTCCTTGAAGCGTTGCTTTTCTAAATTCCACAGGAACTCTTCATCATCATCGGGGCCTTTAATGACCTTCTGCGGTCGCGGGCCCATCCCCGGGGTGCTGCCGGGATTCATAAGCGGCGGGATGGCGCGCGTCGTTCCTTGTTGGCCACGGGATTGCCAATAGGCAGGGCCAAAGGCTTTCCACACCAGTACTGCAGCTGCAACCAATAAAAGGATCAGCACGAGCCGTCCCATAAAAGGCATCCTCCTTCACGTCCGTGCATACCAGGATACGGGGTTGGGCAACTAAGGGCACGAGCGCTTAAGAAAGCAACGAAGAGCACCATGACATCGGCAATGTTGCTGGGGAATCAGTGGCTCAAAAGTGCGGACTCTAGTACGCGGTGGGCTACCCTGTCTCAATGTGAGCAGTGAACAGAGCAGCACCCCAAATGATGACCTCAACCCCGAACCCCAAGAAGCCCGCGAAGTAGAGCACCAAGCGGAGCTAGCAGCCGAGCATGAAGCCGTCTTTGGCTCGGAAGCCCGCGAGGCGGAAAACCATGCCTTAAAGAAGCGCGCGAACCTCGCCTTGCTCAAATATGGGCTGGCCCGGCTGGCGCTGTTTGTGGTGCTCACTGCGGTTATTCAGACGGCGGCTTATCTGATTGATTCGCCGGTGCCGCTGATGATCTCCGCGCTGCTGGCGCTACTGGTGGCTTTCCCGCTGAGCATGTTGCTCTTCTCGGGGCTGCGAGTAAACGCCAATGCTTCGGTAGCTGCTTGGCAAGAACGCCGCCAAGAAGAAAAGGAATGGGTTCGCGAGGAACTCGCGAAGCGCTAGAAAGATTAGTTCTCAGGTTTAGGCGAGCGCTAACCCGAAGGCGGTGACTAACGCCCAGAGCAGCATGCCGCGCCCTAAACCGCCGAGCACGGGGATGAGTGCTTTTCCTTCCGCGCCGCGAATCACCGGCAAAATAGCCCCGAAAATCAAGGGTAGCGCCAACACTGCCCACAAGGCGTTGATACTGGCGAACCCCATGAGCACGCTCATCAGGATGGGCATAAAGGCCAGTATCGGTAGCACCACCCGGGTTAGGCGATCACCCAGGCGCACCGCCAAGGTAATTTTTCCGCTTTGTGCATCGGTGGGGATATCCCGCAGGTTATTAGCTAAATTCACGCCCGCCGAGATCGAACCAATACCCACCGCACAAGCCAACCCCACCCAGGTCACGCGGCCAAGCTGGGTGAATTCGGTGCCCAAGACGGCGATAAGCCCGAAGAAAATAAATACGCTGATCTCACCGAGACCCCGGTAGCCATAGGGGTGCGGACCACCGGTATAAAACCATGCGGCCGCGATACATAGCGCACCGACCAGGATGAGCCACGGGGAGCTCAGGATGCTGAGCGCAATGCCGAAAACTGCGGCTAAACCAAAAGCACCGAAGGCTGCGTACTTCACCTGCTGGGGCGGCACCAACCCGGAACCGGTTAAACGCAGCGGGCCGGAGCGATCCTCATCGGTGCCGCGAATCCCATCGGAATAATCATTGGCGAAGTTCACGCCCACGATAAGACACCATGCCACTAATAGCGCTAAGAGCGCCCGCCCGAGATGCGCACCGTTATAGAGTGCAGCAGCACCGCTACCAGCAACCACCGGGGCAAAGGCATTAGCCCAGGTATGTGGGCGCGCACCTTCTAACCATTCAGCAAACCCGGCACCGCGGTGAGTGTCCTCGGTGCCCGTGGGGTCTGGGTTCTCGTGGGTATCTTCGTTGGGCGTGGTGTGTGGATCAGATTGAGCAGCTTCATCGGAAGTTTCAGGCATGAAGCCCATTGTGCTCTAATTCGCGGCGGTTCTTAAAACAATGCGCTGAGCTTGGGTCGATCCACCTTCCCTAAAGAAGTAGTGGGCAAGCTTCCCAGCTGTTTGAGCTCCTTCGGGATCTGCCAACGCTCCAAGGCGCCGTCATGTAAGAAGGTCATCAACTCCATAGGGGAGGGGGTTCCCACGTAGGCTGCCACCACAGCCTGGCCAAGGCGTGGGTGCGGCACACCAAGGGCACATGCTGCCTCAACCCCAGGCATGCTTAAGAGCGCTTTTTCGACGATCTCTGGGTGCAACTTCAGCCCACCGGAATCAATGATCGTATCCATCCGCCCAATGATCTCAAGCTTGCCATCATGGATGCGGCCGGAATCTGTTGTTTTGAACCACCCAGGTTCGCTAAAAGCCTCATGGTGTGGGGCATTACGGTAGCCATGGGCGATCATCGGCCCGCCCAGCATTACCCGGGAGTCACCATCGACGCGCACGCTCACCCCACGTAGCGGTTGCCCGTTATAGACGCAGCCACCGGCAGTTTCCGAGGATCCATAGGTGGTGTGGAAAACGATGCCGAGCTTTCGCGCAGATTCCGCGAGTTCAGTTGGCAGCGGCGCACCACCAATGAGAATCCCATCGAAGCTGCGCAGCGCCTCAATGCCTTCGAGGGTGTCCATGGCTTTAGCTAATTGCATGGGCGTTAAAGCCGTATAGCTGCGATCCCCGGTGCTGCATAACTCCCGAGTTTGGGCTGCGAATTCTGGGATCTTAAAACCATCGCTTAGATCCAAGCAGAGCGGATCTATTCCAGCGACAAGCGATCGGATGAGCACCTGCATACCGGCTATATGGTGTGCCGGCATGGCTAATAACCACTGTCCCGGACCACCTAAAGCGTGGTGCGTGGCATCAGCAGAACTAATCAGGTTAGCCGGGCTAAGCATCGCCCCCTTGGGAGTTCCTGTGGACCCGGAGGTTGCCATTACTAAGGCAATCTCTGGGCTAATTGCCTGCCCGGCTCTTTGAGAATCCTGGAGGATCCGGCGGCGTGCTGAATCTTCTTTAGGTACCGGTAGCAGCGTGTATTCCCCCACCAGCGCTCTTTCTAAATCGTCCAAGCAGGCTGCTGGGTCATGGGGGTCAATAACAAGAAGATCGAGGCGACGCTTCGTCTGCGTCGCCTCGATCTGGTGAGTTCGCGGATCTTCCGGGGACATAGCCGACATGTCCCGTGATTCTAGTCCGTATTTGTGACCTTGAAGCCGGCATCCTTTAATAACGCGCGGACGTGATCAATGTCCTCGCGGCAAGGCTCTTGCTGGTGGATGAACTCAATATGTTTGGCGATATCCTCGCGGGTGATATTGCGGGTTTGTGGGTCCTTCTCGCTGGCCTCAATCATGGCGGTGAAGACCTTCTCCAGGTCATCATCATTGAGTTCACGTTCTAAGACATAGAGCACCGCGTAGGTGTCTTTAGCTCGAAGCCCGTGGGGGTAGCCCTGTCGCAGCCACTCCAGCATGCGGCTGGCGAGAGAGCTCACCGGATTCATCCCGCCGCCTCAGTACCGAAGAGATCCCAGGCAAAGTACTGATAAAGCGATGCCTTGGTGATCCACAAGATACCAATGAGAACAGCTGCGGCGATCAGCGCGAAGCACAGGAAACTAATGGTTTTTGCAACTGCTCCGGCCGGGTGCGTGGAGGTTCCCGAACCCACGCGCACACCGATGGCGAACAGCGCTGGGATTCCGGCGCCGAGAACCACGCCGGCGACGATGACTTTAAAGAGGCTGTGGAACATTAAGGAATAGTCCATTAGGAGTGAGCCCCCTTCTCTGTATCAAGCTGGGCAGCTAATTGTTCCGCACTGATTTGGGTACCCGTTTTCGGACGTGGGCGGGTCAGGGTCCCACTTGGTGCGCCAGCGGCGCTATGCACATGGTGGTGATAGTCCTCAGCATCATCAGCCTCGGGGCTGGACCATGCTGTCGGCAGGGTAGGGTTTGCGCCGCCAGTGACCTCGCTCTTCGGCAAACCGGTGGTGCGATCAGCGCTGTCGTCCCACTCATCGTTGACATTGCTGGAATCAACCGGTGCGCGGTTGGCGCGGAAGAACATGATTCCAGAAAGCGTCAACAAGATACCGAAGGCAACCAGCACGCCGACCATGTCGGAGAACACCAGGCCAATCTCGTGGGACAGGATCCAGGTGGCGCCACCAACAAAGGCAGCTGCCGGCAGGGTGATAATCCAGGCCGTAACCATGCGGCCAGCCACACCCCAACGAACCTTCGCCCCGGGGCGGCCTACGCCAGTACCCATGATCGAGCCGGTGGCCACGTGGGTGGTGGACAGTGCCATGCCGAAGTGCGAGGAGGTCAGGATGATGGCGGCAGAAGAAGTTTCAGCGGCCATGCCTTGGGGGGAGTCGATCTCGACCAGGCCCTTACCTAGGGTGCGGATAACGCGCCAGCCACCCATGTAGGTACCCACCGCAATGGCTATGGCGCAGGCAGCCTTCACCCAGAAGGGGATGTGGGAGTCTGGTGCGAGGTTTCCGGTAGCAACCAGGGCGAGGAAGATAACACCCATGGTTTTTTGAGCATCATTCGTGCCGTGTGCCAGGGACACCAGGGAGGCAGAACCAATCTGCCCCCAATGGAAATAACGGTTCTTGATGCCATCGGCAACACGCAAGGTCATTCGGTACACAACCCAGGTGCCTAGAGCGGCAACCAGGCCAGCAACCAGCGGGGCAGCCAGTGCGGGGATGACAACCTTAGCCATCACACCGGACCAGACCACGCCACCGGTTCCTAGCGACACAATCGCGGCACCAATAAGGCCGCCGAAGAGTGCGTGGGAGGAGCTTGAAGGTAGACCCAGCAGCCAGGTCAGGAGGTTCCACACGATGCCGCCAATGAGGCCGGCGAACACCACTAAAAGGAGGCGGTGGGAGTCTGCTGGGTTGGAGAGGTTGAACTGCTGAAGGTCAACGACCCCTTTAGCAACGGTGGTGGCAACTTCCACAGAGAGGAAGGCACCCACCAGGTTCAAGATGGCGGACAATGCCACGGCAACCTTAGGCTTCAAGGCGCCAGTGGCGATGGACGTCGCCATCGCATTACCGGTGTCGTGGAAGCCGTTCGTAAAGTCGAAGGCTAGCGCGGTTGCGATGACGATCAGGAGGATGATCAGTTCGGTCACAACTCTGAGTATGCCCCATGGGGGGCACCCGCTAAAGCCCGCAGACCGCCCATTTCCCCACATTTTCGGACAGCATTTACTCTCTATACCCCATAAGTGGGGTGAGTGTGCGTACTGGGCTGCTCTTAATAGTGGGGAAGGCCAAGTTTTGACCTCGGCATTTGATTAACCCACCAACGGGGGTGGCCCAAGAAAGCAGTGTTCCGTGTCCGATCCCAAGCAGTCAGTGACCGAAGGAGAACATTAGGTTAACTTTGGGAAAAGTATCTCTATCCAGGGGTTTTAGCACACCTTCTGGGGGCACACACCCCCTGAAAGCAGGGGATGTCCCTCCTATTAACCCGCGCCAGCGGCATGCTCGTCCCACCCCGCAGGGCATGCCCGCGGCGATAAAATCCGAAAAATTTCCGCGTTACGGCGCGCCTAGTTGACAGCGCGCCTCGCACCAGGCACCAAATCAGAGCTGCCATGCCCTAGTAGTAGTAAGGGAAGCTCGACCAATCCGGGGCACGCTTTTCTAAGAAAGATTCCTTACCCTCCACCGCCTCATCGGTCATATAGGCCAAGCGCGTGGCCTCTCCAGCAAACACTTGTTGGCCCATCAGCCCATCATCGGTGAGGTTAAAAGCAAATTTCAGCATGCGCTGTGCGGTCGGGGACTTCCCATTAATCTCCCGTGCCATCTGGATTGCCTCAGCCTCTAACTCGGCATGATCTACCACCACATTGACAGCCCCCATGCGCTGCATGGTCTCGGCATTGTAGCTACGGCCTAGGAAGAAAATCTCGCGAGCAAATTTTTGGCCCACCTGCTTAGCCAAATAGGCCGAGCCATAACCAGCATCGAAAGATCCCACATCAGCATCGGTCTGCTTAAAGCGCGCGCACTGCCTAGATGCAATCGTTAAGTCACACACCACATGCAAAGAGTGCCCACCGCCAGCGGCCCAACCATTAACCACCGCAATAACCACCTTCGGCATGGTGCGGATCAGCCGTTGTACCTCCAAGATATGCAGGCGCCCACCTTCTACCTTGGTGCGCATCGTATCCACCGTATCTGCGGTTTCCCCCTCCGCATATTGGTAGCCTGAACGCCCCCGAATCCGCTGGTCACCGCCGGAACAAAAAGCCCAACCGCCATCTTTGGGGCTCGGCCCATTCCCGGTCAATAAAATCGTGCCCACATCCGGGGTACGGCGCGCATGATCCAAGGCTTGATATAGCTCATCAACGGTGTGCGGCCGGAAGGCATTGCGCACCTCAGGGCGATCAAAAGCAATGCGCACAATTCCATACTCACGGCCCTCACCGGCATGTCGGTGATAGGTAATATCGCTGAAATTAAAACCCTCTACCGGCACCCACGCATCCGGATCAAAAGGATTATCCACCGCTGTGGTTGGCGCCGGTGCTTCCCAAGACGTAGAGGAAGAAGAACTCGAATTATTCTGCATAGCTTTTAGCGTGCCACAAACCTCGCAGGCGTTCCCCTAACGCGCAACCTAAAACCCTAGAGTGGTCCCTATGACCTCGGCACACACGCACCTGCCCATCCCCACCTTCGATGAGATCATCGAACGCTCCCATGTTGTCGCCCTACCCATGGCGATCCGTTTCCGCGGGGTCACCACCCGCGAAGCGCTTCTCATCGAAGGCCCCGCCGGCTGGGGTGAATTCTCCCCCTTTTTGGAATATGAACCTGCCGAAGCCGCCACCTGGCTGCGCTCCGGTATTGAAGCTGCCTGGCAGGGTTTCCCCACCCCGCTACGCGAAAAAATCGAGGTCAACGCCACCATCCCCGCAGTACCTGCCGCCCAGGTGCCGGAGGTCCTGCAACGCTTCCCAGGTTGTCGCACCATCAAGGTGAAAGTCGCCGAACCCGGCCACACCCTCGCCGATGATGTCGCCCGCGTTAATGCGGTGCGCGAGAACCTCCCGAACGCCATTATTCGGGTGGATGCCAACCGCGGCTGGACAGTCTCGGAGGCACTCGAAGCCGCCCGCGCCTTAGCGCCGCTGGATTATTTAGAACAACCCTGCGCCACTGTGGAGGAACTTGCCGAGGTCCGCACCCAACTCATGCGCGCCGGGATTTTCATGCGGGTCGCTGCCGATGAATCTATTCGCCGCAGCGATGACCCCTACCGCGTCGCCGAACTCCATGCTGCGGATGTGGCGATCGTCAAGGTCGCTCCACTTGGCGGGGTGCGCCGCGTCCTAGAGCTTGCCGACTACCTGCGCGCCCGCCACATGGACATCACCGTCGCCTCCGCTTTGGATACCGCGGTGGGCTTGAACGCCGGTTTAGCTGCCGTCGCTGCGCTGCCCTTAATCGACGATGATGACCTCATCGACGTCGCCCCCGCCGCCGCAGGCCTCGCCACTTCCCAGCTTTTTAAAGAAGATATCGCCGAACCCCGCCCGGTCATCGACGGTTTCCTACCCACCGCGCCAATTAACCCAGATCCCGCACGCCTGGAGGAATTCGCCGCCGATGCTGCCACCACCAACCATTGGCACGAACGCCTCCGCGCCTGCCTGAATCTGCTTTAAAAAAAATTTTTTTAAAGCCAAACCGGCAGGGCAGCGCCGACTTCACCTTGCAGCTCGCAGGATCTGCGGCGGGGTCAACCTGCTCTTTAAACAGGGCGAGGTGTTAGATCAGCTGCGCCACGCCTTGAAATAGCACTGCTGATGCGCCGATGGTGGCCAAAATAGTGGCCATGCGCCGAGCCATTGTGGTGGAAAGATGGCGGTCCACGCGATCCCCAACCCAAGCCCCCACAAAAATCATGGCGATCGCACCAAACCAAATCCAGGTGGGCACCCCATGAATATCAAAGCCCCCTAAAAGCACCGCCTTCAACATGAAGGAGGTGAAATTCCCAATCAAAATCACCGGATGCATCGTCGCAATGAACTCGCGATAATCCCAGCCAGCCAAGCGGCAATACACATTCATTGAAGGCCCAGCAATACCCGCAATCACGGACATAAACCCAGCCACCAACCCAGTAATCACCATGGGTGCGGCAGCATCCTGAGAAAACACCGCGCCCTTGGGGTTAAAGGTCGCCACCGCCAAAGCCATCAGCACCAACCCACCCACGGCTACTAGTAACCACGGCCCATTAATCAGGTGCACCACAAATAACCCCGGCAAGGTGCCGGCAACCAAAGAACCAGCTAATAACCTAAACGCCCGCCAACGCGTATTTTTACGCACCGACCACGCATTATTCGCCGCATTAATCGTCGAAAGCCCATTGACCATGGTCACACCAGGCAAGGGCCCCAATAATGAAGACAGCACCGGGCCACTGACCAACCCCACCCCAAGGCCAGTGATGCGTTGTAAAAGGGCGCCAATAAATACGGAACCCAACACCAAAATGCTGATCAACATGTCCCGTATTCTTCGCCACCACCTAGCGTTTCCAACAAATCCGCTGGCCACCAGCTGCCCACTAAGTGGGGTAATCCAACCCCTTCCCACGCAGTCTTTAAACTAAGGACTCATGGCCCACCAGCAGATCACCTCACCCTCCCCAGAACTAGCCCACCACCTGGCAGCACTGCTAGCCCAACATGTTTCCGATGTGGTGATCTGCCCGGGGTCGCGTAATTCCCCGCTAAGCCTCGCGCTCTTAGCGCGCCGCGAACTTCGGGTGCATGTGCGTCTGGATGAACGCGCCGCCGCCTTTTGTGCCCTTGGCATGGCCCGAGTGCAACAACGCCATGTTGCTGTGGTGATGACCAGCGGCACCGCGGTAGCCAATTGCCTTCCCGCCATGGTGGAGGCCTACCACTCCGGCACCCCGCTGCTGGTCTTATCTGCGGACCGCCCCGCACATCTTGTTGGCACCGGGGCAAGCCAAACCATTCAACAAAATAATATTTTCGGCGAAGCCACCCCACAGGGCACCCACCACGTCGCCAGTGTGGCAGACCTGAAAGACGCAGCCTCCTGGTTCCACGCACCCCAAGTACATATCAATGCCGCCCTGGATCTTCCACTGCTAGATACCAACGAGCTACCTGCCATTGAAGGGGAACAACGGGTAGGCGAATATCCCTACCTGCCGCCGGTGCACCCGGAACCAGAACCGAAGATCCTCGACGTTGACCTTTCGAAGAACACGGTGGTCATCGCCGGTGATGAAGCATGGGAGGTCCCCGGACTAGAAGATCTCCCCACCTTGGCTGAACCCACCGCACCAGCGCCGCATAACCCCATCCACCCACTTGCGGCCAGCCTTTTCGGGAAAACCCTCAGCGATGCCGAAGGCCATAGCCTGCAGGTCACCCTAGAACAGGTCATTGTGGTGGGACACCCCACTTTGCACCGCGCGGTACTTGGACTGATGGCCAACCCAGAGGTGGAATTGGTGGTGCTTTCTCGCACCCACCGCTTTACTAACCCCGCCTGCCGCGAGGATGCGCGCCTGGGTACCGCGGTGAAGGTTAAGAATGAACCCACCCGCGATTGGCTAAAAATTTGTTCCGCCGCCAGCGACTTCGCTGCCACCGTGGTCCGCGAGGTCCTCGAAGATGATGAAGAGATCACCGGCCTGCATGTTGCCGCCGCTGTTGCTGACACCCTCGGGGTGGGGGATACCTTCTTTATTGGTGCCTCTAACCCCATCCGCGATGCTGCCATGGTGGGCTTGCCCTTCGATGGGGTTAGCACCATCAGCCCACGCGGCACCGCCGGAATTGATGGCACCCTCGCCCAAGCCATTGGTGTGGCCCTAGCCCAACAATCCCGTGAACCAGCTGAACCCCGCGCCCCCCGCACCCTCGCCTTAGTGGGGGATATTAGCTTCCTGCATGACCTTGGCGGGTTGCTCATCCCAGAGCTAGAGGTACGCCCGGAAAATCTCAGCATCATTGTGGCTAACGATGATGGCTGCGGCATCTTCGAAACCCTTGAAACCGGGGCGCCGGCCCTGCGCGGCCGCTTTGAACGCGCCTTTGGCACCCCGCATGGAAAGAATTTGGAAGACCTCTGCCATGGCCTCGATGTGGCCTATACCTTGGTTGATACCCTCCCTGAGCTCACCGACACCCTGGTTGAAGATATTGAAGAAGGCGCAAAGGGCGGGATCCACGTCATTGAAGTCCGCACTGCCCGTGGCCAAGCTCGCACCGCGCAGGCAAAGAAACTGGTGGAAGGCTTCGGGCTATGATGCCACCCCCAGAACGCCTACAACGCCGCCTCCACCAGCTGGTTTTGCTGTTGTGGGTGTGTGCCCTTTTGGGTAGTAGCTCGGTCGTTTTGGGGGCCGCCTTCAATGACTACAAAATCAACTCCGATCCCGGCCGTGCTCTTGCGGTGGTCACCAGCGTCACCCCTTCTCGCACCACTGTGGACTTCCAGGATGAAGAAGGCATTTATCACAGCCCACCCGGTGGGTTGCTGTACCCCACTGGCTTGGGGGAAGGCCAACGCGTGTGGGTGACCTACTCCACCAAAAACCCGGATTTAGTGAAGGTGGAAAACCGCGCGTGGACGCTATCGATCATCCCGGCGGCCAGCCTCATGGGGGCATCCTCTATTATTGCGGCGGCACTGTGGTGGTTAGTCATGGTTGTGATGCGAAGGTTCATCCGCCTCCATGAAGCCAAAGAAGCCCGCCGCCGACCTCGCGAAGCCCTAGAGCATAACCCTTAAACAAGAATGAAAATAGCCATTGTCGCTGAGTCTTTCCCGCCCTACCTCAACGGCGTCGCCAATACCGCACTCCGGCTCATTGAGCACCTCAAAAAAGACCACGAACTTTTGGTTATTGCCCCGAGAGGAATCTCCCCAAGAGACATCACTCCACGCCGCGCAACCCCACTGAGCTTCAGCCCCGAAGCCATCCACATCCTCCGCGATATCACCATCGTGGAAGTCCCGGCGCGTATGGTGCCACCGATTGATTCCCTCCCCATCTCCGTGCCCACCTTCGCGGCCTACCGTGCGCTAAAAAATTTTCAGCCCGATATTGTGCACCTCGCCTCCCCCTATGTTCTCGGCGGTGCCGCCGCTTTCGCCGCCGCTCACCTGGGGATCCCCGCCGTCGCGGTCTTCCAAACCGATATTTCCGGCTACACGCACCGCTACCACCTCAGCGCCCTAGAAAAAGCCAGCCGGGTGTGGACCGCAGCCATCCACAATCGTTGTGCCCGGACCCTTGTCCCCAGTACCGCCAGCATGCAGGCCCTCCATAAGCACGGCGTGGAAAATATTTTCCACTGGGGTAGGGGAGTAGACACCACACTTTTCCACCCAAGTAACTTCGATCCGCAGCTTCGCCGCAGTTGGGACCCTAAGCAGAAAAAATTTTTAGTCGGCTATGTCGGAAGGCTAGCCGCTGAAAAAGGAGTCCACCGCCTCCGCCACCTCGATGATGACCCCACCATCCAAGTGATCATCATTGGTAGCGGCCCACTTCAAGATGTCCTTCCCGAACAGCTCCCCAACGCCATCTTCATGGGTGAATTAAGAGGCCGAGAATTAGCCCGCGCCTATGCCAGCCTCGATCTCTTCATCCACCCCGGCGAGTATGAAACCTTCTGCCAAACCGTCCAAGAAGCCCATGCCAGCGGCATTCCCGTCATCGCCCCCTACGCCGGTGGGCCCATTGACCTCATTAACCCCGGGGTCACCGGTGACCTCTTACCGCTTGAAACCTTCGAAGATCACCTTCAGGTCGCCGCACACCGCATCCTTAAAGACCCTGACCTGGAAGAGATGAAATTAGAGTGCCGCCGCGCTGTGGCGCATAAAACCTGGGGGCGCTATGGTGAACAAGTAGTAGAGCACTACCGCGCTGTCCTCGCTGACCACAAGCGGCGAAGCCATCCCCCGATGATTCCCGCAGCGGACTAGACTGGCCGCCGTGTCAAAGGCAACCCTGGACAAAAAACCCTTCGATGTCGCCACCATGTTTGATGGCGTGGGGCAAAAATACGACATCACCAACACCATCCTCTCCTTCGGACAGGACCGGCGTTGGCGTCGCCGTACCCGCGAAAGGCTGGATCTCAAACCCGGCGAAAAGGTCCTCGATCTTGCGGCCGGTACCGCAGTCTCCACCGAAGAGCTCGCTCGCTCCGGGGCCTGGTGCGTGGCATGCGATTTCTCCCGCGGCATGTTAGCTGCCGGCAAACACCGCCAAGTCCCCAAAGTCGTCGGCGATGGCATGAAGCTCCCCTTTGCAGACAATAGCTTCGATGCCGTCACCATCTCCTATGGGTTGCGCAATATTCACGACTATCGCGCCGGGCTTAAAGAACTCGCCCGTGTCACCAAACCCGGCGGGCGGCTCACTGTCGCTGAGTTCTCCACCCCGATGGTTCCGCTTTTTGGGCACCTCTACAAAGAATATTTAATGCGCTTGCTGCCTAAACTCGCGCGCCTGGTCTCCAGCAACCCGGATGCCTATGAGTACCTAGCGGACTCCATTCGCGAATGGCCGGGTCAGGAAAAACTCGCCCGTGCCATTAATGAGTGCGGTTGGGAAAACTGCGGCTGGCAGAACCTCAACTTCGGGATTGTGGCGCTGCATTCCGCCACCAAACCTCAAAGCTAACTCCACAAGGGACTGTGCCGGCGAAGTTTGCCCATCGCCAGCCCACTAGCCCGCCAGGTGCGGGCCACCAGGTCCTCATCTTCCGGGGTCACCAGGTTGCCCATCAGGCGCGCTGCCGCTGGCATGAGTTTTGCGCCTAAGGGCCCGCGCATAGCTAGCGGCCCAGCTGCCGGTAAAAACTTCGGGTGCGTCAGCGCGCGGGCTAAGGTGCGCGCCAATAAGAAGGCTTTGCCATAGCGTTCGCGCAATAATGCCGGCCAACTGTCCTTTAAGGTCAAGCGCGACCAGCTGCGTGCGTCCCCAATGTTGTCGGTAATTAACTCCACCGCCAGCCGCGCGGTTTCCATGCCATAGTCAATGCCTTCGCCATTAAGCGGATTCACGCAGGCCGCGGCATCACCTAAGAGCGCCCAATTCGGCCCTGATACCTGCGAAACCGCACCACCCATCGGCAGCATCGCAGACGTCACCAGCCGTGGTTCCCCCAACTCCCACTCAGTTTGTTGGTGGGCGGCATAGTGCTGCAAAAGTTTCTTGGTATTCACCTTCGCTGGGCGACGGTCAGTAGATAATGCCCCGCAGCCTAGATTCACATCCCCATTACCCAAGGGGAAAATCCAACCATAACCAGGCTGAATCACACCCAGTTCATCCCTTAACTCCAGGTGCGAATGGATCCACGGTTCATCGTGGAAACTGCTGCTGCAATAAGAACGCGCCGCAATCCCATACACCTCCCCGCGGTGCCAGGTGCGCCCCAAAATCCGCCCAAAAGTAGAGCGCACCCCATCCGCCACCAACACCACTTTGGGCCGCACACACACCTGTCGGGCACCGCGTTTCACACTTACTTCTTCAATCCCACGATCCCCCAAACGCACTGCCTGCGCATATGTACCATCCCACAGCCGCGCCCCAGCGCGCAGCGCCGCATCCACAATCAGTTGATCTAATGTCTTCCGCGGCATGGCCGAACCAACCGCCCCAAAAGCACTATCTGGCCATGGTGCTGTCACCGAAGCCCCAAAGCCATGCAGCTTCAGGCCACGGTTGCGGTAGCCGCTGGTGATCTCCTCGGCGAGCCCTAAAGACTCCAACTCATGAATCGCCCGTGGGGTGAGCCCATCGCCGCAGGTTTTATCGCGCGGGAATTCCGCCGCATCCACCATGAGGGTGTCAAAACCACTGCGTGCAGCATGAATCGCGGCCGCCGCCCCAGTTGGGCCAGCCCCAATAATTAACACCTCAACATCCACCACGTGGCCATCTTCGGCGTCGAAGTTGCCCGCGAACTGCGGTGCTTGAGATTCATTCCTAGGCTTAGTCACAGCCATCATTGTGACACCTCTAGCCCCCTAAGTGGGGCCTTGGGGGTTTGTGGACTACGGTTAAACACGATATTGCTCATCGGCCCCCGCACTGAATGGTCACCTCACTGCAACGCGACAGCATCAGTGGTGCGTGGGTCCACGTCTCATCGGAACGCGAAGGACACAGGGAAACGCACATGACCAACGGTCGTACCACACGCCGGCGTCCCGGCACCGCTGTGGGGATCGCCGGCGGATCCGTCGACCTCGGCGATGACACCCTCACCCAGGACATCCACGAGGGTATGACCCGCGTCGAGGACCTGATGCGCGAGGAACTCAAGCAGTCCGAAGACTTTTTGGTCGATAAAGTTCTTCACCTCGCCAAAGCTGGTGGCAAACGCTTCCGCCCCATGTTTGCGCTGCTCGCCGCGCAATACGGGGATAAACCCAAAGACATTTCCGTCATCCGCGCCGCCGTGGTGGTGGAGGTCGTCCACCTAGCCACCTTGTATCACGATGATGTGATGGATGAGGCAGAACGCCGCCGCGGCGTGGAATCCGCGAACCTGCGGTGGGGTAACTCGGTAGCCATCTTGTCCGGCGACATTCTCCTCGCCCACGCCTCCCGCCTCATGTCGCAGCTGGGCGTGGACACGGTTCTACACTTCTCTGAAACCTTCGGCACCCTGGTCACCGGCCAGATGCGCGAAACCATTGGCGCTGGTGAAGGCGATCCAGTGGATCACTACATGAAGGTGATCGCGGAGAAAACCGGGGTGCTCATTGCCTCTGCCGGGTATTTGGGCGCGCTGCACGCCGGGGCCAAGCCGGAGCATGTGAAGGCACTCCAAAAATTCGGCTGGAATATCGGCATGGTCTTCCAAATCGTCGATGACATTATCGACATTTTCTCCGACCCCAAGGAATCCGGTAAAACCCCAGGTACTGACCTGCGTGAGGGGGTATTCACCCTGCCTGTTCTCTACGCCTTAGCAGAAGATTCCGCGGTGGGGGAGGAGTTGCGCGGGCTGCTTACTGGCCCGGTGGAAAAGGATGAGGATGTGGAGCGCGCTTTGGGGCTGCTGGTGCAGTCCCAGGGGCGGCAGCGTGCTTTGGCCGATGTGCACCGCTATCTCGCCGCCGCCGAGGAGCAGCTCGAGGCGCTGCCGGATAACAGCACCACCGCTGCGCTGCGGCATCTGGCCAAGTACACGATTAGTCGGGTCGGATAGTTTTCGCAGCTAGTCGCACTGATTTGCTTGGAGCCCTAGGTTTCGTAGTAGAGTAAGCGGCGCACGCCAGGTTGCCCGAGCGGCCAAAGGGAGCGGACTGTAAATCCGCCGGCATTGCCTTCGCTGGTTCAAATCCAGCACCTGGCACCAAAAGAGTCATTGTGAAAGCAATGGCTCTTTTTGCATTCTCGAGCTCGGGTGCCTGGGCTATCCAGGCGAGGCATGCCCTCACCATGTGCGGGCGTTATGCCGCGCGCGCTTAGTTTCAGGCGCGAGATCTCGGAAACTTATGCCCAAAAACCATTGATACGCTGGCGATTTGGCGTGTTTGGAGAATGTGGGTTAATCTTTGTGAGGCTTCAACGCAGCGCCCCACGCCGGGGCCTGGGGTTCAAGCTAAGCCCCCTTAGCTCAGTCGGTAGAGCGTTTCCATGGTAAGGAAAAGGTCAACAGTTCGATTCTGTTAGGGGGCTCTGTTGTTTTCTTCGCTTTATAGGGCGGATAGAACACGTGGCGGTGTAGCTCAGTGGTAGAGCAAGCGACTCATAATCGCTGTGTCGCGAGTTCAATTCTCGCCATCGCTACTGAGGTAAAAGATGGGCGCCATTTTCACTCACCGAAGATGGTGCTTTTCTTCAACTCGGGCCCTGCTGCTGGTAGGGTGTCACCACATAGGGGCGTAGCTCAATTGGCAGAGCAGCGGTCTCCAAAACCGCAGGTTGCAGGTTCAAGTCCTGTCGCCCCTGCAAAGTACAGTGCCTCGCTTCCCCACACGCCTGGGGGAGCGAGGCTTTCTGTTATAGTTGCCTAGTCTGCATCTGAAACTGCACGGAGGATATCGTGAGCGAAAATAAGCAGCCGAAGCCGGCCGCTGCCCGACCTACTGGTAAGCGCCAGCTTGCCGGAGTCAGCACGACTTCCACCGCGACCTACACCAAAAAGAACACCCCGGTGCGTATCGATGATGAAAAGCCCGGTGGCGGTGTTGCCAGCTTCTTGCCGGAAGTGGCCTCCGAGATCCGCAAGGTGGTGTGGCCCACCGGTAAGCAGATGGTGACCTACACCTTGGTGGTCTTCGCCTTCCTCATCACCATCACTGTTTTGGTGTGGGGTGTGGACCTGCTCGCCAGCATGGGAGTTGAGAAGGTTCTCACCAAGTAGCTAGACTGCCCTTAACAGAATTACTATCCCGCCGAAGCCACCTTAAAAAACCAGGGGCACGGCGGGATCATTTATTGAATACACACACCTTTGGAGCAAGCATGAGCGAAGACACCCCCATCACGGAACAACCGGTCCAAGAAGCCGACCTGGAGATCAGCGAAGGCACCAAGACTGAGGAACCCACCTTCTCCGGCTCCACCGAAAGCGAAGAAGAAACCCCCAGCTCTCAATCCGCTGACGCCGAAGCCGCTGACGCCGAAGCCGCTCCAGAAGGCGAAGCCGCTGCCTCTGACGGTGAAGCCGCTGAGGGAGACGCCACTGAAGAAAAGGCGGACTCCGATGCGGAATACCGCGCACGCCTGCGCCAATACACCCGCGAGCTAAAGAAGCTGCCTGGTCAGTGGTACATCATCCAGTGCTACTCCGGCTATGAAAACAAGGTGAAGACCAACCTTGATATGCGCGCACAAACCCTGGAAGTCGAAGACTCCATTTATGACGTCGTGGTGCCGATCGAGCAGGTCACCGAAATTCGCGATGGCAAGCGCAAGCTCGTTAAGCGCAAGCTGCTGCCCGGCTATGTGCTGGTGCGCATGGATATTAATGACCGCTCCTCCTCCGTGGTGCGCGACACCCCCGGTGTGACCAGCTTCGTTGGTTCTGAAGGCCACGCCACCTCCGTGAAGCACCGCGATGTGGCGAAATTCCTCATGCCGCAGGTCAGCGATCCGGAAGGCGAGAAGGCCGCCGTGAACGCCGAAGGCGAGAAGGTTGTGGCCATGCCGGAAGAAGCCGCACCCAAGAAGGTCCACATCGACTTCCAGGTCGGCGAAGCCGTCACCATCCTCACCGGTGCGCTGGCATCCGTATCCGCCACGATCTCCGATATTGATGAAAACACCGGCAAGATTCAGGCGCTGGTGTCCATCTTCGGCCGTGAAACCCCCGTGGAACTCACCGCTGATCAGGTAGAGAAGATCAACTAGCCCTAAGGCGGGCTGGTGCTGTAGGATCGATCCTCGCGCCTAAAGCGCAACTCATACTTTTCATCCCCGGTGGCCGGGTTACGTGAAGATCTGAGATGAACTCAGTAGCGGCACCCAGCATCCGGACGGCGGAGAATATGCTCCCCGGTAACCAGGAAGAAGGAATACATAATGGCCCCGAAGAAGAAGGTCTCCGGCCTCATTAAGCTGCAGATCCAGGCTGGTCAGGCCAACCCGGCACCGCCGGTCGGCCCGGCCCTGGGCGCCCACGGCGTCAACATCATGGAATTCTGCAAGGCCTACAATGCCGCCACCGAAAACCAGCGCGGCAATGTGGTCCCGGTAGAAATCACCGTCTACGAAGATCGCTCCTTCACCTTCAAGCTGAAGACACCGCCGGCCGCCAAGCTGCTGCTCAAGGCCGCTGGTATCCAAAAGGGCTCCGGTGTTCCGCACACCAACAAGGTCGGCTCCGTGACCATGGAACAGGTCAAGGAAATCGCCAAGACCAAGCAAGAAGACCTCAATGCTCGTGACATCGATGCCGCCGCGAAGATCATCGCCGGCACCGCTCGCTCCATGGGCATCACCGTCGAAGGCTAAAAACTTTTCTCGTGGCAGGGCCCGCTTCGGCCCGTCAACACCACAAGATTCCCGAACAGATTAAGGAAATCTCTTCAATGAGCAAGAACTCCAAGGCTTATAAGGAAGCCGCTGCCAAGATCGATAAGGGCCGCGTCTACAGCCCCATCCAGGCAGCACAGCTTGTCAAGGACACCTCCTCCAAGAACTACGACGCCACCGTTGACGTCGCCGTTCGCCTGGGTGTCGACCCGCGTAAGGCCGACCAGCTGGTTCGCGGCACCGTCTCCCTGCCCAATGGCACCGGTAAGACCGTGACGGTCGTCGTCTTCGCCGCTGGCGAAAAGGCCACCGAAGCAGAAGCTGCTGGCGCCGACATGGTGGGCACCGACGAGCTGATCGAGAAGATCCAGGGCGGCTGGACCGACTTCGATGTCGCCATCGCCACCCCGGACCAGATGGCCAAGGTTGGTCGCGTGGCCCGCGTGCTGGGCCCCCGTGGCCTGATGCCGAACCCCAAGACCGGCACCGTGACCACCGATGTCACCAAGGCCATCACCGAAGTCAAGGGCGGCAAGATCTCCTTCCGTGTTGACAAGGCCTCCAACCTGCACGCCGCTATCGGCAAGGCTTCTTTCGATGCCAAGGCTCTGGCCGAAAACTACGGTGCACTGATCGACGAGCTGCTGCGCATCAAGCCCAGCTCCTCCAAGGGCATCTACCTGAAGAAGATCACCCTTTCTTCCACCAATGGCCCCGGCATCCCGGTGGACACCCACGTGGTGAAGAACTACACCGAAGAGGCCTAAGACCTCCTCAAAGAACGAACTCCTTGCCTATTCGCAGGTAAGGAGTTTTTCTTATCCACGTGCGGCACTCCCCAGACACCTGCACACCGTGCAGGAATAACTGCTGGGGCTTAGCCACCCGATCTCGAATAAAGCTCCACTTCCCGCGCGGACTTGCGGGGTTTAGGTGGAGTGTGTAATATCCTCACAGAAGTTTGAACAGCTGCGTGAAAGCGCGGCTGAGCTCAAGTTTCACCGAAGACCGTCGGTCAACCTCCATGAGGTTCGAAGGTCCCTGATCTCAGGGCGGCCCACGCAGGAGACACTTTGAAGCTACATCTTCTCGACTTATTGCGGAATACCGCAAAAGTGTGAGGTTGAAGCGCCCCAGTGCTCTTGCACGCGGGGCTTTTTTCATGCGTGATTAAAGCACCGCGGCGGACAGATGAGAAGAAGACTGGAAGGAGGCGAAGTAATGGCAAACCCGAAGAACGAAAAGTCTTTAGCAGAGCTGAAGACCAAGTTCGCAGAGGCAAGCTCCGTTGTGCTCACTGAGTACCGCGGCCTGTCTGTGGCTCAAACCACCGAACTGCGTAAAGAACTCGGCATGGACGTCCAGTACTCCGTCGCCAAGAACACCCTTCTGAAGCTGGCGGCACAGGATGCCGGCGTCGAGGGTCTTGACGATATGCTGACCGGCCCGACCGCTGTTGCCTTTATTAAGGGCGAAGCTGTTGACGCTGCCAAGGCGATGAAGAAGTTCGCGGAAGCGAATAAGCAGTTCATCGTTAAGGGCGGCTACATGGATGGCAAAGCGCTGTCCGCCGACCAGGTCAAGGCCATCGCTGAGCTGGACAACCGCGAGACCACTCTCGCCAAGCTGGCTGGCGCAATGAAGGGCAACTTGGCCAAGGCTGCTGGCCTGTTCAACGCTCCCGCTTCCCAGGTGGCGCGCCTCGGTGCTGCGCTGCAGGAGAAGAAGGAAGCCTAAAGGCACCTGCCTTAAGCAAAACCCACGTTTCAACAACACATTTATCCTTAAGCACCGCCCCCGACAACTATCTTGTGCGGAAGCGCCTAGCGCCAAAGTGCCTAGCGCAGAAGCAATGAGTGCGGGCTTGAGGAACAAAGAAAGGACGTCACCATGGCTAAGCTCACCAAAGACGAGCTCATCGAGGCTTTCAAGGAAATGACCCTCATCGAACTCTCCGAGTTCGTGAAGGAATTTGAAGAGGTCTTCGAAGTTACCGCTGCTGCTCCGGTTGCCGTTGCTGCTGCTGCCGGCGGCGAAGCTGCTCCGGCCGCTGAAGAGAAGGACGAGTTCGACGTCGTTCTGGAAGATGCCGGCGCCAAGAAGATCGGCGTGATCAAGGCTGTCCGCGAAATCGTTTCCGGCCTGGGCCTGAAGGAAGCCAAGGAACTGGTTGAGTCCGCTCCGAAGGCTATCCTCGAAGCTGCCTCCAAGGATGACGCTGAGGCTGCCAAGGCTAAGCTCGAAGAAGCTGGCGCCAAGGTCTCCCTCAAGTAATTTCATTTACTTCAGCTCTCAAACCCTCAGCTTAGGCTGGGGGTTTGTTTGCGTTTCCGGGTAGTGCGAGGGGCGGGGCGGGGCTAGGGTTGGGGAGATGTGGTGGGGCCAGGGGGTGCGGGAGAGGTTGCGAGGGGGAGCACCGAGGGGTGCCAGGAGAGGGGGAAGGTAGACTATCGGCCATGCTGCCTCGCTCGCGTGTGTTCTCCGCGCTGCTCGTTGGGCTCGGCGTAGCCCTGATGGTTGCCGGCCTGTTGACCCCCAAACTCATCCACGCTGATCCACGGATCCCACTCGAACCCGCGGATGTGACGCTCAGGTTGGTCGACCCCGAGGCAAAGACCCGTTTGCTCAGCGATGGGCGGATACTAACTAGCCCCGTCACGCGACAGATCCATGTGCAACTGCAGGACCCAGCCTCGGCAGATAATGTGACCGAGAACGTTGGAGTTTCTTTGCTGCGGGATTCCTATCAAGAAGACCGTGACCGGCTGATCTCCGCAACCGTATGGAACCTGAACCTGGATCGCGGGAGTGCGGAAATTCAAGAACCACTGACCGTGCGCGACCAGCTGGTGGGGCCCTCCACCTCCGCTCCAGAAGCCCTAGGGGCATTGTGGATGCACTTCCCCTTACACCCTGAAAAGCGGGCCTACCCGGTACTTGATGACACACTGCGTGCCCCAGTGACAGCCGAGTTCATTGGCGAAGAGGAGCATGATGGCCGCCAGGTGATGCACTACCGCCAAGATATTAAGGCGCAGAATGTGCATGAGCACTACCAAAATTTCTTCACCAGCACCGAGATTGATGGCGAAGAGCTCTTCTTATTCCACTCCGGAACGCGAGATTTATATGTGGATGCAGCAACCGGGGTCATCATAAATATTGAGGAAGATGTCCACGATTTTTATGGCACCAAGGACGCCAAGCCCCGCGAAGATGTGCTGAAATTCCGCGGTGAATTAACTGAAGAGGCGGTGGCGCAGCGCCTGGCGCATGCAGCAGAGTTACCCAAGGCAGAAACGGTAAAGATCTGGGGTTGGGCGCTGCTAGGTATAGGTGCGGTACTAACGCTGCTGGCGCTAGTAGGGGCCTTCCGAGGCCGCGTTTAAGCGCTGGCAGGAACCCTGAAATCTGAACCTATAGTGGTGTACACTCAGCAGCGCACTGCACAGGTGGTTGTTCTGCTTGAGGGTTCGCTATTTGATCCGCGTGGGCACTGCGTGTCATTATCAGCTAAGTTGCAGCTTTAAGCTACATTGAGCGAAGACGGCCCCGCTCGCGAAAATTAAAAAGACATATACGAAAACATGGCGCGCCGCGGTTGCCCGCGGATAGGGGAGCGCCCAGGCAGCTGCCCTCAAGGGATGCTTTACATCCTGAGAGATGTGGTATAGGCTGTCTCTTTGCGCTGGGAGCCGTCTCTGGTGTGCAGGAAACCTTGATCAACGATCTGCGAAAAGATCGATTTGACAAGGTGACTTTGTGCTATCTGGGGGCAGGTCATCCCACAGCAGACAGAATGCTTGTTTACCAGCGGATTCGGCGATTCCTGCCCAGGGAGTCGTCGCCCGCGTGAGGTGCTGGAAGGACCCATCTTGGCAGTCTCCCGCCAGACCAAGTCAGTGGCCGACATCCCCGGGGCTCCGAAGCGATTTTCCTTTGCGAAAATCACTGAGCCCATTGAAGTACCGGGACTCCTCGACTTGCAACGCGAATCTTTCGCGTGGTTAGTCGGCACAACCGAGTGGCGCGAACGTCAACGCGAAGAGCTCGGTGAGGACGCCCGTATTACCAGTGGTTTAGAGGACATCCTGGAGGAGCTTTCGCCCATCCAGGACTATTCGGGCAATATGTCCCTGTCCTTGTCTCAGCCGCGCTTCGAGGATGTTAAAAACACCATCGACGAGTGCAAAGACAAAGATATTAACTACTCCGCTCCGCTGTATGTCACCGCGGAGTTCATTAACAACGACACTCAAGAAATTAAGTCCCAAACCGTATTCATCGGCGATTTCCCGATGATGACCGAAAAGGGCACCTTTATTGTCAACGGCACCGAACGTGTCGTCGTATCCCAGCTGGTGCGTTCCCCCGGTGTGTACTTTGATCAGACGATCGATAAGTCCACCGAACGCCCGCTGCACTCCGTGAAGGTTATTCCTTCCCGCGGTGCATGGCTGGAATTCGACGTCGATAAGCGCGACACCGTTGGTGTGCGCATCGACCGTAAGCGTCGTCTGCCGGTGACCGTGCTGCTCAAGGCCCTTGGTTGGACCGCTGAGCAGATTAAGGAACGCTTCGGCTTCTCCGAACTTATGATGTCCACTCTGGAAAGCGACGGGGTGGAATCCACCGACGCTGCTTTGCTGGAGATTTATCGCAAGCAACGCCCGGGTGAGCAGCCCACGCGTGACCTTGCGCAATCCCTGCTGGACAATAGCTTCTTCCGGCCGAAGCGCTATGACCTAGCCAAGGTCGGCCGTTATAAGATCAACCGCAAGCTGGGCTTGGGCGGTGACCACGACGGTCTGATGATCCTCACCGAGGAAGACATCGCCACCACCTTGGAATACCTCGTGCGCCTGCATGCCGGTGAACGCACCATGACCTCGCCGACTGGTGAAGTTATTCCGGTGGAAACCGACGATATTGACCACTTTGGTAATCGTCGTCTGCGCACCGTTGGTGAACTTATTCAGAACCAGGTCCGGGTTGGCCTTTCGCGCATGGAGCGGGTTGTGCGCGAACGCATGACCACCCAGGATGCGGAATCCATTACCCCGACCTCCCTGATTAACGTTCGCCCGGTCTCCGCTGCGATCCGCGAGTTCTTCGGTACCTCGCAGCTCTCGCAGTTTATGGACCAGAACAACTCGCTTTCCGGGTTGACCCACAAGCGGCGTCTCTCGGCCCTTGGCCCCGGTGGTCTTTCCCGTGAGCGTGCCGGCATCGAAGTCCGTGACGTTCACCCCTCTCACTACGGCCGTATGTGCCCGATTGAGACCCCGGAAGGCCCGAACATTGGTCTGATCGGTTCGCTGTCCTCTTATGCTCGCGTGAATCCCTTCGGCTTCATCGAGACCCCTTACCGCAAGGTAGAAAATGGCAAGCTCACCGATCAGATTGATTATCTGACCGCGGATGAAGAAGACCGCTATGCGGTTGCTCAGGCTAATACTGAGATCGACAAGGACGGCAATATCGCCGAAGAGCGCGTCGTTGTGCGCGTGAAGAACGGTGATATTCAGGTCGTCAATGGCGATGAGATCGACTACATGGACGTCTCCCCGCGCCAGATGGTCTCCGTGGCTACCGCCATGATTCCCTTCTTGGAACACGACGACGCTAACCGTGCCCTCATGGGTGCGAATATGCAGCGTCAGGCTGTGCCGCTCGTTCGTGCCGAACCACCGCTGGTGGGTACCGGTATGGAACAGCGCGCCGCCTATGATGCCGGCGACCTGCTGATTAACCGCAATGCCGGTGTGGTGGAAAATGTGTGTGCCGACTTCATCACCGTGATGGACGATGAAGGCCGCCGCGAAACCTACATGCTGCGTAAGTTCCAGCGCACCAACCAGGGCACCTGCTATAACCAGAAGCCCTTGGTGGAGATCGGTGACCGCGTAGAGGCCGGACAGGTCCTCGCCGATGGTCCCGGTACCTGCAATGGTGAAATGTCGCTGGGCCGCAACCTCCTGGTTGCTTTCATGCCCTGGGAAGGTCACAACTACGAGGACGCCATTATCCTCAACCAGCGTGTGGTCGAGGAAGACATCCTTACCTCCATCCACATCGAAGAGCACGAAATTGATGCCCGCGACACCAAGCTTGGTGCCGAGGAGATCACCCGCGAAATCCCGAACGTCTCCGAAGATGTCCTCAAGGACCTCGACGAGCGCGGCATTGTCCGCATCGGTGCGGATGTTCGTGACGGCGACATCCTGGTCGGCAAGGTCACCCCGAAGGGTGAAACTGAGCTGACCCCCGAAGAGCGCCTGCTGCGCGCCATCTTCGGCGAAAAGGCTCGCGAAGTGCGCGACACCTCCATGAAGGTGCCGCACGGTGAAACCGGCAAGGTGATTGGTGTTCGTCGCTTCTCCCGCGAAGATGACGATGACCTCGCCCCGGGCGTCAACGAGATGATCCGCGTGTACGTCGCTCAGAAGCGCAAGATCCAGGACGGTGATAAGCTCGCCGGCCGCCACGGCAACAAGGGTGTTGTCGGTAAGATCCTGCCGCCTGAAGACATGCCGTTCATGGCTGATGGCACCCCGGTGGACATCATCTTGAACACCCACGGTGTGCCGCGTCGTATGAACATTGGTCAGGTCCTGGAAATCCACCTGGGCTGGCTCGCTGCTGCTGGTTGGAAGGTTGATCCGGAAGACCCGAAGAACGCTGAGCTGCTGAAGACCCTGCCGGAGGAACTTTATGATGTTCCGGCTGGTTCTTTGACCGCCACCCCGGTGTTCGACGGTGCCTCCAATGAGGAACTCGCTGGCCTGCTGGCGAACTCCCGCCCCAACCGTGACGGCGACGTCCTGGTTGATGAAAACGGTAAGGCCAAGCTCTTTGATGGCCGCTCCGGTG
Organism: Corynebacterium spheniscorum; assembly: GCF_900113445.1. Taxonomy (GTDB): domain Bacteria; phylum Actinomycetota; class Actinomycetes; order Mycobacteriales; family Mycobacteriaceae; genus Corynebacterium; species Corynebacterium spheniscorum. The sequence goes on from NZ_FOPJ01000001.1 coordinate 53,260, forward strand.
AACCCTTCCAATTCCCGGTGTCCGTGGGCTACATGTACATGCTGAAGCTCCACCACCTGGTTGATGAAAAGATTCACGCACGTTCCACCGGTCCTTACTCCATGATTACCCAGCAGCCGCTGGGTGGTAAGGCCCAATTCGGTGGTCAGCGCTTCGGTGAAATGGAGGTGTGGGCCATGCAAGCCTATGGCGCCGCCTACACCCTCCAGGAGCTGCTCACTATCAAGTCCGATGACGTGGTCGGACGCGTCAAGGTTTATGAAGCCATCGTGAAGGGCGACAATATCCCGGATCCGGGTATTCCTGAGTCCTTCAAGGTGCTGCTCAAGGAACTTCAATCGCTGTGCCTGAACGTGGAAGTTCTTTCCGCCGACGGCACCCCGATGGAGCTTTCTGGCACGGACGAGGATGACCTCGAATCCGGTGCTTCACTGGGGATTAACCTATCCCGCGATGAACGCTCCGATGCGGATATCGCCTAAGTAACCCTTAGATCCCGACCACACCTTCTTATCTAGCTACGATCCCCCGGAATGAGCCGGGGGTGAAAGGGAGTTACGTGCTCGACGTCAACTTCTTCGACGAGCTCCGCATCGGCCTTGCCACTGCCGACGACATTCGCCGCTGGTCCAAGGGCGAGGTTAAAAAGCCGGAGACCATTAACTACCGAACCTTAAAGCCCGAGAAGGACGGCCTCTTCTGCGAGAGGATCTTCGGTCCTACCCGCGACTGGGAGTGTGCTTGCGGTAAGTACAAGCGCGTCCGTTATAAGGGCATCATCTGTGAACGCTGCGGTGTTGAGGTCACCAAGTCCAAGGTGCGTCGTGAACGCATGGGCCACATTGAACTCGCCGCCCCGGTTACCCACATTTGGTACTTCAAGGGTGTTCCTTCCCGCCTTGGCTACCTGCTAGACCTGGCGCCGAAGGATCTGGAACGCATCATTTACTTCGCGGCCAATATCATCACCTCCGTTGATGAAGAGGCCCGCCACAGCGACCTGACCACTCTGGAAGCAGAAATGCTGCTGGAGAAGAAGGACGTGGAAGCTGATGCCGAATCCGAAATCGCCGACCGCGCTGCCAAGCTTGAGGAAGACCTCGCTGAGCTGGAAGCCGCCGGTGCTAAGGCAGATGCGCGCCGCAAGGTGCAAAACGCTGCCGACAAGGAAATGCAGCACATCCGTGAACGCGCTGAGCGCGAAGTGGAACGCCTAGAAGAAATCTGGCAGACCTTCGTCAAGCTTGCGCCGAAGCAGATGATCATCGACGACACCCTCTACTCGGAACTCGTCGATCGCTACGAAGACTACTTCGATGGCGGCATGGGGGCGGAAGCTATCCAAACCCTGATCCGCAACTTCGACCTCGACGCTGAGGCCGAAGAACTGCGCACCATCATCAACGAGGGCAAGGGCCAAAAGAAGATGCGTGCCCTTAAGCGCCTCAAGGTGGTTGCTGCCTTCCAGCGTTCCGGCAATGACCCGGCCGGCATGGTGCTTGACTGCATCCCGGTTATTCCGCCGGAGCTTCGCCCGATGGTGCAGCTCGATGGTGGCCGCTTCGCCACCTCCGACCTGAATGACCTCTACCGTCGCGTGATCAACCGCAACAACCGTTTGAAGCGCATGATCGAACTCGGTGCCCCCGAGATCATCGTGAATAACGAAAAGCGCATGCTGCAGGAATCTGTGGATGCTCTCTTCGACAATGGTCGTCGTGGCCGCCCGGTCACTGGTCCTGGCAACCGTCCGCTGAAGTCCCTGAGCGACCTGCTCAAGGGCAAGCAGGGTCGTTTCCGCCAGAACCTGCTGGGTAAGCGTGTCGACTACTCCGGTCGTTCCGTGATTATTGTCGGCCCGCAGCTGCGCCTGCACGAATGCGGTCTGCCGAAGCTCATGGCCTTGGAGCTCTTCAAGCCCTTCGTCATGAAGCGCCTGGTGGAACACGACTATGCGCAGAACATTAAGTCCGCTAAGCGCATGGTGGAACGTCAGCGCCCCGAGGTGTGGGATGTGCTTGAAGAAGCCATTTCCGAGCACCCCGTGATGCTCAACCGTGCACCTACCCTGCACCGCCTGGGTATCCAGGCCTTCGAACCGGTGCTGGTGGAAGGTAAGGCCATTCAGCTGCACCCGCTGGCCTGCGAAGCCTTCAACGCTGACTTCGACGGTGACCAGATGGCCGTGCACCTGCCGCTTTCGGCAGAAGCACAAGCTGAAGCCCGCGTGCTGATGCTCGCCTCCAACAACATCCTCTCCCCGGCCTCCGGTAAGCCGCTGGCAATGCCGCGTCTGGACATGGTGACCGGTCTGTACTTCCTCACCATGGATAAGCGCGAGGATGAAGTCGGTGGCCAGGGCCGCTACACCCCGGCATCGGAAGATCAGCCGGCACAGGGCGTGTACTCCTCCTACGCGGAAGCCCTCATGGCCCGCGACCGTGGCGTACTTGGCCTGCAGGCTCCCATCAAGGTGCGTATCTCTCACCTGCGCCCGCCGCTGGACATTGAAGCTGAGCAGTTCCCGGATGGTTGGGAGCAAGGCCAAACCTGGCTTGCTGACACCACCTTGGGTCGCATCATGTTCAACGAGCTGCTGCCGTGGAACTACCCCTACCTTGAGGGCGTTATGGTCCGCAAGGGTGGCGGTTCCGGCAAGATCCTGCTCGGTGACGTGATCACCGAACTCTCGGCGACCTACCCGATGATCACCGTGGCTCAAACCATGGACAAGATGAAGGACGCTGGCTTCTACTGGGCAACTCGCTCCGGTGTGACCATCTCCATGTCTGACGTGATCGTGTTGCCGAACAAGGATGAAATCCTCGACAACTACGAAGCTGAAGCTCGCGAGATCGAGCGGAAGTTCTGGATGCAGGGTGCGCTCACCGAACGTGAACGCTATGACCGCCTGGTCGAACTGTGGAAGGACGCCACCGACGTTGTCGGTAAGGCCGTGGAAGAGCTCTACCCGGATGACAACCCGATCCCCATGATCGTGAAGTCCGGTGCCGCCGGTAACATGCGCCAGATCTGGACCCTAGCCGGCATGAAGGGCATGGTCGTGAACTCCAAGGGTGATTACATCACCCGCCCGATCAAGACCTCCTTCCGTGAAGGCCTCTCCGTGCTCGAGTACTTCAACAACTCCCACGGTTCCCGTAAGGGCCTGGCCGATACCGCGCTTCGTACCGCCGACTCCGGGTACCTCACCCGTCGACTGGTGGACGTGGCCCAGGACGTCATCGTTCGCGAAGACGACTGCGGCACCCGCCAGGGTGTGCGCGTGCCGGTTGCTGTCCCCACCAAGGACGCCGAAGGCAAGGTCACCGGCTACACCCGCCACGGTCTGGTGGAAACCTCCGTGGCAGGTCGTGTGCTCGCCGTTGATGCCAAGGATGCTGATGGCAATGTCATCATGCCCGTTGGTTCTGACCTCAACGAAGTCAATATCGACGAGCTCGTCCAAGCCGGCGTTGCTGAGATCAAGGTGCGCTCCGTGCTCACCTGCCAGACTCCTTCCGGTGTGTGCGCGAAGTGCTACGGCACCTCCATGGCTTCCGGCCACCTCGTCGATATCGGCGAAGCCGTCGGTATTGTGGCCGCACAGTCCATTGGTGAGCCTGGTACCCAGCTGACCATGCGTACCTTCCACCAGGGTGGTGTCGGTGGCGACATTACCGGTGGTCTGCCGCGTGTCCAGGAGCTCTTCGAAGCCCGCGTTCCGAAGAACCGTGCTCCGATCGCCTCTGTTGCCGGCAAGATTCACCTGGAAGACGAAGGCAACTTCTACACCCTAACCATCACCCCGGACGATGGTTCGGATGACGTGGTGTACGAGAAGCTTTCGAAACGCCAGGGCCTGGCAATGGTCCGCCGCCCGATGGAATCCAACCCCTCGGCCATGATCGAACGCGCACTGCGTGAAGGCGACACCGTTGAGGTGGGCGACCGCCTGCTTCGCGGCCCCGCTGACCCGCACGATGTGCTCGAGGTTCTGGGCCGCCGTGGTGTGGAACAGCACCTGATTGATGAAGTGCAGGCCGTGTACCGCGCCCAGGGTGTGGCTATTCACGACAAGCACATCGAAATCATCATCCGTCAGATGCTGCGCCGCGGCACCGTCATCGAAGCTGGCTCCACCGAGTTCCTCCCCGGTACTCTCGTGGATCTCTCCGAAGCCAAGATGGCCAACGCCGAAGCGATCAAGGCTGGCGGCCAGCCCGCCGAGCTGCGCTCCGAGATCATGGGTATCACCAAGGCCTCGCTGGCTACGGAGTCCTGGCTATCCGCCGCCTCCTTCCAGGAGACCACCCGTGTGCTCACGGACGCTGCCATCAACAAGCGCTCCGATAAGCTCATCGGCCTGAAGGAGAACGTGATCATCGGTAAGCTGATCCCGGCCGGTACCGGTATCTCCCGCTACCGCAATATCTCCGTTAAGCCCACGGAAGCTGCCCGCTCCGCCGCATATGCGATTTCCAACTACACGGATTCGATTTATGGCGGCGACGATAGCTTCGGTGAGTTCACCGGCGCCTCCGTTCCGCTGGAGGATGCATTCTAAAAGCTACTGTGGCAATAGCTAGCTAAGAAGCAGATACGCGCCCCGCAGTTCTTCGCCCCCTTGTCGGGCAAGAGCAGCGGGGCGCGTTGCTATTGCTACCGACCTTCGGCCAGGATCTGTTTGAGCCAAGTAGAAGCCAGATCTATGGTGACGGGCTTGTCAACGCACATCCCCCTTAGTTATTGGGAGTAAGTGTTTGGTGCGCTTATCCAAGGTTTAACACGCGCGTATTAGCGCTTGGGTTGCATATAGCTCGAGCACTGTCGAAGGGTTTTAGCTCCTCCGGATTTCACGTTGAGACTTCCCCGTTACGCCTATCTACTGGGGAGGTTCGCTCTGGGGGTCGCCTTAACCTGGATTAGTTCGACCTTCGAGAATCGCATTTCGTAATTGCTTTCCCAGGGACTGATATTGGCCGAATCTACTAGCAAGTCCAGGCTGCTGCCCAGCAATTGGGTTTTCATCCACGGCTGTACGGATCCGAGTCTACTGTTCACTTGGAGATTCCAGACACGAGGGCTCATCATCTGGGCATTAGAGCATTTCTCTTCTGCCCCTACACGTGAGCTATCCGGGATACTGTGCCACAACCGCGCAACTCAAGAGGTTCCATCTTTGTAAGAGGGACTGTGCTTGTAACAGAGGCGTAAGCGTACTGTCTGGTTATTCTGTGGTGCCTTAGAAGGGCATGCAAGAAAAACTTTTCCTTGCGGCCCATATGGCTGTTGATTCACGGAGGAAGCTGTTCCTGAAGCTCACTTACAGAGAAAAACGGGTCTACTTCATGCTATAGACGTATCATTCCCAGAGGTAACAGGGAAACACTAGGGACACTGCTCTCCGCATAATCATGAGTCTCATAGAATCAATTGACCGTACTGAGCGCGGGATATTTAGCTTCTACAACGCTAAGAAATCAACAGGCGAAAACCAGTGGCGTAGGTTTACTTAAGACAAGCATGTCAAGGATGCGACGGGTCCACAGATACGGTCTATAGCGTAGGCGGAGTAGCTCATCGCACCATGAAAAGCCAGTAAAATCCGCCGGACCAAGTCATTTCTAGACGCTCGAGGAGAGGCAAATTCGGCAGGTGAAGCATAGCGAGGTCTGGTCACTATGCCGCTGCAGCGCGCAACAAGGAGATTTCCCTATGGGGTGATTCTTTCTATGGCAGCCTATGCAATATCAGTCATCCAAAGGAGCCATTTCTTGAAAACGTTCTCGGTTCACAGTGCTAGGACCCGCACGTGAAAAAATGTTATGAAGGGTATTGCGTTATAGATCTCATAGTGTTACCTTAGTGGCTGGCCAGCCTGGCTAACCTCCGATGACCAAGTGGCATGAATAGACATGCTGGACCGCAAACCGGTTCGGAGTATCGACCTCCCAGGCTTCAAGGAGTTCTTATGCGTCGGCTAACAAGTATCTCTGTTCTAACGGCATTGGCAGCCGCATTCACAAGCGTAGTGGGAGTTCCCGCCTACGCCACAACTATCAACCAAAATCCTGCTACCGAGTGGCGATTGGTTGACGAATCCACTTTTTCCGGAGCTATCCTTGAGGGCTTTGAACCCATGGAAGTTCCAGATGCCCTGGTTGAGGAATCGTACATCGGCATTGAAAGGCCGACGGACGATTTCCGGGCAACCCCATCGTTCCATATCTGTAGCCCGATTGGACATGCTGAGAACCCTCACAAATCTGGCAGCGACGTGTCAGCGCATGGTTTTTGGTACAGGAACAACTGTCGGAACTTCCATGCTAACGTGCGGGTTGATCTCTCCGCTTTCTGGGGAAATCGTCAAACTGGCGTGGGAACGTGGATAACCGTGGCGCCGAACTCACAGAGTATTGAGGCCGGTGGAGGTCGCGGCAATCGCGTGACAGCTCGTACGCACTGCTATGCTTCCTCGCATCCCGTGAGCTGGCGGAATACGACAGACGTTGATGTGATCGGTGAGCGAGACTGGCCTGGTGTGCAGGAGAATATTCAGACGCTCTACTGTGCCCCAACAAGCTAGCCTTGCTGTGTAATGATGACGATTAACTATCTGCGCTGGATGGGGGTTGCGGCGTGGACGTGCGGATTAGCTATCCCACGCCACTCGAAGGGGATGTCCGTAGCCCCCGGTGGCTCCCCACACCGCATTCGCATTGAATCTGCCGGCGGTTGCGCAAACACGCTGGAGCTAATCGAGCGCGAATACACGCACATCCAGTGGCTGCTGGCCGGTGCACCCCGCGATGAATCGGCGCTGCAGTATGTGTATCACCAAAACCTGCGGCTAAGTGGAGATACCCTTAGCGAGCACACGTTCGCTGTCGTGGATTTTAGCGATGCTTCCTTAGCTGGAGGCTCCGACTCAGGGCGAAACCATGACTATAGTCCCGAAGCTTCACTGGCATACGCCAAGGATCTTGGTGAAACCGCAGTCGGAGAGGCACTCTCAGCACACATCCCGGACTGGCCGTTGGCAGAACCCTTGGGACTGCTTGCTCTTGCAGTTCGCGAATACTACAGCGGCTCTGTCTTAAGGCAGCTCACGCAGGAATATGCAGAGCAGTTGGAAAAGAACCCCGATCGGTGTTCCAGCAGCTCCGCATATGGCCGGCTGGCATATAGCGTGACGCGAAACCGAGAGCCAGAACAGGTATCCACACCGCAGGGAGAAACGACGCACACTACGTCTATCACCTTGCATATTCTCGCTGAGGATCTGCTATTTAGTGAGGAAGTGCTCGGGCACCTCATCGAGCGTGCCCAAAAGTTCGCTACGGTTTTCGGGAGCAGCATTGATTGCCGGAAAATTTTCCGCACTATTCGTGTCCACAGTGTTTTCCCCTCCACTATCCACGAAATAGATGCAGAGGAAGCCCCAATCATTCTGTATCGGATCCCACTTATTGCCGAGCTTCTTCCTTCCTGCTCACTGCCTCCAGCGGCGAGTGGGGAAGAGTATTCGGATTCCTATGCGGATAAGTGCAGGGATTCTTCGCCGGCAACGTTTAGCCAAACTCCGGTTGTTCTGCATCGAGATTCAGATAGCGGAGTTGTTGAAGCCCGCCGATTTGTACCAGGTAAAACAGTTGTAGATCGCAGCATCCACTACGGCGGCTATCTCACGCCTGCAGAAGTGATTGCTGAACTACAACAGGAAAGCTCCACTGATGATTCGGCAACCCTGGTGGCATATACATCCCCATCGATGATCTGGGAGTCCTTAGCCACCTGGGGACTATCAGCTGATGCCTGGGCTGGTCGAGGTGAGAGCACTGTGCGTGCACTCCGTCCTACTAGCGCCTCCGTGCTGGGTGATTCCATTGATCGACCACTGATGAGCATCGTGGTGGATGAAGGAGCCCCTTATGGCAGCATCCTCCATGATGTGTGCGATGTGCTTGATGCCCTCGGCGTTGATTCCTCGACGGATTATCCGATTGAGCTGTTGCACTCCGCGGCAGCTTCAGCAGAAGTGAGCGAAGGATCAGCAACGCCAGCTACCGCTGGCGAGAGCGACAATGGCGTGGATGAACCTCATTCCACTGTGCTGCCATGCCTATGGCCCCGGGCTTTAGGGGCACGGCGTGAAGCAATTCGGGATCGCGCACTTGCCCTCGCAGCCCTCCGCCAAGCTTTAGGAGGCGTTGTGCTCGATGGTGTCGCCTGGATTGGTGTGAATTACCTGCACGGGAGCTCTGCCACTCAGCCCGGGTGCATAGATGTGGCAGTGTGCTATGAAACCGCTGACATAGATCGCGGCGGCTTTGCGGAGAGCCTAAGTAGTGCCTTGGATGAAGTCTGCCGGGCTCACTTTCCTGGTGTACAGGTCAAACACGAGATCCTTGACGCCAGCCAGCTTGCTGGTGCTCGTGATTGGGTTACAGCCGTGGGCTGCCATCCAGAGTGTGCTTACCTGCCGACATATATGCAGCTGGAACGCCTCAACTAGCAGTTTCAGGGCAGTGCCCCTGGGGTAATAGCTTAAGGGGCACCGCACCATCGTTCTGTTTGGCAGGCAACAAAAAACTCCTCAGCGGCGAAAGCCGTTGAGGAGTTTAAGGTTGGTGCTTCTTAGACCTTTAGGAAGGTTCGCGAAGCGGAGTCATAACCGGGGTGCCGTGGTGATCAAGGATCTCGGCATTGACCTGGTAGACATCATCAATCAACCGGGAGCAGAGCACTTCTTGAGGCGTGCCCTGGGCAAGCACCGCACCGCGGCGCATGACCAAAAGCTCATCACAATAGCGAGCAGCCAGGTTGATATCGTGCAGGGCCACAAGCACCAAGGTGTTGTCCTTGATGACGCGGCGATGCAGCACTTCCAAAAGGAAGAGCTGGTGGTGCAAGTCCAACGCAGAGGTGGGCTCGTCGAGCAACATCAGTGAAGGGTTACCGACCAACATCTGAGCAGCGGCAACCAGCTGCCGTTGACCACCGGAAAGCTCCGAGAGGTAGCGCTGCGCAATATGCCCGATCTGCAATTCATTGAAGATCTCAGCGGTACGATCTACCGGATCCATACTGGTGGTACGGCGAGCCGCAACCAGCGCGGTTTCAAAAGCGGTGAGGCTCGCTGCGGTGGGCAGGTCCTGCGGCACATAGCCACAGGCCTTGCGGCGTTCCTTTGGGTTGAGCAAAGCGCCGTCAACATAAAGATCAATGGAACCGGCACTAGCGGGGTGCACACCAGCGATGGTGCGGATCAGCGTGGATTTACCGGAAGCATTTGGCCCCAGTAAACCAACGATCCGCCCGCCGCCCATGGGGTTGGCCTTAAAGCCCTCAATGATCGTGGTGCGGCCGTAGCCGATCTTGAGATCATTGAGCTGTAGCTCAACAGTCTTTGGGGTTTGAGTCGACGTCTTACTCACCATAAGGCCCTCTTTCGGGTCAAGATAATGGTCAGGAAGAAGGGCACGCCGACAATGGCGGTGACAATACCAATCGGGATGGCCAGGCCGGGGTTGATCATCAGACTGATGGCGTGGGAACCACACATCATCACAGCGCCGGAGGCCATAGCAGCTGGCAGGAAGTAGCGCTGATCTTCGCCTACCAACATGCGAGCAACGTGCGGGCCAACCAGGCCAACGAAGCCAATGATGCCGGTGAAGGCCACGGTGGTAGCGGCGATCAAGGAGACCAGGATCAGCACGCTGACCCGCAGGCGCTTGACATTAATGCCCATGGCAGCTGCGCGAGCGTCACCGAGACGCAGCGCGGTCAGACGCCACGACAAAACGACGAAGATCGGGATGGAGATCAGCAATACCGCGAACATAATCGCGTTACCCACCCAGGTTGCGCGGGTGAGTGAGCCCATCGACCAGAAGATGATCTGGCTCAAAGCTTCAGCGGTGGCGCGGTATTGGATCAGTGCCAGCATGGCTTGGAAGAGGAAAACCAAGCCAATACCCAAAAGGATCATGGTTTCTGCGCTAGCGCCACGCCAAATGGCGGCACCAACGATGATCAACGAGGCTAGCATGGAGGAAATCCAGGCGATGGCGGCCAGGTTGAACTGCGGTTGATCCAGGATTGTCCAGCCCAACACGATCGAGCTTGCGCCGCCGAAAGCGGCGGCTGCGGAAACACCGAGGGTGAAGGGTTCGGCCAGCGGGTTGGAGAGGATTGTCTGCATCTGCGCGCCCGCGAGGGAGAGCAGCATGCCTACCAAGAGGGCCATAACAGCCATCGGTAGACGGAGTTTAAAGAGAACCGTGCGTGTTTGATCGTCAAGCGAGCTGGGGTTGAGGAACCCCAAGAGCACATCCTTGACGGAGATGTCGATCGCGCCCACGATGGTGCTGACAAAGAAAGATGCCAGCGCTAGAGCCATCAGGCCACCAATGATGAGCCAGCGGTGACGAACGGTGCGGCGGTGTTCGTTGACCAGATCGCCTACACCGGGAACCCCGGGCACCACTGCGGAAGTTTGCAGGGTATCCGGGGTTACGGTGCGTTGTTGATCAGACACGCTTGGAGAAGTTTCCTTCTGCGTCACGTATTAGTTCTGGCTGAGGAAGAAGGTGCCTTCGCCGCCGAAAGGCATGTACTTCTCGTGGGCTTCATCCCACTTCTTCTGCATGTCGAGGTCCTTGTACTCCTCCGGGTTGATCCATGCCGCGATCTGCAGCAGGGCCAGGTAGTTCATCGGGGAGTCATAGAACTGGTGCCAGATGGCGTGGAAGTTGCCTTCCTTCGGAGCTTCCAGCAGCTCGAAGCCGGGCTGGTTTTCCAGCAGCTTGTCGAGGGAAGCAGAAGCGGTGGAGGAATCAATGTCATAGCCGGATGCAGCGTAGGCCGGGGTCTTGCCGTCCTTCTTCTTAGCACCCCAGTCGCCACCGGTGGCGATGATGTACTTGGGCTGCAATTCGATGACCTTCTCCGGGGTCAGGTCGCCAGCTTCGCCATCCAGGATGGCGTCGCCGACGTTGTCGCCGCCAGCGAAGTTAACCAGCTCGGAGATGTTGGCGTTGTTCCAGGTGGAGCAGCAATCCTTCAGGCCTGCTGCGCGCCAGACGAAGACGGAGGGCTTGTCGCTCATCTTGGCGGCCTTTTCCTTGACCTCGTCAAGGGTGCCTTGCCAATCCTTCAGGAAGGCTTCTGCCTTATCTTCCTTGCCCAACAGCTGGCCGTAGACCTTTACGGACTTCGGGGTGTTCTCCAGCGGGTGCTGGCGGAAGTCGGTAACGACGTACTTGAGACCAGAGTTTTCGATCTGCTCAAGGGTGCCGGCCTTCTGGGCAGCCTTGTACTGGTCGGTGGACATAACCAGGGCATCGGGGTTGAAGGTCAGAAGGTTTTCGACGGTGACGTCGCCCTTCTTCAGGTTGCCGATTTCCGGAATGTCTTTGGCTTCGGGGATGGTGTCAACGAGCTTCTTGTAGAAGTCCGGGACATTGCCCTTCAGGTCGGTGCCGATGGCAACGATCTTGTCCATCGGGTTCTTATTGTCTAGCAGCGAGGTGGCAAACACTCCGCGACCTTCGGCCAGGACAATGCGTTCGGGCTTCTTGTCGAACTTAACGGTGCGACCTTCGACGTCGGTGATGCTGATGGCTTCGCCGTCAGCTTCAGTCTTAGCCGAGGTGCTTTCCTTTTCAGCAGCGGTGCTGGTGGTGGTAGTAGAGGTTTCCGTCTTGGTGGAATCACCAGAGTCGGATTCAGAACCGGAGCAAGCCACCAGGCCAGTTGCGGCCAGGGCGGTAATTGCGGCACCGGTAATGCAGCGACGTACGATCATGGAATGTTTCTCCTCCCAGAGAACTTCAGTAAATATCGTGACCAATTCGTCTCTGTGGGGCGGATATATAGAGGGGTCCTAATCAGACCAGGAACGCCAAAAATTCCAAGACGAGCCTGCAGGGTCACGTAATTGGGTACAGGCAAGGCCAGCCTAATGGCAGTTGGGAAGATATGCCTAACCGTATTGGAAGCGATTTTGCTCACAAGAAGAAATTGAATGGGTCACCTTCGACGGAGGAAGGCATCATCCGAAGGTTGGATGTACGTACGTATTAATCGGTAAAGAAACATTTCTGCAGGTCAATTAGGTATGGGTGGCCTATCTAAATGAAAATACGTTTCTTATGGCAGGAAATTACGTCGCAACTGTGCACATTTGTACATTTGGAAAATGGGAATAAATTAAACCCCTAGACCTCCCTCAAATAGGGGAGGCTAGGGGTTAATTCGCTGCGATAATCAATTGCTCTGTTTGCAAAAAATTATCGTTTGAGTATTTACCAGGTCGAATCACCACGGGTGAGAGCGTCATAGCCGCCATCGATGAAGATGACCTGACCACAGAGGTGAGTGTTTTCTTCGCTGACCAACCAGGCGAAGAGCTTGGCGGCCTGCTCCGGATCCATCCAACCATTCAGCGGCATCGGGGTGGTTTCCTCGAGGAGCTTGCGGCCCTCGGGGTTATTGACCAGATCCTTGGTCATCGGGGAGGTAACTACAGCCGGGGCGATGGCGTTGAGCGGAATGCCGGCACCAGCCCAATCCTCGGAGGGGGCTGCGCGGCGCATCCACTTGGCGATGGCCTTCTTGGAGCAGGAGTAGTTCTTATAGGCATCCGACTGGCCCATTTCTTCCAGCTCGGCACCGCGTTTGACGGCGCCTTCTTCATCGCGGTCTTCCAGAGCCTTCATGAGCTCTTCATCCTGCGGATGCAGGGAGGCGATGGAGCAGGTAAGCGCTGCGCGCGGGGCATCGGACTTGAGCAGTAGCGGGCGCAGGCCTTCGAGGGTGGCCAGGGCGCCGAAGTAGTTCACCTTCAAGGTGATGGGCTTCGGGAATTGGATGCCGGCGTTGGCGATGACGCCATCGAGGCGGCCCTCGGAAAGCTTGGTGGCCTCATCGATGAGGTTCTGGCGGCCTTCCGGGGTGGAGAGATCGCCATTGATATCGGCGTTCTGTAGGTCGGCACCGATGACCTTGTGGCCGCGGGATTGGAGGAGCTCGGACGTGGCCTTGCCGATACCGCTAGCGGCGCCGGTGATGAGATAGGTACGGGACATATATGCCTCCAAGAGGTTAAGGAAATGTTGTCAATGAAAAGACGGATGGAAAACAACACCAATCCACGTAGTAGATGTTGGTTTACTACGTGTGGGTCTGTGAGCTGAAGCCTACCACCACGGATACTGCCGACAAGGCGTTTTAGGTCACATTCGGGGGTTGGATAAGTGTCCATATCCTGCAGAAACTATTACTCCGGGCAGGGAGGGTGGCCACATCTCCACTAAGTGGTCGCAATGCCGGGGTATGAGCGCTGCGCAAATGGCGGGGGTAGCAGAAGGGGGCTGGTGCTGCAAGGATAATTTTCTAGCACGTACACTCGTACACGCTATGGGGGTATGTGGGTCCTTGTTATGGCTACTCGCGCCAAGCATTCTTAGTGGCGTGGCATAGCGTGGGCCGTGCGCGCGGATACTTATATATATGTGCCCCGCGTGGGCCCGCCGAACTCGGGTAAAGCTTCGGCGAAGCCTCGGGGAAGCCTCGGGGAAGCCTCGGGAAACCTGAGGGGACGGTAGTGGGGGTGTGATTTGGGTGATCAGGTGTGACTGCGGTACTCTTAGCCGGATCCCACGTCTAGATGGTGGGAAGCCCGATTTTTCCCCAGTAAGCCAGCGAGAGCGGCCGACTGGGTTACGCACGTTTAAAAACCTTTGAAGTTTGGGTGGCTGAGCGTGATAGAAGGACAACGGGCAGCTAAATAAAACTCAAGGTTCTACGTCTGCGTCGCGGAAAATGCGCGTTGGGCGTCAAAACAACAAGAAAGACGGTTCATGCCCACTATTCAGCAGCTGGTCCGCAAGGGCCGCCACGACAAGTCCGCGAAGGTGAAGACCGCGGCCCTGAAGGGGTCCCCGCAGCGTCGTGGCGTATGCACCCGTGTGTACACCAGCACCCCCAAGAAGCCGAACTCTGCTCTCCGTAAGCTCGCTCGTGTGCGCCTGACCTCTGGTATCGAGGTTTCCGCCTACATTCCCGGCGAAGGTCACAACCTGCAGGAACACTCCATGGTGCTCGTTCGCGGCGGTCGTGTGAAGGACCTCCCGGGTGTGCGCTACAAGATCATCCGCGGCACCCTGGATACCCAGGGCGTGAAGGACCGTAAGCAGGCTCGTTCCCGCTACGGCGCGAAGAAGGAGAAGTAATCAATGCGTAAGTCTGCAGCTCCGAAGCGCGAGATCATCAAGGATCCGGTTTACGGTTCCGAACTTGTCACCCAGCTGGTGAACAAGGTTTTGCTGGACGGCAAGAAGTCCACCGCTGAGCGCATCGTTTATGGCGCTCTGGAAAAGTGCCGTGAGAAGACCGGCACCGATCCGGTTGGCACCCTCGAAAAGGCTCTCGGCAATATCCGCCCTGACCTCGAGGTTCGCTCCCGTCGCGTGGGTGGCGCCACCTACCAGGTGCCGGTTGAGGTTCGCCCCGGCCGCTCCAACACCCTGGCTCTGCGTTGGCTGGTGACCTTCACCCGTCAGCGTCGTGAGAACACCATGGTTGAGCGCCTGGCCAATGAAATCCTGGATGCTTCGAATGGTCTGGGTGCTTCTGTGAAGCGTCGCGAAGATACGCACAAGATGGCTGAAGCCAACCGCGCCTTCGCTCACTACCGCTGGTAATTCCCGCTGGGGAGCTTTCCTCTTGGGGAGCTCTCTCCTGGGGTCGTACCCTCCGGGGATACTTCCGCTCAGGGAGTTTTCCCTCCCGGGGCCACTCCCTTGGGAATCCCGGCGCTGGGGACGCGACACATCCCGCGCCCTGAGGATGAGGACGCTGAAGGCACAGGAGCCGCACGGCAACAGCCGCAAGGCATAGCAGCCAGCAGCAACAGCCAGCAGCAACCGCGCCCTCATGGCAAGATTGACGAAGAAATAACACATCTAGTATCGGGCTTTGGTGATCGAACACCTCGTATGGCCCGGACACAACGAATTAAGTTGGGGTAACAACCGTGGCACAAGAAGTGCTTAAGGATCTCAAAAAGGTCCGCAATATCGGCATCATGGCCCACATCGATGCTGGTAAAACGACCACCACTGAACGCATCCTGTTCTATACCGGCATCAACCGTAAGGTCGGCGAGACCCACGATGGTGCCTCGACCACCGACTGGATGGAACAGGAAAAGGAACGCGGCATCACCATTACCTCTGCCGCGGTGACCTGCTTCTGGAACGGTAACCAGATCAACATCATCGACACCCCCGGCCACGTCGACTTCACCGTCGAAGTTGAGCGCTCCCTGCGCGTGCTCGATGGCGCCGTTGCCGTCTTCGACGGCAAGGAAGGTGTGGAGCCGCAGTCCGAGCAGGTGTGGCGTCAGGCCGCCAAGTACGACGTCCCGCGTATTTGCTTCGTCAACAAGATGGACAAGCTCGGCGCGGACTTCTACTACACCGTGCAGACCATCATCGATCGCCTCGGCGCCAAGCCGCTGGTTCTCCAGCTGCCCATCGGTGCCGAAGACGACTTCGATGGCGTTGTTGACCTCGTGGAAATGAAGGCCATCACCTGGCGCGGCAAGGTCGACACGGGCGCCGAGCCCACCATCGAAGAAATCCCGGCTGATCTGCAGGACAAGGCCGCCGAGTACCGCGAGAAGCTGCTCGAAACTGTCGCCGAGTCCTCCGAAGAGCTCATGGACAAGTACTTCGGTGGCGAAGAACTCTCCATCGAGGAAATCAAGGCTGCGATCCGCCAGCTGACCGTTAACTCCGAGGTTTACCCCGTGCTTTGCGGTACCGCCTACCGCAACAAGGGCGTTCAGCCGTTGCTCGACGCCGTGGTTGATTACCTGCCGAACCCCCTGGACATCGGCGAAGTTCACGGCCACGCCGTGGGTGATGAGTCCACCGAGATCGCCCGCAAGCCCTCCGTGGATGAGCCTTTCTCCGCACTGGCCTTCAAGATCGCCGTGCACCCCTTCTTCGGCAAGCTGACCTTCGTCCGCGTGTACTCTGGCCGCGTTGAGCCGGGCTCCCAGGTGACCAACTCCACCAAGGGCAAGAAGGAACGCGTTGGCAAGCTCTTCCAGATGCACGCTAATAAGGAAAACCCGGTTGATGAGGCCCTCGCCGGCAATATCTACGCCTTCATTGGTCTGAAGGACACCACCACCGGTGATACCCTCTGCGATGCTGCTAACCCCATCATCCTGGAGTCCATGGACTTCCCGGATCCGGTGATCCAGGTGGCCATCGAGCCCAAGACCAAGTCCGACCAGGAGAAGCTGGGTACCGCCATTCAAAAGCTGGCGGAAGAAGACCCGACCTTCACCGTGCACCTGGATGAAGAATCCGGGCAGACCGTCATCGGCGGTATGGGCGAGCTGCACCTCGACGTGCTGGTTGACCGCATGCGCCGTGAGTTCAAGGTTGAGGCAAACGTGGGTGCCCCGCAGGTGGCCTACCGCGAAACCATTCGCAAGCCGGTCGAGAAGCTGGAATACACCCACAAGAAGCAGACTGGTGGTTCCGGTCAGTTCGCAAAGGTCATCATCTCCCTGGAGCCCTACGCTCCGAATGCCGACGAACTGGAAGAGGGCGAGTCCCCGATCTACAAGTTCGAGAACGCCGTCACCGGTGGCCGCGTGCCGAAGGAATACATTCCTTCCGTCGACGCCGGTATTCAGGACGCCATGCAGTACGGCTACCTCGCCGGTTACCCGCTGGTGAATGTCAAGGCCACCCTGCTTGATGGTCAGTACCACGAAGTGGACTCCTCCGAAATGGCCTTCAAGATCGCCGGTTCCCAGGCGCTGAAGGAAGCCGTCGCCAAGGCCAAGCCGGTTCTGCTGGAGCCGGTCATGTCCGTGGAAATCACCACCCCTGAGGAATACATGGGTGAAGTGATTGGCGACGTCAACTCCCGCCGTGGCCAGGTCAACGCCATGGAAGATCGCGCCGGCGCCAAGCTGGTTAAGGCCAAGGTTCCGCTGTCTGAGATGTTCGGCTACGTTGGCGACCTGCGTTCCAAGACCCAGGGCCGCGCCAACTACTCCATGGTCTTCGACTCCTACGCTGAGGTTCCTTCCTCCGTTTCCGCCGAGATCATTGCTGAGCGCACCGGTAAGTAAAATCTTTTAAAAAGATGTAGCTTTACCCGAGAACAGCCCCCTGGACCTCCCGCACAGCGCGGGGAGGGTTTCAGGGGGCTTTCTCTATGCCGCACGTGGCTTCTTTGTGGGGCGCGGATGCGCCGGGGAGAGTGGGGCTTTGTTGCGGCCCTAGCGCTCGCCTATAGCGCTCTGAGGGGCTTGTAGGGGGCTTGTGTGGCGTGTTGTTGGGCGTGCGTTGCGGGGCGCATGGCGTAGCGTTTCGGTGCCGAACGTGACTTTTATTACCGCGTAGGCTGAGTGCGTAAAACGCCACACCTGTCGGGGAGCGTAGGGAAGCTGTGTTTCTTGGGCTTGGGCTGCGACTTTAAGGATTAACGGGGGACCCTAGTGGGGGGATCGTGGGTCTTCTTGATTGAGTTTCTTATTGGCCGCGCTGACCTGCAGTTTTATGGGGGCGGGTGGGGTAGTGGATGCAGTGTTTGAACCGAAGTGCGTCTATGCTGGAGCGGAGATGTGCTTTTGGTGTGCCCGCAGTTTGAAAAAACGGCGTTGTAAATCTAGGATCATGTCGCTGGCACATTGTGCAACTATCATTGGTTGTGTTCGACCTGAAGATCATGTGCCAATGATGACTGTCAATCATATGTGGCTGCGAAAGTCGTAGCCACCACGAAGTCCAGGAGGACATACAGTGGCAAAGGCTAAGTTCGAGCGTACTAAGCCGCACGTAAACATCGGCACCATCGGTCACGTTGACCACGGTAAGACCACCACCACGGCGGCCATTACCAAGGTGCTTGCTGATACTTACCCGGAACTGAACCAGGCTTTCGCCTTCGACGCCATTGATAAGGCGCCTGAGGAGAAGGAACGTGGCATCACCATCAACATCTCCCACGTGGAGTACCAGACCGAGAAGCGCCACTACGCACACGTTGACGCTCCCGGCCACGCCGACTACATCAAGAACATGATTACCGGCGCCGCTCAGATGGACGGTGCAATCCTCGTGGTTGCCGCCACTGACGGTCCGATGCCGCAGACCCGTGAGCACGTGCTGCTGGCTCGCCAGGTTGGTGTTCCTTACATCCTCGTCGCCCTCAACAAGTGCGACATGGTCGACGATGAAGAAATCATCGAGCTCGTTGAGATGGAAATCCGCGAACTGCTCGGCGAGCAGGACTACGACGAGGACGCCCCGATCGTCCACATCTCCGCTCTGAAGGCCCTCGAAGGTGACCCGAAGTGGACCGAGTCCATCGTCGAACTGATGAAGGCTTGCGATGAGTCCATCCCGGATCCGGAGCGCGAGACCGACAAGCCCTTCCTGATGCCCATCGAGGACATCTTCACCATTACCGGTCGCGGCACCGTGGTCACCGGTCGTGTCGAGCGTGGCAAGCTGAACGTCAACGAAGATGTCGAGATCATCGGCATCAAGGAGAAGGCTCAGACCACCACCGTTACCGGCATCGAAATGTTCCGCAAGCTGCTGGACTACACCGAAGCTGGCGACAACTGCGGTCTGCTCCTCCGCGGCATCAAGCGCGAAGACGTTGAGCGTGGCCAGGTTGTTTGTAAGCCGGGCGCCTACACCCCTCACACCAGCTTCGAGGGTTCTGTCTACGTCCTGTCCAAGGACGAAGGCGGCCGCCACACCCCGTTCTTCAACAACTACCGTCCGCAGTTCTACTTCCGCACCACCGACGTTACCGGTGTTGTGACCCTGCCTGAGGGCACCGAGATGGTTATGCCCGGCGACAACGTTGAGATGTCCGTCGAGCTCATCCAGCCCGTCGCCATGGACGAAGGCCTGCGCTTCGCTATCCGCGAAGGCTCCCGCACCGTCGGCGCCGGCCGCGTTACCAAGATCATCAAGTAATCACTTGAAGATTCTTTCGACGCGTCTCGCTGACTAAAGCTAGACCTAACGCTCCCAGCCTCCCTCTACCGCTTCTTAGCGGTGGGTGGGAGGCTGTTGGCGTTTCGGGGGCCGGGGGTGGTGGGACCGGCGTTACGAGTTTGTTTAAGATATTGCGATGCTCCCACAGCGCAGCCAAGTACCCCAGTAGAGGTTCCAGCTATTTAAAAGGCAGAGGGGACTAAGGCACTTGGGTGCCATATGCGGTTTGTGTGCCTTCCTATCGGATCTACCTCTGGTGCCATCTCCTGGTAGTGCGCCGAAGTGGGCGCGGGGAGGAGCGCTGCCGTTGTTAGCTCTCCGCGGCTATTGATGCTTGCTCTGTCCCTCTAAGGAGCTACCTCAGGTGCTTAAGCTGCGACGCCCACGCTGCCAAGCCGAAGCATATTTCAGGATTCTATGGGCATGCGCCAGGAGAGAGGAAGCACGTCCCATCGGGCGGCCGCACATCATCATCGTGGGCATCGTGTGTGCCGGAGGAAGCATAATTTCGCCGTAGCTCCCGACCAACCAATGCTTGATCGGGCGCTGTCTTCTTCCGGTTGCTTCTGGATGTTGTGAACACTGGCGACAACCGTTTGAGGCTACAGGAAGGGGCACTATCCCCTCAACCTCAACGGTATGTAAACATGGGTACAATGAGGCGTTTATTCGTACTACCTAAAATGTCCGATTTTAGTGGTACCTATGATTAATATAAGAGTTAGGTGTCCCCACTTGAACGCTATGTTTCCGCTGTTGAAATAGGGGATCAGAAGTGATTATTAAGGACGGATGCCGAAATAGTCTTAACTAAAACTCAGTTTGGACCCTGTTGGATTGTGGGTTTGTATGGCTTTAAAGGTGCTACCGTTACTATGCTTTCTATCATAGTTTAAGTTAGTTTTAAGCAAGCAACTACCAAGCTTGACGTGCATTTATAGGAAAACTTAAGGGAACGGGCACCTCAACCCGGTTGCCACGGGCTGTCAACTGGCTACGGCTTTCACTGTTAACACTGCTAGCATTCGGCTGTCCATCCATGTTGGCTATGTGGAACTGGTGAAAGATCGCACCCCTTGGTGTCGGTTGTTCAACAATTTCTGTTTATTCCCACACTTAAAACACAGTCGTTTTAGTCTGAGGGAACTAAATTCCCACATTCTTGACGTCGACATGATTATTAAGCAGTAACCAGGAAGGGTGTGAAGGTGGCGCGACAGGAATCTGACTCCGCTCAACCGGGACACCGCCTCTCTAGAGCGCGAGATAGTGCTTCGCTTCGTTCTATTTTTGGCTCAGTAAAAAAACCCTTAGGACTATTGGCCGTCTGCGCCTTGGCCTTGAATTTACCTTTGGCTCAAGCCCAAGATGTTGTCGATGACACTGTGATTTCTCAGCCCGCGGAAGAACCAACCGCTGCGACCGCAGGGGATGACCTCGGACTCCCTGCGGAGATCGAGGAGCTTCTTCGCGACCCCGAAACCGCCGAGCCCGAATCCAGCGATGAAGGGTTAGCATCCGAGTTGGATGAAGATGCGGTAGCTCCTCGTACCTTCGCGGAACGTTCCGCCGGGGTTCGCTCCCTAAATCCCGGTGTCACCGTGGATAACTCCTCGGAACGCTGGAAGGTTACCAAACATTGGGATGGCGGCAGTACTGGCTCTAACCCAGGCCGCTTCTTGAGCGCGCACTTCGCATATGCCCCGGGCTTTTGGGATGGTTCCTGGATTCAAGCTGTCGATGCTTATGGTCGCCCAAACCTGGGTTTGGAGCTTGGCCCGCTAGATAGTCCTTATTACATTAATACCGATGACACCAGCGTCTGGTCTGCGGATTGCCCACAGACCGTTGCAAACGGTACCTGTACATTTTCGCGGATAGATGATCCCACGAAAAAGGTGGTATTCACATTCGATGGCAACCGTGGGGCTTATAGTCCCGGCGGATTCACGGTCACCGTCGAAGGTTTTGAGGATGGCATCGTCGATGTTTATGAGCCGGTGACGCTTCGACTGCGTTGGGATAGCGACAAAGGTGTCAGTTGGTATGACGCTTCGAAGGTTTCTGACTCGACCTTTGATTTCGAGGACGTTCCACGGTTACCTCATGCTCCGACCTCGGCTCCTGGTCGAATTGCCCAAGCCTACCTAGTCCGAGGCAAGCCCTCCACTGCACCGTCGGTGCTGTACCGCACCGCGCTGGATGGTTCAGGTCTGAAGGAAATTGGTTCGGATGCTCACTGGGTCTACAACGCTCTGGCATACGATGACATCACCCACCAGTTAGTGGCAATTTCTCAGAAGCCGGAAACTGGGTATGAAACTCAATACCCTGCAGGGCATCTATTGTCTATTGACCCAGAGACCGGCAAGGTTACTGATCGTGGCCAGCTTCAGGGCATTAAAGATGACGACGTCAAGGGCGGCATCAACACCGGTACTATGACGCTGGATGGCGAGTACTGGGTTGCTAATGCTTCGGTATCCGGTACCGGAACCCTATATAGTGTTCCGCTCGCAGAGGGGCGACCTGCGGTTGCCCGCACGGTCACCTTAAAGAGGGGCAGTGGCTACACCCTGTCAAAAGCACGCCCGAATTCGAATGACTACACATATGTTCTCGGTGCCAAAGGTGAATATGCCTATGGCATGGTTAACCAGCTGAGGTCAAATGGGGTATCCACGCCGACACTCGAGCGGATTACCCTCGATGGTCCCAATGCTGGCAGGATCGACTGGTTTGACCTCTCGGACCTGAGCACCCCAGCCGGCAATAAGATGCCGACCGGTCCCGGTGCTATCTACGGTAGTGCCTGGACTGAACCTAATGGCAACCTCGTGTTCGCCACCAACCGTGCAACCGATCCTTTCAAGCCTCACGCAGCGGCATTCCAATTGGAGATCGCTGATCCAGACAATCTGCAATCGCTTGATTCCATCAAACTTGTCAGTGTGTCGCCGATCCCGACCTCGGAAAACAACGACGCAACCTCTTATCGCCCGGATCATAAATCTGATCTCAGTGTGGCTAAGACGGGCTTCGATAACGCCGTTCTGATTAGTGATAATGATGCGAAGTCTTATCTCTGGCGTATCCGCGTTAAAAATGAGGAACCCGCTGGCGGTATGCCCTCTTCCGGTTTCATCTTGACGGATACGCTGCCGGTACAGCAGGACGCGAGTGGAGCCTGGTATTCCCCCTTCAAGAACCTCCGCGTAGTTGATGGAAAAGCACTAGAAGAACTGCGCCAAGAGCTGATTGCCCAGCATGGAGGCGATGAAATTGCTGTTAGTGAAGCAATCAAGGCTGAGCTCAAGAAGGTTCCGTTAGCGGAGCGTTTGGATCCGACTACCCCTGACCCCGCAGTTGATCCCAACAACGGTCTTGTCCTGCCCGGTATGACTCCGCGCCACATTACTTGTGAAGTGGGGCAAAAACCGGACAAGGGTCATCCAGAAATTGATGTTCCCGCATTCACCTGTAACGCTGGTCCGCTTGAGCCGCAAGCCTCCAAAGAGGTGATCGTTGTCGCGGATCTTGTGGGTGCTGGTGAACTCCCTGGCATCTCTGACCCCGCTTGTGGGACTAACACCGCATCGGTTAATGGTCTTGAGCCGGATCCCAACCCCGGGAACAACCAGGACACTGCGGAATGCCCGAACGAGAGTATCGCGCTAGTGAAGCGCCCTGCCGCGGATCAAGATCCCGATGTTCCTGGTGATCAGCCTCAAGCCACCGTCTACGAAGAGAACGGCCAAAAGAAGGCTCGGGTGCGTTATGAAATCTTCATCAAGAATAACGGCAATAAGGCAGGGCCGATTACCAGTCAGATCGTTGACACCCTACGCATCCCAGCAGGGGTGAAAGTGGAAAACTCCACGGCAAAGATTCGTGGCGAAGACACGCTGCTAGACGCAACGCTCGATCCAGACACCAAAGCATTGATGATTCCGGTCTCTGCTGTCGGCGAAATTCCGGCGAAAGGCGAGAAGATCATTGAACTCGAGGTCTTCCTAATCCTCGAAGACTCGGCTCTCAGTGTTGAAAACATGGAGAAACTTGAATGCGCTTCGGCTACCCCGGAGAACCTAGAGAACCCCAAGGGTGCTCTTAACGCTGTGAGGATGGAGGGTGAAAAAGATCCGCCTTACGGCACCAAAAATAATAATGCCTGCGTAACGATCGTGAACCCGAGCGCTGCTATCAGTAAATCGCCATCCCCAGGCGAAGCAGTTGAGATGAACGGGAATGGGGAAGCGGACCTTACTTATACCGTTACTGTGACGAATAGTGGCGGTCCCGGATCACCCGCAGTGACCGTCCCGAACCTCTTTGAACAGGTCGAACTGCCGGATACTTTGCAGACGCGCGGCGACATCTACATTGAGGCACCGGCCACCACTGGTGCATCAATTGGGGAGCTCACCGCAGCCATTCCTGCGGCCGAATGGGTTGCAGGAAAGAAGCTCACGATCGCTAAGGAGGTCGTGGTTGATGCTGGAGTGTCCCAAGAAATTCGCATCACGGTGCCGGTGAAACTCAAGGCAAACGTTCCGGCGGAAAAACGTCGCGAACTGGAGACTTGTGAAGCAGCCGAAGGTGGAGCATTTACAGGTGGTGTGCCCAATAGCGTGTCCATGGATATCCCAGACGTTGATGGGGCCGAAAATAACCACGCATGTATCCCGCTTAAACCAGCCGAACCGGTCGCGATCTTCCTTCAGAAGGTCAGTTATGTTTCCGGCGATGGCGTGGTCCCCCAACCACTGACCGGCGCGGAATTCCGGATCGAACCCTCAGACAATAGTGGCGTCGCCATTGTGCCAGTCGCAGGGGAGGGTGGACGTTTCACAGCAACTTTGAAGCCTGGTTCCTACTCCTTGGTAGAGACCAAGGCACCAGAAGGTGGTTATCAGCTACTGCCTGGCAAAGTCCCCTTCAAGCTGGTTAAAGACGCTCAGGGAACTCGCCTGGAGTTCCAGGAACCTTATAGTTCCCCGCTAATCAGCTTCGTGAACGACACCGTCGAAGCCGGGGGAACAACCCCCACGGTTGGGATCCAGATCGCCGATGTCCAAACCGGCGAACTTCCCAAGACCGGCCCCGCTAATCCGATTATGTGGGTCAGCCTTTCACTCACGTTGGGCCTGGGAATGCTGGTTCTGAATCTCAGTGATATCCGACGGAATCGTCGCCGCTCATAGACAGGAAGGTACAAGCATGACGCGACCGCGTTGGCTAATTAAGCCCCGCCCTCGATAGTGCGCGGCTTTCCTGAAAAACACGTACTACCCGTATTTGTTCATAGTTCCCATTGGGTTATTTACCGAGGACGTCTCGGTTCCCTTGGACCGCCTCATATAGGAGATCTTTCTTCATGACTACACGTTTCACTCGCTCCACGCTGGCTCTGAGCGGTATCTTCGCGCTCTCTCTCACCATGGCCGCGCCGACTGTTTTCGCTCAGGAAGAAGCTAGCACCACCGCTGAAGCTGCACAGGCCCACCTCATCAACCCTGCGGCTACGGGTTCGATCGTCGTTCACAAGTACCTGTACGACAACCCCACTACCGCTGGTACCGGTAACCCCGACGATGCCGTTCCAGCCGATGCGACGCCTTTGGGTAACGTTCCCTTCACCATCAAGAAGGTCACGCTGACGAACCCCCTCAACACCCCAGATGGTTTCGCTGAAGCTGCGAAGCTTACCGCGGATACCGCTCCCGTTGATGACGATTCCAAAGTCACCATGAAAACCGGCCCCGACGGCGTAGCAACCTTCAGTGATCTCGCCGTTGGCGTGTATCTGGTGTCGGAAGATGCAGTGGACAGCTCGACTGTCACCGGACTTGAAGAAGGCAAGCAGATCACCCCGGCTGCACCCTTCTTGGTCTTCGTTCCGATGACCAACCCCAAGGACCGCAGCAGCTGGAATTACGACGTCAATGTCTTCCCGAAGAACTCCCAAACTGGGGCGACTAAGGAAGTGGAGGATGCTGGCGCTAACGCGGGCGATGAGGTGACCTGGACCATTAAGGGTGATATCCCGGTGCCGGGTGCTGATAAAACCCTGTCCAAGTATGTGGTTAACGATAATCTTGACGCCAGCAAAGTCGAGAAGCCCACCGTCGTTGTGGAAGGCCTCAATATCAGTCCGGCTTTGACAGAGAACACCGATTACACCGTTACCATCACTGAAGGTGAAGAATATCAGGTTTCTGTGGAATTCACCGAGGTTGGTTTGAAGAAGCTTGCCGCCGCGAAGAATACGGAGATCACAGGTAATAATGTGCCAGCTCCGCAGGTGCAGGTGAAGATCACCGCCAAGGTTCTCCCTTTGGGGGAAGATGGCATGCCATTGCTTGAAAACAAAGCAACCGTGGTCAGCAACAATGGTTCGACCGAACATGACACCACCACCAACACCGACACGGTGAAGTCCTACTTCGGCAAGGTCAAGGTGAACAAGGTCGACGAGGCGAATAAGCCTTTGTCCGGCGCCAAATTCCAAGTGTTCCAATGCACCGGTGCCGCTGAGGATCCGACGCTTGAGGGTGAATCTCTCACTGTGAATGGCGTCAGCGAGTGGACCACCGACGATCAGGGCACCTTCACCATTGATGCTCTGCACGTAACCGACTTCGCTGACAACGAAGAGCTTGTTGACCGTAGCCACTATTGCCTGGTGGAAACTGAAGCGCCGATGGGTTACGAGCTACTGACCAAACCGGTTCAGTTCGAACTAACCCGCGCGGATCTGGGTTATGGCGAAGGTGAAGCCACCCCTGTCAACCTGAAGACCCTGGCTAATATCACCAACGTCGAGTCCACCTCCCCGAACCTCCCGCTTACTGGTGGCCCCGGCATCATTGCCTTGGTCCTAGCTGGCTTGGCTCTCATCGGTGGCGGCGCTTGGTATGGTCTGCGCAGCAGCCATAAGGCCTAAGCCTCGTCAACATCTTCTGAGTGGAACTGCCCTCTGAAGTGTCCGCCGGCACCTAGAGCAAGCCCTCAGAAGTTACCGGGCAGTGCACTACCTTCCTCACCTACAGCCCCAGGCTCTGCTAGGTGAGGAAGTGGCACGCAGCTACCTCGATTCTGCGAGGTAGCTCGCGTGAGGGAAATCGTCAGTTATTATCCGATTTCCTTGACGGAGTTATCCCGCTATTCCTGTTTTAGATTTTGCTGAGTACCTCAGCATGATTACCGCAATGTGTTTGGAGAAAACGTATGGGCTCGCCTAGTTCCATGGCATTAGCCGAGCGGAACGGTCCCGAGCGCAACTCGCACGAGGACCGTCGGTCCGCTGCGAAAATAGCAGACAAGCGCCGAAAAATTATCACTCTGGTGCTCGTCTCACTTGGTTTTCTGGCATTGCTTTACCCCGTAGTGTCTACCCAGTTCAATAACCAACGTCAGGCGGCTATTGCTGCTCGCTATGACGAAGTATTGAAAGAAGTACCTCAGGAAGTACGCTCCGAGACGTTGGAGCGCGCCCGTGAATACAACCGAAACGACTTGCACAGCGGGCCGATTTTAGACCCGTGGCTTGCAAGGATCACGCCGGATAATACGGATTATCAACAGTACCTGGGGCAATTGAATGCAGCCGAAGCTATGGTACGACTCCGCATCCCCGATATTGGCGTGGATTTACCTGTCATGCATGGAACTGCGCCGCATACGCTCGAACACGGGGTTGGTCACCTCTTCGGCTCGGCTTTGCCGGTCGGAGGTGAAGGTACGCATTCGGTACTAACCGGGCACACCGGTCTTGCCAACGCCACCCTCTTCGATAATGTGTCGAAGCTGAATGAGGGGGAGGCCTTCTACATCCAGGTCATGGGGGAGACGTTGAAATACGAGATCGACCAGGTAAAAGTCGTCCGTCCAGACGAGACAGATGATTTGCGCCCCGTCGCTGGGCGAGACCTCGTGACCTTGGTGACGTGTACCCCCTATGGCATCAACACTCACCGTCTACTGGTGCGTGGTACGCGTGTTCCCCTCGAAAAGGAAGATACCCAACGCATCGAAGAAGCTAAGGCCAGCGTGTGGCAATGGTGGATGACCGCGATCTTGGTTGCAATCATTGTGCTCTTGATCCTCTTAGCTTGGCTCTTCGCGCGGGCTTGGCGGCCCAAGACAGAAGAAGACAACGAAGTCGTGGATCAAGCGAATGGATCCGGCTACCCGAGCGAGCATTTTGCTCACGATGATGAGGAGAATCTCAATGGCTAATCACCGCGATACTCATTGGGGGCTCTCCAAGCGAGTGCTCCTCGCTTCCGTGGCTGCTGCCACCCTGGGTTGTGCTTCGACCGTAGTACTGCCAGAAAGTGTTTCTGGGCCCATCAGCGTTAGAGCTGAAGCGAAAACAGTTTTTGGGAACACTGATGATCTGGATATTTCCGTGATCGATGCGAATCGATTGGTGCATGTCACTTTCACACTTACCGGAGATAATCCCTACGACGATGTGGAGCCGGAGGAATTGCCTCCAGCCCCGCTTAGTGGTTACCAGATCACGGTAACCCAGATCTTGGGTTTTGATCCTCGTAACCCAGTTGATCGGCTGCGCGCTGACGCTATTACTCCTGAGGGGGCTCGACTCATGCCGCACGGAGTCACTGCCTCCGCGATGACTGATGAGCATGGTTTCGCAAAAATTTCGGATCTCCCCATTGGGTTGTATTTAGTCGAAACTGTTGCCCCTCAAGGGGACCCGACCCATAAGTACAAGAAGCTTGAACCTTTCCTCGTAATGTTGCCAACGGGTGGTATTGAGGGTTGGGACTATGTTCCGATCCTTTCTCTGAAAGAAACCCCCGATGATCCGCCCGTCATCCCCACTTTCCCGACTACTCCGCCTCAGCCTTCGCAGCCTCCTACCCCCGGGGACCCAGAGCAGCCAGGCGGACCGGACAAGGGGACCCCACATAATGATCTTCCCGGAGTACTCAAACGTTTGCCGATGACCGGTGCTCAGGTGATAGCTACCTTTGTGGCTTCACTGTGCTTCATCGCTGCCGGCGCCGTTTTCCTCTTCTTCGGAATGCGACGTCGCCAGCGCAACCAGGATCACTAGGAGGAACACCACTTCATCTCTCGGACGGCCCCGTCACCTTGGCAAGGAGACGGGGCAGCGGCGTGTCCAAACCCGCAGCGCTCAACCTGAAAATCTCGATCGGGTAATAGCGACTAGCTTCCCCGTCGGCCCAGCGCAAGACTGATGCTCTTATTCTCTCTGACAGAGCCTCAATCTTTGCGCTAGCTATTCCTAGGGTTAGATAAACATTACTGATTCCCATTCAATGATTAAGCAGGTCAAAGCCCTGCGCATGGTTAAAACGCGGGGATTAATCCTGTGCTCGCTCTAGCGCGAACAGACGAGCGGGGGTAGCGATTTTAGAGACAGCATCCTCCATTAGTGCGATCTCTAACCATGGAAAATGGGTTATGACATGCTCAAAGCTGCGAACAGCGTGTTTTCTGCAGCGGAAATGCGGTGTATAAACCGGTGGGAGATTCATAAGGGTTGCTTGATTAGCTTTAGCACTAATGCAACAGTGGTTGTGTAAGTAGTCCCATTTTGGTCGTTAGAAATCACAATAATGAATTCTTCGAAGGATGCGGGATAAACAACCACGGAAGGTGTAAAGGTGCCTCAAGCGGACGACGCTGGACACCGTGCCAAGCTACATAGCTACAGCCATGCACAGACGCCGTTCGCGCGCGTCCTCATTATTATTCTCGGCTTCATCGCAATCTGCGCACTGCTTTTCGCGCTCCCACTCGCGAAGGCCCAGGATCTGCCAAATGAGAGCGGCCATGGAACTCCTGCGGTAGAGGCCTCTTTCCCCACCAGTGCTGGGGATTCACAAGTTCCTACTCCGGAGAGCACGCCCCATCAGCCAGTCCATTCGGAAATAGAAAACCCGGATCAGCCGGATGCCGAAGAGGATTCTACTGATCTACCTGCACAGCTAGGCACTGAACCTGCCGGAGCGTTTCGTTCGGGCGGCTCCTTGAAGATCAAGCAATGCTCTCCGAGCGCCGCTGATCATTATTATGTGGGGGACACAATTAGCCTCGCTGACGCGCAAGAGCGCTTCATTGCTAGCGCGAACTGGGATAGGTCCTTGAGTCAGCTAGAAAAAACGGCTTTCAACTATTCGGTGGGCAAGGGGAATTGGTCTACACAACTTGGACGTGCAGCAAAGCTGGAGAAAGGGCTTAATCCCGCGACTGGCAAGCCCTATTTTGGTATCGAGATCGGAGACCCTGCTGACGCCTATTACCTCAACAGCGATAATGCCGACTGGGTGGTGGATACCTGTCCGGGCGACGGGAGCCCTTGTGTCTTAAAGAATGCCGACGATCCTACAAAGAAAATCAAGTTCATCAGCCCTGCGAAAAACGAAACTATCCTTGGTGGTTCAGGCCACTTCGCAGTCGAATTCGTAGGCTTTTATCAGCTGATCGACCAGGGCGATCTCATCCAGTGGAAATTCCAATTCGACGCCAATAAACCAGTGGGGAACGCCAACGCTGATCGCATTGTGTGTCCGGAGACCGACTGGCCAGAAGAGGAAGGTGGAACTACAGCACCCCAATTCGCTCCTGTTCCCACTCCTGACCTGGAACTCACCAAGAAGCCACGCTTCGGAAAACTCCTGCGCGATGCTAACAACAAAGCAACTGTCGTATGGGAACTCAAGGTCACTAACAAAGGTCTTGGGAAATCCTTAGGCTTCCAACTCGAAGACAAGTTAGCATCCGATGCTTTTGAAAATGTGCGCGTTCTGGATGCCAATAAGATCAGCGCCGATGACGCAACTGCGGAAGATCAGATCAGCTCGCCGCCTGCAGGCTCAGACCTGACCCAGCCGGAACCCGGACGGGGCATGGATTGCTCGATTAGCGCCGCAAATGCTGTTTCCTGTACTGCTGAGGCCTTCGAAGAAGGTGAATCCAAGACAGTACTCGTGGTGGCTGATATTGTCTCCGGGCAGCAGTGCCCAGCTAATACAGCCGGCATTACCCCAGTAAATGAGGACCCGAATTCTTCCAATAACACTGCAACCTCGGACTGCCCGAGTGAGAGTATTGCGCTAGAAAAAGCTCCCGCCGCTGACCAGAATCCAGCGAAACCGGGTGATCAAGCGCATCCTCTTATCTCCTTCGATGCCACCGGTGGTACAGCTTCTCTTTATTATGAGATCAGGGTAAAAAACGCGCTGGATGTCGAATCTGAAATACCGAATGACATTATCGATACCCTAAAACTTCCAGCGGGCGTGGAAGTTAGTGGTGGAGCAGTAAGCATTGAAGGAACCGAACTCACAGGTGTGAGCGTGGGCGGCACGACGACTATTCCGCGCAGCGAAGTCGGAACAATCCCCGCCGCAGGTGAAAAGACCCTTCTTCTTCGCGCCGACATTAAAGCACCGCTCAGTGCCTGGGACGAAGCTGCCCCACAGGCCGCGCTCACCTGCGCGGAATCGCTGCCCACGGATGACAGCGGCACCGCCGGTGTACTCAACACCGTATCGATGCTCGACGAAGAAGACGGGACTACCCCAGAATCAAATAATCACGCTTGTCTTTCCCTAGATGCCGATGTTTCCATCGAAAAGACGCCACAGCCCGGAGAAGGCATAAAAGTCGATGCCAAAGGTGATGCCCAACTTCATTACACGGTGACCGTGCACAACAACTCCGCAGACACCGCAGTCAGCGTTTCCAATCTTGTGGATAAAGTCAGTGTTCCAAACGGGCTGAGCATCAGCGGTGATGTCACTATCGATGCCGACGCTGTTGACGGCAGCGTGGTTAATGGTCTCAGTGCTTCCTACCCAGCAGATGCCTGGGTAGATGGTGCCTCCTTAGCTTTGTTTAAGAGCCTCGAACTTGGTCCTGGTGTATCACAGACTTTCGAGATCACCGTTCCGGTGCACCTGGACTCCTTAGCCACAGCTGAAGCGAAAGAAGTTCTCACTACCTGCACATTCATCGATGACGATGCTGGGTTCGAGGGTGGTGTCCCAAACACGGTGCACATGGATGGGCCAGACAATGATGGTGCAACCAATAACCATGCATGCATTCCCATCCTGCCCCCGGACCCGGCAACGGTCAGCCTCAAAACCGTAGCTTATGACGCCCAGAACCAGACCGTCACCGATAATTCCCTCTCCGGTGCTGCCTTCAATGTGCAGCCGATTGATGAATCTGGTACACCCATCGGTGAAGCTATCCCCATGACTGGTGGATCTGATGGGAGCCCCTTCAACTTCCAGCTAGAGCCTGGCCGATATCGCTTAATCCAAACTCAAGCACCCTCTGGTGGCTACCAACTGCTCCCCAACGCCGCGAACTTCAGCGTGACCCAAGGGGAACAAGGCTACGAGATCCAATCAGTTGATGCCACGACCTCCCCCTTGGTGTTCTTCGAAAAGGACCCCGAAACTCAGGCGTTAATGATCACAGTCGCTGATGTCCGCAGTGGTGTTCTACCCAAGACCGGGCCAGAGAATCAAATGGTGTGGATTGCGCTATCACTCATGGTCGCTATCGGGGTAGTGCTTCTCAATATCCACGATGGTGCTCGCTATCGACTTAAGGCAGGTGAGTGATTATGCCCCTTTATTGGCAGATCAAGCCTCGTCCTAGCTAAGAGAGCAGGCTAATCCCGCATCAGTTGTCCTCCTTCGGCCGATCGAATACAACCGCACATCATATTGATTGCTGAGCTTTCAATCAGCGCATGAACCTCTTCAGGAGAAACCCCCATGACAAAACATCGTTCCCAACCAGTTTTCGCCATCGTCGGTGCACTGGCCCTCGCCTTGGGCGGAGTGATCCCCGCAACCGCGCCGAACGCGGCCGCAGTTGTCGTTAATCCCGCACCCACCTCGGAGCAACCGGCGCCGCCTGCCCCCGAACTCCCGGCGTCGCTCATCGACCCAGCCAAGACGGGTTCGCTCACCATCCATAAATACCTCTCGGATAAAGCCACCGAGGTAGGTACCGGTAATGAACAAAGCCCTATTCCCGGACAACCTATGGATGGGGTTTCCTTCACGGTGCAACGAGTGGACGCTGATCTCACTACCGATGAAGGTTGGGCGAATGCCGTTGCATTAACTCCGGATACAGCTAACCCCACCGGCAAGCCCGAAAAGAAGACTACTGCCGGAGGTGTAGCGACTTTCAGTGAGTTGCCAGTCGGGGTCTATCTTGTGACTGAAGATAGCCCGCCACAGGGGAGTCCGGGCCAAGAATCTTTGGTCCCATCAGCTCCTTTCCTGGTGTTCATCCCGATGACTAACCCGGATGACACATCGCAGTGGAACTACGACATTCATGTGTATCCCAAGAACTCTAAGATCGGGATTACCAAATCCGTCGAGGACGCCGGGAAACACGTGGGTGATAAGTTGACCTGGACAATCACTGCCGATATTCCCGTACCGACCTACACTCGCGAAACCGCGACCACCAGCAGTGGCGAAGGTGAGGAAACCACTACCACCACAGACACTGTCGATCCTTTGACCAAGTACGTCATCAGCGACCCAGTCCCGAGTGACCGCGTTAAGGTTTCTGCCGAGGACGTGACAGTCACTGCTCCTAAAGTGGAAGGACTCGCCCCAGCTGACTACACAGTGACTGTGGACCCTAATACCAGTGAAGTCACAGTAACTTTCGGACCGAGTGGTCTGCAGAAGCTTGCAGAAGCGCGCCATGCTGCAGCTGAAAACGGCGAGGTGGGTGAGGAAGCTCCACAGGTTATTGTCACCATCGATGCCGAGATCCTCGAAGTCGGGGAGACAAGCGGGATGACCTTCAACGAAGCAACCTTGAACACCAAGACCAGCGCTGACCCAGACGTCGAAGATATCGAGGTGAAATCTGACGAGGTGGTAACTCAGCACCGCACAGTGACGATCGACAAGCACGAGAAGGGCAATCCAGACACGAAACTCGAGGGAGCAGAGTTCGAACTATACGTCTGCGATGCTGATGCACAGCTGGGCGAGAAGATTGAGGCAGGGAACAACCCAGACGCTCCTGGTGAGAAATTCTCCTCTTGGACCACCGGTGCTGATGGCACGGTAACCATCGATGGCTTGCATGTCACCGATTTCGCGGATAACGCATACCTGGAAGAAGAGGACCAAAAGTATTGCTTGGTCGAAACCAAAGCTCCAGAAGGGTATGAGCTTCGGACTCAACCTGTGCCCTTCGAGCTTCCGTCTCTCTCTGAGGGAGTGGAGGACCCACATGTGGTCAGTGTTGCCAATATCAAGTCCGTCTCCCCGAACCTGCCGCTTACTGGTGGGCCCGGCATCATCGCTTTGGTGCTCGCTGGTTTGGCCCTCATTGGTGGCGGCGCTTGGTACGGCCTACGTAGCTCCCGTCGGTCCTAGGACCTAACCTGTTTCGCCCCACGCTCTTAAAGCCCGTCTAGAAAACCATTAGTTGGAAGTTGAACGCTATGCGGGGGATCGCACCATAACCGCGACCCCCCAAAAGCTTCCGATTCCCACTACACCACTAGACGCCGTCCATGAGTGTGAGGTGAGCAGCTGAGTTACTCACATCCCACAGGGCGTGAGTAGCTGAGCTACTCATCTCATTGAGGGCCTGC
This sequence comes from Corynebacterium spheniscorum, assembly GCF_900113445.1. Taxonomy (GTDB): domain Bacteria; phylum Actinomycetota; class Actinomycetes; order Mycobacteriales; family Mycobacteriaceae; genus Corynebacterium; species Corynebacterium spheniscorum. The sequence continues at coordinate 86,971 of NZ_FOPJ01000001.1, forward strand.
ACCTCAGCAAAAAGCTAGAGAAAGATGACTATTCGGTGATCCCTCCTTCGCATCCAGCCAACGATCAGACACCGGAGTTTTCTCCGGGGTCCGGTTCGCTTGCTGCCATGCCTGATAAGCCGAAGGAATCAGAGACCAAGAGAAAAGTCATCACTCTGCTTCTCATCCTGACCGGATTTCTCGCTCTGCTTTACCCAGTATTATCCACCCACTTCAACAATGTGAAACAAGTCGAAGTGGCTCGACAATATGGTGAAACTCTAGAAACTGTGCCTGAAGAGCAACGCTCGGCTGAATTAGAGCGCGCTAACGCTTTCAATCAAACTCAGCAAGATGGTCCTATCCTGGATCCTTGGTTAGCGCGCATCACCCCTGATAATGCGCAGTACCGCGAGTACCTAGAGCAGCTCAATGTTGCCCAGGCGATGGCGCGTCTGCGTATTCCGGCGATCCAGGTTGATCTCCCTGTTTTCCACGGCACCGATATGGATACCTTGAGTCGCGGTGTTGGGCATCTCTTCGGATCTGCCTTACCAACTGGGGGAGTGGGTAACCATACCGTCTTAACCGGGCACACCGGTCTGGCAACCGCCACGCTTTTCGACAACCTCAACAAAGTCGAAGAAGACGACGCCTTCTACATCCAAGTGATGAACGAGATGCTGAAATACGAGGTCGATCAAATCAAGGTTGTTCGCCCCGAAGAAACCGATGATCTTCTCCGCGTTCCGGATAAAGACTATCTAACCCTCATTACCTGCACCCCATATGGCATTAATACCCACCGCCTGCTGGTACGTGGAGTACGCGTACCGCTAGACGAAGCGGAAAAAGTTGAAGTTGAAGGCAGCCAAGCATCTATTTGGCAATGGTGGATGGTCGCCATCCTGGTCGCCGTGGTGGTCATACTGCTCGCCTTATTGTGGATTTTTTATCGGGCTCGTCGCCGACAACATACCGCGCTAATTTCTGTTGAGCCGGAAAAGGACAATCATGAAGCCCACTAACGCTCACCAACACCGCCACCGGTTCTCACGCCGAGCGTCCGCCCGCACCGCGGTCTGGCACCGTGCTGCTGCCAGCCTGCTTTCCGCCACCTTGCTAGCCACGGGACCTGCCCTCTTATTTCAGAGCGGAATCATGGAAAATTCCGCGACCGCCACCGCAGACGCTAGAACAGTATTCGGCAACACCGATGACCTAGATATCGGCACCATTAACAACGAGCATCTCGTTGACGTCACCTTCACCCTGACCGGGGAAAACCCCTATGACGACACCCCAGCCGATGAACTCCCGCCAGCTCAATTAGCCGGCTATAAAATCACCGTCACCGAGATTCTCGGCTTCGATCCGCGTAATGCCCAAGATCGTCAGCGAGCAGATCTGCTGACCCCAGAAGGTGCCCGCTTGTTGCAACATGGCATCTCTCACAGCGCACTCACTGACGCATCCGGGATCGCCAAAATCTCCGGGCTCACCCCAGGGCTTTATCTCGTTGATGTCGAAGCACCTCAAGCTGAACCGAGTCACAAATACAAATCCTTTGACCCCTTCTTGCTGATGCTGCCCACCGGTGGGGTAGGGGGCTGGGACTATGTCCCCATCATTGCGCTCAAAGAACACCCGGATGATCCACCGCTGAGCTCAATTCCCATCCCTGTGCCCACTCCGAGTTACACCATCACCCCGCCGGCCCCCAGTGACCCTGGTGCCACCCCGCAGCCCACTCCGAAACCGGGAATCCCGGGAATCATCGAGCGTCTCCCCATGACCGGCGCTCAAATCATCAGTGTGTTACTGGCCTCGCTCTGCTTCATCGGTGCTGGTGCGGTACTGCTCTTCTTCGGCCGTCGCCGTCGCCAAGAAGAATCCTAAGACACGGAGTTTCTCTCACGGTTAACCCCGCACAAGTCTCCTCGCAGAGCTTCCCCCGCACAAGCCTCCCCGCAGTGGCGCACCTCGCGCAGGGGCTCCCCTCGCAAGCCGCACTACGCCCACTCAACACCCCCCACCACCTCCCCCACATATAATCTGCGGTTATGTTCGAAGCTGACCCTTGGCGCATCCCGCCTATCATGGCGGCACTCAGGGACACCTGGGAAGCCCAACCCGAACTAAGCTTCGCGGAGCTCCTCGACGTGCTCCACAACCATGGGCTGAACTGGTCCACTAGTGATGAAGAGTTCAGCACATTACTCAACCACCTCAACGCCGCACACCCCGCACACCTACCGCGGGACAACGCCCACGCCACAGGCAGCTACCTACTGCGCACCACGCAACCGGATTTTCTGGTCACAGTGCACCCCACCCGCGTCATCTTGCGTCTTACCACCTCCCCTGAAACCCGCCCCGGCGTGTGGAGCTACCACAGCATCGAACGCGCCAGCGTCGCCGAACCGCTAGTCATCCGCGACACTGCTGAAGTTCAACACCACCTCGGGGTAATCCAATCCATTCGCGCCATCACCGTCCCGAGCCTTCCGCTTCGTAAAGGCGGCTACCTCCATTGCCGCGATATCACTACCCGTGAGCACACCTGGCTCCTGCGTTTCCCAGAAGCCATTATGTTGCTCGGCACGCATATTGATCTGTGGCGCATCCACCGCCGCACCACCGAGTACCAGCATTTCCGTTGGCAACGCCTCAGTGGCCTGCAGCACCCTCACGCTGACTGCATCGTCGATGAGCACATGAATGTGGGGCCTCTCCAAGAATCCCTTCTAGTAGAAGCCCCACTCCCGCACATTCGCAGTTTGAGCACTCTAAAATGACCGCACGCTTAGCGCGATTGCACTGCCGCCAAGTGAATCAAGAAGGTGCTATCTACATCTAGGTCCTTCACTGCGACCCGGAAGAGCCGCTCAGTTTCCTCCACTTCAGCGCGCAAACCATCAATGTCTACATTCGGTAAAGCATCAATAGTGAAGGTCACGGTCGGCCGCTGGCGATCCATCGCCACCTTCTGCGCCACCTTCTCCACCCGCGGGCTGCGCTCCATATACTCGGCCGCGGCGTGCGCAATCGGCGCCACGCTTAGCTCAATGGTGCCCTTATCGGAGGAAACTTCCGAACGCATCCGCGAGAAGCGCCGCGGACTCAGGTTCGCCACAATCAGCGCAATTCCCGCCAATGCGGCAATCACCATGCCAGCACCCACCGCCCAGGGATACCAACTCTGCGCCGTAGCCTCTGACCAGGGCACTTCCACCACGCGGTCGGCTAACCATTGTGCATGCGCCTCATCAAAGTACAAGGCCACTGCCCACACCCCGCCGGCAATCAGGATCAAGCCGACTAAGAAAATAATGATGCGGTCAATCGCAGCTAAAGAGCGACTCATGAGTGCACCTCTCCGCGCGGGCGTACCCGCACCTTCACCTCGGGCGCGGGGTCCAGCTCGCGGGCAATCCCCGTTACCGCCTGTTCCACTCGTGCCCCTAATTGTTCATCCTCAGCATCGCCAGTGATGCTCACATTCACGGTCTTCTTCGTCGCATGACTGTGCGCCGTCGAGACCCCCGCCACCCGCGAAGCAGTGGCCGTTGCCTTGCGCGCAATATCCACCGGACGCATCCACAAAGACACCGTCGAGCGCAGCTGATGGTGCGTTGCCTTCCGCGGCTTCAGCGCCAAAATCACCATGATGACTCCCACCACCACAGACACAATTCCAGCCGGCAACATCCACGGCTCATAGGTGGCATTACTCAGCAGATCAAGCACCTGCGGCACAGCCAGCGCCGGACGATTCCCGTTCAACCACAAGTCACGGCCCAACACAATCGCCAAACTAATCAGCAATAACCCCAGGACAATCACCAGCCAGCGGGCAGCTGGCGAAGCTTTGGGTTCCTGCCCAAGGTGCTTATCGAGACCCGCGGGTGCGGTGCGCAGCTCCGACTCATGTTCAATGGTTTCCGGTATGCCGCGCGTGATGTCTTCGGTTTTCTCCTCGCTCATCGCAGGCCTCCTTTCTGCTTCCCCGGTTGCACCGCGGGGTCATGAGCAGGGCTAAGCGGATGCAAGGGGACCACGCGAACAGGTTTTAAAGGCAACTCCGGGGCAGTGCGGATCGGCCGCAACGTCGGGGTACTGGTCGAGGTACTGATCTGCCGCAAAGTCGGGGCAGCCGGAGTTTCGGGCACATACACTCGCGCCATCGGCACCTTCACCGGGGTTATCGGTGGATGCAGATTGGTATTAGCCAAAGTCTCAGCACTAAGCGGCGGGCGGGAGCTTAAGGAACTGCGCTGCTGGTTATCCACCACCGCGGTCCCCACCACCACATTCACGCGGGTGCAATACAAGCCCGTTACATCCTCTACCCATTGAATAATGGTGTCACGCACCGCGGTCGCCACATCAGCAGCGGGGGAGGGCCAGGTCACCGCAATATGTGCCTCCACGCTCACCGAGCCTGCTTCCGTGCTTCCCGGGGTGGTGGGCTCTAGGAGCACATCAAAGCGCGGGTAGGAGCGCGAGAGTCTTTCCAAACTACGGGTCACCCGCGCAGTACCCGGGACACTCGCACAGGCGGCCTCCACAATGCGGGTTACTGCGCGCTCGCTAATATGCACGCGGCCTTCAACCGTGCGATCCGGTGTAGTTTCTAGCGCCTTAGCCGGATCCAGGGATGCAATATCCGCGTCATCGCTAATCGCAGGTAGCGGTTTATTTTCGGTGCGGGTGGTGGTGGAGTCGCTCATCCTCGACCTCCGCGACCGAGCGCGCCCACCAGGGCTCGAAGGTCAATGCGGTGGTCAAAGTGGGCGCCTAGAACTCCACCAACAAAGGAGAAGATCAAGGCCATGAGGAATCCGTAGATACCACCGAAAATCGCAGCGAAGGCCAAGGCGAGACCCACCGCGATCCCGATGAGGGTGTAGTGCGTACTCATAGTGTTACTCCCAAAAGAGTGCGTGAAAGAAGAAGAATCAAAGGGAATGCGGGGTGGTGTGAAGATGAGGTGGGAAAATTACTGTTCTTTCCCTGGCACAGCTGCATCAGCAAAAACCACGTCGATGGGTAGCTCTGTGCACCCAACCGAACGAACACTGCCGCGGATCGCTTCCGCAATATCCGCCAGCATCGGCTTTTCTCTCGCGCCCGCCGCGGCACCGAGGTCCACACTCACATGCACTGCTAAGCGTGGCTCCTCGGATCCGATGGTTGAGACCCGCAATCCGGGTATTCGCGCGCCGGGATAGAGCAGTGCCACTTCCCCAAAAGATCCGGAGCTTAAATCCGCAACACCTGGGGTGGCGCGCACAGCTGCCACAATCTCCCGGGCTTGCTCAAGAGGAACCGGATCGTACCGCAGATGGGTGAATACTTCAGGGGTGGCTGCCATAGGTATTACTGAACTCGCGCCTGGGTGGGCTGCTCAATAGCGGCCTGCACATCATCATCGTCATCGCCCAAGTCCAGATGGACATCGTGGACGGTCACATTAACCTCGGTTACTTCCAGGCCGGTCATGCGCTCAATGGAGTTGATGATATTGCGGCGGATGGCTTCTGCCAGCTCATGGATGGCCACACCGTATTCGGCAACGATGGCCACATCCACAGCAGCCTGGCTTTCGCCAACCTCCACGGAAACACCCTGCTGGACATTGGTGTTCTGGCCAACGAAGGATTCGCGGATCGCACCAACCATGCGGGCAGCATTGCCGCCAAGGGCGTGCACACCAGAAACTTCACGGGCAGCCAGGCCGGCGATCTTGGAGACCACCACATCTTCAATGGTGGTGGTGCCATGGGAGGTATGCAGCTTGGTGTTGCGCACCGGCTTTGCAGGCGCATTCTCGGCAGCCTGAGTGGCGGGGGTGTTCTCGGTGTTCTTCTGGATGGTCTTGTCGTCGTTCTTATTCTCTGACATGAGTTAGAGACACGTCCTTTTCTTTTTGGATACTGATTGAGCTGAATAGCTAGCAGCTGGTGAGCATGAAGCTAGGCGAGCCTATTCCTATAGCTTATCCAGGATTCCTTATACATGTCGTGTGAGTGCTGCCACGCAGTTGTACAGCTGCACATCTCAGCGCCCGCATCTTCGCAGCACACCCGCTTCAGGTGATTCCCCTTACACCCCTGGCGCCCCAGTTTGAAACTACCTGCTTACTCATGCTTTAATAGCCGGGTTGCTTTGACACGGCGTAAGCGCCTCTGCCTTCAGTTCGAAGGTGGTGCGGAGATGCTGCGTCGCTGGCGGAGTAAACATGACACTTCGTCTGGATTGGACGCACGAGCGTGAAGTTCGTGAAGTGATCCAGGGAAGGATCTGCTCGCGATGCGCAGGCCAATCTTCACTTAAAGATTATTAGCCTCGTCCGGGAGCAGAAACCCTGAATGAAGAGCATGGCAAATAAACAGCGGCAGTAGGCTTAGGGCCTTCCTTTCACGCTTAACTTCCCTGCGGACTCCTTTTTGTACGGGACGCAGAAAGTTGAGAGACAAGGGGAAGAATCACCCTGAACTTATGTTTTGGCAGCACAGCGTGCATAACGCAGGTGGCAGGCCATTAACGAGCGCAATGTTTATTTGACGCGCTCGTCATGAGATCTCGCGATCTGCAAGTCAAAACAACTACAGGAACTGGCGTTGCTTACCCCATGGCTTTCACTCCAGGGAAACAACGACATAGAGAAAACACAGAAGCGATTCCCACCGCTCCAGCAATGTGATGTGGGACAAGCGAGGAAGAGGATAAGCGTGGCGGGACAAAAGATCCGCATTCGGCTCAAGGCCTACGACCACGAGGCGATCGATGCGTCTGCACGTAAGATCGTCGAGACCGTGACCCGTACGGGTGCACGCGTCGTGGGTCCGGTGCCGTTGCCCACCGAAAAGAACGTGTACGCCGTTATTCGTTCTCCCCACAAGTACAAGGACTCTCGCGAGCACTTCGAGATGCGCACCCATAAGCGCCTCATCGACATCCTCGACCCGACGCCGAAGACGGTTGATGCCCTTATGCGCATCGACCTTCCGGCCAGCGTCGACGTGAATATTCAGTGATCGACGGAAACTTTGGCGGAGAATAACTAATGAGTGAAAACGAGATCAAGGGCATTCTGGGCACCAAGCTCGGTATGACCCAGGTCTTCGACGAGGAAAACCGCGTTATCCCGGTGACCGTCGTTGAAGCTGGGCCGTGCGTGGTTACCCAGATTCGTACCGAAGAAACCGATGGCTACAACGCCATCCAAATCGCCTATGGTGAAATCGACCCGCGCAAGGTCAACAAGCCTGCCGCTGGTCACTTCAAGAAAGCCGGCGTTACCCCCCGCCGCCACGTCACCGAGATTCGCATGGACGATGTCTCCGGTTACGAGGTTGGCCAGGACGTGACCGTCGAAATCTTCAACGACATCACCTTCGTTGACGTGACCGGCACCTCCAAGGGCAAGGGCTTCGCTGGTGGCATGAAGCGCCACGGCTTCGCCGGACAGGGTGCTTCCCACGGTAACCAGGCCGCTCACCGCCGCGTCGGTGGCATCGGTGCCTGCGCTACCCCGGGTCGTATCTTCAAGGGCAAGCGCATGGCTGGCCGCATGGGCAATGACCGCGTCACCACCCAGAACCTCAAGATCCAAAAGATCGACGCCGATGCCAACCTGCTGCTGATCAAGGGTGCAATCCCCGGCGTTCGCGGCGGCATCGTGACCGTCAAGACCGCAGTGAAGGGCGGTGCACACGCATGACCAATCTGAAGCTGGACGTCCACACTGCCGACGGCAAGACCGACGGCCAGGTTGAGCTGCCTGCCGACATTTTCGACCGTGAAGTCAGCATCGCTTTGATGCACCAGGTCGTCAACGCACAGCTCGCCGCAAAGCGTCAGGGTACGCACTCCACCAAGACCCGCGCTGAAGTTTCTGGTGGCGGCCGCAAGCCGTTCCGCCAGAAGGGTACCGGCCGCGCCCGCCAGGGCTCGATCCGCGCACCGCACTTCACCGGTGGTGGTATCTCGCACGGCCCCAAGCCGCGCGATTACTCCCAGCGCACCCCCAAGAAGATGAAGACCGCCGCCCTCTACGGTGCGCTGTCTGACCGCGCCCGCCACGACCGCATCCACGTGGTCACTGAGCTGGTCCCGGGTCAGACCCCGTCCACCAAGTCGGCCCGCACCTTCATCGAGCGTCTGACCGAGCGCAAGAACGTGCTCCTGGTCATCGGCCGCGAAGATGTCAATGCCCGCAAGAGTGCTAATAACCTCCCGGGTGTCCACATCCTCAACGCTGATCAGCTGAACACCTACGATGTCCTGAAGTCTGATGACATCGTGTTCTCTGTCGAGGCGCTGCACACCTTCATCAACCGCGCTCAGGGTGCGGATCAGGAGGAACAGAACTAATGGCCAAGATCGTCGATCCCCGGGACATCATTCTCGCCCCGGTCGTCTCCGAGAAGTCCTATGGCCTCATGGAGCAGAACGTTTATACGTTCCTCGTGGCTACCGACTCCAACAAGACCCAGATCAAGACCGCCGTGGAGCAGATCTTCGGCGTGAAGGTTGCCTCTGTGAACACCGTTAACCGTGAGGGCAAGCGCAAGCGCTCCCGCACCGGTTATGGTCAGCGCAAGGCCACCAAGCGCGCGTATGTCACGCTCCGCGAAGGCAGCGACTCCATCGACATCTTCGGCGGCTCCGCCGCTTAAGCGTCGAAAGTAAAGGACACACTATGGCTATTCGTAAGTACAAGCCGACAACCCCGGGTCGCCGCCAGAGCTCCGTTTCCATGTTCAGCGAGATCACTCGCTCTACTCCGGAGAAGTCTCTGCTGCGCCCGCTGACCAAGACCGGTGGCCGCAACGTGCACGGTCACATCACCACCCGTCACAAGGGTGGCGGCCACAAGCGCCGTTATCGCGTCATCGACTTCCGTCGTAATGACAAGGACGGCATCCTGGCCAAGGTTGCGCACATTGAGTACGACCCCAACCGCACCGCCAATATCGCCCTTCTGCACTACCGCGATGGCGAGAAGCGCTACATCATTGCCCCCAAGGGCTTGAAGCAGGGCATGGTGCTGGAATCCGGCGCCAACGCCGACATCAAGGTGGGTAATAACCTGCCGCTGCGCAATATCCCGACCGGTACCACCATTCACGCTGTTGAATTGAAGCCCGGTGCAGGCGCTAAGCTCGCCCGCTCTGCCGGCGCGTCCATCCAGCTTCTCGGTAAGGAAGGCACCTACGCAGTTCTGCGTATGCCCTCCTCTGAGATCCGCCGCGTGGACATCCGCTGCCGTGCAACCGTGGGTGAAGTTGGCAATGCCGAGCAGATTAATATCCGCTGGGGCAAGGCCGGCCGTATGCGCTGGAAGGGCATTCGCCCGACCGTCCGTGGTGTTGTGATGAACCCTGTTGATCACCCGCACGGCGGTGGTGAGGGTAAGACCTCGGGTGGTCGCCACCCGGTGTCGCCGTGGGGCCAGAAGGAAGGCCGCACCCGCAACCCGAACCGTTATAGCAACAACATGATCGTGCGTCGCCGCCGGTCCAACAAGAAGCGCTAAGAGGAGGTAACGAAGAATGCCGCGCAGCCTTAAAAAGGGCCCGTTCGTCGATGAGCACCTCCTCAACAAGGTCGACGCTCAGAACGAAAAGGGCACCAAGCAGGTCATCAAGACCTGGTCCCGCCGCTCCACCATTCTCCCGGACTTCATCGGTCACACTTTCGCCGTCCATGACGGTCGCAAGCACGTTCCGGTGTTCGTGGATGACTCCATGGTGGGTCACAAACTAGGGGAGTTCGCTCCCACCAAGACCTTCAAGGGTCACATCAAGGACGACAAGAAGGGACGTCGATAAGCGATGAGTGACACCATCACCTCCGCCCGCGCCACGGCCCGTTTCGTCCGCGTAACCCCCATGAAGGCACGCCGCGTCATCGATCTGGTCCGCGGTAAGTCCGTTTCCGAGGCACTCGCCATCCTGAAGTACGCTCCGCAGCGTGCAGCGGCTCCGGTCGCCAAGGTTGTCAAGTCCGCCGCGGCCAACGCTGAAAACAACTTCGGCCTGGATCCGCGCAGCCTGGTCATCTCTGAAGCTTTCGCTGACGAGGGACCCACCATGCGGCGTTTCCAGCCGCGTGCTCAGGGCCGCGCCTATCAGATCCGCAAGCGCACCAGCCACATCACCGTGGTTGTTGAGAGCCAGAAGGAAGGGGCCAAGTAGTGGGCCAGAAGATTCATCCTCACGGCCTCCGGCTGGGCATCACCTCCGATTGGAAGTCCCACTGGTACGCCGATAAGCAATACGCGGAATACCTCGCCGAGGACATCAAGATCCGCGAATTCCTCTCCAAGGGTCTCGACCGCGCCGGCATCGCCGACGTCGTTATCGAACGCACCCGTGATCGCGTGCGTGTGGATATCCACACCGCCCGCCCTGGCATCGTCATTGGCCGCCGTGGATCCGAAGCCGACCGTATTCGCCGTGCGCTGGAAAAGCTCACCGGCAAGCAGGTCGCGCTGAACATCCTCGAGGTCAAGAACATCGATGCCAACGCCCAGCTGGTGGCACAGTCCATCGCTGAGCAGCTGAGCAACCGTGTCGCTTTCCGTCGCGCTATGCGCAAGGCCATTCAGTCGGCCATGCGTCAGCCTCAGGTCAAGGGCATCAAGGTTGTGTGCTCGGGTCGTCTCGGCGGTGCCGAAATGTCCCGTACCGAGCGCTACCACGAAGGTCGCGTTCCGTTGCACACCCTGCGTGCTGAGATCGACTACGGCACCTACGAAGCCCACACCACCTTCGGCCGCATTGGCGTCAAGGTGTGGATCTACAAGGGTGACGTTGTGGGCGGCCGTCGCGAAAGCGAACTGAATGCTCCGTCCGAGCGTCGCGGCCGTGGCGACCGTGGTGGCCGTCCGCGTCGCGGTGGCCAGCGCCGTAACCGCGCTGAAAAGAAGCAGGAGGGCTAATCACAATGTTGATCCCCAAGCGCGTTAAGTACCGCCGTCAGCACCGCCCGAACCGTAGTGGCGTGTCCAAGGGCGGCAACCGCATCACCTTCGGTGACTATGGCATCCAGGCTCTCGAGCCCGCCTACGTCACCAACCGCCAGATTGAATCCGCTCGTATTGCCATCAACCGCCACGTCAAGCGTGGTGGCAAGGTGTGGATCAACATCTTCCCGGACCGCCCGCTGACCCAGAAGCCGCTCGGCGTGCGTATGGGTTCCGGTAAGGGCCCCGTCGAGAAGTGGGTGGCCAACGTCAAGCCGGGCCGCATCCTCTTCGAGATGAGCTACCCGAACGAAGAAACTGCCCTCGAGGCACTTCGTCGTGCCGGGCAGAAGCTGCCCTGCAAGGTCCGCATCATCAAGAAGGAGGACCAGTTCTAATGAGCAACGGTACCCCCGCAGCTGAGCTTCGTGAGCTGAACGCTGAAGAGCTGTCCACCCGCCTCACCGAGGCCAAGGAAGAACTCTTCAACCTGCGTTTCCAGCTTGCCACCGGCCAGCTGACCAACAACCGCCGCCTGCGCACGGTCAAGCGCGACATCGCCCGCATCTACACCGTCATCCGCGAGCGTGAGCTGGGCCTGTCCGTGGTTCCGGGAGCTGAGGCTTAATCATGAGTGAGGCAAACGTGAACAAGAAGGAAAAGGGCGCCCGCAAGGTCCGCACCGGCTACGTGGTTTCTGACAAGATGCAGAAAACCATCGTCGTCGAATTGGAAAACCGCAAGCAGCACGCTCTCTACGGCAAGATCATGCGCACCAACTCCAAGGTGAAGGTGCATGATGAGAACGAGACCGCCGGTGTCGGCGACCTCGTCCGCATCGCCGAGTGCATGCCGCTGTCCAAGGACAAGCACTACCGCCTCGTCGAAATCGTGGAGAAGGCCAAGTAGTCTTCCTTCCTCGATAACGAGACAAACACACCCCCGCACTGCTCCCACAGCAGCTTGCGGGGGTGTTGCTTTGTCCGAGACCCGCCTTCCGTAGGCCCCTGAGGCATCGGCAACTGCGGGCAGCGGGGCTGGGGTCTGCCGCACGTTATCTGTTTCACTACGCGAGATGGTGTCCCCCAGGCCACAACTTTGGGTATCCTCACCTAGAACGCATACCTGTTAGCAATCTCAGTGGAATAGTACCCTCACCATGGCCCGCAGCAGCCGCTACCAAGACATTTACCCCATCTCTTTACGCGAACTCGAGCTCCTCGAGGTCACCGATATCAACCCCGGCATGCGGCGTTTGGTATTCACCGGTGATCTTCATGCCCATGAACGCGATGGCGTGATGATGCCAGAGCTCATTTCCGATGGTTTTGATGATGATGTGCGCATCATCTTCCCGCACCCCGATACCGGCGAACGCCCCTATCCGACACCCCTTGGTGATGGGAACCTGGATTGGACCGCGGAAATTAAAGATCTTTTCCGCGCCTACACTGTTCGCGCCTTCGACAAAGAAGCCGGCACTTTGACCATCGACTTCGCCCGCCATGGCTTCGGGTTGGCTGAGGATTTCTCCGCCAATGCCACCCCAGGGCAAAAGATTTGGATCGCTGGCCCGAAGAACTGTGGTGCTTTGCCGATCCATACGGAGTGGTTGCTACTCGTGGGCGATGAGACTGCACTTCCAGCTATCTCACGCTGCCTGGAGGAACTCCCCGAAGGCCACCCCGTCACCGCCGTTATCGAAGTCGCAGAGCCTGAGCACATCCAACAGCTAGCCACCCGCGCAGATGCCCGTATCCACTGGTGTGTGCGCAGCAAAGGCGAAAGCTTCGCTGAGGCGCTTCGCCACATCACCTGGCGCGAAGGCACTCCCTTCCTCTGGGCTGCTGGTGAGGCCCTCAAACTTCGCGGGGTGCGCGCCTTCGCGAAAGAAAAAGACATCCCCCGCGAACATATCGAGATCCACGGTTATTGGCGGGAAGTGGGGGAGGATGCGTCCAGCACCGGTGCCCTTATGGAGCTAGCGGAGCTAGCTGAAACCACCCCAGCTATAGCCCTCCAAGCAGCAGCGTCCCTGGGGATCTTCCCCGCCATCGCCGATGGTGCCACCAGCCCGCAGGCTCTCGCCGAGCGCTGCAACCTCAACCCAGATACCCTGCTGCGCTTCCTGCGCTATTTGGCATCCATCAACCTGGTGGAGCTCCGATTCCAAGAAGAAGACGCCAGCCACCATGTGCAGCTGAGTTTCTTAGGTGCACTGCTGGCTGACCCCGAATCCCCGGTCAACGCCCGGCTCACCGGCCTGCAAGCCCTCCTGAACCAGGCGATGTTCCGGCTGGAAGAAGCCTTACGCCGCGATAGTGCTGTACCCATTGGCTTCGGTAGTGAAACACTTGGGCAGATCCTGGACAACTCCCCACATCTTGCCTTTGGTTTAGCCGAACAAGAATCCGCGATGGCCGGGTGGACCGCGCCGGCGCTCGCCGCGAATGTCAATGTGCTCTCTACCCACGGCCCCACGGTAGCTTTCCTTGGCCCCGGTGCCGCTGTCTACGCCGATGAAGTACTCCGGGCGGTACCCGAAGCGCAGGGCATCATCGCCGCGCACAGCGCACCCGGTGTGGCACTTGAACAGATAGCCCGACTTGATGATGTCAACCATGTGCGACGTGACCGCGCTCAAGCCCAGGAGTGGGAAGCAGGCCACCCATTTCCAGCGGAAGCTGCGGTGATTGTTGATCCCTTCTCCCTAGCTGCCCCCTCCCAGGTGCCACAGATCCTCGCTGGCCTAGGCGTCCAGAAAATCACCTGCATCAGTGCCCTTGTGCCGGAAGCTGGTGGGGATGAACATGATTATGAACAGGACCTACAGTGCCTCTGTCTTCGCGGCACCAAAGTACCCACCCAGCGGGATCTTGCACGAGCCATTGCGGAGGCTGGCTTCGTGGTGGAATCCGCGACCTGGGTGGGGTGGGGTAAACACTGCATTACCGCAGTGCGCGCTGATTAACACTGAGCAACGTATGGTCGCGCGGGGCGAGTTCGAACCGGCCTTTGGAGGCACTAATACTAGACCCAAAAATAGCTTTTAAAAGTTTATCTCGCCCACCTATTTCCCTCACTATCTCAGGTAAATAAAATTCCTGGTGCGGCATGCCTTCGCACCTGCACAGCCGTCAGTGGACCTAGCTGGCTTAGCCACTCGATCTCGGATGGTTGCCCAAGCCAGCACTGTTGAGGACCCCCGTTTTAAGGGGTGCTCCGTGGCAGCAGCGGTACGACCAAAGCTGTTCAGTGTACGGTTCGCTAGGTTCGGTTGACCGATAGGAGGTGGGGGAGGGGTGTAGGCAAAATTGGGGTAAGGATTGTTGGGTGCAAATATAGGCATTATGCCTGCTTATACCCCCATAAGCTGCACCCCTCTGGGGTGTCCTGGGTCACTGTTCCGCATGTTGAAAATAGGGTGCCCTTACCTTAGTTGGGGTAAATCCGCAGCTCAGAGGGGATTTTTTGGGGTAAATAAGATAAGATCAAACCCATGACTCGCCGTATCCCATTGAACTGGCCGATTCTCCGGCAGCTACGCTCTGGGGACGTCTTCGGCCGTGCCGAAAATACCCAATCTAAGAAGTCCAAGGAAATGACCGCCCGCATCGCTGATGCGGACCGAGTAGCCCGCTCGGTGTGCCCATTTTGTGCGGTCGGTTGTGGTCAACGCGTCTATGTGAAAGATGAGAAGGTCATCCAAATTGAGGGTGATCCGGATTCGCCGATCTCGCGTGGTCGGCTCTGCCCCAAGGGTTCCGCTAGTGAACAGCTAGTGAACTCCGCCACTCGTCGTTCCGATATTCTTTATCGCGCGCCGGGGGCAACAGAGTGGACCGTTATTGACCATGACACTGCGATTGACATGATTGCGGAGCGCTTTATTGAGGCGCGCCGTAACCATTGGCAGGATGTGGATGACCAAGGTCGTCGACTGAATCGCACCATGGGAATTGCTGGCCTGGGTGGTGCCACCTTAGATAACGAAGAGAACTACCTGATTAAGAAGCTGTTTACCGCCGCCGGCGCCATTCAGCTCGAAAATCAGGCCCGCATATGACACTCCGCCACAGTTCCCAGTTTGGGAACTTCCTTTGGTCGTGGTGGCGCAACCCAGCCGCTACAAGATATGGCCAATTCTGACTGCATTGTCATTCAGGGTTCTAATATGGCCGAATGTCACCCCGTTGGTTTCCAGTGGGTGACTGAAGCTAAAAAACGCGGCGCGAAGGTTATTCACGTTGACCCGCGTTTCACTCGTACCTCGGCGGTGGCTGATCACCATATTGCGATCCGCCCCGGCTCGGATATTGTGCTGCTCGGTGCGCTGATTAACTATGTGATCAGCAATGACCTGTGGTTTAAGGACTATGTGCTGTCCTACACCAACGCCGCGAATATCATCAGCGAGGAATTCCAGGACACCGAAGATCTCGATGGCCTCTTCTCTGGTCTAGACCCCGAAACTGGGGCCTATGACAATGCCTCCTGGCAATACGAGCGCGTGGATGGCTCCACCGCCACCGAGAACGCCGAAGATTCTGGTGCCACGGATGAAGCTGATGGGCACCATGCCGAGACTGCCGGTGAAGGTGGACCCAGCCTGGGTGGTTGGCACTACCGCACTGACGAAACCCTGCAGCACCCGCGTTGTGTGTTCCAGATCCTCAAGCGCCACTATTCGCGCTACACCCCGGAGATGGTGGAAAAGGCCTGCGGTATTTCCCCGGAGGACTTTGAGTACCTAGCTCGCACCATCACCGAGAACTCCAACCCGGAACGCACCACCTGCTTTGCCTATGCCGTGGGCTGGACGCAGCACTCCTTGGGTGCGCAATTCATCCGCACCTCTGCGATCCTGCAGCTTTTGCTTGGCAATATTGGTCGCCCTGGTGGCGGCATTATGGCGCTGCGTGGTCACGCCTCCATTCAAGGTTCCACGGATATCCCCACCCTCTTTAACCTGCTGCCCGCCTACCTGCCGATGCCGAGTGTGGATAAAACCACCTTCCGGGAATACATCGACGGCGTGCGTTCGAAGGATCAAAAGGGATTCTGGGGTAACGCCGAGGCCTACATGGTCTCCATGATGAAGGCCTGGTGGGGTGATAAAGCCACCGCCGAAAACGACTGGCTATATGACTACCTGCCGCGCATTAATGGTGCACACGGTACCTACCAAACCGTGATGTCCATGATCCGCGATGAGGTTGATGGCTACTTCGTCTTCGGCCAGAACCCCGCTGTGGGGTCCGCGCATGGCCGCATGCAACGCGAAGGCCTGGCCCACCTGAAGTGGTTGGTGGTGCGCGACCTGCAGCTAATTGAAACCGCCACCTTCTGGCAGGACTCCCCGGAGATCCTCAACGGTGAGCTCACCCCGGAAGAAATCCAAACCGAAGTCTTCTTCATGCCGGCTGCCTGCCACGTGGAAAAGGAAGGCTCCTTCACCCAAACCCAGCGCATGCTGCAATGGCGTGAAAAGGCCGTCAACCCACCGGGAGACGCCCATAGTGAGCTGGAGTTCTTCTACAAGCTGGGCCAATCCATCCGTGAGAAGCTCGCTGACTCCACTGATCCGCGCGACCGCCCGCTGTTGGACATCACCTGGGATTACCCCACCGATGAGCATGGCGACCCGGATCCGGAAGCAGTGCTCAAGGAAATCAACGGATACTACGTTGGTGGCGAACATGATGGTGAGCCGCTGAGCAACTTCGGCCAAATGAAAGATGATGGCTCCACCGCTGGTGGCTGCTGGATCTATACCGGTGTGTATGCCGATGGCATTAACCACGCCAATAAGCGCAAGCCTGGCCAAGAACAAGATGAATTGGCCATGGAGTGGGGTTGGGTGTGGCCGGCGAACCGCCGCCTGCTCTACAACCGTGCCTCTGCGGACCCGCATGGCAAGCCCTGGAGCGAGCGCAAGCGCTATGTGTGGTGGGACGAAGAAGAAAAGAAGTGGGTCGGTAAGGACGTGCCGGACTTCCCGGCTGACCGCGACCCCGAATACCGCCCCACCTTGGACCAAAGCGGTGCCGCAGCGGTCTCCGGTATTGACCCCTTCATCATGCAAGCCGATGGCAAGGGATGGCTCTTCGCACCGAAGGGCATGGTCGATGGACCACTGCCTACGCACTATGAGCCCCAAGAATCCCCGGTGAATAACCCGCTGTATAACCAGCAGGCTTCACCTTCGCGGCAGATCTTCCGCCGCGAAGATAATCTTTCGGCAGCTAGTGCTGGCACCACCGGTAGTGAGGTATACCCCTATATCTTCACCACCTACCGTCTCACCGAGCACCACACCTCTGGTGGCATGAGCCGTTGGGTGCCTTACCTGGCAGAGCTGCAACCGGAACTCTTCTGCGAAGTCTCCCCAGCCTTGGCTGAAGAACGCGGCCTTATTGATGGTGGTTGGGCAACGATTATCTCCCCGCGTGCGGTGATTGAAGCCCGCGTGATGGTCACTGAGCGCATGAGTGCCTTGACCATTGATGGGAAGAATTTCGAAACCATTGGTTTGCCCTACCACTGGGCGCAGGGCGATGACGCACTGATTACCGGCGACTCCGTCAATGACCTGATCGGCTTGACCTTGGATCCGAATGTGAGCATCCAGGAATCCAAGATCGGTGCCTGCGATATTCAGCCAGGCCGACGCCCCCAAGGCGAGGCCAGCTTGAAGCTAGTCGAGGAATACCAAGAGCGCGCCGGGTTGAATGTGGAAACCGGTAACCAGCGCATTGGTGAGCCGATCGGCGCGGAAGGTGATCGCGCACCGAAGACGCACCCCGATATTGATCTAGAGGACATGTTGGCCACTATGGCAAGCAACCGACAAAACAGCCGCGAAGCAGTGCACCGCGATACTCGCAACCGCGATGCCCGCAACCGCGATGCCCGCAACCGCGATGCGGCTCACCGAGATGACCGTGAAGGAGGAGAAACCAAGTGAGGAATATTTTCCTAGAGCGCTCAGCTAGCCACGAAGACTATGGCGATCAGCTGAGCTCCCGCAAAGGCTTCTTCACCGACACATCTATCTGCATTGGCTGCAAAGCCTGTGAGGTTGCCTGCAAGGAATGGAACCGCAACCCGGTTGATGCTGACTATGAACTACTCGGCAGCAGCTACGACAACACCGGCTCTTTAGGTGCTTCCACCTGGCGCCATGTGGCCTTTGTGGAACAGGACGCCGAACGCATTGCCGCGGCCCGGGAATCCGGCCGTAAATTGGTGAGCCTAGGAACCCCCACCGTGGGGCGCCCCAACCAACCAGAAGCGGTCCACGCCCCAGATAGCACCGACATCACCCCACCTAATACCGCGGATTTCCGCTGGTTGATGGCCTCTGATGTGTGCAAGCACTGCACGCATGCAGGGTGTTTGGATGTGTGCCCCACCGGTGCACTATTCCGCACCGAACATGGCACCGTGGTGGTCCAAGATGATGTGTGTAATGGTTGTGGCACTTGTGTCGCCGGCTGCCCCTTCGGTGTGATTGAACGCCGCGATGATGGTGGCGTACAAAAACGCAATGAGCGCGCCAATGCGGTGGGGGCTGACCCGATTGACACCGATGGGGATGACTTCACCCCTGGTCGGGCACCTAAAGCCCCGAATATTGGCGTCGCCCAAAAGTGCACCCTGTGCTATGACCGCCTGAAGGTCGGGGAAATGCCGGCCTGCGCCAAGGCCTGCCCGACGACCTCCATTACCTATGGTGAGCGCGATGAGCTGCTGGCCAAGGCACGCGCACGCGTTGCTGAACTACATGCCCAAGGCTTCACCGAAGCGCGCCTTTATGGCGCCAATGATGAAGATGGGGTGGGCGGTACCGGCTCGATCTTCTTGCTACTGGATGAACCAGAGGTCTATGGCCTACCGCCAGACCCGCGGGTCCCGACCGCTGATCTGCCGCGCATGGCGGTCCGCTCGGCTATTGCCGCTGCCGGCATGCTCGGCGCCGCCGCTGTTTCCTTCATGATTGGAGGACGTTCCTAGAATGACCAGTCCCTTTGATAGCTACCGTCCACCAGAACCGCCCCGGCGCAAACGCCGCCGCGACCGCCTGGTTGATGGGGTAAAAGATGTTGCCCGCCGTGGTGGTGGGATGCGACGTCGCGGCGCTGATTCTGGTGCCCGCGAAATGCCGATGGTTCCGGATGCGGAGTTCAGCTCCTACTACGGACGCCAGGTAGTCAAAGCACCACCATGGGAGTGGCCCATCGGGGTGTACCTGGTGCTCGGCGGCATCGCCGGTGGTTCCGCGATCATCGCTTCCGGCGCGCAGCTAAGCGACAATAAGATCCTGGCACGTAACTCCCGCCTAGCAGCCATTGGTGCTGCCGGTTTGGGTTCACTAGCGCTGGTGAAGGACCTGGGCCGCCCGGCACGCTTCCTTAATATGATGCGTGTCTTCAAGCTCAGCTCGCCGATGTCGGTGGGTTCCTGGATCTTGGCTTCCTTCGGCACCGTTGGTGGCGCTTCCGCAGCTGCTGAGGTGTACCGCATCTTAGAAGACAATATGGGCCTTGATCTGCCCTTCCCGGATCCGATTGAGCGTCTGATCCACTGGGCGAAGCGCCCGGCCACGCTCTTTAGTGGTCTTTTTGGCGCCCCGCTGGCGGTGTATACCGCGGTACTTTTAGGTGATACCGCCAACCCCACCTGGAACGGGGCGAAGGATCATCTGCCGTTTGTCTTCGTTAGCTCCGCTTCCTTAGCCTCCGGTGGTTTAGCCATGATCACCACCGACCTAGAGCATGTAAAGCCCGCCCGTGTGATGGCCGTTGCCGGTGTGGTGGGTGATGTGGTGGCCATGAAGCTCATGGAGAACTCCATGGATCCCACCGCTGCTGAACCACTGCACCAAGGTGGACCCGGTAAATTACTGAAGGCTTCTGAAGCCCTCGTGATTGCTGGTGGCATTGGGGCAGTGCTGGGGCGTAAGTCCCGGGTGCTATCTGCACTTTCCGGTGCTGCTTTAATTGCCGGCTCGGCGTGCACGCGTTTCGGTATTTTAAATGCTGGTATCGAAGCTGCGAAGGATCCGCGCTACACCGTGGAACCGCAAAAACGTCGCCTCGCTGCCCGCGAAGGCCGCGATAATGTGACCACTGCTGGCTAAAAGCCTCCGCTGGCTAAAAGCCTCCGCTGGCTAAAGGCTTAGCGCTGCTGGAGAAACACTAAGAGCTTCCGTTTCAAGCAAACGGAAGCTCTTTTCTCTTGCCGCACCTCCGGGGACTTCCCCGTCGCAGGTGGCAGCAAGAAGCGGTGCTAGCTAATCTCCAGGAATGTATCCGCACCTTCTTCAAGCGCGGTGGTTTCCCCAATCACCGGGTAACCAGGAATCTCCCCGATCACTAAGAGCCCACCACTGGTTTGGGCATCCGCCAGCAACACCAGCTCCTCTTCGCTTAAGCCCGGGGCCTGAAGATACTCACGCACCCACTCAAGGTTCCGCCTAGAACCACCAGGAATAAACCCGTCTGCTAAAGATTCCCTGGCACCTTCCACCACCGGAATGGCGGAGGAATCAAGGCGCGCCCCAACCCCACTAGCGCGGCACATCTTATAAAGGTGCCCCAATAACCCGAAGCCGGTCACATCAGTAGCAGCTCGCACGCCCGCGGCCACCGCAACTTTCGCAGCATCAGCATTAAGCGTGGTCATCACCTCAATGGCCTGCTCGAAACGCTCCCCGGTTTTCTTATGCCGATTATTTAAAATCCCCACCCCAATGGGTTTGGTCAAAGTAATGGGCAGCCCAGCTTCGGCAACATCATTACGCATTAACTTATCCGGATCCGCAATCCCGGTTGCCGCCATGCCATAAATAGGTTCCGGGGAACTAATGGAATGCCCACCCGTTACCGGGGCGCCCGCAGCATTGGCAATATCCATGCCGCCGCGCAGCACCTCGGTGAGAACCTCCAAGGGAATGAGTTCCCGCGGCCAGCCCACTAAATTAATCACCGTCAGCGGGGTACCACCCATGGCATACACATCTGAAAGCGCATTCGTGGCCGCAATCCGCCCCCAGTCATAGGGGTCATTAACCACCGGGGTGAAGAAATCCGCGGTACTAATAATCGCTTGGTTGCCACTAATCCGAATGGCTGCCGCATCATCACCGGCATCCAGGCCAACTAATACCCGTTCATCGCTTATACCGTGAAGGCCTGCGACGGCATCTTCTAATTCTCCTGGTGGGATCTTGCAGGCACACCCACCACCAGCGGCGTAGCTGGTCAGTGGTTGGGTGAGTAGTGGGTGCCCAAAGTCCGGGTTCTTGGTGTGTGCACGCTGGTCAGAATCGGTTGAGGCAGTCATGCTCACCAGCCTACCGATCAGGCTTCTGGTGGCCTGATGGCTGCATGCTAACCTCACTAATGCAGTGGAGGCGTACGTGTCCTGGTGGGCGCCCCGGTCTTCAAAACCGGTGAGGCCGAGTATCTCGGTCTGGCGGGTTCGATTCCCGTCCGCCTCCGCCACAAAGCTTGTTGATGATCCTTATAGTCCCCCCACACACTTGGCAATGAGGTGCGCTGATGGCGAAGAAATTTGCGAAGGAACACAGCGCACCAAATAAGGATCCACGCCGGAGTATCCCACGCGTCGATGAACTCCTAGAGATCTACCACGCCACGCCCAGCAAGATTAACCGCGAACGCGCCCTCGAGATCGCCCGCGAAGTTCAAGCCGATGCCCGCGCCGAAACACCCGGCAGGTTCAGCGAACTCAGTGCCGATGACCTAGCCGCCAGGGTGCGGGAGGAATACGCCCAGCGCCTGGGGAATACGCAACCTAGTTCTCTTACTGCGGTGCTTAATGCCACCGGGGTGATCATCCACACCAACTTAGGGCGCGCCCCGCTGAGCAACGCCGCCCAAGAAGCCCTCATCCAAGCCAGCGGCTATGTGGATGTAGAGATGGATCTTGATAGCGGCCGGCGTTCCAGTACCCGCGGGAAAGCCCCCAGCCAAGCCCTGGTGTGGGCACTAGGTACCCCAGCTGCTGAAGATGCCCTGATTGTGGGCAATGGTGCTGGGGCATTGATGTTGGCTGCCACCGCTTTATGCGGAATTGGTGGGCAGATCATTATTTCCCGCGGTGAGCTCATTGAAATTGGTGCTGGGTTTAGGCTCCCGGAACTTATTGAGGCCACCGGGGCAAAGCTCATTGAAGTAGGTGCCACCAACCGCACACACCTCGCGGACTATGCCAAAGCCTTAGAACAACACGGCACCACCACAGGCAGCGCCACCACACGCACCGCGATTTTTAAGGTGCACCCTTCTAATTACCGGGTAGCTGGGTTCCACGCGGAAGTGGGCTTAAAAGAATTACGCACCCTCGCCGATGAATACGCCATCCCGCTGATCACCGATGTGGGTTCCGGTTTGCTGCACCCTGAACCTCGCCTACCCCAAGAACCCGATATGGCTAGTGCCCTTAAAGATGGTGCAGACCTGGTGATCGCCAGCGGCGACAAACTTTTTGGTGGCCCCCAAGCAGGGCTTATTGCTGGTAAGAAAAGCTATGTTCAGGCGCTTCGTCAACACCCCCTGGCACGAGCCGTGCGGGTAGATAAACTCACCCTCGCCGCTATTGAAGCGACCATCTATGGCCACGACACCGCCCCGGTTCTTCAGGCGTTGCGCAGCGATCCGGAAGAACTTCGCCGACGCACCGAAAAACTCGCCGCTGATGTTGGGGTGGGGGAGGTTATTGAACATGAAGGCCGTGTGGGTGGCGGTGGTGCCCCGGAATACCCGCTGCCAGGGTGGGCATTAGCGCTTCCGGCGGGACTGAGTGCGCTCCTGCGCCAACCCACTGATCCAGATACCGCGGTGGTGGTGGCCCGCGAATACCAGGGGCATACCCTGATTGATCTGCGCTGCGTTCCTGAAGAAGAGGATGCGGCGGTTGCGGACGCTTTAAAAACTATTCTGGATAAGCTTTAAGGAAATAACGCTCACTCGCGCAAACGCTCACGCACAAAGGAGTCCTCAGCTCATCGTGTTTGTTCTTGCCACCGCCGGCCATGTTGACCACGGCAAATCCACCTTGGTATCAGCACTTACCGGGATGCAGCCGGATCGTTGGGAAGAAGAACAACGCCGCGGCCTCACCATTGATCTTGGGTTCGCCTGGACCACCCTTCCCTCCGGCCGCGACCTGGCCTTCGTGGATGTGCCCGGCCATGAGCGCTTCTTAGGCAATATGTTGGCCGGCATTGGCCCCGCCCCCGCGGTGATGCTGGTAGTAGCTGCCGATGAAGGCTGGCAGGAACAAAGCACCGACCACCTTGATGCCCTCAATGCCCTTGGGAAAACAACTGGGCTAGTAGTACTCACCCGCGCCGATCGCGCCGATGAAGCCCGCCGCGAGGAAGTAAAAGCCGATATCCGCCGCCGCCTGGCTGGCACCAGCCTCGCCGGCGCGCCGATCTGTACGGTTTCTGCCACAACCGGGGAAGGTATGGACGCACTGCGCAGCACCCTCGATGAGGTACTGAGCACTCTGCCTGAACCCAACCCGGATGCCCGCACCCGCCTATGGATCGACCGTGCTTTTAGCATTAGCGGTGCCGGCACCGTGATCACCGGCACGCTCACTGCTGGCACGCTTCGCCGCGGCGATGAGGTAGAACTCCTGCTTAAAGGGCAAAACACCGCACAGCGGGTAACTATCCGTGGCCTGCAATCTGAAGAAGAAGCCATGGCTGAGGTGGGCCCCACCCGGCGGGTGGCGGTGAATCTTCGCGGAATTGAAGCCTCCCAGATTCGCCGCGGTGACCTGCTCTTAGCCCCCATTAACGCCTGGCCGCTTAGCACCACTATTGATGTGCGCCGCCTGCCTGCTATCAGCGAACACCTCCTGAACGAGGCCCCGCAGGAACTCGCCGCGCACATTGGCACCCTGGAACTACAGGTGCGCCTGCGCCCGTTTGGCAAGAACCATGCGCGGCTGCAGCTTCCCCATCCGGTGGCCCTGCAGATTGGTGATCGCCTGGTGTTAAGAGCACCCGGTGATCACGCCGTATTCTCGGGCGTGGAAGTCATTGATCTGTCTCCCGCGCCCCTTGCCCGCCGCGGGGACGCAGCACGCCACCAACACGATCTCGAAGAAGCTAATTTTACCGACCCCACCACCTTTATCCAGCGAGAACTCACCCGCCACAGCATCCTTCATCCCCACACACTTAGCCGCGCCGGGGTGCCCATGCCCGCTGAGCCGCCGGCAGGAATCGTGCAGGTGGGGCAGTGGTGGGTAAAAGAACAGACCCTAGCTGAGCTTGCCCACGCCGCCCGGGCCGCGGCGACAAGCAGCGATCCGCTGCACCCTGGGGCCAGTAAACAGCAGGTCACCAAGCTTTTGCCCACCCCGGAGTTGTATCCGGAGGTGCTGCGCCGCGCCGGGTTGCAGGAGGCTGATGGCCGCGTGCGCCTGCCCGGGGCGAAGGTGAATTTGGGGCGCGCGGAGGAAGCCATCGCCACCATTGAAGAGTGGCTTGCCGAGGAACCTTTTAATGCCCCCGATGCTACTGAGCTGCGGGATCTTCGCTTAGGTCCGCGGGAACTCGCCGCGGCAGCCAAGGCAGGCAGGATCCTTCGCTTGCCTTCCGAGATCGTGTTATTGCCCTCCGCGCCCGCTGCGGCTAGGGCGGTGCTTAAAGGTTTGCCGCAGCCCTTCACCCTCAGCGAGGCTAGGAAGGCATTAAACACCACCCGAAGGGTCGCTGTGCCTTTCTTGGAATACCTTGATAGCCAGCGGGTAACCCGCAAAGTTGATGCTCATAGTGGGGCGAGGGTGGTGTGTGAGTAGGCCGTGTTGCTGAGTTCGGGTGAAGGTGGTTTAATACTGGGGTTGCCTGCGTAGAGCTTTGTTGCCATGCGTAGTCACATGTACATCAGACCGCGTGCGTCTGGGACGGAAATCCGACGCACATACAAACCAGGTCAGGAGACCACTAGTGATTCAGCAGGAATCGCGTCTGCGGGTCGCCGATAACACCGGTGCACGAGAAATTCTGTGCATCCGCGTGCTTGGCGGCTCCACTCGACGCTTCGCTGGCATCGGTGATGTCATCGTCGCCACCGTTAAGGAAGCCACCCCCGGCGGCAACGTGAAGGCCGGCGACATTGTTCGCGCCGTCATCGTTCGCGCCAAGAAGGAAACCCGTCGCGCTGACGGCTCCTATATCTCCTTCGATGAAAACGCTGCCGTGATCATCAAGAACGACAACGAGCCCCGCGGTACCCGTGTTTTCGGACCGGTTGCTCGCGAGCTTCGTGAAAAGAAGTTCATGAAGATCGTGTCTCTTGCACCGGAGGTGATTTAGTTGAAGATCCATAAGGGCGACATGGTTGTCGTTATCTCTGGCCCGGACAAGGGTGCCCAGGGCAAGGTCATTGAGGCCTACCCGAAGCGCAATAAGGTTCTGGTTGAAGGCGTCAACCGCATCAAGAAGCATGTTGCGAACTCTGCTCCCGAGCGTGGTGCTGAGTCCGGCGGCATCGTCACCCAGGAGGCCCCGATTCACGTCTCCAACGTGATGGTCCTCGACTCCGACGGCAACCCGACTCGCGTCGGCTACCGTTACGACGAAAACGGCAAGAAGGTCCGTATTTCGCGACGCAACGGGAAGGACATCTAAACATGAGCGAGAATTACACCCCGCGTCTGAAGACCCGTTACCGCGAAGAAATTCGCGCGAAGCTGAACGAAGAGTTCTCCTTCGATAACGTCATGCAGATCCCCGGCGTCACCAAGGTTGTTGTCAACATGGGTGTCGGCGATGCTGCTCGTGACTCCAAGCTGATCAATGGTGCCATGGAAGACCTGGCCCTGATCACCGGCCAGAAGCCACAGATCCGTCGCGCCAAGAAGTCCATCGCTAACTTCAAGCTGCGTGAAGGTATGCCCATCGGTGCCCGCGTTACCCTGCGTGGCGACCGCATGTGGGAGTTCCTGGACCGTCTGCTGACCGTCGCACTGCCGCGTATTCGCGACTTCCGCGGCCTGTCTGACCAGCAGTTCGATGGCCACGGCAACTACACCTTCGGCCTGACCGAGCAAACCATGTTCTACGAAATTGACGTGGACAAGGTTGATCGCCCCCGTGGTATGGACATCACCGTTGTGACCACCGCGACCAACAACGACGAAGGTCGTGCGCTGCTCCGCGAACTGGGCTTCCCCTTCAAGAAGAACGACCAGAACTAAGATTCCGGCGCTGTAAATCTGAAGCGGTTCTAGTTCGAACGGTTTCACGCTTCATTGAAGCTTCACTAAACCCCCGTTCCTTGCATCATGAGTGTGAGGTGGCGGGGGTTTGGTGCGTTGGGGGTGAGGGGAGTGCGGTGGGTGGACTATCCTAGGGAACAATTACTCGCCAATTTAGGCACCATTACCAGCGTTTATGCCGATAACTGGACACACATTTTGTCCTTTAACTCGGGGTTGGTGCGCAAGGACTGACATAAGCCGGACGCCTTGTTAAGCTCGTCGGTTCTTCAGCAAGCATCGCGTACCTGGTGCAGGAGTTTTGCGGAAGTACGTATACCCGCTGAAGTGCGCTAACCCTCGTGGATATAGCGGACCTCGGCTGGGCATTATGGTCCGCCGTGAAGGAAGGCATTAACCACCTTCAGGATTTCGGTCAGTAAGCGAAAGACCTCGGTGGCCAGCTTGACCTTGGAAGTACTGCTGGCGCCGGGGTCTTGTGGGTTCCGACCGTTGGGCAGTGCCCTTTGGTTGGCGTTTCGGTTTCTTTTTATCCCTCACGACCACCTCTTTCGTCGCTAGGGCCTTCCGCGAGTCAAGCTGCACGTGAAGGACCCGCGCAGGCGCGGGGCATACGCGCAGCGACGGAAGGGGCTCTAACGCACGCGCTAGCGACCACAGATCACAGGCCCTTAGTTCTGCTTTGGTGCTAGAGGTTGATCGCCAGAATCAACTTGGGGTTAGAACTCCTCATTATGCGAGCTCGAAGGCATTTTCTAGCTTTGTCGAAGCGCTTTCTTTCGGGGTAGCGCATTTCTTCGGTTGAGATCAGGATAAATACCCCCGAAATAATGAGAGCGGCGTTATGTTCCTGGGCACACCCCTTGCCTTGGCTCTAGTCGGCTAAGGCTACCCAAAATTCATTAATAAAATCGCAGGTGAGCACAAGTAACCCCTTTTTTCAACTCCTGCCTTAAGTTGTAGCTAATCTTATTGTGTACGGACTTATAGCAGGTAGGGGGCATGTTTTGGGGTCTTGCTGTGTGGAAAAAGCTGTGTGTTTTCGTTAAGGTTCCTAGCAGCCTTCACGCGCATCTGCGCAGCCCTCGCACCTTAGTGACCACAAAGAAGTGAAGAGTCAGGTACCTAAGGGTCCGCGCGTGAAGTCACTAATTAATGAGCGGTTTGGCTGAAGCCAGACGTTCACACCGACTGACATTTGCCCCCCACTCACACTCATAGTGAAAGGCCCGAGGATATGAGCCTGAACGAATCCGCTGCAGCCGCGGTGAAAAAGAAAATCACCCTCCTGGAGGAGGATTTCCCGCGCTTCGCCGTGCGCGCCACCCTTGGTGGTGTGTATTTGGCGCTGGGTACGGCCTTTGCGGCGGTCGCCGGTCATGCCGTAGAGCAACTTGCCCCCGGGATGGGAAGTCTGACTTTCTCCTTCCTCTTCGGCTTAGGTCTTTTTTCCATCATCTTGTTGGGTGCTGATCTAGCCACCGGCGACATGATGTACATGGTCTATGGCGCAGTTCAGAAGTACACCTCCTGGACTAAAGCCTTCTACCTGATCATCGTGTGCACCATCTTCAACCTCATCGGTGCGATCCTCATTGCAGTGATGCTGGCGCAAACCGCAAAGTTCGGAAATATCACCCCAGATCACCTGATAGCCACCATTACCGAAGCCAAGCTGCACAAGGGCCCCTTCGATGCACTGGTGGAAGCCATCATGGCTAACTTCGTGGTGAACATGGCTGTGCTGGGTGCTGTCTTCTGCAAGGACGTGGCCAGCAAGTTCCTGACCATCATTCCGATCATCGCCATGTTCGTTGGTATGGGCCTCGAGCACGTTATTGCTAACTTCTGCCTGATGAGCATTACCTTCTTCACCTCCAACCCGATGATCGACTCCATGGCCTTTGGCCCGGTGGCCATGAACTGGGCTGTGGTGTGGGTCGGCAATGTGATCGGTGGCGGCTTCCTCATCGGTGGGCTTTATGCCTGGCTGAACCGCGGCAGCGAGGCCTTCCGCGACTAAGCGCACAGCCCCCTGGACTTAAACAACAGCCACGGCTGGTGCGGAGGAATTCTTATTCTCTCCGGACACTAGCCGTGGCTTTTTGTGTGCTGTTAATTATTGATGCGCCCAGAATAGAGATTGAAGCGACGCCCACGGATAAAGCCCACTAGGCCGAGGTTTGCTTCCCGGGCTAGATCCACCGCTAAAGACGTCGCAGCAGATACCGCTAGCAGTGCTGAAAATCGTGCCGCAATGGCCTTTTGGGCAAGCTCGAAGCTAGCCCTGGAGCTCATAACCAATAACAAGTCCTCAGCCGGTAAGCGATTATTGAGCAGTAGGTGCCCAATGACCTTATCGGCGGCGTTGTGGCGACCAATATCTTCGCGCACCACAATCGGCTGGCCTTCTAAGGTGAACGCACCAGCCGCATGAATGCCACCAGTTTTGCGGAAACTCTTTTGATGCTCCCGCAAAATCTCCGGTACTCGCACCACAACGTCGGGGTCCAAAGGATGCGCAGGTAGCGGGGCAGGGCAGCTGCCCATAATTTTTTCAATGGAGGAGCTGCCGCACACCCCACAGGCAGATGTTGTGGGAGTTAGACGAATGCTTTGCGCGCTTGGCGGTGGCACATGCGCAGCAAGTTCGACATTCAACACGTTATAGGTGTTCTCGCCATGAGGCCCCGTAGCGCCGGCACAATAGCGCGCCGTTTTCACATCCTCAGCCTGATGAATCACACCTTCACCGAGAAGAAAGCCGTGCGCCCATTCAATATCATCACCGGGGGTGCGCATAGTGGTGGTGAAGGTGGTTCCATTCACCCTTAACTCGAGGGGCTCCTCCACACTCAACAGATCAGCGCGGGTGTCAATAGTTAAGGCACCATCAGGCTGATCAGCAGGTGGCAAGGTCACCTTAGTGACAGCTGCAGAACGGGTGATTCTTCCCACGGGGATTAAGAGTCCTGATCCTCGGCGATAATATCGCGCAGATTCTTAGCTGCCTTGCGAACAAACTCTTGTCGTTGTTTCGCCGATAGGTCCTGCGAACCTGCGGCTACGCCCACGAGGAAAGCAGTCAGCGGGGCAGCAGGGCGGGAAGGCCCATGCGCGACATCGCGGGTGAGGTCCAATAGATCGCCTACGACCGGGCGGATGAGGCTTTCATCAACACCTAGTTCGCGGGCTGCGCGATCTAACCAACGGTGTGCGTGAGTGAAATCTTGATCGGTGTTCTTTTTATGTTCAGACATGAGCGGGTGAGCTCAGCTCCTTGGGAAATTTTCTTCAGGGTTGTCACCTTGCAACCTTACGCGTGGGGCTTAACCGGAGACGCTACTTCATCCTGCTTGTGTGCAAACTAGGTAGTGCTGTAGTGTTGGTCGACGGACTACTGCGCTTTGCTTGTGTTGGCGTAATTCTTCATGCTCGACATAGGTGAAGCGTTTGTATGTTCCCTGAAAACTGTACATACCTACTTTGTTGTAGGCCCCCCGCCGCGTCATGCGAACCGAGCGGAAAGCGGCAGCGAGCATCCCAGATGATTTTGTCTGGGGAGCGTGAAGTGGCCCGATGGATCGCCCGGTAAACGCTTTGGTGGGATGTGGGAACCGCAACGAGAAAGGCACCAGGTCACCTCATGACCATGACTGATCCTATTGCCGACATGTTGTCGCGCGTGCGTAATGCAAACCATGCGCACCACGACACCGTGTCGATGCCTTCTTCTAACTTGAAGGTCAACATTGCTGAGATCCTCAAGCAAGAAGGCTATATCGCTAACTACACCGTCGAGGACGCCAAGGTTGGCAAGACCTTGAGCCTCGAGCTGAAGTACGGCCCTTCCCGTGAACGCGCCATCTCCGGCGTGCGTCGCGTGTCCAAGCCGGGTCTGCGCGTGTACACCAAGTCCACCAACCTGCCGAAGGTGCTGGGGGGTCTGGGCGTGGCCATCATCTCCACGTCTCAGGGTCTGCTGACCGACCGTCAGGCTCACGAGAAGGGCGTAGGCGGAGAAGTCCTCGCCTACGTCTGGTAAGGGAGGATTGACTTAATATGTCGCGCATCGGTAAGAACCCGATTCCGGTCCCCAACGGCGTTGAAATCAAGATCGACGGCCAGCATGTCGAGGTCAAGGGCTCTAAGGGCACCTTGAGCCAGGACATCCCCGCCCCGATCAACGTTGCTGTGGAAGATGGCCAGATCCTGGTCACCCGCCCGGATGATAACCGCAAGAACCGTGCACTCCACGGCCTGTCCCGCTCCCTGGTGAACAACATGGTTGTTGGTGTCACCGAGGGTTACACCCAGAAGATGGAAATCCACGGTGTGGGTTACCGCGTCCAGCTCAAGGGCAAGGACCTCGAGTTCTCCCTGGGCTACTCGCACCCGGTCCTCATTGAGGCTCCGGAAGGCATCACCTTCGCGGTTGACGGCAACACCAAGTTCTCCATCTCCGGAATCAATAAGCAGCAGGTCGGGCAGATCGCCGCTAACATCCGTCGTCTGCGGAAGGACGATCCCTATAAGGGTAAGGGCATCCGCTACGAGGGTGAGCAGATCCGCCGCAAGGTCGGAAAGACGGGTAAGTAAGCATGAGCAACAACGCAGAAAACAGCCAGGGCAAGCGCCTGCCTGTCGGCAAGGATATTTCTACTCGCCGTCGTGCCGCGCGTTCCCGCCGCCACTTCCGTATCCGCAAGACGCTGCGCGGTACCGCCGAGGCCCCGCGCCTAGTCGTGCACCGCACCTCGCGTCACATGCACGCCCAGATCATCGACGACACTGTCGGCCACACCTTGGCTGCCGCCTCCACCATGGAGCCGGAGATCCGCTCCATCGAGGGCGATAAGAAGGCCAAGGGCGCCAAGGTCGGCGAAGTTCTGGCACAGCGTGCCAAAGAAGCTGGCATTGAAAAGGTCGTCTTCGACCGCGCCGGCTACAAGTATCACGGCCGCATCGCCGCTCTGGCTGATGCCGCTCGCGAAGGTGGTCTGAAGTTCTAATGATCACCACCGCAATCAGCAACATCTACGGAAGGATCGCGTAATGCCGGGACGTGAACGGCGTGACGGCGGACGCTCCGCCGACGAGAATAAGAAGAACAATGAGCGCCGCGGCGGCGGCCGCAACGACCGCCGCAATCAGCAGCAGGACGAGCGCTCCCAGTACATTGAGCGTGTTGTCACCATCAACCGCGTGTCCAAGGTCGTTAAGGGTGGTCGTCGCTTCAGCTTCACCGCTCTGGTGATCGTGGGCGATGGCAAGGGCATGGTCGGTGTCGGTTACGGCAAGGCCAAGGAAGTTCCCGCCGCTATCCAGAAGGGTGCCGAAGAGGCTCGCAAGAACTTCTTCCGCGTCCCCATGGTCGGTGGCACCATCACCCACCCGGTTCAGGGCGAAGCCGCTGCTGGCGTAGTTATGCTGCGCCCGGCTGCCCCCGGTACCGGTGTGATCGCCGGTGGCGCTGTCCGTCCGGTGCTGGAATGCGCCGGTGTTCAGGACGTGCTGTCGAAGTCCCTGGGCTCCGACAATGCCATCAACGTCGTCCACGCTACCGTGGCCGGCTTGAAGCAGCTTGTGCGTCCCGAAGAGGTTGCTGCCCGTCGTGGCAAGAGCCTCGAAGAGGTTGCACCCGCTCGTATGCTGCGCATCCGCGCAGGGCAGGAGGCCTAAAACATGGCACTGAAGATCACTCAGATCAAAGGCACTGTCGGCACCAAGCCGAAGGCGCGGGAAAACCTGCGTTCACTCGGCCTTAAGCGCATCCGCCACAGCGTGGTCCGCCCCGACACCCCTCAGGTGCGCGGCATGATCAACGCGGTGCGCCACCTGGTCGTCGTCGAAGAAGTGGCGGGGGAGTAGATAACACATGAGCGAACCCATTAAGCTCCACGATCTGCGCCCGGCTAAGGGCGCCAATAAGCCGAAGACCCGCGTTGGCCGCGGTGAGGCTTCCAAGGGTAAGACCGCTGGCCGCGGCACCAAGGGTACTAAGGCACGTAAGCAAGTGTCGGCAGCATTCGAAGGCGGCCAAATGCCGCTGCACATGCGCCTGCCGAAGCTCAAGGGCTTTAAGAACCCGAACAAGGTTGTCTTCCAGGTCGTCAATGTTGCCGATCTGGCTGAGGCCTTCCCCAAGGGTGGCGAGGTTAGCGTTGCTGACCTGGTTGCCAAGGGCCTGGTTCGTAAGAACCAGCCGGTTAAGGTGCTCGGCAATGGCGACATCTCTGTCGCCGTGAATGTCACCGCTAACAAGTTCTCGGGCTCCGCCAAGGAGAAGATCGAGGCTGCCGGCGGTAGCGTCTCTGAGGCTAAGTAATCACTCTTAGTCAGTAGTTCTCTCACCCCGAACCTGTTCAACAGGTTCGGGGTGAGAGTGTTTCAAGGCTCGTGATGGGATTATCCCGTTACGAGCCTTTTGCTATTTAGCTTTAGCTGGTGGCGGTATCTAGCTGTGTCCGCGCCTTGGGTCTACAGACACTTAAGGGTGTAACTGCGGGGATTGAATGCGGTAGATGCCCCGGTAGCTAGCGCACTATTTACTCCCTGGGGATGGAAGTATGAGGGGAATTTAGTGGGAACAATTAACTGTCGATTTAGCTACTCTGACCATTGATTATGGAGAAGGCCGGACACACTTTTTGTCCATTAACTGTGTACTTGTACTGTAGCCCGGGGATGCTGATTTATCTGCGAAGTTACATGAGGGGATCAGTGAAGGCGTCTCTTGGAGTACAACCCAGCGAACGATCCGCATCCGGCCTCTTGGGGGCCAGAAATGCCACCTAAAGACCCAGTGCAGCACTCATGATCATGGCTCTCACCGAGGTGCGCGTTCTGCACATTTCGCCTTGCTTGTTGGGCTGGGTGCTTTGATATTCCCATTGTGACGGGCTGGTGTTGCGGCGGCTGCATTTCGGGGGCTCGCTCCTTCAAACGGGTGGCCAAATACAAGGTTGACTATCTTTAAAAACCCACTGGTTGAGGCGGTGAATCTACCTGGCCGTAGCCAGCGTGAGCGCCAAAGGAGCGGATTGAGATTACCTTATTGAATGCTACCCCCATTAGAACTAGTGAATATTAGGCGTGTCGAACTTTTGTTAGTCTCGCTCTACTACCTTTTTTTCTCTCAGGGAGGATTTCCTATGAGTAGAATGCTCAGAAGTTTGTGTTCTGTGGCGCTTGGCTTGAGCGTTGCTGTGTCCGTTCCAACGTATTCATTAGCTGAAGACGCTGGTGGCTATTCCCCTCTTACCTCAGGTATGGGGACTGTTCGGGAGGTGGAAAGCGGCCCGTTTGCGGAGTGGGGTTTCCCTACGCCGCCGGGCGCTGAGAACTATCAGGTCAACGAAGCTACAGATGCTGAGCTTAACCCGGAAGGCTTAAGCGATTGGACGCCTACTGCTGATCCCAATGGCGAGGTTGTGCCAGGGGCGATGCGCTCAGATTATGAGCGCATCCCGGAGGGGATTGATAAGGCTGAAGCTGATCAGGCTGAAGTCAAAGAAGCGCGTATTGCGGCTGATCCACAGCGGGCATTCCGGGCGGCTCCTGGTTGTAGTGTCTATTGGCCTTCATGGTTCGAGGTCTGTGGTGCTATCAAGGAGCTTTATGACAAGATCGGTGGGCCCACGAGCTTCCTAAGCTTGCCACGGTCGGGGGAGTTGACGAACCCTGATGGTGTGGGAAAGCGTACCGAATTCCTTAATGGCTTTATTTATTGGCACCCCGATACGGGAGCTCATACGGTAAGTCTTCCTGCGTCCATGGTGTGGGCGCGTCATGGTTGGGAGCAGGGCTTCTTAGGCTATCCCACGACGAGTGATATTGCTCAAGGAAATGGTTGGTATAAGCAGCATTTCCAGGGGGGTTATGTTTATACCCACAATGCGTTGCCTCCGGTGCAGGCCAGTATTCAAGGCGCGATTTACGATAAATGGCAATCGTTAGGGGCTCAGAATAGCTCTTTGGGGTTCCCGATCAGTGATGAGCTGCCGACTCCTGATGGCGTTGGTCGCTATAACTTCTTTGAAGGTGGGGCTATCTATTGGACCCCGCAGCATGGAGCGTATGCCGTTGAGGGATCAATTCTGGATCAGTGGGCTGATTCGGGTTATGAGACTGGAAAGTTCGGCTACCCGATTGGAGATGCCAATGCTGATGGAGAGTGGCGTGTACGCCAAAACTTCGAACACGGAGAACTTTCAGGGTTTATTCCGCTGCTGACGCGTATCAGTGAAAGCTTCTTCATGGATGAGTCAGAGATCCAGAACATGGTCGATATCCTGGTTGAGGATTTCGAATTGCATGGCATCGATAGCATGACTGGTTTTGAACAGCTGCTGGAGCAGTCTCTTGAATCACTGCAAATTAATGCTCAGAATTATTTGGAAGCCGTAGCAGATAGTAATTTCACGGGAGCAAACGATGTGGCACCGCTCAATGCGGTACGTGGAGTGGATGCGTCTGACGGCTGCGAGTATGTGGCCCCTGGAAACGCCAATACGAAGCGAGGCGATGTCTTCTACTCAGTGGCGACAACTACTTTCAAGGGCAAGGTTCATGCCAACCACGGTCACTCCGGAATATTCGTTACAGAAGCTGACCACCCGGATGATATTGAAACCGTCGAAGCTCTCAGCCCTGAAGAAGGAGTGCAGCGTATAAAAGGCAGCGATAGGAGAGGGGTTTGTAAGCCACGCTTGTTACGAGTTAGAACCGACGACGCGACGAGGGATGCTGCAGCAAGTTTCGCTGAAGACCAGGTGACCAAGGACTATAACAGTAACTTCTGGTTCACTCGTATCGGCCGGCTGGATCGGGACAGCTATAACTGTTCTCAACTGGTGTGGGCCGCGTATAAACGGGCTTCGGGCGGTGGCCTTGATATCGGAGAAGAGCGCCCCTATGAAAGTTACAAAGCGGCAGTATTCCCGTGGGATATTTATTTATCGCATAACACCTACGAGTACCATTAAGGCAGAGACCAATGATGAATTTTCGGGTTGCTATCGCAATCCTCGGCTTGCTGACCACCAGCTTGCTCTCTGTTGGCTGCTCTTCAGAGGACCATTCTGCCAACGGTGTTCCTGCTGCCCCTTTCGATGAGTGGGAGTGGGTGGGGATTTCCGAGCCAGTCTCATTATTGGATAAGCATTCTCGGAATAATGTTTTTTGGGCAACTGATGATGGCACCGGGGAGGCGCAGTCCTATCAGGCGGTTTATTACCCCTCGATGCAGCGCTTTGATGATGGCTGGGTGGTGCCAACCCGCGATAGCCTGTTGTTTTTAGATGAGCAGTTGCAGGTGAAATCCCAGTTCGATGTTGGAGAGGGCGAACTTAATCAGCAACTAAAAGGCGTTGGCTCAGTTGATGGGTCCGCAGTGGTCCTAAACTTCGACGTCAGTGACCAGGACAACTCTTATGCGAGCCGTCTTTTTGCTCTGAATGATCAAGGGATCCATTCCTTTTCGATAACTGATTATGTCTCGTCTATGCGAGCTTGTGATGATGGGTCAGCTACGTGGCTGACAAAAGCTACTGACTCTGGGGACTTGGGCTTGGTTCGAATGGATCCTTCCGGTGACACGACTGAGGTAGTGCTCGAAACCCCCGATGGTACGAAGCTCACCTCTGGTGCGACTCTCCTAGGCTGTAGTGAGGAGGGCTCTTATCTCGGTTTTTATGATGATTCCGGTAGGCTGCATGCCTACGCTGTCGAAGGTAGTTGGCCTGATGTGGTGCTTAAGGAAGACTGGGATATAGGAGACCTTTTCCCTAAAACCGAAAAAGGACAGATGAATAGGTCCTTCCAGGTTCTTGATGGGAAGCTTTATAGCTTCCTGCATGAGGGAAGGGTTATTGCCTTAGATTTTGAGAACCATGAGGTGTATCAATCTGAGGTGTTGTTGCCGCCGGATACGAATCCGGTATCTGCCACGGTAGATGGTGAAAATATTTATGTGGTGACGCAGCCGCAGGGTGGTGCTCGGGAACTGCGTGTGCACTCCTTTTCTTTAAGGGACCCGCGGCCTAGTGATGGTGGGTTCTTGTTGGAGGGCTTCTTCTCGCTGCCGCATAGCGAAAGGGGTAACCCTTATGCCGTCCCACATAATGTCTACCCGGCACGCCGATAACTCTCCTGCCGGAAGGCGCAACGACTTCTAATACAGCGGGATTCACCCGGAGTTAGAGAAAGCTCAGGTTATCCCCCTGCTGCGGGAAATCTCTTTGTAAGTAGCACCCTCACTCTGCGCACGTGCGCAGAGTGAGGGTGCACTTTTCGAAATTCGCTGAATCGGGCCGGAAACACGCATCAGGGGTGGCATAGCGTGGGCCTTGTGCGTGCCGTTAGCAGTGCTGATATCGGGGCCGTGTCGATCTCGAGGACAGCCCAGCGACATTCCTGATCTCCCGGGGATGTGTCCGCGCAGGTCATGGTCGAATCTTCTTTATGTCACTACCTTCCGGGCACACAGCCCATCGTCGGCAGGTCATATAGCAAATGGTCCGGGAGCACCCGACCACATCAGGGGTTCGACTACTCGCGTTGGGCCACGATGGTGGCGTGGCAAACCCCAGCCCCGTGGATACCGTTATAAGGAGCGCATAGCCGCGGGAAAACCGATCTCGAATGAAGCAAAAAATCTGTGGAGCGCGCGATGTGTGCCGGGAAAATCCCTGCGCATGCCAGTGAGGGTACCCGCGGCTAAGTTATCCTTTCTTTGGCTGGTAGGGTAGTGGGGTCAATTGTGTCCGGGCCCGACAATCCTGGGCCAGGAATGAACAACTTGTCCCGCGGGGACTGTGTGCGTGCGCGTGCGCGGGCCTTGGCGGGAGTACCCAGGAGGCTACGTGTCCGCCCTTATATCGGCATTCAAGGACGCCGATCTGCGCAAGAAGATCATCTTCACTATTGCGCTGATCATCCTGTACCGCATTGGTGCACAAATCCCCTCGCCGGGTGTTGACTATGCGGCGATTCACGAACGGCTCAGCCAGATTAGCCAGGACCAGTCGAGTGTGTACTCACTGGTGAACCTGTTCTCTGGTGGCGCGCTGCTGAAGCTATCGGTGTTTGCCATCGGCATTATGCCGTACATTACGGCCTCAATTATTGTGCAGCTGCTGACCGTGGTGATCCCTCACTTCGAAGAATTGAAGAAAGAGGGACAGACCGGGCAGTCGAAGATGATGCAATATACGCGTTATCTGACGCTGGCATTAGCGATGCTGCAATCTGCTGGCATTGTGGCGCTGGCGGATCGCCAGCAGCTGCTGGGTGCCGGTGTGGATGTGCTGAAGGCTGATCGCAACCTCTTTGACCTGCTGCTGCTGGTGGTTGTGATGACCTCCGGTGCGGTGCTGGTGATGTGGCTTGGTGAGCTGATTACCGAAAAGGGCATCGGCAATGGCATGTCGCTGCTGATCTTCGCCGGTATTGCCACCCGTTTGCCCACCGATGGTGTGATGGTGTTTAGCAACTCTGGTGGCTTTGTGTTCGCCATGGTGCTGGTTGCTGTGATCATCCTGGTTGTGGGTGTGGTCTTTGTGGAGCAGGGGCAGCGCCGCATTCCGGTGCAATACGCCAAGCGCATGATCGGCCGCCGCCAATATGGTGGTTCCTCGACCTACCTGCCGCTGAAGGTGAACCAGGCCGGCGTTATCCCCGTGATCTTCGCATCCTCCCTGATTTATATGCCGGTGCTGATCACGCAGATTGTGAACTCCGGTAAGGCTGTGCCGCCGGATAACTGGTGGATGCGCAATGTGGTGCACTACCTGCAAACGCCCTCTAGCTGGCAGTACATTGTGCTGTACTTCCTGCTGATTGTGTTCTTCAGCTTCTTCTATGTTTCGGTGC
Organism: Corynebacterium spheniscorum; assembly: GCF_900113445.1. Taxonomy (GTDB): domain Bacteria; phylum Actinomycetota; class Actinomycetes; order Mycobacteriales; family Mycobacteriaceae; genus Corynebacterium; species Corynebacterium spheniscorum. The sequence goes on from NZ_FOPJ01000001.1 coordinate 125,069, forward strand.
AATACGACCCGAACGACCAGGCGGAGAACATGAAGAAGTACGGTGGATTTATCCCGGGTATTCGCCCGGGCCGTCCGACCGCCCAGTACCTGGGCTTCGTGATGAACCGTCTGCTCTTCGTCGGTGCCTTGTACCTGGGCCTGATTGCCGTTCTGCCGAATATTGCTTTGGAGATGGGCGTGGGGTCCGGTACCGGATCCACCATGAACGCATTCGGTGGCACCGCGATCCTGATTCTGGTTTCGGTTGCTTTGACTACCGTGAAGCAGATCGAAAGCCAGCTCCTACAAAGTAATTACGAAGGACTTCTCAAATGAGACTCGTACTCCTTGGGCCCCCCGGTGCCGGCAAAGGCACCCAAGCAGCCCTCCTTTCGGAAAAGCTGAATATCCCGCATATCTCCACCGGCGATCTCTTCCGCGCCAATATTGGCGAAGGCACCCCGCTGGGTCTGGAAGCCAAGGAATATATTGACGCTGGCAAGTTGGTGCCCACCGATGTCACCGCACGCATGGTGAAGGCCCGCCTGGCGGAAGATGATGCCAAGAATGGCTTCCTCTTAGATGGTTTCCCGCGCACCGTGGAACAAGCTGAGATCCTGGCTGAGTTCCTCAAGGAGCAGGACCAGAAGCTTGATGGTGTGCTGAACTTCCGCGTCTCTGAGGATGTGGTGGTTGAGCGCATGCTGGCTCGTGGTCGCGCTGATGATAATGAAGAGACCATCCGCACGCGCATGGCGGTGTACCGCGATGAGACCGCTCCGCTGATTGATCACTACGGCGATGCGATCATCAATATCGAAGCCGAAGGCGAAGTTGAAGAAATCAACGAGCGCGCCATGAAGGCACTCGGGAAGTAAGACTTTCCGCTGGTGCTAGTGGCATTGCCTTAGTGGTAGCGCCGTCGTGGCAGTGCCTTAGTGGCAGTGCCTTGCTGGCTTGCTGATGAAGCACGTGCCCGCCGCCTGACCGCACCCCTTTTGCGTAGTTGATGCGCTGGGGTGGCGGGAGGTGATGCGAGGGCACGTGCTTTTTGCTTGTCGCAGCATCTTCTTGGCCGGAGCAGACCCCTTTTTGTCAGCACCCGCAGCCCCGCCTCCTCATAGACCCACCTCTCCCCACAGATCCACGAAAGATTGAGATACCGCCCCATGGGCTTTCGTAAACGCCGCAAAGGCCGCAGCATCCCCGCTAAAACCGCCGCCGAACTTGATGCCATGGAAGCCGCCGGCGCTATCGTCGGCCGCGCTTTGGTGAATATTCGCGAAGCAGCCCGCCCGGGGATGAGCACCAAGGACCTCGACGAGATCGCCGAAACGACCATCCGGGAAGCCGGAGCGATCCCTACCTTCCTCGGCTACCAAGGTTTCCCGGCGTCAATCTGCGCTTCCGTTAATGAAGTAATTGTGCACGGCATCCCCAACCAGGAAACCGTGTTACAAGAAGGCGACCTGGTATCCATCGACTGCGGCGCCACCTATGAAGGCTGGGTAGGGGACTCTGCCTGGACCTTCCCGATCGGGGAAGTCGATGAGGAAGTAGCCAAGCTCAACGAAGCTACCCGCTGGGTGCTCTATGAAGGCATGAAAGCAATGGTGCCGGGGAATCGACTCACGGATGTCTCCCATGCCCTGGAATTAGCGACGCGCGCGGCGGAGAAAAAATTTGGCGTCGATCTTTTTATCGTGGATGGATACGGCGGCCACGGTATCGGCCACACCATGCATGAGGAACCCTATCTAGCTAATGAGGGCAAACCCGGGCGAGGCCCGATTATCGCAGAAGGCTCGGTGCTAGCCATTGAGCCGATGCTGACCTTGGGTACCTGTGATTCCGCGGTGCTGGAAGATGATTGGACGGTAGTGACCATTGATGGCTCCTGGTCGAGCCACTGGGAGCACACTGTGGCAGCTACCTCTGATGGCCCGCGGATTCTTACCCCGCGCAGCATAGCCGATTAGTTCTTCAGCTTCTGGTCTTGAGCTTCTCGGTAGTGTGCGGGCGGTTGCCCCACGTGCGAACTGGCTTATGAGCAGTGGCGTTTTAGTCCAACGTGACAGTTTTAGGGTGTGGCTGTAGACACACCCATGTAACAATCAACTAGGCTTGCAGGGACTTTAACGGTAAGGTGTCTCCGCGAATCACAGCAGAGATATTGTGCTGTCAAAAGATTAATTTCCTCCCCCGGAAAGGCTTTAAAAAGAGTATGAAAACCATTGTGCGCCGTGCAGCGCTGACCTTCGTGAGCGCCGCCGCAGCTGCTGGCATGCTCGTCTCCCCGGCCATGGCAGGTAGTGCCCAGGCCGCACCGAATCCGCTTTCGGCTGCGGTTGGCTCTTCTGATATGCCCCAGATCTTCGTCGGTTCCTCCCAGCAGGACCTGCGCAATATCGCTTGGGATACCCGCAATAATCTTCATAACGCTGCCGGTGCTTTGCCCCCGCAGCTCGCCCAACAGGCCCGTCAAGCTGTTGATGGGGCCGTCAACGGCATGTTCCCAGGCCTGATTAATGAGCGCAGCGGCGGCTGGGCACCTGCTCCCGCCCCGGCACCGGCACCTGCTCCGAACCCGCACCATGGCGGCTACCGCATTGATAGCCCCTGCCCGGTGGAGGCCCGCGTGTGCGTGGACCTTAATGGCAACCGCACCTGGATTCAGCACAATGGTTATGTCACCTACGGCCCGGCCGTAATGTCGGCTGGCGCCCCGGGGCCGGAAACGGAAACTCCGCGCGGGATGTTCAGCGTGGTGCGTAAGGTTCGCGATGAGGTGTCCATCCCCTTCGATAATGCGCCCATGCCTTATGCCGTGTACTTCACCCACGCCGGCCACGCCTTCCATGAAGGCCGCGTCGATTGGCTTTCCCATGGGTGCATCCACTTGATGCACCAGGATGCCGTCACCTACTTCGACCAATTGCACCCCGGTGATCTGATCTACATCTACTAATAAATCACCTCGGATACTCCTTAGCGTGGGGTGCAACCCCCACGGTCGCTAAGGGGCTGCAGTGCTTGGAGCACACCGCCCGGCATGGTCACTAAAGCCACAAAAGCAACCCGTCCACCTCATTGGTGGATAACACGGGTTGCTTTTTCCATGCTCACGCCGGTAAAGTGCTCCGTTGGTGTATGTGCACCACCTCTGGCCTGCCCAGATGTGGGGTTTTGCGCACGCACCAAGGTAAACACAACAACTTACAGGTGTCGGGACTTGAATTCCCCGGCACCGGGAATGTGGAGGATATGGCTAAGGAAGGCGCCATCGAGGTTGAGGGTCGCATTGTCGAATCTCTTCCTAACGCAATGTTTCGAGTCGAGCTTGACAACGGTCACAAGGTACTGGCTCACATCAGCGGAAAGATGCGTCAGCACTATATCCGCATCCTCCCCGAAGACCGGGTTGTAGTGGAGCTTTCGCCCTATGACCTGACCCGCGGTCGCATCGTTTACCGCTACAAGTAAGAAGCACACGCCTCCCTGTTTTTAGGTGCGAGGCCCCTGCTGAATATCTTCACTGGGCGTCGGTAGTCACCGAGTTATCGCAACTCCCTGACACCGACGCTTGATATTCGCCAAGTAGGGCACGCGCTGACAACAACCTTTGGCCACGGTGGCCGAAGCCTCATGATTCACGGTGTAAGCCCGGGATTTTCCGTCCGGGTGACAAACACCACCGGGTGGTGAGGACGAACAGGGAGAAAACCACCGTAACAACCGGAAAGGTACTGCCTAATGGCACGTCTTGCTGGAGTTGACCTCCCGCGCAATAAGCGCATGGAGGTTGCTCTCACTTACATTTACGGCATTGGCCCCGCCCGTGCCGCGAAGCTCCTGGAGGAGACCGGCATCTCCCCGGACCTGCGCACCGACAACCTCACCGACGAACAGGTTTCTGCTCTGCGTGATGTCATCGAGTCCACCTGGAAGGTCGAGGGTGACCTTCGCCGCCAGGTTCAGGCCGATATTCGCCGCAAGATTGAAATTGGCTGCTACCAGGGTCTGCGCCACCGTCGTGGCCTGCCCGTTCGTGGCCAACGCACCAAGACCAATGCGCGCACCCGCAAGGGTCCGAAGAAGACGATCGCCGGAAAGAAGAAGTAATCCATGCCTCCGAAGACTCGCTCCGGCGCGCGCCGCACTGGCCGCCGCGTCGTTAAGAAGAATGTGGCCGAAGGCCACGCATACATCAAGTCCACCTTCAACAACACCATCGTGTCCATCACGGACCCGAAGGGTGCTGTCATCTCCTGGGCTTCCTCTGGTCACGTTGGGTTCAAGGGCTCCCGTAAGTCCACCCCCTTCGCTGCTCAGATGGCCGCCGAATCCGCAGCCCGCAAGGCTATGGATCATGGCATGAAGAAGGTTGACGTGTTCGTCAAGGGCCCCGGCTCTGGACGTGAGACCGCTATCCGTTCCCTCCAGGCCGCCGGCCTCGAGGTCACCTCGATCTCGGATGTGACTCCGCAGCCGCACAATGGTTGCCGTCCGCCGAAGCGTCGCCGCGTCTAATAGGGAAAGGAAAAGGTAAGAATTATGGCCCGTTATACCGGACCCGTTACACGTAAATCGCGTCGCCTCCGCGTCGACCTCGTCGGCGGAGATATGGCCTTCGAGCGTCGCCCCTACCCCCCGGGACAGGCTGGCCGCGCCCGCATCAAGGAATCTGAGTACCTGCTGCAGCTGCAGGAAAAGCAGAAGGCTCGCTTCACCTACGGTGTGATGGAAAAGCAATTCCGTCGCTACTACTTCGAAGCGAACCGTCGCCCCGGCAAGACCGGTGACAACCTCATGGTTCTGCTGGAATCCCGCTTGGACAACGTGGTCTACCGCGCTGGTCTGGCTCGCACCCGCCGCCAGGCCCGTCAGCTGGTGTCCCACGGTCACTTCCTCGTCAATGGCAAGAAGGTCAACGTGCCTTCCTACCAGGTGTCGCAGTACGACATCATCGACGTGCGTGAGAAGTCCCGCAAGATGCTCTGGTTCGAAGAAGCTCAGCTGGGCTTGGCCGACGCTGTCGTGCCGGCATGGCTGCAGGTCGTTCCCGAAACCCTGCGCATCCTCGTGCACCAGCTGCCCGAGCGTGCCCAGATCGACGTTCCGATCCAGGAACAGCTCATCGTCGAGTTCTACTCGAAGTAATCCCTGAAATCTCAGGGCGCTTCACACCCCTAACACGCAGCAGCGCCAGGGCAGGCGCGCACCACGCTAAGAACTATTTACTAGCAGTGATGCGCACCGCCGCATAGCGCTGGAAGCGTGTGTGGGGAAGCATAAATCTTCAACTCAACGCCGTCTTATTGCCCTTTCCGACGTCATATGGCGGGCGTCAGAAAAAGGAGAAACATCCCATGCTCATTTCCCAGCGGCCGACTCTCACCGAGGATTACATCGACTCCGCGCGCTCCAAGTTCATCATTGAACCCCTGGAACCCGGTTTCGGTTACACCCTGGGTAACTCGCTGCGTCGCACCCTGCTGTCCTCCATCCCGGGGGCTGCAGTGACCAGCATCAAGATCGATGGTGTGCTCCACGAGTTCACCACTATCTCCGGCGTGAAGGAAGATGTCTCCGACATCGTCCTGAATGTCAAGGGACTGGTTCTGTCTTCCGACTCTGATGAGCCGGTGGTCATGTACCTCAGCAAGGAAGGCCCGGGTGAGGTCACCGCTGGTGATATCCAACCCCCGGCTGGCGTGGAGATCCACAACCCGGATCTGCACATCGCTTCCCTGAATGAGCAGGGCAAGCTCGACATGGAACTCGTTGTGGAACGTGGCCGCGGCTATGTTCCGGCAGCGCTGAATCCCAGCATCGCTGATATCGGCCGCATCCCGGTCGACCAGATTTACTCCCCGGTGCTGAAGGTCAGCTACAAGGTGGAAGCTACTCGTGTTGAGCAGCGCACCGACTTCGACAAGCTGATCATTGATGTCGAGACCAAGAACTCCATCACCGCACGTGATGCTCTGGCTTCTGCCGGCAAAACCCTTGTTGAACTCTTCGGCCTCGCCCGTGAGCTCAACACCGCTGCTGAAGGCATTGAAATTGGGCCCTCCCCGCAGGAAACCGAATTCATTGCCGCCTACGGCATGCCGATCGAAGACCTGAACTTCTCTGTTCGCTCCTATAACTGCCTGAAGCGCCAGGAAATCCACACCGTCGGTGAGCTCGCTGAGTGCACCGAATCGGATCTGCTGGATATCCGCAACTTCGGCCAGAAGTCGATCAATGAAGTAAAGATCAAGCTCGCCAGCTTGGGGCTGACCCTGAAGGACGCCCCGGAGGATTTCGATCCGACGACGCTGGAAGGCTACGACGCTGAGACTGGCGATTTCATCGACCACGAGCCCGAAGATTTCGAGTAAAACGCCCTGACCTGAGCCCTGCCGCTGTGCGCTCCTAAAGGAAACCTCCCAAGGAACCTCCAAGGAGCTCCCCACAGCGGAGCGTTCGGACACTACGATCCTGTACACGAGGAGTATCCCCCATGCCTACCCCAAAGAAGGGCGCCCGTCTCGGCGGCTCTCCGGCCAACCAGCGGAAGATTCTTTCCAACCTGGCCGCGCAGCTTTTCGAGCACGGTGCCATCAAGACCACCGATGCGAAGGCTAAGACCCTTCGTCCCTATGCGGAAAAGCTCATCACCAAGGCTAAGTCCGGCACTCTTGCTGACCGCCGCGAAGTGCTGAAGCACATCCCGCAGAAGGATGTTGTTGCCCACCTATTCGACGAGTTGGCCCCGGCCTTCGAGAACCGTAATGGTGGCTACACCCGCATCATCAAGCTGGAAAACCGCGCCGGCGATAACGCCCCCATGTCGCAGATCTCCCTGGTTATGGAAGAGACCGTGACTGCTGAGGCTGAGCGCGCCGTCCGCGCCGCTGCTTCCAAGAAGGCTGAAAAGACCGAAGAAGCCCCCAAGGCCGAAGAAGCTGAAGAAGCTCCTAAGGCTGAGGAAGCCGAAGAGGCCCCCAAGGCTGAAGAGAAGACCGAAGAAGCTGAAGAAAGCGAAGCCAAGGAAGACTAATTCTTCCGGACACTTTCGCCCTTAAGCTTTAGGGACTTCTCGCGCACTAAGATCACCCCGTGTTAGCTTGCTAGATATTGCAAGCACACGGGGTGATCCTTATTCCAGAGCACCCACCGGCACAGCACACGCACAGCACCCACCAACCACAGAATCCCACACACACTCACATGCGCATCAGACTCGACCTCGCCTATAACGGCAGCAACTTCCACGGCTGGGCCCGCCAACAAGGCGAGCTCCGCACCGTCCAAGGTGTGCTGGAAGACAACCTGCGCATGATCCTGCGACACCCCGAACTCCAACTCACCGTCGCCGGACGCACCGACGCCGGCGTGCACGCCACCGCGCAGGTCGCGCACTTCGATGTCCCCGATGAGGCCCTCCAGCAGCGCAGCATCGATGGCGACCCCAACCGCCTGGTACGCCGCCTGGCCCGTCTTCTGCCTGAAGACGTGCGCGTCCACGCCTGCACGGAAGTCCCCGATACCTTCGACGCACGCTTCTCCGCGCTGCGCCGCCACTACCGCTACCGCATCACCACGCATCCCCGTGGCGCTTTACCCACCCGCACCATCGATACCGCCACCTGGCCCCGCCCAGTGGACCTTCCACTCATGCAAGCCGCCGCCGATACCCTCCTTGGCCTGCATGACTTCGCCGCCTTTTGCAAACCTCGTGAGTACGCCACCACCATCCGCACCCTCGAGCGCTTCGACTGGCATGATGCCTCCACCGAAGAAGAACCGCAGCTCTATATCGCAGAGGTCACCGCGGATGCGTTTTGTTGGAATATGGTGCGCTCCTTGGTGGGTACCTGCCTTGCCATCGGCCAGGGCCAGCAGGCCCCCAACTTCACCGCCGAGCTTCTCAATCTCCGGCATCGCAGCCCCCAGGTGCGGCCAGCCCCAGCCCGCGGCCTGACCTTAAGCGGCGTTGACTACCCCCCGCCCGCCGATCTCGAAAAGCGTGCTTTAAAGACTCGCGCCAAACGCGCCGCCCTCTAAAACCCGCCGCAGCACGCTAAGCTGTGAGCGCACAGAAACTGCTCATCCAAGGAGAAGGAAGACAGCACCCATCATGGACATCTCCCAGGTCCTTTTCATCGCCCTCGCTGTCTTCATCCTCCCCGGATTCCTCCTCAACCTCATCTCCGGGCTGCGGCTTCCCTGGGCACTACTCGGCAGCATCCCCGTCAGCTTCGGCATCTACGGGCTCGCCTCCTGGCTGATCGGACTGACCCCCGGACGCTTCGATATTCCCACCATCAGCGTGGTTTTCGCAGGTTTTCTGGGGCTAGGGATTATCTGGCGACTACTGGCCCGCAGATTTTTGCTTCCCCCCGAGATCGTGCGCCTCGGTGGCGAGCCCGCGCAGGAACTGCCCTGGTGGCGGCGGACGACGCTTCTAGGTTTAGCCGACGGGAGTTGGGTACTTCCCGGCCTCGGCGCGCTTTCCGCAATATTTTTGCTAGCCACCCGCGCCTTGAAATACCTCAAAGAATCCGACAACGGTGGGGTAGAAAGCATCTTCCAAGGCTGGGATGTGCACTGGCACGCCAGCGTGGTGCAATTCATTGAGCTCGAAGGTATCGCCTCACCCACGCGCATGGGTGAGCTCCAAAATATCGAAACCCAGGCTTTTAGCTACTACCCAACCGCCTGGCACGCCGGGGTGTGGGTATTTAAAGACCTCGCCCACATCAGCGTCATTGAGTCCATCAACCTCGCCGGGGTGCTGCTTCCCGCCATCGGGCTGCCGCTTTCGGTGGGGCTGCTGGCCTGGAAGCTGGTGGGTAACCGCGGGCTCACCGCGCAGCTAGCTGCCGCACTCGCACCGCTAGGGGTACTCGGTGTGCCCGCCCTGTACTGGGTGGGCTACTACGTCGGCTTTTGGCCCTACCTTACGGCCGTGGCGTTTTCCGGGGTGGTGCTAGCACTTTTCATGAGCGTGCCGGAACGCCCCGTCAGGATCTTCGCCGCCGCGCTTTCTCTCACCGGGATTGTGCAGCTGCACCCCGCGAGCGCCACGATTGTGGTGCTGGGGTTGGGGCTGTGGTGGCTCGGCGAGAAACTCTGGCGCCCCAGTGCGGGTGGGGCGGTTAAGGCGCGGGTGCGGGACGTCCTTTTCCTCGCGGTAGCTGGGATCGCCGGGGTGTTGCTGATCGCCCCGCAGATTCTGGTGGGCGCGCGCCAAACCGAAGAAGTCAATGCCTTTAGTGCCACCGAGGACCTTACCCGTTCAGAATCCTGGTGGCGCGCGATTGAGCTGCAAACCCGCCACACCGAAGAGTGGGGGCCCTTGGATGTCACCTGGCTATTGATCTTTGCCGCCATTGGGGCGCTGGTGTTGGCCGTGTGGCGGCGCAATATCTGGGGCCTGGCGCTCTGGGCATTAAGCCTAGCGATCACCGTGAATGCGCTGTTGCCCTTCGATAACGTTGCCGGGAAATTACTGGGCATTGTTGGTGGCCTGCACTACAACACCGCACACCGGCTGATCATGCCGGTAGCCATGCTCACCATCGCGGCCGCCGCCATTGGGATAGTCAGCCTCGTGCGGCTGATTACCGCCGCACCCCTAGGCAATAAAGTGCCCTTGTGGTGGTGGTTCTCTGCGGTGGTCTCCGTGGCCGCTACTGGGGTGATTGGCTATGGGGTAGTGGTGCATGCCGATAAGGAAATCTCGAAGGCGGATCGTTGGGCGATTTCCTCTGCCCGCGATGGACGCATGGTCGACGACTATGACCTCAAAGCCTTTGATTGGTTAGCTACCCAACCACGCGCCTATGAGGGGCATATCTTCGGCACCCCAGCTGATGGGCATGGCTGGATGTATGCCTATAACGGCTTGCCCTCGATCTCCCGGCACTACGCCTGGCCCATTAGCGGCTACCAATCCGATACCGAATACTTAGACCGCTATCCCAGCAAACTCGGTGCCGGCAATGATGGTGACCCGGATGCCCCTAACCGCGTGGACCAAGCCGCCCGCGACCTGAAGGTGAACTATATCTATGTTTCACCTGGTAACTTCTGGAATTTCCAGCCGACCTTGTTGCGCCAAACCGAAGGCCTATGGTTCACCCCGGGAGTCACCCCGATCTACCACGACCACCAGGTGAGCATCTTCGCCGTCAATGATGCTTTTAGCGATAAGGAACTAAAAGCCATGCGCGCACCAGGGAATTCCCCGGAGCCGCTGCCGCCTTTGCCGGTAGATGAAGATGGCAAGACCATCTTCCACCGCCCGGCGCGGTAGGCGGTGACGCTTGCGGGGCGTTGTGGGGGGCGTTGTGGCTGCGGTGGTTGCCCTTCCCTTCGGCGGTGTGGACTGGCTAGGATAGGAGACCGGTAATACCGGGGGCGGGAAAAATTTTTACATAGCTTTTCGGGGGGAACAATGGGCTCTGTCCTTTTGCCAACTAGCCGTGCGCAGGTATCCGGGCATCGCTTCTTAGTAAGGCGCCTGGAACACGGCCTGGTTTTAGGCGATATCCGCATGATCCACGACCCACTCAGCCGGCGGCGCCGTGCCCTGGTGTTTGGGCTAGTAGCGTGCGTGCTGATGGCCTTGGGGTCTGGGCTTTTTGCCTTTATGGCCCCTAAACCTAACCCCGGTGATGCGCCCTTGGTGCGCACCGAATCAGGGGCGCTGTATGTGCGGATAGCGGATATCTACCACCCGGTGAGCGATCTGAGTTCGGCACGGCTGATTCTTAATGAAGCCGCGGAACCAGCAAAAATTTCCGCGGAAATCTTCGGCCAAGCACAACGCGGCGGCCCAGTAGGGATTAGTGGTGCCCCCACCGTGATCGCGCCGCACCCTAGCCCGGATCGTCCCTGGGCGTTATGCCACACCAGCGGGAGTGGGGAAGCCGTACCAGAGCGCGTGGATATTTTAGAAGCCCCTTCCGGCGCCCAGGTGCATGCACTACCGGCGGAAGCAGCGGTCATTATTAGCGCCGAAGGCCAGCAATGGCTGGTCGACCATAAGGGCCGCAGCCGCTTGCCGGAAGCGCATACTCGCGCCGGGAAGGCGATTCGCGAGGTCTTAGGCATCGACTCGGCCACCGCGGTGCGGGACCTACCCGGTGAGCTGATCAATGTGCTGGACGAGTACCCGCCGATGATGCTGCCGGAACCACTACCGGAAGTAGTAGGAGAAAACCCAGCGAACCCACGCTGGATGCGCTTCCCCGGAGAGATAGAGCTGATCCCCATTAGCTATACCCAAGGGCAAATTCTTTTAAGCGCCGGGGCGGATTTCTTTGAAATGAGCCGTGCACACAGCGCTACTCAGCCGCGCGCTGAATATGACCTGCATCTGCCGAAGAAGGCAGTGCATATTGCGGACCCACACACGCTGTGTTTTAGCTCGCCTGAAGATGCGGCGTGGGAGCAACCCGATGGTGGGGCGAGCTTGCGGGTATTAGGAAGCGTGGAACCCCACACAGATGTGGTGTTGCCACCACCTGAGGCAGGGGAGATACCGCCTTTTGATGGTGGGATTGCGGTACCGCGTGGCGCGGATGGGCACAAACCCGCATATGAGCTCTTCTTCCACCGCGCCCTGCTAAATGAGGACAATTGGCATGAGCAGAAGAAACCTGCGGAGAAGAAAATGTGGGGCGCGGTGGGGGTGATCAGCGATATGGAGCATGGCAGCATTTGGGTGATTAGCGATGAGGGGATTCGCCACCACCTGGCCCCGAATATTCACCCGGATGTGTTGGGCTTGCCGACTCTGCGGCGAGCCAGGTGGGAGATTATCCGTCTGCTGCCCGAAGGTGCGGTGTTGGATCCCAATGTGGCCAGCCAAATCCGCGTGCCAGGACTTTCGGTTGGCCAGGTCGGGCCAGTCGGACAGGCCGGGCAGGTGGACCGAGCGGAGCACGTGGACCAGGGGAGCTCTGGTCCTGATGACCCTGTGGCCGATGGCCTTGCGGCCGGCGGCCATGGCCTCGATGCCCTTGGCTTCGATGGCACTTCCGAAGACCTGCTTTCGGGTGATGCATGGTGAAGAGTACTGCCGCAGAGCCTCCGCCTAGCTGCCCCCACGTCAGGAGTGTGTGAGCTCCTAGGTCATTAACGTTTTTCCCAGCTAAAAGAGGTGAATCTGGACGCTTCCTGTGGGGGTACTGAAGATCTGTGTAAAAGGCGCAGGCAGAGGAACTTCAGCCCGGAATAGTAGCGTTAATCAGGTATGGGCACGATGAGAGAAATGGTTAATCAGCGGGTCGAATCCCTTGGCAGATTCCACCAACGCTCTAAAGAAACACGCTATGGGTACTTGGTGCGCCCGCTGACGTTGATTCTGGGCTGGACGGTATTCATCGTCGGCCTAATCACCATTCCCCTTCCCGGACAAGGCTGGCTCACCACCTTCCTTGGCATTGGCATCTTGTCCTTGGAACAACAATGGGCCCGCAATTTCCTTGCCTGGGGTGTGCACCAATACGACCGTTTCTTTGACTGGTACCGCCGCCAAAGCGTCAAGACCCGAGTGATACTCATTGCGCTGCTCATCATCATTATCTGGGTGACCTTCATCGTCGCCGGCTATATCACCTGGCGGATCGGCTGGGCACCCTGGTTAGATCCCCTCGCTAAGTGGATTGGCCTTAGCCACTAAAAAGCATCCCCCGCACACAGCTTCAACAGCATGTATGCGGGGGTTATGCGTGTCAGCGCTTTTAGTTAACGCATCCCTGGGTAAGGAGGAGGCGTAGGTGGTTGCGCAGGCCGTGGTGCATTCGCTGGTGGCGTGTTCGGTGGTCTGTGTTGCGAGGTGGTCTTAGGCGTTCGCTGCGACGGTTGCTGAGGCGCGCCGGGCAGATAGGACCGCGGATCCGGAGTGCCCGGTGGCGGCTGGGCGGCTGGTGGCGGCTGGGCGGCCGCATGGGCCACAGATGCAGCGGGTGCTGCCGCAGGTGTTGCCGCTAGTGTTGTGGCCGATTTCTTCCGCGCATTACGCCGCATCCCCAGGCCCCACCACAAGGCAACACCAACACTAAGAATCACTATCGCCACCAACACCGCACGTTTAGGGGCATTGTGTTCTTCTTCCGCTGCAAGCTGCACCTGCTCACCCTTGCCACCAGAACCCGATTGATTGCTTGAGGGATCAGGGGCACCGTGGTTAGCCACCCAGGCCTCCACATTTTCTCCGCTACGCACATTCACATGAGTGACTACAGACAAAGGATCGGTATAACCGGTCAGCGGATCCGAGACGTTGTAGAGGCGTTGGCGCAGCTGAGCCGCGGTATCCTGCGGATATAATTCCTTCAGCAACGCAAACGAGCCGGCAATCACCGGAGCTGCATAGCTGGTCCCCATATAGGGGTCCGGATCAATCTGGTAGCGCTTCTTCTTGTTTTCTGGTGGCATGATGCCCCGGGCAAGACCGCTGCTTCCTGGTGGGAGAGCCACCGGTGCGGTACCCGGTGCAGACACGAGACGGTTGGGGCCACGCAAGGTCCATTCCGTAAGCGGAAGTACCGTGCCCCCTTCGACATCATTGAAGGTATGCCAATCATCGCGGATAGCGGATACTGACACCACTCCTTCAACGTGGGCGGGGTACACATGATCGCCTTGCTCGCATAGTGAGCTCTCATTGCCAGCTCCCACGACGACCACAACATTGTGTTGCTCGGCGTAGTCCACTGCTTCTTTCATAATCGCGTAGTGGCCCCGACGGTCAAAGGGATTACGGTCGCAGGCAGTAAGCGACATATTGATAATGTCCGCCCCATGATCGACCGCCACTTTGATGGCGTCAGCCATTGTGCCTAGATCCCCGGTTTTATCTATTGGCATGCCCGAAAAATCTCTTTCGGCTAAAGATGTGGTTTGCCGGATCGCCATGATCGTGGCATCGGGTGCCACCCCTGTAAAACCATCCTCACCTGGGGTAGCGGCAATGATGCCGGCAACTGCAGTGCCATGACCATCGCAGTCATGCAGGGCATCGCGTTGATCCAACAGATCAGCGACACCAACTACGTGCTGAAGACGTGGATGTGGGCTCACCCCGGTATCAATGACCGCTACCTTCACGCCTTTCCCGGTGGCGAATTTATGTGCCTTTCTCATGGAATCAGCCAAGACGGAGTCTCGGAATGCGGCGAGTGCTTTCTCATCCGCTTCCGCACCTGTTTGGCATTCTGGTGGTTGTGGCCCAGGTACTGGGCGATGTTCTGGTCCCGGAGCTTCCGGCATTGGTTCGGATTCCTGGGCGGCGACTGAGGGTGCGGCAATGCTGGAACATGCAAATGTAATTCCTAGAATCGCAGCCGACAGTCTTTTCTTCTTTTTCTTAGCGAAGCGGTATTCCCGCTGCGATCCCGCTTTTAGGATGTTGTTCACCCTAGCCCCCTGATGCTGCTAAAGAGCCCGGCCAAGTGCGCTGCAAGAGGTAAGCAGGCGGCCAAAGCCAAAGTTTCACTTCTTTCCAACCACACGATGGTGGTTGGCTGGATATTCTTTAAAAGCGGTGCCCATAAGACAAGGGTTAAGCACCCCATCACACACAGTGCACCGATCACGAACTGCAGAATATGGCCCATTTCGGGGTAGATTGCTGCCCACAAGCTACATCCCAGCGCCACAGCACCAAGAATGCCCAGTGACCAGGTGGCGATCGCACCACGGTGGCGAAGCGCATGGAAAAGTACCGCAATACAAGCGCATAACCCTAACGCTTGAGTAAAAGGACCACCGCTAATGCCGGCAATAATTATCAGCCCAATTGCGGTTGCTGCAGCATTACCGAGATGCAGGCCAGCTTGAAGATCCAAGGCACGCCGCGCTTTGGTGGTCACCTGCGGATCCGGAACATCTGAGACCGCCAGGTCTTGCCCGGCACTGGGCAAAGTGGGGACCTTCAGTCCAGCTAGTAGCGCAGCAAGTCGCGGGATCATGCTGACCATTACCAGCCCCAGGGCAACACTTAATCCCGCCCCAGCGAGAAGCCGACCGCTAAGCGCAACAGTGATTGCAGCCAGTAAAACATGCATGCTGGCCATAGCCAGGGCAGTGGTTTGACGAGGTCCGGCAACTCCCAGTGCGATAAGCGGAATAATCGCCGCTAAGGCGAATCCCGCTGCGCTGCTGATAGCCCACGCCCAGCTGAGCACATCTTTGGTGGATTCACCCAGCACATAGGTTGCGGCGCTAGCCGCACACAACAACATGAAGCAACTACCCAGCGAACGAAGGTCCCGCCGCCAGCTAATAATCACCAGCACCAAAAGTGCGGCGATCCCCAGGCCGAGTGGTGGAGACAGCTTGAGAGGCGGGGCGCAGGCAAGCAATAAAAAGCCTGCCACCCCAACGAGGCTGCCGAAAGCAACACCACCATTGATCCTTGGCCCATGCCCCGGCGCGTCCGGGTCACGATCGCTTAAAGCCTCTGCGGCATCGCGCACCACAACTCGGGGATGCTCACTATGCGGGGTAAGCACCAGCACATCACCTTGGGCTAGCCCGGTGGTTGCCAGGGGAGTCGCCAGGTCAATGGGAGTGCCAGTAGCGCTCATTGCCTGCCAAGCGCGGCTAATGCGTGGAGCTTCCATCAACGTGGTGAGCTCTTCTAGGATTTCCCCAACACTAGAGCCGGCGGGGACCGCTACATCAGCTTCACGACGATAAGCGCCGACATGAACGCGCAAGACTAGGCGCATAATGTGATCGACAGCTACGCCCATGTATGCAGGCCTCCTTTCTCCTTCCTCAAGGGGTGCAGAAAACAACCCGTGATAGTGCTGTTTCCCGACACGCACGCTGTTGCTTAAAGAAAACGAACAGGTGCGTGCTTCTTCTTAGACGGAAGCAGGACGCCCAGGGGTTCCCTGAACGAAAATTTGTTTCCGATAGGCAGCCTGATGGAAGAAAACCGCGTTCCGGGGGTACCCGCTGACAGTGGTTATGCAGTGGGTTTTCCCACACAACCTCCCCCGTGTCCCGCTCTATGTCCTAAACTTTGGGGCCACACCTCACCGCACTATGCAGGGGTGCATAGCGCTTGAACCTCAAAGAAGAGTGTCCATGCGACGCGGATTGTGGGGATAGGTGCGGTGAACTGCGCACAAACGTCGAGGGGATCTGAACATATTTTTAAGGGGGAAGAACTCAGCTCATGGTTGCTGTGATCGTGCCGGAACGCCCGGTTCATGTACTAGCCGAAGGGGATCGTGACCCCATTCCGCCACTACCGAATGGCGAACTGACCATCGAGGCCGTACCGCCAGCTAGCCGGCCATCACCAACACCTTTAATGCGCATCCTCATGCCGGTGATCATGGTGGCTGCAATGGGCGCGGTCATTGCCTTAATGGTGCTTAGCCGAGGTGCGCTGAACCCGATGATGTTGATATTCCCGCTGATGATGGTCATGGGTTTTTTAATGATGTTTGCGCCACCTCAAGGCGAGGATGTGGATGAAACCCGACGCACTTATCTACGCCACCTGCAGGCGTTGCGAGAAAAAGCTTTGGCTAATGCCCAAGCTCAACGCGCACACTATGTGCACTGCCACCCAAACCCAGAGAACCTATGGCAATTAGTGGCTTCGCGACGCCTCTGGGAAAGAGCAACGGGGGATAAAGATGTTCTCGATATTCGCATCGGTTTAGGAACCACACCTTTATGCACCCCAGTGGTGGTCGCCGAAAGTGGTGCCACTGAGGATCTCGACCCAGTGTGCGCAGTTAGTGTGCGCCACACTGTTCGCGCCATTGCGCAGGTACCGAATATGCCGGTCGTTGTTGCGTTACCAGCATTTTCGTATATCAGTTTCCAAGGCCCGGATGCTGCGGACGCCGTCCGCGCACTGATCACCAATATTGTTTTCCACCATGGCCCTGACACCGTGGGGATCAGTGCTTTAGTCGATACTCCGGCACAGGGGACAAGCCGTCGATCAGCTGATCACGCAGGGGATTGGGAATGGTTGAAATGGTTGCCGCACACTAAAAATCCCAGGGAAGCAGCCCACCACATTGTGTTGGTTGATGACCGCACATATAGCACCCCGGAACGCGATCAGCTGATAGCCCAGATCCTTGCAGAACCCAACACAACCTGCGTTATTAGCGTGGGCTCCCGGGAGGGCAGTGTCCTTGCTCAACGTGCCGAAGAAGAAGGGCTTGCTCTTTATTGTGACCGCACTTTAAGCGTGCATACCGCTAATGGCATGGAAGAACTCGGCATCGCTGACCGGTTGAGCATCGCCCAAGCAACTCTTATGGCTCGCCGGATGCACGGTTGTGTGCGCCCCCAACAGCGAAGCCTTGATACCACCGGCACGGCCACCCACACCGGTGACCTATTGGCGATGCTGGGGCTACGAGATCCTGAACAACTTATAGCTGAAACCATGTGGCCACCATTGAGCTTGCAGGATCGACTCAAAGTCCCGGTGGGTTTAAGCGATGCCGGACATATCCTGCAGCTTGACCTCAAAGAAGCTGCCCATGGTGGGATGGGCCCGCATGGCTTATGTATCGGTGCTACCGGAGCCGGTAAATCCGAATTCCTCCGAACCCTTGTGGTCTCGCTAGTAGCCACCCATAGCCCGGATGATGTGAACTTAGTGTTGGTGGACTTCAAAGGCGGCGCCACCTTCCTAGGGTTAGAACGCCTCCCGCATACCTCCGCTGTGATCACGAACCTCTCCGAGGAATCTGTGCTGGTAGAACGCATGCATGATGCGATTAGTGGAGAAATGAACCGTCGCCAAGAACTACTAAGAACCAGCGGAAACTTCGCCAACGTAGGCGAGTACACAGCAGCTAGGGCACACCGCCCAGAATTGGAACCACTTCCGGCGCTGATCATTATTGTTGATGAGTTCTCAGAACTTTTAGGCCAGCACCCAGATTTCGCCGATCTTTTTGTTGCCGTAGGCAGACTCGGGCGATCCCTTCATGTTCACCTTCTGTTGGCTAGCCAAAGACTAGAAGAAGGTCGCCTCCGGGGTTTAGATTCCCACTTGTCTTATCGCATCGGTCTGAAAACCTTCTCCGC
Source organism: Corynebacterium spheniscorum (assembly GCF_900113445.1). Taxonomy (GTDB): domain Bacteria; phylum Actinomycetota; class Actinomycetes; order Mycobacteriales; family Mycobacteriaceae; genus Corynebacterium; species Corynebacterium spheniscorum. Next base: position 143,131 of record NZ_FOPJ01000001.1, read on the forward strand.
AGCGGAATCCCGCCAAGTTCTTGGCGTACCGGATGCCTATCATCTTCCAGCACAACCAGGGGTTGGGTTTTTAAGAGCAGATACCACCGAAGCCGGCGAACTCACCGCTTTCCGGGCCGCCTATGTTTCCGGACCATTAGAACGCCGCCGCGGTGTTTTTGAGGACAACGAACACACCAAAGAACAATCCATCATCTTCTACACCAGTTGGACAGACTTGGAAGATGACACCACCGAAGTAGAAGAGACCATCGAAATCGATGACTCAACCACCTTGCTGGACTCTGTGGTGGATGCGGCATGCAACGCCGGGGAACTCCAAGGAAAACAAGCGCACCGAGTATGGCTTCCACCATTGCCTGCCAGTGTGGAACTTGCTGGGGTCGCAGATGATCTGGGGGCTTTGCGGGCCGCTATTGGGATCATTGATCGCCCCTACCAACAGCGCCAAGACCCATTGGTGATTGACTTCAGCCAAGGCAGTGGTCACCTTGCACTTAGTGGTGGGCCGCGAAGCGGAAAATCTTTTGCTTTGCGCACCATTATTTGTTCCTTATCGGCAACCCATCCCACCAACCAGATCCGTTTCTATGTCCTTGATCTAGGTGGCGGTGAACTGGCCACCACCAGTCGACTCCCACATGTGGCTGGGGTGGCTAACCGTAGTGATCCCGAAAGAATCCGCCGCATTATCGATGAGGTTGCGGGCATCATCCATGACGGCCTAGAAGCTAAAGAACAGGGCACTAACCCCACCGGCTATAACGGACATACCTTCTTAATTATTGATGGTTGGCACACCATCATCTCCGAATACGAAGAACTCCTGGGCGCTATATCTCAGATCGCCGCGGACGGGCCTGGGGTGCGTGTGCATCTGCTAATTGCCACCACCCGTTGGACTATCCTTCGCCCAGCTATCCGGGATCTGATTGATCAAAGATTGGAACTGCGGCTTAATGAACCGTTGGATTCCCTCATTGACCGCAAAGCACAACAACGCATCCCGGTGGATGCGCCGGGTAGGGGCATCACGAGTGATTCCGAAGATGTGCTGATTGCGTTATCTTCCAACCAGGATATTGCGCATATCTCCACCGCGGCCCAGAGCCAAGGTCAAGTACCAGTACCGTCATTAAAGATGCTGCCGCAGCACATCACGTTGGCGGAGGCCAGTGCGGAGAATATTTCCGGCAATGTCTATGCCATTGGTGGACCACGTCTTGAAGCATTGAGCTGGACCCCACAAACCCTGAACCACATGATCTGTGTTGGTTCCAAAGGCTCTGGACGTAGCACTTGGTTAGCCACCATGATCGAGGGGATCCGGCAGATTGGTCGTGCAGATGCGCGCATTGTGCTGATCGATCCGCGCCGCAGCCACCTGGGGGACACCCCGGATGAAGTGATGGCTTCTTATGCGGCTACTACCACCGCCATTAGTGATGCGATTAGGGATACCGTCACCACCTTGCGAACTAGGTTGCCGCATGCGGATGTCACCCCAGCGGAGCTGAAGGCACGCTCGTGGTGGAGTGGGCCGGAGATTTACCTGCTTATTGATGATGCTGATGTGCTTCCAGATGGCACATTATTGCCGCTGGTTGAGCTCTTACCGCATGCCACCGATATTGGGTTGCATGTGTTTATTGCCCGCAAATCCGGTGGTATTGGCAGGGCCTTCTTCCACGCTTTCTATAGCGCGCTCAGAGATCAACAAGCAGCACTTTTATTGCTTGATTGCGATAAGGAAGAAGGTCCCATTATGGGACTTCGGCCGAGCCCACAACCACCTGGTCGAGGACAGCTTTATGTTGGTGGCACTGCGGTGGGCTTGTGCCAGATATGTGTGCCAGAGGGGGAAGAATAAATGGGGGTTCCATCGAAAACCACAACTACTCCGGCTATCTGCCCAACGATTGTGGTGCGAGTGGATGATAACGCCAGCATTGTGGAAGGCACCGATACGGTGTACCGCTATGACCTTCCAGCTAGTGGCGTGATGGAGGGGTGGGCTTTAGGTTCCTTGATTGACCAGGTGCGTCATCTTGCTGGCCCGCAGTGGCCGGAGGTGGAGGTGGTTATTGATGCTGATGAGCAGATCACCGAGTTGATTAGTCGCACGCTGATTAATAAGGGGGTGCCTGCTTATCCTGCGGGTGAGGTGGAAGAGGAATACGAAGAACCACCTGAGGAAAACACTATTCCCGCTGGGCGGCACCGCGTGCGGCAAAGCGAGGAACTGAAAATCCCGCGCCCTACTGAGGGCCGTAGTGTGCGCGATCTCGGGTTGCATCCCTTCCATGGGATTGTGCTGTTTGTTCTCATCAGTGTGGTGGGGGTGAGTTGGTGGACTTTGAAGCCTGAGGAGAAGTCGGAGCCTGTGTTGCCTGCGGTAAGTAGCAGCGCGGTGAGTACGAGTGCGAGTAGTAGTGCCCCGAGTGCGCCGCCAACAACCACCGCGGAGATGAAAGTGGTGTTGGAGCATGAACAGTTGCGGGTGAATCTGCCGCGGGGATATGAGTTAGTGAGCGAGGAGGGCAGGGTGTTTGCACAGGGGTTGGATGAAAACCTGCGGGTGCATGTGAAAGCCGAGCCCTTATTTGGGGCCACGGCGGAGATGATTTTGGCGGAGATTAGGGAGATTATTGCCGCGGACCCGCAGCTAGATGGGGTGAAGGAGAGTGCGCGGGTAGTGGGGACTGAGGAGGTGCCGGCGTTGCGTTATCGGGAGGATCCTGGTGATGGTTCGCAGGTGGCGTGGACTGTGTGGGTAAGTGGGGAGCATCAGATGTCGGTGGGGTGTCATACGCGGCAGGCGCCGACGGTGGTTCAGCAGGCTGTGTGTCGGATGGCTGTGGAGAGTTTGGAGTTGAAGAATTAGGGGGTGTGAGCTGCGGGGAACCAGTTGGGGTGGTGGTGACGTCCAATAACTATGAAGGCCTCAGTTGAGGGGTTTTCAGGACATTTATTCATACTTCGGGGAAATCGGCAGCAAGGAGCATCCCTGTGATGCGGTGGCTGTGGTTTCTTCGGGGGATACTCAGAACAAAAAGGGGGGCGACTTTGTCCGCACTATTTAGGACCGAAGCCGAAGTTATGGTGGCCACTGCTGGCCGCGTCGATGACACCAATAATGAGGTGCAGGGGGAGCTGCAGCGACTTCATGGTGTCGTTGATGGTGTCCGTGCCTCGTGGGTGGGTTCTGCGCAGGTGAGTTTCGATGGGCTGATGCAGCGCTGGAATACCTCTGCTCAGCAATTGCGAGAAGCACTGCAGGCCATTTCCGATAACTTGCGCTCGAATGCGCATCACTTCGAAAACGTGGAAGCCGATAACGCCCAAGCATTCGCCCAGGTTGGCGGAGATGGGTTGGCGCTGTAGTACCGGCGTAGTGCTGTTGCGCTTGTGTAGCGCACTGGCGAGACCTGCGGCAGTTCGCAGGTAGATCGAAAAATACCCCGATCTTCCCTCGGCGAGTGCGGGGGAGAAGGATAAGGAGAAACACCAAGGCCATGAATAGCCAAATCAAGTATGACTTCGGCGCCATCCAGACCGCGGCGGCCGATATTAATTCCACGGCCGCTCGGATCAACCAGCTGCTGGATGACATTAAAGCCCAGATCCGCCCAATGGTGGAGGCTTGGGAAGGCGAATCCGCCGCTGCATACCAAGTCGCCCAACAACAGTGGGATCAGTCTGCTGCCGAACTCAATATGGTGCTGCAGACCATTTCCCGCACCGTCAGTGCCGGTAATGATCGCATGAGCGATATCAACCGTCAGGCTGCTGCCAGCTGGGGATAAACCACCACTAGCGCAAGGACGTGGAATGACGTTCCCCGCGCTCTACGTGGGTGAGGGGAGAGGGCCAGCTGGCGAGCACAGGATTGTTAGTACCTCAGATCATCTGGTGTTTGTTTGAAGGTGCCGTGGACTGTTTAAGAACCCTGATCTACGCACATTAACGACTGGGCAAACGCATAACTTAAACAGAACACGCACCTCGCGGACATCAGAGGAGCTGAGGTAGGTGCTTTCCGGCTGACAGCTCTCGCGGTAGGTCTCGATTGCTTGAGCAGTTATCGAAGCGGCCCCCTCCCCACCGCGGTGTGCGGTGTGCGCAAGGTGAGAAAAGGAAAGGAATGATGCCGCTGGATTACTAAGGGCTGAGGATTAAGTTCACTCAGCCAGTGATGAGATACGCGCGGGGGAATGCGCCACAGTGAGTACTAAGAAGTACTTACTTTCCTTGGAACTTCGCATAACAATGCTGAGGTTTTCAGGCTTGGCCACACTACATCCCACTATCCCTTCGAGAGCATCCCCCGCGTATCCCATCGGCAGTCTTTCGGCGTCCAGGTAGCGCACCTACGCGTTAAGTACCGAGCGTGGGGCGCGGATCGAGTGGCAGCATTGTGCCAACAACAGTGTTGTGCCGCGGGCGTAACCTCAAGCAGACATAAAGATCATGAACCGCGAACCATCAGCTACTCGCTGACATCATCCGCAGGCACCCTAGGTGTGCGTAGCCCAGCACACTACGCACGCCACATCCCGAGGGCGGAAGATCAAAGCGAATGTCCACATGTAGCTATGCGGTGAAGAAAATGATCAACTAGGCGCTGAGGTTATGCCCGCCGCAGAATACTGGTGTTGTATCTTGGCCCCGCTAACGCGTAATGTAGATCGCCGTGTGTGGAGTCTCCTGCCTGAATAGGTGCGGGGACAGCAGAAACGACCGGGTCTCCACCGGCCGCCGGGACGTTTTTCCACCGCCAATTTCTTAGGCTGGCAGTCACTAGACAGACTTATGAGGAGTCACTTTGTCTACTTACCACCCGAAGAGCGGTGACATCACGCGCAAGTGGTACGTCATCGACGCCACTGACGTGGTGCTCGGTCGCCTCGCCACCCACGCTGCTGATCTTCTCCGCGGCAAGGGCAAGCCCCTTTATGCACCGAACGTCGACTGTGGTGACCACGTGATCATCATTAACGCCGACAAGGTTGCCGTTTCCTCCAACAAGCGCGATCGTGAAATGCGCTACCGCCACTCCGGTTACCCGGGTGGTTTGAAGTCCATGACCCTCGGTCGCGCTCTCGAGACCCGCCCCGAGCGCGTCATCGAAGAGTCCATCCGTGGCATGATGCCGCACAACAAGCTCTCCAACGCTTCTGTGAAGAAGCTCCACGTCTTCGCCGGCTCCGAGCATCCCTTCGCCGGCCAGAAGCCCGAGACCTACGAGATCAAGCAGGTGGCACAGTGACCGAACAGAACAACATCGAAAGCAACGTTGCGGACTCCGCTGACATCGCGGCCGCTACCGCAGCCACCGAAGAATTCACCAACACCATTGGTGACGCCGTAGCCCCGGCTGCTTCCGAAAGCACCGAAGCTGAAGCTGCTCCGGTTACCGAAGGCGTCGAAGGCCCCATCCAGACCGTTGGTCGCCGTAAGCGCGCCATCGTTCGCATCCGCATGGTGCCCGGCACCGGCGAATTCAAGTGCAACGGCCGTAGCCTCGAAGAGTACTTCCCCAACAAGCTGCACCAGCAGCTGGTGAAGGCTCCGCTGGCTCTGCTGGACCGTGAAGGCCAGTTCGACTTCCAGGCCAACCTGCACGGTGGCGGCCCCACCGGTCAGGCCGGTGCCTTCCGTCTCGCCATCGCGCGTGCACTGAATCTCTACAACCCCGCGGATCGTGCTGCCCTGAAGAAGGCCGGCTTCCTGACCCGTGACGCTCGTGCCGTGGAACGCAAGAAGGCTGGTCTGCACAAGGCCCGTCGTGCTCCGCAGTACTCCAAGCGCTAAGCCTTACCGCTTCGCTTTATTGCCAAACACCGCCCTACCTGGCGCGCACTTTTCCAACCACGTGGTTGGGCGTGCCAGGGGACGGTGTTTTGCTATTTTCAGCTGGCTTTTTGGAACCAAATGCGTTGACTCCTGCCCGGGCCAGGCATAATGGTTGCCCATGACCAGACTTTTCGGAACTGACGGGGTTCGAGGCCTCGCGAATGAGAATCTCACCGCTGGATTGGCGTTGCGTCTCGGCGCAGCAGCAGCCCAGGTACTCACCGCAGAAAACCGCACCTCTAAACGACGCCCCATAGCCATTGTGGGCCGTGATCCCCGAGTGTCTGGCGAAATGCTAGCCGCAGCCCTCTCCGCCGGCATGGCCAGCCGCGGAGTTGATGTGCTGCGTGTAGGCGTGATCCCCACCCCGGCGGTCGCCTACCTCACCGATGACTATGGCGCCGACATGGGTGTGATGATCTCCGCCTCGCATAACCCCATGCCAGATAATGGCATCAAGTTCTTCTCCGCTGGCGGCCATAAGCTCCCAGACGTCGTAGAAGATGAAATCGAAGCGGTCATGGGACGCCTCAAAGAAGAAGGCCCCACCGGCCATGGCATTGGCCGAGTCATTGAAGAAGCCCCGGACGCACAGGACCGCTACCTTAACCATTTGCGCGAATCCATCCCCACCCGACTTAATGGCATCAAGGTGGTTGTCGACGCCGCGAACGGTGCAGCCTCGGAGGTCACCCCCTTGGCTTATTCCGCGGCCGGCGCAGAAGTTATCGCCATCCACAACAACCCCAATGCCTACAACATCAATGACAAATGTGGGTCCACACATATTGATCAGATCCAAAAAGCTGTGGTGGAACATGGCGCCGATCTAGGGCTTGCCCACGACGGTGATGCGGACCGTTGCCTGGCTGTTGATGCCAAGGGCAGTATCGTCGATGGAGACCAAATCATGGCGATCTTGGCGGTTGCCATGAAAGACAACGGGGAATTAAGAAAGAACACCCTCGTCGCCACCGTGATGAGCAACCTTGGGTTGAAACTCGCCATGGCTGAAGCTGGGATCGACCTACGCACCACCAGCGTGGGGGATCGCTACGTTCTCGAAGAGCTTAACGCCGGCGGGTTTAGCCTGGGTGGTGAACAATCCGGGCATATTGTGTTGCCGGACTATGGCACCACCGGTGATGGCACGCTTACCGGCCTGGCGATTATGGCGCGTATGGCTGAAACTGAAAAGTCCTTGGCTGAACTGGCCAAGGTAATGAAGGTACTGCCTCAGGTACTGATTAACGTGCCGGTCTCTGACAAAGCCTGCATTATGGATAATCCCGATGTGCGCGCAGCCATCGCTGAAGCTGAAGAAACACTCGGTAAGACCGGACGCGTGCTACTTCGCCCCTCCGGAACCGAGGAACTCTTCCGCGTCATGGTTGAAGCTGGCGAAGAAGAAACCGCCCGCCGAGTTGCCGGCAAGCTCGCAGCTGTAGTTGCTGCTGTTTAAGGAATACACCAACTCCTTCTAGCCTTCGGACACCTTAAACCCCCTGGACATCCGGATCACCTTCTGGTGGCTATGTGCAGGGGGTGCTTTGGTTTGCCCGTAAGGAAAGGACCTGGGGTGGGGTATAGGGCAGCGAAAACTCAGAGGTTGGGAACCGGCACTGCTGCCGAGGGCGTCTAAGAAGAGACAGCGAGGATTCTCTGGGCATAACCCCTTAGAGAACCTCGGAAACTACACAATCTGTTCTTTTCTACGGGAGGCCTACACACCATGGCGGATTTAGAACTCAATATCAGCGAAGCTTTAGCCATGTTGGGCAAACTCACAGATGAGGCCAGCCAACAAAGCACCATCCACGCATCACGCAGCCCAGCTTTAGCACCAAGTAGCGCCGGACGTGACTTCGTTGACCGCGGCGCAGCTTTTGCTGAAGTGTTGCAGCAGATTCACGACAAAGGTGCACGACGATTAGCGCTCATTCAAGAAACCGGTAACCAAGCAACCGCTCAGATCAGCACCTATCAGGAAGGCGAGCGGGGCCACCGCGCTCGCATTGAGGCGGTTCCGCTATGAGCCTAAAAACCGATAACTCGTCTCTAGTGAGCTCTTATAATGCCGCGATTAGTGACCTTCGGAGTGCTTCCCGGGGAGGATACGCAGGACCTGCAATTAGTTCCTCGGATTTAGCTAAAGCGCTTGGAGCTATTGATGGTTTAAACACCGCAGAGCTGCAGCAGCACACCCGCAATGCGGTAGGAGAGAGCGACCCCACCACCATGCGTTCTGGCATTGCCCTAATGCTGAAAAAGACACTGCATGGTGTGCTCAACGGGATTTTGGGGAATTTCATCACGGACCGCGTCAACAGCTGGAGTTGGTGGAAAGACCGCGGCCAAGAAATGCAAGAGTGCGTAGACGAAGGCACCAGGGTCATTGATGAAGTCTGCGACTCCTCACAACACAGCGTGCGCACGCTCATGGTGTTTTTGGCTCAAGCAATCCGCTCACTATGCAACACCCTTAACTCCTTGGAGTTACCGGAACACATCGACCTATTTAGAGAGCTAGTCAGTTGTGGCTCCAAGCTCATTGATGACACCGGAAAATTGGCGTTGGAACAGTGCAAAGACCGCGACGAGGCCATTAACCAATGCTTCGACCACATGATTGGAGAAGCCAGAAGAATCACTGAAGACCCCGACTGCGAGGAACCGCCGGAAATTAAAGAGTGCGTGGTGGAAGATCCCTGTGCGCCAGAACCGGATCCTTGCCCACCAACGGTTCCACCGACTACCGGTAATGCGCCGGCCCCAAGTCCCGGCGGGGCTGCACCTGCTCCGGCACCAGGCCCTGCGCCCGCACCAAGCCCAGCACCAGCACCAGCACCACCAAGTGCTGATTCCACACCGGAACCCACACCTGAGCCCAAACCGGAACCTGAACCAAAGTTGCCGCCATCGGCACCGATCGGTGGGGTCACCCCGCCAAGTATCCCTAAACCAGAGCTCCCGGATCTTGAGGACCTTTGTCCACCAGAGCGAGATAAGGAAACCCCTGACAAACCCGAGGAACCAACCAAACCTGAAGAACCAGACAAGGAACCAGAAACGGATTGCGAGGAAGAAAAGAAACCTCCAGCCCCAACACCAGAACCTGCTGAGGTGGAACAAGAAGACTGCGAACCCAAACCGGATCCAGAACCCGAACCTGAGCCTGCGAAGGAACCCGAAGAGGACTGCGAAGAGCCCGAACCTGAGCCCGAGCCTGAGCCCGAGCCTGTCCCGGAACCTGAGTGTGAAGAAGATGAGGAAGAAGACTGCCCACCAGCTCCTGCCGGTAGCAGCATCTTCGGCGGTATCGTGGGAGTAATCGGAATCGGCATTCTGGCTTTCGGTATTGGCAAGATCATTGAAGATATTTCCGATCACCTGCAGCCGCCACCTCTACCGGAACCAGAACCCGCACCTGCTCCACCACCCCCAGCACCACCGCCGCCAACACCGAATCTGGATGAGCTAGCGAAGGTCCCGGAACCACCGCCACCACCCAAGAAATTTATCCACGCCGCCCCACCGCCACCACCACCGCCGGTGGACCCAGCTGCTGGGGCACCAACTAAAGGCATTCCACCTAAAGCAGGAGCCTGGTGATCACCATGGATTTCGATACCTTCATTGAAAACTTCCACAAACGACTGGCACAACGGCTCACCGAATTCGATAAGGCACTGACTGAAGCCCAAAAAACAGTTGATGCCGCCCGCGAAAAACAAGCCAAGAATCAAAGCCGAACCCAGGCGCACAGCCCAGAGCGCACCCCAACGCACTCACCACTAGGCGCGCCTCAAGGCGTACCGCAGAGTGCACCTCAAGGCGCGCCGTTGGATACCCCAGGAATGACAACACCCCCTGCTGCGCGCCCACGACGCGGGGCGGTGCAGGGGGTGCTGCGGAAGAACTAGAAGCCTAGAAGGGGAGGACCTCATCGGGGGCGAAGCCAGCTCGATCAGCTAGCTTGTCTCCGGTGAAGGACTCGACCTTCTTGCCCGTGGCATCTGCCGCGGAGAAAGCCGAATACTTCTTATCCTGATTCAGCTGGTGCAACAGGAAGCCGGTCACCAGGCCGCGAGCAATCTCAATGTACTTCGACTGCGGACCACCGATCCCAGAGAGCAACTTGAACATAGTGTCTTCACTAAAGCCCTGCTGGGTGCCCTTCGCGATCTCGCGATAAGCAACATCGCCCTTCCAATTGTGGGCAATCTTGGCAGGGTTACCGGCATCTAATAGCTGGGATTTTCCGGATCCAATAATCAGCCCAGGAATATCCACATGGCGGGCCGCTAATTCCGCAGAAGGAGTAGTCACTGCCGGGTAAAGGGCAGCAACGCAGTTGACCTTCGGGTTATCAACAGCGGTAAGAATGGCTGCGCCGCCACCCATGCCGTGGCCAACCACACCCAGTTTGCCCGGTGCGACTACTGCTTTACCGGCGCCAAGTTTCACCCCGGCGAGGATCTGCAAGCAGGTTTCTAAATCAGCAGCGAGGCCACCATGGTCTGGGACGAACCCAGTTTCAGTATTCGGGGCGGCTACCGCAATACCCCAGCTGGCAAGATGGCGGAGGGTGCCATGGTACTTGGAGATATCCTTCATCCAGTCGTGACCAAAGGCCACTGCCGGGATGCCATCTCCTTCCGCAGGGGTATAAGCCTTGCCAGCTAAACCTGCATAAGACAGGTCACCAACCAGCACGCGGTGCGGGCCTCGCTTGGATAATTTCCCTAGATGCTTCTTTAGATTCTCAGACACGTTCCCCAGGATAGTGGAAGCCATGCTTCGCCCGCGCCCGCCCGCGGCCAAAGGGGGCCCCGATCAGGGCCCTGATTGCTCAGCTTGGAACACCGCACATTTTCCGTGGAGTGTGCTTGCCTATGTGATGTTCTGCGCATTTTCTGCGCTCACCACCAGATGTACTGCATTGCTAGGACTATCCATTACTCTTGTGCCCATGTGTGGAATTGTTGGATACGTCGGGCAGCGCCAAGGCCTCCCCATCGCAGTTGAGGCGCTTCGGCGCATGGAATACCGCGGATATGACTCCGCCGGTATCGCAGTCGCCGACGGTCAAGGCGCGATTAATATGGCCAAACGCGCCGGCAAACTAGCAAACCTAGAAGAGCGCATCGCCGAGGTCGGCGAAAACTCGCTTGCTGGTTGTACCGCCATTGGCCACACCCGCTGGGCCACTCACGGGCGCCCCACCGACGCTAATGCGCACCCGCATATGTCCTATGACGGCAAAGTTGCCATCGTCCACAACGGCATCATTGAAAACTTTGCACCCCTGCGTGCCGAACTCGAAGCAGCCGGCATTTCCCTTGTCAGCGACACGGACTCTGAGGTAGCCGCGCATCTTCTCGCCCGCGCCTACAACGAAGGCGAAACCGCCGAGGATTTCCAAGCTTCCGCACTGAGCGTTCTTAATCGCCTCGAGGGTGCTTTCACCTTGCTATTTATGCATGCGGATCACCCGGATATGATCATTGCGGCGCGCCGCTCAACCCCGCTGATCTTGGGTGTGGGGGAAGGCGAAATGTTCCTTGGCTCCGATGTTGCCGCCTTCATTGAGTTCACGCGCAATGCCGTGGAATTGGAGCAAGACTCCGTGGTGATTGTGCATGCTGATGAGTACCAGTTGATGCACTTCGATGGTTCTAAAGCCTCCGCCACCCCCTTCACCATTGACTGGGATCTGGCTGCCGCAGAAAAAGGCGGCTTTGATTCCTTCATGATGAAGGAAATCCATGAGCAGCCCTCCGCAGTGCGCGATACCTTGGCAGGGCACTTCCATGATGGCCGCGTGGTGCTTGATGAACAGCACCTCACCGAAGAGGAACTTAAATACATCGACCAGGTCTTTGTGGTTGCCTGTGGTTCGGCTTATCACTCTGGTTTGCTCGCCAAATACGCCATTGAGCATTGGGTACGCATCCCCGTGCAAATCGAGGTGGCCAGCGAATTCCGCTACCGCGACCCCGTCTTGGATGAACGCACCTTGGTGCTGGCGATCTCCCAAAGTGGTGAGACCGCTGACACCTTAGAAGCTGTTCGCCACGCCAAATCCCAAGGCGCGAAGGTCCTGGCGGTGTGCAACACCAATGGTTCGCAGATCCCGCGGGAATCCGATGCGGTGCTTTATACCCACGCCGGCCCCGAGATCGGCGTGGCCTCCACCAAAGCTTTCTTAGCGCAGGTGGCCGCTAACTACATTGTTGGCTTAGCTCTTGCCCAGGCGAAGGGCACGAAATACCCTGATGAGATTGCGGAAATCTATGACACCCTAGAAGCAATCCCCGCCAAGGTTGAGGAGCTTTTGGCCTGCGAAGGCCCGGTCAATGATATTGCTAAGGAACTTGGTGCTATTCGCACCATGTTGTTCCTGGGCCGTGGGGTGGGCTTCCCGGTTGCCCTCGAAGGTGCCTTAAAGCTTAAGGAACTGGCCTATATTCACGCCGAAGGTTTCCCAGCAGGTGAGCTCAAGCATGGGCCCATCGCTTTGATTGAAGATGACCTCCCAGTGGTGGTCATTGTGCCTAGCCCGCGCGGGGTGAAGCTCCTGCACTCGAAGATTGTCTCCAATATTCAGGAGATCCGGGCCCGCGGCGCTAAGACCATTGTGATCGCCGAGGAAGGCGATGATGCGGTGGTGCCTTATGCCACCTGGTTGATCCGCATTCCGGAAACCTCCACGATTATGCAGCCACTGCTGGCTACCGTGCCGCTGCAATTCTTAGCCGCTGAGATTGCCCGTCAATGCGGTAATGAGGATATTGATAAGCCACGTAACCTGGCGAAGTCAGTGACGGTGGAGTAAACCCCCGCACCCGCACAAAATTTTTAGACATTGGTGTTTAAGGAGATGCTCAGGCGATGACCCATGCATTGGTTCTAGCCTGGGCTGATTCCATTAATGTCCTGCTTATCGGCGTGATTTTGGCGCTCGGGGTGAGCCTGAAGAAACGCTATGCCGCGGTAGTGACCCTGCTGGTAGCTGGCGACTGGCTTGGTGTTTTCCTACTTGCCTTAGCCACTCTCTATATTTTCGACGGGCTCCAAGAATCCGTCCAAAAATTAGTGAGCTCACCGGTTTTCGGCATTATCCTCATCGCCGTTGGTGGGTTAGCAGCAATGATGGCCTGGCGGAATGCCCGGCAGGTATCGGGGCCTTCCGGGAAGCCGAAGGAAAATAAAATTTTCGGACCCATTATGCAGGGCTTAAAGAAACCTTCTTTGCGCACCGTGTTGACCGGTTTTGTGTTGGGGGTGGTGCAATCAGCAACCTCGGCACCTTTCTTTGGTGGTTTGTTGGTGCTCTCCGCCAGTGGGATTAGTACCTTTGCCCGCTATGTGGGGCTTTTAGGTTATGCCTCGGTGGCGTTGAGCCTGCCGGCTTTAAGTGCGGTGCTAGTAGGCCAGGTACGCATGCACCCCACGTCGATGGTCGGGCGTTGGTTTAAGTGGATGCGGGCACATCCTAGGGAGGTCTCCACGATCGCAGGTTATGTGGTGGCGGTGCTGCTTATCGGGATGGGGATTGCGCACCTTTAGGCTTTAAGCTCACCCCACGAAACTTGCTGAAGTGGCATGATAATGGCCATGACTCTTGCTCGCCTGCGCATTAATCTTGGGGCTATTGCCCATAACGTTCGCACCATTCAGGGGCTGCTCGCCCCGGGGGCTGAGCTGATGGCGGTGGTCAAAGCCGATGGGTTTAACCATGGTGCCACCCGCGTGGCCCGCGTTGCGCTGGCTAATGGTGCAGCCCGCCTGGGTGTGGCCACCTTCGAAGAAGCCCTGGAGCTTCGCCGCGAAGGCATTGAGGCCCCCATTTTGGCGTGGCTGTGGTCCACCCACGATGAGGCAACCGTGCTGCGTGTGATTGCGGCCGGCATTGATATTGGGGTGACCTCCCTTGAGCAAGCAGAATTCTTAGCTGCGCTGATGAAGGCGCAACCAGAAGGCACCACGGTGCGGGTATCGGTGAAAGTAGATACCGGGATTCACCGTTCAGCGATGCCGGTAGAAGACCTTGGCCCCGCGTTGGTGGTGCTTAGGGAAGCCCCCGGGGTGGAGATTAGCGGCCTGTTTAGCCATCTGGCTTGTGCAGATGATCCGGATAATCCAGAAACCGATGCGCAGGCAGAACGCTTCCGCGCCGCCATTGAATCTGGCCGCCGCCTGGGCTTGGAGCTGCCGCTGAACCACATCTGTAATAGTGCGGCGACGCTATCGCGGAAGGACTTACACTTCGGTATGGTGCGCCCCGGGCTGGCGATTTATGGCCATGAGCCGATCCTGGGCCACGAAAATGATCTGATCCCCGCCATGACCTGGGAGTCAGATATTACGGTGGTGCATCCCATTAAAGCGGGGGAGGGGAGTAGCTATTCACTTACTTGGCGTGCCCCGAAAGATGGCTACATTGCGATTGTGCCCATGGGTTATGCCGATGGGCTGCCGCGCAATATCCAAGACCACCTAGAAGTAGGCATTAATGGGCACCTCTACCCACAGGTGGGGCGCGTGTGCATGGATCAGATTGTGGTGGACCTAGGGGATAACCCACACCAGGTGAGCACCCAGGATGTGGCGGTGATTTTCGGGGAAGGCGGTCTGGATGCCACTACCTTAGCCACCCGCATGGGGTCTATTTCTCACGAAATTATTTGTCGACCGAAGGGGCCGCGTATCCAACGCATCTATGAAACCGCTATGCCGGGCGCATCAGTAGCAGGCGATGCTTAAGCCCAGCCACAGCCCATACCCGCAGCCTTAAAGCCGAAGAAGTATTGAGGATCTCGTGAAGCAAAATTTCCCCCGCAGTGGTAGCCGTCGCCTGGAACATGCGGTAGACACCCAAACGTTGGGCGAAGAATTAGGGGCAGCCTTGGAGGCTGGGGATGTGGTGATTTTGGATGGGCCTTTGGGTGCGGGGAAGACGACCTTCACTCAGGGTGTGGCGCGTGGGTTGGGGGTGCGTGGGCGTGTGACCTCGCCGACCTTTGTCATTGCGAGGGAGCATCGTTCGAAGGGGGAGGGGCCGACGTTGGTGCATGTGGATGCTTATCGTTTGTTGGATGCGGATGCGGGGGATGCGGATCCCTTGGGGGCATTGGATTCTTTGGATTTGGATACCGAGCTTGAGGAAGCTGTGGTGTTGGCCGAATGGGGTGGGGGTTTGGTGGAGCAGCTCAGCGAGGCGTATTTGTTGGTGAGTTTTGATCGCGAGACGGCGGTGGCGGAGGATCCGGAGTCGGAGGCGCGCATTATTTCCTGGCAGTGGATGGAAAACCGCGGCTAGGCCAGCGCGCGGTTAAACCGACGCACAGCTAAACAGCGCGCGGCTAAACACCCCTCCCCAAATTTCCCACATTCTCGGGCGCGAATATGTCCGCTTGAAGTAGCAACCATAACCAAGCAGAATTATACGGACATAACCAAAAGATAATGTGGGGCTGTTTTCGTCCACTTTCGCCTGCTTTCGCCTATTTCCACCTATTTTCTACCTGATCAGGCATAAGTGGACGGGGATGCACGCCCCCAGGAGGTTCTTTCCGCGCCGTGACTCAAGTCCTTGGATTCCTAGCCACCAACCCACTTCTCGCCCTCGTGCTCATCATGGCCGTGGGCCTGGCGCTGGGCAAAGTCCGCATCTTCGGGCTCTCTTTGGGGGCCGCCGCGGTGCTTTTCGTCGCCATTGCGCTGTCCACCGCGAACCCCGAGATCACCGTCCCACCTTTGCTCTTCCAAATGGGCCTGGCGATGTTCGTCTACGCGATCGGACTTTCCGCTGGCGAACGTTTCTTCGCCGAATTCAAAGACCGCGGCTGGAAACTCAACCTCTTCCTCATCCTCCTGCTGATGGCACTGGTGGCCCTGGCCTGGGGGCTGGTCACCATCTTCCACCTCAAGCACACCACCGGTGCCGGCATGTTCGCCGGCGCGCTGAGCTCCACCCCAGGTATGGCCGCCATTGTTTCCATGGTGCGCGGCACCACCCCAGAGCTCGCCGCGGAACCAGTGATCGGCTACTCCCTGGCCTATCCCGGCGGCGTGCTGGGCGCCATTTTGGTGGCCGCCATTGGCGCGAAGGTCTTCAAAGTGGATCACCGCGCCGACGCCCGCAAAGAAGGCCTCCTGCCCGGCCCGCTGCTGACCCAAGGCATCCGTATTCGCCCGGGTCTTTCCGGCACCTTAGGTGAACTTTCGCAGCTTACCGGCGTGCAGATTATTGCCACCCGCATCGTCAAGGATGAAAAGCACCATGAGCTAGCCGAGCCCAGCGACCCGATCCGCCCCGGGGAAGTCATTGTTATTAATGGCACCCGCGAAAATATTGATTGCGCCAGCGAGATCCTCGGCGAACAGGTCGATGTCGAAATCGATGGCACCGACCTGCTCTACCAACGCTTCACGGTCTCTAGCTCCGCAGTTGCCGGGCATGCGATTAAAGACCTCAACACCACCTCCCGCGGCTTCCTCATTTCCCGCCTGCGCCGCGGCGATTCCGATGTGGTACCCAGCCAAGATGCGGTGCTGAATTACTCCGACCGTGTGCTGGTGGTCGCCCCGGAACACATGATGGATCGCATCCGCGGTTTCCTGGGGGATTCCGAACGCCGCCTAGCCGAAGTAGACCTCCTTTCCTTCGCGCTTGGCCTCACCCTCGGCCTGCTCGTTGGTGCCATCCCGATCCCGCTTCCTGGCGGCAATGTTCTTAACCTCGGCTTCGGCGGCGGACCCATCGTCGTAGGCCTGATCCTCGGCGCCCTACAACGCAGCGGCCCTATCCAATGGCAATTGCCGTATCACGCCAATCGCACCATCTCCACGCTCGGTTTGGTGCTCTTCTTAGCCGGCGTGGGGACCACCGCCGGCGCTGGTTTCCGCTCTGCACTCACGGACCCAGAGTCCCTGAAATTCATTGCGGTGGGCTTTATTATCACCGTTGCATCCGCCTTGGTCTGCGGGCTCGCCGGCCGCTGGATTTTGCACCTTACCTGGGATGAATCCATGGGTGTCGCCGCCGGCATGACCACCAACCCGGCGATCATCTCCTATCTCAATGGCCAAACCGGCACCGAGCTTGCCACCCGCGGTTATGCCACCGTGTACCCCTCCGCCATGATCGGCAAGATCATTGCCTGCCAGGTGCTACTGATTCTGCTCACCTAGCCTGGCCTACACTAAACCACGTGCTTGTTCTCGCGATTGATACCGCCACCACCGACCTGGTCACTGGGCTTGTCGACACCAACACGCAACAGACCTGGGAGAACACCCTGCATTCCAGCCGCCACCACAACGAAGCCCTCGTACCCTGCGTCCAGGAACTCCTGCGCAGCGCTCACACCAGCTTCGAGCATCTCGGCGCCATTGTGGTGGGCTGCGGCCCCGGCCCCTTCACCGGCCTGCGGGTAGGCATGGCCACCGCCCAAGCCTTCGGCGACGCCCTTGACATCCCCGTGCACGGCGTGTGCACCCACGACGCCATCGCACAGGCCGCCCGCCACGCGCACCCGCATGCCCAGCGCCTCTTGGTGTGCACAGATGCGCGCCGCCGCGAAACCTATTGGGCCAGCTACCAGGGCCCCGCGCGCCTCGAGGGCCCCGGCGTCATCAAACCCGATGCCCTTGATTGCACTTCCTATGACCTCATCTCCATCCCCGAGGCCATGCGCGAAAAATTCGATGTACCCAACAGCACCCAGATTATCGAGCAGCCGCCCACACCGCGGGCTTTAATCGAGATCGTGGACTTAGGTTCCACACCCGCGCCGCTGGTCCCGCTGTACCTTCGCAGGCCGGACGCGGTGGAGCCGAGTAGCAAGCCATTAAGTCGTGCTATTCCCGCGGAATTTAGAGAGCAATCTCGATGAGGACACTCAGCGATTTCGATGCCCCGCGCTGCGCTGAGCTAGAAACCCAGCTTTTCCCCGGCGATGATCCTTGGCCCACCGAAGCTTTTCGCGAGGCCTTCAACCAAGCCCACACCATCTATATCGGCGAAGATGACCCCGAAACCGGAACACTTATCGGCTACGCCGGCATCGCCGCCATGGGCCCAGCTGATGCCCCGGAATTCGAAATCCACACCATTGGGGTGGACCCGGCTTATCAACGCCGCGGAATCGGTCGGCGCTTAATGGCCGAATTGCTGCGCATCGCCGATCACTATGGCGCCCCCATTTTCCTTGAGGTGCGCACCGATAATGAACCCGCCATCACCCTTTATGAGAACCTAGGTTTTCAACGTTTAGGGGTGCGCCGGAATTATTATCAGCCCTCCGGTGCTGATGCTTACACCATGAAAAGAGAGGCGAAACCACAGCCATGATCATCTTGGGTATTGAAAGCTCCTGCGATGAAACCGGAGTAGGCATTGTGCGCCTTAACCAAGAAACCGGTGATACCGAAATCCTGGCCGACCAGGTAGCTAGCTCCATGGAAGAACACGCCCGCTTCGGCGGTGTGGTCCCCGAAATCGCCAGCCGCGCACACCTCGAAGCCATGCGCCCTGTCATGCGTGCCGCTCTAGCCGAAGCCGGCATCACCCGCCCCGATGCCGTAGCTGCCACCGTTGGGCCCGGCCTTGCCGGTGCCCTCTTAGTTGGCGCTAGTGCCGCCAAAGCCTATGCCGCCGCCTGGGAAGTGCCCTTTTATGGTGTTAACCACCTCGGCGGACATGTGGCAGTAGCCAACCTCGAAGGCGCCCCCCTAGGCCACAGCATTGCCTTGTTGGTCTCCGGCGGGCACACCCAAATCCTAGAAGTCGATGCCGTTGGTAAACCCATGCGCGAACTCGGCAGCACCCTCGATGACGCTGCCGGAGAAGCCTATGACAAAGTCGCCCGACTCCTCGGCTTGGGCTACCCCGGTGGCCCCGTCATCGACCGCCTTGCCGCCCAGGGCAACCCCAAAGCCATCGCCTTCCCCCGCGGGCTCATGAAGAAATCCGACGCCCCCTACGACTTCTCTTTTTCCGGGCTCAAAACCGCCGTGGCCCGCTACGTCGAAGCCGCCGAACGTGAAGAACGCACCATCGACATGGCCGATGTGTGTGCCTCCTTCCAAGAAGCTGTCTGCGATGTGCTGACCCGCAAAGCAGTGCGCGCCTGTGAGGACACCGGCGCGCAGGTACTGCTTCTTGGCGGTGGGGTGGCAGCTAATAGTCGCCTCCGCGAACTTGCTGCCCAGCGCTGCCAAGAACACGGCATCGAACTTCGCGTCCCCCGCTTCAAGCTATGCACCGATAATGGCGTGATGATCGCCGCCCTAGCCGCGCAGCTGATTTATGAAGGCGCTAAGCCTTCTAGCTACGCGGTGGGCACCGACCCCAGCTTGGAAGTGGAAATCCCCCTGGTGAACTAGCTGTGGCTTTCCACCTCATCCAAACGCCAATTCTCACCGGCCTCATGATCCGCCAGGAAGCGGGCATAGATACCAGAGCGTGCCGCTAATTCTTGGTGCGTGCCTTCATCATCAATACGGCCTTCTTGGTTAAAGACCACAATCTTATCGGCACGGGTCACCGTGGATAAGCGGTGCGCAATCAACACCGTGGTCCTACCAGCAGAAAGCTCATGGATCGCGGCAGTCACCGCAGCTTCATTAGCACCATCTAAGGATGCGGTGACCTCATCAAGCAGCAGCACCGGGGCATCCTTTAAGAAAGCCCGCGCAATCGCTACACGTTGACGCTCACCACCAGAGAGGCGACGGCCACCTTCACCCACTTCGGCATCCCACCCACCAGGTAGGCGCCCAATGACCTCATCAAGCCGCGCGCGCCGGGCGGCTTCCGCTAATTGTTCATCCGTGGCATCCGGTAAGCCCAGGCGCACATTTTCCTTAATGCTGCCTTCAAAAAGGTACACGTCCTGGAAGACCATGGAGGTCATCTCCATAACCTGATCGGTACCCAGGTCGCGCACATCCGCGCCACCAATGCGTACCGCACCTTCATTGACATCATGGAAGCGCGCGATCAGCCGAAGCAGCGTAGATTTACCACAACCTGAAGGGCCTACCAGCGCGGTCACCGTGTTGCCGGGCAGGTGCAATGAGACATCGTTGAGCACCCTGTTATTCGGCCCATAACCGAAGCTCACATGCTCAATATCAATGGAATTATCCTTAGCCTGCGCCCGCTTATTCGGGGCTGGTTCCGGCACTGACGGGGCATCCACCACAATGGCCGCAATGGTTTCAATATTGGCCTTGATCCCGGTTAATTCAGATAGATAGGGAGGCAATAAGGACAGCGGTTGTGCAAAGCGCACACAGAATAGGGCCAGCGTTGTAAAGGTGGCGATATCCAATTCGCCATGCAGCAGCAGGTACAGTCCCACACCAATAGCCACCACCAAGGTGCCCTGGATAAAGAGCATGGCGCTCAGCATCGGGGTGGAGCGGTTCTTCAAACCATCGAGCATGGCCTGATTATTTTTATCAATCGCAGCGCGCACCCGGTCCATACCGCGATCCCCACCAGCGGCACGGAATACTGACTGCAGCGCACCGAATTCTAGGACCCGTCGGCTAATTTCCTCATCCGAAGAACCCTCCAGGGCAATAGCGCGGGTGGATACGCGGTTAATCCAGCGCTGCAGGAGGTAGTAGATGGGAATGGCAATGGTGAGCACCACAGCCATACGCCACTCGTAGATATACATGCCAATTAAGATCACCACCGGGGTGACCACATTGATCACGATCTGCGGCAGAATAATCACCGGCAGGTGCGAAAGACCACTGGGCGCATTTAAGGTTGCGTGGCTGACCTTGGTTGCGGAATCAGCGCGGAACCAACCCAAGGGCAGATCCACAATGCGGTTACCGGAACGTGCGGTGAGATCCAGCATGTCATCCATGCACACCTTGTAGGCATGCAGGGAAGTAAAGAAGTGCACGATCAGCGAAGCCGCGCCGGTCAAACCAACCGCGAGGAACCAGCGGCTAGAAGAGCCGAAGCCCTCGAGCATGAGGGAGCGAAGCAGTGGCACCAACAAGATGATGGTGATGCCCTGAAGAATCGAAGAGATACTAAAGAGCAGGGCCAATAACCGCAGTTGAGATTTACGGCCAAGACAGAGTTCATAGCGGTGAAGCATGGTCATCATTGCTGGGCCTCCCACAGCGTTGCATACATATCGCCCTTGGCGAGAAGTTCATCGTGGGTTCCAGATTCCACAACCTTGCCGGAATCCAGAACGAGAATATTGTCGGCACCAACCACGGTGGCTAGCCGGTGCGCCACCACAATCACGGTGCGCCCCTTAGCTAATTCCGCGATAGCCTCTTGGATTTCACGTTCCGAGTGCGGGTCCGCCCAGGCAGTTGCCTCATCGAGCAATAGCACTGGGGCATCCCGGAGGAAAGCGCGGGCTAAGGAGACACGCTGCTGTTCACCACCGGAGAGATACGCACCTTCATCGGCAGCATTCTCATCACCACTTAAACCGCCCACGACGGTGTCATAGCCATGCGGTAGTCGCATAATGCGATCGTGGATGCGGGCGCGTTTCGCGGCGAGCTCAATATCGGCGGTGGTGGCTTCCGGATGGCCCAGCGCAATATTTTCGCGGATCGTGTCATTAATGAGGCTGACGTCTTGGTCCACAATCGCCAGGTGAGCTAAAAGCTCCTCATCATTGGCTTGGCGGATATCCACCCCGCCGACATAAATCGCCCCACCGGTGACATCATAGGAACGCGAGATCAACCGGGTGAGCGTGGTTTTACCAGAACCCGAAGGTCCCACCAAAGCCGTGGTAGTACCGGCCGGGAAGGTGGCGCTTAAGTGATCAATGACTGGGTGCGTGCCGTCATAGCTGAAGCTGACGTCTTCGAAACGCACATCCAAACCACGGGTATCAGGTAGGGCAGTGGGGTGCTCGGCCAGCGGTAGGGGATCTAGGTCCAAGACATCTTGGAGGCGTTGTGCTGATTCCATGCCCGCAGAGATCAGGTGGATAAGCGGAACTAGGGAAAGCACGCCACCAGGAAGGGCAATGCTGATGGTCAAGAAGGCAGCGATAAGAGCCGGGTCAGCATCAAAGAAGTGGATAACCATCCAAGAGAAGAAGATGATGGCGGGCAACATGCCGGCGGGGTTGAGGATCGCTAGGCCAAGGGATTGGCTACGCCCACCCTTGGTCATCCATTCGCGCATCTTCTCGATGAAGTTTTCTTGGGCGGCGTTGAAGCGTTCAAAAATTTTTCCGGTGCCGCTGAAGTTCTTCACCACCGTGATGCCATCAACTAATTCCACCAGTGCCTGGGAGATGCGCCCCTGCGCACTCATGAACATCTCGGTGGATTCTTCTAGGTTCTTCGGCCGAATGGCTGAGAAAATAGCCATTGCGGTGCCGAACCACAGCAGCATGCCTAGCGCGAAGCGCCAGTCATAGTAGAAGAGGATGACGAACCCCAAGATTGGGCCAGCCAGCGCATTGCCTAATTCAGCTGGGCCGTGGGCAATCAAGGTGTGGATATTAGCCACATCTTCTTTGAGTGTTTTCTTGATATTGCCGGAGTTGGTATCTGCGAACCATCCCAGTGGGGTTATGGAGAGTTTTTTGGCGATGCGGGTGCGTAACCTGGCGCGATAATCAGCCTCAATTTTGTGGCTCCAGCCAGTGACCCCATTAACCAAGAGGTTGCCCAGGGCAAGGCAGATGGTGGTGGCAATAATCCAGCCCACCACATAGCCGGTGCTGAGCTCATCGCGGTGGAGGGCGATCTCAGCAATGGCTACAGCTGGGACAAGGAGTAGCCCGCCGCCAATAAAGGAGAGGATCAGCCCGATAATCATCTGGGTTTTCACCGGGGCCAGCATCTTCTTAAGAGCCGGCATACTGGTGGTTTGTTTATCGGCCGGCGGTGCGGCGGCTTGTTCCTCGCTTAAGGAGTCAGTCGAAACGGGGGTGCTCATGAGAGCTGATGCACCTTTCTGAAGTTCTTCAAAGCGGATGTCTTAAGCATGTGCTCTATTTTTCACGGCACTGAGTATACATGTATACAAAGTCTTGCCTAATGCAATAGTGAAAGGCTATCACATAGCTTCAGAATGCCCGGTGCGTTGAAGACTTGGCACTCGCAAGGGTAGAGTGCCAGGAGGTTGTTTGACCCACAGTTGTTCACCCGCGACGACGGCTGTGCTGGACACCGCAACCGGCACATAAATCCCTGAATATTTGCACGGAGGAAGAATCGTGGCAGACGTCAACATCAAGCCGCTAGAAGACAAGATCCTGGTTCAGATCAACGAAGCTGAAACCACCACCGCTTCTGGCCTGGTCATTCCGGATTCCGCTAAGGAAAAGCCGCAAGAAGCTACCGTCATCGCAGTAGGCCCCGGCCGCTTCGATGAGAAGGGTGAGCGCATTCCGCTCGACGTTAAGTCCGGCGACGTCGTGATCTTCTCCCGCTACGGCGGCACCGAGATCAAGTACAACGGCGAGGAATACCTCATCCTCTCCGCCCGCGACATTCTCGCCATCGTCGAGAAGTAAGAAGGTCTTTAATGGCAAAGCTGATCGCATTCGACCAGGAGGCCCGAGAGGGCATTATGCGCGGTGTGGACGCACTCGCCGACACCGTGAAGGTGACGCTGGGGCCCCGTGGCCGCAACGTTGTCCTGGACAAAGCATTCGGCGGCCCGACCGTCACCAATGATGGCGTCACCATCGCGCGCGATATCGACATCGAGGATCCCTTCGAGAACCTCGGCGCACAACTGGTGAAATCCGTGGCCGTCAAAACCAACGACATTGCCGGCGATGGCACCACCACCGCCACCTTGCTCGCCCAAGCCCTCATCGGCGAAGGCCTGCGCAATGTTGCTGCCGGCGCCAACCCCATTGGCCTGAACCGCGGCATCGCCGCAGCTGCTGAAAAGACGGTGGAAGAGCTCAAAAAGCGCGCCACCGAAGTAGCTAGTGCCAGTGATATCGCCAATGTTGCCACCGTGTCCTCCCGGGACCCGGAGGTAGGCGAAATGGTTGCTAACGCCATGGAAAAAGTGGGCAAAGATGGTGTCCTCACCGTCGAAGAATCCCAATCCATTGACTCCACCCTGGAGATCACGGAGGGCATTTCCTTCGACAAGGGCTTCCTCTCGCCTTACTTCATTACCGACACCGATACACAGCAGGCCATTCTCGATGATGCTTTGGTGCTCTTGGTGCGCAATAAGATCTCCTCGTTACCGGACTTCCTCCCGGTGCTTGAGAAGGTCGTGGAGTCCGGCAAGCAAGTCCTGATCATCGCGGAAGACATTGAAGGCGAACCCCTCCAAACCCTGGTGGTTAACTCCATCCGCAAGACCTTGAAGGTCGTTGCGGTGAAGTCCCCCTACTTCGGCGATCGCCGCAAGGCCTTCATGGATGACCTCGCCGTTGTTACCGACGCCACCGTCATTGATCCCGAGGTTGGCGTTACCCTACGCGAAGCCGATATGGATGTTTTCGGTTCCGCCCGCCGTATCACCGTGACCAAGGATGAAACCATCATCGTTGACGGCGCCGGAAGCGCGGAGGCAGTGGAACGCCGCCGCGAACAAATTCGTCGCGATATCGAAGCCACCGACTCCAATTGGGATAAGGAAAAGCTGGCCGAGCGCCTGGCGAAGCTTTCCGGTGGCGTTGCCGTCATCAAGGTTGGTGCAGCTACGGAAACGGAAGTCAACGAGCGTAAGTTGCGCGTCGAAGACGCCATTAACGCTGCCCGCGCAGCCGCCCAAGAAGGTGTGATTGCTGGTGGGGGTAGCGCCCTGGTGCAGATCTCCCAAGAACTCAAGGCCTACGCCAATAAGTTTGAAGGGGAAGAGCGCACCGGTGTGCTCGCACTTGCCCACGCCCTGGCGAAGCCCGCTTTTTGGATCGCCGCGAACGCCGGCCTGGATGGCTCCGTAGTGGTTGCCCGCAGTGCTGAACTGCCCAATGGTGAAGGCTTCAACGCCGCCACCATGGAATACGGCAACCTGATTGATGCCGGGATTATCGACCCGGTGAAGGTCACGCACTCGGCCGTGGTTAATGCCAGCTCGGTTGCTCGCATGGTGCTCACCACCGAAGCATCGGTTGTGGAAAAGCCCGCTGATCCTGCCCCGGCAGCAGCTGGACATCACCACCACTGATAAGTGGAGAGTGAACTATTAAAACCCTCTGCCTTCGGGTAGGGGGTTTTCTATTTCCAACATGCCGCTGAGCAGTGCAAACTCTATTTGATGTTCGAGAGTAGGAAATTATTCCTCTGCACTGACCCAGGCGGTGGGTAGAATAACTTCACGAAGCACGACATTTGCTAGTTTTCCCGGCACTACTTTCCATCCGTTACTTCTCCCCGCGAAAGGTCACGATCTCGTGAGCGATACCGAGTTAGAGCTTGCTCAGCTCGTTCCCGACGCCGCGGCCGGGGACCAAAAGGCATTGCAACGGATCATGCACATTATCCACCCGCCAGTGCTGCGCTATGCGCGTGCGCGGGTCGGCGGTGGGCGCCACCCCACCCCGGAAGATATTGCCCAAGAGGTGTGCCTCGCGGTGGCGACATCCATTGGCAATTATGTGGACCAGGGCCGCCCCTTTATGGCTTATGTTTATGGCATTGCCTATAACAAAGTGGCGGATGCGCACCGCGCCATGTCGCGGGATCACTCCCATCCCACCGATGAGCTCCCCGATAGTCCGGATATGCGTAATAATCCGGAGGAATTTGCGCTGGTCAGCGACGGTAGTAACAGAGTGCGCCTTTTGCTCGATTCATTAAGTGAGAAGGCCCGCGACATCGTGATTCTACGTGTGTTCGTGGGATTATCCGCGGAAGAAACCGCCGCCATTGTGGGCAGCACTGCTGGTGCTGTTCGGGTCGCTCAACACCGCGCTCTTGCAGCTTTGCGCAAAAACCTGGAAAACGAGGAGCAAGTTCAGTGACGAGACGTCATGACGAAGGCACATACCCCGACTCGGGGCATGGTGAGTTCGAGGCTATCCAATCCACTGATGCCTTCCTTGATGCGCTTGCCCGCGGTGAAGACCCCAGCAGTGGTGAGGACCCATTAGCGAACGCGCTGTTAGGTATGCGCGCTGAGGTTAATGCCCAGATGCCGTCTGCACCGACCCTGGCTGAGCTGGGACTGGTGGAAGGCGTGGCCTCAATCTCGCGTGAGCGAACGAAGCGGCGTACTTTCCTGCCTTTCCGAGCCACCCGATCTCGAGAAGCGAAAAAACCGCACCCATTTGTACATGGGATGATTGGCGCGGCCGCAGCCACTTTGGTGATTGCCGGTGGCGGGGCGGCGCTGTATAACAGCACCCCGGATTCGTCCCTGTATCCTATTTCTGAGCACTTCTTTAGCGATCGCAAAGCCATTGTGGAATTAGCGGGAACCCTAGGGGAGCTTGATGATCGCGCCACCGAGGGGGATATCGCTGGGACCCGGGCGTTGGTGGAGCAAATGCGCGCCGTTATTAAGGATGCGCAGCGTTTAGGCAATAGCAACCCGGCGACCACGACGCGCACCATCCCGCCGGCACCGCCGAGCACCGAGGTGCTTACCGAAACCACGACGGTAACCGAACCCACCACCGAGGTTCAGGTAGCCACCGAAACGGTGACGGTTACGGTAGTGTCCCCTACCAGCCCGAGCCCCTCGCCGAGCACCACGCCTACGACCACCCCGCCTGAGGGAAGCCCTGTGCCCCCTGAAGAGGGTGGAGCTGGTTCCCCGCAGGAACCTCAGCCGGCACCGCCCGCCGGGGAACGCCCCGCTCCGCCGGCACCTGGTGAATAAAGCATGAAAAGAAGAAGGGTGAGTACCGAAAAAACGGTGCTCACCCTTTTGCTATGCCCAGCTGTGGGATGGGTTGTGCGGCAGGCGGGGGCTTAGACGCGGCGGTAACCATCCGCGTAGCCGAGCGCATAATCCCAGGTCACGTATTGCTCTGGGATGGGCTCCGCGCCGGGCTCGTGAACTGGGGAAAGCTCGCCGGCGAGCATGGCGCGCATATTGGTGGCGAGGATCTCCCAATCGTAGAAGTGGAAGTCTTCGCAGTCCTCGCAATAAAAAACGATGCCGCGGATGCCGCGGGGGGAGAGGATCTGGGCGAAGAAAGCTAAACGTTCAAGATCCGCCTCGATGGAGCGCCGCTCCTGGTCGCTCAACGGCTCTGGACGCTCCTCATCACTAAGGAAGGAGGCAGGATCATTCGGATCATCAGCGAAGGGATCGCGGGGCATCATAGAGTCGAAGGTCACAAGCGCCACCTTAACGGCTTAGAGGTTGTTCCCTCAAGGCACTAATGTGGTGAGCACCGAAGACTTGCAGACCCAAAGTGTGCCGAAGGAGCATTGATGACTGATCAGCACGTAGCAACCGGTGGCGACGATCCCGGAAAGGTTGCGCTCGTCGGCCTGACCTTTGATGACGTCCTGTTGCTGCCCGATGAGTCCAACGTTGTCCCCAGCGAAGTGGATGTATCCAGCCGCTTCACCCGCAATATCCGACTGGGGATCCCGGTTGCTTCCGCCGCCATGGACACCGTCACCGAATCGCGCATGGCGATTGCGATGGCCCGCCAAGGCGGCATTGGTGTACTGCACCGCAACCTCTCGGCTGAGGAACAAGCCGAGCACGTAGAAATTGTGAAACGCTCCGAATCCGGGATGGTCACCGATCCTGTTACCTGCTCGCCGGATATGAGCATTGGGGAAGTGGATGCGCTTTGTGCCCGCTACCGGATCTCCGGTTTGCCGGTAGTGGATGCTGACCGCCGCCTGCTGGGTATTTGCACCAACCGCGATATGCGCTTCGAGCAGGACATGAACCGTCCGGTGACCGAAGTGATGACCAAGATGCCGCTGGTGGTTGCTAAGGAGGGTGTGAGCAAGGAAGAAGCTCTGAGCCTGCTTTCTACCAACAAAGTAGAAAAGCTACCGATTGTGGATAATGAAGGCCGCTTGGCGGGGCTTATTACCGTCAAGGACTTCGTGAAGACCGAACAGTACCCGGATGCCTCCAAAGATGAGGCCGGTCGACTACTGGTGGCCGCTGGTATTGGTACTGGCGAGGAATCCTGGTCGCGCGCAAGCCTGCTGGTGGATGCCGGGGTGGATGTGCTGGTGGTGGACTCTGCGCACGCGCACTCCCGCGGCGTGCTGGATATGGTCAGCCGCGTGAAGAAGCAATGGGGCGACAAGGTGGATGTGGTTGGCGGCAACCTGGCCACCCGCTCTGCCGCTAAAGCCATGATCGAAGCCGGGGCGGATGCCATCAAGGTGGGTATTGGCCCGGGCTCCATTTGCACCACCCGCGTGGTTGCTGGTGTGGGTGCCCCGCAGATCACCGCCATTTTGGAAGCCTCCACCGTGGCACACCAGGCTGGGGTGCCGATCATCGCTGATGGTGGCATGCAATTCTCCGGCGATATTGCGAAGGCCCTGGCTGCTGGTGCCGACTCCGTGATGCTGGGCTCCATGCTGGCTGGCACCACCGAATCACCCGGTGATGTGGTGGTTGTGGGCGGCAAGCAATATAAGCGCTACCGCGGCATGGGCTCCCTAGGGGCCATGCAAGGCCGTGGGCTGAGCGGGGAGAAGCGCTCTTACTCCAAGGACCGTTATTTCCAGGCTGATGTCCGCAGCGAAGACAAACTAGTACCCGAAGGCATTGAAGGGCGGGTGCCCTTCCGTGGCTCCATTGATGCCATTACCCACCAGTTGGTTGGTGGATTGCGGGCAGCCATGGGTTATACCGGATCCGCCACCATTGAAGAGCTGCACAATGCTCGTTTCGTGCAGATCACCACGGCGGGGCTGCGGGAATCTCACCCGCATCACATCACCCAAACCGTCGAAGCCCCGAACTACCACTAGGTTTATTGGCTCCTAGCGGCCCTCGATCCGCCTTGTGTGGGGGATCGGTTCCCCCTGGTGGGGACTGAGTTCCCCTTAAGGGACGAGGGACGCTAGATACAGCCGCTCTGCAGAAAAGAGAAAGCACAGCTCATGCGCGATTATGTTGAAATCGGTGAAGGCCGCCAAGCCCGCCGCACCTACCGTCTCCAGGACATCACCATCGTCCCCTCCCGGCGTACCCGCTCCTCCAAAGACGTTGACACCACCTGGCATATTGATGCCTACACCTTCGATATCCCGGTGATGTCGCACCCCACCGATGCTCTGGCGAGCCCGGAGTTCATTATCGAAATGGACCGCCAAGGTGGCCTCGGGGTGATCAACGCGGAAGGCCTCTGGGGCCGCCACGCGGACCTGGATGCCGCCATTAAGAAAGTCACCCAAGCAGCCCTGGAAGGCGGCAACCCCACCGCAGTGCTGCAGGAACTCCACGCCGCTCCGATTGACCATGAGCTGCTGGCAGATCGCATCGCACAGGTGCGGGCCTCTGGGGCCACGGTGGCGGTACGCGTATCGCCCCAACGTGCCCGCGAATTCGCCCCGCATGTGATTAAAGCCGGCACGGAGCTGCTGATTATTCAGGGCACCATTATCTCCGCTGAGCATGTCTCCGGGGATAGTGAAGAGCCGCTAAACCTCAAGGAATTCATTGGCACCCTGGATGTGCCGGTGATCGCTGGTGGTGTGGCTGACTACACCGCCGCCATGCACCTGATGCGTACCGGCGCGGCCGGAATCATTGTGGGTGGCGGTTCGAATACCAACTACGACACCTTGGGCATTGACACCCCCATGGCGACTGCCATTGCGGATGTGGCGGCAGCGCGCCGGGATTACCTGGATGAAACCGGTGGCCGATATGTGCACATCATCGCCGATGGGGAACTACATGCCTCTGGTGATGTGGCTAAGGCAATTGCGTGCGGTGCCGATGGCGTGATGCTGGGTGAGCTCTTGGCGCCTGCTGCTGAGGCTGCCGGACGCGGCTTCTATTGGCCTTCTGCTGCCGGTCACCCGCGCTTCCCGCGCGGCACGGTGGAGGCCTTGGGCTTGGAGGAAGAAACCCCGCCCCTGGAGATGATCCTTAATGGTCCTTCCACTGATCCCACCGGCGCGCAGAATATTGTGGGCGGGTTGCGGCATTCCATGGCGAAGTGCGGTTATACCGACTTGAAGCGCTTCCAAAAGGTGGGGCTGGCGATCGGGTACTAGGCCGATTGCTTGGTGCTTAGGTGCTTGGGTGTTTAGTGCTTAGGCGTTTGGCGCTCGGATGTTTAGCGCTTAGGCGCTTGGCGCGCGGGCGCCTTATTTGAGGCGTCAAAAGGTCGTAGGTTGCAGTTATTCGGCAGGAAAGCCGAGAGCAAATTGTGATCTACGACCTTGAGTTTTTTGCCCGAATGTGTCTGATAAATCACGCTTTTTGCTCAAGGCTCGCAAAAATTGTGGTTTCGAGCGTAATTTTACGCGCGTGAATAGGGCTCTTCAGTCCGCGCAGGCTCTGACTCCCGCGCAGGAACACACACCCAAACATCCGACCACTACTCAAAACACAGCACTAAACTGCGAAGCCCCCGACACCGCGAAGGCGGCAGAACCGGTTGAGCCCAAAGCTGGGTCCGAGCCTAAGGCTGGCGCTGAGCCGAAAGCTGGGCCGAAGTCCGCGGAGAAACGCGAAAAGAAACACCCCTGGTGGCAAGTGATGTGCCTATCCGGCGTGGATTATTTCTCCACGTTGGGGTACCAGCCTGGCATCGCCGTGATTGCCGCCGGGGTGCTCGCCCCCATCGCCACCATCATCTTGGTGGCAGTGACCCTGCTTGGTGCGGTTCCGGTGTATCGCCGCGTAGCGGCACTATCCCCCAATGGTTTTGGTTCCATCGCCTTGGCAGAAAAACTCACCAGCGGCTGGACCGGAAAACTCATGATCTTGGTGTTGCTGGGGTTTGCCGCCACGGACTTCCTCATCACCATCACGCTATCTTCAGCGGACGCAGCAGCGCACGTGTTGCGCACAGATGAATCGCCTTGGCAGATCAGCGTTACTCTCGCCATGATCCTGGCGCTTACCGCCGTATTCTTCCGCGGATTCCGCGAAGCCGTATCAGTAGCGATGGTGCTTGTCGGGGTCTTTTTGACGCTGACCAGCGTGGTGGTTGTAGAAGGCCTCTACCGGCTTGCCACGGAACCAGGACACTTCGAAGCGTGGACAACTCGGCTGGGGCAAGAACACGCCTCACCCATGATGATGCTAGCGCTGGCGATCATTGTGTTCCCCAAACTGGCACTGGGGCTTTCGGGTTTTGAAACCGGTGTGAGCGTGATGCCCTTGATCCGCGGAGATGCGGTGAAAAATGGACGGCGATTGATCATTACCTCGGCAAGCATCATGTCGCTGTTTTTGATCATTTCCTCGGTGGTGGTGACGATGCTCATTCCCGCTGCTGAATTTGGCCCCGGTGGTACCGCTAGCGGCCGAGCACTTGCCTGGTTGGCACACCACGACCTAGGGCCTATCTTTGGTGCCGCCTATGACCTGGTTACCATCGGCATCCTCTGGTTCGCTGGTGCCTCAGCTATGGCCGGTATTTTGGCGCTGATCCCGCGTTATCTTCCGCGTTTCGGCATGGCACCAGAATGGGCGAGCAAATACCGCCCGATGGTGGCGGTGCTCTCGCTTATCGCCATTGTGGTGACCCTGGTGTTCCATGCCGATGTAGAACGCCAATCAGGGGCCTATGCCACTGGTGTGTTGGTGGTGCTGGCCTCCGGAGCCATCTCTGTGACACTCATGTCGCAACACTTTGCACGCTGGGCTTATGGGCTGACTGCTTTGATCCTGAGCCTGACGCTTTTCGCGAATATCATTGAACGCCCCGATGGCCTGAAGGTTGCCTCCTTCTTCATCCTCGCCATCATTGCGCTCTCCTTCGCCTCTCGAACCTGGCGATCCTTTGAGATGCGCAAAAATCCGGTGACCTTCGATTCCCGCGCCGAACACATCATCCGCACTAATGCCACCGGCAGTCGCTTCATCATTGTTCCCACGGCCCCGGGGCGCGACCTGGAAGCAAAGGAAAGGCGCATCCGCCAATCTCACCGGCTCAGCGCAGACTCCTTTGTATTCTTGGAGATCTCCTTACGAGACCCGAGCATGTTCCGGGTTCCCCTACACGTCAAGGGTGCTGCCAGCGGCCCCGATGGTGGCTCCATCTTGCGGGTGACTGCAGCGAGTATTCCTAATGCAGTGGCGGTAATTTCCTTGGAGATCCAAAAGCTCACCTGCATTACCCCCGATATCTATTTCGAGTGGGCACCGGGCAGTCCGCTACGCGATATGGTGCGCTTTATTTTCACTGGTCGTGGGCAAAATGCCACGGTAACTAGAGAGATGTTGCGCCGCGGAGTTAAGGATGAGCGCCGACGCCCGACGATCTACGTGAGCTAGCTGAGCCATCGGGTAAAGTGCTGCGTGTGACCAACAAGGACAGCGCAGCGAACCAAAACACCACCACCAGCACCCCGCGCCCGGTAATCGTCATCGACTTCGGCGCCCAATACGCCCAGTTGATTGCCCGCCGGGTACGCGAGGCCCGCATTTATTCCGAAGTAATGCCGCACACCGCCAGCGCGGAGGACATCAAGGCCAAGAACCCGGCCGCCTTGATCCTCTCCGGTGGCCCGGCTTCCGTCTATGCCGAAGGTGCTCCGAACCTCGACCCCGCAGTTCTCGAACTCGGGGTCCCGGTCTTCGGCATTTGCTATGGCTTCCAAGCCATGACCCATGCCCTCGGCGGCACCGTCGCTAATACCGGCAAACGCGAATACGGTCGCACGGACATGGAAATTTGCGGTGGGGTACTCCACAAAGACCTCGAAAGCATCCACAAGGTTTGGATGAGCCACGGCGATGCAGTCTCCGAAGCCCCCGCCGGTTTCGAAGTCACTGCTCGTTCCGCTGGCGCACCGGTCGCAGCTTTCGAAAATGTGGATAAGCGCATGGCCGGCGTGCAATACCACCCTGAGGTTTTGCACTCCCCGCACGGCCAGCTAGTTCTCGAACGCTTCCTAACTGAGGTTGCCGGCCTGGAACAAAGCTGGACCCCAGCCAATATCGCAGAACAACTGATTGATGCGGTACGCCAACAAATCGGCGACTCTGGGCATGCCATCTGTGGGCTTTCCGGTGGCGTGGACTCCGCCGTGGCCGCAGCACTGGTGCAGCGCGCCATCGGTGATCGCCTGACCTGTGTCTTCGTTGACCATGGTCTGCTGCGCGCCGGGGAACGTGAACAAGTTCAAAAGGACTTCGTTGCTGCAACTGGCGCAAAACTCGTCACCGT
Source organism: Corynebacterium spheniscorum (assembly GCF_900113445.1). Classification (GTDB taxonomy): domain Bacteria; phylum Actinomycetota; class Actinomycetes; order Mycobacteriales; family Mycobacteriaceae; genus Corynebacterium; species Corynebacterium spheniscorum. The sequence continues at coordinate 176,271 of NZ_FOPJ01000001.1, forward strand.
TGATGAACGCGAAGCCTTCCTCAACAAGTTGGCGGGAATCTCTGAGCCGGAAGCTAAGCGCAAAGCTATTGGCGCGGAGTTCATCCGTTCCTTTGAGCGTGCTGTCGCCAGCGTATTAGAAGGCGAGCAGGTCGACTTCCTGGTGCAAGGCACCTTGTACCCGGACGTAGTGGAATCCGGTGGCGGCGCTGGCACCGCAAACATTAAGAGCCACCATAATGTTGGTGGCCTGCCTGACGATGTTGAATTCGAGCTCGTCGAACCGCTCCGCCTTCTATTCAAGGATGAAGTCCGTGCCGTTGGCCGGGAATTGGGCTTGCCGGAAGAAATCGTTAACCGCCAACCCTTCCCGGGCCCTGGCTTGGGCATTCGCATCATCGGCGAAGTCACCCAGGAGCGTCTCGATACCCTGCGTGCTGCAGATCTGATTGCTCGAACTGAGCTGACCGCAGCTGGACTTGATGAACAGATCTGGCAGTGCCCGGTGGTGCTCCTAGCTGATGTTCGTTCAGTGGGCGTTCAAGGCGATGTCCGCACCTATGGACACCCCATCGTCCTGCGCCCGGTAGCCTCTGAAGATGCCATGACTGCGGACTGGGTACGCATTCCTTATGAGGTTTTGGAGAAGATCTCCACCCGGATCACCAATGAGGTGCCGCATATTAACCGCGTGGTGCTGGATGTAACCAGCAAGCCACCGGCAACCATCGAATGGGAATAGAGATATAGAAAAATCCCCGAGACCTCCATGAGGTTCTCGGGGATTTGCTATGAGCTACCCAAAGTTGTGGCGAAGTGGTGCCGCGGACTAGCCGACCTTGTGGTCTAGCCGACCTTGTGGTCTAGCCGACGTGCACCGGCTCATCCTCCTGTACATCCTCTAGAGCATTAGCGGGATCTTCGGCAGGATCTCCGGCGGGAGCATGCTCGGGTGCATCGGCCGGATAGCTCTGAGGGGACTGCTGCATCAATAGCTCTGCCTTCTCAGCGCTGATGACATCGTAGACGCCGTAGTCGGCCGCTGCCTCAATATGGATCCTCGGGCCCTGACCATGAGCTGGGAGATTGAAGTCCCCATCCTCACAGCGATGTGCGTAGCTTGGGTAATTCATATTTAGACAGCTGACCGAGACCGGTGCGCTCTTAGGAAGAATCACACGAGTGGGCCCCGTCCCACCTTTGACCTGTACATACTGGTCTTCTTTAGGCATGTCGAGCTGGGAAAGATCCAAAACTAAACCGCGAGAACCAGTGACATATTCGCCGCCAAGATTTACGCTTTCATTCACCTTAATTTTGGTGGCGCTGCTGAAATCCTCATTGTCGAGTACGACATCACTGCCATCGCCCTCTGGCTCATTCTCTGAACTGTACTCAGCCTCGTAGCTACTTTGATCTTCATCGCCCTGAGCAAAGGTCCAGTACGTTGGCCAGCTCGCAGCTGCTGCAACTGTCAGAACGGTGCCAGTGAAGAGAGCGCCACCTACCACCCAAGGCCAGATCTTGCTTTTTTCTTTAGCGGTGGATTGCGAAGGTGCAGGGCCTGGTTCCGGTAGATCCCAGGCGAAAGGTGCGGCCCCGAGTGGATCCCAAGCCGGGGGAGTGCGAGGATCACGCGGAGCCCCAGTGGACATAATCGGCTGCTCGGAAAAGTCAGCGAAATTACTAGGCTGATAGACATCATGCTTGGGGCCATAGCTTTGGTTCACGCGCGGATCGAAAACCCCATAGGCGCTTAAATCAACTGGCTCGCCAGTAATAAAAGCGGCATTGTCTTTAGTAGGAACCAACAAATTCATTGGAGCCACGGGGCGTGCCGCATGCAATAACCACCAACCGCCCAACAAGAAGATAAGGCCGATCCAGGTCAGTCCGGTACCAAGCGAACCACTACCGCTGGTGAAGAAAATGAGGAATATCAACAATACTGCAGAGAAACGCTCATCTTTCTCAGCGATGGGAGACCACGTGGTCTTCGCATTCATGTTGAATAGCTGCTCAAAGGGGCTGCGGGCTGAACCATAGCGCGGCATACAAGCCCAAGCTAAGAGATAAGCGGGGAGGCCTGCGCCAGCAAAAATCGTGGCGGCGATGAAAACAACCCGCACTATGGTGGGATCAACCTGATAGCGAACACCGATGCCTTCGCATACGCCAGCTAATTTGGCGCGATGTCCCATTTCACGGGGAATGCGGACCGGTCGGGTCGCCCACATGGATTTAAAATCCGGGGACTTAGGATTCGGGGGAGAAGGTGGCAGGTAACTCATGGTTTCCAGCATGATCCACCAGCGTCACAATAACCATAGGGAATCACCCTGATTTTTAGTTTCAGGGTGAACCCCGATGTGCCTTGAACTGCACTTATGTCACTATAGGGACTATGAGTGCCCTCCAGCCCTATGCTCTTCAACGCGTGGAACCATATCCACGTCTATACCGCTCCCGCTCGAATAAAGTTCTAGCGGGAGTAGCTGGTGGATTAGCTGATCATTTCCACTTAGGCACCCGTGTAGTGCGCATGGGTATTGTGCTCTCGGTACTCCTTGGCGGTATTGGTCTCCCGCTCTACGCATTGCTGTGGATGATGACTCCGCCGAAGCCCTTCAACTACGAGCACGAAAACACCAGGAAATCCCTAATCCAGGCACCAGCGCAAGCTCAGCTCCCAGGACGCCCGGATGTTGCTGAACCCACCGGCCTGGGCCAAGAAGTTCAGCCGCTAGAGCCTGCCGTTCTGGTACCAGAAAGGAACCACCTCAGTTACGGAAAGCGCTTGGCATGGCTGGCGCTAGGTGTAGGTGCACTAGGAGTCGGAAACTTATTCATCGGTGCGACTCAGGGGTTGACCCGCTTTGGGATTACACCACTGGTGCTCTTAGCAGCAGGCGCGTGGGCGGCATGGTCGGCTTATGACATGCATGGCACTCGTGACAAGCTCACCAAGAATGCTCTGCTATTCGGTGGCCTCAGCGCCATTATGGGTAGTGTCGTTCTATTCTCGGCGCCTTGGTATGGGCCTGGGGTTCACGGCGTCCTGGTGTCGTTGAGCGTAGTTTTGCTCTCTGTCGTGGGCGTTGCTTTGGTTGCGATTCCCCCGGCACTACGTATGCGAGATTCTTTCGCCGAAGAACAGGCAGCTAAAGCGGCAGCAGATGAACGGGCAGAAATCGCATCACATCTGCATGATTCAGTGCTCCAAACCCTCACGCTCATCCAAAAACGCTCCGAAGATCAACGCGAAGTTGTGCGCTTGGCCCGCAGCCAAGAACGCGAATTAAGACAATGGCTCTTCGAACCTGAAGAAAAACACCGCAACACTATCTTTGGCACCGTGGAACAAGCCTGTGCTGAGGTAGAAGAACTCACTGGCTTAGGGCTCACCCCGGTCACTGTTGGCACGGATACGTTAATTACCGAAAATACGCAGGCAGCAATCTTGGCTGCCCGGGAAGCAATGATGAATGTTGCCAAACATGCCGGGGTGGATAGTGCAGATGTTTATGCCGAAATCCTGGCCGGGGAATTCGGCATTTATGTGCGCGATCGTGGCTGCGGTTTTGATCCGGAGGATATTCCGGATGATCGGCATGGTCTGCGTGATTCCGTGTACGAACGAGTCGAGAAAGTCGGCGGGACGGTAGAAATTCATTCTGCTCCGGGCGAGGGGAGCGAAGTGGAAATCCGAGTACCGGTATCCTGATGAATATGGTGAAAGTATTCCTCGTCGATGATCACTCCGTATTCCGATCCGGAGTCCGCGCAGAATTAAGTAGTGCAGTAGATATCGTCGGCGACGCTGGTAGCGTTGCGCAGGCAATTTCCGGCATTAACCGCACCGAGCCTGATGTTGTTCTCCTAGACGTTCACATGCCAGATGGCGGGGGAGTTGCGGTTATTGAAGGCGTCACCGTAGAAACCACTTTCCTCGCTTTAAGTGTTTCTGACGCAGCTGAGGATGTTATCTCCGTTATTCGCGCCGGGGCCCGAGGATATGTCACCAAATCCATTTCCGGGCCAGAACTTATCGAAGCCGTCAAGCGTGTGAACTCCGGCGACGCCTACTTCTCACCTCGACTAGCGGGCTTCGTCTTAGATGCTTTCGCTGGTGCTGAACCGGCAGCTGAAGAAGATCCGGTGGTCGATAGTCTCACCCGTCGTGAACTAGAGGTGCTGCGTCTTCTAGCCCGTGGCTACACCTACCGTGAGATCGGTAAAAAGCTTTTCATCTCCATCAAGACCGTTGAAACTCACGCCTCAAATATTCTGCGTAAAACCCAGCAATCCAACCGCCATGCATTAACCCGCTGGGCCCAATCCCGCGACCTTGATTAAGCCCTAACCCTCGCAGGAACCTTTAGCGCCGCACTAGCCGCAGTAAGCACCACCGCTCGTCCAGGCTTTCGCACCCCTAGGCAGCACAGTGCTGGTGAAGCAGCGATCCAGGAAGGGTGCTTTCTGGATCTCCACTACAATGAAGTTCATTATTTGAAAATAGGTGAGGCAGGGACCCCTTCGGGTCCTTAACTTATTTTCTTGCCCCCCGATAGCCTGGTGGCTCATAGTTTGCTCAGCGGCTAGGAACCAGCAGCCTGAAAGGAAGCCCACCGCACCGTGAAACGCTTCGAGTTCCAACCACTCCGCGTTATTCTTTTCTCCTTGCTCTTCACCTTCTTGGTGTGCTGGCAAGCGAATCTCGAATCGATCTGGTGGGTGCCAGTATTCCTCGGGGTGTTCGGCCTCTTCTTCCTGGGTCACCAGATCTATATCTATCTCAATAACCTGATTGCCGAGCATGGGCAGAAGCAAAAAGAAATATTGGCTGAAGAAGCTCGCGCAAAGGAAGCCAATAAGATGCGTGGACCACGAACCGTGCCGCGCAAGAAGCCGCGCCGATAATTAGCTCATTAGATAAACGCGAGAGCCCGGCTGCCATCGAAATGTGGGAAAATCCAGAACATATAGGCAGCTGATAGCACCCAAATCACCACACTCACGACAACCGGTACGGGTGCAAATACTGGCACCGTCATAAGTGCTAACCACGCGGGGAATAAGGTCAGTAGTTGCTGGGAACGCAGCTTCGGGGGATCCGCTTTTTTGCGTTGGGTATACGCCAGCATCTCCTTGCGATAGGGGTGCGAGAAGGTCAATAAAAAGGCTGCCCCGATGGCAATGATCATGACCGCCATTCGCACACCAACATTAAGGTCCGTGGAGACCACCGCAATGGCCGCGCCAACCAAAATCGAGGCCACGCTACGCACCACCACAGGTGTGGGAATAGGGGTGCGGTGGGAACGAAGATTGGCGTAGGCGTTCATCATGCTTGCCCAGATTACCAGGCAGCTTGACGTAGAACATCTGAGCGATCCATAATTTTCCACATGGTGCAAACTCATGTTCTAAGAAGTGTGGAGGTCGCAGGCCTGAGCCGGGCTGAGCGTATCGCTGCGCTCAAAGAACATATGGTCACCATAGACCCCCGCGCGGGGACAGCGTCGGGCCTAAAACAGGCGGACTATAGCGACCCAAGCCTTAGCCCAATCGCTACGCATCCTGGTCTTGCGCAGGCATTACGTGGCGGTGGGCTGCCACGTCGTGCAGTGGTGAATATATCCACCTCCTCACTGTTGGCAAGCGTGCTCATCGAGCATGCCACCCAAGCCGGTTCCTTAGTGGCAGTGGTGGGTTGGCCAGAATTATCCTTCGCCGATATTGAACATTTAGAACGTATTGTGGCTATCCCGGACCCCGGCCAAGACCCTTGGCAGATTGCTGCCCTATTGTGCGAAGGGATTGATCTGGTCATTGTCAACACCCCAATCCAGATGAATCTTGGCAGTTCACGGGCATTTATGGCGAAAGTCCGCAAAGGTAAAGCAGGGGTGCTTAACGCCAGCTCACACCAGATCCCAGCAACCCTAGCCCTTCAACCGAAGATCAATGCTTTTTATGGGATCGGCCCCGGCGTAGGTCGCATTCGCGGTATCGACCTTGCAGTGCAAGTGAACTACGGCAATGCTCAAGAGCGTCGAACAACCGTAGCTATAGGGGACACTGCCGGACCTCAACTTCGCGTGGTTTAATATGCGGACGCTCGCATTATGGTTCCCAGATTGGCCAATCCAGGTAGCACGGCATAGCAATCGCGCCTTGGCGTTGGTATCAGTTCCCGGTGGCGATACGGTCGATGAGAAAAAAGATCGCGGCGCGCTCTTAGCGGGGAAAATTATGCTTGCGGATGCCCAATGTCGAGCAGTAGGAATACGTCGCGGAATGCCCGTTCGGCACGCAGTATCGCTTCTACCTCAGATCGAACTGATGGTCTACTCTCCGGCGCGGGACGCGCAGGTATTTGAGCACGTGCTCCACGCCCTGGCAGATAACGCTATCGGCATTGAGATCATGCGACCAGGGTTAGTAGTTATCCAAGCAGATGCCGCCACCCGCTACTACGGCAGCGAAGAAAAAGCCGTCCAATTGCTCATCGACGCCGCGACCTCCGCACTAGATTTCAGCGTGGATGTCAACGTCGGAATAGCCGATGAGCTAGTCACCGCAGTGCTGGCCGCGCGAGTTCCCTTCGTTGTACCACCCGGAAAGTCACAAGACTTTTTAAAGACACTGCCACTATCAGCTTTGAAAGTGGAACCCTGCCTAGATATCGATGCCGAGGTAGTCGACACCCTCATGGATATCGGGGTCCGCACCTTCGCCGACCTCCTTAAGCTGCCAGCCCCAGACATCATGGCCCGCTTCGGGGCAGCAGGAATGCACTGCTGGGAGATCGCCGCTGGGAAAGAACAAGCACATGGCAGCGGCAGCGTGCCCACAGAAGACCTGAGCATTTCTTTTGTTGCCGAACCACCCATTGATCGAGTGGATCGAGCAGCGTTCATAGCCCGGCAACTTGCCGCGCAATTGCACGAAACCTTAAAAGCGGCCGGCAAAGTGTGCTTGCGCTTAAGGATTAGCGCTGAGGACTCCCACGGGCGGGTAATGCAAAGAATATGGCGGACCCGTGAGCCGTTGAGTGAAGACGCCACCATGGATCGTGTTCGCTGGCAGCTCGATAGCTGGGTACGACTTAATGCGGAAGAACATGAACGTGAAACCGCAGACGAAGCCCCAGCGGGCATTGAGCTCATCATTATTGAGCCGATAGAAGTAGCCATCCCAGATTCCCGTTCCTTATGGGGCGAAGAGGAAGACGCACAAGCCCGGCGCGCGATCGCACGAGTGCAATCCACCTTGGGGATAGATGCAGTGGTGCAACCTCAACTTCAAGCTGGCCGTGGGGTAGCGGAAAGAGTTGGCTTCGTGTCCTACGGTGAAGACCGTAAAGATGATCAGGGCTTATGGCCTGGCCGGATTCCCGGTCCCTTGCCCACCAGGATTGTGCACCCCGCCAGTCGCGTGAGCTTGGTGGATCAACACGGACAAGCCATCAGGATTAATGAACAAGCCTTGCTCAGCGGGGTTCCACATGAACTTATTCGCGCCAATAAGCGTTATCAGTTAGCTGGGTGGGCTGGGCCATGGCCAGTCGAAGGCATTGCTTCCGGGCTGACCCGCGGCGGGGTGTATTTAGCGCGCTTGCAGTGCATTAGTACGGATAACCACGGTTGGCTTTTGGTATGGGTAAAAAATAGTTGGCGCGTGGAAGCGGATTATTCCTAGCTCTCACGCGCCAACTCCCCGAGGCGCCCCTACCTGGGGCGCCATCGCTAACTCACCATACTCACAGTCTGGGAAGGATCTTTGGAGAAGAACTTCGGGGAAGATCTCTGGGGCAAGATTAATGCCCTTGGGATTGAAGAATATCAATCACCAATCGCTTTGGGTTTTCCAGGGTCTGTACGGAATAAGGTGTACGACCAGCCTTCAACCCAATAATGTACTGGGTTCGACCTTCAAATAAACCGACCCCAATGACCTCAGTAACATTACCGGTGCCGGGGTAGGTCTTGGTAACTGGATCATCGCCTACAAAAGTGGTGCCATCAATATTGACATTCAAGGCCATCGATCCGTGATAGTTAATGGCCTTGCCAGAAGCCTGATGGGTAGGAGTTTCGGCGTAGTCGATCCACCAGCCCGGCTCACCTTCTCCTTCAAGGTCAAAGACCACCCGGTCAAAACCATTGTGGCTGCCTAAACGAACATTCTTCACCACCAAAGAGGTAGCAGGTTCCGGATGCTGGGTCTTCATCGCCGGATCAGCGGTACCCAGGGGAGAGATCCCAGCATTCGTCGGAGTCGGGGGAGCGCTCACAGGGCTGGTATCGGTGCTGCCGTTGTTTTCAGCATCATTCACAGTGCTGGCAGCAGCACCACCTTCAGATCCGGGGGCTTGCGTCACTGTCTGAGTCGTCGTCACCGTGGCGGTGCCGGAAGCACCCGCAGCTTGGGAATCGGAGTCAGTGGAGCAGGCAGTCAGCGCACCCATGCTCAGGAGCGCGACTGCCAACCAGGAGGCCCGAAGTTTTTGTTTCATAACTACCACCGTAAACGGATTGGGCAGCGATCTCACCATAGAATTCCGCTTTCGGGGCAGATTGTTGGCAGATCGTTACCCCCACAAGAGTTCCTCAGCCGCACCAGCCTGTTCACCCCCAACTCGACCCGCGCCATACATCCAGCACTATCTGTTGAGCTTGCAGCCGCAGCACCCTAACCGCACCACCCCTATCGGTCTCAAGTGTGAGGAGTCTATCCTTAGAGGCATGACTGACTCCCCACGTTGCTCCGATATCCAGCATGAACCCATGCCCGGAACTGGGCAAAAGAAAAAGGTTTATGTGGCCTTCGAATGGCCCGGCGGGTGGAGTCACGATGTCCTAGATGGGGGTACCTTCGACCCCGAGCTCAGCAAGACTTTAAAGAAATTCATGGCCGATAATTCCGCGGGCTTGCAATTAATGCGCCGCCCCGGCCGCGCCGGCCATAAAGCTCATGGCAGCTACAAAGTATTTCTCGCCTTCACCGAAGAAGGCATTATGGAAACTCTCGAGCTCAATGCTCCCGAAGATATCCTCACATTAGATCTCAGCGGCCCCTGGAAGAACCCCGGTGCGCGCCGGGTCGCACACCCGGTGCTTTTGGTGTGCACTCACGGCAAACGCGATGTTTGTTGCTCCATTAAGGGCCGCCCCATGGCCGGGGAATTATCCAAACGCTATCCCGGCGATGAGGTGTGGGAATCTTCGCATACTAAAGGCCACCGCTTCGCGCCTTCGATCATTCTCTTGCCCTGGGGCTATAGCTTCGGTCGCTTAGGTATCGAGGCGGGCGATGGCCTCATGTGCGCTGCCCGACGTGGTGAATATTTTGCCCCTGGCAATCGCGGTCGTGGCCTCTGGTCGCCCCAAGGCCAGGTAGCGGAAGTAGCGGTTGCCGAACGTCTCCAACGTGAGGGTGCTTATCTCCGCTTTAGTGAGCTCATGCCAGAAGAAACGGACCACCCCACGGTATGGAAGGTCCATTATCCGAGGGCGGCCCGTAGTTTCACTGTGTCCATGGAGCAGCGTGAAGTGGATGGGATCCTATCTTCCTGTGGTGACGACCCCAAGACATCCAAGGTCTGGGTCGCCACCGAGGTGCACGAGAACTAGCCCCGCACCACAACTAACGCCGCATAATCTTCTTCGACAACCAGTTGCCGAAGAGCTGCGCGCACTGCACGATCACAATGATGGTCAAGGTGGCCACATAGGTGACCTCCCAGTCATAGGCGCGATAACCATAGACGATGGCAAAGTCACCCAAACCGCCGCCACCGATATAACCAGCCATCGCGGACATATCCACCACCGCAATGAAGATGAAGGTATAGCCCAACACCAGCGGACCCAGTGCTTCCGGAATGATCACCGTGGTGATGATCTTCCAGGGCGTGGCACCCATCGCGCGGGCAGCTTCAATCACACCGGGGTCAATACTGACCAGGTTTTGTTCCACAATGCGCGCCACCGCGAAGGTCGCCGCAATACTCATAATGAACATTGCCGCTTGGCGGCCAATGGTTGTCCCCACCACCATCAAGGTCAGCGGGCCGAAGGCCGTAATCATGATCAGGAAGGGGATCGGGCGAATAAAGTTCACCAGCACGTTGAGCACGGAGTACACCCCGCGGCTCTTCAAGATCCCGCCCTGGCGGGTGGTGTACAGCAAAATGCCCAGCACCAGGCCCAGGAAACCACCGATCAGCATGGTCACGGAAACCATGATGAGGGTGTCCCAGATGGCCTTGGTGAAGGTTGGCCCTAAGCGCTCCCAATCAGAAGCCAGTACCCAATCGGAGGCCAATAACAAAGTCGAAGCAGTGGTTGTCATCGGGTGATCTCCTGAATATCGGTGGTGTTATCCAAGCGATCATAAAAAGCTTGGATCGCCTCATCCGGGCCGGTGAGACGCACGGTGATCTTGCCGAAGGAACGTCGCTGCAAAGTCGTCACACCACCATGCACGATGGCAATGGACACCCCAGCCTCGCGGGCAGCGGCAGCGGCAGCAAAGAACCCAGATTCTTCGGTCAGGTCAATGGTGAATAGCCGTCCTTCGTGGGCAAGCAGATCATCGGCTTCCACCAAGTCCGGGGTATTGCGCAAACTGGTGGCCACAAAGCGTTGCGCCACGGGGGTCTTCGGGTCCGAGAACACCTCATAAACGCTGCCATATTCCACCACCTTGCCGGCCTCCATCACGGCGACCTTATCGGCGATGGAACGCACCACATCCATTTCGTGCGTAATCACCACAATGGTGATGCCAAACTCGCGATTGACTTCCCGCAAAAGATGCAGCACCTCATGGGTGGTTTCGGGGTCCAGCGCCGAGGTCGCCTCATCCGCCAGTAGTAGCGAAGGGTTCGTCGCCAAGGCGCGGGCAATACCCACACGCTGTTTTTGACCACCCGATAGCTGCTCCGGGTAGTGATCCCCGCGGTCGGCTAAACCAACGAACTCGAGGAGTTCCTTCACCCGCTTAGCGCGCTGCTCTTTAGGCAGACCCGCCAGCTTTAAGGGGTATTCAATATTCCCCGCCGCCGTGCGCGAGCGGAAGAGGTTGAATTGTTGGAAGATCATGCCGATTTTGCGGCGCAATTGCCGCAGCTTTGCTTCCGACATGCCCACAATATTCGTGCCGTCCAGCAATAATTCCCCGGAGCTAATGGTATCTAGCCCATTGATCAGTCGAACGAGGGTGGATTTGCCGGCGCCAGAGTAACCAATAACGCCAAGGATCTCGCCGGGTTCGACGGTCAAGCTGACGTGGTCAACGGCGGTCGTCGGCCCGAAGGACTTCGTCACCTCGCGGAACTCCACCCGCGTACCAGTACCAGCCGCCGACCTAGCAATGCCAGAGGCATCCACGCCAGAGGCATCCACGCCAGAGGCATCCACGCCAGCCGAGTTTTCCGGTGTGCTCACAGTAATAGCTTCGCTTCCTGTGTTGGGACATTAATTAAGTAGAAAAAGCGCGGGAAGCATCGCCTGATCCCCGCGCCTTCTTCGGTGCTGCTACTTCTTCAGATCCGCTTCCAAGCGATCCAGGATCTTCTGCAGATCCTCCGCTGGACGATCCACCGGCACGGAGGTGCCGCGAGAATCCTCGGCGACCGCATCCTGCACCGCCTGGTCGTGCCAGATCTCAACGAGCTTCTTATAGCGCTCGTTGTCCTTATCTTCGGCGCGGGTCACAAAGACGTTGATATAGGGCTCAGCTTCCGTGGAGCTCGGGTCATCAGCAAAGACCGCGGACTTCGGATCAATCTGCGCGCGATCCAAGAAGGAGTTATTGATGATCGCCGGCTTGCCCTCGCCATAGGCGGCAGTGGTCTGAGCGGCATCCACCGGGGTGATCTTCACCTTGGACTTATCGGTATCCACATCCGCCGGGGTGGGGGTCACCAGGCCGGGGGTGCGCAGCTCCAGCAGCTTGGCCTGCACCAGCACATTGATGGCACGCCCCTGGTTGGTGGGATCATTCGGGATCACCACTTCTTGGCCCTCAATGCCATCCAGGGAGTCATGATCCTTCCAGAAGAGCGCCAGCGGCACGATCTCGGTGGAGCCGATCGGGGTCAAGGTGGCATTCGCGCTGGAGTTATAGGAGGCCAGGAACTTCAGGTGCTGGAATTGGTTCACATCCAGCTGGCCCTGATCCAGCGCCTGGTTCGGGGTGGAGTAGTCCGAGAAATCCACAACCTCCAGCGGCAGGCCAGCTTCTTTGGCCTTATCTTGGAATACCTGCCAGGCCTTCTTGGAGCTATCGGTGCTGCCGATGCGGATCTTTTCGCCTTCCGCGTCCTTGCTATCGCTACCCGAGCAGGCGCTCAGCCCACCCAGCAGGGCGGTGGATAGCAGTGCCGCGATGATCTTCTTGGTGCTCATAACTTCCGTCTCTTCCTTCTGTTGCCTCACAGACAGTGAACCGCACGGTCTGTTTCGGTTTATCGATTATTTCCGCAGGTATTCACGCCTTAACTAAGGCGCTATCGCTGCGGTTGGGGAGTGAGCTTAGCAGCTTATGAACCGCTTGGTCTACTTGGCCTCAATCTCCATGGGAACAGTTATTCTAAAATCGCGCTATAGTGACTGGCTATGAGGTTCCACGGCGGCGAAAGGTTGAGCTGGTCACGGCTCGAGCGCGTGCTCTCCGGCAAGCCCCACCCAGCCATCGAAGCCGCGCTCATAGATCCGCCCGAAGATGCCGCGGAAAATTGCTCTTATCGAGAACGTTCCCCGCGGTTTGCTGAATTACACGTTCGCAGTAGCTACAGTTTCCACACCGGTGCTTCCGAGCCCGAGGAGCTAGCTAAAAAAGCGGTCGAACTAGGCCTCACAGCCCTTTGTCTCATGGACGCAGATGGATTCTATGGGGTCGTTCGCTTCGCCGAAGCTGCCGCCGAATATGGTTTACCCACCGTTTTCGGCTCCGAATTACACCTACCCGAAGGGGTCCTCCCGTTTATCTGCCGCGGTCCTAAAGGCTATGAACACCTCTCCCAGCTCATCTGTGATGCACATATGAGCGGCACCAAAGACCAACCCAATTACCCACCACTCGCCGATATCGCTACGCGCCTTGATCACTCCTGCATCGCCTTAATCGGCACCAACCAATTAAGCTTCGCCCCGCAGATCATTGCTGCTTTCTCACCTCAAGATCTGCTCTTGGAATATGGGGTCACCCAACGCCCCGAAGACGCCGATGCGCACCTCCAACTCGATCACTACGACGGCATCCGCCGCATCATCAGCGCCACCCCTGCTGCCGCCAGCATTAAAGACGCACCCCTTGCCGCCGCCAAACACCTGCTCCACCACGAGCTTTCCAGCACGCAACCCACCGGTGCTTCCTGGCTGCGTTCCGGTGAAGAAGTCGCCCAGCTGCTTCCCGGTCGCCCTGAACTTCTGGCCACCACCTGCGAGATCGCCGAGGAATGCGCCTTCGGTCTGAACCTCATCGCCCCCAACCTCCCCGTTTTGGCTGAAGATGAGATGCAGACCCTACGCGAGCTCACCTATACCCGCGCAATCCTGCGCTACGGCCAAGCCAGCGAAGACTTACGCACCAAAGCCCGCCAACAAATCGACTACGAGCTAGACCTCATCGAAAAACTCGGCTTCCCCGGATACTTCCTCATCGTCACCGACCTGGTCGACTTCGCCCGCAGCGCCAATATTTTGTGCCAAGGCCGCGGCTCTGCCGCCAACTCCGTGGTCTGCTACGCCCTCGGCATCACCAATGTCGAACCCATCGGAGCAGGGCTTCTTTTTGAACGCTTCCTCTCACCCGAACGCGATGGCCCACCAGATATCGACATTGACTTTGAATCCACCCGCCGCGAAGAAGTCATTCAATACGTATACCGCCGCTATGGGCGCGACAATGCCGCCCAAGTCGCCAATGTCATCACCTACCGTCGCCGCAGCGCCCTTAAAGACGCCGCCCGCGCACTTGACCTACCCGCCAGCGACCCAGCGGTAGCCGAACTCGCCGAAGCCTTCATCGGGCAACCCCGCCACCTTGGCATCCACTCCGGCGGCATGGTCATCTGCGATCGCCCCATCGCCCAGGTAGTACCCACCGAATGGGCCCGCAAAGAAAACCGCTCCGTGGTGCAATGGGATAAAGATGATTGCGCCGGGGTAGGGCTCGTCAAATTCGATCTCCTTGGCCTTGGCATGCTAGAAGCCATCCACCACATGATGGACCTCGTAGCCGAAGACCCCGCAGGCCGCAGCATCCAACTCTGGGAAATCCCGGTTGATGAACCAGAGGTCTATGAGATGCTCTGCCGTGCTGATGCAGTAGGGGTTTTCCAAGTGGAATCCCGCGCGCAGCTATCCACCTTGCCGAGGCTGCGGCCACGCTGCTTCTTCGACCTTGTGGTGGAAGTAGCCCTCATTCGGCCCGGCCCCATCCAAGGTGGATCCGTGCACCCCTACCTGCGCCGCCGCAATGGCGAAGAAGAGGTGATCTACGAGCACCCGGTGCTGAAAAAATCCTTGGCCAAAACTCTTGGGATCCCGCTATTTCAAGAACAACTCATGCAAATGGCGGTGGATGCCGCTGGCTTTAGCGCAGCAGAAGCTGACTCGCTGCGGCGAGCCATGGGGGCGAAGCGCTCACCGGAAAAAATGGCGGCATTGAAATCTCGTTTCTTCACTGGCCTGGAGAAAACCTCCGGGATTCGTGGGGAGGTGGCCGAAAGTCTCTGGCAAAAGGTGCTTGCCTTCGCCGCCTATGGTTTCCCAGAATCCCATGCCCAGAGTTTCGCCTCTTTGGTGTATTTCTCTGCCTGGTTTAAATACCACTACCCAGCGCACTTTTGTGTGGGGTTATTAAGAGCCCAACCAATGGGTTTTTATTCCCCACAATCACTCATTAGTGATGCTCGCCGGCATGATGTGCCGATTCTTCCGATTAGTGTCAACCACTCACGATGGGAAGCCACAATTGTGCATGAAACTCCCCGCGCAATTCGCCTGGGTTTAAACCTCATCAAAGGCCTCAGAGAAAAAGCCGGTCAACGCATCGCCCAGCATGCGCCCTATGCCTCGGTGGCGGATTTATCCCGTAAAGCTGAATTGACTGTGAAGGAAGTCGAAGCACTCGCTAAAGCCGGGGCGTTGGACTGTTTCCAGCTCTCGCGCCGCGAAGCACTCTGGGAAGCCGGGGTAGCGGAAACCCCGGCGATGCTGCCGGGAACCTCTGGGATTAGCGCACCCCCAGCGCTTCCCGGGATGAGCGAATTTGAGCTGCTGGCAGCCGATATTGCCAGCACTGGGGTAACCGCTACCCGCCAACCCATCGAGATTCTGCGCGAAGACCTACGTCGCGCCGGGGTCTTAAGCGCCGAGGAACTAAGACACGTCCCAGATGGCAGTAGCGTACGGATCGCTGGGGTGATCACGCATCGTCAGCGCCCAGCTACTGCATCGGGTGTCATCTTCTTTGGAATGGAAGATGAAACAGGCTTATATAACGTGGTAGTTTCCCCTGGGTTGTGGCAGCGATACCGCCGGTTAGCAGCCAGTGCGCGTGCCCTCATTATTCGCGGAACCGTGCAAAATACTGAAGGCGCAATTAGTGTTCGCGCGGATCGCTTAGATCCTTTTGTAGCCGGAGACTATTTACATGGGCGTTCCCGGGACTTCCGTTGATCTATGCTGGGACGCATGAACCCCGTTTCCCCCAAGCTGGTGATTGTCCGTTATTTATCGGTTTTACCTTGGGTGATTCTGCCCGCGGTGGGTTTCCTCATCGCGGGCATCGTCCTCGATGAGGAACCAAAACTCGTCAGGATCGGCGCTTATGTCGGGGCCGGAATTTTTGCGGGGTTAATGATCTGGTTGCTGTGGTTGATCCCAGCGCAGGTGAAAAAACTGGGGTGGAAAGAAACCGCCGATGAACTGCTGCTTAGCCGCGGCAAAGTTTTCCATACCTACACCGTGGTGCCCTACGGGCGGATCCAATTCGTTGATGTGACCGCTGGGCCGATTGAGCGCATATTTGGGCTCAAAAGCGTGGAATTGCATACCGCTTCTGCAAGTTCGGATTCCTCTATCTCTGGGCTGGTGGCAACGGAAGCGGATGCGCTGCGCGATCGCCTAGCGGTGCAAGCTCGCGAGAGGATGAGCGGGCTGTGAAACGCGTTCATCGCCTCACCCCCATCCTCAAAGCCTGGTCCACCCTTTTGGCGGTGCTGGTGGGTATCGGGGCCACCTTATTTAATTTCATTGGCAGCAACCTCAAAGAAATAGCCGAGAAAGTTTCTACATACCTGCCCATTCATTCCGGGCTGGCGCTGGTGCTGATTGTGCTGGCGGTGTTGGTGCTGATGTTTGTGGTGGTGTGGTTTTCTTCCTATATCTGGTGGAAAGCCATGGGCTACTCGCTAGAGGAAGAAGAAATCCGCCTGGAATATGGGGTGATCTCAAAAACTCTGCGCACCGCACGCTATGACCGCATCCAAGCGGTGGATGTGCATGAAGATTGGTTGCCCAGGTTATTCGGCCTAGCTTCGGTGCGGGTGGAAACCGCTGGTGGTTCTGATTCCGTGTTGGAGATCGCCTACCTAGAAAAGAAGGTGGCTGCAGCACTACGTAGCGAAATCATTGCTATTCACCGCGGTCACACGGCTGAAGTAGAAGAAGTCCAGGCCCCTGGGGTGGAGCTGGTGCCTACTGTCCCCGTGCAGCGCAGCTTGGTGGCCGCGGCTATCCATGGTTCCACCGCTATTACTGTGTTGGCGTTTATTTTTGTAGCGGCATTCCCCTTATTGTGGCCACTGCTGGTGCCCTGGCTCGCGGGCTCTGTGCCCTGGCTTTTTAGGACGGTGGATAGGTCCTATCAGTTTCGTGCGGAGCTAAAAGATGAACTCATTGAGATTCACTATGGCTGGTTGAATCGTCGCCGCCAATCCATCCCACTAGGGCGGGTGCACGCTGTGGAGATTATGCAGCCCACCTTGTGGCGCTTTTTAGGTTGGTGGCAGGTGCGCATCTCTATTGCTGGATATGGGATGAACCTGGAGAAGAGTACTTCCGAGGTGGGCACCACTGTGGTGCTGCCCGTGGGGGAGAAGGGGTTAGCCATCTGGTTGGCAGCGGTAATGCTGGACGTGGATCCAGAAGCACTATTCCGCGATGGCGATCCCACCGCGTACGGCAAACGTGTCTTATATCGCAGCCCGCAGCGTGCACGCCTGCTCAGCCCCCTCGATCTCGAGAAGCAAGCTGTGACTTTTGTGCCACGTCGTGAGCTTGGGGAACCGGTAATTGCGTTACACGTTGGACGTATTCGACGTCGAGTGAAGTTGATTCAGGCGGAGCACATTCAGGAATTAACGCTGGTGCGCGGGCCGGTAAGTGGGGCATTGGGGTTGGCGGATGTGCAGTTGAATTTGGTTCCGGGGATTTTGATGACTGCGCCGCAGCTCGCGCGGGAAGATGCCGATGAACTGCTAGATCGACTGCGTCAGCGCAAGCTTCCGAGGCTGGCTTCACCAAGAGTTCAATAGCTTGAACATCCAGGTTTAGGTGTGCTTTACTTGATAATCGTTACCGTTGTTCTCTGAGCGGGAACTTTGGTATCAGGTGGACCTGTCCCATCCCCCGAGAGCGGGGGAATTTTCAAGGAGTAACCCTATGAAGCGCACATTGACCCTGGCTGCTGTTGGCGCAGTGGCCCTTAGCATGAGCGCCTGCGGTGGCTCGGATTCTTCCGATGCTGCTAAGTCGGACGCCAAGGACGATTCCGTCAAGGCCGTTGCTACGACCACCCAGATTTGTGACTATGTCACTCAGTTGGCTGATGGTGGTGATGACTTGACCTTTGTCAAGACGGACTCGCAAGGCAAGGAGACCACGACCGGCAGTGGCAAGACCAAGCTGGAACTGACCTGCTTGCTGGCGCCAAATGCCTCCGCACACGAGCATGAAATGACCCCGCAGCAGATGAAGGCGCTCGGCGATGCCGACCTCTTCCTGGTGTCGGGCGTGGACCTGGAGCACTTCCTGGCCAACGCTGTTGATTCCAGTGGCTTCAAGGGCACCATGGTTGTTTCCTCCGGTACCCTCACCAGCGGCGAAAAGCCGAAGGACACCAAGTTCAAGATTGATGAGGGTGTGGAGAAGGTCAAGCTGAATGACTGGCCTTTCCCGCCGGAGAACCCCGGTGATGCACCGGAGTTCGTGAAGGATCCGCATATTTGGACCGATCCCAGCCGCGCAGCTATTCAGGTCAAGAATATTGGCCATGCGTTGGGTGAAGCTGCTCCCTCTGAAAAAGAGGTGTTCAAGAAGCATGCTGAGAGCTATGAGAAGAAGCTGAAGGCCCTGGATAAGTGGGCTGAAGACTCCTTCAACACCGTGGATCCCGAGCACCGCACGCTGTTCACCTCGCATGATGCCTTCGGCTACCTCTCTGAGCGCTATGGCATCAAGTTCATCGGCTCCGCACTCTCTGACTTCTCGGGTCAGCAGGATGCGACGGCTGAGCACATCAATAAGGCCGTTGAACAGGTCAAGGAATCGGGAGCGAACGCCCTCTTCGCCGAAAACTCCAATAACTCCAAGTCCATCGAAGCTATTGCTCGTGCGGCTGGTGTGAAGGCTGTGATCGGTGATGACGCCCTCTACGGCGACTCCCTTGGCCCGGAAGGCACGGATGGCGAAACCTATATCAAGGCCACCATCCACAACATCACCAATCTTGTCGAAGCCTGGGGCGGCACTGTCCAGCCCCTTCCGGAGGAACTTAAGTGAGTGTTGTCTCCTTTGAGGATGCATCCTTTAGCTACGGTGGGCCCCCAGCCCTCACCGGCATTACCCTGAGCCTGGAACCCGGGCAGGCATTAGCCCTGGTCGGTTCCAATGGTTCCGGTAAAACCACGCTTATGCGCGGCATCCTTGGGATGGTCCGCGTGGATGGGAAATACGAGGTCGTTGAAGGCCGCGGAAGCATTGGATATGTTCCGCAGAGCGCCGATATTGACCTGAGCTTCCCGGTGAGCGTGCGCCAGGTGGTGTCCATGGGGTGCTACGCCAAGCTAGGATTCCTGCGCCGCTTTCGCGACCATGGTGCCGTGAAGCATGCGCTGGAACGCGTGGGATTAGCTGATCGCATTGATTACCGCTTCGGTGATCTTTCTGGTGGTCAGCGCCAACGAGTGATGGTGGCTCGCGCCATTGTTGCTGATCCCAAGCTCATCCTCTTGGACGAGCCCTTCAACGGGCTCGACCAGACCAGCCGCGGTGCGCTGCTGCGCATTATTGACGAACTCAAAGCGGAGGGCGTTGCCATGGTTGTGTCCACTCACGATGAGATCTTGGCCCGGGAGGTCTGTGAACTCACTGCCGTCCTAGACGGTCGTCTGGTCGCTTTCGGCCCGACGCAGGAGGTCCTCGCGGAACATGCTCTCTAGTCTCTCTGAGATCACCGGCTTAGCCCCCTACTTACTGCGCCCGCTGATCATGCTCATTGTGTTGGGCATCGTCTCGGGCGTGGTGGGGGTGCTGGTTAATCTTCGCGCATTGGAATTTAATGCTGAGGCACTGGTTCACGCAGTGTTCCCTGGCATCGTTGCTGGCGCCGTATATAAAGGCGTCGACTTCATCATCCCGGGCGCGTCGGTCGTGGCAATTATTGCGGCGATCGCGTTGACCGTGGTGGGAAGAAAGAAATCTTCGGAAGCTGGCACCGCAGTGGTGCTGACGAGCTTCTATGCCATCGGTATTGTGATCTCCCTGTATAAGGGTGATATGTCTGGCCAGTTAGAAGCCCTGATGTTCGGGCGCCTGCTGGAAGTCACCGATGAGCGTTTAATGCAATCAATTCTGATTTGCCTGGTCGCTTTGGTTCTGGTCACCGCGACCTGGAAAGAACAAGTGTTCTTCGCCTTTGACCGCGTGGCGGCGCGCGCGACCGGCATCCCCGTATTGGCTGTAGATATTGCCATTAACGCTGCGATTGCAGCGGTGGTGGTGGCGGCTTCTACTGCGGTGGGTGTGTTGCTGGTCATTGGTTATTTTGTGATCCCCGGTGCAGCGGCGCGTTTGGTGTGCCGCACTGTGAAGGGGATGGTCGCTGTCGCGATGCTCATCGGTGTGGCCGGTGGGGTGTGCGGCATGTGGGTGATGAACTGGGATACCCCGCGGCAGATTTCCCCGCAGGCAGCTGTTGCCCTGTCGATTGTGGCGATGTACCTGCTGGCTGCGATTGTTCGCAACATTATGAAGGCAACGGGGCATGGCCCGGCGATTAGCCGCGGTAAGCGTATTGAACAGGCCGAGGCTAAGACCGCTGCGGATAATGCTGCTGCTGGTGCCGGTGCTGCTGGTGGCGGTTCGCGTGTTGGTGGTGCTGGTGGCGTTTCTGGTGGCGTTTCTGGTGGCGTGCGTGGCCTGGGTGCTGCCTTGTCCGATGATGCCACCGAAGGCACGAGCGGGAGGCTGAAAGTCTAATGTTTGAACTCGGCATTCTTACCCTCCCCACCATCGAAATTATCCTGGTCGGCGCCCTTTCTGGGCTGGTTGGCACCCTGGCGGTGCTCGGCCGCCGCGTCTTCTTCACCGAGTCGCTCTCCCACGGCACCTTCCCTGGTGCGGTATTGGGTGTGGTGATCGGCAACCTCTTTGGCATGAATGTCACCTGGACGCTTTTTGCTGGTGGCCTGCTGATCTGTGTGCCATTGAGCTGGATCATGCACCGCATTGCCAAAACTGAAGGCATGAGCCCGGAGGCAGCCGCCGGTATTGTGCTGACCCTCGGTTTTGCCTCTGGTTATTTCTTGCTGCGCTGGTTCCAACCACTGCCGGTGCGCGTGGAAACCTTCCTGGCTGGTTCGCTCCTCAACGTCAACCGCGTCGACATTATTGGCGCCGGTGTGATGCTGCTGCTGACACTCATCGTGTTGGCGCTGTGGGGACCTCAGCTTATCTTCTATTACTTCGACCGCATTGGCTTCCGTGCAGCCGGTCTGCCCGGGGCGATTGCCGAAACCATTACGCTGACGCTGATCTGCGCGACCGTGGTGGTGGTGATCCCCGCCATTGGCACCATCTTGTCTATCGCTTTGTTGGTGGCACCTGGTGCTGGGCTGATTAAGTTAGTGCGCTCCACCAAGGCATTGCTGATTCTGGCCCCCATCGCTGGTGTGGGAATTGGGCTTTTGGGCCTATGGCTGGCAGTGAAGATTAGTTTGTCAGCCGGTGGCACGATTGCTGTGATCGCGGGCCTATTCTATGTCGCTTGTAGTTTAGTAAGGTCGGTCTCATGCATGCCATGGAACTCCCAGACAAAAGCCAAGACCACCTCAAGGTCATCTGGGACATCAGCGAACGCCGCGGTGACCCCCACGGCGAACATCCCGTCAGCCTAGGGCTGATTGCGGCTGCATTAGGACAGAAAGCTTCCACCACTTCGGAGGCTATTAAACGGTTGGCTTCTCGTGGATTAGTTATTCACGAGCCTTATACCGGGGCCACGCTCACTGATGCTGGGCGAGCCGTTGCTATGGAAATGGTGCGCCGGCATCGGCTGGTAGAAATGTTCCTGGTGGAGGTGCTGGACTACCGCTGGGATGAGGTGCATGCCGAAGCCGATATGTTGGAGCACGCGGTATCGGACCGCCTGCTGCACCGCATTGACACGTATCTAGGCAATCCCACCCGCGACCCGCATGGGGATCCCATCCCGGATGCGCGCGGGCAGATTGATGATCTAGGTACTGTGCACCTGGGGATGGCGGAAGTAGGCGATAAGGTGATCGTTCTGCGCATCCATGATTCCAACGCAGGGTTATTAAGGAAGCTGGCGCGCTACCAGGTGTGCCCCGGCAGCCAATTGATTGTGGAGGAAGCGCGCTGCGATTGCGCCCATAATTTCCGCACCCCCTTAGGGCAAAGCATGTCCCTGGATGCAGAAGACCTGGAGCTGATCACCGTGAAGGTTGAGGAAGCCTAGGGGGTGTTTGGGGGTTTGTTTGTGTGGTCTGTGTTTGTGGGTTTTGCTGGGGGTTGCCCCTTCGCGTCTTCGACTAGTGGCGGAAGAAACGCCACACCATCACCGCAGCGAAGGCAATGAAGGTGAGTGCGAAAACGTCGTAGAGCAGGTTATTAATGCTTAGGATCGTCATCTATGTGAACCTATAAAAGGTGGCGGGCGGGGAGTGGTTAAGTACTACGCTCCCATAGGATACGGGGAAGCGCCGGGCACCACACTCTTCCGAAAGCAGAACCGTGCTCTTAGATGCCTTCGCGGAAACCTAATTGGCGCCACGCCTCATAGGTGGCAACAGCGGCACAATTAGAAAGATTCATAGAGCGTCGACCCGGCAACATGGGGATGCGCACCTCCTGGGTAATACGCGGATGCTGCAGGGTTTTCGCCTCTAATCCGGTGGGTTCGGTACCAAAAAGCAAAACATCATCTTCTCGGTACTCAATCGAGGTATGGAAATCCGTGGCCTGCGTGGTGAAGGCAAAAATGCGGTTGCCTGGAAGCTGGGATACGAGGTCCTCGAAGTCCTTGTGGATGGTTAGTTTCGCCAGATCGTGGTAATCCAGCCCGGCACGACGCAGGTGCTTTTCGCTGAGGTCGAACCCTAAAGGCTCAATAAGGTGCAGGTGGGCGCCCGTACCGGCACACATCCGGATGGCGTTGCCAGTATTAGGTGGGATAACGGGGTGTTCAAAGACCACATGCAGCATGCGCTTTAGTCTACGTCCAAGGCATAATGGGCCATGTGACTGCGATCAAATTAGATGGACAGCTCTACCGCGACGAGATTTTTGCCGACCTTGGTGAAAGGGTGGCCGCATTAAAAGCCCGCGGCATCACCCCGGGGTTGGCAACAGTGCTAGTTGGTGATGATCCCGCTAGCCACTCCTATGTGAAAATGAAGCACCGCGACTGCGAACAGATTGGCATCCGCTCGATCCGAAAGGATCTGCCGGCAGATGTCACCCAAGAAGAACTCAACGCAGTCATTGATGAACTCAATGCCGATGACGCCTGCACCGGATATATCGTGCAGCTGCCATTGCCGAAGCACCTGGATGAAAACGCGGTGCTTGAGCGCATCGACCCGGACAAAGATGCCGATGGCCTGCACCCGGTGAACCTAGGCAAATTGGTGCTCAATGAGCCGGCACCGCTTCCATGCACCCCGAATGGAGCCATTCACCTGCTGAAGCGCTTCGATATTCCTACCGATGGCGCCAAGGTCGTTGTTATTGGCCGTGGTGTGACCGTTGGCCGTCCCATTGGTTTGATCCTGACGCGCCGCAGCGAAAACGCTACCGTCACCTTGTGCCACACCGGTACCCGTGATTTGGCTGCGGAGACCCGCGAAGCGGACATCATTATTGCCGCTGCAGGTAAAGCTCACATGCTCACCAAGGACATGGTTAAGCCCGGGGCTGCGGTATTGGACGTGGGAGTCTCCCGCGTGGATGGCAAGCTGGCTGGCGACGTGCACCCAGATGTGTGGGAGGTCGCCGGCGCAGTCTCGCCGAATCCCGGTGGTGTTGGTCCACTCACCCGTGCTTTCTTAGTACGCAACGTGGTGGAACGTGCCGAAAAGCTCAATGCTTAATAACCCTCTAGCGAACCCACATGATATTCATGTGCGGCCTTCGCCCCTACCCAGGATTGTGCAGCGCCTACTGGTGTGGACCTTCCTTTTGGGTTTGGTCGCCGCCACTGTTTTTGCCCTCGGTGAGCATTGGCGGCGCGCCACCTTCGCACTGGGAGTATGTTTGCTTTTCCTCTCCGCATTGCGGTGGATTTGCGATTCCCAAGTGCTGGGTGTTTTTGCGGTACGTTCGCGGCGCTTCGACTCTGCTTTTTGCGCCGCGATTGGTGGGGTTATGGCTTTTCTGGCGGCGTCGGTGGATTCCCTTGGCAGCTAAGAACCAGGAAGCGCCTTAAAATCCGATCCATTTGTCGGGTCTCGGTGAGGAAAGCATCGTGGCCCACGGGGGACACAATCTTTGCCATCGCCATGAGCTTCCCGATATTCCGGGAAAGGTGTTCTTGCTGGTGGTAGGGATACAAAATATCGGTATCCACACCAACAATCATGGTCGGCACAGTGATCGACGCTAATGCCTTATTCAACCCACCGCGGTCACGGCCAATATCGTGGCGGTTAAGAGCATCGGTGAGCATGACATAGCTGCCGGCATCAAAGCGTTCTACCAGTTTGGTGGCTTGATAGTCGAGGTAGCTTTCTACCGCGAAGCGCTGCGCTGGATCGCGGTAAGGCCCAAGTGGATTCTCCCCGGGTTGGGGCATGACGCCGAAGCGCTCATCAATTTCCTGCTCACCGCGGTAAGTAAGGTGAGCAATCCGGCGGGCAGTTCCCAGGCCAGCTGCCGGGACCTCATCGGTTTGGTAATAATCGCCGCCATGCCAGTGCGGATCCTGTTCAATCGCGTCGATCTGAGCTGATTGAATACCAATCTGCCAGGCACTTGCTCGTGCGGAGACAGCGATAACCGCGGCGCTGCGGACCATCTCCGGGTACATGAGTGTCCACTCCAGGGTTCGGGCGCCTCCCATGGAGCCACCCAAGATGGCCTGAACTTCTCTGACCCCAAGTTCTTCTAATAAGCGGTATTCCGCGGTTACTTGGTCCCTAATCGAGATCGCAGGGAAGCGTGAGCCCCACGGCTTATCGTCTTTAGGGTGTGGGCTTGATGGCCCGGTGGAGCCGGCGCAGCCACCGATGACATTTGAGCACAGTACGCACCAAGTATCGGTGTCGAGGGCTTTGCCTGGCCCAATGAGCCCATCCCACCAACTACGTGCGTCAGTGTCGCCGGTGAGCGCGTGTTCCACGATAAGTAGGTTCTTTCCGTGGAAGTCGCCCCATGCGCGGTAGGCAATAGTTGCCTCCGGGATTTCGGCACCTGCTTCAGTGCGCAGGGTGCCGATGGGAACATGGACCAGGCTGCCGTCGGTGATCATGGTGTTTGTTTAGGAGATCGCTTCGAATCCGGACTTCAGGTCAGCGAGAATATCCTCGATATCCTCAATGCCAACCGAAAGGCGAATGGTGGATTGGCTGACCCCGGCGCGTGCCAAGCCTTTCTCATCGGATTGCGAGTGAGTAGTGGAAGCTGGGTGCACTACCAGGGAACGGACATCACCAATATTGGCGAGGTTGGAGTGCAACTTCAAGGCATCAATGAAAGCCCATGCTTGTTCGCGGCCGCCTTCGAGGTCGAAGGAGATAACCGAGCCGGTGTACTTCAGGCCTAGCTTCTGCTTCACCTCATACCAGGGGGAGTCCTCCAGCCCGGCATAGTTCACACGGGTGACCTGTGGTTGTTCCTTAAGGAAGCGGGCAACCTTCTCGGCATTCTCATTGTGCTTATTCACTCGCAGCAACAAGGTGTCCAGGCCCTGCAGGGTGACCCAGGCATTGAAGGGGGAGAGGGTGGCGCCGGTATCGCGCAGCAAACCAACGCGGGCCTTCAATCCGAAGGCTGCTTCGCCCAGGTCGGCATAGCGCAGACCGTGGTAGGCAGGATCCGGGGTAACAAAGTGCGGGAAGACCGGCTTGCCGTCTTTTTCTACCGTCCAATCGAAGCTGCCGCCATCTACGAGGACACCGCCCAAGCCTGAGCCATTGCCGGTATAGAACTTGGTCAGCGAAGCAACCACGATATCCGCACCTAGTTCTAGGGGGCGGACCAGTGCAGCGGTGGCGACGGTGTTATCAACAATCAGCGGAACACTATTGCGGTGTGCGACTTCTGCAATAGCCGGGATATCCAGCACATCGGCTTGAGGGTTGGCGAAGGTTTCGCCATAGAAGGCCTTGGTGTTTTCCTTCACCGCAGCCTGCCAGGATTCGGGGTCGTCGGGGTTTTCTACGAAGCTGACCTCAATGCCAAGGCGGGCAAGCGTAGCCAGGAAGAGCGTTTCGGTACCGCCATAAAGACGCGGGGAGCTGACAATGTGGTCACCTGCGCTAGCCAAGTTCAAGATGGCAGCCGTTTCGGCAGCCTGACCGGAGGCGAAAGCTACCGCGTGTACGCCGCCTTCGAGGGAAGCTAGACGGTTCTCCAAGGCGTCCAGGGTGGGGTTAGTCAGACGGGAGTAGACCGGGCCAAGATCTTCAAGTGCGAAGCGCTGCTTCGCGTGCTCAGCGGAGTTGAAAACGAAGGAGCTGGAGAGATAAATCGGTTGGTTGCGGGAGGAAGTATCCGAGTCAACCTGCTGTCCGGCGTGGATAGCGCGAGTGGCCAGGCCCCAGGTGTTGGCTGCGGAGTTGTCATAGCGAGTGGTCATTGCGTCTTCCTTTGTTTTGTATTCGAAGTGATGTGAAAAGGGATTGCTGACAACCTAATAGGGCACCCGTACACTTAACAAACAACTTGGTCTAGTTTTCTATATAGCAGCAGGTAGTGGTCGATGAATTAAAATGACCTGGAACAGACTGAGCAGTCTAAACATAGCAAAACCCCCGACCGCGGAAACTGCGATCGGGGGTTGAAACTAAGCCAGTCTTTAAGCAGCTAGGGGCTGCTGCAGACTTACTTGGTCAGCGTGGCGATGATCTTGTTGAAGGTCTCGCTCGGGCGCATCACTGCGCTGGTCTTCTCATCATCAGGCAGGTAGTAGCCGCCCAGGTCAACCGATTTGCCCTGAACATCGATCAGGGTCTGGTTGATCTCTTCGGCGTTAGCAGCCAGGTCCTTAGCGGCTTCGGCGAAGAGCTTGCCCAGCTCCTCATCCTCGGTCTGCTTGGCTAATTCTTCGGCCCAGTAGGTGGCCAGGAAGAAGTGGGAACCGCGGTTGTCGATTTCGCCAACCTTGCGGGAAGGAGACTTGCCATCGTTGAGTAGACGCTCGGTGGCCTTATCCAGAGCATCAGCTAGGACAGCAGCCTTCTGGTTGCCATCATTGTTGGCGAAGTGACGCAGCGACTCAGCCAGAGCCAGGAACTCACCCAGGGAATCCCAACGCAGGTGGTTCTCGGTTTCAAGCTGCTGGACGTGCTTCGGAGCGGAGCCACCGGCACCGGTTTCGAAGAGGCCGCCACCAGCCATCAGCGGAACGACGGAGAGCATCTTTGCGGAGGTGCCCAGTTCCAGGATGGGGAAGAGGTCGGTCAGGTAGTCACGCAGCACGTTCCCAGTCACCGAGATGGTGTCCTCGCCGCGACGGATGCGGTCGATGGAGAACTTGGTGGCTTCGATCGGGGACATGACACGGATGTCCAGGCCCTCGGTGTCGAACTCCGGCAGGTACTTCTCGACCAGCTTCATCAGGTTGCGGTCGTGTGCACGCTCCGGATCCAGCCAGAAGACGGCCGGCATGCCGGAGAGACGCGAACGGGTAACGGCCAGCTTGATCCAGTCGCGGATCGGGGCGTCCTTGGCCTGGCAAGCGCGCCAGATATCGCCTTCAGATACCTCGTGCTCGATCAGCACATCGCCGGCAGAGTTAACAACCTGGACCTTGCCATCGGCAGCGATCTTGAAGGTCTTGTCGTGGGAGCCGTACTCCTCAGCCTTCTGAGCCATCAGGCCAACATTCGGGACGGTGCCCATGGTGGTCGGATCGAAGGCGCCATTTTCCTTACAGTCTTCAATAACTGCCTGGTAAACACCGGCGTAGGAGGAATCCGGCAGCACTGCCAGGGTGTCTTGCTCTTCGCCAGCGGCATTCCACATGTGGCCAGAGGTACGAATCATGGCCGGCATGGAGGCGTCGACGATGACGTCGGAAGGCACATGTAGGTTGGTGATTCCCTTGTCGGAGTTGACCATAGCCAGATCCGGGCCCTCTTCCAGGGCCTTGTCGAAGGCAGCGCGAATTTCTTCGCCATTGTCCAGGTCATCCAGGCCAGCGTAAATAGCGCCGAGGCCGTTCTCGCCATTCAGGCCAGCAGCTTCGAGTTCTTCGCCGTACTTCTCAAAGACATCAGCGAAGTAGGTGCGCACCACATAACCGAACATGATGGGGTCGGAGACCTTCATCATGGTGGCTTTGAGGTGAACAGAGAAGAGCACGCCTTCTTCCTTGGCGCGCTTAACCTGCTCAGCCAGGAAGGACTTCAGTGCGGCGGCACGCATAACGGTGCCGTCGATAACTTCGCCTTCCAGAACCTTCAGACCGTCCTTGAGAACAGTTTCGCTGCCATCAGCAGCAATGTGCTTAATAGTCAAGGTGTCGGCAGCCGGCATGATGACGGACTTCTCATTGTGGCGGAAGTCGTTGTCATCCATGGTGGCGACATTGGTCTTGGAATCCTTGGTCCATTCACCCATGGAGTGCGGGTGAGCCTTGGCGAAGTTCTTCACCGCAACGGGAGCACGGCGATCAGAGTTGCCTTCACGCAGCACCGGGTTCACGGCGGAGCCTTTCACCGCATCAAAGCGGGCACGGGCATCCTTTTCTTCATCCGTTTCCGGGGAATCCGGGTAATCCGGGATGTCATAGCCGGCGGCCTGCAATTCCTTGACGGCGGCCTTCAGCTGTGGCACCGAAGCGGAGATATTCGGCAGCTTGATGATATTTGCTTCCGGCGTCTTGGCCAGCTCGCCCAGTTCAGCGAGGGCATCATCGACACGCTGTTCATCGCTCAGCTTCTCCGGGAACTGAGCCAGGATACGACCGGCGAGGGAAATATCGCGGGTTTCCACATCAATACCAGCGGTGGAGGCAAAGGCCTCAACGATCGGCTTGAAGGAATAGGTCGCGAGTAGCGGGGCCTCGTCGGTACGAGTCCAGATAATTTTAGCCAAGATAACTCCTGTTGTAGCGCTTATGTGTTCAGCTATCCAGGATACCGCCAAAGGAAATCCGTTACCCCCGTTATGTTTGGTGATCCTGGCAAAACTCATAAATTTCTATTGATTGAACTATGGTTCCGTAGCGTGGGAAAGCTTCACATTCCAGATCAAACTGCTCTAGATTCACGCCGCCGCCTGCTGGTCATGATTGTCCTAGCCTGCGGAGGTTTCAGTATCGGCACAACAGAATCTCTTCCGGTCGGCTTACTTAATGAGATCTCGGACTCCCTCCTTATTAGTGAACAGTCCGCCGGACGGATCGTCTCTGCATACGCTTTGGGGGTGGTCATCGGCGCTCCGCTGATCACCATCTTTAGTGGCGGAATGCCACGGCGAAAGCTCCTCATTTTATTGATGGGTGCCCTCGCTTTAGGGGATATCTTGTCCCTGGTGGCCGGACTCTCGCAGTCCTACCTGGCCATTGTTCTCGGTCGCTTCCTCGCCGGCTTCCCACACGGTGCTTACTACGCAGTCGCCGCACTATGTGCCGCTGCCATCGCACCCCCGGAACACCGCGGACGAGCAGTCGCCATGGTGTCAGCAGGTAATGCCATATCCCGAGTTATCGGCACACCTGTCACCCAGGCAGTGGGCCACCATCTCGGATGGCCAGTGGCTTTTGGCCTGGTTTCCATCATCGCTGCGAGCACCATGACCGCGCTCTGGTTGGTCATGCCGCATATGTCCCAGATGGTGTTAACTGATCCGCGCCAAGAAATCGGTGCCCTCAAACGCAAACAAGTCTGGTTCACCCTTGCCATGGGCGCCATTGGTTTCGGTGGTGTCTTCGCTGTCTTTACCTATATCTCTTGGGTCATGACCGACCGCGCCGGGGTACCGGAAAGCTCCTTGGCCCTGGTGTTGGGCATTTATGGGGTGTGCTCGGTGTTCGGCAACTGGCTGGGCGGACGCTTAGCGGATCTCAGCGTCGATTTCGGGATCCTGGGAATCCTGTCGGCTTTGGCAGTCATTCTGGGGGGATTCACCCTGGCCTCCAAGGCCGCACCCACCGCCATTTTTTTCTTCGCACTACTAGGTGTATTCGGCGCTGCACTGGTCCCCGCGCTACAGGTGCGGCTTATCGATGCCGCGGGTGAAGCCAAGACACTAGCCGGCGCCTTGAACCACTCTGCTTTAAATATCGCCAACGCCAGCGGTGCGGCGTTGGGTGGCGCGGTCATCGCCGCCGGTTATGGCTATGCCGCCCCAGCGGTGGTAGGTGCGTGTTTGGCTCTGGCCGCAATCCTCATCTGGATCCCAGCGCGCTTGCTACGCTAGGGCCCCATGACCCTGACTATTACTTCCGTTAACGTCAATGGCATCCGCGCCGCCGTTAAAGAGCGCAATGAACACAACCCCGGCATGCTGGCCTGGCTAGACCAGACCCCCAGCGATGTGGTGTTGCTGCAGGAAGTTCGCGCCACCTTGGACCAAACCCTCGAAGCCCTAGCCCCCGCTCTCGAGAAGCAATGGCACTATGTGGGAGCCCCCGCGGCGGCTAAGGGGCGCGCCGGGGTCGGCATTCTTTCGCGCAAACCCTTGGAGGATGTGACCATTGGTTTCGGAAATTTCCAGGATTCAGGGCGCTGGATTGAAGGAACCTACGACGGGGTTCGCGTAGCTTCTTTATATTTGCCTTCCGGCTCCGCTGGAACCGAAAAGCAAGATGAAAAGTATCGCTTCTTGGATGAATTCACCGAGGTGCTCAATGAGGCAGCTCAGCGCGAATACATGGTGATTGGTGGGGATTGGAATATCTGCCACCGCCAACAAGACATTAAGAATTGGAAAACCAACCAAAAGAAGTCCGGATTCCTCCCCGATGAGCGGGCATTCATGGATTCCATTTTTGGCACCTTCCCGGACGCCGAAACTCAACTCGATGAACGAGTAGGGGAATGGTTTGGCGCGGTGGATTACCCCGGCGGATCACCCCGCCAAGCCACCACCGAGCCACAGTGGTTCGATGTGGCCCGCCGACTGCATCCAGAAGAAGATGGCCCCTATACCTGGTGGACCTACCGAGGCCAAGCCTTTAATAACAACGCCGGTTGGCGGATCGACTACCAAGCTGCCACCAAGGGCATGCTGGCTCGCGCCCAAAAAACTTGGGTGGATCGAGCCCCCAGTGTGGAGGAACGTTGGTCCGACCATGCCCCGTTAAATGTGACCTATGGGGGGTGAAGTGGGGGAGGGAGTGCAAGAATTTTGGTTCGTGGAGGAAAACACACTGCTAGGGTTTAGGGGCGCACTAAGCGCTGACCCCCTAGCACGTACCTAGAAAGCACCCCTGATTCCACATGTTGCGAACTGCACTCTTCTTCATCCTCGGCGTCGTTATCTTCGCCCTGAGCTTCTGGATCGCCGGCGAACATAACATTATGGCCGTGGTTGGAGGCATCGGAATGGGTGTCGGCGGCGGTCTGATTGTGTGGGGCATCGCCCACCTCTTGGACGACTTCTCCCCGACCTCCCGCAAACTCAACCGCTAGCAGAGTTCTAGACTGTCCTACATGACTGCTCAAGATTCTGCTTCCGCATCACAGCGCGATCGACAGCGCGTACTCTCTGGCATCCAACCCACCGCTGATTCCTATCACCTGGGTAACTACCTGGGTGCCTTGAAGCAATGGATCGCGCTGCAGGACAACTACGAGGCCTTCTATTTCATCCCGGACCTGCACGCCATTACCGTCGAGCAGGACCCGAAAGCGCTGCGTGCCCGCACCCTCGCCGGTGCCGCGCAGCTCCTGGCCCTGGGCATCGACCCAGAAAAGTCCACGCTCTTTGTGCAGTCTCAGGTCCCCGCACACGCTGAACTCACCTGGGTTCTCACCTGCCTCACCGGCTTTGGTGAAGCCTCGCGGATGACCCAATTTAAAGACAAGTCCGCTAAGCAAGGCGCCGACCGCACCTCCGCTGGCCTCTTCGGCTACCCCATGTTGATGGCCGCCGATATTTTGCTCTACCGCCCGCAGCTGGTTCCCGTTGGTGCCGATCAACGTCAGCACCTCGAACTCACCCGCACCTTGGCAGAGCGCTTTAATAAACGCTTCGGTAAGACCTTCGTGGTGCCCGAAGGTTTCATTCCAGAAGGCGCTTCGAAGATCTATGATCTTCAAAACCCCACCGCCAAGATGAGTAAATCTGGCGATAATCCCAAGGGTTTGATCAACCTGCTAGATGACCCGAAGGTGTCCGCCAAGCGCATCCGCAGCGCCGTGACCGATAATGATGGCGAAATTCGCTATGACCCAGAAAACAAGCCTGGCGTCTCCAACCTCCTGGTCATCCAATCGGCCTTCAGCGGCACCCCAATCGAGGAGCTGGTTGCTGGCTACGCCGGCCAAGGCTATGGCGCATTAAAGAATGACACCGCCGAAGCTCTAGAGGCTTTCACCACCCCGCTGCGCGCCCGCTATCAGGACTATATGTCTGATCGGGCCGAGCTGGAACGCGTTCTTAGCCTCGGCGCGGACCGTGCCTCCGAGATCGCGGAGGCGACCCTGGCCCGCGTTTATGATCTGGTTGGCTTCTTGCCGCGCAAGCGCTAAACCCACCTATTCATAAAAAATATGACATAATCCCTGGGAATCTATTTTCCCCGGGGATTATTCGGGGAATCTTCGCGACCTCCCTCATCACCACGCAGAAAGGTAGGCGCCCCTCGTGGCCACCAGTACCCAATCTGACCGCAAACGCACCGACGAATACGGGATTGAGCGCACCACTGCTGATGATCCCGGATTCGTGGATAAGCTCCGCGACAAGTGGGGATGGTTCGACCATGTGATGCTGATGCAGGAACGCTATAGCACCATGGGCGGCAACCAATACGCTGCCGGCATTACCTACTTCTCTGTGTTGGCGATCTTCCCCATCCTTATGTTGGTCTTCGCCGCCGTCGGTTTCTTCCTGGCTTCCCGCCCAGAAACCCTGCAGTCCATCCAAGACCAGATTGCGGGCAGCGTTGATGGCAAACTCCAGGACGTTATTAATGAAGTCCTCGATACCGCCATCGAACAGCGCAGCGCCGTCGCCGGTATCGGTGCGCTGACCACCCTCTGGTCTGGCTTAGGGTGGATGAATAACCTGCGCTATGGCGTGTCCAAGATGTGGCGTTTAGACCCCACCGAAGGCAACTTCCTAAAGAAGAAGGCCATGGACCTGCTGGGCCTGATCGGCCTGCTGCTTTCCATGATCGTGGCCTTCGCCGTTACCGCCATCGGTGCCTCCGGACTAACCCAAAAGCTGCTGGTGATGGTCGGCTTGGATCATGTTCCGGGGATCCGTTTGATCACCTTCTTAGTGGCCCTCGCCGTCGGTATTTTGGCCAACTATCTGGTGATGTTCTGGTTGATTAAGTTCTTACCGCGCACCAAGGTGCCGCTGAAGTCCGCCGCCAAGGCCGCACTGATTGGTGCCGTTGCCTTCGAGCTCATCAAGCAACTGGGTTCGGTCTTCGCTTCCAACGCCCTTTCCAACCCCGCCGGCGCGACCTTCGGTCCGATCATTGCGCTGATGGTGGTCATGTACTTGGTGTGGCGCGTGGTGCTGTATTGCTCCGCCTGGGCCGCCACCACGGAGGAATCCCTGCAGAAGACCAAGCTGCCGGCACCGCCACCAGCTGTGATCCGCGTGCGCGCCGCCGCCCCGAAGGCCGGTTTGGTGCAGGATCTTAAGACCCTGGTGTCGGGCCGTTAAACACAGCACCTCTTGAGGCCCCCTGCAAGGGAAGAAATCAGGGTGAATCCTGATGTATCTGGCGGGCACCTTCTTTAGCCTAGAAGTACATTTCTTACTCACCGCGTAGTCCCAAAGGAGCGTGGCCCGCGCTATGTCATCGGCCGCAGGTTTTAACCTTTATCGTTGGCTGGACGTCCCCCAGGATGCCCCATCCAAGGATCTTGGCACCCTGATCTGTGAGATGGATGCTGCCCTAGACCGCAACCACTACCCAGATCGCGGCGGCATGCGCGAGAAGCTTTATATTGCGAACTCGGTGCTCACCAATGAGTCCCGCCGTGCGATTTATGACCAGCACTTAGGCCATACGCATAGCTGGAACCAGGTGGAATACCTGGCTAATTTCGATCGCTGGCCAAATGACTGGGAGGTCCCCTCCCACGAGCGCCTTTTCCGCGTCATGGAAGCAACCCAAGAACCAGAGTGGGAAGGCGCCCCGCGGGTGCAATTCAAAGAACCCGAACAGGAACCTGATCCCTTCCCCATAAACCCCTATGCGGCTAGCTATCAGGCACCTTATCCTGCCCCCATCCCAGGTCCTGGGCCCTATACCAATTTCGAAACCGCCCGCGACCGCACCACAGCACCACTGATACTGCGCGGCATCATGCTGGTGATCGACATCTTCTTCATCACGCTTTTCACCTCATTGGTGGCCTCCGGCTCAGCAGAACCAGTAGTCGGTGCCGTAGCTGCGCTGGCATACTTCGTGGGCTGCGAGGTGTACTTCGGCGGCACGCTCGCCAAGCGCTTCTTCGGCTATGAGGTAAGAAATGCCGAAACCGGCGCCAAACTCACCCCCGCGGAATCCTTCAAACGCAATTTCTGGCGTTTCATTGTTGGGCTCCCGTGGCTGGGTACGCTCTTCGCCGGCCCGATCTTTTTGGTGCTTGGTTTATCTTTGGCCTTTAGCGCCGACGGCCGCGGCCTCCACGACCGTTTCGCCGACGCTGAGGTCGTCCAGAAAGGTTAGTGCTCAACGCCAACACCAGGGCAAATAGCGCAACCACTGCCGCCACAATTACATAAGGGATCCACTTGCGCGACTCGCGTTGGGCAGGCTGAATCGGCGCGGCAGCCGTGGTTGTGGGCGCCGCAGAGCTCGTCGTGGGTGCCGTCGAAGTCACGGTCTCGACCGGCAGCAAGCTCCCGATCCCCGCGCCCGCCGGCACCTTATATGCCTCATGCAGGAAGGCCTGCGCTTGCTCCCAAGGACGCGCTTTATCGACCGTGGTGTCCAGCAACACAACGGCCAGGCGCCGCCCATCGCGATCCAACGCGCCCACAAAAGTGTGATTAGCGTCGTCGGTATAACCGGTTTTCCCACCAATTCCATCCGGATCATTGAGGAAGAGGTGGTTATCATTCCACACCTCATAACCTTCATATTCGCCATACCCTGGGAACTTAATATGATCCGTGTTCACAATTTTCGCGAACTCGGGTTTCTCCCACGCATGCCGATAAAACAGCGCTAAATCATGCGCAGAGGTCGCCATACCCGGTTTATCCAACCCCGAATATGACGCCACCCGAGTATCTTCAGCCCCTAATTCCTTCGCCAAAGCATTAATCTTCGCCAGTACTTCTTCATCGCTTCCCAATTGCCGCGCCAACGCATGCGCGGCATCATTTCCGCTGGCTAAGAGCAATCCATGAAGCAATTCCTCATTGGTGTATTTCCCGCCGGGACCAATCCCCACCAAGGAACCTTCAATCGCAGCATCCTCTTCGGTGCCTTCAATAGTTTTTGTTAAATCAAGTTCATCGATCGCCAACGTAGCCAATAAAACCTTAATGATGCTCGCCGGCCGATAACGCCCATGCGGATCTTTTTGCGCAATAATCTCCCCGGAATCAATATCAAAAATGAGCCACGCAGAAGCCGTCTGATTTTCCGGGACCTCAAAGCCCGCGGGGATCGACATTCCGCAAGGCTGAGCTTTATCCGAGATCGGGAGCGGGGCGGGGGAGGCCTGCCCGGGTTGCGGGTTTTCTGAGGTTGTCCGCGCCTGTGGCGGCTCAAGCGAGTTGGGACAATTATCCGTGTTGGGGGCTTCCTCACGCACGATTGCGGTCTCTTCCGCGGGATGAGTCGGCGTGGTTTCTTCCTGTGCCACGGCAGGCGTGCCGCTAACAAGCAGGGCAGTAGCGCATAGCGTGGCCGGCAGTGGGGTGCGGGTGGCGTTGATTCGCATAATGAGTCGACAGTGTAGGCCACCCTTGCTTTAAAGTGCGCAGCGACCCGAGAGATTCATGCAGTATGTGGCGATTAAGTAAGAGTCGCGAGCGAATAAGTGTTCGGTTTATGGTGGGGTTGTGACCCGTGGCGGGCTTTAAGATGTGGGCACTTGTTCGAAGTTGAAGAATGCTCATAAGAACCTGAGGGGGTGCACGTTATGAGACGAGACTATTCCGCTTTTGATCGTCTCGCAGCCGAAATTCGGGAGTTTTTAGATCACCCGGAATGGGCTTGCCTAGGGTCAGATAACCCCTATGCCGAGCATGTGCGCGGAATAAACCTCGCCGCGCTTGAAATGTGGCGGGGGCTTTTACCCAAAGACGACAATGACATCGACACCGTGCTGCAGATCGCTGCCACCATGACTGCGGAAACCCTGGGGCGCACGCGCAGATACTTACATGCCGCAGCGACCTTGGAAGAGCTACCGCAATTACTGCACCAGGTACGCGCCCGCGGGCACCTGAATATGGAGCGTCTTTCCTTTGTGCATGCCGGGCTAGCTGGGGTGCCCAAGGAGATCCTGGAGCGCCTCGATCCGCTGCTCTGTGAGTTCTTTACCGCCACGGAGAAGCGGCAAGTGTTGCCTGGGGAAACCGCGATTAAGAACTTCATTCGCGCTCAGCTGCTGGACCTGTGCCCGGAGGTGTTGGAGAAGCAGGAGGAGGAAAAGCCGGCGCCGGAAACTGATGCTGTGAGGGTTCGTGCCAATGCGGATGGTTCGGGGCGGATCAATATCAGTTTGACCCATGATGAAGCACACGAGCTGCATAAGATTATTCAGAGCGTGGCCAGAAAAGAAGAAGTAAGCGCCAAAGAAGCTTTGCTGATGCTGGCGCGGAAACAAACCAAAGCAAAAATTGTGCTCACCTTGTGGGGACCGCAGCACGGCGAACCGGAATACCTGCATGGCGCTGGGTTTATGAAGAAATCCAGCCAGCTTTTGTGGAAGGATCGCATCACCCACACCCTGGATCTACGCGGCGCCGATAGCGCAGTGCGTGAGGCCTATGACCCCACCCCGGAGCAGGCCGCCTATGTGCGAGGCCGTGATGGCACCTGCCGCGCGCCGGGATGCCAGGTATCAGCAGAAGAGTGCGACCTCGACCATGTCATTGAATATGACCTCGGTGGGGTGACTACCGCCAGCAACCTGCAATGCCTATGCCGCAAGCACCATAACCAAAAAAGTGATGGCCGCATCCGGGTATTTATGCATCACCGCGGTACCTGCCAGTGGTTCTATCCCAATGGCCGCATGGTGAGCACCCAACCCTGCGGGCCGCTGGCAGCCCCTGCGAAGCGTCCACGCTGGGGCCGGGAATGGAGATCAACGCGCACACGCATGGAAATGAGGCCCAAGCCTCCTAAGAAGAAGCCTGGGCCTAAGGGTGGGGCTGCGCGGAAATCGAAGCCTAAATCTTCGAGAAACGCTTCGTCAGCATCTCCTCGAGAGCGGTCCAACCGTTGACATGGTCGGTATAGGGGGCGCTGGGAACATAACCCGAGGTTTCCGTAGCGCCCAGCATGTAGGAGATGTAATCCTGCATGCGCGGATTAGCCAGCAGGAAGGAGTTCAAGGAATCATCAGCCGCCCAGTCCGCGGCATCTGCGAAGAGCTCATAGCCGCGCGACATTTGTTCGGTATCCACGGCAGCAGGGCCCTTGGCGATGTCTTCGGCGAGCCCACGATAGGAATAAACGTTGTCATCGTGGACCGTTACCTCAAGCTCACCGGCGTTGGCCTTAGCTACCAGGTCCGGCCAGGTGGCAAGGGTGGCCATGTCGTGCTCGTCATTGGACATCATCCAACGCACCAGCGACTTCTTGTTATTGAAGGTGAAGATTTCACCAAAGCGTCCCAGGAACACCGGGCTGCCTTCAACGAAGGTACGCAGCGTGTAGACGGTACGGCCATCGATGGTGATCTTGATGGGGTCAATACCGGCTTGGCCCCACGCGGAAGCATCGTAGGGGTCGACCTCTTCAGCTTCCTTGGCGCGGCGTTCCTCTGCTGCCTTCCGGGCAGCTTCGGCAGCGGTCACAGCTTCATCAATACGGGCCTCATTGCGTTTGGATGTGGCCTCATCAACATCAATCATGCGGACCTGCGGGTCCAAGGCGTCAACGATCTTTTGCCAATTGGCAAGCACCGCGCGGCCAACCCCAGACCACTCGGACATGCCGTGCTCACCGATGTAGTGATCGGAGCCGCGCTTGACGTTATTCAGCACCGAGTGCGTGGCAAAGAAAACGGCAACGGCTTGCGCGCCGGTGACCTCACCCAAGCTGCGGGTAATGGAGAAGACGCGATCCAAGGCGCTCACATTTGCATGCGAGGGGCGATCAGCGAGGAAACCAGGGGCG
This sequence comes from Corynebacterium spheniscorum, assembly GCF_900113445.1. Classification (GTDB taxonomy): domain Bacteria; phylum Actinomycetota; class Actinomycetes; order Mycobacteriales; family Mycobacteriaceae; genus Corynebacterium; species Corynebacterium spheniscorum. Next base: position 214,455 of record NZ_FOPJ01000001.1, read on the forward strand.
CCGATGATATCGAAGTAGCCCTTCTCATCAGGCACTACGCGGTCTTCCTTGCGGGCACTAAAAGCACCCCACTTTGGGTGGTCCTTGAGGTCATGCTCGGTATCCGACTCCAAGAAGGTCAGGAGATCAGCGGGGGAGCGGAAACAGCACAGCCCTTCACCATCGCCAAGGAAGGCCTGCCATTCGGCGCCATGTTCCTTCCACTTTGGTGCCCAGAGGGTATAAAAATCGCCTTCGGTCAGCGAAATTTTGACGGGAAGGATGCCTTGGTTGCTCATGGCGGCAAATTCTATCTCACCTGATCACCCTATGGGTCATCCTGTTGGTCGATAGAAGCCCTTAAAGGCCATCCCCATATTCGAGGTGCGCAGTGGATTGGTTTGCACCGGATCACCTGCTTCAACGATTTGACCATTCCCAGCGAACATCGCGACATGGCCATCCCAGACCACCAGATCACCCGGTTGGAGCTCTTCTACCGACACCGCGCGCCCCACCGTTTGGTGTTCCGCTAAGCGCGGTAACTCCACCCCTGCTTGGCGCCACGCCCACTGGGTAAGCCCCGAACAATCAAAACCTCCAGCACCGGTGCCGCCCCATACATAGGGAGTGCCGACCATGCTGAGCGCAGCAGCCACTGCCTGCTGGCCTTGAGCAGACCCAGAGGAAGAACCAGGAAACTGCGTGGACAACGCATCCGGAGCTGCCTCTGGGAACTGGTGATCCCCAGAAAGCTCATCCAATTCGCGGGCTAGTGGCTCAAGCTTGGCGGCAAGCATGTGTTGTTCTTGACTAGAAAACTCCGCGACCTGAGCTGAGAGCTGATCAAGTAATTGATGCGCCAGAGAAGCCACCCCAGGAGCGAAGGAGTGAAGGAGTGGCATAAGGCCCCGGGCTACTTGGAGAACATCCTGCGCAACCTCGGCGAGCATACCGAGGTGAGAGTCGATAATGCCTTGGGCATCTTTGACCAGCTGTGAGACAGCTATGCGGCGAAAGTTCTCAACCTCCGCTAAACCCAAAATAGTTTCGGCATTCGCACCGAAGTAGTGGGCTAGGGGGCGGGCTGCGCCCAGGTCAGGAAGCGGCGGTAAATGCACATTCGGCAAGGTTGTGGTCATGCGCGATGCAACTCCCTAGCTAATAGCTCATCGGCTTCCTCCATGGCTGCGATCGACAGCAAAGAAGAATCGGCTAAGCCAGCAGCGGCTTCTAACACTTCCCGGGAGCCCTGCTGGCAAGCGCTCATCGCTGCGGCTAAGGCGGCATGGAAGCGTTCGGTGCCCGGAGTATCGCCCTGGGCATAATGCGTGCGGCAATCAGATTCCGCAGCCTGCAGAAGGTCGGCCGCCAGTTGGCGGGCATGTGTGAGGTCAATCTCGAGGTTCATAATTGCTTGGACGTTGACAAGGCCGATGGTGGTTCCGGGGCGCTAGGATGAACACCATGGAAATCACCGTTATCGACCACCCATTGGTTGCCTCTCGCTTGACCCTCATGAGGGACGAGCGCAGCGATAATGCCGCGTTTCGGGCTGCTGCGGCTGACCTGGGCGCCATGCTCATTTATGAAGCCTGTCGGGACCTGCCGGTGAAGCATTTTGATTGCGTCACTCCGGTGGCCACCGCGGAGGGCACCCGCTTGGCAAACCCGCCGATTATTGTGCCGGTGATTCGCGCCGGGCTGGGCATGATCGACCCCGCGCTCTCGATGATCCCAGACGCTCAAGTTGGCTTCATCGGCCTGGCGCGTAATGAAGAAACCCACGAACCGGTGCCCTACTTGGAGGCGTTGCCTCAAGACCTCTCCGGGCGAGCCGTGTTCATTGTCGACCCCATGTTGGCTACCGGTGGATCTCTTCTGCATGCCATCCGATTGCTATGCGAAAGGGGAGCCACAGACATCACTGCAGTATGCATGGTGTCCGCAAAACCGGGGGTCGAAGCTCTCAAAGCCTCCGGATTGCCCGTGAGATTGATCACTGCATCGATAGATCCTAGTTTGAATGCTGATGCCTATATTGTCCCAGGTCTAGGCGATGCCGGGGACCGTTTGTACGGCCCACGAAACATCGATTTATAGCGATTCTCGGAGAGGTCTCAACTTTGCCCACTGTGGTGTGCGGACAAAAATGATCTGAGTGGACAGCATATTTGTCATGACCAACAGTGGGTACGGAAACGAAGACGACATTTTCCTCAATCCGAGCAATATCGTGTGGCGTAGTTATGGGGCCTTGTTTGCCCGAAACCTGAAATTACTTCGAGGCTTCCGCGGCCTCAGTCAAGATGAGCTCGCTCAGCGCAGCCATATGAGCCGCAATGCAATCTCTAACATGGAGCGCAATGAAGGCAACGTGGGGCGCCCAGCGGACCCGATGCTCTCGACGATCTACCGGCTCTCCGTGGCCCTGCGGGTCCCACCCGCAGGTCTGATCCCGAATGTCGACTTCTTCGTCGAACGGATCGCCACGGACCACGGCATTGGAATGAATGGTCTGTGGCCTCTGGCCCCGGAGGGCATCCGGCGCTTCGATCGGAATCACCCCAGCGGCGCTGGGCTGATCCTGGGCGATTCCTCCGACTTCATCCAACGCTTCATGCCGATGCATGCCTGGGACCTTCGCAACGAAGAGATCGATCGCTTAACCGACATGATCGAGCGCCGTCGCAAAGCGAATACCCCGGAGCAGGGGCACAACGACCCGCGGAACTATCCGCGTTTCGATCCGCGCTTTGGGCTGGAAGCCTTCTAGCGTCTTCCAGCGGAAGCTGCCTTAAGAGGGGGTGACGCAAGTGCCGGTAAAGTCACCAATCTTTGCCGCCTAGCAACCCCTGAACTCCGAGCCGCAAGGCCGGCGACTACACTTCCCTGAGAATCACATACATCTTCACAAGACCGATTGGGGAAGGGTAGGCGCTAGGCATGGCAGGGATCTCAGCTGGGGTTGATGCCTGGCTTAATCGCCACTATGACGACGTCATTGCATGGCGACGCCATCTCCACCAATATCCGGAACTCTCGCATATGGAATATGCGACCACGGATTACCTCTGCGAGGTATTAAGCTCCCGCGGTCTGCAACCCCAACGATTCCCCGGCACCGGGCTGATGGTGGATGTCGGACCACAAGGCCCCCGCCTGGGATTTCGTTGCGACATCGACGCCCTTCCCATCACGGAAGTCACCGGGCTAGAGTTCGCCTCCAAACATCCCGGAGTCATGCACGCTTGCGGGCATGACGTGCACACCGCCATCGGCTTAGGGCTTGCCTGTGCACTGCATGAACTCGACCTGCCCCACGGCATCCGTATTATCTTCCAACCAGCCGAAGAAGTTCTCGACGGCGGCGCTAGTGAAGTCATCTCCTGGGGTGCCCTGAAAGATGTGCGCGCGCTTTTTGCCGTACATGCTGAACCAAAGCTCAAAGTCGGGCTAGTTGGCGTACGCGCTGGTGCCATCACCTCAGCAACAGACCTCGTCACCATCCATGTCAATGGCCCTGGTGGGCATACTTCGCGCCCGCATCTAAGCGCCGATGTGGTCTATGCCTTAAGCAAGATCGTCACCGAATTACCGGGGCTGCTCTCGCGTCGGGTCGATCCACGTACCGGCACGGTGTTGGTCTTCGGAACGATCAATGCCGGGCACGCCCCTAATGCCATCCCGGAAAAGGGCAGTGTCTCCGGCACGCTACGCACTGCCGATATTGGGATCTGGCGCATCATTCAACCCATGATCGAGGAGTTAGTCTCCGAAATCGTTGCCCCCACCGGCTGTACCGTCAGCCTCGACTACCTTCGCGGCGTGCCCCCGGTCGTCAATGATGATGTGGCCACCGCCTTACTTGCCGAATCAGCCGCCACCATCGACCCGCACGCAGTAGTCCAGGCCCCGCAATCTTCCGGTGGCGAAGACTTTTCCTGGTACCTCGAACACGTACCAGGCTCCATGGCCCGCTTGGGGTGCTGGGATGGCCACGGAGTTGAGCACGACCTCCACCAAGCTGACCTGGTGATTGACGAACGTTCCCTCAGGGTCGGCATCCGCCTTTTCGGTGCCATCGCCGAACGTTTCTCCCACGTCACCGGCTAGCAAAACCCCTTAACACCACGTTTTGCTCCCATAGGTTCGGTGCATCGCCAGAAGTTTCCTAGAAGCTTCCCCATCAACGCCCCCAGAGCCCACCCCGCGCTTAGATTCCGCAGCCCGGCTCGGGATAAGGTAGGGGGGTATGCCTTGCGCCCTGAGTGCGCAACTGGTCATGCTCTATGCGCCTGAAGCGCGCTTTATGCATGCCCCAGTGAACTAGAGATTTACTCACCCATAAGACACACAGCCCATATAGAAGGAACACTCCTGTGACCAAAAGAATTCTGATTATCGGCGGCGGCCCCGCTGGTTATGAAGCAGCCCTTGCTGGAGCAAAATACGGCGCCACTATCACCCTGGTGGAAGATCAAGGCCTCGGCGGCTCCGCCGTTATTTATGACTGTGTGCCCTCGAAGTCCTTTATCGCCGGAACCGGTATCCGCACCGATATCCGCCGTGCCGATGACATGGGCCTCGAACAGGGCATCGGCGATGCGGTGCTGCACCTCGATGCTCTTAATGCCCGCGTGAAGGCCTTGGCCACCGCACAGTCCGGTGATATTCGTGCGCGGCTAGAAAAAGAAGGCGTGCGTATTATCGACGGGCGCGCCCAATTTGACGATTATCAGACCAAGCAGACCACCCACTATGTGCGTGTTTCCCATAACGAAGATGTGCCGGATGAGATCGTCGAATGTGACCTAGTTCTTATCGCCACCGGCGCCACCCCGCGCATTCTGCCGGGCGCACAGCCCGATGGTGAACGCATTCTCACCTGGCAGCAGGTCTATGACCTCCAGGAGCTCCCCGAACATTTGATCGTGGTAGGTTCCGGCGTTACCGGCGCCGAATTCGTGTCTGCTTTCGCTGAGTTGGGCGTGAAGGTCACCATGGTTGCTTCCCGTGACCGGATTCTTCCGCACGATGACGCTGATGCTGCCGATGTGCTGGAGACGGTGCTGGCAGAGCGCGGCGTATCCCTTGAAAAGCATGCTCGCGTGAACACCGTTACCCGCACCGAAGATGGTGGCGTGTGCGTGAAGACCGCCGATGGTCGCGAAATATTTGGCTCCCATGCGCTGATGACGGTCGGCTCCATCCCCAACACCAAGAATCTGCGCCTGGAGGCTGTTGGCGTGGAAACCACTCCTTCTGGCCATATCCACGTGGACCGCGTTTCCCGCACCAATATCAGTGGCGTTTATGCCGCCGGTGACTGCACCGACCTCTTCCCGCTGGCTTCCGTCGCCGCCATGCAGGGCCGCATCGCTATGTATCACGCACTCGGCGAAGGTGTCTCCCCGCTGCGCTTGAAGACCGTTGCTACCGCCGTGTTCACTCGCCCTGAGATTGCTGCCGTGGGTATCACCCAAGCAGAGATCGAGGAGCGTAACCTCCCGGCCCGCACCATCACCCTGCCACTGGAAACCAACCCGCGCGCCAAGATGCGCTCGCTGCGCCACGGCTTCGTCAAGCTCTTCTGCCGCGCCAACTCCGGTCTGGTTATTGGTGGCGTTATCGTGGCACCGACAGCCTCCGAGTTGATCCTGCCCATCGCAGTGGCGGTATCTAATGGACTGACCGTCACGGATCTTGCTGACACCTTCGCTGTGTATCCATCGCTTTCCGGATCCATCACCGAAGCCGCTCGTCAACTCGTCGATCACGACGACCTCTCCTAGCTCCTGCAGCTTTCAACGCGCTGTGCGGTAGGACTCCTCGGACGTAACATCGAGGTTCAATTGGATCGGACGCCCCACCTGGGGGAATGCTCGCTGCGGGCAATGCTCGCGCGGGCAGGTGTGGCAGTCCGGCCCAATCGGGGTAGCAGCATCGGGGGTTAAATCCAGGCCACGCGCATAAATCAGTCGCTCCGCCTGATCCAAGTCGCATCCTAAACCAATGGCGAATTCCTTCGGGGGAATACCAAACCCATGAGAGGTGCCGCGCACCGTGCGTGCCACCCACAAATAACTCCGCCCATCCGGCATGGTAGTGACCTGCCGAGTCACCCGCCCCGGGGTTTCAAAGGCACGGTGAATCACCCACAGCGGGCAAGAACCACCGGTGCGCGAGAAGTGGAAGCTAGTAGCGGACTGACGCTTCGAAATATTCCCCGCACGGTCAGTGCGCACAAAGAAGAAGGGCACCCCAGAATGCCCCGGTCGCTGCAGCGTCGACAGGCGGTGACAGGTGGTTTCGAAACCCGTACCAAAATGCGCGGCAATTCGGTCAATATCATAGGAGGTATCCTCTGCGACCTGCAGAATCTCCCCATAGGGCATCGTCACCGCAGCAGCGTAATATTGCGCCAAACCTAGCCGCGCGATCGTGCGGGACTGCTCATCTCTTAAAGGTGCACAGAGCTGATCCAAGAGCTCCCTGTGCGCCAAAAAACAATGCTGCAAAGACAATTCGAAGCACAATTGTGCCTCCGATAAATCTGTGCGCAAATGCAATTCGCGATTCTCCGCATGAAATACGCGCCGCGGCCCGTGGGTGTGCCGGCGATAACGCACCGACACCCCGTGGTTGTGGTCCAACACGGTCGCAATCCTGGTCAGGCGTAGTTGGGGTCCTCCCAACCCAGCAGCAAACTTTTCTGCTGCATTATCGAGAGCGGGTATATGGTTGCGGGCTTCATAAAAGTAGTCACGGACACGCTCATAAGGGCTCTCAGGGTGTTCCGCGAGTGTGCGGTTATGGGCAATGTCGATTAATGCCTGCGATAGGTCAGGGTAGCGGGCAGCTAAATCCGCAATCTCAGCAGTGGGAATATCAGGGTGCCCAACGGAGGTAAAAGCAGCCGTCAAAGCCGCAACCGTACGAGCATCATGCTCAGGTGAGAAATAACCAGCATCAACATCGAAGGTGGTGCTCAAAGACATAAGCACAGTAGCGGTAATGGGGCGCTGGTCATTTTCCAATTGATTGAGGTAGCTAGTCGACACCCCAATTCGGCGGGCCATCTCCACTTGCGTTAGCGAAAGCGACCTGCGAAGCGTGCGAATCCTCGCCCCCGCATAAAGCTTTTTCATCTTTAATCCCCGTTACTTGATCGTGCTGAGCTGGCAGTTCCACAACTTTAACAGAAAATCATAGATAAGGACGCATTTTTACACATGCTACACTGTGGTTCGGGACACAGGTTTCCACTTAATATGAGATCCAACTCAATCCACCACTTCAAGGAGTGACGCAGCCACCATGATCGAGCATCAGGTACGTACCTACCGTTCTGCCGAGGACTTCCCCTACGAGGAGCACCTCGCCTATAAGATCGCTCGGGTCGCCGCTGACCCGGTGGAGGTTCCGGCCGACACCGAAGAAATGATCATCAACCGCATCATCGACAATGCTTCGGTGTCTGCGGCTTCCGTTCTCCGCCGTCCCGTGACTGTGGCCCGCCGCCAGGCTGAGGCTCACCCCGTCACCAAGGGTGGCGCCGCTGTGTTCGGTATCCCCGGACGCTTCTCCGCCGAATGGGCTGCTTTGGCCAACGGCACCGCTGTCCGCGAACTGGACTTCCACGACACCTTCCTCGCCGCTGAGTACTCTCACCCCGGCGATAATATCCCGGCTATCCTGGCGGCTGCCCAACACAAGGGCTCCAATGGTCACGACCTGATCCGCGGTATCGCCACCGGCTATGAAATCCAGGTTGACCTGGTTCGCGGCATCTGTCTCCACGAACACAAGATCGACCACGTTGCTCACCTGGGGCCCTCCGTCGCCGCCGGCATCGGCACCTTGCTGAAACTCGACGTTGACACCATCTACCAGGCCATTGGCCAGGCGCTGCACACCACCACCGCCACCCGCCAGTCCCGTAAGGGCCAGATTTCCTCCTGGAAGGCCTTCGCCCCGGCCTTCGCCGGCAAAATGGGCATTGAGGCTGTCGACCGTGCCATGCGCGGCGAAGGTGCTCCGGCCCCGATCTGGGAAGGGGAAGACGGCGTCATTGCTTGGCTGCTCTCCGGTCCGGACCACACCTACACCGTGCCGCTGCCGGCCGAAGGTGAAGAAAAGCGCGCCATCCTGGACACCTTCACCAAGGAACACTCCGCTGAGTACCAGTCCCAGGCCCCGATCGACCTGGCTCGCCGCATGCGCGAAGAAATCAAGGACTTCAATGACATCGAGTCCATCGTGCTGCACACCAGCCACCACACTCACTATGTGATCGGCACCGGCTCCAACGACCCGCAGAAGTTCGATCCGGACGCATCGCGCGAGACCCTGGACCACTCCATCATGTATATCTTCGCGGTGGCCCTGGAGGATGGCGAGTGGCACCACGAGCGTTCCTACTCCCCGGAGCGCGCACACCGTCCGGAGACCATCGAGCTCTGGCACAAGATCTCCACGGTCGAGGATCCAGAGTGGACCCGCCGTTACCACTCCACCGACCCCAAGGAGAAGGCCTTCGGCGCCCGCGCTGTTATCACCATGAAGGACGGCTCGGTCATCGAAGACGAAATCGCTGTGGCGGACGCACACCCCTACGGTGCTCGCCCGTTCGCCCGCGAACAGTACATCAAGAAGTTCCGCACCCTGGCTGAGGGCGTCGTGTCCGAGAAGGAACAGGACCGCTTCCTCGAAGCCTGCGAGAACCTCGCCAACCTGAACGACCTGAACGAGCTGAACATCACCCTTGAAGAAGATGTCCTCGCGAAGGCCCCCGAAACCCCGGAGGGACTCCTGTAATGCCCGGCTTATATGCCTCCACTGTCACCCCGAACGAACGCCGCAAGAATCTTCGGGAGGCACTGACCTCGAATAAGATCGCCCGCCTCCCCGGTGCTTTCTCACCCTTGGTCGCCCGGATGATTCAAGACGCAGGCTTCGAAGGCGTCTACGTCTCCGGAGCCGTGGTGGCCGCCGACCTGGCTTTGCCTGACATCGGCCTGACTACGCTCACCGAGGTTGCCCTGCGCTCGCGCCAGATTGCGCGCGCCACCGACCTTCCGGTGCTGGTTGATGCTGACACCGGCTTCGGCGAACCAATGTCCGCCGCGCGCACCGTCAGCGAATTCGAAGATGCCGGAATCGCCGGCTGTCACTTCGAAGACCAAGTCAACCCCAAGCGCTGCGGCCATTTGGACGGCAAGGAAGTCGTTCCCACTGACCTCATGGTGCGCCGAATCAAGGCAGCCGTGAACGAGCGCCGCGATGAGAACTTCGTCATCTGCGCCCGTACTGACGCCGCCGGTGTCGAAGGCATTGACGCAGCTATCGAGCGCGCAAAGGCCTACGCCGACGCTGGTGCCGACCTGATCTTCACCGAAGCTCTCCACAAGCCGGAGGACTTCGAGAAGTTCCGTGCCGCAACGGATGTTCCGCTGCTGGCCAATATGACTGAGTTCGGCAAGACCGAACTCCTCAGCGCACAAACCCTGGAAGATATCGGCTACAACGCCGTCATCTACCCGGTGACCACGCTGCGCATTGCGATGGGGCAAGTGGAAGACGCCCTCGGTGACATTGCTGAGACCGGTACCCAAACCAGCTGGTTGGACCGCATGCAACACCGTTCCCGTCTCTACGAATTCCTTCGTTATGCGGAATACAACGCCTTTGATCAGAAGGTGTTCACCTACTCCCGCGAAAATTACGAATCCTAGAAAGGACTGAGTTAAGCCTATGTCTGAGCAGAAGATTTACAAGGGTCTGGCTGGTGTCGTTGCTGACTACACCGGTGTTTCCAAGGTCATGCCGGAGTCCAACTCCCTGACCTATCGGGGCTACCCGGTCCAGGAGCTTGCCCGCTATTGCAGCTTCGAAGAAGTTGCCTACCTCCTTTGGAACGGCGAACTGCCGACCAGCGATGAACTCCGCCGTTTCTCCGTCCGTGAGAAGGCTCTCCGCCACATCGACCGTGGTCTGATCGACCTCGTTCAGTCCATGCCGCTGAGCTGCCACCCAATGGACGTCCTTCGCAGCGCCGTTTCCTACATCGGCGCCCAGGACCCGGAGGCCTACACCAAGGACTCCGACCACATCCGTCGCACCTCGCTCGAGCTGATGGCCAAGCTGCCCACCATCGTGGCCCTGGACATCCGCCGTCGTCGCGGTGAAGGCTACAAGGAGCCCTCCACCAAGATGGGCTTCTCCGAGAACTTCCTCTACATGGTGTTCGGAGACGGCGAAGATTCCCCGATCCACAACCGCGCTGACATCGAGGCCTTCGACAAGTCGCTCATCCTCTACGCTGAGCACTCCTTCAACGCCTCCACCTTCACCGCTCGCGTGATCACCTCCACCATGTCCGACACCTACTCCGCAGTCTGCGGTGCTATCGGCGCTCTGAAGGGCCCCCTCCACGGTGGCGCTAACGAAGCTGTTATGCACCAGATGATCGAAGCTGGTGAGCCGGAGAACGCTGAGAAGTACATCCTCGACAAGCTGGCTAACAAGGAGCTCGTCATGGGCTTCGGTCACCGCGTCTACAAGAAGGGTGACTCCCGCGTTCCCACCATGGAAGCTGCTTTCCGTGAGCTGGCTGAAGCCCACGATGGTCAGAAGTGGGTGGAGATGTACGAGATCATGGCCAAGACCATGTACGAGAACACCTCCATCAAGATCATGCCGAACCTGGACTTCCCCTCCGGCCCCGCTTACCACCTGCTGGGCTTCGAAGTTCAGTTCTTCACCCCGATCTTCGTGATGTCCCGCATCACCGGTTGGACCGCTCACATCATCGAGCAGAACGAGAACAACTCTCTCATCCGCCCGCTGTCCGCTTACAACGGTCATGACGAGCGTTCCGTACCCGCAAAGTCCATCGACTAAGCAGCCTCCACCTCCCGATGGGTCGTCATTTGGCCCCTCGGGAATAAGATCTGACCTGCAGATTTCCCGAACTAGGTCAACTTCAGGGAAGTGAGTCATAACTCACCCCCGAAATAGGGTTTAGCTCGCACGATATCCCATTCCAAAGATCATTTCGCGCTTAGGTCGCGGGGTAGGATTGGAGGGTATCGGGCGAGCTTTTCTCGCGCTGACTCCCGACGTACCGAAAGGACCCACCCATCGTGGAATCTACGTCCCTGCCCGCCTTCCGGAAGGTATTAGTAGCGAACCGCGGCGAAATCGCAGTACGGGCTTTCCGTGCTGCATATGAAACCGGCGCCGCGACCGTTGCCGTGTACCCCAAAGAGGACCGCTCCTCGTTCCACCGCTCTTTCGCATCCGAAGCTGTGCGCATCGGTACCGAAGGATCCCCGGTTAAGGCTTACCTGGATATCGATGAGATCATCCGGGCAGCCCAAAAGTCGGGCGCGGACGCGATCTACCCGGGGTATGGCTTTCTTTCTGAGAACGCTGAACTGGCCCGCCGTTGCGCGGAAGCCGGGATCACTTTCATTGGCCCCACCCCCGAAACCCTTGAGCTAACCGGCGATAAATCCCGCGCGGTTGAAGCAGCTAAGGCTGCCGGCCTGCCCACCCTGGGTGACTCGAAGCCCTCGGATGATCCGGATGAACTCGCCGAGATATCCAAGGAATTCACCTTCCCGATCTTCGTGAAGGCAGTCGCTGGTGGTGGCGGACGCGGCATGCGTTTCGTCGAGAAGCCCGAAGACGTTCGCCAACTGGCTGCCGAAGCTTCCCGCGAAGCAGCCGCCGCCTTCGGTGATGGTCATGTCTACATCGAACGTGCCGTGATTAACCCGCAGCACATTGAGGTGCAGATCCTCGGTGATGCCACCGGCGATGTCATCCACCTCTATGAGCGTGATTGCTCCCTGCAGCGTCGCCACCAGAAGGTTGTGGAAATCGCACCGGCTCAGCATTTGGATCCGGAACTGCGCGAGACCATTTGTAATGATGCTGTGAAGTTCTGCCGCTCCATCGGCTACCAGGGTGCTGGCACCGTGGAGTTCCTCGTTGATGAAGCTGGCAACCACGTCTTCATCGAGATGAACCCCCGTATCCAGGTGGAACACACCGTCACCGAAGAAGTCACCTCGGTTGACCTGGTGAAGTCTCAGCTGCGTATTGCCGCTGGCGCCACCTTGAAGGAACTGGGTCTTACCCAGGACGCCATCGAATGCTTCGGTGCTGCGCTGCAGTGCCGCATCACCACCGAAGATCCCTCAAATGGGTTCCGCCCCGATACCGGTACCATCACCGCTTACCGTTCGCCGGGCGGCGCTGGTGTGCGCCTTGATGGTGCTGCCACCCTCGGTGGTGAAATCTCCCCGAATTTCGACTCCATGCTGGTCAAGATGACCTGCCGTGGCTCGACCTTCGAAGGTGCCGTGACCCGCGCGCAGCGTGCGCTAGCGGAATTCACGGTCTCTGGTGTGGCCACCAATATCGGTTTCCTGCGGGCCCTGCTGCGCGAGGATGACTTCATCCATAACCGCATCTCCACCGCCTTCATCGACAACCACCCCTGGTTGCTGGCCGCACCGGGTGCCGATGATGAACCCGGCCGCCTGCTGAACTACATCGCCGATGTGACGGTGAATAAGCCCAATGGTGAGCGCCCCACCGATCTGCGCCCCGTTGATAAACTCCCCGCACTTTGCGATGATCCGCTGCCCAAGGGTTCGCGCGATAAGCTGTTGGAACTCGGCCCGAAGAAGTTCGCTGAGGAACTGCGTAAACAAAAGGCCCTCGCAGTTACGGACACCACCTTCCGTGATGCTCACCAGTCGCTGCTGGCTACCCGCGTGCGTACCTCTGCTCTCTACGCGGCTGCTCGCCACGTTGGTCGACTCACCCCGGAGCTCTTCTCCGTTGAGGCCTGGGGCGGCGCCACCTATGACGTAGCTATGCGCTTCCTCCATGAGGATCCCTGGGAGCGTTTGGACTACCTGCGCGACGCCATGCCGAATGTGAACATTCAGATGCTGCTGCGTGGTCGCAACACGGTGGGCTACACCCCTTACCCGGAGACGGTGACCCGCGCATTCGTGCAAGAAGCTGCGGATTCCGGTATTGATATCTTCCGCATCTTCGATGCCTTAAATGATGTCGAGCAGATGCGCCCCGCGATTGACGCGGTGCTGGAAACCAACACCACGGTCGCTGAGGTGGCGATGGCCTACTCCGGCAACCTGCTGGATCCGAAGGAAGATCTCTACACCCTGGACTACTACCTCAAGCTCGCTGAGGAAATCGTGGGCACCGGTGCTCATATCCTGGCGATTAAGGATATGGCTGGTCTGCTGCGTCCGGCTGCTGCTGCCAAGCTGGTCAGCGCGCTGCGCAAGGAATTTGACCTGCCGGTCCACGTCCACACCCACGACACCGCTGGCGGCCAATTGGCTACCTACCTGGCGGCTGCCGAAGCTGGTGCTGATGCGGTTGATGGTGCCTCTGCACCGCTAGCCGGCACCACCAGCCAACCTTCGCTCTCGGCTATTGTTGCGGCCTTCGCTAACACGGAACGCGACACTGGCCTGTCGCTGCAGGCTGTGGGTGACCTTGAGCCTTATTGGGAAGCAGTGCGTCAAATGTACGCGCCCTTTGAATCTGGCGTACCCGGGCCCACGGGCCGTGTGTACCGTCACGAGATCCCGGGTGGACAGTTGTCGAACCTGCGTACCCAAGCCGCCGCTCTCGGGTTAGCAGATCGCTTTGAACTCATCGAAGATTACTACGCAGCGGTTAACGAAATGCTGGGCCGCCCGACCAAGGTGACCCCCAGCTCCAAGGTGGTTGGCGACCTGGCGCTGCACCTGGTTGGTGCCGGTGTGAGCCCTGAGGACTTCGCTAATGATCCGCAGAAGTATGACATCCCGGATTCGGTGATCTCCTTCCTCCGCGGTGAACTGGGTACTCCTCCCGGTGGCTGGCCGCTGCTGCGCGAGAAGGCTCTGGCTGGTCGTAAGGAATCCAACCATGCGCTGGTGGAAGTTCCGGCGGAAGAAGCTGAGAAGTTGGAGTCTGAGGACCACAAGGAGCGCCGCAAGGCCCTGGATCGCCTGCTCTTCCCGAAGCAGGCTGAGGAATTCGCTGAGCACCTCCGGATCTTCGGCGACACCTCGCACCTGGCCGATAGCGTGTTCTTCTATGGCCTGAAGGAAGGCGAAGAGTACGTGGTCCGCTTCGGCAACAATGAAACCCCCATGGTGGTTCGTTTGGATGCTGTTGGTGAACCGGATGACAAGGGGATGCGCCGCGTTGTCCTGAACGTCAACGGCCAGATCCGTCCGATGAAGGTCCGCGACCACTCCGTGGAATCCACCTTCGCTTCCGCGGAGAAAGCTGATCCGAATAATGATGGCCACGTCGCAGCGCCCTTCTCCGGCGTTGTGAATATCACCGCTGAGCCCGGTGAAGAAGTTAAAGCTGGTGACCCCGTTGCAGTTATTGAAGCAATGAAGATGGAAGCCACCATCACCGCCACCAAGGACGGCAAGATTGAACGCCAGGCGTTCGTCGTACCGACCAAGGTTGAAGGCGGCGACCTGATCGTCGTGATCAGCTAAACGCTCACAAAAGAAGGGGCCTTGCATTTAAGCAAGGCCCCTTCTGTGCTAATTAACCCGAATTAATGCTTGGTCAACGTATCGATCATGGAGGTGCCAGCGCGGCGCAGCACGAAGCCCACCAAAGCAATCGCGATGAGGGTGAGGATCAACATCACCGTGGACATTGCCGCTATCTCGGAGCGCAGTGCGACCTTCACCGCCGCAAAAATATAGACCGGCCAGGGGGTATAGCCAGGCTGCTGGACGAAGCTGGAAAGAATCGTATTATCCAAGCTCAAAGTAAAAGCCATGAGCGCCCCAGCCACAATTCCAGGAGCCGCGATCGGCAGCGTGATATCCCGGAAGACTTGCCAAGGGTGCGCACCCAAGTCAGCGGCAGCCTCATTCAAACGCCGATCCACCCCAGCCATGCGGGCCCGCACAATGAAGGTGACCACCGCCAAAGAAAACATGGTGTGCGCCAAAGTTAAACGCAGCAGACCCTTATTCAAAGGAGTGATACCGACATCCACGCCCAAGGTGACGAACCACGGCAGGAAAGCGATGCCGTCCACGATCTCTGGGGTGATCATGGTGAGAGCTAGAAGGGTGCTCAGCGCCATCGCCCAACCGCGTTGGCGAAGCGCCAACGCGATCCCGCCGAGAGTACCCAAGAAGGTACTCAGCAGCGCGGAACATAAGGCGACTTCCAGAGACACAACGACCGAATGCTTGATGATGGTGTTATTACTGGCCTGGATATAGGCCTGAAACCCGAAGCCCTCCCAATGCGCCAAGACGCGACCAGAGTTGAAGGAATACACCACGATGACCGCAATCGGGGCGAAAAGGAAGATAAACACCACCAGGCTCCAGAGACGCAGAAGCCAATCACTAAGTGAGGATTTCATGAGGCGGACACCTCCAAGTGAATATCGCTGAAGCGATGATAAAGCCAGCTAGCAAGCTTTAATAACACGGCACCTAGCAACACCACCAAGACGGTGGTGAGAATAAGGATCACAGCTAAAGCTGAACCCAAAGCCCAGTTCTGGGCGGTGGTGAATTGTTGGGCAATGAGCTGCCCGACCATTGTTCCGCGGGCACCGCCTAAGACACTGGCCGTGACATAGTCACCATTGAGGGGAATGAACACCAGGAGGCAACCGGAGATAACGCCGGGCATAGCCAGCGGAAGAGTGACATCCATGAAGGTGCGCACCCGCCCCGCCCCCAGATCTCGGGAAGCTTCCCGAAGCTGAGAACCTGTTGATTCCAAGGCCACATAGAGCGGCAAAATCATCAGCGGCAAATAGTTATAAATAACACCGAGCTGCACCGCTGCGCGGCTATAAAGAATCCCCAAAGGCTGCTCGAGGACATGTAGGTGCAGCAGAAGATCCGAAAGGAAACCCTCCGGGGCGAGCATAATTTGCCAGCCCAAGGTGCGGACCAAGAAGTTAGTCCAAAAAGGCACCATCACCAGCGCTAAGAGCAGGTTGCGGCGCCGCGGGGAAACCTTGGTGGCCAGCCAATACGCGAAGGGCAGTGCAATGAGTAGGCAGGCGAGGGTTCCGGAGATAGAAATCTCCAAGGTGTTGATCAGGGCGTTGACCACCGGGATGGAGAGAGCTTCCTGGTAGCGATCGAAGCTGAGGGAATCAGTGGCGACGGGGTTAAAGAGATCAGGTTTGTAGCCGAAGCTGTAGTAGAAGACCATCGCCACGGGGATGAGGAAGAAGAAAAGGGTGTACGCCCACGTAGGGAAGGCAAGCGCGCCGGTTCCCATGAGGCGGGCCATGAGCTGTGGGTAGCTGCGGCTGGAGTTGGTGCTCATACTCCGCTCCTTGTCTTAGCTTCGAGGAACATATCCACGCGATCTTGCATGGTGGGGTCATTGACGCCTTCGGTGAGGCGATCGAGGATCTCGGGTTTGGGGAAGATGAGATCGGGGTACTCGAAATCAGCGGAGTTAATGCCGGCGACACCGGTGGCATAGCCCATGTAGTCAGCTTCTTGGGCGGAGGCTTCCGGGGCGAGGACATCATTGATGAAGGCATGGGCGGCATCCGGGTGTGGGGCGCCGCGGGCGATGCACCAATTGTCGATCCACAGATTGGCTGTTGGAGTGGGGAAGACAAAAGCCCAACGATCGGGGTCGTGGGAGGCCATGATTCCTTGGCGGGCATCGCCATTAAATGCCATCATGAGTTGGAAACTGCCCTGGATCACCGCGGTGGAAGCATTGCCATAGTAGGCCTTTACATGCGGGGCTAATTCCTCAATGAGGATGCGGCGGCAGGCAGCTAACTCCTGTGGGTCGCGGGTGTTGAGGTCAGCGCCCATGGAGCCCAAGGCGATGGCGCAGACCTCCCAGGCGTCCTCGAGCAAAGCGACCTTGCCGGAGCAGGGTCCCTTGGCGAGCTCCAGGAAATCAGTCCAGGTGTGGTATTCGCCGGGTAGGGCGTAGCGATCATAGACATAGCCGCTAGTGCCCCAGCATTTGGTGACACTCCACTTATTGCCGGGGTCGAAAGACAATCCCTGGAAGCGCTGGTCCAGGTTATTGAAATTCGGCAACAAGTTGTGGTCTAGAGGCTGAAGCAGATTATGTTCCACCATCTGAGGGATCATCAGCCCGGAGGGGACCACCAGGTCATAGCCGGAAGTTCCGCGGGTGGCTCCTAATTTGGCGATGAGTTCCTCATTGGAGCCATAGGCATCGACTTGGACCACGCAGGAATTGGTCTTGGCCCACTCGCGGATATAGTCCGGATCGTCATAGTCACCCCAGGAATAGAGATTCAGCGAGGACTCCATCTCGCCATCAGGATGATTCTCAGGCGCCATGCGGGAATGCTTCGACGTGCTCTCAGTAGCAGAGCTACAGGCGCTCAGGCCTCCCGCGAGACCGAGGGAAGTGAGGGTGCTGAGTGTGAGGAATTCGCGGCGGCTGAGTGTTTTATCAGCGAGAATGCGGATCATGGCTGCGCCTCTTTGGGGAATACCTGGGCGGCGCGCTGGGACCAGGACACCGTGACTGTGTCGCCTTCACTGACCTCCGGGGCTTCGACGGTACTTACTCGCGCGATGACTTCGTGGCCATCATGAAGCCGGACGAGGTATTGGACCACATCGCCTAAGAAAGACTCGCCCACCACCACACCGGTGATCTCATTGGTAGACATATCTGGGCAGGAGCCGGGGCGAACCCTCATGAGTTCTGGACGGATGGTGGCCAGGACTTCTTCTCCCACCTGCAATGGCCGCGTGCTGTGCACTGGTCGCGTGCTGTGTACTTCGACGAACTCGCGGGCGGCACGTAAGACCGTTGGTTGCCCAGTTGCGGGATTTCCGAGGGTTTCGACCACCGCGGGAACGAAATTCTGCTTCCCGATAAACCCGGCAACAAAGGTGTTGGCCGGGCAGGAGTAGATCTCCTCGGACTCTCCGACCTGCTGGACGACCCCATTATTGAGCACCACGATGCGGTTGCTCATAGCCAGCGCTTCTTCTTGGTCGTGGGTAACAAAGATGAAGGTGAGGCCCAGGTCGGTGTGTAGGCGGATGAGTTCTAGCTGCATGTTTTCGCGCAGCTTGCGGTCCAAAGCGCTCATGGGCTCATCGAGGAGCAATACGCGAGGGCGGTTTACCAAGGCGCGGGCTAGGGCGACACGCTGTTGTTGGCCTCCCGATAGCTCCTGTGGGCGACGGCGCGCGTGGGTATCCATGCGCACCATTTCCAAGGCCTCGGATACACGGCGAGTGATCTCTGAGCGGTGGAGCTTCACATTCCCGCGCTTTAGCCCATAGGCGACATTATCGGCGACACTCATGTGCGGGAATAGGGCATAGGACTGGAAGACCGTATTCACCGGGCGACGGTGCGCTGGTAGTGTCGTGAGATCTTTACCGTCGAGCAAGATTTGCCCTTCGGTGGGTTCCTCGAACCCGGCGATCATCCGCAGGAGAGTGGTTTTACCGCAGCCAGATGGGCCCAGCAGGGAGAGGAATTCTCCTGCGTGGACTTCTAGGTTGAAGCTGCGTAAGGCTTCATGCTCAGCGAAAACCTTGCGAACATTCTTGAAGGTCAGCGCACCGCCTTCGATCGTTGGGCTGGTTTGCTGAGGTTGTTCCACAACTTGTTGACGACCAAAGACATGCACACTTCCTCCCCTGACAAGGTTGATGGTTGAGAGTTTTCCCGCAGCGAAAATTACCTTTTAGGCTGCGACGCAAGCAAAGACCGAGGTCAGGGTGGGAATTTGTCGGTGTATGGACGAAGAAAGGCTGGATCGACTCAGTGGGGAACCAATGGGTGTGTTGGTGGGGTGTTCCCTGCGCAGTGCTGTACCGAACCTTGATAGTTACGGAGCAGTAGTGAGCGCGCCACCTAGCCCCTGGGGAGCGTCCTGCTTGAGGCACGCTTCAGCCCCCTGACACAGGGTGGCAGGGGGCTGAAAGCTAAGTGGGCGCTACTTAATTTCCATGAGCGTGGCACCCTTGGTGATGCCTTCGCCTTCCTTAACGGCAAGCCCAGTGACCTTGCCGGCCTTGTGGGCCTTGACTGGGTTTTCCATCTTCATGGCTTCGAGTACAGCAACGGTATCGCCTTCGGCAACCTCGGCGCCTTCTTCGACATTCACCTTGATGACAGTGCCTTGCATGGGTGCAACCACTGCATCGCCAGAGGTTGCGCCCTTAGCGCCACCGGAGCGACGCTTCTTGGGCTTACGCTTGGGTGCGGAACCGAAGCCGAAGAAAGCCGGCAACGCGATCTCAACGCGACGACCGTCGACCTCGACAACAACCTTCTTAGAAGGTGCGGATTCTTCTTCCTCCGGGTCAGCCACCGGATCGCTCCAGGGCTTCAGCGGGTTATCCCACTCTTCTTCGATCCACTTGGTGTAGATATCGAATTTCTCGCCATCGCCAATGAAGGCCTTATTGTCCACAATGTGGCGGTGGAAGGGGATGACCGTGGGCATGCCTTCGATGTGGAACTCATCCAAAGCTCGGGCAGCCCGCTGTAGGGCCTCTTCGCGGGTTTCTCCATAGACGATGAGCTTCGCCAGCATGGAGTCGAACTGACCGCCGATGACGGAGCCCTCCGTGACACCGGAATCAACACGCACACCGGGGCCCGCCGGCTCTCGATAAGCCGTAATGGTTCCTGGGGCAGGCATGAAGTTAGCGCCAGCATCTTCGCCATTAATGCGGAATTCAATGGCGTGACCGCGGGGAGTGGGGTCTTCCTTAAGGTGCAATTCCTCGCCTTCGGCAATGCGGAATTGCTCCCGGACTAGGTCCACGCCTGTGGTCATTTCGGTGACCGGGTGTTCCACCTGGAGGCGGGTATTGACTTCCAAGAAGGAAATCAGGCCATCCGCGCCGACCAAGAACTCTACGGTGCCCGCGCCGTAGTAGTTAGCTTCACGGCAAATTGCTTTCGCTGACTCATGGAGCCGCTCACGCTGGTCATCTGTGAGGAAGGGTGCGGGAGCTTCTTCAACAAGCTTTTGGAAGCGGCGCTGCAAAGAGCAATCGCGGGTGCCCATCGCTACGACATTGCCGTGTTGGTCAGCAAGTACCTGTACCTCTACGTGGCGTGCCTTGTCGAGGTAACGCTCGACGAAGCACTCCGGGCGACCAAAAGCGGTCTTAGCCTCCCGAGTGGCGGAGTCATAGAGGTCAGCGACCTCTTCCAAGGTGTGGGCGACTTTCATGCCGCGGCCGCCACCACCGAAGGAAGCTTTAATGGCGATCGGTAGGCCATGTTCCTTCGCGAAATTGACGACCTCTTCGGAAGAAGCAACCGGGTCTTTGGTGCCTGGGGCCATCGGGGCGTTGGCCTTCTCGGCAATGTGCCGGGCAAGAACCTTATCGCCTAGTGCGGCGATGGAGTCCGGGCTTGGGCCGATCCAGATCAGGCCAGCGTCGATGACTGTTCGAGCGAAGTCAGCGTTCTCGGAGAGGAAGCCGTAGCCCGGGTGAATAGCATTGGCGCCGGCCTTAGTGGCGGCGCCAATAATCTTCTCCACGTCGAGGTAGGACTCCGCGGAAGTGTTTCCGCCGAGCGCAAAAGCCTCATCGGCCATGGCGACGAAGGGGGCCTTGGCGTCAGGCTCGGCGTACACCGCGACGCTGGCGATGCCGGCGTCGCGAGCAGCACGGATAATGCGGACGGCAATTTCGCCGCGGTTGGCGATCAGTACCTTGGTGATCTTGGTGCGCGGGGTGCCAGTGTTTGTGGGTGTGGCGGCTGCTGCAGACACTAGGGTGAGCCTCCTGTACGTAGGTGCGGAGCGTGGGCGAGTTTTGTTATGAACAAAAAACTATTCTTGCATACAAAACCAACGCGTGTGTCACGCGACCCAACACTCCCAGGCTAGTCGCAGTTGAGCTTTGGTCAGAATTACTCAGATCCCGTAGCGATGGGCATGCCAATCATATTGCCCCATTCGGCCCAGGATCCGTCGTAGTTTAAGACCTCCCGGAACCCAAGCAAATAGGTCAACACGAACCAGGTGTGAGCCGATCGATCACCCAAGCCGCAATAAACAATTGTGCGCTCAGCTGGGTCAAGGTGGGCATAGTGCTGTTCTAGCGCTTCACGACGCAGGAAGCGGCCGCTGGGGTCAACTGCTTCCGACCATGGATAGTTCATGGCACCCGGGATGTGGCCACCACGTTGGGTGGCTGGGCATTCCATGCCTTCCAAAGCGTGGCCAACAAATTCTTCTTCAGATCGCGCATCAACAATCGGCGTGTCGTCTAGTTCGGCACGAACTTCCGAAACTCGGATCCGAAGATTCTTTTCCTGGCGCACCGCGGTGGGGTAGTTACCGGGGGTGGGGTCCGGTACGAGGAAGGAGGTGTCGCGCTCTTCCGACATCCAGGCGTCGCGACCGCCATCGAGCAGTCGTACGTCTTCATGGCCGAAGAGTTTGAAGACCCAGAAGGTATAAGCGGCCCACCAGTTAGAGCGATCTCCGTAGATCACCACGGTGTCGTCTTTGGAGATACCCTTCTCGTGCATCAGTTCAGCGAAGGCTTGCCCGTCGATGAAGTCACGGGTTAGCGGATCTGCCAGGTCATGGTGCCAATCGATGCGTACTGCAGTGGGGATATGGCCGATATCGTAGAGCAGACGGTCCTCGTCAGCTTCCACCACCTTGAGGCCCGGGGTTCCTAGACGTGCGGATAGCCAGGCTGCAGAGACTAATGCTTCGGGGTGTGCGTAGTCCTGGAAATGGGGGAGGGGATCAAGCGGGGCTGCCAACTTTAGCTTTGCCTTTCACAGACTTAAGGGATGTTGCGAGTAAATGCTTCGCTTCACTCTAACGCGGAAAAGGGTCTATATGTTCACTCGTAACAATATTTGTGGGATTGCTAACGCTGGGCCCCGTTTAGCGGCGCGGGCCTCAAATGCTCGCATATCCTTAAGAAATATGCATGAGCGAAGGTGTTGTAGCCACAAGCTTTGCAGTTAATGGCTTCCGAGCGCATCGGTCCGCGGGTCCAAGGTTATTCAACCTCGGGTTCCTCGGCCACCGACCTCCGAGGCATTAGCTTCTGAGTGAAAGGTTTGAATTCTAAACCCCAGCACCCACGTAAAGCATATGAGTAAGACCTAAACAGGCACCCACAAAAGTATCGCGGAAAGGCGAAAAACGTGCACAAAGGAATCGTAGTCTTCGAGGTTGAAGGCGGCTCCGACAAGTTCATCGATGGTCACCGTCGGGACACCATGCCGATCGTGAAATCCATCCAGGACGCCGGCTGGAACTCCGAGGTTGTTTTCTACCGTCCGGAATGGAGCGACGACCTCTTCACCTATGTGTCCGAGAATTTTGACGCTTATATTTCGCGCGTTAACCCCGGCAACATCCCCGGCGGCGAAAAGGGCTACTTTGAGCTCCTCAACCGTCTTTCTGAAGCCGGCCTCGTGGGTATGTCCACCCCCACCGAGATGATGGCCTATGGCGCCAAAGACGCACTGGTCAAGCTTGCTGACACGGATCTTGTTCCGGATGATACCTACGCCTACTACGACGTAGAGACCTTCCACAAGACCTTCCCCAGCTCCATCTCTTATGGTGAGCGCGTGCTGAAGCAGAACCGTGGTTCCACCGGCTCGGGCATCTGGCGCGTCCAAATCCAGGACCCCGAGGTTGCCAAGAATGTTGAGCCGGGCACCGAATTGCCCCTCGACACCAAACTCAAGTGCACCGAAGCTGTGGATAACCACACCGAAGTCCGCGAACTCGGCGAGTTCATGGACTTCTGCGACCAGTACATCATCGGTGACAACGGCATGCTCGTAGATATGCGCTTCATGCCGCGCATCGTCGAAGGTGAAATCCGAATTCTGCTGGTTGGCCCGCACCCCGTCTTCGTGGTGCATAAGAAGCCGGCAGCCGGCGGCGATAACTTCTCCGCAACCTTGTTCTCCGGTGCTAAGTACACCTACGACAAGCCCGAGGCGTGGCAAGACCTGATCGACCAGTTCGCTGAGGCCCGCCCGATCATCGCCGAGAAACTCGGTGGCGACAACATCCCGCTGATCTGGACCGCTGACTTCATGCTGGACGATGGCCCGGATGGAAAAGACACCTACGTGCTGGGCGAGATCAACTGCTCTTGCGTGGGCTTCACCTCCGAACTGGATATGGGTATCCAGGAGCAGGTCGCCAAGGAAGCTATCTCCCGCGTGGAAGCGAAGCACGCTTAAGCAAGCACGCTTACAGCCGCGCACTAAGCAAAGAGCTGCGGCAGCTTAAAGTAGTTGCCTCAGCTCTCCTAGTTCGCCGCACCTTCCCAAGACGCTCAGCCTCATGAGAGGTGCCGCTCAGCGGCTTGCTGGCTGCGGAGGAGGATCAACTCCTTCCCCGCAACTAAATGTTCTCCCCTTTACGCACCACATCAGGTGCCCGAAGGGGAGATTTTTATTCCAGCCCGGGGTCTGCCGC
This sequence comes from Corynebacterium spheniscorum, assembly GCF_900113445.1. Classification (GTDB taxonomy): domain Bacteria; phylum Actinomycetota; class Actinomycetes; order Mycobacteriales; family Mycobacteriaceae; genus Corynebacterium; species Corynebacterium spheniscorum. The sequence goes on from NZ_FOPJ01000001.1 coordinate 237,943, forward strand.
TGAAGGAGTATCGCTAATCGCCGGGGAATCCTCGGGGTAGCGGGCAGCCGGTTTATCTAAGAGAGTTGCCACGCACTCTGGATCCGCATCAGAAAGCATCTGACGGCAACGATCGTATTCCTCGGTCTCGCCAATTGCTTGGGCTGCACGGGCCAGCACAGCGATCGCACGCAGCACCCCGCGATTAGGTTCATGGGACCACGGAACGGGACCCCAACCCTTCCAACCATTACCGCGCAACCGATCCAAACCGCGGTGGTACCCGGTGCGGGCGAGGGCATAGGTCTGTGCCAGATGCTCCGAAGAATTGTCCTGGCTGGCAAGATGTTCTTCCGCCAAGGTAGCCCACACAGCGGGTTCGGCCGGGAACTTCAGGGCCGTATCAGCGGTGATCTTATCGGGCAGATCGGCTGCCGGGAGTCGAACCGGTGATGGCGCCATCATGTCATTGATCTTCATGCGTCCCCAGCATAGGGCGCAGGCCACATTTCTTCAGCGAAATCACCAAAATTTTGAAACCGAATACCCCAAGTCATAGAGCACTCGGCGGATAAACGGTAGGGAAATTCCGATCACCGAAGAGGGATCGCCCTCAATGCGGTCGATAAACCAACCACCTAAAGCTTCCAAAGTGAAAGCACCTGCGCATTCCCAGGGCTCTCCGCTTTCGGCATAGGCGCGGATATCCGCATCGCTGACCTCAGCAAAATAAATCTTTGTCGACGTTGTCCCACTGACCGTGCCAGCAGGACTACGCACGCAGTGCCCGGTAATCAATTCGGCAACCTGGCCGCGTTGAGCTTCCCAGCGTCGAATAGTTTCTTCCACGGTATGTGGTTTGCCCTGCAATTCCCCGTTGAGCAGGAGCATGGAATCGCAGCCGATGACGATCTCTTCAGCCTCAGCATTTATAGCTTCGGCTTTGGCTTTCGCTAAGGCTTCAACAACTTCTTGTGGACTGGCAGCCCCAAGATGGTCCCGCACGGTATCTTCATCAATATCTGCTGGGCGGATGAGAGGCTCAATGCCCGCTGAATTGAGGACCATGCGCCGCGAAGGGCTGGCCGAAGCCAGCACAATCTGCGGAGGAGTGTTAGCTGCCATTAGTGATAGGTACTGGTCGAGTAAGCGTTGGGGTTAAAGACCTGGCGCGCAATCTGGTTGAGCATCTCATCTACTCCACCCCATTGGTTGCGCTCAGTGGCCTTGTAACGCTGCTTAGCTTCTGCCTGCAGGGTATCCAGGGCAAGCTGGATTGCGGCGATCTCAGTGGCACTGGGGTTGCCCTTGACCACCTTGAAGTTCGGTGCCGAGGTATTCGAGGTAGAGCCTTCTGACGCAGAGGTGCTCTGCGCATAGTTCTCCTGCGAGGCGCGGTCCGGAGTGGGGGAGTCAGTCATGGCGTTAGGGTGTGGCTATCACTAGAGCGGCATGTTGCCGTGTTTGCGGGCGGGTGGGGTCATGGTCTTGCGATCCAATAGACGCAACCCCTCAATAATATGACCACGAGTTTCTGCCGGAGGAATCACCGCATCCACCATGCCTAACTCTGCCGCACGATAGGGGTTGAGGTGCTTCTCGCTGTAATCCTCCTCGGAGGTATTCAGCACCGTGCTGGCGATGGTGGCATCAGCTGCTGCGATCTCTGCGGTTGGCCAGGCAAACACCAGGTCAGCGCCCAGGTCCTTAGCGCCCATCACGGTATAGGCTGCACCCATTGCGCGGCGCACAATCACCGTGATCTTCCCGACGCTGGCCTCAGCATAGGCGTAGGCCAATGCCGCTGCGCGCGCTTGCACGCCGGATTGTTCCTCTTCCTTGGCGGGCAGGAATCCCGGAACATCAACGATTTCAATGATCGGCAGGTTGAAGGTATCGCAGGTGCGAATGAACCGCGCTGCTTTCCGACATGCCTTGGAATCGAGGCAACCAGCCAATTGCTCTGGCTGATTGGCAAGAATTCCGACTGCACGGCCTTCCACCCGAGCAAAACCGCAAATAACGTTGGGTGCGTAGCTGTCCTGGATCTCCAGGAATTCAGCATTATCCACCAGGCGGTCGATCAGCTGCATCACATTAAAAGGCTGGTTGATTGAGTCCGGAATAACCTCATCCAGCTCGCGATCGCGCGGGGTGATATTCGCATTAATGGCGCCCTGCATAATCTCCGCATCGGTGCGCGGAGCTTCAGCACGGTTATTCTGCGGCAGGTAGCCAAAGAGAGTGTGGACAAAGCGGATCGCCGCATGATCATCGCTGACCACTCGGTGGCACAACCCAGACTTGTGGGCATGCACAGAACCACCGGCGAGCTCAACACTGGCTTCTTCGATGCCAGTCACCGAGGCCACCACATCATTCGGGGTGAGCTGCAGCGCACTGCTGCCTTCCAACATCACCAGTACATCAGCGAGAGCTGGGGCGATGACATGTGCACCGCTAGCTTCACCGCTGAGGACGCAGATATGAGGAATGATGCCGGAAGCTTGGGTGAGCAGACGGCTAATCCGAGCAAACATGCCCAGGGGTAGAAGCCCTTCGGCAACACGGGCGCCGGCGCCTTCGCTAAAACCAATCAGCGGCACGCCAGTGCGGGTAGCCAGCTCAATGAGCTTGACCATCTTTTCGCCATAAACCTCACCCAATGCACCAGCAAAAATGGTGGCGTCTTGGGAGTAAACACAGACCTTGCGGCCCTGGATAGTGCCATAACCGGTGATGACACCATCGGTTACCGGGCGGGTGGCGTCCATACCGTAGTCGGTAGCGCGATGGCGGGCTAAAGCATCAATCTCGACGAAGGAACCTTCGTCGAGCAGCTCTCCGATACGTTCGCGTGCCGTCATCAACCCTTCGGAGTGACGTTGGCTTTGGGTTTCCTCACCAAGCGGCGCTTCCGTTTCACTTAGACGTGCGCGCAGATCGGCGAGTTTCCCGGCGGTTGTGGAGAGATCTGTCATAGGGGTTAATGATAGGGCGTGGCGCGGTGGGAAGCGAAAAACTGCCCGACGAGCCTTCGTGCTCATGAGAAGCAGGCGGAGGGGCTGCCGTATACGCATCCATGGGCGCGCAGCGCAGAGCTTAAGAAGAAGTGAAGGAATAGGGGAGCGATGAAGCCGAACGGCCCGCGGGCATTATCGGCGCAAACGCCAGCGCAACAATGCCCCCAACCACGCATAGGGCCCTAGCCGCACACCGCCCCCTGACCGCACACCGCCCCTGACCGCACACCGCCCCCTGGTCGCGCATAGGCTCCTGGCCGCGCGGGACCCTCAGAGATGCCGAGCCGCTTGACACCCCCATAAACAGGGCTTCAGCATCTCGCCTCCGGGGCCCGTCTGCTGACGGAAGGTCTAGCTGAAGGTGACGTGCGGGATAGCGGGGCTGTGGTTCAACCCGATGAAATGCTCGTCCGGACGGGTACGGCCCGCGCCAGCAGCTCCAGCGTTGCCATCCGAAGTTTCGTGCTGACCTTCGCTGCTCAGCAGCAACGCGAGCGCAACCAATTCTTCGGGGGCCGGATTACCGCTAACAACTTTAAACATCGGTGCCATAGTGAGTGCTCCTCCATGAGCTTTCGTAGGTCTACAAACATACACGACCTAGACGGTCGTACCTATTGGATTTATATATGGGGGTGTCACGGCCCCTAGATGGAGCCTCGGTGGGGCTGGACACGAAGGCAGAGGCCTCAGCAAGCCGCCAGCCACAGGCCCACCACAGGCCCACACCAAGCCACTAGTCACAAAGCCACCAACCCCACACCCCGTCTAAAGCGGAATATTGCCGTGCTTCCGCGCCGGGCGATGAACCTTCTTCTCCCGGTACAGGCGCAAGTTGCGAATAATATGACCGCGGGTCTCCGAAGGCAGGATCACCGCATCAATCAGGCCGCGCTCGGCCGCCAAATAAGGATTCAACATGGTGTCTTCATAGGCGCGCTCAAACTCTGCGGCCAGTGCCTCCACATCCAAGCCTTCCTTCGATGCAGCAGCCAATTCCTTACGGTGGATGAATCCCACCGCACCCTTAGCGCCCATCACCGCAATCTGCGCGGTCGGCCAGGCCAGGTTCATATCCGCGCCCAGGCCCTTCGAACCCATCACGCAGTACGCACCACCATAGGCCTTGCGCATGGTCACGGTGATCTTCGGTACGGTCGCCTCGGCATAGGCATAAAGCAGCTTCGCCCCGCGCCGCAGGATACCTTCATATTCCTGGCCAGCGCCCGGCAAGAAGCCTGGTACATCTACCAGCATCACAATCGGGATATTAAAGGCATCGCAGGTGCGCACAAAGCGTGCCGCCTTCTCCGAGGAGTCAATATCCAAACACCCAGCAAATTGTGTGGGTTGGTTGGCTACAAACCCCACCGATTCGCCTTCCATATGGCCAAAGGCAATCACCACGTTCTCCGCGCGATCCGCCTGGATCTCCAGGTACTCACCATCATCGGTGAGTGCTTCAATCACATCGCGCACATCATAAGGGATGGTGGGGGAGTCCGGAATAATGCTGTCCAGCGTCAGGTCTGTCTCGGAGATATTGTCCTCGATCGCACCCTCTTCCGGAATGCAATCCGCCCGCGGCGCATAAGAACGGTTATTAGAGGGCAAGAAAGTCAGCAGGTCATGCACCCAGTCCAGTGCCTCAGCATCGCTTACTGCGGTGTAGTGCGTGGTACCAGCGGTCGCCATATGGGTTGAGGCGCCACCTAATTCCTCCTGCGTGATCTCCTCACCGGTCACGGTCTTAATCACATCCGGTCCGGTCACGAACATCTTGGAGGTCTTATCCACCATCACCACAAAGTCGGTCAGCGCCGGCGAATAAGCATTACCGCCCGCGCAAGCGCCCATAATCACGGAAATCTGTGGCACCACACCGGAGTTATTCACGTTGTGCCAAAAAGTCCGCGCGATCATATCCAGCGATACCGCGCCGTCTTGGATGCGCGCACCCGCACCTTCATAAAGACCAATCAGCGGGCGTCCGGTGGTCACAGCCAGCTCCATAATCTTGAGCATCTTTTCGCCATAAACTTCACCTAAAGCACCACCAAAAACGGTGCCATCCTGGGAAAAGATGCAGACCTCGCGGCCATCAATGGTGCCCCAACCCGTCACAATGCCATCCGTGGCAGGTCGGCGTGCATCCATCCCAAAAGCGGTGGTGCGGTGACGCGCTAATTGATCGGTCTCCACAAAGGATCCCTCATCAAGCAAATACGCCAAGCGCTCGCGCGCGGTCAGGCGATTCGCATCACGCACCTTCGCAAAAGCTTGCTCCCCCATGGGGGCAAGGGCTTCGGCGCGCCGGGCTTTAAGGTCAGCAATCCGACCTGCGGTGCTGTAATCAGGCGCGGCTTCAGACGCACTCTTCGGAGCGTCTACCGAGGCGTTTTCCGGGGCTGCGGAGGTGGAATCTACGGGAGATTCCGTCAAAGGTGAGGAAAAGGTCATGTTTGGCAGCGTAGACTACGGAGGCGTTAGTTTCCACAACAAAACACCAAAAATTTTCGGCGAATGATTGTTTTCCCAGCTAAACAGATATCAATTAGCTGAGAGTTCCCGAAAAACATACCGCCTGAACCTAGGTCATGCGTACTATGTGCGTCTGTGAAGCAGAATTCCACCACCGCCCACACCCACTCCACGCCCGCCACCGATCGCTCGCCGCTTAACATCGAACACCTTCGCAGCGCACTAGGCGAACTCTATCCCCGCATCCTCCACAAATCAGAGGTGGGTTCTACGAATGCTGAGCTTTTAGCCGCCGATGAGAGCACTCCTTCCGGTAGCTTGCTGCTTTCCGAGATCCAAACTGCAGGTCGCGGGAGATTGGGACGGCGTTGGGAGGCTCCCGAAGGTAGCCAACTCGCATTCTCCTTATTGCTGAGATTGCGAGACTTAGAGCGCGTTGGGATGCTGCCACTTGCCGCCGGGGTAGCAATCACCGATGTCATCCCCGGAACCTCCCTGAAATGGCCCAATGACGTGCTCCTTCAAGGAAGAAAACTCTGCGGTATCTTGGCCGAAGCTAACCACCTCGATACCAACCCCACCGTGGTGCTTGGCATCGGCATCAATGTCTCCTTAACCGAAGAAGAACTTCCCGTTGCGCACGCCATCTCTCTTCGTCTCGCCGGCATCAGCACGCCGCGTGAAGAACTCGCCATCACTGTGCTGCGCGCGCTGCATCACCGCATCACCCAATGGCAAGAAAACCCCGAAGCACTCATGGCTGATTATCGGCGGGTCTGCCGCAGCATCGGCGCTGATGTAAAAGTCAGCCTCCCGCGCGGTCGCGAACTTTTTGGCACTGTCAGCGGCATCGGTGATGCCGGGCACCTCCTGGTCCGCGATCACGCTGGGCAGGAGCACTCGCTATCTGCTGGCGATGTTGAGCATCTTCGCCCAGCCGATGGTGGCAATTACACTTCAAGCTAGACCCAGCACCCACAAGGAGGGGAACCCCGCGCACCATGGCACCGCCCAAACTCGAAACCGGTGAAAGCCTGCAGGTGGATCTCAGCGCGCCTCTCAGCCGATTGCTATACCCCGCGATGGAGCTCGTGCTATGGACCGGCCTGTGTTGGATAGCCCTTGGCTGGCTATTCCAACAAGGCAGCCCAGAGCTGCATCGCACACTGGTGCTCATTCTCTGGTTAGTGCTGGTTGCGTGGCGTTTTCTGCTGCCCTATATCCACAACCGTCGCGAGATTTTCCGGGTCACAGATCACCGCATTATTACCCGCGGCGGCAAGCTAGGCACCCGCATGGAATCCATCCCGCTGGAATGGATCAGCGCGGTGCGTCGCAAGCGGTCCACTGTCTATATTTGGATCATCAACCGGCCCCAACCCCTAGCCTTTTATCGGGTGCCCAAAGCCAAAGCAGTATGCGAAAGAATCAGCTCACTAACCGGGGTCGGTACTCCCTAAGGGGGCATGAGGGGGTACCTAGGTAGGGGGAGTGTGTTCCGCACGCTAGCTAATATCAGCGCCATGACTCCTCGCCCTGTCTCCGAACCGCGTCCGGATGAATTCGGTCGTCCTTCAGCTCATGCCCCTGGTTCCGCTACCGTCGCCGTCATTGGTGACGGCCAACTAGCCCGCATGATGCACACCGCCGCCATCGAGTTGGGCCAATCCCTTCGTCTTTTGGCCGGTTCCCCAGATGCATCCGCCGCCCAAGTGTGCGCCGACGTGGTGCTGGGCGACTATAAGGACTTAGCGGACCTACGCCGGGCAGCTGAAGGTTGCGATGCCTTAACCTTCGACCATGAGCACGTCCCCAATGAGCATCTCAATATCCTCATCGCCAATGGCATTGCCGTAGAACCGCGCCCCAGCGCATTGATCTACGCCCAAGATAAATTGCTCATGCGCCAGCGCCTTAAAGAACTCGGAGTCCCGGTTCCGGTTTTTGCGGAGATCACCTCCACCGAAGATGCCAGCGCCTTCTGGGCAAAAACCGAGGGCCAGGTGTGCCTAAAAACCCGGCGCGGTGGTTATGACGGCCACGGCGTGTGGTTCCCCGAATCCGAAGAAGAATTCTGCCAGCTCGTTAGCGAATTAACAGCCAAAGATGCCCCACTGATGGCGGAACGCAAGGTCGCATTAGACCGCGAACTCTCCGCCATGGTCGCCCGTCGCCAAAGCGGAGAAGTAAGAGGCTGGCCAGTAGTGGAATCTGTCCAGCGTGATGGCATCTGCGCTGAAGCTATTGCGCCTGCCCCAGGTCTTGATGAGAAGCTCGAAGCCCAAGCCCGCGAGATTGCACTGAAGGTAGCCGAAGGCTTAGGTGTTACCGGTGTACTGGCGGTGGAGTTATTCGAAGCCGCTGGGGAGATCTCTGTTAATGAGCTCGCCATGCGCCCGCATAACACCGGTCACTGGACCCAAGATGGCTGCATCACCAGCCAATTCGAGCAACACCTCCGTGCCGTTTTGGATCAACCCTTAGGCGCTACCGATGCCACTGCCGCAGTCACCGTCATGGCGAATGTACTAGGTGCTGCCGAGGATCCAGACATGCCCATGTCAGAACGCGTTGCCCATGTTCACCAACGTTTCCCCCAAGCCAAAGTGCACCTTTATGGCAAGACTCATCGTCCCGGACGGAAGATCGGACACGTCAACCTATGTGGTGAAGATGTGGCAGAAACACGCCATAATGCGCAGCTAGCCGCAGGCTTCCTCGTTCATGCCCGCTGGGCTGACCAAGACGCTGACCAAGCTAGCTAAATCACCAGCTAAAGCACCTGGAAGCTAGGCTTAAGACAAGTACGTTCATGATTTAAGGAGTTCAAAATGACGCCGCGTGTGGGCCTGATTATGGGGTCAGATTCTGATTGGCCAACAGTACAACCTGCCGCCGAAGTTCTCGCTGAATTCGGAGTGCCCTTCGAGGTCGCTGTGGTTTCTGCGCACCGTACCCCCGAAAAGATGCTGGCCTACGCCAAAAATGCGCACCTTAATGGCGTCAGAGTCATTATCGCCTGCGCAGGTGGAGCAGCCCACCTTCCCGGCATGGTGGCCTCAGCAACCCCGCTGCCGGTCATTGGCGTGCCACGCGCACTCGACAACCTTGATGGCTTGGATAGTTTGCTCTCCATCGTGCAGATGCCAGCCGGCGTCCCGGTCGCCACGGTGTCCATTGATGGTGCCAAGAATGCTGGCCTTTTGGCACTTCGCATCTTAGGCGCAGAAGATGAAAACATCCGTGAGCAGATGGTGCAATACCAAGAGGACCTTAAAACTCAGGTGGCTCAAAAAGAAGAAGCTTTAAGAAAGCGCCTCATGGGGGAGTAGCTACCGCGCTGCTGGCTGCTACGCCACGGCCACCGCACCCCTGCCACCGGTGCCGCACCGCCATGAGCTACCCTCATCCCACCGAGGACCTTCCATCCTTCCGGCAAACATCCCGGCAAACTTCCCTTTTCCTGCATTAATGCTCCCTTTGGGATCTATCCCTGAGGACATCTGATGTGTAGTGTTTAAAGGTGAATAGCGGAAACGATTCTCGCATCGCCGACGCTCAGCAAAGGCCCACACGCCCCAAGCCCAAGGCATCAGACCTCAAGGCCCCACACCTTAAACGCCGAGCTTCTCGCTGAGCCCACCGCGCTGCGTTAAGCGTTGCGCATATCGCATCCCCCTTTTCACCTCGGATCAGAGGAGTTGCCCCCGTCATGAGTGCTACAACCGGGACCAACACTGGCCCCACGCCTCTAGACTCAACCGCCACCGCCTCCGCCCCGCAACGTCCCGTACCTAAGGGCAAGGCTTTCAAAACAATGCAGAAGGTCGGCAAGGCCTTCATGCTCCCGATCGCCATTTTGCCGGCCGCAGGTCTCCTGCTCGGTATTGGTGGCGCACTTTCTAACCCGACCACTGTCGCCGCCTACCCGGTGCTCGATAACCCCGCCCTGCAGGGGGTCTTCACCGTCATGGCGGATGCCGGCAGCGTTATCTTCGCCAACCTCGCACTACTGCTGTCCATCGGCCTGTGCATCGGCCTCGCCAAGCGCGATAAAGGCACCGCGGCCCTCGCCGGCGTGGTCGGCTACCTGGTGATGACCGGCACCACCGCCTCCCTGCTGAAGGTATTCAACCCCGATGGCCAAGCCATCGACACCGGCATCATCGGCGCCCTGGTCATCGGTGCCGTGGCGGTTACTTTGCACAACCGCTACCACAATATTCAGCTACCCGCGGTGCTTGGCTTTTTCGGCGGTTCCCGCTTCGTCCCCATTGTCACCGCCGGTTCCGCCCTGCTCATCGGCGCCGCTTTCTACCTCATCTGGCCGCCCTTCCAGCACCTGCTGGTCATCGCGGGCGAAGGCATGGCCTCCCTCGGTGTGGTCGGCACCTTCCTCTATGGCTTCCTGCTCCGCCTTTCCGGCGCGGTCGGCCTGCACCACACCATCTACCCCATGTTCTGGTACACCGAGCTCGGTGGCGTAGAAACAGTTGCCGGCCAATCCGTGGTCGGTGCCCAAAAGATCTTCTTCGCCCAGCTCGCCGACCCCGCACACCAGGGCCTGTTCACCGAAGGCACCCGCTACTTCGCCGGCCGCTTCGACACCATGATGTTCGGCCTACCCGGTGCCGCGCTGGCTATGTACCATTGCGTGCCTAAGGAACGTCGCCGCCGCTACGCCGGCCTTTTCCTCGGTGTCGCCCTGACCTCCTTTATCACCGGTATCACCGAACCTCTGGAATTCATGTTCCTCTTTGTTGCCCCGGTGCTCTACGTGGTCCACGCTTTCTTCGATGGCCTCAGCTTTGCCATCGCTGATCTGCTGCAAATCCGCATCGGTAATACCTTCTCCGGCGGTTTGATCGACTACCTGCTCTTCGGTGTTTTCCAAGGCCAAGACAAGACCCACTGGATGTATGTCATCCCGGTCGGCATCTTCTGGTTCGCGCTCTACTACGTGGTCTTCCGTTGGTATGTCCGCCGCTTCCAGGTTGCTACCCCCGGCCACCTCAGCGACACCGAAGCAGATTCCGGGGCTGCCGCCACCGCTGCTTCTTCCGCCAGCACCCCCAAGAAGGATGCTCTGCGCGCTGAATCCGAGCAGATCCTCGCCGCCTTGGGTGGCCCGGAAAACATTGAGGATATTGATGCCTGCATCACCCGCCTGCGCGTCTCCGTCCGTGACTCCGCACAGGTCGATCGCGATCGCCTCAAGGGGCTCGGTGCCGCGGATGTTTTCGATGTCTCCGGCGGCGTGCAGGCCGTCTATGGCGCTAAGGCCGTCCTGTACAAGAACACCATTGCGGATATCCTCGGAATAGACGACTAATCCGCGCACAACCATCTCGATTTGGAGGAATAATGTTCGGCTTCGGCAAGAAGAAGAAAACTGCAGGTACGGCGATCGTTTCGCCCACTGCAGGTAAAATCCTGCCGCTCAGCGAGGTCCCAGACCCCGCATTCTCTGGTGGCGCCCTCGGCGAAGGTTTCGCTGTGGACACCGCCGGTGATGAAATCTGCTCGCCCGTTTCCGGCGACATCATCGTTCTTTTCCCCACCGGCCACGCCTTCGCGGTGCGCGCCGATTCCGGGGTAGAGGTCCTCGTTCACATCGGTGTCGATACCGTCAGCCTCAAGGGCGATGGCTTCACCAAGATCAAGGCCCAGGGCGATCGCGTCGAAGCTGGCGAACCGGTCGTCCGCCTCGATAATCGCGAAGAAACCGCCACCAAGGTTCCTTCCCTGGCCACCATCGTGGTGGTCTCCAATGGCCAGAAATTCGCCACCAGCGAGCTCTCCATGGACGCTGCCGCCGGCGAAACCGTCATGACCGCCACCGAGAAATAATTCTCCGCACACAGCACACTCCCAGGGCATTCGTCCTGGGAGTTTTGCTTTACTCGAGACCCGGTGGCTGGGCGGTTATTTTTTGCTGCGGGTATATCTCCACAGGGAAGTTTGACACACCACCATCACTAAAGCGAGAACAGCGGGCCATAACGCCGGTTCTGGCTGCAGCAAATTCAGCACTGCTTGGATTACCGCTACCACCGTGAAAAACCCCGAGAACCCCAATGCCGCATCCCATTGCAATTCACGGCGCCGCGAAGCGCTGTGGTCCACATCCTGAGGTTCTTTTCGCGACATAGACACCTAGGGTAGCAGCGCAACCTTAGGCCTTAACACCGCCAGCCGTCAGGCCCGAAACGATCCGCTTCTGGAAGAGCAACACCATAATGATCAGCGGAATAGTCACCAAAGATCCCGCCGCCATAATCGAGGCATAAGGGAACTCAAAGGAACTCGGCCCCGAGAAGCGCGCAATCGCCACCGTCACCGGTTCAGTATCCGTAGTCGATAGCTGCTTGGCCAACATGAACTCATTCCAGGTAGCAATGAAAGCCAAAATCGCGGTGGTAAATAATGCCGGCGCCGCCAGCGGTAAGAGTACTTTCCTAAACGCCTGCCCACGGCTAGCACCATCAACCCGGGCTGCTTCCTCCAACTCCCAAGGCAGCTGGCGGAAGAAACTCACCAAGGTATAAATCGTCAGCGGCAACGCAAAAGAAATATTCGGAATAATCAGCGCCTTGTAGGAACCAATCCACCCCAGGTCACCAAAGAGCTGGAAAAGCGGGGTCACCAACGCAATACCCGGAAACATTGAGGCCGCCAACACAATGCCGGTCACAATGCCCTTACCGCGGAAATCCAGGCGGGCTAGGGCATAGGCGGTAAATACCCCAACCATGACTGCCAAGAAAGTCGTCACCAACCCAATCAGCAGCGAGTTAGCAATAGCTGCCAAAAAGTCATTGCCCTTATCAGTTGCCAGCGCATCCTGGAAATTTTCTAAGGTCACATGCACCGGGTAGGGGCGAGTATCAAAGGTGTAGTCCTTATGGCGCAGGGCGGTAATAACCATCCAATAAAAGGGCGCCAAACCCCACACCAAAATCAGGATGAGCCCAAGATAGTTGGCAATAAAGCTCCGGACCTTATGGCTCATCGCGACTGCCCCTCCTGAGAATCCTGCGCCAGAATCAACTCCGGCTCCGGGGTTTTACCGGGCGCCATGATCTTCTTCTTAGCCTCGCGGTCATTGCGCTTAGCTTGCTTCTTCTTCGCGCGATCCCCAGCCACATCAGCACCTAAGAAGCGGATCATCACAAAGGCCACGAAGAAGATGAGCAGGAAGATCAAGGTTGATAGCGCGGAAGCCGAGTTGAAGTGATTCTGGCGCATATCCTCCACCACCAACTGCGAAATCGTGGCAGTGGGGGAGTTGGAGGAAGCCGAAATCATAATCACCGGCAGGTCATACATACGCAGCGCATCCAAGGTGCGGAAAAGCACCGCCACCATCAGCGCTGGCTTCACCAGCGGCAACGTAATTTTGGTGAATTGTTGCACAACAGAGGCCCCATCCACCCGCGCTGCTTCATACACATCCTTAGGGATCATCTGCAATCCCGCCAGAATCAGCAGCGCCATAAAGGGCGTGGTTTTCCACACGTCCGCCACAATCACCGCGGCACGCGCATACACCGGATCAGTGGTCCAAGAAATCTGGGTGCCTAATAAAGAGTTCACTATGCCGCGGTCCGCGAAGATGAACTGCCAGAGCTTCGCGGTCACCGCGGTAGGAATCGCCCAGGGCACCAGCACCGCGGCACGCACCAGCGCGCGGCCCCGGAACTCACGGTTCATCACCAGGGCCATCGCCATCCCCAAAATGGTTTCTAGGGTAACGGTCACCACGGTGAAGAAAAGCGTGATTCTTAGTGCCGGCCAGAAGTCAGTTGATAACACCCCGGGCGGGCAGGTGCTGACTTTCCCAGATGGGCTCATGCACCTTTGGGTTAACCAATAGAGGTAGTGGTCGAAACCGGCGAAGCCACCTTCGGCGAACATGCCGGTGGTCGGGTCAAGGCCCTTATCTGCCTGAAAAGAAAGCCAGATCGCGCGGACGATGGGATAACCGATCACCACCGCCAACACGAGCAAGGCGGGGGCAATCAGGAGTCCAGCGGATCTGGCTTGCTTAGGCATCAGGGTGTAAGAGCCTTTTCTCTAGGGGCGAATCTAGGAGGCGTTTTCGATAGCTGCCTTCATATCGGCAGTGGCATCATCGACGCTCTTACCGGAGGTCAGGGCAGCATAGGCGTTGTCCTGGATGGCCTTAGAGATGGACTGGTAGAAGGGGCTCACCGGACGCGGTGCCGCGTTTTCCAGAGATTCCTTCAGAGCCGGGAGGTAGGGGTACTTCTCGACCAGGGAGGCATCATCGTAGATGGAAGCCAACACCGGCGGGAAGGAGTTATCCGCGAACCAGGTCTGGTTTTCCTCATTGATGATGAACTCGATGAAGTCACGGGCAGTGGCCTTGTGCTTGGAGTTCACGTTGATGCCGTTGTTATAACCACCCAAGGTGGAAACACCCACGCCATCCTTACCGACCAGCGGCTGGACTTCGAACTTGCCCTTGACTGCGGAGGTGTCCTCCCCAGCATTGGTGAACATGTAGGGCCAGTTGATGGCATAAGCGGTGTCACCAGCAACGAAGGCGAGGTTGGTCTCTTCCTCAGTGGTGGACACCGAGTTCTTGGAGATCACACCGTCGTTGTAGCCATCAACCATGGCCTGCAGACCAGCCTTGGCTTCGGCAGAGTCAACAGCAGGCTTGCCATCGGCATCCAGGACGTGGCCGCCCCAGCCTTCAATGAAGCCAGCGGTGTTCACGGTCAGGCCTTCGTACTGTTTGAGCTGAACAGTCAAGCAATCCTTGCCGGCATCCTTAACGGAAGCGCAGGAGTCAGCCAATTCCTTCCAATTACCGGGGGCCTCCGGGGCCAATTCGGTGTTACGGAAGAGCAGCTGACCATTGGTGTTCTGCGGCAGGGCGTAGAGGGTGCCGTTGTAGGTGGCAGATTCCACGGTGGCCGGCAGCAGACCAGAGGTATCAACCTTCAGGTCATCGGTCAGCGGAGCCAACCATTGGTGGGCAGCGAAGTCCGCGGTCCACACAACATCCAGGGCCATGACGTCATAGTCATCATTGCCGGCCTGCAGGGACTGCACCAGGGTTTCACGCTGGGCATCGGCTTCACCGGCAAGCTCATTGAGAGTTACCTGCTCATCCGGGTGGGCCTTATTCCACTTCTCGATCACCGGGATGATCTTGTCGGTGTCATTCTTGCCCATGGCGAAGGTGATGGGGCCACGGTCGCCCGCAGCATCATCCTTCTTATCGGACTTGGCAGCAGTGCTCTTATCAGCAGACTTATCGCCGGAAGCGGAGTCATCGGAGGAGCAACCAGCCAGACCCACGGTGGCAACCAGAGCAGTGGCGGCCAGGGCGGCGCCGGTGCGGCGCATACGGCTGGAGCGGGTGAGAGAGTACGTCATAGGAGTTAAACACCTTTCAATATGGACGCGGTGACTTCAATCTAGTGACATCTAGTGACGATGCCAGCCATTCTGGGAAAGATGTTGCCCACATCACCCTCTTGTTGGGGATTGAATAGGCTGCCCTATCTTTCCTAAATCCTAAATTCTTTCCCCACTTGTGGGGTCAAAACGGTGCGCCACCGCCGGATCATAAGCAAAACGCACCTGATCCCCGCGCGCCGGGCTGTCCGCATCCTTGAGCCGAGCAACCAGCCGCGCACTACCGCCATTTTCTAGCTCACAGGTGGCATAGACATAGCTTTCGGAACCTAATTCCTCCACGATATCCACGGTCCCCTGCAGATCCCGCCACCCAGCTGGGGCATCGGAGCCATGCTGCAGGATCTCCATGTGTTCCGGTCGCACCCCCAAGGTGAGGTTCTCAGCGGGGAAGAGATTCATGGCCGGGGAACCAATAAACCCAGCCACGAACTCATTACGCGGCTTCAAATACAGTTCCTTCGGTGGGGCCACTTGTTGCAGGATTCCATCTTTAAGCACCGCCACCCGATCACCCATGGTCATAGCTTCCACCTGGTCGTGGGTCACATACACGGTGGTGGTTCCTAAACGGCGTTGCAAAGCAGCCACTTCAGCGCGGGTCTGGACGCGCAGCTTCGCATCCAAGTTAGATAGCGGCTCATCCATTAAGAAGACCTTGGGGTTACGCACAATCGCACGGCCCATCGCTACACGCTGGCGTTGCCCACCAGAAAGGTCCTTCGGCAAACGATCCAAAAACTCGGTCAACCCCAAAAGCTCAGCGGCTTCTTCCACTTTCGCTTTGATTTCCGCCTGCGGCAGTTTCGCCAGCTTCAATGCAAAACCCATATTCTTGGCCACCGTCATGTGTGGATAGAGGGCGTAGTTTTGGAAGACCATCGCAATATCTCGTTGCGCTGGTTCCATCCGGGTGACATCTTGATCATCAATCAGGATGCGCCCGGACTCCACAGCCTCCAACCCAGCTAAAGCACGCAAGGTCGTGGACTTGCCGCAACCTGAAGGCCCCACTAGAACCAGGAACTCGCCATCAGCGATCTCCAGATTCAGCTCACTTACGCTGGGGTTTTCCGCGCCGGGGTAGCGGATGCTGACATTCTCATAGGTGACCGTTGCCATGCTTTCGAAGACTACCAGTGCACCTCACAGCAAGGCGGCGCCAATAACCCCCACAACACACCCCTTGCTACAGCCTGATATCGATCTTCTCCGCCTCGGCAATTTCGCTAAGCCGCTCGGTGCCCACCATGCCAGCCACAATCACCGTGGACCCACCAACCGCAAGCGGCTCTAATACCTGCCGCCTAAACCCGGCCCATTCTGACCAGCCAGTTCCCAGCACCCGAGCACCTTCGGTTGCTTCGATGGGTCCATTGAGGATCTCTGGGAGCTTCGCAGTGGGGTAGGGGTATTGGTCTCCGAAGAAGCGCACCCCAGGGCCAAAATCCACCGCACCTTCGGGCAAGGTACCCCCGGTTTCTACCACGCCGCGGCCGAAGGGATCCTCGGTGACAATCACCAGCTCCGCATCCTGATAAATATCTGCGCGATCCAAACTCGTGAACACCACTTCAGCATCACTTTCGGTATGTGATGCTGGGGAGGTTAAATCCACGTCCACGCCGGCAGCAAGCGCCCCCAAAACAATCACCACGGTGTGCCAATTCACCGGCAGATCAATGAGGATCCGGTTTCCTTCTTCCAGGTCGAATTCCTCATTGAGCATATTGCCGACCTTCGCCGCCCAGTTATCCAGCGTCAATGCGGAAAAATCCAGGCGCGCCCCCACCTTCTCGTCATAAATGGTCAGACGGGGACTAGAAGGATCGGCCTTAAGTAGATGGGAAAGCAAGTCCATGCCCTCCCATCGTAGGCAGTTAATTCACGCAGCGGGGCCCGTCGCCGCCAGCATCAATCTTCGGGCCAGGCTCCACCGCACCGGCAGTACCAGGCTGCCCAACTTCATCGCGTTCCGCTTGCAGGTCAGTCTCATCGATGGCCTGATCCCCCAATGGGCCCTGGTAATCATCATGAGCCACCACAATCAAGGTCTGTGAATCCAAACCAGCATTCGTGGTCACCGAAACACCCAAATAATCCGCCAAAGCTTTCGCCGCCGGATCGCTGGCGCTAGCCGCTACCACCTGGCTCTTGGTATAAACACCAGGTTCAGCGTTGGCGATGGCGCTTATCGAGAGCTCCTTGTCATGAAGGTGCGCAGCGATTCGGCCTGCGGTACCTGGGGTAGTCCCGGCATTAAGCACATGCAGCGACTTGTCCGCCAAGGCACTGCGTAGTGCTTCATCCTTGGCATCTTCGGCAGCCTTCTTCTTATCAGCAGCGCTTTGGGCTTGATCATCCTCACCCAGCAGCGTCTTCATAAAGCGATGCACCTCGTGTTTATCCACAGTCACGATGGATTCGCCATAGTCGCCGACACCATCAATCGAAGTCACCGGGATAGTTGTGAAGGTGACATTGCCGCCAGCAAGGTTTTGCAATTGCGTGGCAAAGGACAGCACATCCCAGCCTTCATCAATGACCACCGAGCGCTCCACCGCGGCACCCATATCCGACAGTTTCGAAGGATTGGTCAACGTACCGGCGGCCAGCACCTTGTTTACCAGCGAAGCCATATACGCCTGCTGGCGCACAATACGATCCAAATCCCCGCGGGGTAGACCATGGCGTTGGCGCACGAAGGACAAAGCATCAGCACCATTGAGGGTTTGGCGGCCCGCCGGGAAATTAGCGCCGGAGAACTCATCTTCTACCGGCTCGTTCAAGCACACCTCGACACCACCCACAGCGTCGGTAAGAAGCACGAAGCCCAAAAGTCCAACCTCGGCATAGTGGTCGATGGAAACGCCGGTGAGCTTATCAATAGCCCGAATCAAGCCCTGGCGGCCAGCGCGTTTGGCTTCTAATTGGATCTGGCGATCCGTGAGCTTCCCCTCGGCGACTAATTCTTCTTCGCGAGCATGCTTATGCACCCCATAGACGCCATTGATCTTCATATTCCCATAGCCCTCTTCGTGCACATAGGTGTCACGGGGAATGGAAATGGCGGTGGCGGAGCTCCCGTCATTGGGGATACGAATAACCATCAAGGTGTCGGTGTTGTCGATACCTTCTTCATCACCGGCACGTAGTTGCTCAATCTCTTCCGGGGTCAGCGGGTTGCCCTGCGCATCAGAACGCGAATCGCTACCCACCAACAAAATATCCACGGCACCATCAAGGGTTTGTCCCTTCGTGCCTTTGCCGGAAGCACCCAACTCCAGCTTTCCGGAGCTGGTGACCTCATTACCGATCCGCCCAACCGAGAAATAGCCCAGGCCACTGACACCCATGACGAGTACAGCTAAGAGCGCCATGAGGGTTTTAAGGAACGCAGGGCCGGCCTGTGCAGTCTCCGCGCGGGGGACTGGCGGGGCCTGAATCTCGCGGGCGTTACGGTATCGGTTCGTCACAGATGTCTTCCCTAGGGAGAATATGAGCTAGGTGTGGGTACTAGAGCGCAGCTAAAAAACGATAGTGAAGTGAGCTCATCACGGGGAAGTTTAGTCCTAGCGTGGCACCCGGAGCGAAAATCCTTGACACTATCCTTAAGTCACAGATCCACCGGCGAAGCTTTTGCCACCATTTTCTGAGGAGCCGCGAACACACATTATGAAGGTCAGCATTCTCGGTGCCTCCGGCCAACTCGGCACAGCCCTACAGCTTTGCGCGCCGCCACACACTCATATCCGCGCCTACACGCACCAACAATTAGATATCAGCGACCGCGAGCAACTTACAGCCATCACCCCGTGCGATGTTGTTATTAATGCCTCCGCCTATACCGCGGTGGACCAAGCCGAAAGCAATATCCCGGCTGCCGTAGCGGTCAACACCATCGGCCCAGCACTGCTTGCCGAACACTGCGAAACCATCGGCGCCCGGCTCCTGCATATTTCCACCGACTATGTTTTCGGCCCCGAGCAACCTCAACGCCCCCTAAAACCAGAAGACCCCACTGGGTTACCAGCCACCGTTTATGGGCGCAGCAAACTAGCCGGAGAACTGACCTTACGCGGCCGCCCCGAGGTCACAACCATTCGGACCGCCTGGGTATATTCCGGGAATCTGCTGCCAGATCACCGTGACTTCCTCAGCACCATGATCCGCCTAGCCACCGGCGACCCAGCCCAAGAAATCACCGTCGTGGATGACCAATACGGCAACCCCACCTACGTGGTTGACTTAGCCCGCGCCCTCTGGGATCTAGTAGCTGAGGAAAATAGCGCTGAGCTGCTGCATCTCGTCGGTAGCGGCCAAGCTACCTGGTGCGAGTTAGCCCGTGAAATCTTCCAAGCCATCGGCGCGGATCCACAGCGCGTTCGCCCCATCTCCACCGCCGAATATCCCACCGCGGCGCCCCGGCCTGCCTGGTCAGTTCTAGCCTCCTCACGGGCTCTGCCAGAGTGGCGTAATGGGGTTTTCCGGGCTGTGACCGGTACCCTCTGAAGGTTGTGACTACCCCTCAGCCAGAACCCGTATCGAGTACCCAGCAACCCCTGGGTGTCATTACGGTGACCTACTCGCCCGGCCGGCACCTGCGTGCCTTCCTGGACTCCCTACCCACCGATGTGGAGATCATCCTCGCTGACAATGGCTCCACCGACGGGGTTCCAGAAAAAGAAGCAGCCGACCGCCCGAATATCACCTTCCTGCCCACCGGCGGAAATATCGGTTATGGCTCCGCAATTAACATGGCCGCCACATTCCTCAAAGAACAGCGGCAGGTCGATCCCGAGTTCTTCTTAGTCAGCAACCCCGACGTCGTCTTCACCCCAGGCGCCGTCGAGGAACTAATTGCCTGTGCCCGCCGCCACCCACAAGCTGGCGCCGTCGGGCCGCTGATCCGGGAAGCTGATGGCAGCATCTATCCCTCAGCACGCAACCTTCCCAACCTCAAAAACGGCATCGGGCATGCCCTTTTAGGTGCCGTGTGGAAGAGCAACCCCTTCTCGCAGGCGTATCTCGCCGAACACGATATGGATAGCGAGCACACCTGTGGCTGGCTCTCCGGATCCTGTTTATTGCTTCGCTGGGATGCCTTCGAGGAAATCGGCGGATTCGATGAGCGCTACTTCATGTACATGGAGGACGTGGACCTCGGAGATCGTTTAGGGCGCGCAGGCTATAGCAATGTGTATTGCCCACGCGCTGAAATTAGTCACGACAAGGGACATTCTGCAGGCAAACACCCGGAAGTAGTATTGCCCGCCCACCACGCCAGCGCCTATCGCTACCAAGCTGACCGACTCAGCGCCTGGTATCTAGCCCCAGTGCGCGCCGCTTTATGGGTGGGCCTGAAAGTTCGTGGCCTGATTGCGGTGAGCTGCGCCAAGCAGCGCCGCGCCAAGAAGGAAGAGGATTAATCCGAGATGAGTTCTGCACACACCACTGACGCCGTCATCCTGGTCGGCGGCAAGGGCACGCGACTGCGTCCCCTGACGGTCAACACCCCAAAGCCGATGTTGCCCACCGCCGGCTACCCCTTCCTCAAGCACCTGCTGGCCCGCATCGCCGAAGCTGGAATCACCCACGTCATCCTCGGCACCAGTTACCGGGCTGAAGTCTTCGAAGAATACTTCGGAGATGGCTCCGATATGGGTCTTGAGATTGAATACGTCGTAGAAAAAGAAGCCCTCGGCACCGGCGGAGCCATCCGCAATGTCTATGACAAACTGCGCTATGACAACGCCATGATCTTCAATGGTGACGTGTTGGCGGGAACAGATCTCAGCGGCATTCTCGCCACCCATGAGGCCCACCAAGCCGATGTCACCATGCACCTTGTGCGCGTAGCGGACCCCAGCGCCTTCGGTTGCGTACCCACCGATAGCGAAGGCCGCGTCACCGACTTCCTGGAAAAAACCGAAGATCCGCCGACCGATCAAATCAACGCCGGCTGCTATGTCTTCCGCAAAGAAATGATCGCCAAGATCCCCACCGGCCGCGTCGTGTCGGTGGAGCGCGAAACCTTCCCGCAATTCCTCGTCGAAGGTGCCCGAGTCTTCGGGCATGTCGATGCCGCCTACTGGCGGGATATGGGACGCCCGGAAGACTTCGTGCGCGGAAGCTCCGACTTGGTGCGCGGCATTGCACGTTCCCCGCTGCTGAGTGGACGCACTGGTGAAGCCCTTGTTGATGAAACCGCCGGCATTCGTGATGGCGTGATTCTCGTGGGCGGTACCGCCGTTGGCCGCGGAACTGAGATCGGTGCTGGCTGCCGTCTCGATGACACGGTGGTTTTCGATGGAGTCACCATCGAACCCGGCGCCATCATCAAAAATTCGATCATTGCCTCCGGGGTCACCATCGGCGCGAATTGTCGTATTAGTGACTGCGTGATCGGCGAAGGCGCCCAGATTGGGGCACGCTGCGAACTGCGCGCCGGGATGCGCATTTGGCCGGGTGTGGTCATCCCGGATACCGGCATTCGCTTTAGTTCAGATGCCTAGCTTTTAGGTGGAGCGACACGCCGACCTTGTTATGAAAACATAGGCACACCACTACATGTAGTACCCCCTTTGTTTACCCCCGAAGAGTGGTTGATGTAAGTGGTGTGACTGGTGTGAATATTGACGTGCTCTTTCTGATTTTCTCACCCCAAGATCACCCAATTGGGTTGACGATATCTAGTGGATCGGTGTGTAATCACACCAGTGTTACTTGCAGGCCCCCAAGGAAAGGATGATGGCGTGGAAGATATGGCTGACAACGCCGTTATCCGTAGTGGCTCTGCCATGGAATTAAGCCTCGACGATCTCTTCGGGGCAGTGGAACAAGAATGGCAAGACCAAGCCCTCTGTGCACAAACCGACCCAGAGGCATTCTTCCCAGAAAAGGGAGGATCCACCCGTGAAGCAAAGCGCATCTGCCAAGCATGCTCAGTCCGCGATGAATGCTTGGAATACGCCCTAGAGCATGATGAGCGCTTCGGTATCTGGGGTGGGCTTTCTGATCGTGAACGCCGCCGCCTCAAGCGTCGCCTAGGCTAAAAACTATCCCCTACCACTGGAAATCCGGGTCAATATCCCGCGGATCCAGGTTCAAATGGGTCGCCACTAAAGAGGTCATCACCACATGCAAAAGCTCAGCGCGCTGCGCTGAGTTAGCGGCGCGTTCTTCCACAGGCATCCGGAAAACCACCAAACGCGCCCGCGTTGGACGGTTATGGCGATCAATCCCCGCCGGAATAATCCGGCCCAAAGGCACCGGACCATCCGCAAAAATCTCATCCGGCAGCACCGTCATATCAGCGCGCAAACGCATCCGCGGGACGGTATCCACCGCAATATCCAAAGCGGCTAATTGCTCCGGGAACATGTGATAGATCGGGGCATAGGCCTCCAACACCGCACGGTCAAAAGCCTGTGCCCTGGTGCGCCGCCGCGGCACTCCTTCCGGAAGCAACGGACCCCGAAGACCGCGCCCGCGTTTATCCCGAAAAGCCCTGGTGTGCATGCGGCCTAGATTAGGCGCTCGATGCCAGGCACTTAAGGTGCCGCGCCGGGGGTGGGCTACAAAAACCTCAAGTTAACATCTAGACTTCTGATTCGTGAGTCAATTTCGTCGCTGTTCTCGTCCCGCATGCGGTAAACCCGCCGTCGCAACACTGACCTACGCCTACGCTGAATCCACCGCCGTCGTAGGCCCTTTGGCACCCCAATCTGATCCGCACTCTTGGGACCTATGCGAAGAACACGCACAGCGCATCACCGCACCGCTGGGGTGGGAAATGCTGCGGGTAGACACCATCCAACAAGACGATGATGATGACCTCACCGCCTTAGCCGAAGCCGTCCGTGAAGCCGGCCTTGGCCCCCAACGCCACGGTTCAGGGCTCATGGAACCCCATGATTTCCAAGCCACCCCAGATCCCGGCCGCCACCCGGTGTATCGCGAGCGCAAGAAAGAAGCCCGCCGCGCACACCTCAGGCTCATCCGCACCGAAGATCTCGAAGATTAAAACTCACACCTATTTAAGCGCTGGCACTGGGAGTTCACTGTGAGATTATTGAATCCACAGTACGCAGTACCAGCGCTTTGCTCTGCCAAGGATAGAATCACGCCTGATCTCACCCACACTATTCTCGGCCCAAATTTAAGGACAGCACACGCTCCATGAGTATCTCAGCCGGCACCTATACCCGCGATGAACTGCAGCGCATCATCAAAGCCTATGATGTTCGCGGCGTAGTAGGAGAAGACATCACCGTCCCCTTCGTCCGAGACCTCGGCGAAGCCTATGGTGAGCTCCTCCGCCACGAAGGAGAAACCAACCTCAGCATCGGCTATGACATGCGCCCCAGCTCCCCGGAACTCGCGCAAGCCTTCGCCGAAGGAGCCGCAGCACGTGGACTCAACGTCGATATCATCGGCCTAGCCAGCACAGATGAGCTCTACTATGCCGCCGGTAGCCGCAATAGCGCCGGCGCCATGTTCACCGCCAGCCACAACCCAGCCAAATACAATGGCATCAAACTCTGCCGCGCTGGAGCCACCCCAGTCGGTCAAGAATCCGGCCTCCGAGAAATCATCAACTATCTGGTCGAAGGCCTTGATGACCTTGATGTGGAGCCGGGCAATATCACCAGCTCCGATATCCTCAGCGACTACGCCCAGCACCTCCGCGAACTGGTGGACCTGCAGAATATCCGCCCGCTGGTTGTTGCCGTGGATGCCGCCAATGGCATGGCCGGGCTCACCGTCCCGGAAGTATTCCGTGGCCTACCCATCGAACTAAAGCCCTTGTACTTCGAACTCGATGGCACCTTCCCCAACCACGAGGCCAACCCGCTAGATCCCAAGAACCTCGTGGATCTTCAAAAATTCACCCCAGAGGTTGGTGCCGATATTGGTCTTGCCTTTGATGGTGACGCGGACCGCTGCTTCGTGGTGGATGAAAAAGGCCAACCCGTTAGCCCCTCCGCCATCACCGGTCTGGTGGCCAAACGCTACCTAGCTACTAACCCCGGCGCGAAGATCATCCACAACCTCATTACCTCCCGAGCGGTCCCAGAAATCATTAGCGAAAATGGCGGCACCGCCATTCGCACCCGCGTGGGCCATAGCTTCATCAAAGCCACCATGGCCGAAACCGGCGCGACCTTCGGTGGCGAGCACTCCGCGCACTACTACTTCGCTGATTTCTATAACGCCGACTCCGGCATCATCGCCGCCTTGCATGTTCTCGCCGCCCTAGGTGAAGGCACCCAGCAGCTTTCCCAACTCATGGCCGAATACACCCGGTATGCAGCCAGCGGCGAGATCAACTCCACCGTGGCGGACCAATGTGCCGCCACCCAAGCAGTCCTGGATGCTTTTGCTGATCGCATCGCCGAGGTCGATGAACTCGACGGTGTCACCGTCAGCCTTAAAGGCACCCCAGCCTGGTTCAATCTCCGCGCCTCCAATACGGAGCCGCTGCTTCGCCTGAACGTGGAAGCACCCACAAAAACCGAGGTCGATCACCTAGTTGAAGAAATTCTCGGGATCATCCGCAACTAACCAACCCCCAGCCACCCAATCGGATGAGGGAACCTTCCAGGGCTTGCGCACGTTAAGAAAACAGAAAAGCGATATTCGCGCAGCAAGTTATAGAAGGGACCTCTCCGATCACCGTGGACCATTCTCACAAGGCTGCCGAAGAAGCCCAATTTTTCGACCTCGCCCACGAAGGCGCCCACATCCGCGCCATCAGCAACAGCCTGTCAGGTGACCCCCTCGGCCTCAAGGAACTCCACCCGCGCAGCATCGTGGTCCTAGTTAGCTCCGAACGCGCCCGCCGCGCCGCCGAGCTCGCCATCAGTCTTAACGAGCCTCTCCCGCTCCCGGTACTCATCACGCACACGCTCCCGGACTATATCGGGCCCCTAGATGTGCTCTGTGCTGCCGGCCCACAGCTGCAAGAAGAACACCTCCAAGCCATCAGCATCGCTGCGCAGCGCGGTTGCCCCACCGTGGTAGTGGGCTGTGGCCAGGGCTTGGCAGAAGATGATCTCCCCAGTGCAGTGCTGCGCGCCGAACTTCCCGCCGGAGGCGCTCACCCCGAAAAGATCTCCCTAAGCCGGGTAGTCATCGCGGTGCACCAACTGATTCACCAGGCCAGCGGTAAGTCAGAAGAAAACTACGGTGAGCTCGCGGATGCTGTGGACCAGGAATTAGAAAGCTGCGCCCCCAACCGTGATGAGGTTCTTAACCCAGCACGCCAATTAGCTTTGGCGGCAAGCGGACACCGCGTACTGCACACCTTCGAGCCCCGCTGCCCGCAGATCCCGCGGGCGGTGGCACGCTGCGTGGCCGCCGAATGGGCGGCTAAGGCGATGAGCTGTGGTTTGGTGGAACCCGTCGAATTATCCGAGGTGTTAGTGGCGGAAGCCGAAGCCTCCCGTAGTGGTGAAGTCGATGACATCTTTTATGATCCGCTGATTGATGGCCCCGCGGCGGTGCTACCGTTGAGGGTTGTTGTTTGGTCATCGACGTTGGCTGATGCTGGTGCGGAAGCATTACATGTTCCCGCAGGAGCCCGCATTGAAATACCTTCTGAGGTACATGAACAAGCTTTAAGTCCGCTGGCAATAGCGCTGACCTTGATGGTCAGGGGAGTCGCCGCGGCAATTTATGATGGTGAAGAAGCGGAGGAAAAGTAGATGCAGCAGCTGCACGGAAGTACCCGGGCCTACCCCTGGGGCTCACGCAGCCTCATCTCTGGACTGCGTGGCGAACCCGCCACTGAAAAACCCGAAGCTGAGATTTGGTACGGCGCGCACCCAGCAGCCCCAGCAACCCTCGGGGTAGGGGAAAAGGCCCGCGGCCTTGATGATGTGATCGCCACCGACCCGGTGCACTACTTAGGGCGCGATGTTGCCGGCGCTTTCCACGGCGAACTGCCTTTCTTATTGAAAATTCTGGCCGCCGATGAGCCACTGTCCCTGCAGGCGCACCCCTCCAGTGCCATTGCGCGCGAGGGATTTGAGCGAGAAAACGCGGCCGGTATTGCACTAAGTGCCCCGAATCGCAATTACAAGGACCCAAACCATAAACCTGAGTTAATTGTGGCGTTAACCGAATTCGACGCCATGGCTGGTTTCCGTCCCTTGGAGAAAACCCGGGAACTATTTGAGCTGCTCAATTGCCCCGAATTGGACCGCTATCTCACCATGCTGGAAGAAAACCCAGCCTGCGAGAGCGCGAATTTACGGGCCCTATTTACCACCTGGATCACCATTCCCGGCACCGTCCGCCACGGGCTTATCGAGGCACTCATTAACGCCGCCCAACCGCACCGCGATCGCCAAGACTGGATGGGCTTTTGCCTAAACAACATCATCCAGCTCAATGAGCGTTACCCCGGGGACGTCGGCGTATTAGGGGCGCTGCTGCTCAACCATGTGCGTCTCCAACCCGGCGAGGCCGTCTACCTCGCCGCCTGCCACCTGCACGCCTATATTCGCGGCATGGGTGTAGAAATCATGGCGAATTCCGACAATGTTTTACGCGGCGGCCTTACCTCCAAATACGTGGACGTCCCGGAATTAGTCAAAGTCCTGGATTTCCACTCCATGGCGGAGCCAATTGTTGCCCGCGATGGCGAAAACCCACATCAGGAATACCCGGTCCCCGCTAAGGAATATCGCCTCTTCCGCCACCTCTTAAAGCCCGGCGAAGAATTAACTATCGACTTCCCCGGCCCCGTTATTGCGCTGTGCATTCGCGGGCAGATCAGTGTGGGCGATAAAGAAATTCAGCCCACCGAATCACTATGGATTTCCGCCAGCGACCCCGCAACGCAGGCGAAAAACATTGCTGCGGACACCACCGCGGAACTCTTTATCGCCACCACCTAGCTCGTCTGAGGTGTCACGCTCGGGCTTGCACTCGCAGTCGGTGTCACAGTCGGCGTTGGGGAAGTCGTCATTGTCGGTGTGAAACTCGGTGTCGGACTCGGACTGAAGCTTGGGCTTGGTGTGGCACTTGGGCTCACACTCGGCGTCGGACTCGGGGTGCTAGTCGTCGTCGAGCTGCTTTCCGTGGTCTCGGTAGTTTCCGGGGGCTCCGTCGGCGCAGGTTCCGTAGGAGTTGGCTCGGTCGGTGAAGGTTCCACAGGAGAAGGCTCCGTCGGCGTGGGCTCCATCGGGGAAGACTGCGTGGGCGCGGGCGGAAGCGGCACCTTAGAAGAAGAACTCGCACTCGTCGAAGCCACCGGCGGCGGCGCCACGGAGGTACTCTGCTCACGCGCGGAGCTCGCTGGCGCAGGCGCAGCAATCACCCCATCTTCACCCTGGCTCGGCGGGCGAAAAAACCGCGTCGGAACCGCGGGCACCGCGCGCGGCGCAATATAGGCATGAGGGGCTAGAAAAGGATCATCACGCTGCACCTCAACCAAACGATCCGGGGTGGGCATATCAACATGGGAGGTGCTGAAAATTTTGCTTCCCGAGCTCGGGGAGGCAGGGTGGGTGCTTAAGCTTCGGCTGCTTTCGGCGAGGGTATGCCGCGCCTGGTGGATTATGGGCGGGGAACTGAGACGCCACACAAACCAGCCGATTGTTAAGGCAAGCAAGCAGCCGACCACAATGAAGATCACTGCATGTCTTTGCTTAACTTCCATCACTGCTCTGCACTAACCCCGCTACTGCGGTTCCTCCCCAAAAGAGGGCGACTATGTTGCGGGTGGTCCTGACTCTTGTGGCAAGAAATGTACGGTCTTCTTGCTATGAAAACAATAGATTAAGGAAAAATTAACCCGATCTAGGGGGCCTCCAGGCGTGTTATGCCATTTACGCAGTTCATGCTTCGCTGAATCGAGGAGAGTGAAACCCGCAGGGGACACCACACAACGCGCGGGTGCATGATGACACCTTGTTTAATCTGAGGTATGAAAGACACAGACACGGCACAGCTAGTGAAGGAGAAGTGCAGCCACTATGGGCGCCTGGGACATTGAGGTGTTCGAGAATGACGACAACGTCGACTTCCTCGATGAACTCACCACTTATGAAGAAGAAGATATTTTAGCCACCGTCACCGATGCGTGCGTGCTGCTGGCTGAAGGTGAAACCAGCACCAGCGTGGAAGAAAATAATGGGCTAGCTGCCGCCACGCTGGCCGCCATCTGGGCTGGGGCCCCCTTCTCAGCAGCAGAGGTTGCCGATAACTACCCCTTTATCCGCGAACTCATTGGGCAGGGGAGTGAAAAGCTCCACCAAGCCGCCGTGGAAATCTTAGAGGCGGTGGAAACCGAGCACGATATCGACCTCTATATTGAGGCATTGTCCTAAAACCAACGCCCGCGACTAAGAGAGCAGGACGCGATGATTATCGCCATCGAAGGAATTGATGGGGCCGGGAAAAACACCCTGGTGAAAAACCTCAGTGCGCATATTGACATTAAGGTGCTGAGCTTCCCACGCTATGGCGAATCCATCCACGCTGATCTTGCCTCGCGCGCACTACATGGCGGCTGCGGGGACCTGGTGGACTCCATTTATGGGATGGCCACCATGTTCGCCTTGGATCGCCACGGGGCCTTAGATACCTTGCAGAAATACGCCGAGAGCGAGGAGCTTTTATTATGCGATCGCTATATCGCCTCTAATGCTGCGTACTCTATGGCTCGAAGTGGGGATCGGGCGATCGCCAACTGGGTAAAAGAGCTGGAATGCGAGGAGCTTTCTTTGCCGACTCCTCGCCTCCAAGTGCTGCTAAGCACTGATCCACAGACGGCCGCGCAGCGCGCACGAAACCGGGAAACCGCGGATTCCACACGATCTCGGGATGCCTATGAGCGCGACAACACCCTGCAAACCCGCACCTTTGAGGCCTACCTCCAGCTCGCCGAAGAAAATTGGTTAAGCCCCTGGCTGGTTACCGATTCTGCGGAAGAAATTTTGAAGCACCTGCGCGGATAACACGTACTGTATAAAGCAGATGACAACTTCGTCGCTCACGTCCCACGCACTCAGGAGAAGATGCACCCCATGGCACCGAAAATTCTCGTCGTTGATGACGACCCCGCCATCGCGGAAATGCTCACCATCGTCTTAGAAGCCGAAGGTTTCGACCCGGTCGCTGTGATGGATGGCAATGATGCCGTCCCCACCTTCGAGCGCGAACAACCCGACCTCATTCTGCTCGACCTCATGCTGCCCGGCATGAATGGGGTGGATATTTGCCGAACCATCCGCCAAAACTCCACCGTGCCGATTGTGATGCTCACCGCCAAAACCGACACCGTGGATGTGGTGCTGGGGCTGGAATCCGGAGCCGATGATTACATCACCAAACCCTTCAAACCGAAGGAACTCATCGCGCGGATCCGTGCCCGCCTGCGCCGCAGCGACTCTGACCCCTCCGAAGTTATTGAGGTGGGGGACCTCACCATCGATATCCCCGGGCACACCGTTAAGCGCGGGGAGCAAGAGATCTCGCTAACCCCGTTGGAGTTTTCCCTGCTGGCCACCTTGGCGCGGCGCCCGCAGGAAGTATTTACCCGCGAAGAATTACTGCGCGAGGTGTGGGGATATCGCAATGCGGCTGATACCCGCCTGGTCAATGTGCATGTGCAGCGCCTGCGCGCAAAGATTGAAAAGGACCCGGAAAACCCCCATATTGTGCTCACCGTGCGAGGTGTGGGCTATAAGACCGGGCAGGGAGAGTAACCACCATTTCCTCCTATACGCACCGCATCCGCACCCGGATCTGGGAACTATGGCGAACCTCCTTGCAGATCCGCGTGATCGGGTCCATCCTCTTGGCTGCTGCTGTGGTCATGACGATCCTGGGGATCGTCATGATCTCGGTGGTGACCCGCCGCCTGGTGGACACCAAATTGGATATCGCCAGCTCGGAGATCGACCGTGCCCGCGTCACCGTGGAACAACAAATCGACGCCACCGGATCATCAAACTCCCTGCAGGTGCGTTTAAATTCAGCGCGCGCAGCGCTATCTAATCGCTCCACCCAATCAAGCGAAGCTTCCGCCGCAGCCGCGGTATATGAACCAGTACTGCTGGTACCCGGCCATGACGATATTGAAACGGTGACCTCCCCGGAGGGCTACCGCATCCCCCAACGCCTCCAAAGCTTCGTCTCTAAAGGGCTGGTGTCCTATCAATTCACCACCGTCGACCGCGTCGATGGATCCAGCTACCATGCGCTCGTCATCGGCAGCCCCAGTGACTCAGATATCCCTGACCTGCAGGTGTACCTGGTGCTATCCATGGAACAAGACGAAGCCACCCTGGCACTGATGCGCGGCTTACTCTCCGCAGCCGGGGTGACCGTGGTGGTGCTTTTGGTGGGGATCGCTTGGCTAGCTACCCAGCAGGTCATCGCGCCGGTACGTTCTGCCTCCCGCATTGCCCAACGCTTAGCCGCCGGGCATCTACGCGAACGCATGCTGGTTGATGGTGAAGATGAAATGGCGCGCCTTGCCACCAGCTTTAATGCCATGGCGGAATCACTTTCTACCAAGATCTCCCAGCTGGAAGAATATGGCGACCTACAACGCCAATTCACCTCCGATGTTTCCCATGAGTTGCGCACCCCCTTAACCACGGTGCGCATGGCCGCAGACCTTATTGCTGCGGACCCCGATGCCCTGGAAACCAGCGCCCGGCGGGCATCGGAATTAATGATCCGCGAACTCGACCGCTTCGAAGCATTATTGGCTGACCTGCTAGAAATCTCCCGGCATGATGCGGGTGTCGCGGACCTCGCCGAAACCCGCTTCGACGTGCGAACCGCCATTAATGCCGCCTGGCAACAAGTAGAACACCTCGCAGTGGAACTGCATGTTCCAGTGTTCTTCGATATTGCCGAAACCCCGGTGTATATCAGCGGTGATGCCCGCCGTGTGGAAAGAATCCTGCGCAACCTCTTGGCCAATGCCATTGACCACTCCGAAGGTAACCCAGTAGAGGTACGGCTGGCGGAAAACTCCTGGGCGGTGGGCATTAGCGTCACTGACCATGGGGTGGGGCTAAAACCCGGGGAAGAAGAATTAGCCTTCAACCGCTTCTGGCGGGCAGATGCCTCCCGTGTGCGGCATTCTGGGGGAACCGGCCTGGGCCTAGCTATCGCCAGAGAAGATGCGCTGCTGCATGGCGGCATACTTGATGCGATTGGCAACCCTGGGGTGGGATCCCAATTCCGGCTGATCCTGCCGAAGGAACCAGGGGAAACCATTACAGAAGAACCCATGATGTTGGCAGCCCCTGGCCCGCTGGAAATCAGCGAAGAAGTTGATGAGGAAGGATTCCCCATCCACGACATCTTCCAACCACCACCGGGGATGAGTTTGGCGCCGCCGCGGATCGCTAACCCGGAAACCGAAGAAAAACTACTTGAGGTAGAGAAAGGACGCGAGTAGAAGATGAAGAACTATCGCCTCCTGGCTCTGCCGATCGCCCTGAGCCTAGGGGCTGGTGGGCTTAGCGCATGTACGAGTTTGCCGCGGAATACCGATGCCCAGGTACTGCGCACCTTTGTGGCGCCCTCCCCGGAAGAAACCGCCATTGGACCAGAACCCGGGCGCGAAGCTGACCTACTACTGCGCGATTTTTATACGGTCGCAGCGATACCAACCCAAAATTTTCAGGCAGCCCGCGCCTTTTTAACACCGGAAACCTCTAAAGGGTGGGATCCACGTGAATCCACCCTGGTGGTCGATCGCATTGACTTAAACACCCAGCCCGGTTCCACCGCCGAGAAACGCACCTTCGCGGTACGCGGCACAGTAATTGGGCGACTAGCAAGCGGAGGGGCCTATCACCCAGAAAATGGGGTGTATGAGGCAACCGTAGAAATGCGGATGGTGGATGGGCAGTGGCGGATCTCCTCGCTACCTGCCGGGGTGGTGCTAGAGCGCACCGAATTGCGCAACCAATACCAACCACATGAGGTGTATTTCTTCGACTCCTCCGATGAGGTATTAGTAAGTGATCGCCGCTGGGTATTCGCCGGGCGTTCCACCTTAGATACGGTATTGATCTCACTGATGATGGAAGGCCCCTCCACGGTGCTAGCCCCGGCAGTGGATAATGAGCTCCCACCGGAAGCACGCTTTGTGGGCTTAGAAGATGGGGTTTACCAATTCACTGGGCTTGGGGGCCTAAGCGAAGCAGAACGCACTCGCTTTGCCGCACGATTGGTGTGGACCCTCGCCATGGCGAATGTGCCCGGGCCCTACCAAGTATTAGGTGATGGGGCACCACTGCTAGAAAACACCCCGAAACTCACCACCGATGATGTGGCGGAATTTAACCCCAAAGCCTCATCTGTATCCACGCTTTACGCGCTAACGGATGGGTCGGTGCAACAAATCAGTGGTGGTGGGGCAGAACCAGTAACCGGGGATGCTGGACACGTCGGCAATATCACCTCCGTGGATATTGCCTCGCCGGATAAAATCGCCGCGGTACAGCGCCGCGCTGATGGCAGCTCAGCTTTAATGGGCGGCACCCTTGATGGGGAATTAACCGAGATTCTCAGCGGCAAATCCATCACCCGCCCCAGCTTCGAGCACGAACCCAGCGCAGTGTGGGCCGTAGTGGATGCCAAGAAGATTGTACGGGTAGTGCGCTCGGCAACCGGTGGCTATGCCATTACCGAAGTAGATAGCTCCGGGCTAGAAGACATTGATGGGGATATCTCAGTATTCCGGCTATCTCGCACCGGTGTGCGGGCAGCAATGATTATTGATGGGCGAGTATTTACCGCAGTGATCTCGCGGCCAGAAGCCGGGGAAAGAAAGATCACCAACGTTCAGGAAGTCGCCCCGCATATTAGCGGGCAGGCACTAAGCCTGGATTGGCAACCGGATGGTTCCATCCTGGTAGGAACCTCAGCAGCAGAAACCCCCATCTGGCGGGTGGAACAAGATGGTTCCGCATTAAGCTCACTGCCCAGCGGCAATATCAGTGCCCCGGTGGTAGCAGTGGCTGCAAGTAGCCAAACCATTTACCTCACCGATGGCCGAGCGGTGCTGCAACTATCTGCCGCCGGTGGAGATAGCTCCTTCTGGCGCGAAGTACCGGGCCTACAAGGTGTGCGCTCAGCCCCGGTGGTATCGCATTGATCGATGAGCTGGCTGAGCTGATAATTCCGCGACAATGCGCAGGCTGCGGGACAGCGGGGGTGTGGCTATGCCAGCGCTGCCAACACGTATTGGCGCGACCTCCACAGCGCATCACCCCAAGGGTGGACCCGCAGATCCCCATCTACGCCTTTGGGCCCTATAACGATGCGCACCGGGAAGTGGTGTTGGCGATGAAAGAGAACGCGCATCGAAGAATCCGGCAGCATGTCGGCGCATTACTTAAGGCGGGAGTGCTTCGTCTACAGTCCCGCGGTGAGCTCCCGCACAGTATTTGCCTAGTTCCAGCCCCGAGCTCGAAAAGCAGCATGAAGGCAAGGGGAGGGGACCATGTGACAGATTGCTGTCGTGCCAGCGGCATAAAAACCCAGGTATTAGTGCGGCATAGCCGAAAAGTGAAGGACTCGGTGGGGTTGGATGTCATGGCGCGCCGGGAGAACCTTAGTGGGCAGCTGCGGTGGTTGGGGGCCGGGGTGGATCCACGGGAGTTGGGGAACGTGGTGATTGTGGATGATGTGGTGACTACCGGGGCGACGATGGAGGCGACGGCGAATATGTTGAGGTTTCATGGGGTGGATGTGGTGGCGGGGTTGAGCCTATGTGAGGCATAAAAGTGGGGGTGCTGAGGTCAAGGGAGACGAAACTCGGCGTGAAAGAGTATGGGAAAACCCTAGAAGTTCAACACCTAGATAAGGGGGCGGGGGTAGTTGAAACCTGCAGGTGGTCTCGGTGAAATGCCAGCTCAGGTGCCTATTAGGAGGGTGCAGGGGGGAGTGGGGCTCCGTGGCGAGAATGTTTCATACCCAGGTACCATAGGGAGTGCACAGTCCCGCCGAATATGGGAGGAAGAAGCAAGTGACTACACCTGCTGAGAAGAATGAAGGCCTGCGCCCGGAGACCCAAGTCTCCATTACTGGCCGCAATGTTGAGGTTCCGGAACACTTCGCCGAGCGAGTAAATAATAAGCTCGCGAAGATCGCCCGACTCGACCCCACGCTGACCTTCTTCCATGTTGAGCTCCAGCATGAGCCCAACCCGCGCCGTGAGGCGCAATCCGATCGCATTCAGATCACCGCCACCGGTAAGGGCCACATTGCTCGCGCCGAGGCCAAGGAAGACAGCTTCTATGCGGCCCTGGAAACCGCTCTGGCGAAGATGGAGCGTTCCCTACGTAAGGTGAAGGCCCGCCGCAGCATCTCCCGCTCTGGCCACCGCGCCCCCAAGTCCACTGGCGAGATTGCCGCTGACCTGGTCGCTGAGGCGCAGGAAGCGAAGAACGCGCAAAGCCCCTACGACGTTGATCCTTATGCTGACAAGGTCGATGATGTGGTGCCGGGCCGCGTGGTTCGCTCGAAGGAACACCCCGCCACTCCGATGAGTGTTGATGATGCCCTCTCCGAGATGGAGCTGGTGGGCCACGACTTCTACCTCTTCGTTGATGAAGAGACTGGTCGTCCTTCTGTGGTGTACCGTCGCCACGCCTTCGACTATGGCCTGATCGCGCTGACCAATGACGCTGAGAAGTAATTCTTAGACCTAGTGGCGCTGATGAGGCGCTGATTAGGCGTTCATCAGGCGCGGAAGCCTTTCTCCCCCGCGGAGGTTCTCTACCAAGGACCATCCCCACTGCGGGGGAGATTCTCGTTTTTAAAGGAGAGGTGCGGGTGCCTTGGCGTGGGGTGCTTGGGGAAGCTGTTGCGGAGGTGATGGGGGAAGCCATGGGGGACCGCGAGGGCAGTGCTACTTCTTCGTTTTTAGCTGCGCCTTAGTGACCCTAGCTAGGATCAGCACATCATCTCGGTGGTGGTGTGCGTAGAATAGCGGGATGATTGCTTTGCGTGCCCTCAGACTCTTGAGTTTGAGGTGCGCCAAGCGCTAGGAGCAGCACAACCCTGCGCTGCATTTAGAACAACACCGCTACATTTTAAGGACGACAACTCGTGTTTGGACTCTCCACACTCCTCCGGGTCGGTGAGGGACGTACTGTCAAGCGACTAAAGAAGATCGCCGACGACGTCATCGCACTGGAGGACCGGTACGCCGCCCTAAGCGACGAAGAGCTTAAGGCAAAGACCCAGGAGTTCAAGGACGAACTGGCTAATGGCAAAGACGTCGATGATCTTTTGCTTGATGCCTTCGCTGTCGCCCGCGAAGCCTCCTGGCGCGTGCTGGACCAAAAGCACTACCCCGTGCAGATCATGGGTGGTGCCGCACTACACTTCGGCAACGTCGCCGAAATGCGCACCGGTGAAGGTAAAACCCTGACCTGTGTGCTGCCGGCTTATCTCAATGCCCTCACCGGCAAGGGCGTGCACGTGGTCACCGTCAATGACTACCTGGCAAAACGTGACGCTGAGTGGATGGGCCGTGTGCACCGCTTCCTCGGCCTGGATGTGGGCGTGATCCTTTCTTCCATGCGCCCGGATGAGCGCCGCGCCGCCTATAACGCTGATATCACTTACGGCACCAATAATGAGCTGGGCTTTGATTATTTGCGCGATAATATGGCTCGCTCCCTCAATGAATTAGTGCAGCGTGGCCACAACTACGCCATTGTGGATGAGGTTGACTCCATCCTCATTGACGAAGCCCGTACCCCGCTGATTATTTCTGGTCCGGTGGATGGCTCCTCGCAGTTCTACAATGTCTTCGCGCAGCTCGCCCCGCGCATGAAAGAAGGCATCCACTACGAGGTGGACCACCGCAAGCGCACCGTTGGTGTGCTTGAAGATGGTGTCGCCTATGTCGAAGACCAACTAGGTATCGATAACCTCTACGCCCCAGAGCATTCGCAGCTGGTGAGCTACCTCAACAACGCGCTGAAGGCGAAGGAACTCTTTGCCCGCGATAAGGACTACATCGTCCGCAATGGGGAAGTGCTCATCGTGGATGCCTTTACCGGCCGTGTGCTGGGTGGCCGCCGCTACAACGAAGGCATGCACCAGGCCATTGAGGCTAAAGAAAACGTAGAGATCAAAAACGAGAACCAGACTCTCGCCACGATTACGCTGCAGAACTACTTCCGCCTTTATGACAAGCTCGCCGGGATGACCGGTACGGCGGAAACTGAAGCTTCGGAATTGCACCAGATCTACAAGCTCAATGTGGTGCCGATCCCGACTAACCGCCCGAACCAGCGTGAAGACCTCACCGACCGCGTCTATAAGACCCAGGAAGCAAAGTTCGCTGCGGTAGTAGAAGATATCGCTGAGCGTGCAGCCAATGGCCAGCCGGTGCTGGTTGGTACCACCTCGGTGGAGCGTTCGGAATATCTTTCTGGGTTGCTGCAATCCCGCGGTATTAAGCACTCCGTGTTGAATGCTAAGCACCACGAAAAGGAAGCTGAGATTGTTGCGCAGGCCGGTTTGCCGGGTGCGGTGACGGTGGCCACCAATATGGCTGGCCGCGGTACCGACATTGTGTTGGGTGGCAACCCGGACATCATTGCTGACATTAACTTGCGTCATCGCGGCCTGGATCCTGTGGCTAACCCGGAGGAATACCAGGAAGCCTGGGATGTGGAACTGCCGCGTGTGAAGGAACGCGCCGCTGCTTTAGCTGATGAGGTTCGCGACGCCGGTGGTCTCTATGTGTTGGGTACTGAGCGCCATGAGTCCCGCCGTATTGATAACCAGCTGCGTGGTCGTTCTGGACGTCAGGGTGACCCCGGTGCCACCCGTTTCTACCTCTCCATGCGTGATGAGCTGATGGTTCGCTTCGTCGGCCAAGCGATGGAAAATATGATGAACCGCCTCAATGTGCCTGATGATGTGCCGATTGAGGCGAAGATGGTCACCAACTCCATTAAGGGCGCACAGACCCAAGTGGAGAACCAGAACTTTGAGATGCGTAAGAACGTGCTCAAATACGATGAGGTGCTCAATGAGCAGCGCAAGGTGATCTACTCGGAGCGCCGCGAAATTCTGGAAGCCAAGGATATTTCCGGGCATATCCAGAACATGATCGATGAGACCATTAGCGCATATGTTGATGGCGCTACCGCCGTGGGCTATGTCGAAGACTGGGATCTGGATGAACTCTGGAATGCCCTGGAGTCGCTCTATGGCCCCAGCTTCAGCTGGGAAACTCTGCGTGCCGAAGACAAGTATGGTGCCGCTGGTGAACTGAGCGCCGATGACCTGCGCCAGGCCTTGCTTGATGATGCGCACGAGCAGTATGCGCAGCTAGAAAGCAATGTCAGTGCCATTGGTGGGGAAGCCCAGATGCGTAACTTGGAGCGCATGGTGATCTTGCCGGTGATTGACCAGAAGTGGCGCGAGCACCTTTATGAAATGGACTACCTCAAGGAAGGCATTGGCCTGCGCGCAATGGCGCAGCGTGACCCCTTGGTGGAGTACCAAAAAGAAGGTGGCGATATGTTCAATGCCATGAAGGACGCCATTAAGGAAGAAACTGTTCGCCAGCTCTTCCTATTGCGCCGCCAATTCGATAACCCGGAGACCTCCGGCCCGACGATCACCACCAGCACCGATGTGCGCCCGGACGATAGTAGCGAGCAGGTGATGGGCGCCTAAGGCGCCTAGGAGCTTTGGGGCCCGTCGTGTCTCGAGGCCGTGGCCGCACCCCGCGCACCCCTCCTAGTCCGCCCTGCAGTTAAGGCAGCACAAGAGGCTACGTATTAGGGGGCTGTGACGCTAACAGTAGCGCCGCGGCCCCTTTTTCCGCATAAGTAGCCATGAACAGGCTCTGCGGACCGGAGGAGTAGGGGCACCAGCGCCTTAAAACACCCGGAAACTTAATAGCGCCCAGCCAACAATGCTGTGTGGCCGCGGGGATAAGGTCGCAGTAAAGGCATGCACGGAACGCCCCAGCGCAGCTGACTGGGTTTTTAGGCCAGTTGCCGCGCCGCGGGTAATTGCCATGGTGCAGGTACCAAAGACCTCCAGGAGCTCTTGACTATGGTGCGGGCGAAGATGCAAACTATCTAAATGCACCATGGTGACCTGCTCTGATGCGTGCTTCGGGTGGCGCTTCCGCAGCTGAGACATAATATGCACCCGCGCACTGCGACCAAGTTCCAAGCTGGCTAATTTCGTTTCCGGTTTTAAGCCCACGCAAATTTCCAAGGCCAGGTGGATGAGGCGGTGAAGCTGCCTTTTGGATGCCCCTGAGGGGGTAACTATGGTCAAGTTCTGCGCTTGACCATCAAGGTGACATACACCGCCGCTAACGCTCGGTGTTGGGGTGCTCGAAGCACCTGGTGCGGGCATGGGGGCTTCATCAATGACCATCAGGAAGCGGAAACCCGGGATTTGTTGCAGCATGCAGGACTCTTTCTAAGAGGGTGCACACTGGGCAAACGCATAAAGACAGTTAGTATTGTGGCATGGACGTGGCTATAGGCGCCAGCAGTAGAAGGAAAATTTTTATTTCACTCTTGCGGTGCGCAGCCTAAAGATTAAGCGTCATAACAGAATTTTCAATTAGAGGAGACTACGTACGTGCGTGGACTTATCGTCGACTATGTCGGTGTATTAGACGGCAATGAAGAAGACCAGCGTCGCTGGCGCGAACTTTTTGCTGCCGCCAAGAAGAACGGAGTCGGCACCGCGATTTTATCCAATGATGCGGGCGGTCCCAGCGCGGAACCCATCCGCGAATGGGAATATCGCGGCATTGTCGATGCGGTTTTGCTCAGCGGCGAAATCGGTGCCGAGAAGCCCGAAACCGCAGCTTTCCAAGCAGCAGCTGATTCCATGGGCCTGCCGATGAACGATTGCGTGCTGGTGGATGACTCCATCTTGAATGTGCGCGCCGCAGTCGAAGCCGGCCTTGTGGGTGTGTACTACCAGCAATTCGATCGCGCGGTTGTAGAAATCACCGGGCTTTTTGATATTGAAGGGGAGTTCTAGCCGCACTATGCGCATCTATATTCCTGCTACCTTCACCATGCTCCGCGAGTTTGCTCAGACGCAGCAATTAGAGCTCATTCCGCCGGGCTATGCCTTCTCCGCTGCGGAGGCCTGCAAGGGCGACTACAGCGCCGATGAGATCGAACTGATTGAACATGGTGCCTTCGTGGATGCCTCCGAGGCCTCCATCCGCTTGCTTCAGCGCGATATAGAAGAAAACAAGGAAGCGGAATACCCCTACCGTCGCGTGGTGATCTCAGCAGACATCCCAAATAAGCAAGCCACTATTCGGGAAGACCTCGGTATTTCCGTGGTCAGCCTAGATCCGGCGAAGGTAGAGCTTAAAGACTGCGTATGCGTGCACATAGATATTGCCGAAAGCGAAGCCGAAACCGCCAAAGCAATGGAAGCAATCCAAGCAGCGGACCTAGGCGATGAAGACGCCGAGTTCATTGTTGGAGATGCCCTGGATAACTTTATGGCCTGGTATGACATCAGCGAATTAGCCGCGATTATGGATCTCGGGCTAGCAGGCTAGGGGAGAAGCCCCCTACCAGCTGCCCCTACCAGCAGACTCCCGCCAGCCCCAAGCAGCACCTGCGAGCCCCGCACCACCACCAACCCCCAGTCCCCGCACAGCCTTCGCGCCGGGGCTCTGGGGGTAATCTTTTTGCGCACTCTGGGACGGAAGCACTAGACATGCAAGCTACGCTAGCGTAGGCTACGCCGGAGTAAGCTTTGTTCGACTAACTAAATGCAGGTGCACCGCATGACTTCACCCCAGCCCAAGAAGACATCGCCGCAGTCCACGCTCAGTATGCGCCACGCCGCCGAAAAGGCAGCCTCTGGCCGCACACCTCGCACTAGGACCAAGCAGTCTAAAGACGCGCTCAAGCGCACTCGCGGATTCCTGCGACGCTTCACCACCCCGCTTCTCCCGGATGACTACACGGTTTTGATCAACCCACTGTGGTCCTCCCGAGAACTAAGAGGCCGGATCGAAGCCGTTAGCTATCCCACCGATGAGACCGTTACCCTGCGCATTCGCCCTGGGTGGGGAGTCCCCGTCGATTTCCACGCCGGCCAATATATCGGCATCGGTGTCCTCATCGGCGGCCGCTACACTTGGCGCAGCTACTCGCTCACCGACGCCCCCGAAACCCACGATGGCATCTTCACCATCACCGTGCGCGCCATCGACGAAGGTCGCATGTCCCGCCACCTGGTGAACCTCGCCGAACCGGGGATGCACATTCGCCTCGCTGCTCCAGCCGGCGATTTCCACCTCACCGAGCCCGTACCGGAAAAGATTCTCTTCATTTCCGCGGGCACCGGAATCACCCCCATCGTGGCCATGCTGCGCAGCCTCATGTCCCGTGAGGATATGAATGATGTAACCGTCATCCATTCAGTGCGTCACCGCTCCGACCTGCTCTATGCCGAAGTGTTAGAGCAAGTCGCCGCTTACCCAGAAACCAAGGTCATCCTGCGCGTCACCGGCGAGGATACGGATGAAGCTTATGGCCCCCGCATCAGCCCAGATGATCTAGAAACCTTGGTTCCTGATGTTCGGGAACGCGTGGTGTATGCCTGCGGTCCGCAGCCATTGCTCGATGGCCTAGAAACCTGGGCTGAAGAACGCGAGATTGAGCTCCGCACTGAACGTTTCACCCTGGATCGCGCCAGCGATGCCACCGGTGGGGCGATCACCTTCGCTCAAAAAAGCACCACTGTTGAAGCTGATGGTGCCACCACCATCCTTGAGGCCGCGGAATCAGCGGGAATCATGTTGCCTTTTGGCTGCCGAATGGGCATCTGCCAAACCTGCGTGCAACAGCTTTCTGCCGGATTCGTTCACGACCTACGCACCAACGAAACACACGAACCCGGTTCCCGCATCCGCACCTGCGTGTGCGTTGCCGCTGGCGACGTCACCGTCGACTGCTAAACCGCTAAAAAATACCCCCTTTGAGGAGAAACACACACCATGGCTATTGACAACATTCGCGCATATTCACACCTCAGTGATGATGATATTGAAGAAATCGGGCGCCGCTTAGACGCCATCAAAGCCGAGGTCGAAGCCGACCTTGGCGAAAAGGATGTGCGCTATATCCGCGGACTTATCCGCACCCAACGCATGTTTGAGACCGGCGGCCGCATCGCCTTACTCTTCTCCCACAAAAAACCATTGTGGTGGGCCGGCGTCAGCCTCCTGAGTATCTCCAAGATCCTGGAGAACCTCGAAATTGGCCACAATGTTATGCACGGCCAGTGGGATTGGATGAATGACCCCGAAATTCACTCCACCACCTGGGAATGGGATAACGTCTGCCCCTCCAGTCAGTGGATGCACACCCACAACTATGTGCACCACAAGTACACCAATATCATCGGCATGGACTCCGATGTCGGCTACGGCATCCTGCGCGTTACCCGCGACCGCAAATGGAGCCCCCTGCACGCCTTCCAGCCGGTTGTAAACGCCACCTTGGCCTCCATGTTCCAGTGGGCGGTTGGTTTTTATGACGTGGAGCTCGGCCGCCTCGCTACCGGCCGCGCCACCTGGGAAGAAACTGCCCCGAAGTTCTGGGAAACAATGCGTAAATCCGGCCGCCAAATGAGCCGCGATTATATTCTCTACCCGGCGCTTAGTGGCCCCAATTTCAAGCACACCATTGCCGCCAATGCCACCGCGAACTTCATTCGTTCGGTATGGGCTTATGCCGTCATTTTCTGCGGCCACTTCCCGGATGAAGCAGAAACCTTCACCAAGGAACAGTACAAGAATGAAACCCACGCAGAATGGTATCTGCGCCAAATGCTGGGTTCCGCAAACTTCCGTGGCGGCAAATTGCTCACCATTATGTCCGGCAACCTGAATTACCAAATCGAGCACCATATCTTCCCCGATATGCCCTCGAATCGCCTGGCTGAAATTGGTCGCCAGGTGGAGGCTTTGTGCAAGGAATACGATATTCCTTATAACGTCGATTCCTTCCCCAAGCAGCTCGCCAAGGTGCAGCGTACCCTCCTCAAGCTGACCCTGCCCAATAAATATCTGGCAGCCAGCCCCGATAATGCCCCGGAGGTGCGCTCCAACCGTGCCTTCACCGACAACCCCGAGGTTGAGGCGCAGCTCCACATCGGCGAGGACGAGCACGGCGAACGCCGCGGTCTCGCTACCGGGTTGGTGCTGCTCAAGCGTCTGCGCCCCACCGTTATGGAGGCCATCGCTAACTTCACCGGCCGTACCCCGGAACGCCGCCACCACCGCCTCGACGCTTAATTCTTTCACCAGGATTTAAGCTTTATCCGAGACCGAAAGCCCCACGCTGAGCAGAAATTATTCCGCTTAAGCGTGGGGCTTCGGCATGCCGCACCTCTTTTATTCTTCTTGGGAATTCTCGGGAGGTTTCCGGGTCGCGATCTTCCCGGATTTCCTGGGCGTGGCCCGCGAACTTGGGGCGGCTTCCTTATCGCGTTCTGATTTACGTTTCTTAGCGCGGGAATCTTCGCTGATTTTATGCTCCGCTTCACTCATCGAACGCGATTCTTCCGGATCCATACCCTGGACATAAGGCGCACGGCGTGCCGCCGCAATACCCAGCATCCGCACCGCCACCGCGGCAGCCACCACCGCGGTAAATACCGGCAAATATCCTTGGGGCACCATATCCGTAAATTCCACTGCCGCAATCATCCCAAACATGGGGGCCACCATTGCGGTGGAAAGAAAAGCCGCGGCACCTAAAAGCGCAAAAGCTTCAACCGGAACGTGCGGCAAAAGGGGGTGCAATAAGGTACCAATAATTGCCCCAATTAAAGCGCCATTGGCAAAAGCGGGGGTCAACATACCGCCAATGGTGCCTACCCGCAGCGCCACCAAATAGGTGAACATCCGCAGCAGCACCAACACCACCAGCAGTTTGATGGGCAGCCCCTCAGCTAATACCGCGCCTGCTGCCCAACGATTATTGGCACCATATTCCGGTACCGAATACGCCGCTAAGGCGATCAGCACATAGCCCAACGGCATTTGCCATAAGATTTTCTTCCCCGGTCCCGGAGAATACTCTGTTGCCACACGCGCAGCCTGACCAAAAAGATGCCCGATCAGTCCCGCAACCACCCCAATGATGCCGGCCGCAAAGAGTGTTTGGGCGGTTTCATCCAAGGGCACAGTGCGGAAAATGGGGTGGCTTTCTACAAATAATCCGGTGGTAGCTACCGCCACAGCGGAAGTCATCATCGACACCACAATGGAGCGCGCCGTTAATTCCCGCAAGAGCAATTCCAGGGAAAAAACTGCTCCGGCCAACGGCAGGTGGAAGCTCGCGCCCAAGGCCGCGCCGGCCGCGGAAGCAACAATTAAGCGCCGTGCTTCGCGGTCTAATTTCAACCAATCCGCTGCCCGCGAAGCACTCAATGCACCTGCTAACCGCGGTGCATTTTCACGCCCCACGGGTGCACCTACCGCCACCGAGGTTACTTGGATAAAGCAACTCGAGAGGGTCTTAATCACCGGCATGCGTCGGGCTTTCATCGCCCCACCAACGGCCACAGCTTTGGGGCCGAAGCGGTGATAAGCCCACATCACCCAACTCAGCACAAAACCTAGCACCAGCATTGAGGCACCGGTGCGTTCAGGGGAAACGTTCAAGGCTGGGGCGCTGGCGTTAATATGATCCACCCCGTAGATGGCGCGCTCAGTCCAAATAACCGTCCAGTTCAATAACGCAACTAAAAGTCCCGTCACCACACCCACCCCGGCGGCAATCAAGGCCATCCGGTTAATCGAAACGCGCGCTAATTCAGCATCAGCGCCAATAAAATCCTCATTGAGGATCTCCGGCTTCTTCGGCAGCCGAGGGGTAGGTAATTTTGGGCGCGGCAACCTGGAGAAGGCGCCACGACGCTCGCCTTCACGATTGCGCGTGGGCTTACTCCCAGTCGACATTACTTCTTAGAGCCTCCAATAATCGGCGCACCGCTTCAACCCGGCGCTGCGAGGTGGGCTCGCTTAATAAATCCAGGGCACATTCCGGGTCCGCTGGGGGCCCCATATGAGTACAACCACGCGGACAATCCTCAATAGCGGCTGCCAGGTCATCA
This sequence comes from Corynebacterium spheniscorum, assembly GCF_900113445.1. Lineage (GTDB taxonomy): Bacteria > Actinomycetota > Actinomycetes > Mycobacteriales > Mycobacteriaceae > Corynebacterium > Corynebacterium spheniscorum. Next base: position 282,024 of record NZ_FOPJ01000001.1, read on the forward strand.
AATACCTGCAGCACCATCTCCGCGTCAATATGGGCTAAGCCCAAGGAACGAATACCCGGGGTATCAATAATCCAGCCACCAATCTCCTCCGGTAAGCGCAAGGCCACCGAAGTAGTAGAGGTATGCCGGCCTTTACCCACCCCAGATACCTCACCAGTAGCGCGATCAGCATCTGGGACTAAGCGATTCACCAACGTAGATTTACCCACCCCAGAATGACCAACTAGGGCAGTGATCTTATTGGAACATAAATCAGCCACCGGTGTGAGCGAATCATCAATTCCGCACACCACTACTTGAATATCTAGACCATCAAACTCTGCAGCGAACTCCGCCGGATCCGCCAAATCAGATTTGGTTAAACACAAAATAGGTGTGAGATTCCCGGCGAAAGCCGCAATTAAAGAACGTTCCACAAACCCTGTTCGAGGTGGTGGGTCAGCTACCGCGGTAACAATCAATAACTGATCCGCATTCGCCACCACAATGCGCTCATAGCGGTCATTATCATCGGCTGTGCGCCGCAGTACCGAGTGGCGTTCCTCCAGCTTCACAATTCGAGCTAGGGTGCCTTCCTTGCCGGAGGTATCACCCACCACGCCCACGCGGTCGCCCACCACAATGGCGGTGCGTCCTAATTCCCGGGCCCGCATGCAGGTGACTTCCGGGCCCTCGGGGCGATCATCCAAGATCACTCCCCATCGGCCACGGTCTTTAGTAATCACCATCCCAAACAGGGCGTCATCGTGGCTGGGGCGATCCTTGGTGCGCGGGCGGGTGCGTTTCGGGGCGCGGACACGGACGTCAGACTCGTCCCACTGCCTGCCGCCCCGGCGAAGATGAGTGGGACGAGCAGCCATTAGCGGTGATCCTCCGGATCCGCTGCCTCTGGATGTGAACCTTCTGAGACCATCGTGGCCCACATCAATTCGAAGCCCGGCAAGGTCTTTGCAGTTGTGCCAATATCAGCCACTTCCACCCCCTCAACCACCAGGCCAATAATCGCCCCGGCGGTGGCCATGCGGTGATCAGCATAGGAATGCCACACCCCACCATGCATGGCCTCTACTTTCGGGCGGATAATCAGGCCATCGGCGAGCTCTTCACAATGCCCACCCAACTTGGTGATCTCGGTGCTCAGCGCAGCCAAGCGATCTGTTTCATGCCCACGCAGATGCGCAATGCCACGCAAGCGTGAAGGCTCGGTACCCAAGGCTGCCAGTGCAGCCACAGTGGGTGTGAGCTCACCGATGGCAGACATATCCAGGTCCACAGGCTTTAATGCCCGATGCCCACCACGTGGGCCCACCACAATCAGGTCACGTCGACCATCAGCATGCGTTTCGGTGGTGATGGTGCACCCCATGTCCTTCAAAATATCGCGAATCGCATCACCAGCTTGGGTGGTATGAGCCGGCCAATGCGGAATACGCATACTGCCACCAGTTACCGCGGCCGCAGCTAAGAAAGGCGTGGCATTAGAAAGATCCGGTTCAATATGCCAGGTGCGCCCCGCTAATTGACCTGGTTGTACCGACCAGGTGTGCTCGAAAAGATTCGCATCTACCTGCGCCCCAGCTTCCCGGAGCATTGCCACACTCATATCAATATGCGGCAAGGACGGCAGGGTAGCACCCACATGTTTAATGGTGATGCCTTCTTCATATAAAGGCGCACTGAGCAGGAGCCCCGAAATGAATTGAGAGGACCCAGAAGCATCCACTTCCACTTCGCCGCCACGTGGGGTGTGATCAGTCCGCGCATGCACGCTAAAAGGCAACGAGTCTCCTTCAATCTCCACACCGAGTTTGCGCAAAGCATCCAAAATTGCACCCATCGGGCGGGTTCGAGCCTGCGGATCACCATCAAACAACACAGTGCCAGTCGAATGTGCAGCCAAAGGCGGCAAGAACCGCATTACCGTGCCAGCAAGACCGCAGTCAACAGTTCCCCCGGAATATTCCCCTTCACTCGGCGGATCAATAATTAAGCAGTCACTTTCACTGCCATGGGTGGGGGATACCGCCCGGATCCGTACCCCTAGGGAACGCAGAGCCTCAATCATGAGGTCGGTATCGCGGCTACGTAAAGCACCAAAAATTTCCGAACGTCCCGCCGCACCGGCAGCAAGGATGAGGGCGCGGTTGGTCATGGATTTCGACCCTGGGATGGACTGAACCCACCGCAGCGGTCCCCGCGCCTGGGGAGCCGCAAAGGGGGCAGCACTGGTCTTCTTTTGGGCACTCACGGCTCCCATCATAGGAAACCCCGGCGAGCTACGTGCCTGAAGACCAAAAACTCCAACCCCCGCCCAAGCCCCAGAGGCCAACCCGAGGATCGGGTTTTATTGAGCCTGGAGGTCTGCGTAAGCCCCTTGAGAAAGCTTGACCAGGTCATCAGCGGCTAAGGCGATATCAAGGCCGCGGCGCCCACCGGAAACAAAAATCATCGGAAAGTCCCGTGCCGAAGCATCCACAAAAGTTGGCAAGGGATTCTTCTGCCCCAACGGGGAAATCCCGCCAGGAATATAACCAGAAGAACGTTGGGCATCAGCCGGATCCGCCATGGCAACCTTCGGCACACCCCATGCCTGAGCTGCTTTCTTCAAGGACAACCGCGCACTGACCGGCACACAACACACAGCAAGCTTCTTCTTCCCCGCATCTATTACCAGGGTCTTGAAGATCTGCTCGGGAACAACGCCTTCCTCCGCTAGAGCTTCTGCCGCGTGTTGTCCGAAATGATCAGAGCCAGCATCAAAGTGCCGCAGCTTATGCGGCACATTAGCTTCAACGAGGACTCTTACCGCTTGTGTGGGTGCGGCCGCGCGGCCGGACTTCTTCTTCGCCATAAGTAGCTATTCTGCCTGATTTGTATCGCTTCACTCGTCACCGAGGACTATTGGTTGTGGAGCGTCCTGACGAGCATCGCGCAAAATCCTGGTGCCATAACTAAGCGGGTAATGGTCGCTGAGGGGAGTGTATAGAAAAGACATAGTGGGGGTCGGAGCTTAAATAATCATTTTTGAACGGGAGATTGGCGGAACCCCTTGGGTGAAGAAAACTCTCAGGTACGAGAAACGAAACAATGTATTCGCTAGGTAGTACCATTGTCCGATTTTTTCAGTCAATCGAAATCATAGAGTATCTGCCAATTGCTTAGAGATGAATATCTTGCTGAGCTGCATAAACAAGCTCAAAGTAGGGGATTGATTCATCTTTATTCCTCATCATGTCTCATGTTGTGGGGGTAGGAGTGTCCTCGAAGAGGATCAGTTTTCTTAGGTTTCTGGCCGGGATTTTACCTATTTGGGGGTAGGTAGTTTTGCAAAGCTATAGACGATACTCCTTTACTCAGATACTCTTCAGTGGCCAGCCCACTAAAGCATCGAGCTTTTGGATGCTCATTGAACTACCCCCTGCCCGTATCCAAAATCGTTCATTTTAGGAACAACCCCTATGGGAAAACCGAAGCTTCTAGTGTGGGCTTCCGCATCAGTGTTGATGCTGTCGTTGGCGCCCCCTAGTTTTGCCCAGACCGGTGAAAGTCTCGCTGATCAAATGGCGTATGCGGAGCAAGTCTCACTTGCAGATCGCTATTCGTTGCAGGTTCAACCTGATGAAACTTTGAATTCACAGGAGCCAGGCTTCGATAAAAACAATGTTGATAATCAGGCCGGTGTGAACTGGAACCCGACTTTAAAGCCGCAGGCCGAAATTATTCCGGGGAAGATGCGCTCTGACCGGGAAGAGATCCCCGGCGGATTCACCAAGGAAGAAGCAGATCTAGCGGAGCTCCAGGAAGCGCAAGAGCAAGCTGCTGCACTTGGTGAAGGACCTTCACTTCGTTCGGCTGCCTCGCATTGCAGTACCTACTGGCCGAGTCCCTATCAGGTATGCGGTGCGATCAGAGAGAAATATGACTCTATGGGCGGCCCACGTAGCTTCCTGACGTGGCCGAAGTCAAACGAACTTGGTGTTCCGGATGGGGTTGGCCGACGCAACGAGTTTCTAAACGGCCACATCTACTGGCAACCGGATACTGGGGCCCATTCCGTGTCAACGCACTTTGCCACTGTGTGGGCACGTAACGGTTGGGAAGCCGGGCGTATGGGGTACCCCACCAGTGATGAATACGTTGCGGCCGATGGTGTTGGACGTCGTCAGGACTTCCAAGATTGGCACATTATGGGTTCTTTAGCCGGCATGGCAGCAATCGGCGGCGCGATTTTCGATAAGTGGGTGGAGCTCGGTGCAGAGTTGGGACCACTTAGTTATCCGCTCAATGACGAGACCGCCACAGCTGACGGAACCGGGCGGTACAACAACTTCCTCGGTGGCGTGATTTTCTGGCACCCTCAGTACGGCGCACATGACGTCAGCGGTGTCCCCCTACTCATCTGGTCTAAGAGTGGCTATGAACAGGGCCAATGGGGATATCCGACTTCCTCTGCAGCTCACCGTGATGACTATCCCATTGCTACGTACCAAGAATTCTCAAAAAGCCGATGGACGTCACCGCAGAAATTGCTGATACCGGTGACACTCTTGTCGACGGCAAGCCCATAAGCAACTTCCTGCTCGATGTAATAGAAACGCATGGTATTTCCATTGCAGATGATGACGCTGGCCAAGCTTCCTTGAGGGATGGGCTTCAACGATTGAAGCACACTCAGCTAGCAGCTTCTGAATGCCCACTTCCAGATTCCACCACCCCAGACTATGGCGGCATCTCTATTCCTGCGCATTACGACTACTGGGCTTGCCAGTCCGGTTATAAGCATCGCGAACACTACGCTCGCCATGATTTCTGCACTAAGTCTCCGGATGCAGTGTTTCTGGGTGGAACTAAGGCGAACTTCAGGGGTGCATGTGCAAGGCATGACCTATGCATGGATGCCAGCCCGGGGAAATACGGTGGTTGTAACCGCAAATTGCACGAAGACATGGAAACCATCTGTACAGACCGCTATGCAGCGTATGACGTCGCGCGCTATAAGTGCCGGGACCTCAGGGATACGTACTGGGTGGTTGTGACTGGGACGCACCTGGGACAACTCTAGTTCTCCTACGACTCCGCCCTTCTACAGTTAGGACTTTGAACATGCTCTCCACCTTCCGCTGGCAGGATTTCTTAAGCGGCACAGTTTTACTGACCTTTTTGCCCGTCGCGGTGGCCTTATTCATCTTCTTGAAATCCACGAAGCGGATGGATAAGAAAGCCAATGGCACTGAAACCATCGACAATCCCCTTAAATTAGGTGCCTTGGCTTTCCTTTGGGGATTCATCTGTGCGGCAGTTTGGTTTACTTGGAGTCCCAACTCTGGTTTCGATCTTCGGGACTTCCTAACGTATGGGGCATATGTTGACTATGCCTACTGGCAGGGTGCCGGCTGCGCTGTCATGGTGATCCTCGGCGATCTTTTCCTCATCTGGAAACAGCAAGCGAAATATTCTGCCGCAGTACTCGCTGCGCTGCTCATTGCCTGTGGCTTTGCAACCGCCTTTTCCTTCGCATCCTCCTTTGGGGTGGCATCCCAAGACGGTATCGGAGCCGGGCTTTCGCTTATCGGTATCAGCATTGTCCTACTGGTCATTAACATGGTGCTGGCTTCCATCCGCAGTATCGGGGGGAATAAAGCATCGCATAGCTAAACCGCCTCGCCGCGACTCCAGCTTCCACCCAAAGCCCACACCCCAAAGCCCACACCCCACCTGATCATCCCCGCACCCCACTTCAGTAGAATAAGCTCACATTCTTTCTCCATCTCAACACCATAAAAGGGGGTTGTGAGCACCTATGGCGGATGTTGATCTCGCCCAACGCTTCGAAGCTGAAGCGTTGCCCCTGCTCGACCAGCTCTATGGTGGTGCGCTGCGGATGACCCGCAACCCCACCGATGCGGAAGACTTGGTGCAAGAAACCTACATCAAGGCCTTTCAAGCCTTCGATAGTTTCAAGCCCGGCACCAACCTCAAAGCCTGGCTCTACCGCATCATGACCAACACCTACATCAACCACTACCGGAAGAAGCAGCGCCGCCCAGCCCAAACTTCTGCTGAGGACATCACCGACCACCAGCTGTACACCACCAGCTCCCATGACTCCACGGGCCTGCAATCCGCAGAAGTTGAGGCCCTCAAACGCCTGCCAGATCAGCAAATCGCCGATGCCATGAACCAGCTCAGCGAAGACTATCGCATGGTGGTGTACTACGCCGATGTCGAAGGCCTCGCCTATAAAGAGATCGCCGAAATCATGGACACCCCCTTAGGCACGGTCATGAGTCGCCTGCACCGGGGAAGAAAACAGCTCCGCGAGTTGTTGAAGGAGGTAGCCCGCGAGCACGGTATTGGCCGCGAGCCTTCCGAGGAAGAACCAGAAAAACCCGATTTAGCTGGGAAGAAGGTGGAGAAGAAGTGAGCACCCCCCAACACCCGGATGAGCTTGCCGAAATCTACGCACTACTCCTGGAATTACTCGACGAGCGCCAACCCGAGCCCCGCTGCGCCGAACTTCGCGCCCGCATCGAGCAATACCCCGAGCTCTACCACCAACTCTGCTGCGAAGAACAGATCCGCGAGCTCCTGCATCGCTGCTGCTGCCAGCCCGCCCCGGTAACGCTGCGCCAAAAAATCACCATGTCTATCCGCGTCACTCGCGAATACTAAAAACTAGGCCACCTTCCGAGGTGGCCTTTGTGCTTTCCTCGAGATCCGCCTCCTGCCGCGTTTCACAACAGAAACGCATATGCGCGGGCTCAGCTTTGCCACGCCTGCCTCCCCTTGAAGGTGAGTAGAGAAATAGTGTCCGCGTTGTTTTCGGGGCTAATCGCTGTTGAGCACTAGCTATAGTCGCGATAAATGATCCCCACAGCACCCCTTCCTTTTACCCTCACCCCACACCGTTATTTGGTACCCCTACGGTCGGCAGGAGCTGAGAGGGCGCGCACGGATCCGGGGGCAGCCACGCCTGACTCTATGAGCGTCTCATGGCAGATGGGTTAATCCTGGTTTCTGTATTTCATTTCCATTAGTGTCAGTGCGTTTATCGCCGATAGGGCGAGGCGCTTCACGGTCAAGGACTCAGCTAGGTCCATAAAGGCGCGTGTTTCGACTAGGAGACAATCCACCCAATCGCGAGTCACCGGGGCCTGTCCCGAGGCGAGCGCGTCACCTTTCACATCGGGCTTAAACCTTCCGGATGCCTAGAAAGATACTCCCCGCCGCGATCGCCTTCTTAGTCTCAGGCGCTTGAGCTCCGCTGGCCCGGGCTTCCGGGACCGTGGAGTCGGCGTGACGACCTACGAGTCTGTCCTGGTCAGCAACGGGTTAAAGATGGAAAATCCCCCATCGACAGTGTTTGTCGAAGGGGGAAAGAAGTTGCCTCAATAAGGTTTAGGAATTGGGGCGCTTACCGTGGTTAGCAGACTTCTTGCGACGATCCTTGCGCTTGCGGCCACGCTTGCTCATATCGGAGTTCTCCTTGATGCATAGAAAAGGGGGTTGATCAACGGGAACCACTCTATCTGGTTGCCTTCAGGTCCAGGAAATTACCCCGGACCTTCCGATGAACAACCCCGCCTAAATAAGGAGGCACAAGGCCTACTATATGGGGGGGTGTGTGAGAGTTGCGTCGAAAGACTAGAAGCTGGTGGAAAAGAAAGCAGCAGTTACTAGACGGTCACGCGGGCACGACCACGGCTGCGGTTCTTGCGACGCTTCAGAGCACGACGCTCATCTTCGCTCATGCCGCCCCACACACCAGCATCCTGGCCGGTTTCTAGGGCCCAGCGTAGGCACTGGGAAGTAACGGGGCAGCGGTTACATACAACTTTGGCCTTAGCAATCTGGGCTAGGGCAGGGCCGGAGTTACCGACGGGGAAGAACAGCTCGGGGTCTTCATCGCGGCAAACAGCTTCATGACGCCAATCCATAATGGGGTATCTCCTTCACGCATCTCACTGCGGTATAAAAATTTTGAACTTAGATAAGTGCTCGGGGTTTCGGTGTGTTTTCCTTCAGCGCACGCTGCTCACGCGTCGACGTGGGCTAAGCACGTAGGACGCGCGGGGGTAGTGCATAGTTCAGGGGCAAAGCAGTTGTCGGCGGGGTGGCAACACAATCTGAGAAAAATCCTCAATGTTGCATAAGGGAGCAGAACTCCCTTAGATCCCGAGCACCTGCCTCAACTCATTGCTGCGCTAAGGGCTCCGGAAGGAAAGCACACACGGGGAATGAGGGCATGGTTTTCACCGCGGCGCTCATCCCGGGGTACTTGGGCATCATGACACGTTAGAGAAGCAATATCTAGGGTTTAACCCCTAAGTGTGTGAGAACTCACATATTCTAGACTGAATCTCTCATACTTTCGGATGATTTATTGCCCTAAGGGCTGTGACTCTTTGTGGCTCGCGTGGCATGTGAACAGCGCAAACGATCCAAAGGAAGTGAGTGTGACCTAAGTAGTTAGGTCAAATTAACAATCGAACCTTGCCCCTAACAGGGGAGCCAACCAAGAAAGGTTAGACTTAGTCAGCGTGAGCCAAGAACACCAACCCAGAACTAGCGCCCCCGATGTCGATAACCTCATGCCCGCCTCCATCCGCTGGGCCGGAATCATTGCCATCATCCAATCCGTCATCGGACTCGGCTACGCCGTGTTGTTGATTATCCGCCAACTCCAAGGCAAACATGACCCCTCCTTGGTAGCCGATGCGGAAAACTCCAATATCGGTTGGGTAGGTTATGGCACCGCCCTTTTCTTCATCATTATTTTCGGTGCCGTCATCCTCGCCGCCATTAATATGATGCGCGGCCGCAAGTGGGGCAGAGGCCCAGTAGCGATGCTCCAAATGATTCTGCTGCTGATCTCCTGGTTCATGTTCCAGGGCGGGGCCATCCCACTAGCGGTAGCCACCGGACTTAGCTCACTTTTGGGCTTAATCTTCCTCTTCAACCCCCGCGCTATCGCATGGGTCGCCGACCACTACTAGGCCGCACCCAAAGCCACCACGGTGGTGCCGCGTTGCTCAATAAGGCGGCCATTCGCCCAACTCAGATGAACATCGCCGGTCCACCCACCGCGATCTAGCGCGATGGTGCTTATAACTTTCCCGTCTTTTTCATCCAGGATGGCTAACCCCTCAGCAGTCGGCATAATCATCCGAGACAACCCTGGGTTATTTTCTTCGCGAGACAGGCTCACCCCGGTGCCGATCACATTGTCAAGCACATAATCGGCTTCCAGTTTCCCGGGTTTAAAGAAGTGCAGGGCGTGCCCATCCCACCACGTCATATGGTGCGCCAGGTCCGCGGTCACGGGATGAACAAAGCTGGCCTGCCCAAAGGGCAGATGCTGATCCCCATGGCCCCTAAATGCCTTAGGATGAGCAACCTCAGCGCGGATCTCTGGTGGTGCTGGCACAGCATCTTTAAGCACCTTGTGGGACAGTTCCTGGCCCTTGTCGTTATAGCTAATCGTTAGCGGCTGCGGGCTTTTCGCATGACGCCCCTTCGGGAACATCACAGCTACCCCTTCAGCATTAATGGCCACCAAATAAGGATCATCGCTACGACGCGCAGCGGTTTCCTGGCCCTGCGGTGCTGGCTCCTCGTTAGCCTTCTTTAATTCCACCTGGCCAATAAGCTCTGGCTTACGGGAATCCTCAGGGGTGGTTTTATTCAGCCGCAACCACACCGACCCATCTGCACAGGTCTCCGTTAAAGCCAGCAGATCCTTGCGGGTGAGCGCAGAATTCGGAATGCAGGTGGGGGCGGGCTGCATCGAAGATTCCTGAGGTGCCTCCACCCGGCCGTATTCCACGGTGCGTACCAAATCTGAACGCCATAGGGCCACTCGTCCAGGGCTGCCAATTCCCGCTCGATCATTCGAGGACAGTGGTGCCACAATCTCCGGGGCAATCGCGGAACGCGAATAGGCATATTTGCCTTCAGGAGTGAAGCTTAAGACATCCCCACACCCATGCGGGCCACGATAGGTCACCACAAACTTGTCCCAGGCTTTAGTCAAGGAACACACCGGGCGCGAACGCTCATAGCTCCAGAGTTGCTTACCATTGCTATCTACCCCGCGGATAATGGATGAACCATCTTCGGAGTTATTCACAATCAACGTCTGGTCCCGCAAGGTCACTGGTGCGACAACCCCGGGAAGGGCAGCGGTTTCGGCTTCCCAGATTTCGCGGAGCTTTTGGGGGATGCTCACCGGTGGGCCGTATTGCTTGGGCAGCTCACCAACCTCGGAGTTATCCAAGTGAGCTTGGTGCGTATCGGAGGTTGCCCACACTGTCCCGACCCCGAAGAGGGCGACTGCGGAGATCAGGGCGGTCGCCACTAGGTCACCGCGGGTCCGGCGCAAAATAGGGGCCGGAATATGCCTCATGGGTGCTTTCCGAGATGCGGAGGAACTCACCGAGCTTGCCCTTTCTGGGAGGAACTATCAGGATGCGGTGGGTGAAAATACAACTCTAAGTGCGTCAAGCTTCTGCGCACAAAAGTCTAACCTAAGCGCAGTTACTGCTTGGGTAGTGCACCTAGCGGCGCCGATGAGCGCTTCCGCCGCGCTTCGCAGCACCACGAGAGGCACCGCGAGACGCACCCCGCGCTGCACCACGTCCGCCGCTGCGCGGACGTTGCTTCAGGATGGATGGGCCACCAAAAACTTTCCGTGGTGGGCCAACATAGTCATCTGCGCCTTCGGGGATATCAAGGGCATCAAAAAGCTCTGGGGAGGTAGAGAACCATTGCTCCGGATCCGGCTGCTTAAGATCTAGCTCCGAATCGATGAGCTTCCATTTTGCTAACTCGTCATAGCCAACCAGGGTGACGGCGATACCGGAATGCCCAGCACGACCAGTACGACCAATGCGGTGCACATAGGTCATGGGATCATCCGGGGTTTGGTAGTTGATGACGTGGGTGACTTCATCAACATCAATGCCGCGGGCAGCCACATCGGTAGCAACCAGAATTTCGATGGTGCCATCGCGGAACGCATTCAAAGAGCGCTCGCGGGCCGGCTGCCCCATATCGCCATGTACCGAACCCACGGTGAAACCGCGGCCAGCGAGATCCTCGGCCACTTCAGCAGCGGTGCGCTTCGTGCGCACGAAAATGAGGGTGCGACCACGGCCACGGGATTGCAGGATGCGGGCGGTAATAGCGGCCTTGTCCATGCGGTGTGCCTGGAATACCACCTGCTTGGTGGATGCATGGGTTTGTTGGGCATCTTCTGCTTCGGCACGGATATGCACCGGGCGATCCATGAAGGTGCGGGCTAAGGCAATAATCGGCCCCGGCATGGTGGCGGAGAAGAGCATGGTTTGGTGCTTATGCGTCAAGGCCGTGAGGATCTTCTCAATATCCGGGAGGAAACCAAGGTCGAGCATTTCATCGGCTTCATCAAGCACGAGGACTGCCACCTGGCCCAGCTGCAAAGCGCCACGCTGATGCAGGTCGATGAGACGCCCAGGGGTGCCCACAATGACATCCACGCCGGCTTCGAGGGCATCAGTTTGCTCCTCATAGGGGCGGCCACCATAGATGGTGAGGATGCGGACCGGCAGGTTCTTGGCCGCTACTTTGAGGTCTTCGCCCACCTGCACCGCGAGTTCGCGGGTGGGCACAACCACCAGGGCCCGCGGGGTGCCGTCGAGTTCGGCAACATCTGCGGAGTCAAAGACTCGATCTAAAAGCGGCACCCCGAAACCAAGGGTTTTGCCCATGCCGGTTCGGGCCTGGCCAATGAGGTCGGTGCCATCTAATGCGAGCGGCAAAGTGAGCTCTTGGATGGCGAAGGTGCGCGTGATGCCGACTTGGCTAAGGGCGTCGGTAATCTCTACCGCAACCCCTAACTCGGCGAAGGAGGGATTCGGGCTCTTTGCAGACACACCTTAGATACTACGGACAGCGGTCTATGATGGGGGCCGTACCCCCGCGCGGCCAGATACCCCGGGGGTAATGTGTAGACCTCATAAAGAAGTCAAAGACAGAAAGCAGGCAACTTCGTGGAGATCAAAATCGGATTCGTCGATTCACCCCGGGAATTGAGCATCACCATGGAAGGCAGCCAAGAAGATCTGGCTGGCCGTATCCACGATGCGCTCAGCCAAACCCAGGGCACCTTGGACCTTCAGGACACCAAAGGCCACCGTTTCATTATCCGCAATGAACGCATCGCCTATGTAGAGCTAGGTAAAGGCCAAGCCCGCCCCGTGGGCTTCGCCGGCATCTAAACTCATTAGCAATATGTCCGAGGACCACCAGCGCGGCCGACACCCTCATCGCCACCAGCAGCCCCCAAAGCAAGAACCACACCAACGCAAACACGAACCTGCGTTGGTGCGCTTCGCCCGCGATTATGGCTGGCGCGCCTATGCCATTCCGGTACTCATCGTGATTACCGGGTGGGTCATTATGGACTTGGTGGTCCCCAGCGTGGGGGAGAGCTCCACCTCAGCCACGAGCTCTAGCAGCACCGTAGTTATCAGCAGCAACCCCACGATCTCGGGCAAAGCCCAAAGCGACACCACCGAAACCGCCGGACCGGACCCAGCAACCTTTGCCCCGCTGGACATCCCCCTAAATGAATTGCCACCAGGCGGTGACTATGCCCAACACGGCGATGGCACCTACCGTGAAGTGGGACGGCCTGGGGTGGCTGCCGGGGAAGGTAAGGAACGGGTGGTGCGCTACGCCGTGGAGATCGAAAATGGAGTGGATACGGCCAGTATTGGTGGCGATGATGCCTTTGCCGCGATGATTGATGCGACGCTGACGGACCCGAAGGGGTGGACCGCGGATCCGCGTTTCCGATTTGAGCATGTGGCGGCGAATGATAATCCGAATATGCGGATTCAGCTGAGCTCTTTGGATACCACTCATAAGCTGTGCGGCAATGAACTGGGAATGGAAACCAGCTGTCACCACATCGAAGGAACCCGCGTGGTGTTGAATCATTCGCGCTGGGTACGAGGGGCGGTGACCTTCCAGGGGGATCTGGGGTCGTATCGCCAATACCTGGTGAATCATGAGGTGGGCCATGGCATTGGGTATGCCCTGCATGAGGCCTGTGGTGGGGATGGGCAATTAGCGCCGGTGATGATGCAGCAATCCCTGAGTTTGAATAATTCGGAGTTGCATCGTATTGATCCGCGCGAGGTGTATCCGGATGATAATGCCACCTGTAAGGCGAACCCGTGGCCCTATCCGAACCCCGCGGCGGCGAAGCCGGGGGAGAAAAAGCGCTAGGTGTGTCCGTGTGCTGCGCGCCGGGAAGGGGGAGGACACGGTAGCGTTCAGAGGTATGGAAGAGTGCAGCACGCCAGCTGAGCGCGCCGAGACGGCTGAGAAGCACCATGAGGCCGCTTCGCCCGCATTGGCTTTTGACACCGAGGTGCCGGAGCAGATCTATCAAGCACTATGGCTAGAAGATGGTCATGGTGCTAGCAGTGCTGCGCCGGTGACCGATGCCCTGGATGCCGCGTGGGCCAATGGCTGGCGGATTGGGGCAGTCGCCTACTCCCGAGTGTTATCGCCGGTTGCCGCAGCGTGGTCGGCACGGATCCGCACCCGATTGAAGGTGCCGGGGCTGCGGGTAGCGCGCCCGATATATTCCACGGATGGCCGTTTCGTGGTGGCTGGGTGGCGTGCTGATTCTTGGGTGCAGGGGGTGGTAAGCCGCCGGGTTGATGAAACCGTGGCTGCGGCTTTGCGCCTGGATTCTGTGCTTGCGGGGCATTCCATTCCAGAACATGCACTATTAGCGCCGGAGGAATGCACTGACCCTTATAGTCGTGCGGACCGCCTGGCTGCTCAAACGACGTTGCATCCCCAAGATGATGTGGCAGTGCACCGTGCGCTGACTGCGATTCCGGCGGCAGCGCAGCTATGTCACGCTGACATGTTGGGGACCACGATTTATTCTGGCGCCAATCCTCCGGTGCTTACCGATGTGGTGGCCACGGCCCGCCCACGTGGGTATACCGCGGCTTTGGCGATGGTGGATGGGTTGCTTGGGGGCTTTGTTGATGAGGACATTATTGACCGCTATGTGGATGAGATTCCGCACCTGCGGACCCTGATGCTTTTGGGGTTGCGGTACCGCATTATTTTGGATGCGGAGCTTCGGGTGATCAGCGCCGGTGATAGTAGCGTGTTCGAACGATATGAAAAGGCTGAGGAATTAATTAACGCAGCTAGAGTAGCTACCCCGATAGTAGGGAAAAAGGAGTTCCGTTCGAATATTGAGCGGGTTAGAGAGGCGATTGTGACCCGTACTGTCTGACATACTGTTAGGCATGGATAAGCAGAAGACCTCTCGATTCGCACAACCAGAAACCCCGCAGGTGGTTCTCACCGAAGCGGACATCACGCAACCAGAGCGCCAGTGGGGCGAAGACGCCCAGGCGTTAATGGCCGAAGGTGCCAGCGGCACCTATCGCGTACGAGGGGTTGCCGGTAGCGGCAAAACCTCTTTGTTGGTGGAAACCGCGATTGCTCGCCTCAAGCAAGGACTCCCGGGTTCCGGACTGCTCATTATCTCCCCCTCCAAGGACACCGCTATTCGGGTTCGCCGACAATTAGTCGAAGAGTTAAGGGCGGAAGATCCTGAGGGCACCTCTTTTGTCAGCGATGGTGCGATGGTGCGCTCGGTGCACTCCCTGGCGTTTGGTCTTTTGCATAAGGCCGCAGCGCGGCTGCGCCATGAGCAAAGCAAAAATGGTGAGGAAGCCACCCTTGGGGAAGTGCGCTTAATTACCGGTGCGGAACAAGATCAAGTTATTCGCGAACTTCTCGAAGGCGATGCGGATCGCGGCGGGGAATATTGGCCAGAAGAGTATCGCCCGGCGCTGAAGATGTTGGGGTTTGCTCGCCAATTGCGTGACTTCCTATTACGCGCCATTGAGCGCGGGCTGACGCCGCAGCGCCTGCAGGAATTAGGGAAGACTTATCAGCGCCCCATTTGGACGGCTGCTGGGTATTTCTTGGATGAGTATGAAAAAACCCAGGCGCTTGCGGGGCCGCGTAACCTTTCCGCCCCGGAGCTGCTTAATGCTGCCTTGGCGATTTTCGACCAGGCCGAGGATGATCCGAAACTTCATACCCTGCTCATTGATGATGCGCAGAACCTGGATCCGACCTCTGCGGAACTTTTGCAGCTGTTGATGCCGGCTACCCAGCTGGTGGTTATTGCTGGGGATGAAGAGCAAAGCGTGTTCCGCTTCCGTGGCGCGAACCCGGACTTCTTGCTTAAGACCGCGGTGGATAAGGACATTGATCTTGGGACTAGCCACCGTAACCCCAGCGTGCGAGTAGCAACTGTGGATGGTGCTAACTCGGAGATGGTGTTTGTTGCGGATGCGATCCGGCGCGCACACCTGCTTCAAGATGTGCCGTGGAAGGATATTGCGGTGATCACCCGCAATGATTCCCAACTACGTGGGCTCAAGCGGGTCCTAGCAGCAGCGGATATCCCCATGCACCTAGGTGGCAGCGCCATTGTGCTTTCTGAATACACCATTGTTACCGGCATTCTCTTTGGTTTGCAGGCACTCTATCGCGAGCTCAGCGACCATGAGTTTGAGCGGCTGATGGTTGGCCCAATTGGCGGCAGTGACCCGGTGATGCTGAAGCGTTTGCTGCGCCGCCTACGTCTATGTGAGATCCATTTGGGTGGCCAGCGTCCGGCCATTAAGTTCCTCCAGGACCTGGTGGATCCGCGGCGTGCTGAGGTGGCTGAAGAAGAAGCTGAAATCGAGCGCACCCTCAATTCGCGAGAGAAGCAGATCCTTGAGCGCATGCGCCGGGTAATGGCTGCTGCCTATAAGGCTCATAGCAATAACGGCAGCCTAGAAGATGTGCTCTGGGCGCTATGGGATGCCACTGGTCTGAGCCACCGGCTCTTAGCTGAATCCTTACGCGGCGGGGCAGCAGGTGCCCAAGCCGATATGGATCTTGATGCCATGATGGCGCTGTTCGATGCCGCCGGTGAATTCGTGGAACGCCGTCCCAACGCCACCATCGAGGCTTTTGTTCGTCACATTATGGAGCAAGAACTCGCCACCGGTGTGCGTGAGCGCCGCGCCGTGGAGCGCGATGCGGTGACCTTGGTGAAGGCGCATAGCGCGGTTGGGCGTCAATGGCACAGCGTGATTGTGTGCGGTGTGCAAGAAGGAATCTGGCCGCAGATGGGTGCTACCGGTTCGCTGTTTGAACAAGATAAATTCATCGACCTGCTCGATGAAGGCATTGATCCTTCTATCCCCATTTCTCAAGCCAGCGAACAGCTTGCGGAAGAACGCCGCCTGTTTAAGTTGGCGTGCCACCGCGCCACCGACCAGTTGCTGGTCACCGCGGTAACCGAAGGTGCGGATGAGGATCTTCAAGAGCCCTCACGCTTCTTGGATGAACTGTGTAAGGAGTATTCGATCGAGGAGCCCGCGCAGGTATCTACCCAGGTACTAGGCGCCACTGAAACTCCTTTGGATAACGCTAGCCCCACTGGTGGACAAGCCTGGTTAAGGCATATGTCGGTGCCTTCGCTTATCGGTGAGCTGCGCAGCGTGCTGTGCTCTGAGAACAGCATGATCTCCGAAGCGACGCGTCAGCAAGCTGCCCGTCAGCTTGCACGTCTTGCCGAGGCCGGCATCTATGGTGCACACCCGGATGATTGGTGGGCAACGACCGAGCCCTCCACTAATGAACCGCTGGAACACGGTGACGTAGTGTGGCTCTCGCCTTCGCAGGTGGAGAACCTCGATGGATGCCCGATGTGCGCGGTACTTGGCCGACTCATCGAAGATGAGGAAACTCCGCTCCAATTGACGCGGGGCATTTTGGTTCACGCTTATGCTGAAGCAGTTTCTCAAGGCGCGCCACGCGAGGAAGCCGCGAAGCTGACGGTGGATGCTTATGCCGACAGCCTTCGAGAGCCAGAAAGTATGCACGCCTCGATGATCGCCACCTTCGAGAAGGTTCTCAATGCCGTGAACAACTGGTTGGATAATGAAAAACCAAAAGCTGCTTCCGAACTGGTTGCTGCCGAGAAAAGCTTTGAGGTGTTGTTGCCCAAGCCGGAAGATAGTGACGTGCAGGTTGGTCTACGCGGACGGATCGACCGAGTAGACCGTTTACTCGAAAATCAAAAGCTGCGCATTATCGACTTCAAGAGCAGCAAAACGGCTGTTACCGTTGCCGAAGCGCAAGATAATAAGCAGCTCGAATGCTACCAATTCGCGCTCTTCCAAGAATTGCAAGCAGAGGGAACAGATCCGGGTACCCAGAACCTCTGGGAAGAGACTCTGGATAGTGCGCGCTTGGTGTACCCGGCGGATGCGACTAACGCCAATCTGCCAAAAGAGAGGAAGCAATTCGCAATGGCGGAAGCTGCTCTGGAAGAGTTTGCGCTCAAACTCCAACGTCTTGGCGAGGAAAGCCTAGGCCCAGTACTGCGGGCGAGCCATGGTGATCACTGTAAATTCTCGAAGATCCGGGATATCAGCCCGGTCGGCTCAGGCGGTAGCTATGCCTGCGACCAGAAGATCCAAAACCAAGATCTTTCCTTCCTCGACCGTCTTCTTATCCAGGAAGAGTCGAATGCAGGCACGACCGACTAACCAAGCACAGCAGCCGCAGGATTCCTTCAAGAACAACTGATTGGCGAGGATACAGCCGAGCCAGGGGCGAATACACACCCCGGGCTCCACGGGTATCACCCACAACTCTCGAATTGGGATCCCAAGCACATGACCGGCTTTGACACACATAGGAACCAAGAGAATAGGCAAGACAATGAGCACCACAGACGACGTTCAACAGCCCACCGCGAAATATAGTGCGCGGGAGCTAGCTGAAGCACTTCAGCAATTTGCTCCCACGGAGGAACAAGCTGCGATCATCGAATCCCCCCAGGGGCCGCTGCTAGTGGTTGCTGGCGCGGGTGCCGGCAAAACAGAAACCATGGCGGCTCGTGTGGTGTGGCTGGTCGCTAATGGTTTCTGCAGGCCTAGTGAGGTGTTGGGCTTAACCTTCACCCGCAAAGCAGCGCAACAACTCGCAAGCCGTATCCGTGCGCGCCTGCGTACGCTAGCCGGGACACCACTGATTAGGGATTTAGATCCTTCTGGTGAACTACAGACTCTGGTGGAGTCCGAGAGCCCGACGGTCCTCACTTATGATGCCTACGCAGGACATTTGGTGCGTGAGTATGGTCTATTGCTTCCAGTGGAACCCTCCGCCCGGATGATTCAGAAGACCGAGTATTACCAACTCATTGACCGTGTCCTCAGCGACTACCCGCATACGTTGACCGACGATAATTCACGGAAAACCTGGTTGGAGCGGGTCTATGACCTATCCGTTGAGATGGATAGTCATCTGGTTTCCATAGAAGACTTACGCGGCGCTAACGCGGATTTCCAAAAGTTCCTCGACGGTGTGATTGCAGCACATAATGGCGAGTTAACTAATCCTGCAATCCGAGGTGCGGTTAAAGCGACCACGCAGCGCGAAGAACTAATCAACTTGGTGGAACGCTTGTGGGCCGAGATGGATGCCCGCCACCTGACTACCTTTGGGCGGCAAATGTCTGCAGCGGCCCGCCTTGCACAGCAATACCCAGTGGTACGTAAAGGCGAGCGCAATCGCTTCAAAGTCGTCATGCTAGACGAATATCAAGACACCAGCCATAGTCAGCGCATTCTCCTATCTAAGCTTTTTGCTGGTAAAGACTCCGATGCCGACACCCCTACCACGATCACCGCGGTCGGCGACCCGATGCAAGCCATCTACGGCTGGCGTGGAGCCACCGCCAACAACTTGCTGTGCTTCTTAAATGACTTCGCCGTTGATGGGAAACCTGCGGAGAAGAAAGAACTCATTCGCAGTTGGCGTAACCCCAAGCTCGTCCTTCAGTTGGCCAATATGGTCTCTGATGACCTACTTAATGTCGAAGGATCAGAGCGACCGGTGCAGCCGCTGGAACCTCGGCCCGATGCAGCTCCAGGGGACGTGAACTTGGCATGGTTCCCCACGCCTCAGCAGGAAATAGCGTATGTGGCGGATTATATGGCTGACCTTTATCGAGAGAAGAAATCTCAAGGTAAAAAATTCACCGGGGCCATCTTGGTTCGCAATAACAGTCATTCACGTCCGATCGAAGTGGCTTTGGCACAAAGGGGAATTCCCTTTGAAACCGGATCCCTTAATGGCTTGCTCAATATTCCGGAGGTGGCCGATGTCGTCGCCGTGGCGACGATGCTGGTCAATCCCGCAGCCGATCCGTCGGCACTAAGGATCCTGGCCGGCCCCCATGTGGGACTCGGTGTGGCAGATATTAAGGCCCTGGCTAAGCGGGCTAAGAGCCTTAACCGCCAAAGCCAGCCCAAGTCGGAAGACGCCACAATCGAAACGGATGCGGTCGAAGCAAGTGTCGGTTCAGGTCCAGCCATGGACAAGCTTCGTGAAATTATTGCGGAAACAACCGCAATCGATGCTGTTGACTCCGCACGTCTAGTAGATGCGATTGCGGACCTGGGGCCGGCCAGCAATTACAGCGAGGAAGGATACGAGCGCCTCAAGCGACTTTCCGCTGAGCTGCGATACCTGCGTACCCATTGCCTCAATAGCCCACTTCCTGAACTTTTCATGGAGATTCAGCGGGTGATTGGGCTACGTGCTGAAGTTGAGGCACGACTGCAGGACCGTAGTGGGACCGCGCATCTGGATCGTCTTCAGGAAGAAGTCGAAAACTATGTCAATGGTGCCGATGCACTAGGGGAGCAAGCCAGTTTAGGAGGACTGCTCAGGTTCTTTGGGGCCGCCGAAACCTTCGATAAAGGGCTCGAGCCCGGCGAAGTCTCCGTGCAATCCAACCGTGTGCAGATTCTCACTGCGCATAAGGCCAAGGGCTTGGAGTGGGATGCAGTGGCAGTGATGCACTGTTCCGACAATGTCTGGGCAAAGGACAAAGCTTCTCAATGGCTCACCAACGCATCGTTGCTTCCCGCGCATTTGCGGGGCGATGCGGAAAAGACAACAGGGGTAGGAATTGCTATCCCGAATTACCCGACGCCAGATCTAACCGGGGTTGTAAAAGCAGCTGATCTTAATAAGGCGAAGGAGGCGTATTCTGCAGCGCTCCGCGCTCACAAGAATCGGGAAGAAGAACGACTCTTTTATGTCGCGATGACCCGAACGGAACGAGCTTTAGTTCTCACCGGTTCCTCTCTACGGGAAGGCGCGATTTATGGAACCGATAGCCAAGGCCTTCTTCCGGTTTATTCCCCGTTTGAAGAGTTGAAGAACTATGTGGAATCAACTCACCCGGAGTGCATCGCAACCTGGACAGAGCTGGAAAAATTCTCGGACCTGCAATTGCCGGAAGGCTATGCCATCGATGGAACCTTCCCCAGCCTGAACCCCACCGATGGTGTACTCGCTGGCGCCGCAGCTGTGCGCAGCATGTTGGATGAATCCGCCAACACCAAGGACCTTCCGGAAGCAGACAACAGCAGTGAGCTAGCTGGCCTGTGGGAACAAGAAGTCAACGCCCTGATTGAGGAACACCTCAATAATCAGCGCGATACCTTGGAAGTTCCGCTCATCGACGAACTGACCGCCAGCGACATGGTGGCACTTAAGGCCAACCCGGATGACTTCACCCGTAGGCTGATCCGTCCGGTGCCCTTCAAGCCCAACCGCTACGCCAAGCGGGGTACCGCCTTCCACCTCTGGCTAGAACAACGCTTCGCCGGTGACATCCCGCTTTTCGATGAGGATGAAATCCTCGGCATGGGTGAAGGCGATATGGAACCCGAGAAGCTCGAACAGCTCAAGGAAAACTACTTGGCCAGCCCCTGGGCGCAGCGCACCCCGGAGTATGTGGAGCACCCCTTCGAAGTCCGCATTGGTCGCAATGTGATGCGTGGCCGTATCGACGCCATCTTCCGCGATGAAGAAACCGGCGGCTGGCTCGTCCTCGACTGGAAGACCGGCCGGGTGCCCGAAGGCGCCCAAATGGCTGCCGCGGAATACCAGCTGGCAGTCTATGCCGCCGCGTGGAAGGAATGGATCAACGATGGTGCCCCCATCCGCGCAGCCTTCCACTATGTGGCCAAGGACTACACGCACTATGTGAATGACGTCCCCACCAAGGAAGACCTCGTGGACTTCCTCCACAACACGGTTCTCGGCAAACCCCGCACCCTGGTAGAGGAGGAAACCCCAGAACCGGAAGACAACAAATAGTTCGCGTTGAGCGAGAAGCTGTGCACCCCGCCACCATGGCAGACAAAACCCGGGGCGGGGTGCACAGCCGTGCCTGCCTTATCCCCACCCCAGAACCATGGGGTAGGGAAGCGCGGGCACTACACTCATCGCCATGGTGTCCATGTGTTTAAACCACACCTGTTTTTAGCACCGAGCGATACCACGTTCGCGCTAAGGTCAACAGGTGTGGGGCAACTGCATAAGACACACCGCACCCCCGCGGGATAACACCGAGACATCCACGTACACCTCGCATGTGAAGGGCAAAAGATGGCGAAGAGGCTGCGCGATAAACTCCCCGGTACTACCGGCGAACTCAATAAAATGCCGGACCATGCTCTCACCGGCATTATCCGCATCCCCGTTGGCCCGGTGCTCAGCCCCTGGTGGCTGATCGCCAAACGCTGCGTCTACGCCGTTGTTTTGCTCTTCATTGTGGCCTGCATTGTCTACTCAGATAAAGACGGCTACACCGAAGAGCTCACCTTCATTGATGCCTTCTACTACTCAACGGTGTCACTATCGACCACCGGTTACGGTGATATCACCCCGGTTACCCAATCAGCTCGACTGATTAATATCATCGTCATCACCCCGATGCGCGTCGCCTTCGTTATCCTCCTAGTCGGCACCACCTTATCGGTGCTCACCGAGGAATCCCGGCGATCGCTACAAATCCAAAGTTGGAGGAAACGAGTGCGCAACCACACCATCGTCGTGGGCTATGGAACCAAAGGCCGTTCCGCAGTCTCCGCACTACTTGCGGACGGTGTTTCCCCCAACCAAATCGTGGTCATCGACACCGACCGCGCCGCCCTATCGCGCGCCGAAAACCAAGGCCTCGTCACCGTCTACGGCTCCGCCACCAAAGCCGACGTCCTCAAACTCGCCGGCGTGAACCGCGCCCGCGCCGTGGTGGTCGCCCCCAACCTCGACGACACCGCCGTGCTGGTCACACTCTCCGTACGTGAAATTGCACCCAGCGCAATGATTGTCGCCAGCGTGCGTGAGCAAGAAAACCAACACCTGCTGGAACAATCCGGGGCGGACTCAGTAGTCATCTCCTCCGAAACCGCCGGACGCATGCTTGGGCTGGCAACCGTCACCCCCTCCGTGGTGGAGATGATGGAAGACTTGCTCTCTCCAGATGAAGGCTTCTCCGTGGCCGAGCGCGCCATCACTGAAGATGAAGTGGGTGCTAACCCCCGCCACCTCGCCGATATTGTGCTTGGTGTGGTGCGCTCCGGTGAGCTTTATCGCATCGACTCCCCAGAAGCAGAAACCGTTGAACCCGGTGATCGCCTGCTCTACATCCGCCGCGTGTTCCGCGAAGATGTGAAGCGTCCGTGACCCACGGCAACACCCCCTTCTCTGCCGACAAGGAGCACCCACACAACCCCCCACGCTTCTTCCTGCTCGATAGCGAAGACCGCTTCGCCTACCATCTAGCGGACCTCCAACCACTCCTGCTGAGCCACGTGCCGGCCAAAGCAGCCACCACCGGCCCAAAGGTAAAGCTCGCGCCAGGCCTCTACGCTCAGCGCAGCACCCCAGGAACCCTAGAGCACCTAGTAAGCACCAACCCCTTGCTGGCTACCGGCACGCTAAGAGAATGGGCCAGCCACCCCTTGGTCTCCAAAGCAGCGGTGCTACTCAAACACCGCGAAACAACTCTTTTCGATCCCCGCGATGGCTCATCTTTAAGCTTCGATGACTCCGGCATTATTGCCCGCGGCCAAGAAGGCACCGGGCAGCCGATCTTCCCGCGCATTGATCCAGCCGTCATCGGGCTAGTGGAATGCCCCAGCGAAAAGCGCATCCTGTTAGCCCGCAACCGGCACCGTGGCCGCAACCACTACTTTTCGCTTATCGCAGGATACGTGGATCCCGGAGAAAACCTCGAAGACGCCATGACCCGCGAAATCGCGGAAGAAACCGCCTACCACGCCAGCATTGTGCGCTACCTAGGCTCCCAATCCTGGGCACCTGGTGGTTCCATCATGATGGGGTTTTATTGCCATGTCACCGATACCCAACCACGTGGTGAAGGCGATGGGGAGCTGGCAGAAATCCGCTGGCTCAGCAGGCAAGAATTATCCTCGGTAGCCTTACCAGGCAAGGGCTCCATTGCCCGACGCATTATTGATAGTTGGTGGTTCGGTGGCCTAGCCGAGGGCCGCGAGATTTTCGCGCCGCACATCGCAGCTGATCCTGCACCACATACCGCGCAGCACCACAGCACCGCAGCACCACCACCAACAACAACACCCACCGGGGGGAAGGGGACAACAGGATAAATGATTAACCTCAACGAGCTTGATGATGACCAACGCGTAGCAGCCACCGCACCGCGCGGCCCGGTCTGTATTCTTGCTGGCGCGGGCACCGGCAAAACTCGCACGATTACCTACCGCATTGCACACCTTATTGACCAAGGCCAAGCCAACCCCAACCGCGTCCTAGCAGTCACCTTCACTGCCCGCGCCGCCGGGGAGATGCGCCACCGCCTGCACACCATGGGCATCGGTGGGGTCCAAGCCCGCACCTTCCACGCCGCCGCCCGCCGCCAACTCAGCTACTTCTGGCCCCAAATCGCCGGCGACCTGCCTTGGAAACTGCTTGATAATAAATTCCCGCTGGTAGGCCGCGCGGTACGTTCACTGCGCCTGGATTCCTCCACCGAATCGGTGCGCGATATCTTAGCCGAAATTGAGTGGGCCAAAGCCTCTCTAGTCACCCCTGAAAAATACCCGGAAGCCATTAAAAACACTGATCGCACCCCGCCGATTAATGCCGAGAAAATCGCGGAATGCTATCGCCGCTATGAGCAAGCCAAAATCTCGCCCGAAGGTGTCCTCCTCGACTTCGATGACCTACTGGTCCACACCGCCGGGGCACTAGAAAACTCCCCAGCAGTAGCCGAAGAATTCCGCGAGCAATACCGCACCTTCGTGGTGGATGAATACCAGGACGTCACCCCCTTACAACAACGCGTCCTGGAAGCCTGGCTAGGGGAGCGCGATGACCTTACGGTGGTCGGCGACGCCAACCAAACCATTTACTCCTTTACCGGCGCCACCCCGGACTATTTGCTGAACTTCTCACGCACCTATCCACATGCCACGGTGGTGAAACTCCAGCGCGACTATCGCTCCACCCCACAAGTCACAGAGCTGGCCAATAAGGTCATTGCCAAAGCCACCGGAAGGGTAGCGGGCACCCGCCTCAAACTTGAAGGCATGCGCCCCGATGGCCCTGAGCCCACCTTCACCGGCTACGCCGATGAACCCAGCGAAGCCCGCGAGGTCGCCGGAAAAATCCTTAGCCTGCTCAACGAGGGTGTTCCCGCCAGCGAAATCGCGGTGCTCTACCGCATTAATGCACAATCCGCGGTATTTGAACAAGCACTCTCCGATGCCGGCATTGTCTACCAGGTTCGCGGTGGCGAAGGCTTCTTCAAACGCCCCGAGGTCCGCCAAGCCATGACCCAACTCATGCGCGCGAGCCAACGCTCGGACCTTATCAATGACCCCATTAAAGTCACCCGCGCTGTCCTCGCGGAACAAGGGCTTACCCCCAGCGAACCAGAAGGCGCCCAAGCCCGCGAACGCTGGCAGCTGCTTAATGCACTCGCCGAGCTGGTAGAAGAAATCGTGCACGCCATCCCGGATCTTGATCTGGAAGGCGTCATGCGCGAGCTCCACCGCCGCATGGAAGCTAAACACCCACCCACCGTCGAAGGGGTGACCCTGGCTTCCCTGCATGCCGCCAAGGGCTTGGAATGGGATGCGGTTTTCTTAGTTGGCTTGGTCGAAAACACCTTGCCCATTAGCCACGCCATTAAAGCCGGGGACTACCAGATCGAAGAGGAACGCCGGCTTTTCTACGTGGGCCTTACCCGCGCCCGCGAACACCTGCACTGCTCCTGGGCTTCCGCCCGCCAAGAAGGCGGCCGCGCGTCTCGCAAACCCTCCCGCTTCCTCGATGGCTTCATCCCCGAAAAAGACATCCCCGCCACTGTCCCACCACGCTCGGTACGCCCCAAACGCTGCCGGGTATGCGGCGCACCCCTAGAAACCCCCACCGCGAAGGTGCTCCGCCGCTGCGAGAGTTGTCCCTCTGATGCCGATGAGGCAGTCTTCGAGGGCCTACGTGCCTGGCGTTCTGAAACCGCAAAAGAACTCAGCGTGCCGGCCTACATTGTCTTCACCGACGCCACCTTAATGGCCCTGGCAGAAGCCATGCCCGAAACCCCAGAAGAACTCCTCGACATTAGCGGCATTGGTCCGGCCAAAGCCCAACAATTCGGCGAAGATATTCTCGCCACCATCGCCGGATTCTCCCGCTAACTCAGCGGTGCTTCTAGATCCGCCGCGCATCATGGCATACCGGGCAACGCGGATGCGGCCTAAACTCCCGCCGCGTTTCCGGCTGCTCCCCAAACACATCAACGCTCAACATGGTGCCTGCCTGCGGCCGCCACACTGGTTGCACCCCCGGTGGGGGATCGCGGTGCGGCCGCAATAAATCCAAGACCACCCCCACACAGCGTGCCGCCGTGGCACTTACCGCCACCGGGTTGCGGCTGGTCGATTGCGTGCCCGTGAGCTGCGTTAACACCCGATAATGGCAAGGATCCGCCGCCGCAGCATAAAGATCCATACATAGCGGGCACGGCCCCGCACCCCGAATATGCAGCGGACCGATCTGCCCACGCCCATCACTAATACTCACCGGAATCCACGTCGAGGTCCGCGCCGAAAGCGCTGGGGCAAAAAGCCGGGTATGCGACCCACGATCCACCACCACAATTGGTCGCGGATCCACCCCCATGGTGCGGGCATAAAGAAATTGCAATTCCGAACCATCATCCCCTACCCGTTGAACTCCCACATTATGGGCAAGAAATAGCCTGGTGAGTTCTTCCGCTAATTCCCCATGCCCCAAAAGCGTTAAGTCCGCCCGCTCATCTGGTGCCACATAAGCCCGCGCATTCTGGTACTCGCTGCGTTTATGCAGCACTCGATAAAGCAATAATTCCTCAATCACCCCCAGCGCGCGTTCCTCAGATAACTCCACATGTTCTACTAAGTGCGTCACTAAGTGCTGTACTGGAACTCCCGCAGCGGTTTTCTGCGACAGTATCTGCACCAATTGTGAAGCCCGCGGACTATATATAATCCCAGCTTGGCGGGCATTTAAACCAAATTGCACATGCTCTTCATCACGCAACAACACGGCCGCGGCGGGCGCTAAACACACCCAATCCTGTGCCTGCAGTGCACCCAGCGCGCGCGTATCCACGGGCGCGGAAAATGAGACCCCCAAAAAATTTTCCTTCCCCCCAAAAAATTCTTAAGCCATATTGCACCACATTTCTCCCGCATGCGCTAGAGGCGCCCCGTGCTAGACCAGCATAGGAAGCTTTCTCGAGATCGGGGTCCCCGCAGGCAGGCACAGATAGGACTAGGCTCCAGGGATTAATGAATGCCACGCCTGATCCCCAGAAGAACGCGAGTATGCCGAACACTCACCCCATCGTTGGCCCGGCCGGCCCAGAAGATTTCCCCATCAAGGTGATTCGTTCCCCCAAACGCACTCGCACCATGGCCGCACGCTGGGTGGATGGTGTTTTAGAGATCCGTATCCCCGCTACCTTAAGCGTCCAAGCAGAAGCCGAAGCGATTAAAGATTTACGCCGCCGGGCCCTTAAACGCTCTCCCTATGCCCGCGCGCACCGCAGCGATGCTGAGCTCGTGGCCCGCGCACATGAGTTGAACGCGAAATATTTAGAAAACCGCGCCACCATTGGGGTGATCCGCTGGGTGACTAATCAAAATAAACGCTGGGCTTCTTGTACTACCGCAACCGCAGAAATCCGGGTCAGCCACCGCCTGCAGCTGGTCCCGGATTATGTGCTGGATGCCGTTTTAGTGCATGAGCTGGTGCACACCTTCATCCCCAATCATTCCCAGGAGTTTTATTCCTGGGCTGATCGGGTGGCTTTCGCGGAGCGTGCCCGCGGCTACCTAGAGGCCTACCAACGCTTCGGGCAGTCCTAGTCCTCAGGGCCCTTGGGGTCCTCGGAGTCGTCTTCGCCCTTATCCTTATCTTCTTGTTCCTGCTTATGCAGCATCTCTTCGAGCTTATTGATCTCCGCAATGGGGTCGAAGTCCGGCAGATCATCTTCACCTAAGAGGCGATCAATAAAGGCCGCGGAGTTCTCCAAATCAGCAGCAACTGGCAGGAAGTCCGGGTGATCCCACACCCCATCGCGGCGCTGCATCCCCACGGCCACATCCACGCGCCGCCAGAGTTCAGCCGCATCAGAAACCTTCGGGGCGGTAATCTCAATGCCTACAATCGCCGATAGCGCCTTATCCGCAGAACCGCCACTAGCGCGGCGGCGACGCCACGCCTCAGAAAGCGCTGGGGTAGCCGGAATGCGATCACCTAGGGCTTTATCCACCACATGATCCACCCACCCTTCAATCAAGGCGAGCAGCGTTTCTAGGCGGGAGGAGGCCTGCTCATTACGAGAGACCAGGCGCGGGGCAATCTCATCGGATTGCAGGCGCTGCAGGGCCTCTTGGATGCGTTCGGGATCCCCACCTTGGAAATCAACATCGCGCATGGCTTCATCTAAAGCAGAGGTATCTATCTCCATGCCGGCGGAGTATTCCTCCACCGCAGAAACCACAGATTCCCGCAACCAGGGCACGTGCTGGAAGAGGCGCTGGCGGGCCACCTCGCGGGCACAGATATAGACCAATAGCTCCTGTGGGGCTAGATCTAATGCCTTAGACATGGCCTTTAAATTCCGCGGCAAAATAGCGGTCACCCCGGCGGGACTGAGCGGTAACCCAAAATCGGAGCCGGTTAATACTTCCTGCGCTAATTCACCCAACGCATGGCCACTACGCACCGCGGTGGTCATGGCATTCATGCGATTAAACATTCCCGCCATCGGCCCCATCATCTCGCGGGCTTGTTCGGGCATGGCATCTAATTGCGCTTGGGCGGTGTGTTCCGCCACGGGGCTCAACAGGCGCTGCCACATCGGCATGGTTTCTTTTAACCAGGTTGCCGCATTCCAAGAAACGGTCGTCCCGCCGGTTGCCGGCAAGATCGTGGCATCGTCTAACCAAAGCTCCGCCAGGCGGATGGATTCGCGTACCGCATTCTGATCCTCGGCGGGGCGCTCCCCGCGCACATGCTGCAAGGCGGTGCGTTCTACTAGGTCGATGTCCAGCACTTCACCCTCAGACTGAGCGGAGGCGAAACCGGACATCATTTGCCCGAATTGGTCGAGCATATCGCTAAGGTTCCCGAACCCAGGGCCACCAGCTGGGCCACCGGGTTGGTTCGGGTCGCCACCACCGGGCATCCCGAAAATGGGGATCCCGAAGATGCCGAAGTTTCCGAAGCCGCTATTGCGCTGTTCTTCTTCGCGTTTGCGGCGCTCTTCATCGTCCTCGTCGTCGTTACCAAAAGAAAAACCAAAGCCACCTGTGTTCATGCGCACCAATCTACCGCCCTAACCTGGTGGGTGCGTGGAAAATGAGACATGCTCTCAGCGAACAAGCAGGAGACTAGCGGCCCCGTGTCAGCGGAGGCCAGGTAGTCTATGTCTTCGTGAACCGTCGACTCCGCACTTTCGTTTGGGGCGTATTGCCCATCGCCGCTTTGGGCACGCTGGCTAGCTTGGACCATGTACCGGGCACCGATATTGATTTAACTGTGCCTTATGCAGCCGAAGGTCCGGGGCCTACCTTTAATACCTTGGATGATTATGAGGGCAAACCCGTCATCGATATCCAAGGCGCAGAATTAGATCCCACCAGCGGAAACCTCAATATGACCACGGTGGCGGTACGCACGCATATGTCTTTGGCCCAAACCCTTTATCGCTGGGTGGCCACCAAGGACACCATTGTGCCGATCGAGCAGATCTTCCCCCCTGGTTTTAGTGAAGAGCAGGTGCAGGAAAATAATAAGATCGCCTTTTCCACCTCAGAAAACGCGGCGACCGCAGCAGCCCTGCGCTATTTGAATCGCCCCTTTGATGTGCGGGTGGAAGAGATTCTGCCGGATTCTTCGGCGAAGGATGTCTTAGCGCCTGGCGATATTATTGTGGCTGTTGATGGCCGCAAAGTCGCTGATCCGATGACGGTGCGCACCGCTGTGCGCGCGCATGCCCCGGGCGAGGATGTGAGCATTATGGTGCGTAAGGATTCCGGGGAAGAAGCGGTGCATAAACTAAAACTTGGCCAGTCCAAGCAAGAAGCCGGGAAAGCCCAGCTGGGTATTTTGATGAGCGCCCAATCAGCTGAGGGCATTCAGGTGGAATATAACTTGGATGACATTGGTGGGCCTTCCGCCGGCCTTATTTTCTCCTTGGCGGTGGTGGATAAACTCAGCCCCGGGGAAATTAATGGCGGGAAATTCGTTGCCGGCACCGGCACCATTAAAGAGGATGGCACCGTTGGCCCCATCGGCGGCATTGTGCATAAAATCCAGGCCGCCAGCGATGCTGGTGCGGAAGTATTCTTAAGCCCACGGCTAAATTGTGGTGAGGCCTTAAGCCGCAAACACGATAATCTCACGATCGTCGCCGTAGATAGCTTAGAAGATGCAATCTCCCAGCTTGAGGCCTATAACCGTGGCGATAAAGAGCAGCTGCGCACCTGCGATCAGGCGAAGAATTAGTAGTCTTCCTCTAAAGATTTACTGCTGGTGCGCGGAGTGTCATCATCATCTTCGACCAGGCCCAGATCCCGAATACGGGTTTCTGGGTCGGTTTTATCGGAAGTCAACATTTCCTGCATAATCAGGCCACGATCATTATCAATCACGGTAATAACCGTGGTGGATGCAATCGCGGAATAACCCACAATCCGCGAACCGGTATCCTCCACCACCCGCGAATTCCGCAATTCCGTTAACGCCTGAGTTGTCGAGGCAGCACGGGAATCCGAATGATCAAATTGGAATTGCCCATCATGCCCCGAGCACAAATAACTATCCTTCTTACCCCCAGACCCGCAGCTTTCTAGGCCCTCAAAAAACTCCCGCGGCGCAATTGTCTTATATAACTTCGCCACCTTTTCGACATCCTTCGGCAAAGCCTTCGCCGCACTCGAGTTGCTGGTGCTAGGCACATCCGATTCCGCAGCGGTAGTGCTGGTGGTGCTGCTAGCTGGGGTGCTTTCCTCCGAGCTCGTGGGGCTGGGGGTTGCTGAGCTGCTTAAGGTTGGGCTGGGGGAGGCCTCTGCCACACCAGTGGAGCGCCCCGGCGGGGGTTCGTCACGATCACGTAGTTGCCCGCAGGCACTTAAAGTACCTGCTAAAGCCAGGATGGATAAGCCCGCCATAAGACGTGATAGTGCTGGTGAGGGGCTTAAAGTTCGGCGTGATAAGGCAGGCACGAGGAAGGTCACCATTTTCTTAGCAGGGGTCTAAGCAACTATTGGTTCAACCATTCTAGTCCGCGCCACCGTCAAGTATGTGCGTGTGGCATAGCTGCACCCCTGCACACCCCCATAGGGAATGTGCCAGAACCCCAGCCCGCCGATCTCGGGGAAGCTAAAGCTCCTCCTCCCAGGATTGGTGCAGACCATGAGAAAGCGCCTCAATAACCCCAGGGGCCACCCCCGGGCCGCCGCGTAACTCCACCTCATCCTCAGCAAAGGGGCTGGTAGCCAACTCCTCCTCGGTGGGGCGAAGCTGCAATAATGTCAGCTCCGCGCCATCGCGCAGCACCCCGGAAAATAAGCGCGCCGGGCGTGGGGTGGGATCGGTGACATCCTTGAAAATAATTTCCTGCGCCAGGATCGCGCCGGCTACCTGCGGGGGCCACAGGGCGCGGGCAACATAGTCCACTAGTTCATCGGAACCTGCGCGGATATGGGTGGGCAGATCCTCTTGGAGCACCAAAGTAAAAGGCGCATCATCGGGTTCTGGATCGGGTTGCGCGAGCTCCTGGGCGAGTAGGGCAGTGGGCACTAAAGCGAAAAGACTGGGGCCTTCCGCATCCCAACCTTCGGCATGCACAAAATCCACCGCTTCTAACATCGCACGGTTCAAAGCGGGGTGTGAGGTGCCCTTTTGGGGAGAATCAGGGTGTGGGTGCGTGGGCTGGTGAGGGCTCATCGGTTGGTCTTTCTAGTCGCTGGGGCAAAGGATCCGTAAGCTAGCAGGGTACGTAGCTTAGTGCGTGCGCAGGTATCGCACTAAGTAATACTGCACATTCACCCTCTGAGGCATGTGATCGCTGCGCTTGAGTGATAAGCGGGGCGGATCCCAAGCACAATTAAAGGAGTTGACGTGGCGTCCGGACTGACACGGCCACCTGCTGCATATCGACGCCGACCTAAAGCAATTAGTTGGCTGATTGCGATCATCGCCGCTTTGGTGATCCTCGGCCCCGTTTTGGTTGGCGTATATACCGACTGGTTGTGGTTCGGGGAGGTGGATTATCGCGGAGTCTTCAACAAAGTCATCCTCACCCGCATCGCCCTCTTCTTCGCCTTCGGGCTGCTAGCGGCGCTGGTGGTGTGGTTCGCTGGGTTTATTACCTGGCGGAATCGCCCACGCGAGCTGGACCATGACATTGATTCACCCATCCACGAATACCGCAAGATGATGGAGCGATCCGTACATGGATTGCTGCTGATTGTGCCAGTGGCGGTGGGGTTCTTCGCCGGCATTATGGGCCAAGGCTATTGGCGAACCGTCTTACTCTTCTTCAACCGCCAAAGCTTTGGGGTAGCGGACCAACAATTCGGCCGCGA
Organism: Corynebacterium spheniscorum; assembly: GCF_900113445.1. Taxonomy (GTDB): domain Bacteria; phylum Actinomycetota; class Actinomycetes; order Mycobacteriales; family Mycobacteriaceae; genus Corynebacterium; species Corynebacterium spheniscorum. The sequence goes on from NZ_FOPJ01000001.1 coordinate 314,108, forward strand.
CTATGGGTTCTACGCCTTCGTGCTGCCCATGGCGCAGGTCGCAATTGTGGCCTTGAGCTTCATCCTGGGTGTGTCCTTTATTATCTCCCTGATCGCGCACTACCTTTTAGGCAGCATTCGCCTAGGTAACCGCGTGATGGGGCAGCGCGGACATATCAGTGTTTCCGCCCGCAAGCAGCTCGCCGCAATGGCGGGCCTATGGATGCTGGTGACCGTGGCCCGCTATTGGGTGGGGCGTTATGCGCTGCTGAATAATAAGCACGACACCTTCACCGGTGGTTCCTATACCGATATCAATGCTTACCTGCCGGCCCGCATTATTTTGATGATTATTGCGGCCTTTGTGGCGGTAGCTTTCTTCGCCGCGATTGTGCTCAAAGACCTGCGCATCCCCGTCCTGGCGGCGGTGCTGATGGTGCTTAGTGCCACCGTGATTGGGGCGGGCTGGCCGATCGCCATGGAGAACTTCTGGGTCAAGCCCAACCGTGCGGTGAAAGAATCCGAATATATTGCGCGCAATATTGAAGCCACCCGCTATGCCTATGGGTTAACCGATGACAAGGTCACCTATGAACGCGAATGGGGTGCCGGGCAAGTAGATGATGAGAAGGTTTCCGAAGAGGAAGCCACCTTATCGAATATCCGTCTGCTGGACCCCGAGGTGCTTTCCCCCACCTTCACGCAGATGCAACAGCTGCGAAACTTCTATGGCTTCCCCAAGACCCTTTCGGTGGACCGCTACACCGTGGATGGGCAATTGCGTGACTATGTGGTGGCCGCCCGCGAGTTGGACCCCAATAGCCTGAAAGACAACCAGCGCGACTGGATCAACCGCCATACCGTGTACACCCACGGCAATGGCTTCGTAGCCGCCCAAGCCAACCAGGTTGATGAGGTGGCCCGCGATGCTGGCTCCACCCGCGGTGGCTTCCCGGTGTATACGGTTTCTGACCTGCAATCCAATGCCAAGAATAATGCGGACTCCAATAAGAAAGATGCCGAAGAATTAGGCATCGTGGTGGATCAACCGCGCATCTACTTCGGGCCGGTGATTGCTAGTTCCACGGACCGTGCGGACTATGCCATTGTGGGCGATACCGGAACCGGACCGGTGGAATATGACACCGAAAACACCAGCTACACCTACACCGGCACCGGTGGTGTGGATGTGGGCAATTGGTTCACCCGCGCAGCTTTCGCCCTGAAATATCAGGAAATGAACCTGATCCTTTCTGAGCGCGTCGGTGGGGACTCCAAGATCATCTTCGACCGCGACCCCCGCCAGCGCGTCCAAAAGGTAGCCCCCTGGTTGACCACGGACTCGAAGACCTATCCCACCGTGATTGATGGTCGCGTGAAGTGGATTGTGGATGGCTACACCACCTTAGATTCGCTGCCCTATGCGCAACGCACCTCCTTAACGGAAGCCACCGAAGATGCCCTCAACCCCGATGGCACCACCCAGCGGCTGATCACCAATGAGGTCTCTTATATCCGCAACTCCGTGAAGGCCACCGTGGATGCCTATGACGGCACCGTGGAGCTCTATGAGTTTGATACCGAAGACCCGGTACTTAAAGCCTGGGAAGGTGTGTTCCCGGGCAGCGTGAAACCAGCCAGCGAAATCTCGCCGGAACTCCGCGAGCACCTGCGCTACCCAGAAGACCTCTTCAAGGTGCAGCGCTCGCTCTTGGCGCGCTACCACGTGGATGATCCGCGCACCTTCTTCACCAATGATGCGTTCTGGTCGGTTCCGGGTGACCCCACCCAACCGGAAGGCAAGAAGGACCTGGCACAGCCGCCCTACTATGTGGTGGCCGCTGACCCAGAAACCAAGAAGCCCAGCTTCCAGCTGATTACGCCCTTCCGTGGTTTGCAGCGTGAATTCCTGGCCGCACATATGACGGTGTCCTCGGATCCGGATAACTACGGCAAGATCACCGTCCGCGTTCTGCCCACCAAGACCCAAACCCAGGGCCCGAAGCAGGCGCAGGATGCCTTGATGTCCTCTGACCAGGTGGCGCGTGACCGCACCCTGTGGGAGGGCACCAATGACCTACGCAATGGCAACCTGCTGACCCTGCCGGTGGGTGGCGGTGAGATCCTTTATGTGGAGCCGATCTACTCCCAGCGCAAGAACCAAGAATCTGCTTTCCCCAAGCTGCTGCGCGTGCTCGTGAGCTACAAGGGCAAGGTGGGTTATGCGCCGACTATCTCTGAGGCCTTAAGCCAAGTGGGGATTGACCCGGCTGCTGCCCAAGAGATTGATGTGATCCAAGGCGATAATGATCCCACCCCGAAGGATCCGATGAAGGATCGCGATGAGGGTGAGGATGCCACCAAGGATTCCGAGAAGGATGATGATAAGGCCTCTGCCGTATCCCCGCCGGCTACTGGCGCGCCGGGTGATGAGGCAGAAGCGATTAGCCGCATCAATGATGCCCTCGATGGCCTAGATCGGGCCAAGAATGGCAACTTCGAGGAATACGGCAAGGCGCTGGATGAACTCGATAAGGCGGTTGCTGATTATCGCAAGCTGAAGAACTAGGGCCATGTGAGGCTCTAGCGAAGCGCTAGTGAAGCGCTAGTGAAGAAGGGCCCGTGTGTTACGCCGCGGTAGGCGTGCACGCGGGCTTTTCGCTGTGGCTGGGGTGCGGAGTGGTGGTGCGGGGTTGTGGTGGGGTGCGAAGCTGCGGTGGTGGCGGGGCTGCGATGTGCTTCTTGGCGATACATCTCAGAGTGAGGGTGAGGAAGCGGTTGGGTAGGCCTATGCGCTGGGGATTTGTCAGCGCGCACCAATATCGGTATAGTTCCTCCATGTCGCAGCGAGCAGTACAAACTACTTGTTGCGAAGGTGATTAATCACCCGACGCGGGGTGGAGCAGCTCGGTAGCTCGCTGGGCTCATAACCCAGAGGTCGTAGGTTCAAATCCTGCCCCCGCTACCACGTCAACTCCCTACCGGCACCAGTGCCGGTAGGGAGTTTTTCATTTCACCCAGCCCGGATCAGGAGCTGGGATTAATGGCTCTTCGGATTCTGGCGGGGTCTGGTAGGGGAAGATGTTGCGCAGGAGCCGGTGGCAGCGCCGATTCTTTTCAGTAGGCTGCATGGGAAGGTTGTGAATCGGTGAGCGGAAAGCTGCCATCACCAAATCCCGACTTAGCAATCCTCCTTAGTGTCGAAAAGGCTGACATGACTCGTTATTTCACCGCTGTGATTACTTTTATGGTTGTTCTGTCCATCGCCATGGTGGTGTTCGACGGGTTTGATTCGCGGCAGGGTCTTGCATCGACTGTGATTCTTTCTCTCGCAGCAGCGGCCGGGGCCTATGTGCTGGTTTCGAAGAAGAACGAGGACAAAGAGTAAGAAGCGCTCTAGGTTCTTCCGGGGGGTCGCGCATAAAAGGGGTGATGAGTTTGCTTCGGTTGACGCGAACGAAACCACAATAAGGTGATCGAGCCTGAACAAACTGGTCAGAAGAGCTACTCCGTATTCAGCATTCCTTATCTTCGACTCACTGTAGGCTGTACAACGTGAAAGTAATTTCTTTTCACGATAATGAGTGCGTTCTATGATTTATGAGGGCAATACACAGGACGAGGTACTGCACGGGTCGCCTTGGACCTCACTTCCCTATGAGAGTGAGGAGTTTAGTGACACCGAAGCAACCCGAAAGCTCGCTGCAACAGCATTCGAGGATGCCCAGGGGTGCCGAGTTATAGCTCCTACGCAGTACGAACTGTGCGGCGCGATTCTGGCAAAATATGACAGCATCGCTTCGAAGGACTGGTTGGGCCAGCCGACCTCAGGGATGATCGTGAATGCTGACGGTGTCGGTATGTGTGCGCACTTTGAAAAGGCCAGCATCTATTGGCATCCCGAGGTGGGCGCTGCGGTCGTTTTGCCAGAAGCTATGGAGGCCTGGGGACGGTCTGGATATGAGGCTGGGCCCTTGGGGTATCCGGTCACCGATGCCTTCGTTGTCGGACCGATCCCAGGCGTGAAGCAACTATTCGCCAATGGAACAATCTATGGCAATGAGGACGGTGTGCACGTGGTGCACGGTCCGATTCTCGAAAAATACAACGAGTATGACGGCGAACAGGGGAAACTTGCTTTCCCGATGTCTGATGAGTTGGGTTCCCCGGACGGGGTAGGCCGCTTCAATAGCTTCCAGGGTGGAATGATCTATTGGACTCCGCGCACAGACGCCCACCCACTCTTTGGTGAAATCCTCGACATCTGGTCGGAGCAAGGCTACGAAACAAGCAGCTATGGGTATCCCACAGCCGACCCCAAGGATCTGGGTTTATTGCAGTTGGAGCAAAACTTTGAACAGGGTGTGCTCTCAGGCATAGACAATTGGGCAGCTCCTTATATGTTCGACCCCACATTTCAAGTCCCCGAGGACCAATTGGGCAAAGAAATTACGGTGGCCTTTGAGGTCGATCTGCCCAGTGACATAGATCCTGATGACGATGCCGAGGATTAATTTTCTGGTTCGTCCCCATCGCCTTGAGGTGTGTCAGCACAAGGTTTTGTGAGATGCGGGTACACGGCAGGAACCGCTTTAGGACGGATGGGACGATGACTACTTCTGGCCGGATATTAACAAGCATGGAAGGTACTGAGAACTAATGCGACAGATGTTTCCGGCGCTGCTGCTCGCAGCTGCATGCGGTGTACTTACGGGATGCAGCGCCCCAGTTGATCAAGAATCAAAGGAGTCGTCGGTGGAAGAGCATGAAAACCTAGTGAGTGGTATGGAAAGCGAAGCCTTGAGCTTTGGTGAGCCCTCGGGTGATGCCGGGTCAGCGGAAGATCGTAGCGGTTGGGAATCCAAGATTCGGGCCGTGCTACCGCCCCTTGAGATTCTCGCGGTAGAAGGCGAGGGGCCTGCTGGCACTGGAGTAGTTGCCGACGTAGTGTCCCGCGAGATTCAACTGCATTATCATGACGAGCTCTATTTAGAGATGGCCGAAGAAAGCGAGGAAAACCATGCTCTCTGGGAAGGAACTCAGGGGGTCACCTACGCGCAGGTAACTGTTGCTGGGCCGACTCACACGATTGCGTCCGATTACGCGATCTGGGTCCCAGGTAGCTTCCGCCAGGCTGAGGCGGAATTCCTGCTGTGCGATGATCTCGTCGACGAACCCTATCCCGTGTCCGTCCGAATGATGGCCGTATGGCAGCCACAACCTGAAGGCGTGAATTGCACTGTAGGACCTTCTGCTCATACTCCGGGAGCCTTCGATATCACCGTCCGAAGTGAGGAACCGAAAATCTGGGTGCTGAACTTTAACTACCTGCGGATGGACGCGCCGGATCTGCAATCGGTTCTCCCTGGTTATGAGCCCACCCCGAGGGAAGCGCCCTTCGAGTCTTCGTCCTTAATTATCGGTGCTCGCGAGGGTGGAATGGATACCGCGATCACCGCCACCCCCGTAGAGGAACAAGAAGAGCATAGCTTCTAGGGGTTAGTCAATTACTCCCTGTTCGCTATTTGTCGGGAGCTGCATTGCGTTGGAATTCTGGAAATAATCCGACACCTTAGTGCGGGATCTGGGTCATGGCCTGAACTTCGCACTAAGGGACCGCGCGGTGGGCAGTGGTGTGTTGTCTGTTTGGCGCTATAGCTGCTCCCCGGATTCTGGCTGGGGGGTGGGCTACTCGCGTGGGGAAAGACAGGGCGCGTGGCAGACCCCAGCCTTTTGCCGGGCGTCACCTGGTGTGGGGGCCGAGGGGCGGGGTCTCGGGGGAAGCAAAAATGATGCCTTGTTGGTAGAAACTTAATCGAGAAGCGTGAGACGGGACCTAGCTGAAGTGTAGGTTGGGCAGATAGGCTCAGTTTTTGGACAAGAGTTTCTTAGCCTAAGTGCATGGAAAGCTGGCCAATATATGTGGGTAACGCTCTCGCTCATTGCTTTAATTATCGCCGCTATTTGCTGGATTATTGGGGATGCGTTGATAGTGGGGTTCACGCGCCCGAATCCGGAAACTCATGGTGAGTTTATTGAACGGATGGGGGATGATGCTTATGCCTTTCAATTGGAGGCCAGTGATAAAAGATTGCTGGTTGGGGCATTAATCGCGGATTATTCGGTTCCGTTGTTATTGCTGGGGCTTTATGCGCACGGGTACTTGGTGCGGGATTCGATAATTGGGTTGGTCGGGGTAGTGATGATGGGGATTGGGATATCGCTATCGCCGCTGGCACATGCGGGTTTTTACCCTATTGGGCTCATTGGCCAGCGGGCGTGGGCGGAGTTTCAGGAGGGGCGGGATATGGATTATTCGATTCGGCATGCCCGCTCGTTGATGAGGTTTTTGAAATTAGCGTGGATTCCGGCGGTGGGGCTGACCTTTATTGGCGGCCTAGTTTTTGCGGTGCCGGTGGTGCTTGGTCACACGGCTTTTCCCTGGTGGGCGGTGCTATTCCTGCCGATTGTGTGGATGATTCCGCTGAGCTTTTTACCTAAGATTCCTTACCCCGGTAAACCTTTGCTTGATGGTGCCCAATTTAATTTGGCGCTATTGGGGTGGGCCATTGCCTTTTTGGTGCTTTCACAGAGCTATGCGCCGCTGTGAGTGGGGGATTGTTGGGTGCTGTGCGTCGGTCGAGTGGGGGATGAGTGGGGGATGAGTGGGGCTGCGCGGGGGACGAATAAAGTTTTTTAAGGAAAACTCTAGGCAGCGGGGCGCAGTGCGGTCTAAAGTTGACATGAATTACTAAGGAGATCCTGATGTCGACTACACCGCTGGAAGAATCCAGCTTCCATACGGAGTTGCTTGAGCAGCTACCTGTCCTGCCCGAAGCCACTACCTCGCGCGTGGTGGTGAATAATTCGCTGCTTCGTCATGTTCTTTTCAGCATGGATGAGGGGCAGGTGCTCACCGAACACTCATCTTCACGTTCGGTGATTGTGAATATTCTTTCCGGCACCATCGAGTTCAGCATCGGATCTGAAGTTAAAGCCCTGGAAGCGGGCGACGTGGTTTACCTTGCACCTGGTGACCGGCATGCTGTGCGCGCAATCACCGCCGGACATATGTCGCTGACCTTGGTCGATACCGAATACTCCGCGAAGGAGCAGAGTTAGTGTCTAAAGGCAAAGAAGAACCGAAGAAGGGTAGCCGTTCCGGGCCCGAAGAAAAGCGTATGCAAGGCCACTGGCTGTTGGCCGCGATGGGTAAGCGGGTGTTGCGGCCCGGCGGTATGGAAATGACCGTGTTCCTCATTGATGAAGCTAAGCCCACAGATGAAGACCGGATTGTGGAATTTGGTCCTGGCGTGGGTAAAACCGCTGAGCTGCTGCTGCGCCGCCTGCCGCGTTCCTACACCGGGGTGGATCCGAACCCGGAAGGCTCCAAAGCTTTAAAGAAGGTGCTGGCTGGCCGTAAGAATGCGGGCACGGTGAAAGCCAATGCCAAGGAAACCGGCCTTGAGGATGGCTGCGCTGATCTGGTGATCGGTGAGGCGATGCTGACGATGCATTCCGATGAGGACAAAGCAGCGATCATTAAAGAAGCTGCTCGTCTGTTGAGCCCCGGTGGGCGCTATGCCATCCATGAGCTTGGGCTGCACCCAGAAGACCTCGATGATGAAACGAAGAACACCATTCGGAAGGATCTCTCGCGCATCATCAAGGTGGGGGCTCGGCCGTTGACCACCAGGGAGTGGACGAAGCTTCTTGAAGATGCCGGGTTGGAAGTGAAAAGCTCCTGGGAGAACCCCATGGCTTTGCTTGAACCGAAGCGCATGATTGACGATGAAGGCATCTTCGGTGCGCTGCGTTTTGCGAAGAATATGATCACCAACAAGGCCGGGCGAGAGCGCGTGCTCGGTATGCGTGGGGTGTTCCGTAAACATGCAGAACACATCAACGCTGTTGGCATTGTTGCCGTGAAACCAGCCGGCTAGGGCGGTTAGTTGCCGGGCCTCGGCTTCGGGTTGCCGACGATCTTTCCAGCGCAGGGACCGTAGGGGCCTTGTGCTGGATTTTTCTTGGGCAGCGCGGTGAGGATAGCTCGGGTGAGGGGGTTGGTCTGGGCCTTGTGAGATGCTGGCTTGCGCCTGGCTTGGGGCTTGCGTGCTGCTGGGGGTCGACCTGTGTGGATTGAGAGTCAAACTGCTAGGCCTCGAGCCGAGGAGATGGGGGTATAAGAGGAGGTAAAATTTTCGGCCACTTCTTTTGTACGACTGTACCGAGTTGTGTGGGATTATCTTTAGAATAAGCTCCTAAATACTTGGTGCCATCATTCTCTGAATTCTGGAATTGGTAGGGAAAGGCGTGCGTGTGGGCCTTTTAGTTTCCGGGATCGCAGGGCAAGGGCATTGAAAGTACTTTTAGTTGCCTGGCCTGCGTGGATTTTAAGTAATACTAAAAACAGACTGTGAATGATTAGCTGCTGCTGTTGCATTAGGGTCATAAATGGCAATTGCGTGGCCGTGCAGAACTATTTCGACTGCTACTAGAACATTATTTGCTGATGCGGGTAATTAAGGGCTGTGCAATGCCTCGAGTTACACCAGAGCTAGAAAGATGTTCACGTAAAGACCTCAACGAGGGCACTGAAATTATCCCTACTTGCAATAGGAACCTCCCTCTCCCTAATTGCATGCTCTCCTAATGCCCAGGACAACTCCCCGGCAAGCAGCTCCGAGACCGCAACTAGTGCGAGCGCAACTACCAGTACATCTGCCAGCGCAAGCTCGGAAAAACAGTCCATCACCTTCACTGACCAGGCAGATCACGAAGTAATGGTTGCAACCTCAGTTGAGCGCATGGTGGTCCTCCAACACCACAGCTTGGATATCCTGGCACAGCTGGGAGCCCAGGAAAAGGTCGTAGGCACTGAAGCGAAATGGAAGCAGAATCTCGGTGACTACATCGCCGATATGTACCCAGACCTGGAAAATATGCCCACCCCGGGTGACCTGAAATCCATGAAAGTGGAAGACGTTGCTGCGCTCAAACCGGACATCGTCCTGGTTGCCGCTCAAGCCAACCCGGAAGATCTGGCGAAGCTAGATAAACTCCAGATCCCTTACGCCACCATTGCGCTGCGTGCAGAAGGTAAACAGGAAGAAGCTCAAAACCCGCGACTAGCGGACTCCGATAAGGCATACACGGATGGTCTGCAGTGGACGGTGGAAACCCTAGGAAAACTCACCGGCACCGAAGAAAGAGCCTCGAAACTCTGGTCTTTCATCGAAGAATCTCGACAATTCGTGGAAGATAAAATCGGTGATATTCCAGAAGCTGAGCGACCCAAGGTATTCATTGCCAACCCCGAGAATAAAACTTATGGCAATGACAAATATGTTGGCGCACAGTTACTACGTGCCGGTGCTGTGAACGTTGCCGCTCAAGATATCCACGGCTACAAGCCCTATAACTTCGAGCAACTGGTCAGCTGGGATCCGGACTACATCATTGTTCAGGACCGCTACCCAGAGGTGTACAAGGAAGTAACCACCGCACCTGCTTGGCAAGCCCTCAGCGCTGTTCAATCCGGCAAGGTATTGCTGGCTCCCTATTGGAGTAAGCCTTGGGGCAACCCGGATACCGATTCCATGGCGCTAGGTGAGCTGTGGTTGGCGCACCAATTCTATCCAGACAAGATCAGCGCCGAGGACGTTCAGCAGCGAGCCGAGGAATTCTATTCCACCTTCTACGGCGTCGAGTTCAACGACAAGGTTTAACCAACCCGCCGCCAGGCCAAAGACAGTGGCTATTTCTTGATGCTGCTGTCTTTGGCCACCGCGCATAATAAACCCGAGTTTTTGCGAAAGCAGGGCAATTTTTTCATGCGTATAAGCGCGACAAAACTGCTTCGTGGCACAGCCAATGCGATTGCATTGCTCGCACTGCCAGTAGTCCTCATCTTGGTTTCTGCCATCGTCGGCGCCTACCCAGTCAGTGTGTCAAGTATCTGGAGCGCGATCCTTCATCCGCTGCTTCCCAGCATCGCCGTTCCCGACCAACAGGCCTATATCCTGCTCACCCAAGTCCGATTCCCACGGATTTTAGCGGCCGCGTTAGTCGGCTCAGGTCTGGCCATCGCAGGCTCCGTATTCCAAGCAATCTTCCGCAACCCACTCTCATCGCCTTATACCCTTGGCGTCTCCAATGGGGCAGGATTCGGCGCGGCACTTGGCATCCTGATTGGAGGCAGCGCCTGGCTGGTGCAGATCAGCGCGGTCGTATGGGCGCTTATCGCTATCGCCTTGACCTTTGCTTTATCTTCCCGATCGCATGGCTCAACGGTCACCCTCCTGCTATCAGGAATGCTCGTGGGATCCCTCTTTGCTTCCCTGGTGTCGCTCATCAAATTCGTTGCGGACCCTTATGAGAAGCTGCCGCAGATCATATTTTGGCTCATGGGCTCGCTATCCACGGTCAGCCTCTCGCAGGTCCTTTCGATCATTCCGCTGTATCTACTGGCCTTAGCGTTGATCTTCGGCTTGCGTTGGCGGCTGACCGTGTTGAGTTTTGATGAAGACTTTGCCCGCTCATTCGGGGTGGATACCAGACGAGATCTCGCACTCTCAGTGGTGGCCGCTTCCGCCTTAGCCGCCGCAGTTGTTTCCATCGCCGGCATCGTGGGATGGATCGGTGTGGTTGTACCGCATTTTGCTCGCATGCTGGTGGGCGCTGATTTACGCAAGGTATTACCCACCTCCATTTCTCTTGGGGCAAGCTTCATGCTCTTAATTGACCTCATCGCGCGTTCCGCCGGGGCAGTAGAAATCCCCATCGGCGTGCTCACCGGCATCGTCGGCATCCCCCTCTTCCTCTGGCTCATCCACCGTGGAAAGGTGCGGTTCCTATGATCGAATTGGACTCAGTCTCCTTTAGCTATGGGAAAGAGCAGATCCTGGAAGATATTTCCGTGAATATCTCAACCACGGGCCTGACCTGTGTCTTAGGTAGGAACGGGACGGGTAAATCCACATTGCTCGCTTTGATCACCGGACGCTTGAAACCTTCCGGAGGGACCCTAAAAATCGATGGCACTGCGGTAGGGGACTTGAGCGTTCGTGAGTTCTCCCGCAGGATCGCCTTTATTCCTCAAAACCATCACCCGGTATTCGCCTTCCCCTGTGTCGATGTGGTGAGCATGGGGATGACCTCCCGGTTAAATAAGTTCAGTGCTCCCACGGCAGAAGATCGCGCCCACGCCTATAAGTGGCTCGAACGCCTCGGAGTGGCCCACTTAGCCGAACGCTCATACTTGAATGTCTCTGGCGGTGAACGCCAATTAGTTCTCTTGGCAGCAGCACTAAATCAAGAAGCCCAGACCATTATTTTGGATGAACCCACCGCGCCGCTGGATCCTGCTAATAGTCGGGCGTTATTAAAAACCTTGGCTGATATCAACAAGGAAGATGGGGTCGGGATTGTTCTGACAACGCACACCCCTGAACACGCCCTTTACCTCGGCGGCTCTGCCTTATTGCTGGGTGATAGGGGAGTGCGGGCCTATGGTGCAAGCGAGGAAGTTGTCAGCGGAGCTAATCTCAGTGCTCTCTACGGAGTCGAGATGGATGTCACCACTGTCCGCGGGCATCCAGTGGTTTTATTCCTCGATGGATGCGATACCGAAGAAGACGCATAGCACCCCGCCTACCTCCCGAACCACGAAGCTAAAGAGCATCGACCACGCAGGTATCCCGCCTGCGTGGTCTTTGTGCTTAAAACCCCGGGGTGCCGGCATGTGTGCTGGGTATAAATCCGCTTGATATGACGGATAAGCATCGGCTTGTATCACAGTTTGGCAACGGGTTAGCGGCGCTGGTCTCCTAGACCCCAAAAGGGTGGCATGATGTGAACCATCCTCATAGTCATAGTTTTCCCAGAAAGTAGGCCCGATCATCGATGGTCCGCCCGTCGGCTCGCCTGAGAAATATTTTGATCGCGGTGACCTTGGGAGGTGCGCTCATGGGAAGCGCCCCTCAAGCATTCGCTGATGAAGTACCAGTGCCCGAAGCTTCCGCTAGTGAAGCCCCAGCTCAAACTACCCTCGGGGACCTTCTTCCCCCGGGTGTTCAGCTACCCCAATTATCTGGAGTCGACCTCGCCTCCATCCCGATCCCAGCTGACCCGATCCAACCGGCTCCAGCTGTCGACCTCCCGGAGCTTCCTGGACTTAATATCCCCGTGCCGGTCCCACATGTGGATTCCGCACACGCAATTAACCAGGTCCGTGGAGAACTCGCACGGCATGGGATCACCACCCCGGAGGTTGACCCAGCATTAACCAACCAGATTGACCAGCAACTCAAAGATGTGTTGCCGGTCTATACCTCACCGGATTCCCCAACACCTTCGGGACCTGGTGCTGCTGCGGCTACCTATGCCGCAGATGGACCGAACTACCAGTGGCGTAGTGATCTGCAATCCCAGATCATGGCGCTGCATCGCGGCCCAGTTCTTCACCGGGTAGAGGGTTCTTGGTTCAATGCACCTGATATTCCGGAAGAATCCCGCGCTGCAGAAGCTGCCGGTACGTCCCTCTATGGCCCCGGAACTCCCTTGTTCATCGGCCCGAAGATGATTTGTACTCTCGGCGTAGCAGGCTATGACTCAGCTGGGCGCAAGATCGGTATTACCGCCGGGCACTGCGGGGCACCAGGGGACATGGTGGTCTCAGCGGACTCCTGGAAGCTAGGGCCTTCTGGCACCGTGGTGTACTCGCACCCCGGTAATGATTATTCGGTTATTGAATTCGGCTCCAATGCCCAGATTTCCCGTAGCTATAACGGAGTCACCATCAATGAGCTCGGTGGTGTTGCAGCTACCGGAGAAATGCTGTGCAAGATGGGCGTTGCTACCGGCTACACCTGTGGTGTGAACTGGCAGCAACAAGGCCGCATGATTACCAGCCAGGTGTGCGCAACCGCCGGTGATTCCGGTGGCCCGCTCCTAGCCGGCGACCGCATGGTCGGCATGGTGTCTCGCGGGATCCTGCCCTTCTATGAGCTGGCATGCCACACCCCGCTGCAAGGTCCGCTCTTTATGCCGACCGTGGGCACCAGCGTTGAGGATGTTCTTGCTGATCTTGACGCCAACGGTGGAGTAGGCGCAGGCTTCCGCCTAGCCGATTAACCCCCACCAGCGGGTACCCCTGAAGAAGCACAAGCGGGGGCTAGATGAAGGAAATCATCTAGCCTCCGCTTTCTTTGCGGCCTACTGCTTTGACAAGACCTCTAAAACCTCGGCGTGCAGCTGACCATTGGTCGCTACAGCATCCCCACCATGTGGCCCCGGTTCACCATTGAGTGCGCCGAAGGTTCCGCCGGCTTCTTCCACAATGACGTGCAGTGCAGCTAAATCCCACAAACTCACCTCTGGTTCTGCGGCGATATCCACCGCGCCTTCTGCAACCAAGCAATAGGAGAAGAAATCTCCATAGCCGCGTAACCGCCATACCTGGTCACTCAAGTCGATGAAGTTTTGGCGCAGTCCGCGTTCTTCCCAACCGCTTAAAGAGGAAAACGATAGGGAAGCGTCAGCTAGCTGGTGCACCTTCGACACGGATAGTTTCCGAGGGGTGCCGCCAGCGAAGGTCCGCCACGCCCCGGAATCTCGGGCTGCGTACCAACGGCGTGCCAGCGCTGGTGCTGAAACCACCCCAACAACTGGGCGTCCCTCATCTAATAAGGCAATGAGAGTGGCCCAAACCGGGACCCCACGCACAAAGTTCTTGGTGCCATCAATGGGGTCAATGACCCATTGGCGGCCATGGAAGCTCACCTCGCCACCAAACTCTTCCCCCAATAAAGCATCACCGGGACGCGCTTCAGCTAAGCGCTCCCGGAGAAGCTTCTCCGTCGCCAAATCAGCATCACTGACCGGCGTCATATCTGGTTTGGAATTAACCTGAAGATCGCTGGCTTCAAAGCGATCCAAGGTCAGGTTATCGGCAGCTTCAGCAAGCTCTAAAGCTAAGGCAAGGTCATCGGCATAAGGGTTCATGCGTTCTGATCCTAGCCTGAGGTGCAGCTTTAGGGGGTGTTGCCAAGAGCTTCAGCAAGCTGGGTGACAGCCTGTGGTTGCCCGGCGATACTCCATGTCACCCCACCGGCCTCCACGCGAGTCGCCGCCCCACCTACGCTTTCGATCAACGCTTTACCGGGCAGCCAATCCCAGGCGGGAACCGAATGTTGCATCCAACAGCCGATCGTGCCATCGGCGACGCTCGCTAGATCCACCGAACCGGCGCCGAAGGAACGAGCAGTGGCAAAACATTGCACACCGCGCACCCATGCGTGGAGCAGTTCTGCTTGGGACATGAAAGTCGGGTGCAAATAGGTGCCCAGGCAAAGGTGGTCAGCTGGAAGATCCGGGAGCGGTTTTAGCGGTTGGCCATCTCGGGTACCGGGGATATCTGGCCCACCGAACCAGGTGTAGCCCATAGCGGGTCGGTGCACCGCTCCGAAGATAAGTCGATCAGGTGCTTCCGGTTCGCCCTCCACCAGTGCTAATGCAGAGCACCAATAGTCCGATCCGCTGCTGAAGTTCCAGGTGCCGTCAATCGGATCAATAACCCAGGTTCTTCCGCTCGTCGATGCTTTACGCGCACCTTCTTCACCATAAAAACCATCTTCCGGGCGCAAGCGCGATAAAGCCCCGGTAATGAATTGCTCCGCAGCTTGATCTGCTTCGGTCACCACATCAGACACATTGGTTTTCTCAGTGGCGGACAACCCACCGGTTTCACGCATCCGCCACGCCAAGCGCCCGGCGTTATAGACCAAGGCCTGCGCCAGGTGCTCATCACTGGAACCATCATGAGCAATCACGAAGGTGGAGGTGATGGCTTGGATCATCTCGGCAAGCGAGGCAGCAGGGTGTTGCTGGCCATCCTGGGTGGGGGACTGATCAGAGCTGTGCTGTGGACTCATGTGCTCTATTGTGCACCCCCAGCGCGCCGCTATGCACCCCGGCCGCACTGCCATGCACCCCAGCCGCACTGTGCTTAGGCACCTGGGCGGTGCACCGGCGGTTTGTGGGTCTTTTCCATTTCCGGGTGGTCTTGAATGAAGGCCGCCCAAGCATGATCAGCCAACTCACGACCAGCACCTTCATAGAGGTAGGTAACGGCATCAGCACCAACCTCAATCAGCTCGAAGGTGGTGTGCCGCTCATGGGCGACTGCCGCCACCGTCAAAGGCAGGTTCGAGCGCTGCATAAGCTTTAACACCGTCAGGTTGGCTTCATGTTGAGGCATCGCCAACACAATCAACCGTGGCC
Source organism: Corynebacterium spheniscorum (assembly GCF_900113445.1). Taxonomy (GTDB): domain Bacteria; phylum Actinomycetota; class Actinomycetes; order Mycobacteriales; family Mycobacteriaceae; genus Corynebacterium; species Corynebacterium spheniscorum. The sequence goes on from NZ_FOPJ01000001.1 coordinate 329,369, forward strand.
CTTGCTCTTCCGAACGCATCCGGCGCCACAGGTCCGGGTCAGTGCCGTCCCCAGAGATCACACGCAGCCCGCGGTGGCGTAGGTCTTCCACTCGGTCATGGTCGAACTCAATGCCGGTGACTTCCAGATCATATTCATCAGAAAGACGCCGATACACACCGATCCCCACGCGCCCCATGCCAATCACCATCGCATTAATGCCATCGACATGTACCGGGCGTTCCCCAGGCAATAAACGCTCTTCGGGCACTGTGGGCAGCCAATCAACAATGCGGTTGGTTAAAGCATCACTACGCACGTTAATAAAGGTGGAGACCACGAAGCTTCCGGCCACCGCCACACCCATAATCGGCACCCAGGTTTCTGGTAGCAGTCCAGCGCTCACCGCCACCGAGGCGATAATCAACCCGAACTCCGAGTAATTAGACAAGGTAAGCGCTGTTAATGCGGTTGTACGATTCGACAGCCGCATGGAATGCAGCAGCAAAATCAGCGCCCCCGCCTTTAGTGGGATCAGCAACAGCAAGAAGGCGGCGATGAGGAAACCTTCCAGCGTGGGCACACCACCCAACCCAATTTGGATGAAGAAGCCAACCAAGAGCAGTTCTTTGACGCTCATCAAAGCGTCGAACATACGCTCCGCAATCGGGTGCCCGGAAAAGACCATGCCAGCAATCAGCGCACCAAAGTCGCCGCGGATCCCCGCGTAATCGAAGATCGTAAATGCCACACCCGCGATGGCCACACCACCGAGCACCACCAGCTCCGGGCGGCGAACGCGGTCCGGAAGGCGAGTAATAAGTGGGCGCAAAAAGGGAATCAGAATCAAGATCGGCGCCCATACTGCTGGCAGCGAGTGCGAAGAGACCACCAAGAAAGCAACCGCCACAATGTCCTGGAGTACCAGCACACCAATGGAAATTGAGCCGACCATCGAACGCATCCGGCCGGTTTCTTCCAGCTGCGCCATCACGAACACGGTGGAACTAAAGCTGGTCGCTAAGCCGATGAGCAGGAAGGAACTCCAGCCAGTGCCGGCAAAAACCGCCAGCGGTAGGAAACCCAAGGTCGCTAGTGCCGCTGCAACCAACAAGGTGTTAATACTGGCATGGCCTACGGTTGTGCCCACCACGCGCGCTCGCATCAAGGTTTTGGGATCCAGGCGAAGCCCAATGGTGAATAGCAGCACCGTCACACCCAGATCAGCGATGACATGCAGGCCATCAATCTCATGGATGCCCAGGAAGCTTAAGGCGAAACCGGCGGCGAGAAAACCTACAAGTGGGGGAAGGCGCACTGCGGCAGCAGCCAGCCCACCGATGATGGCAAAAAGAAGGGCCTCGACGTAGATCGCCGTTAATTCCATAGTGTTCTCAGGCCTTTCTTCCTTCGATTCCAGGGTTCACCCAAGCCCCACCGGGGCACAAGCCCCATCGGGGGCACAGGCGCCCACGGGAAGGCACGAGCCCCACGGGGCACAAGCCCTAAGTGCGGGCAGGTGAAAACCTGGGGTGCACCGCGGTTTCCATCCCAGGCGATAAGCAGGCTAGGGCAGTGGTGTACTTTCCCAGCCACGTCCCCCACGCACCTCGCTTAAGTACATACTTAAGTGCGGAATAGTGGGACATCACCAGCATTTCTTTCCTCTCCCATGATAAACGGTGCTGGTCACCGACGGTCCTTCAGGTCCACCTCCACCCCACACTCACCCCTCAACCCCACTGCCATCCCCAATAAAACCTTTGCCTTCCCCCTGTATCCCCACACCCCCGTTGCTGACCTACACTTCGAGTTATGGATGTCATTAGCCACCTTGAGGTCCTGGGGCTCTCCGCGCTCCTCGGGCTCATGGTGCTGCCTTTTGCGCTCATCTACTTCGGGGTGTTCCTCAGCCAACACGCCTACCACTACCGCAGCACCAACCGCGGTTTTCGCGCCGGGGTGCGTGCGCATTTCAAAGAATTCCGGCATGAACTCGGCTGGGGTTTCGTCGGCGCCTTCCTACTCGGCTTCATACCTCTTTATGCCTTAGCCGCAGCACGGCTTTCCCAGCCAGCCTTCATCGTCCTCATCGTTTTCTTCTCGCTGGTTTTATTAGGCATTGGTTTGTGGCGGATGCGCATCGCCCTCCACCGCTTCATAACCGCATCCGCGCTGGTCCTCGCCATTACGCCCGCAGCCACCATCGGCTTTGCTCTCGCCACCTCCCCAACTGATCCCACCGGTCTTGCCGCGGTGGGAGCCTTATTCATGGGAATCGGGGTAGGTTTTGTCAGTTTGCTGCTCCTCGAGATCATGGCGGCACTGCTCAGTGACTAAGCGCCCCACACGCAACTCCCGCCTGAGAGTCTCCTCCCGCAGCGCACTAGGTAGAATGACGGACCATGCGACCGGAGATCAGCGCTGATGTAGATGACCTTGATGCCACCCTGGGCACCATTGAAAAAGTTATGAACCCAGGGGACCTGGAAGAGCGCGCCCGCGAACTCGAAGCCCAGGCCAGCGACCCGGAGCTATGGGATAACCCAGACCACGCCCAAACCGTCACCTCGGAGCTATCCCACGTCCAAGCCAAACTCCGCAAACTCCGGGATCTTCGCCAACGCGTCTCCGACCTGCCCATCATGTACGAGCTCGCCGAGGAAGAGGGCGATGGCCTCGAGCTCGCCGATGAGGAACGCGAAGCCCTCCGGCGTGAAATCGACGCCCTTGAGGTCACCACCATGCTGTCCGGGGAATATGATTCCCGCGAAGCCGTGCTCAATATCCGCTCCGGCGCGGGCGGTATCGACGCCGCCGATTTCGCCGAAAAACTCATGCGCATGTATCACCGTTGGGCCGAGAAACAGGGCCATAAGGTGGACATTTATGATATTTCCTACGCGGAAGAGGCCGGCATTAAATCCGCCACCATGGTCATTCACGGCGAATATATGTATGGCCAGCTCTCCGTCGAACAGGGCACCCACCGCCTGGTCCGCATCTCACCTTTCGATAATCAGGCGCGCCGCCAAACCTCTTTCGCCGAGGTCGAGGTCCTCCCGGTCGTCGAAACCACTGACCATATCGACATTCCCGATTCCGAGGTCCGCGTGGATGTTTATCGTTCCTCCGGCCCCGGCGGGCAGTCCGTCAACACCACTGACTCCGCCGTTCGCCTCACCCACATTCCCACCGGAATCGTGGTGACCTGCCAGAACGAGAAGTCCCAGATCCAAAACAAAGCTTCCGCCATGCGCGTGCTCCAAGCCAAGCTGCTGGAGCGCAAGCGTCAGGAGGAGCAGGCGGAACTCGATGCTCTCGGTGCTGGCGGCAACGCTTCTTGGGGCAACCAGATGCGCTCTTATGTCCTGCATCCTTATCAAATGGTCAAGGATCTGCGCACCAATTTCGAGGTCAATGATCCCCAAAAAGTCCTCGACGGCGATATCGACGGTTTCTTAGAGGCCGGCATCCGCTGGCGGATGGCTAAAGAAAATCAGGATTGCTAATTTCGAGATCCTAAGTCCCACGCTCTCAAAGTCCCTGGCGGCGTGGGGTGCAGCGACGACGCTATGCCACGCCATAAAGCGCCCCTATCTGGGTAGTAAAAAATCGCCAAAATCGTCCCACAGGTAACATCTGCCCCATTAGTTCGCTAAGGTTGGCTGAGTGATCACCTTTGACTCGGTAACCAAGGAATATAAGACGTCCACGCGTCCCGCGCTGGACAACGTATCCCTGCACATCGATAAGGGCGAGTTCGTCTTCCTCATCGGACCGTCTGGTTCTGGCAAATCCACCTTCTTGGAATTGCTCATCCGAGAGGAAAACGTCAGCAGTGGTGATATCCACATGGCTGACTTCCATGTCAATAAACTCCGCGGCCGGCAAGTCAATAAGCTGCGCCAACGAGTGGGCTATGTCTTCCAGGATTTCCGGTTGCTGCCCAAAATGAATGTCTATGACAATGTCGCCTTCGCCCTTGAGGTGATCGGCAAGAAACGCGATGTGATTGCCAAGCGCGTGCCCGAAACCCTAGAGATGGTGGGTTTGGCCGCTAAAGCCAACCGCATGCCCCATGAACTTTCCGGTGGTGAGCAGCAACGCGTTGCCATCGCCCGGGCCTTTATTAACCGCCCGCTGGTGCTGCTTGCTGATGAGCCCACCGGCAACCTCGATCCGGAAACCTCCGACGGCATTATGAACCTGCTGACGCAGATCAACCGCACTGGAACCACCGTGATTATGTCCACCCACAATGCGCGCGCCGTGGATGATATGCGCCGCCGCGTTATTGAACTCCACCTCGGCAAAGTCGTCCGCGATGATGCCCACGGTGTCTACGGCGAATCACGCTAGGGAACTAGGAAGGGCAATCAAGATATGAAATTCGGATTCGTAATGCGGGAGGCCTTCCGTGGCCTCGGGCGCAATATCACCATGACCATCGCGCTGATTATCACCACCGCGATCTCCCTGGCGCTGCTCGCCACCGGTTTCCTGGTCACCAAAATGACCGAAGACACCAAACAGATCTACCTTGACCGCGTCGAAGTTATGGTCCAATTCGACGAAGACACCAGCGCCAAAGATAAGGACTGTTCTTCTGAGGCCTGCCGCGAAGTCCGGCGATTGCTCGAACAGTCCGATGGCGTGGAATCCGTCAACTTCCGTTCCCGCGAGCAATCCTATGAGCGCTTCGTTGAAGTCTTCGGCGAAACCGATAAACAGCTCGTGGCATCTACCAGCCCCGATGCACTTCCCGCGGCACTGCATATTCGCCTCACCGACCCACTCGACACTAAACCCCTTGATCCCATCCGTGATCTCCCCCAGGTGGAAGCTGTCGTTGACCAAGGCGATGATCTTCGCGGCGCCACCGATAACCTCGACTCGGTGCGTAACGCCACCTTCTTAGTTGCCGGCATCCAGGCCATTGCCGCGATTTTCCTGATCGCCAATATGGTGCAGATCGCGGCCTTCAACCGCCGCCACGAAATCTCCATTATGCGCATGGTGGGTGCCAGCCGCTGGTACACCCAAATGCCCTTCGTGCTAGAAGCTTTGGTGGCCACCATCGTGGGCGCAATCCTCGCCGGCGTGGGTCTTTTCCTCGGCAAGGAATTCGTGGTGGATAAGGCACTACGTGGGGTCTATGAATCCCGCCTGATCGCCCCGATCACCAATAATGACATCTGGGTGGTACTCCCGGTTGTCGGTGTTATCGGTGTGCTCTTTGCGGCCTTAACTGCCCAAGTCACGCTGCGCGCCTACGTGCGTAAATAGTGCGTCTTACCCCGGCCGCAAGCGCCGGGGTACACTTTGTCGCCATGGGCAAAAAGAAGAAAGCGAAAACTCCCGGCATTATCGCGAGTAATCGCCGCGCCCGGCACGACTACCACATTCTGGAGACCTACGAATGCGGCATCGTGCTCGTAGGCACGGAGATTAAAGCACTGCGTGAAGGACGCGCCTCCATGGTGGATTGTTTCGCCACCATTGATGAAGGCGAAGTCTGGCTGCGCAACCTCCACATCCCGGAATACTCCAGCGGCAGCTGGACCAATCATGCACCACGTCGAGTGCGTAAACTCCTGCTGCACCGCCGCGAAATCGACTCCCTCATGGGTAAAGTCCGCGATGGTAAGCGCACCTTGGTGCCGCTCTCGCTCTACCTCAAGGACGGTCGCCTCAAGGTGGAACTCGGGCTCGCCCAAGGTAAGCAGGACTATGACAAGCGCCAGGACATCAAACGTCGTACCGAGGAGCGCGAGATCGTTCGCGAACTCGGCCGCCGCGTGAAGGGTATTAAGGCCTAAAACACCAGGTTCTTGAACCTTCTGCGGCTCTGCGCTAGAGTGAATATTCCCTCCGCTAATGAGAACGCACATTTTCCGCATTAGTGAAGGTGACGAAGGGGCTGATTCTGGTTTCGACTTCGTCTATTAAGCCAGGGGAAGCGTGCCGGTGCAGGCTGATGACCACCGTAAGCGTCGCAGCAAACCAATAAGCGCCGAGAATACTCAGCGCGACTACGCCCTCGCTGCCTAATCCAGCGACCGCGTGTCTGTCAGCCCGGGGTTGTTCCCGCTCCGGATCCTGGCATCGACTAGGGAACTTGCCGTTTCAGTGCGTTAGCGGGCTGAAACGGGACACCTTACCGTTATCTGGGCCCGTCATCCGGACACGTTCGCCTGAGCCGGAGGGCCGAGCAGAGACCGATGCGCGAACTGCGCACGGAGAAGCCCTGGCGAGGTAACGAAGGACCCGGGTTCAATTCCCGGCAGCTCCACCACTAGCATTTCCCCTGGTCGTGAACGGCCAGGGGTTTTGTTCTATCTGCACTGGTAGACCTGTTGTCACACTGATCTAGCAAGTGCGCGTATCGGCCCCCAAATAGCGGATAGGTGGCACATTCTTGGCACACAGGTATAGCAGCCCACGCACCTCAATTACTAACATCGCAGCACCACCGACCAGGCGCACCGAACCGGGCTGAAACACCGAACCTTATAAAAGCCTGATTTACCCCTTCTTAGCAGCGGGAACGCTGAAAACCAGACACACATTTTGCTACCTAAACTCGCTTTTGCACAAGGCGTTTTGGGGACCACAAACCCGCACCGTAACCGGACTAAGCTGAAGAACAACTTAACTTGCCATGAGCCCTCGGCCATATCCGGTCGAAAACCTGCACATAGCCACACCCAGCTATCTGCCAGCTAAAAATATTTGTGCTAGAAAGGTTCGGACGGTGCGACCCACGCCTCGCGCGCACAAGGAGTGCTGACCAAGCGGGGAAGCTGCGATAAAGCGCAGTACTTACCTCCACAGGCCAGCCCTCAAGATCTGCTCTGCGAGGTCGCACCCCGAGCTCGTGCCCCGAGGCTGCGCCCCGAGGTCGCCCCTTAGGGCTGCTCAGGTCATCACCATCCACGGCTAGAAGCCGCATTCTTCTGTTTAAGCGAAGTAGTGGAGGCAATCCATGTCCACATCTGAATCTGCACCAAACGGTCCTACTGAAACCAGCGAGACTCGCCCGCATCAGACCATGGTCATCGCCGGCCCACCGAAAGGGGCATTACACCTCAGCCTTAGCCAAGGAAGTAGCAGCGCAACTATCTTCCCGAAACTGCGCGGTGGATCTCATCGAGGTCACCGATATGGATCTGCCCATGCACAACCCCGAAGACCATCATGATCCGGAGGGCTCTACCGATCCCCGCGTCCGAGAATTCGCCAAGCGCGTTCGCGAAACAGATTCTTTCGTCTGGATCTCCCCGATTTATAACGGCTCTTATTCCTCCGGGATCAAGCTACTCATCGACAATATGAATATCCCCCTCATGCAGGGTAAACCGGTAGCCGTCATGGTGCAAGGTGGCGGCAGGTTCAGCGGCTCAGTCATCGACCACCTCCGCGCCATTGGGGTTAACCTGCATGCCGATGTGGTCAATACGGCAGTCGCCACCAATCGCACCGACTTTGAGGTCACCGACAACCAGATCTCTTTAGTAAGCGAAGAAATCCGGGCCCGGATCGAGCGTGCTCTTAATCAACTAGTAGGGGAGTAACCCAACCAGCACCACCTCACCGGGTGAAAAACTCGCCCGGATCTCATCACGCCGTGAGGAGTTTATGAGGATTCCGCACGTGACCGTGCTCAAGCACAATGGGTTTGGGCTTTTGGCTGCCAGCGCGTTGCTCTCGCGCTTTGGCGATATTATCGCTGGCCTGGGTTTTGTGTATCTTGCCTACCGAATGACGGGCTCACAAAGCGCCACCACAGGTGTCGCCCTTGCTGAGGTCATCCCCTATCTCCTCTTCGGCTTACTCGGCGGGATCATCAGCGATTCGCTCCCCAAACTGCGGGTCATGCAGGCAGCAAATTGGTACCGCGCCGGCTTAGAATTCATAGCGGTCATCCTGCTATTGACCCACTCCATGCCCTACCTGGGCGTGGTGATTATCCCCTTTTTCATCCAACTAGGCGGGGTGGTTTATAACCCCTGTAGCCGCGCCGCGGTGGTGGCCATCGTGGATAAAGATCAACGCGTCGCCGCCAATTCGGTCATGTCCATGATCGAAAACCTCACCGCAATCATCGCCCCACTTCTTGCCAGCTCACTTCTTCTCTTCGGCGATGTTCTATGGCTCTTCTTCCTCCTCGATGCCCTCACCTTCGTCATCGGTGCGCTGCTACTTAGACGCTTAGGGCGCATCACTACCGGAGTGGATGTCGTAACCACCTCGGATACTGAGGAATCAACCAGCGTTGTGCCCTTAGCGTGGCGCAGGATCACACTATTTTGGGGCGACGTCGCTACCAGCCGCACCCTCATCCTGCTTTTCGTCTCCACCTTCTTCGCCGTTTTCTGCGGCAAATGGGCCTGGCAAATGGGCGTGCTTTTCATTAGCCTCCCACACCCTCAAGACTCCACCTGGTTTTATTCCACCATGTTGGCCACCTACGCGCTGGCCGGGATCATCGCCAGTTTGACTCTGCCCACAATCATCACGCAGCTCACGCTTCGCCACTACCGACTCGCCGTCATCGTCTGGAGCCTCGGCTTCCTCATCATCGGGCTAGCCCCACACAAAGCAGTGGTCGCTCTAGGAGTCATCGTCTTAGGAATCGGCGTGAGCGTGGCCTCCCAATCCCGAGCATTTCTACTCCAACACCATGTGCCGCGCTGGGCCATCGGCCAGGGCTTCGCAGCGGCTGCCGTTTTGCTCTACCTCGCAGATTTCCTCAGCCTCTCCATTTTCGGTGGAGTCAACACCGCCATCGGGGTGCGGCCCACGGTCATCCTCTGCGGCGCGGCGATGCTCTGCTCCCTACCACTGGCCGCCCTCATCGGCCGCGCAATCACCACAAAAGTCCGTTAACGCTGGGGAAGAGCTTTATTCGAGATCGACACAACAGGCTCGCACACAGCTATGAAGGATGTGCGCGGGCCTGGGGTTTGCCGCACCTTAAAGTGCTTCGACGATCTCGCTAGGAATCAGCCTTAAAGACCTGGTCAAAGAACTCTTGGAGGGCGTTATTGAAGGCTTCAGTGGCCGTGAGCATGGGCATATGCACCACCCCATCAATCACCACTTGGCGAGCATTGGGATTCTTCGATTCCAGGTACTCGTAGATCTTGGACAGTGACTTGGGAAAATCATCGGAACCGCGGACCAAGAGCATGGGTGGGTTGCCAGGATATTCCTCAATATCGTGGACTTCTTTAAAGGCGCTAAAGCCCAGGCTTAGGAAGACTTTGCGGCCGGAGGAGTAGATGCCGTCTGCGACTTCCTTGCGCACCTCGGGATCATGGGAGCAGGCTTTGCCCGACATTTTGCTCATCATCCCCCAGGGAATGAAGCGGTAGATGAAGGCGGAGGATTTCTGTGCGATCACCTCACCCTTGGGGCGTACGCGGTGCTGTCCCCAGGTGCCGATAATGACCAAACCGGCAACGCGATCGGGGTTAAGCAGGGTGTATTCCTGCATGGGGTTACCACCCCAGGAGTGCCCAACCAGGATGGCTTTGTCGATACCGAAGTGCTCATAGATGGCGTCGATATCATTGACCGCACCCCAGAAATCTGGTGGGGAATCGGTGGTCATCTCCGAGGCACCTTGGCCGCGGATATCCACGAAGACGAGGTCATAGTCTTTAAAGGCCTCGTATTGTTCCCGCCAGAGGTCTTTATTTCCGCAGGCACCGTGGTAGAAAATCACCCACTGTGGTGCTACGCCATCCCGATGTTCAGCCGGGCGATGATAGACCCGCAAATTCACATCAGGCAGTTCAATAGTTTCACCTTGAAGCCAATCGTTTTGCATAGGCTCACCTTACACCTCAGTTGGCGAAGTTACATAGGGCGTTTTTGTGATTGGCTTCATCTCGCCAAGGTGAATTCCACGGGCTACCCGCGTGTGTCGCAGCAAATCGGCGCGGCATAGCGCACACCCTGCGCGCACGCGGGGATGAATCAGTGCCAGGCGCGGGGCGCTAGGTCTCGGGGAAGCTAAAACTTTAGGCGTTGGCGTCTTCGGGCTGGCGACTACGGCCAGGGGAACCGGGGCGTCCGGCGTGCCATTGTTTGATTTCCTCGGCGTCCCAGAGAGGCTTGCCGCCCCATTGGACCACGGGGTTTGGGGTGCGGCCGGTGGAGTAATACGTCCGCCAGGTGCTGGGCCGGATATCGCAGAACTCTGCGCAATCGTCGATGCGCCAAAGCTCAGCGCCGGTGGTCTTGTCGATGATCATCGGTTCCATATGGTTCCTGGTCCTCTTTTCATCAAGTTGCTTGCGAGGTGTGGGCGAGGATTCACCGCGTTCGCATTTGATGCACGGTACTTTATATATCTTGCGCGCGGCCCGGAACGTTTCGCATCTGGTGCTGAAAAGTGCATAGAGTGCAGAATTCTGGGCCCAGCATGGTGGTGTGTGGGGATGAAAGCTACAGTTCAGGGGTGTGATCTGGCGGGCAGGATACTAGCTGGGGGAGGGGGAGTTTCAGGTGGGTGCCCCATGGGGTAGGTAGTCTACCCAAAGAAGTTTGTGAGCAGAAACTAGGCTATTGGGAATGCGCTTTGGGTGGTGAATCCAATAAGTGGGTTAAATCTCTTCCAATCGCGCGGGAATGAGGGTACACTAACTGCTAAAACAAAGGCTGCGGTAGGAAGGTTCTTGATATTGAGGCTCCTGCGAAGCGCTTGAGGGTTCTGTGAATTCTTAGACGCTTGCCAATCACCAGGTAATTCCCGCGCATATCGACAGCAACCGCGCGGATTCCTACCCACGGGACTCTATTTAAGGGAGTGTGTAGTGATGGGTGATTCCTTGAGGCGAGCCGCGGAGCGTGTCCGCACAGTAAGGCGCCAACCCCAATCAGTTGAAGTATGCATGCCGACCGGCGGCGGGCCGACGATCGTATTTGATGGGCTGCGTAAAGCCCGGAAGCAGTCCAGGTATCTCGTGGTTGACCTGCATTATTGCGAGGTGCCCTTGGAGGAAGTTCGGGAGCAAATCCTGGATGCCATGCGAGCTTTCCCCGACATTATCGAGGTGACCTTGGTAGCCAAGGAGGAAGCTCGAGCACCTGAACCTGAGTTAGCTGAGGTGGGAGCGCCGATTGGTGCTGGAGGCGGGCGAGCCATAGCCTAAACGCTTAATCTGGAGCTATGGCTATCACTCTGATCCCCTCCCGGAAAGTGCTCAGCGGCATCCTCATTGGAGCGGGTGCGCTGCACTTCCTTAAACCCGAGCCCTTTGATTCGATTGTGCCCAGCTGGGTGCCGGGGACGCCGCGGCAGGCGACCCTGGTGTCTGGGCTAGCTGAGCTGCTGATTGGCGCCGGATTAATGAACCCGAAAAGCAGAAAGGCGGCTGCGTATAGTGCAGCCGCCCTTTTTGCTGCCGTGTTCCCCGCGAATGTGGAGATGGCACGGCAATGGCAAGCCGAAAAGCGCGAACCCCTGTACTTGGCGATCGCTTATGGCCGTTTACCTTTGCAGATCCCGCTGATCCAATCGGCTTTAAGGATTGCGAAGGAGAGCTAGCGCTTAGGTCGGGGCGGCCTAGGCCAAAGAGAGGAACATTTTGACCATGGCCTCTTCATCCAAAGTGTCCGCAGCGCCGGGCTGAGTAAAACACTTCTTCATCCCACCGGCGACCACCAGGTAGCCCACCCGGTCAATGGCCTTGGAGGCTGCGGAGAGCTGGGTGACGACCTTTTGGCAGTCCTCGCCCTCTTCCATCATGCGAATGACGGCATCGAGTTGTCCGCGGGCGCGCTTTAATCGAGCGATCGCGGGTTTGAGATCGGTTGGGTCAAGTTGCATGACAGCCCAGGTCCTTCTTTATCCGTGGTGCGTAAGGGGTGTGAACGCGTCCGGGGGTGTGATCGGTGTAGCAGCGCCGCCTGGCTTGTGGCTAGGACAGCGCTGCCGAAATTTTAGTCAGAATGATATGCGCGCTGAGCAAAGCTCCACGTCAGATAACCACCATCCAAGTTCGCCACCTGCTTCATGCCGAGGTTCTCGAGGAGGGTGCGGGCGACGTGACCGCGCAAACCAACCTGGCAGCTAACAATAGTGGGGGTGTCCCCCAATTCTTGATAGCGCTCGCGCAGAGAATCCAAGGGGATATTAATGGCACCTGGGATGGAACCGTTTTGCACTTCCTCCGGATTGCGAACATCGACGAGCTGCCAGCCTTCTTCCATCTGCTTCGGCAGCTCATGCCACTGCACGGTCTTTTCACCATTGAGAGCATTGTCGTCGATGAAGCCCGCCATATTAACGGGGTCCTTCGCGGAACCGAATTGCGGGGCGTAGGCAAGCTCCAGGTCCGCTAGGTCAGCGGCCTTCAAGCCACCGCGCATCGCGGTAGCGATGACATCAATGCGCTTATCGGCACCGTCTTCGCCCACAGCCTGGGCCCCCAGAATCTCATCGGTATCAGCGTCGATCACCAATTTGAGGTGCAGTTGGCAAGCCCCGGGGTAGTAGCCAGCATGGTTGGCTGGGTGCAGGTGGATGATGCGCAGATTGCGGTCGGTGGTGCGAGCACGCTTCTCATTCCACCCCACAGTTGCTGCGGAAATGCCGAAGAGCCCCACGATTGCGGTACCCAAGGTGCCTGCGCGTTGAGCGCCTTCACGGCCGGCAATAATGTCGGCGACCAGGCGTCCGTGGCGGTTGGCGGTTTGGGCCAGCGGTACCAGGGTGTCCTCGCCGGAGATGCCATCACGCTTTTCCGCGGCATCGCCGATAGCGAAAATCGCCGGATCATTGGTGCGCAGCTGCTCATCGACCTTGATGCCACCGCGCTCACCGATCTCGAGTCCAGCTTCCTTGGCCAACTCATTGGCAGGGCGAACACCAATCGCAGCGACCACAATGTCGGAATAGAGGATGCGACCATCAGCGAGCTCGACGGCGTCTTCTCGAATATCGATAGTGTCAGCCTGGGTAATGACGCTCACGCCATTATCGCGGAGACGCTGAGTGACAATGGCAGCCATTTCTGGATCCAGGGGAGCCAGAATCTGCGGAGCGCGCTCTAAGACAGTGACATTGAGGCCACGCTCCGCCATATTTTCGGCTAACTCCAGCCCAATAAAACCGCCACCAATGAGCACCGCGTGACGAGTGGAGTCATCGATAGCAGCCATGATCTCATCGAGATCTTCCACGGTGCGCAAGGTCAGAGCCCGCTCAATGCCGGGGATTGGTGGTAGCACCGGGACCGCGCCAGGGGAGAGCACCAGGGTGTCATATTCCTGGGTGTAGGTTTCGCCACTGAGCTCATTGCGAACCTCAACCGTTTTATTCTCACGGTCAATTGCAGTGACGCGAGTATTGACTCGGACGTCTAAATTGAAGCGAGCCTTGAGAGATTCTGGGGTTTGAAGCAGGAGAGATTGACGCTCTGGGATGGTGCCGGAGACGTGGTAGGGCAAACCGCAGTTTGCGAAACTCACATGGCCGGAAGCCTCAAAGACGATGATATTGCGCTGTTCATCGCGGCGACGCAGGCGAGTTGCGGTAGACATTCCGCCTGCAACACCGCCCACAATCACAGTTGTTTTGGTCTTCTGATCAGTGGATTGAGCTTGTGCAGAGGTCATGTATTGCTCCAAAGCGTGGGGGAGGGAAGGACTATCGATGAAGGTGCGGGCTTAGTTGCCGAAGAGGCGGGCGAAGAAACCGCCCGAAGACTTCTCTCGCGGGCAGGTGCACCATTGCCCCTTGGGTACCTGCGCTTTGACCTGGTCGATGTGCTGGCCGCAGCCAGCCCAGGTGGTCTTTCCACATTTCTTGCAACGAACCGGACGGCACATGAGGCAGTCTCCTTCAATCAGATTTCTAATGAGTAGTGCTGGGGTATAGGAGGGGCACGTACTACTCAGCCTTGATGATCTATCTGTACGTACACTGCGCCTCACTATACCCCCCGGGGTATCGTATCTCAAAACGTCGGGAATGTGAAACGATTTAGTAAAATAACGCTTGAGGTGGACTTTTCCGATAGTTAGGTTATTGGGGGTAACTATTTTAGGTGATATATGCCACATAGGCTAGGCAAATATAGCCCGATAGGTATGGTGGCTGCGCAGGAGTGCGTTGAACCCCCTCGGCGCAAAACCTCCCACGTTGAAGTGAAAGGACTTTTATGGCTTCCTCACACCGTCTGGGATCTGTGCGCACCAAGCATATGGGTGCTGGAGTGATCGCCCTGGTGACTTCCACCGCTTTGATTCTCACCGGCTGCAGCAGCTCTGGTGATGACGCTAAGGACAAAGATAAAGAAAGCACGACCACCACGTCCGCGGCTGAAAGTAGCGAAGCGGAGTCCAGCAGCGCCGACTCCACGGCTGCCGCCTCTTCCACCATCACGATTAAGGACACGGAAGGTGAGCAGGAAGTTAAGTTGCCGGTGGAGCGCGTTGCGGTTACCGACAACCGTGCCTTCGCGGTTCTCGATGAGTGGGGTGTTGATCTCGTAGCTGCACCGAAGGGACTCATCTCCCCAAATATCAAGCGTTATAAAGAGAACGACGATATTTTGGATGTGGGCATGCACTTTGAGCCCAACCTGGAGAACTTGGTTGCCGCCAAGCCCGACCTGATCATCAACGGTCAGCGCTTCGCCAAGCAATATGACGAGATCAAGAAGCTCAACCCTGATACCCCGGTGGTTCAATTCAACGCCACTAAGAAAGACGTTGATTTCGTAGAGACCATTCGGGATCAAGTTCTTGCGCTGGGCAAGATCTTCAACAAGGACTCCGATGCTGAAGCCATGGTCAAGGAATTCGATGACGCAGTCGAAAAGGCCAAGAAGGCCTATGACGGTGAGAAGACCGTGATGGCTGTCATTGTCGCCGGCGGCAAGATCATTTACATCAACCCGGGCAACGGTCGTACCTTGGGCCCGCTCTACGAGCTGCTCGGCCTGAAGCCGGCTCTTGAAGTTGAGGGTGCTAGTGCCGGTGCGCACGGCGATGACATCTCTGTGGAGGCCCTTGCTGAGGCCAACCCGGATATTCTCCTGGTGATGGACCGCGATGCTCCGCTGAACTCCGCCAAGAAGCCGGAATATGTCCCGGCTAAGAAGGCTATTGAGGAGTCCGATGCGCTGCAGAATGTCAACGCAGTTAAGAACGGTGCCATCTACTACGCACCGACGGATACCTACCTCAATGAGTCCGTGCCGCTGTACATCGACATGCTGAACGGCATGGCCGATACCTTCAAGGCTGCTAAGTAACCCAGCGCCTTAGGTCGCATGCGCCCCCAAGGGGTGAGCCCTTTGTTGCCAGAGAAGAAGAGACCTTGTTCAAAGGGATGCATTCTTCAGGCGCAAGAGCTCATTCCCTCGGGGGCGTAGCAGCGCGAGGGGGAGGCTCGCGGGGTGCAGCCAGCCGCAGCCAATCGCGTGAGGGTATAACCGCTCCGTGCAGGCGTAATCCCCGTGAGGGCATGGCCCACGCGCAGCTCCTTCGAAGCGCCCTTCCTCCTCATCCCACACACTTGTAGTACCGCGAACCTCAAAGGACAGAACATGTCGTTATGGAGGCAAGACCACTGACATGAGCAGTCAAACGACCGCAGTGCGTAGCTCCGAGAACCAACCCCAAACCGAAGGGCAAAGGAATACGCGACATGGAGTGTCCTGGGGCTGGTTCGCACTATCCGTGATTGTGGTGGGCGGACTACTCGTACTATCTCTATTCACTGGTGAATACAGCCTCACCAAGAACGCCGATGGCTGGGATATGTTCGGCATCACGCGTGTGCCCCGGACCATCGCCTTAGTGCTCGCCGGAGCCGCCATGGCCATGTCCGGTCTGGTGATGCAGCTGCTTACCCAAAACCGCTTCGTTGAACCAAGTACTACTGGCACCACCGAGTGGGCTGGGTTGGGCCTATTAGTTGTGCTCTTCCTTTATCCCGAAGCTTCCATTTTGGGAAAGATGATGGCCGCGGTTACCGCCGCCTTTATCGGCACCGTAGTCTTCTTCCTCTTCCTTAGGCGGGTCTCGCTTAAAAGCTCCCTTATCGTGCCCATCGTCGGCATCATGCTCGGTGCCGTGGTCAGCGCCGTCTCTACATTCTTCGCAGTAGCCACCGGCATGCTAGAAACCCTGACCGTGTGGTTCGCCGGTTCCTTCACTGCCGCCATTCGCGGCCAGTACGAAGTGCTCTGGATCGTCCTTCTTGTGCTAGTTGGCGTATTTGTTACCGCCGACCGCATCACCGTCGCAGGCTTAGGCGAAGATGTGGCCACCAACATCGGCGTTAACTACAACCGGATGCTGCTACTGGGCACCATCTTCGTGGCCCTGGCAGCCGGCGTGGTTACGGTCGCAGTCGGCAATCTTCCCTTCCTAGGCCTCATCGTCCCGAATATCGTCTCCTTGATTCGCGGTGATGACCTGCGCAGTAACCTACCGTGGGTCTGCCTATTAGGTATTGGCATCGTCACTGTCTGCGACCTGATCGGTCGAACCATTATTAGCCCCTTCGAAGTGCCGGTCTCCGTGATTCTCGGTGTCATCGGTGCAACCGTCTTCGTCGTGCTGATCATCAAGAAACAAAATGCTGGAAATAACGCGCGAAGGAGGACAGCACGTTGTGGCTAAAACAGATCTAGCTCAAAGTGGGCAGGATGCCTCACACCCCATGCTCACTGTCTCTGGGCCTGACGCAGGAAAACCGCGCGGCGCTGCCGGAACCTTCGTTAGCCTCAAAGCCCGTCGCCGTTACTGGGTGCTTCTGGTTACTCTCATCGTGCTCAGTATCGCCTTCAGTCTGGGACTGATCTTTTGGGATAACCCGGCCGAACCTGGATCGCAAGGGTTCCAGCTGATCTTAGAGCGGCGCCTTGGCCGCATCCTTATCTTGCTCATTGTGGCGTTATGCCACTCCTTTGCAACCGTTGCCTTCCACACGGTGACCAATAACCGGATTCTGACCCCATCAATTATGGGATTTGAATCGCTCTACCGGCTGATCCACACCGCAACCATCTTCTTCTTTGGACTATCCGGGGTGCTGACCGCGCGGACCGCTACCTCCTTCCTGATCCAGCTGGCGATCATGGTGGTGATGTCCATGCTGCTCTACGGATGGCTGCTGACCGGGCATCTCAATATACATGCGATGCTGCTGATCGGCATCGTCATCGGTGGTGGCCTGGGGTCTATGACCACCTTTATGCAGCGGTTGCTCACTCCGAGCGAGTTCGATGTGTTGACCGCTCGTCTCTTCGGGTCGCTGAGTAACGCGGATATTTCTCAAGTTCCCTTTGCAGGCCCCATCGCGGTGGTTGCAGCCATCTTGCTTTATAGCTTGAGCCGGGGACTTAATGTTTTGAATCTGGGCGCGGACCCCGCCACCAACCTGGGTATTAACCCCAAGATTTTGAATATCTCCGTATTAGTCCTGGTGTCGATTCTGATGGGCGTGACGACCTCATTGGTTGGCCCCATGATCTTCTTCGGCTTCTTGGTAGCAACACTGTCCTACCAACTGGCGGAAACCTATGACCACCGCTACGTGCTGCCGATGGCCTTCCTCACCGGATACACCGTGGTCACCGGGGCATATTTCCTACTCCACCACGTCTTCTACGCCCATGGCGTGGTCAACATTGTTATTGAACTTATCGGCGGAGGCCTCTTCCTCCTGATCATCCTGCGAAAGGGACGCCTGTGATCACCCTTAAGAATGTCACCAAAGATTACGGCGAAGGCGTACGCATCGGGCCCGTGGATCTCACGATCCCAGAAGGAGGCATTACCGCCTTAATCGGCCCTAACGGTGCCGGAAAATCCACCCTATTGACGATGATTGGGCGGCTCTTAAAGATCGATGAAGGCGAAATCAATGTCGCGGGGCACAACGTCACCACCACAGCATCCAAAGACATGGCTCGAATCCTGTCGATTCTGCGGCAGGAAAACCACTTCGTGACCCGATTGACGGTCCGTCAATTAGTAGGCTTCGGCCGATTCCCATATAGCGGTGGGCGGCTAACCGAAGAAGATGAAGAGATCATCTCCAAGTACATCGACTATTTGAAGCTGACTGACTTGGAACACCGCTACCTGGATCAGCTCTCCGGTGGCCAACGCCAGCGCGCCTACGTAGCGATGGTGCTAAGCCAAGAAACTGAGTACGTGCTCCTCGACGAGCCGCTCAATAACCTCGACATTGCACATAGCGTGGACATGATGCGCTTCCTCAAAGACGCAGCAATCGAATTGAATCGCACCATCATCGTGGTGCTGCACGACATTAACTTTGCTGCTCGGTATGCGGATTATGTGTGTGCGATGAAGAAGGGGAAAGTGGTGGCGTTTGGTACTCCGGGGGAGGTTATTACTGAGGAGGCGTTGACGCCGATTTTTGATACGCCGATTGAGGTGTTTGAGGGGCCGCATGGGCGGTTGGCTTGTTATCACTAGGTGGTAGTGAAAACTGGTGTTGTGCTGGGTGTTTGTGTTGTTGGTGGGGTGTGGGTAATCTATGTCGGGTCGCCAGGGATGCCGGGCCTTCGGGTTGGGTGTTGTGGCGATAAGTTATCTGGTTGCTTGTATGCCTTGATGTTGGCGCGGTTTGCGTGTTGGTGTTGGGGTGTGTATGGTGACTGGGGCTGCTTGAGCGACTGTGTTTTGTTGGATGGTTGTTCTTGTTGGTCTTGATGTTTGAGAACTCAATAGTGTGTTGATGTACTTTTGTTTGTTTTGTGCATGGTGTTTGTGTTTGTGACCGTGTGTGGTTGTGTGCCGGGTGGCCTTGAAGCACTGGCATCCTTTT
>NZ_FOPJ01000003.1:0-265881 GCF_900113445.1 Corynebacterium spheniscorum
CACCGAGGCAGAACAGGAGAACGGCAACGCCGAATGCTCGAGTGGTACCTACAGGCAAAAACGCAACTGCCTGACGACCCACTAGAGATCGCCAGGCAGTGCAATTTCGGACAAGATCAACTCGCCAAAGTCCTAGATCTTGTCCCAGAAGACCACAACAACGCCGACCAGGAGACCGGTCGACCAGCCTTCTACGACAACGCTATCCCAACCGAGTACCAACACTCGATCGGCATCCGAAAAGGACCCCTGAAATAGCAAGAAGTGTGCCCAATCGGCGACACGCCGAAAAAGCACACATTTTGCTACTTAACCCGCGGCATACCCCGGCCCCGAGGGGCCTGGGTGGTGTGTGCGGGGCGGGGGCCGGAGGAACTCGGGCAAAGCAAAAGCGCCCCACCAAAGGCGGGGCGCTGTGAAGCGGTTCTTAGCGAGCGGCTTCGATCATGGTGACCTGGGCGATGGCCTGGACGACGGCAGCGATCTTGACTGCCTCCCAGACCTGCTCCTTGGTGAGGCCTTCTTCACGGACGGTCTTGTCGTGAGCGATGGTGCAGTGCTCACAGCCGTTCATGGAAGACACCGCCAGGCTCCAGAGTTCGAAGTCGGCCTTTTCAACGCCGGGCTTTGCGATGATGTTCATGCGCAGACCGAACTTGACCTGGGCGTAGTCCTCGCCGAGCCAGGACTTGGCGCGGTAGCCAACGTTGTTCATGGCCATGACGGTGGCTGCGCCGAGAGCGGCGTCGAAAGCCTCGTCGGAGAGGTGCTCCTTGGCTTCTTCGGCGATCTCAGAGAAGACAGTGTCATTCTGAGTAGCGGCGGCGGTGGCCAGGAGGGTGCCCCAGAGCTGCTGTTCGTTCAGCTCGGTGGAGCGGGTCAGGGAGCCGAGATTCAGCTTCTGATCCTTGGCGTACTCCGGCAGGCTAGAGCGTAGGTTATCGATCGACATTTACTTCAGGCCTTCCTGCAGGGTTTCCATCTTGTCAATGTTCTTGGTGGGGTCGTTGGCCTGCCAGTTACAAGCGCAGACCTCTTCAGACTGCAGGGCGTCGAGGACGCGCAGAACTTCGTCAACGTTACGGCCAACGGCGTCCGGGGTAACGGAAACGAACTGGATGATGCCATCGGGATCAATGATGAAGGTTGCACGATCGGCAACGCCATCCTTGTTCTCAACGCCGAGGGCGCGGATCAGGTCGTGCTTAATGTCCGAGAACATCGGGAAGGGAACTTCCTTGAGCTCGGGGTGGGTTGCACGCCAGTTGAAGTGCGAGAACTCGTTGTCGGTGGAGCCGCCGAGAACCTGGGTGTCGCGATCCTGGAATTCCTCATCGAGCTTGCCGAAAGCGGCGATCTCGGTGGGGCAAACGAAGGTGAAGTCCTTCGGGTAGAAGAAGACGATCTTCCACTTGCCCTCGTACTTATCCAGGCTGACGGTTTCGAAGTAGTCTTCCGGCTGGGCTGCGTTGACCTCGTGGAGGTCGCCGCCCTTGAGTGCTACTAGTTCGAACTCGGGGAACTTCTCGCCAACGGTAAGGATTGCCATGTAATGAGCCTCCAGAAAAATTGTGTGCGACGCGAAATGTGGTGGGCTGCCTGTGAATGAGCGCCCCGGCTGTTGGACGTTGGGGGTCCGTGGGACCTTGTCGTGGGACCTTAAGTGGGTCTGTGACCTGTTTTGTCCTGCTGGGGCGTTCGCCCAAGAGCGACGCTGAGATCTATTATGCCGACCAAAACCTGCCGTGTCAATAACTTTTCTGAACAAGTTGCTATATAGTCATAGGCATGAGCAATAAAGAGTATCGTCCGACCCTCTCGCAACTGCGCACTTTTGTGACTATCGCAGAGAACCGGCACTTTGGCACTGCCGCCGCGAAACTGGGGATTTCGCAACCCTCGCTCTCGCAGGCGCTGAGCGCTTTGGAATCCGGCCTGTGCATGCAGCTAATTGAACGCTCCACCCGCAAGGTGATTGTGACCAGCACCGGACAGGACCTACTGCCCTATGCCAAGGCCACCTTGGATGCAGCAGATGCCTTTTTGGCGCGTTCCCGTGGGGCTCATGGCCCGCTGCATGGGGCGTTGACCATCGGGGTGATTCCGACTGTGGCGCCTTATGTTTTGCCCTATCTACTCGGGCTCATGCAGGAAACCTACCCGGACCTAGAACCCCGGATTATTGAAGATCAAACCGCCCGCCTGGTGAATATGCTGCGCGAAGGCACCCTGGATGTGGCGATTATTGCTACCCCGGCGGAAGCTGTGGGGATTTCTGAGCGCACCTTGTACCACGAACAATTTGTGGTGGTAGTGCCAGAAGATCACCCCTTGGCCGGGCGCAATGACCTCAAACTTGATGCCCTCAACGACCTCAATTTACTGCTCCTTGAAGATGGTCATTGCCTGCACGATCAAATTATTGACCTGTGCCGCAAGGCGGAGATCAACCCCACCGAAGCCACCACGGCAATTACCCGCGCCAGCAGCTTGACGACGATTATGCAGCTGGTTGTGGCCGGGATGGGTGCCACCTTGGCACCGCTGAGTGCCGTGGGCCCGGAATGCCACCGCGATGGTGTGGCCACCGCGCGCTTTGCCCCGGGGATTACCGCGGAACGCCATATTGGGTTGGCTTTCCGCGCCTCCACCTCGCGTGAGGAAGAGTTTGAACTTTTAGGCGAGCTGGTGAAGAAGGCCTACGCACAAGCCGTGGAAGCCTTTGGCGAGGAAGCGGTGCTCGAAGCTTAAAGTGCTGCGGCTAGACTTTTCGGGATAGCTATGAATAATCAGCACACTGAACCGCGTGGATTAAAGCGTGAGTTATATGAGGCCCTGCCGACGCTCACCATCGCCGATGAGCACCGCTTTCGCCGAAGGCTACGCCGTGCCCGCAACCCCAAAGCCTTAGCCGCTATTGCACAGGACTTAAAGGCTGCGGCGGCGATCCCGCAGCGCCGCGAGGAGGCCCTACCGGCGGAGATCACCTATCCGGCGGATCTGCCGGTGGTATCCCGGCGCGAGGATATTGCTAAGGCCATTAGCGAGAACCAGGTAGTGGTGATTGCTGGTGAAACGGGTTCCGGTAAAACCACCCAGATTCCTAAGATCTGTTTGGATTTGGGGCGTGGGCGACGCGGCCTGATTGGGCATACCCAGCCACGCCGCTTGGCGGCACGCACGGTGGCGGAGCGGATTGCTGATGAGCTGGGCCAAAAGGTTGGCGAGTCGGTGGGCTATGCGATTCGTTTTGATGATCAGGTGGGGCATAGTACCTCCGTGAAGCTGATGACGGATGGCATTTTGCTGGCTGAGATGCAGCGGGATCGCTACCTGAATGCTTATGACACCATCATTATTGATGAGGCGCATGAGCGTTCTTTGAACATTGACTTTTTGCTTGGGTATCTCAAGCAGTTGTTGCCTAAGCGTCCGGATTTGAAGGTGATTATTACCTCCGCGACGATTGATCCGGAGCGTTTTGCCCAGCACTTTGCTTCTGGGGGTGGTGATGGCGCTCGGGGCGCAGGCGCCTCGGCTGCTGGGGGCGCTGGTGCTGGGGGCGCTGGGGGCGCTGGTAGTGCCGAGGTCAAGCCGGCGCCGATTGTGGAGGTATCGGGGCGTACCTATCCGGTAGAGATCCTCTACCGGCCCTTGGTGCGGGAACTTCCGGATGGCAAGGAAGTAGATATTGATCCCATTGATGGCTTATGCGACGCCATTGAAGAGCTCATGGGCTATGGCAATGGCGATATTTTGTGCTTCTTTGCTTCCGAGCGTGAGATTCGCGACGCCATGGAGGTTATTGAAGGCAAGAAGTGGAAGGGAGTGGAGGTCACTCCCCTCTTTGGTCGGTTATCGAATCAAGAACAGCACCGCGTATTCCAGCCGCATAGTGGGCGGCGCATTGTTCTAGCAACCAATATTGCGGAGACCTCTTTGACGGTGCCGGGGATCCACTATGTGGTGGATACCGGTACGGCACGTATTTCTCGATATTCGACTCGGACGAAGGTCCAAAGGTTGCCGATCGAGCCGATCTCGCAGGCTAGTGCGCAGCAGCGTTCTGGTCGATGCGGACGTGTGGCTGATGGTGTGGCGATCCGCTTGTATTCGGAGGAAGATTTTCTTTCTCGCCCGGAGTTCACTGATCCGGAGATTCTGCGCACGAACTTAGCCAGCGTCATTTTGCATATGGCTTCTTTGCGCCTCGGTGATATTGCGGAGTTCCCCTTTGTACAAGCCCCCGCACCGAAAGCGATTCGAGATGGGTTGTTGTTGCTGCATGAACTCGGGGCGTTGGGCGAAAGTGAACGCGATGGGCTGCCGGTACTGACCCAGGTTGGTAAGGACCTGGCGAAGATTCCGGTGGATCCTCGCTTGGCCCGGATGATGGTGGAAGCCCAAACCCAAGGCTGCTTGCATGATGTGATTGTGCTGGTAGCCGGCATGACTGTGCAGGATGTGCGGGAGCGGCCACTGGAGTATCAGGCGCAAGCGGATCAACAGCATGCTCGCTTTAAGGACCCGGAATCGGACTTCATGGCGATGCTAAAGCTCTGGGATTATTTGCAGGAATCCCGCAGTGAGCTTTCCGGGAATGCCTTCCGTAAGAAGATGAAGAAGGAATTTCTGCACTACCTGCGCATCCGTGAGTGGCGGGATTTGGTGCGCCAGCTCAGTGAAGTGACCGCGCAGCTGGGCTGGGCGAAACTCCATGAGGTTGCCGGCGAGCGGGATCGCGATGCGATCCATAGGTCTTTGCTGGCGGGTTTGTTGAGCCAGATTGGTTCGCGGGAAACCGAGTCGAAGGAATTTCATGGTGCCCGCGGCGCTAAGTTCATGATTTTCCCGGGTTCCGCGTTGGCGAAGAAGCCCCCGCGCTTTATTATGGCCGCGGAATTGGTGGAAACCAGTAGGTTGTGGGCCCGTGATGCGGCGAAGATTGAGCCGGAATGGGTGGAGCGCCTCGCCGAAGGCTTGTTGAAGCACTCCTATTCAGAACCACATTGGTCTACGAAGCGGGCAGCCGCGATGGCCTACCAGCGTTCGACTTTGTATGGCGTAACGATTGTGGCGGATCGCCTGGTGCCTTATCACCGAGTGGATCGCGCAGCGGCGCGAGATATGTTCATCCGGGAAGCCCTGATTGCCGGTGAGTGGACCACGCACCACCACTTCTTTCACGAGAATCTAGCGAAGTTGGATGCTGCAACTGGTGTGGAAGAAAAGGTACGCCGCCGTGGTTTGGTGGCGGACGAGGATCGACTCTTTGAGTTTTATGATGCCCGCTTACCTGCGAATATCACCACCGGTAGGCATTTCGATTCCTGGTGGAAGAAGAAACGTCGCACGGACCCGGAACTGTTGGACTTTGATCCTGACAAGCTGCTTTCTGATGATGCGCACGCGATTAGCGAGGAAGCCTTCCCGGATCGTTGGTCGAAGGGCGATATTGACTATGACCTGATGTACCGCTTTGAGCCGGGGCATAAAGAAGATGGCGTAACTATCCGTATCCCGGTGCCGCTATTAGCCAATATGGATACCGAGGGTTTTGATTGGTTAGTTCCTGGGCTTCGCGGGGAGTTGCTGACTGAGCTGATTCGTTCTTTGCCGAAGGGCATCCGCCGCACGGTGGTACCGGCCCCGGATTTCGCTGAGCGTGCATTGCCTTTGCTCAAGCCCTATATTTCACCGCTGAATGAGCAGTTGGCGGAAGCGCTGCGCAGCCTGGGGGCTAAGGGTATTGATGCTTTAGATTTCCAGCCTGCCAAGCTGCCGAATCACCTGAAGATGAATTACGCGGCGGTGGATAAGCGCGGCAAGATCATTGATTGTGACCGCGACTTGGATGCTTTGAAGCATCGTCAGGCCCCGAAGATTAGTAGTTCTGTCTCACGAGTTGGCCGCGCGGTGGAAATGGCTGCGGCAAAGGCGTGGACCCCAGAAACTTTGGGTGCCATTGATGACAAGGCCACCACTGTGGTGGATGGCCATGAGGTGGCCGTCTACCCTGCTCTGGTTGCTACCGCTGAGGGTGTGGAGGTGCGAGCTATGCCGACGAAGGCTCAAGCTGATGCCTCGATGCTCACCGCAACACTGACCTTGTTGATGCGTGAGATCAAGGTAAATACCAACCAGATGATCAAGGGGCTGGGCCTCAAGGAGCGCGTTGCGGTGCAGAATTATCCGCATGGTGGTGCTGAGGGCTTAGTTGATGATGCACGGGTGACAGCGATCCGTGATCTGCTTCTAGCTGCCGGTGGGCCGGTACGAGATCCCGAAGGCTTCGGAGAACTCAAAGCGAAGATTGCACCCCAGGTGCCAGGAGAAGTACGTAAGCACGTAGTGACCTTGGCGCCGGCATTGGCGGATTATCTCAGTGTTGCCCAGGAGCTTGATAAGTGGGAAGGCGACTCCATTGAGGATATGAAGCAGCAACTAGCTTTCTTATTGCCAGAGCACGCGATTTCTCGACATGGGATGCAGCGACTTCGGCATCTGCCGCGGTATCTGCGAGCGATGAAGCAACGCCTTGGAGATTTGGAATTGGATTCCGAGCGCGATGCATTGCGTCAGGATGAGATTGATGAGGTCAAGGCCTATTTGCGGGCGAAGCTGCGTAACCTGCCCGGTGGCCGAACCTCTGCTGCTGCGTTGAAGGATGTGCAGTGGTTAATCCAGGAACTGCGGGTGAGCCTATTTGCCCAACAATTAGGGACCGCGCGACCGGCCTCGGTGCGGCGAGTAAAGAAAGCAATTGATGCTTTGCCGGCCGCAAATTAGTGGGTCCAAACAGCACTAACGCGCATCGCTTGGGTTTGAAGCGATGCGCGTTGTGTTGTGTTTAGGCCGTGGCGTGGTGCTTAGAGTTTCTCGGGATCATCCACGCCGATGGTTTCGGCTTCGGTTTCGCGACCCCAAGCATCTGAGTAGAGGCGAGAGCGAACCAGCAGGAACCAGACGATGCCCAAAGCAGCGACGCAGGCGATGAT
The DNA here is from genome assembly GCF_900113445.1 of Corynebacterium spheniscorum. Classification (GTDB taxonomy): domain Bacteria; phylum Actinomycetota; class Actinomycetes; order Mycobacteriales; family Mycobacteriaceae; genus Corynebacterium; species Corynebacterium spheniscorum. Next base: position 6,999 of record NZ_FOPJ01000003.1, read on the forward strand.
GAAGAAGAGCGTCGAGTAGGAGGACAGTGCGCCTTCTGGCACCCCAGGCATACCGAGGTTGCTGAAGGCCTGCCGACCCATCCACGGACCAATCAGAGCGATCGCAATGGAGGGCGAAACGTTCATGATCAGGTCATTCATGCCCACTGCGCGGCCAGATTCGGAGACATCAACCGTACCCATCACGGTATCGACCACCGGGGCGAAGGCCATGCCCAAGCCGGCGAAGAAGAAGACCGCTGCGATACCGATGGCCACAATGCCGTGGTGCAAGGTGAAGGCAGCAATGAGCGCACCAGCAACCAGCAGCCCACCGGCCAGCAGGATGCCGGGGCCGCGGCCAATCTTGCCGACAATGCGACCGGAGGTCACGCCCATGACGGTGGCGCAGAGATAACCCCACAGCAGGACCAGTGACATTTGGCTTGGCGTGTAGCCGGCTACCTCGTGCCCTGCTTGGTTGAGCAGCGGGGTCATGGCGTAGTTACCGAAGTAGAAGAGAACGACGATGCATACAGCCATGAGGTAACGGCGGTTGGCGAAGAAGGCCGGGGTGACAAATGGGTCCTTGGCCTTGGAAATGTAAAGGGCGAAGACGATGGCCAGAACAATGAATAGGCCAAGGATCCACCACTGCATGAGGTTGAAGAAGAACACCAAAGCACCGATGGTGATGCCGGCAAGGATGAAGCCCACGGTGTCGATATGAGAACCAGCGCGAGAAAGGTTCGGCAGGTTCTTCATCAGCAGCGGGATAAAGACCACGGAGAACAGCGGGATGGCGAAGAGATACACCCAGTTGATTTCCGCGAGGAAGCCGGCGGTGAGCACACCAATGGCCGTAGACAGCTGATAGGCCGCGGTGAAGACACCGAAGTAGATGACCTTCTTAGGCCCAGGCACGTACTTAGTGGCAATGACTAGGTACACCGAGCCGGCCACTTGGGCGCCAGCTGTTTGGATGGCGCGGGCCAGGATGACGGTCCAAATATTCCCAGAAAGTACCAACCCGAGGACAGAGCCGATGACAATCAGTGTCATGCCGACCATCATCATCTTCTTCAGGGAGACGAAGTCACCGAGGGAACCGTAGATGACACAGACGATGCCCAGCACAATGCCGGGGATGGCGGTAACCAGCGAAGCTTTTTCGGGGGCGCCGAGTTCTTCGCCGATGGTACCGAGAACCAGGTTGAAGCCCTGGATGCACAAGATAGCCAGGATGAAGATGACGATGAGTGCGGGCATCGTCTTCAGTGCTCGACGTTGAACCTCGTCGATGGCGAGCTGTTCATCCGCTGTTACTTGCGTAGTGGACATGGTGGGGACCCAGGTATTCCTTTACTTGGATTCAGCGACGGAGGTAATACGGGACATGAATTCCTTGAGGAAGCGGTCGACATCCACGCCGACAGCTACCTTCATGGTCTTCTCGGGATCATTTAGGCGAGTCTCATCACCGATGGTGCGACCGCGAGTCGGACCTTCCACATCGACCTTCATATTGATGTCGAGGCAGGTAACCAGGCTCGGGTCAACGGCAACGGCCACGGCGAGCGGATCGTGCAGGCCGCAACCACCAAGGTGCGGTGCGGTGGTTTCGTAAGCCTTGATGTAGAAGTCGGTCATATCCGCCAAGAAGGTGCCGGCCTGAGTACCAAGGTCGCGCCATTGCTGGGTTTCCTTGTAGGTCAGCAGGGTTTGCAAGGTGACATCCAGGCCGATCATGGTGACCTTCGCGCCGGAGCGGAAGAGCTCGTTGGCGGCCTCAGGGTCTTGAGAGATATTGGCTTCGGTCCAGGCGTTGACGTTGCCTGGGGTGACCAGGGCACCACCCATGATGACGATATTGGCGTTGTCTTTGAAGGTGGGGTCCTTGCGGATTGCCGCGGCCAGGTTGGTCATGGGGCCGGTGGCGACGATGACGAGATCGTCTCCATACTTTTTGACGGATTCGATCATGAAGTCGACCGCGTCGGTGTCTTCGGGCTTGCGATCGGACGCCTTGATGTCGACTTCGCCGACACCGTCTTTGCCGTGAATGAATTTGGAGATCTCGAGCACTTCGAAGTCATCGGATTCTTGTGCGTGAGGAATTCCGGGGAACACGGGAACATCGGGGGCGCCCAATAGATCAAGAATGGCAAGGTCATTATCCATGCCGGTTTGCATCAACACATTGCCATAGGTGCCGGTGATGCCGATGAGTTTCAGTTCCGGGGAACCTAAGGCATAGGCAATAGCGAGGGCGTCGTCGACGCCGGTGTCCAGATCCAAAATGATGTTCTTAGTCATACTCTCAACCATGGCACCGAGTGAGCTAGTGCGCAAGGGTCAAAATATGTGATGCGCTGGGAAAACAGCATAAGACAAGGTCGCTACCCAGCAAGGGGGATACATGGGGGTAGTTATTGTTTGATCGGTTACCCCCAATGCGCGGTTGAGCCTGTCTGATGTGTCCCTAGATTGCTCTCTAAGGAATTAAAGAAGCATGCAATCTTCAGTGCGCATCTGCAAGGAATTCCAGGCGGCAGGATTCCTTAGCGGACGAAAGTCTCATTGAGAGGAGACTTCCCGCCTCTATGGCAGAAGACGTGTCTAATGGATTTAAGGACCCCACAAGATCGCGACATACCCAGAGGCCTTAATGAGGAGTAATCCGTGGAGGCTTCGCGGATAGTTAGTGGCGCTGCTGTCGGCGCATGAGCCGGATCTCGGATTCGAAGTCCTCGGCAGATTCGAAGGATTTATATACCGAGGCGAAGCGTAAATAGGCGACCTCGTCGAGTTCGCGTAGCGGGTCGAGGATTGCCAGGCCGATCTCATTGGCAGGTACTTGGGAGCTGCCGTGGCTTCGAACGGTCTCTTCTACTTCTTGGGCTAGGCGTTTAAGCGCATCATCGGTAACGTGCCGGCCCTGGCAGGCACGGCTTACGCCGCGGATGACTTTCTCGCGGCTAAAGGGTTCGGTGACCCCATTGCGTTTCACGACAAGAAGGACGGCTTTCTCTACGGTGGTAAAGCGGCCTAGGCATTCGCTGCATTCTCGACGTCGGCGAATCGCGGTGCCGCCGTCTACGACGCGCGAATCAATCACGCGGGATTGATCGTGGTGGCAAAACGGGCAGTACATATCGCCTCATCTTTTCTTCAAGCTACGCGGATAAGTGGAGTTCGAAAACCTCGGGGCTTGGCTACAGAACTGCGGCGTGTGAAGGTTCTATAACCGATACCTGCGCTTGGCTCTGAGCGTCTGCCTAGTCTAGCGCGGCTAGCCTCTTGGAAAGGCGAAACCCCGGCCACGCTAGGCGGCCGGGGTGAGTTGGGCTGTTAGGGGGTAGATAGGTTGGCGACCGAGCTATAGAACTCAGTGCCGGTAAGTGGGGCTTCTTGAGGTGTGGTGAGCATTGCTGCTCCACCGACAAGCAAACCGAACACGGCCCCAAGAGCGATGATTTTGGTTCTTTGAGATGCAGCCGCATCCGGGTTCGAATGGATGGCCTCACCGTAGTTTTGTGCGGAGTGAGTATCGATGGTTCGAACGCCATAGTTTTCTGCGGCATTGTGCTGTGGAAGCGCTGGCTCCCACACTGCTGCGGCGGGAACTACACGTACGTCCTGCAAACGTGCAGCCTGCGAGAATGGACGCGAAGCTAATGGGGTACTCATAACGCTCCTTTCCGAGCTAATCAATTTGGTCCCTACCCTAACGTCGAGGTGGGGTCACGACTGCCATTGTATAGAACACTCATTCGCAAAGACAAACATCAAGGTAGAGCACATGTTCGACTAACTTGGGAACCGATTCGCACATAGCAAACGTCTAAGTATCGAACGGTTCAGACCGACACACCACTCAAGCCATATTCGAAGGAGTCGAACACTCGTGTTACCCTCGAGAACAGAAAGCGGAAGATCCATTCCCCTTGCTGTATAAATTGCGTATCCTGCCCTCAGTGACCTTTTGAAGGAGCCTCAACTATGACTACGGAACAGCCGGAAAAGCGTCGCGGACCGGGACGGCCGCGCGGCTCGATTAAACCTGATATCAATAACCTGACGGAACGCCAGCGTCGCATCCTGGAAGTTATCCAGGACGCCATCGTGTTGCGTGGTTATCCGCCGAGCATCCGTGAAATCGGCGATGCCACCGGACTTCTCTCCACCTCTTCGGTGGCCTACCAGCTCAAGGAGCTAGAGAAGAAGGGCTTCCTACGCCGCGACCCGAAGAAGCCGCGCGCAGTGGATGTCCGCCATCTTCCTCCGCACCTGACCAAGAAGAAGACCACCGGGCGCAAGCCGACACGCTTCGATGTGCCGGATAATGCAGCCTCTGCCCGCTATGTCCCCTTGGTCGGCAGCATCGCGGCTGGGAATCCGATCCTGGCGGAACAGAACATTGATGAGTACTTCCCGCTCCCCTCCCCGTTGGTTGGTGAAGGCGATGTATTCCTCCTCAATGTTGTCGGCCATTCCATGAAGGACGCCGGCATTCTTGATGGCGACCAGGTGGTCATCCGTTCCCAGCCAGTAGCCGAGGAGGGTGAGTTCGTCGCCGCGATGATCGATGGTGAAGCTACCGTCAAGGAGTTCCATCGGGATGCCAGTGGCGTGTGGCTCTTGCCCCATAATGATGCCTTCTCCCCGATCCCGGGCGATGAAGCGGAAATTCTCGGAAAGGTAGTTTCCCTGGTTCGCAAGTTCTAGGGTCTCCCCTCACCCCCCGGAGAAAGAGGCTCTCTCCGGGGCGTGACCAGCACTACCCCCATTTTTGGTTGATTCCGAAATCGCCCGAAAAATCTCAGCGGATTCTGTAAACGGACATTGAAAGTCCGTCTCACCTGCCCATATGGGAAGAATCAGGCGGATTATTTACGCCCGAGACCAAAGAAACACAGGTCTCGGGCGTTTCCCACGCCCGATTCCGTGGGATACTGGGGAACCAAAGCGCTTAATGCGAGCGTTAAGCAGCTTGAACCCCAAATTGTGTAAAGCACCCATAAAGCACATCTTTAGTCCTCAAGGAGTCCTATGTACGCCGAGGAACGCCGACGACAAATAGCTTCATTGACTGCTGTCGAAGGCCGCGTCAATGTCACTGAACTAGCCCAAAAATTCGATGTCACTGCCGAAACCATTCGCCGTGACCTCGCAGTATTAGACCGGGAAGGCATCGTCCACCGCGTCCACGGTGGCGCAGTTGCTAGCCAGTCCTTCCAGACCACTGAGCTCAGCCTGGACACCCGTCTGCGTTCAGCGTCGACGGCGAAGTCTGCGATCGCTCGTGCCGCACTGAATTATCTTCCCGATGTTCAAGGAGGCATGTTCTTAGATGCCGGTACCACGACCACTGCTTTAGCCAATCTCATTGCCGAGCAGCCTCATGCTCGCCAGTGGTCGATTGTTACTAACTGCCTTCCCATCGCATTGAATCTTGCGAACGCCGGGCTAACCGAAGTGCAGCTACTAGGCGGTAGTGTCCGCTCCATTACCCAGGCTGTAGTTGGCGATATTGCGCTGCGCACAATGGCCCTGATGCGTGCCGATGTTGCTTTTATCGGAACCAATGCGCTGACCTTGGATCATGGTTTGTCCACCGCGGATGCTCAGGAAGCAGCCATGAAGTCCGCAATGGTCACCAATGCCCACAAGGTCGTGGTGCTCTGTGACTCCACCAAGATGGGCAATGATTATTTAGTCAGCTTCGCCAGCGTTGATGATATTGACGTGGTGATTACTGACTCGAATGCCCCGGAATCCTTTGTTCGGGCATTACGCGACCGCGACGTTGATGTTGTTGTCGCACCAGATTAAATAGCAGTACCCCGCTCAGAGCTTCAGCTAGCGCTGAGCAAGAGATAAAGCCCGAGACCGCGGTAACGCCGGCTCGGGCTTTAGTTTTGTGTCGAGGAACTCGAATGAAAAGAAAAGCTCCCCGTCTGCCCTACTGAGGCGTGCGGGGAGCTTAACTGCTTGGGCGCTAAAGGCACCTAGGTGGCGATTTAAGCACCAAGGATGCCACGAACTGCCTCCCGGGCTTCCGGTGCGGATTCAGCCGAGAGCGCAGCCACAGCGGCCTTCTGGCAAAGAATCAAGTCAACGGCGGCTAGCTGGGCACCAACACCTGCGATAGCGGTGGAAGCACAAGACAGCGAATCCACGCCAAGCCCGGTGAGCACGCAGGCGAGGTGAGGATCAGCAGCAGCTTCACCACACACGCCAACAGGCGTGCCGGTGGCTTTACCTTCATTGCAGGTCTGCTGGATCAGACGCAGCACTGCCGGCTGCCAGGGGTCAGTCAGGTAAGCCAGCTGCGGGCTCATGCGGTCAGCGGCCATGGTGTACTGGGTGAGGTCGTTGGTACCGATGGACACGAAGTCCAGGTGCGGCATGATCTTATCGGCCATCAAAGCGGCCGCGGGAACCTCGATCATGGCGCCAGCAATGAGGTTGCGTTCGCGACACAAGCCAGCAAACCACTTGGCCTCACGAGTGGTGGCAACCATCGGGGCCATCACCCAGGTGGGTGCATGCTCATCGCGGCCGAGACGCTCAGATGCCATCGCGATGGCATCAAGCTGACGGGTCAGCAGAGCTTCATTATCGCGAGCGATACGAAGACCACGGACACCCAACGCCGGGTTTTCTTCTTCCTTCATATTTGCGAAGGCAACCGGCTTATCGGAGCCGGCGTCGAGAGAACGCACAACAACCTTGGAGTGCGGGAAAGCGCGCAATACCTTTTCGTAGATATCTGCTTGCTCTTCCACGCTGGGTTCTTCGGTGGCAGATAGGAAGCACAGCTCGGTGCGGAACAGGCCCACACCTTCAGCTTCGGTATCAGCTGCCAAGCGGGCGGCGTTGCCATCTTGAACATTGGCGAGCAATTGGACGCGGTGGCCGTCTTTGGTCTGGGCGGGGCCACGCCACTGTGCGACCTTTTCTGCCTTGGCCTGGTAATCCGCAACCATGCGCTGGGATTCTTCGGGGTCTGCGCCAATAGCAACAGTGCCCATGGAGCCATCCACGAGGACCGGCTCGTCGGCCGGAAGGTCACGAAGCTTGGCGCCGATGGCGACAATGCAAGGCAGGTTCAGCTGGCGCGCGATGATCGCGGTGTGGCTGGTGGGTCCACCAAGTTCGGTGACCAAGGCGACGAATTGGTCAGTATCCAAGGTGGCGGTATCAGCCGGGGAGAGGTCGTCCGCGAAGAGCACCGAGGGACCATCAACACTGGGTAGGCCGGGTTCCGGTTCACCGCGGAGTTCAGCGATCACGCGGTCACGGATATCTTTGAGGTCCGTGGTGCGTTCCGCCATGATGCCACCGGCTTGTTCAAACATGGTGACAAACTTGTCGGTGGCGCTAACCACTGCGAAGTCGGCGGGGTGGCCGCCCTTCACATTGCGGCGGACCGTCTTGCGCCAACCACGGTCGCGGACCATGCCGGCAGTGGCGGTAAGCACTTCTGCGGCTGGGCCTTCTGCGCGGGAGGCACGCTCATCCAAGCGGGCGGCTACCGTGTCAGCGGCGTTGGTGAAGCGTTCAAACTCCGCATCGCGGTTTTCTTCGGCAATATTTTGACCCGATTGGGGTAATTCGGGGCGCGGCCGAATCCACACGGCCGGAGCATAAGCGATTCCCGCTACAACTCCGGTTCCCTTTACGGTGGTGCCCTGGGACTGTTGTTCCATGGTGTGTACCTACCTCACATGTTGACTAGTTCTCCTACCAGAGCACCACAAAATCAGACATCATGCAACGAAAGCCACAAACGATCATTGACATCCGGGCAGAAACGGGCAAGAATCCGTGAATAAAGCGCACTAATCGTGACTGACACCACCACAGTATCGCTGACTTGAGGTGCGATTAAGATACAACCGTGGTCGTTTTTGATCTCGAACTAAAACACCACATTTTCAACACCCAAGGAATGGAACCCGGCTTCGTGATAGTCACTTTGACCCCGAACCCCAGTGTCGATATGACTCTGATGATGGACAGCGCGGTAGTCCCCGGTGGGGTGCACCGCACCAAGGACATCCAACGTGTTGCCGGCGGCAAAGGGATTAACGTTTCCCACGCGCTCCACCTCGCACAGGCCACCACCCTGGCCTTATGCCCAGCCCAAAACGGCGACCCCTTTTTAAACCTCCTGCTCAAAGCCGGCATCCCCTTCGCCCACATCCCACTTGAAGAAGCAGTCCGGATTAACACCACCATCACCCAACCCGATGGGCTGACCACAAAGTTCAATGGTCCCGGCGCGGTGATTGATGACGCGACAAAAACAGAGATGGAATCCCTGCTGATTCGTAACGCGCAAGATGCGCAGTGGGTAGTGATGGCCGGCTCTTTACCCCCGGGGTTGCCGCAGGGGTGGTATTCCGAGATGATCGCGAAGCTTCGGCGGGAATCCGCGCGGACAAAAATTGCGGTGGATACCTCTGGTGAGGCGATGAAGATGCTGGCGGATGGTTCGCAGCCGGACCTTTTAAAACCGAATGCTAAGGAATTAGGTCAGCTCACTGGTTTAGACGGTGATGGAATTGAGGCGGCCGCTAATGAGGGGAATTATTGGCCGGTAATTCGTGCCGCGGAATTACTTCGGACGCGTGGAATTTCCGAGGTATTAGTCACTCTCGGGCCTGCCGGTGCCGTGTTATTTGATGATTATGGGCGTTGGCTTGCGGTACCGCCGCCGGTGCAGGTGCGCTCCACTGTGGGTGCGGGGGACGCTGCGTTGGCTGGTTATCTTTTGGCTGATCAACGTGGGCTTAGCTCCCCAGAGAAGCTTCGCCATGCGGTGGCTTATGGTTCGGCTGCGGCTGGCCTTCCGGGCACTTTGTTCCCTAAGCCGACAGATGTGGATTTAGCGGCAACGGAGATTACTGATCTTTGTGGGTTATCTCGCCCTTGATAGCGCCCTGTGCGATACTCCCTTTAGACTTAAGTAGATATTCCAACCGAAAGGAACGTGATTTTTCATGGCTTCTAAGACCGTGACTGTTGGCTCTGCAGTAGGCCTGCATGCCCGCCCCGCTTCCATCATCGCTGACGCCGCCGGCGAATACGATGATGACATCTTCCTCACCCTGGTGGGGTCCGATGAGGACGACGAGACTGATGCTGCCTCCTCGCTCATGATCATGGCTCTGGGTGCTGAGAAGGGTGATCAGGTCACCGTCACTTCGGATAATGCCGAAGCCGTAGAAAAGATCGCTTCCCTGATTGAATCTGATCTGGACGCCTAAGCTCCTGGCAGCCTAAAGATTTTTAGGCTTTAAAAAAATTTGACGCCTGCTGGTTGTTCCCCACTTTGGTTGGGGGATCACAGCAGGCGTTATTTTTCTGCGCTCATAGGCGGTGGGAGTTAGAACTTGGCTTGTTGTCCTTCGCCGATGGTGATGTAGAGGCGCTTGAGGATCGGATAGCCAATGATGATGCCGATGGAACCCCACGCAATGCCTTCGAGCGTGATGCTGCCAACCTGGAGGCTGAGGTTACCAATACCGGCGATTAATGCGACCGCCGCGGCAGTGAGGTTTACGGGGTTATTGAAGTTGACCTTGTTGTCCTGCCAGATGCGGATACCCAGCATGCCGATAAGGCCGTAGAGCACCATGGTGGCCCCGCCCAGCACGCCGGTGGGGATGGTGAAGATTAAGGCGCCGAATTTCGGGATGAAAGCTAGGACGATGGCGGTGGCTGCTGCCACCCAATAGGCGGCGGTGGAGTACACCTTGGTTGCTGCCATAACACCAATATTTTCGGCGTAGGTGGTGGTACCGGAGCCACCGAAGCCACCGGCCAAGGTGGTGGCTAAACCGTCTGCGATAAGAGCATCACCGGTAAGACCGTCGAGGTCCCTGCGCGTCATTTCACTTACTGCTTTCACATGGCCAATATTTTCGGCGATTAGGACAATGAGGACCGGTAGGGTCACCAGGATTGCTGAGGCGTGGAATTCGGGGCGGTGGAAAGTGGGGAAACCGATCCAGGCGGCTTCTTCAATGGTTTGGGCGGCGCTGGGGTCAAGGTTGCCTGTTAGTGCGGCGAATACCCAGCCGATCACTACCCCGATGAGGATGCCGAGACGAGAAACCATGCCGCGGCCGGCAACGGTGGCTAGCAGGATGGATACTAAGGTCACGCCGGCAACCAGTGGTTGGGCTTGGACATTGCCGGTGGCTGCGGGGGCGAGGTTAAGGCCAATGAGTGCCACGATCGAGCCGGTAACAGCTGGCGGCAAGACGGCGTCGATGACCCGTTTGCCCGCCATTTTGACGATCACACCCACCAGGAGCAGCACCAGACCGGTGACGAAGACGCCGCCGATTTGGGCGCCAATACCGTGGGCTTGGCTGGCGGTCAGTGGAGCGATGAATGCAAAAGAGCTTCCCAAGTAACTGGGAAGCTTATTGCGGGTAATAACCAGGAAGAGAATGGTTCCCAAGCCGGAGAACAACAAGGTGGTGTTGACTGGGAACCCAGTTAGGGTCGGCACCAATAAGGTGGCACCGAACATGGCAATGACGTGTTGCATGCCGATGCCGATGGTGCGCGGCCAACTAAGCCTTTCTTCCGGGGCGACTACCGCGCCGGGCAGGATCTTCTTGCCGTCACCATGGACGGTCCATCCGAATATGCTCACAAGGGCACATTATCTGCCCCTTGGCCTAGGAATAGAAAACTGGGCGCACCCCAATGAACAAAATAGGGGGTGCTCAGTTTTAGAAGCTGGCGGGGTCGACCGCGAATTGGCGAAGCTCAGTGGCAGCGGCAGCTGGCATGCGGACCTCTAGTTGGGTGCCCTCATCGGTGTAGGACTTCTCTAGTACGGTGCCCTTTTCGTGGATGCTGGCCACCAGGTCGCCGCGGCTAAAGGGGATCATGAGGTAGAGGTGTTCGTCTAAGGAGTTAAGGAATAACTCCACGCGGGCTTCTAGTTCGGGGATGCCTTCGCCGGTTTTCGCGGAGACAAACACGACGTTGTGGTTGCTTAAGGCGTGGCGGACTTCGGCTAGCACCAGGGGGTTGGCGGCGTCGATTTTATTAACGACGATGATTTCTGGTGGTGCTTGTTGGCCCGTTTCTTTCACAATATCGGCGATCACGGCGTTGACCGCTTCGATTTGTTTTAAGGGGAAGGGGTCAGAGCCATCCACAACGTGCAGCATCAGGTCAGCGGCGAGGACTTCTTCCAGGGTGGATTTGAAGGCCTCCACTAATTGGGTGGGTAGGTGGCGGACGAAGCCAACGGTGTCGGTGAAGACCACGGCACGCCCGTCAGCTAGTTCCGCGCGGCGGGTGGTGGGGTCCAAGGTGGCGAAAAGCGCATCTTCGACGAGAACACCGGCACCGGTCATGGCGTTAATGAGCGAGGATTTCCCCGCGTTGGTGTAGCCGGCGATGGCGACCTGCGGGATGGTGGATTCTCGGCGGCGTTGGGCTTTAATATCGCGCGACATTTTCATGCCGGCGAGTTCCTTGCGCAGTCGCGCCATATCTGCGCGCAGGCGGCGACGGTCTGCTTCGATCTTGGTTTCACCGGGACCGCGCAGGCCCACACCACCATTGGAGCCGGCTCGGCCACCGGCCTGGCGAGAAAGGTTGCCACCCCAACCGCGTACGCGGGTAATGAGGTATTCCATTTGGGCAAGCGATACTTGGGCTTTGCCTTCCTTGGATTTGGCGTGTTGGGCGAAGATATCCAGGATCAGCATGGTGCGGTCAATGACCTTGGTGTTCAGCGCGTTTTCTAAGGCGACGAGCTGACCGGGGTTAAGTTCACCATCGCAGATCACGGTGTCAGCTTCGGTGGCGTGCACGATTTCGCGTAATTCATCGACTTTGCCGGAGCCAATATAGGTGCCGGCATCGGGCTTATCGCGGCGTTGGTAAAGCATTTCGACGACTTCCGCACCAGCGGTTTCTGCGAGGGCGGCGAGTTCGTTCATGGTGGCGTCGATTTCGGCGGCAGTGCCGTGGGTCCATACGCCAACAAGGATGACGCGTTCGATGCGGAGCTTGCGGTATTCAACTTCGAAGCCATCGGAGACATCCTCGGAGTGGATGGTGGTTCGCCGTCCGGCGCGGCGGAAAGCATTGCGATCGGCGAGGTCTAGTTCACCAACGGTGGGAGCATCCACGGCGGTGTCTTCTAAGAAGAGGTCGTCGCTGGTGTCCTCGGGGGTGTTGGTGGGGTTCATATCTTTAATCTCAGAATCACTCATTGCTTCCTATCATTCCATGCTTGGGGTGCCTACGCCCTTTCGATATGCAGCGGATTTGTTGTGGGGCTAGTGCTTGAGCCGCCGGGGATGTTGGTAACAGAGCGATAACGGCTAAGTAACTATCCGGGTGCTAGCCCCTTCTGGAGGCGGCGATTATGGGCTTCGACGGTAGACTTGCCGGCATGACGTCTGATCTCCAGAGCATTGGGTTAGGTTTTGACCGCTGGCAGGATGCGGTGGAAGCCGCCATTGCTAGCGATAACCTCGAAGTCACCGGTGAAGTGCGCGGTGGGCAATTAGTGCAATTCACTGACCCTTCCGGTGCCCAAATCAATATTTTGGCGGTCGAACCCTTCGCCACCTGGGCGGGTTTTAAAGGCGCTACCGAAGTGTTTGCCCACATCACGATGCTGAATGATGTGTTGGCTTATTGCGAGGTAGTAGACCAATTTGGTGGCGTGATTAGCGCGGTGACCACCAACCTTGCCCAGGGCCCCTTGTTGGTGGAAGAACCCCGCCAGGAATGGCAGCAATTAGGGGTTAGCGCGCTGGTGGATTCCTATGAGCTTTTTGCTGACCAGGAGTCTTATTCTCTTGCTGGTAATGAGCCTTGTGGGACGTTGACCTCCCGTGGGGCGGAGATCGTTCAGGCAGCAACGGGTGCAGAGTATCCGGATGCTGCGGTGACTTTTAGTGCTCGCGTCTTAGAAGCTGGTTATCGCACCAGTGCTTTGACTGGGCAGCGCTTTATCCACGCGGTGGTTGATGGTGCTTTCCCCTTTGATGTGTGCCTGCCGGATAGTGAAGTTCTGCCGATTAATGGCAACGTGATTAAGGCGCATGCGCTGCTGACTTCGACTATTTCTGCGCCCCTAGCTGGTGGCGGTTGTGGTGGTTGCGGCGGCTCCTGCGGTTGTGGAGGCCACTGATAACCGTGCATCATGATTTGCCGCCAAGCCGGCCACCATCACTCCCCTCGCCCGCGGCGCGTTGGTCTTTGTTGATCATTGCGCTGTGCTGCGTGCTGCTTTTGGTGACCCTCAAGCAGTCTGGGCTGATGCTGGTGGTGCCGATTTTGGCGGTGACCTTTTTGGTGATCCGGCATCGCCCGGATGAATCTGAGGCGCGGGCGTTGCGTTCTTCTATCCAATTGTCGTTAGAAGATATTACGGACACCTTGGATCAGTTCTTGTTATTCCGGGATTCCCCGGAGGCTGAGCATTTGGCGGATCGCACCTTGCACCGCCCGGCGTTGTTGGATCCTGATTGTCCGGATCCGGCGATCCAGAAGTTCCACTTCGAATTCCATGGTTGCCGAAGCTATATTCACCGTCTGCATGCCCGTTTAGCTGCGGATTTGAGTGTTCCGGAGTTGGAGGCACTGTTGGCTACCACTGATGCTCGGGCATTGGAGCTGCGGGAAAGCTGGTTGGCGGCACGCGGGGCTGCGCACCGCCTGGGTACTGATTACAAGCGTTATTAGAGCAGCCCTTCAGCTACCTCAATGCGGGCCACGACCCGAGATGGGCCGCTAAGAATCGAGGTAGTTGCATTAATTTCTACTTCCACGGCCCCACCGGGTACCCGGACTTCCACAGTGCCGTGTTTTTTATTGGCTGCTGCTAGTGCTGCGGTGGCTGCTGCGACAGTGCCGGTGCCACAGGAGCGGGTCTCCCCCACGCCTCGTTCCACTACCCGCATGTAGACGCGGCCGTCTTGAAGTGGGGTGAGGACTTCTAGGTTGACGCCTTCGGGGAACATGGCGGTATCGAAGCTGGCGGCTTGGAAACGCCAGGAGTAGAGATCTTCGGGGGTAAGTTCTGGGACCACGCAGGCTAGGTGCGGGTTGCCCATATCAACCCCGAGGCCGGAAAGCTCATGGTCATCCACGGCACCGGCGGATTCGCCGAGGATCTTTGGGGCCCCCATATCGACGCTGACGCGGGCGGCGTAGGCGTCTGCTTCATGCACGCGGACTTGTTTTACCCCACCGCGGGTGGCGACGGGGAATTCGCTGGAGTCTACGAGCCCGTGGAGGAAAATGAAGTGCGCGAAAACGCGGACACCATTGCCGCACATTTCAGCAAGCGAGCCATCGGCATTGCGGTAGTCCATAAACCACATGTCATCGCTGACCCCTGCGGGGAGCGGTTCGCCGAGATGCCCGGCGCGGATGACGCGGAGGATGCCGTCAGCTCCTAAGGCTTTGCGGCGGTCGCAGAGCAGGGCGACTTTTTCGGTGCTGAGGTCGAGCTCGCCTTTTTCATCGAAGATGATGAGGAAGTCGTTTTCGGTGCCGTGGCCTTTGAAGATGGTGCGGGGGTTCAGGGTGGATGCGTTAGTCACCCAAGTAAGTCTAATGCCAGCGGCAGGGTATCTTCGCGCGCATCAAGCCAAGTGGTGCGCGGGTCGCGTTTAAACCAGCTGCGTTGGCGACGCACATAGCGGCGGGTGGCGACGGTGGTTAATTCGCAGGCTTCTTCTACAGTCTGGATATCACCGTGTGGGTCGAGGTAGTTAAGAACTTGGGCGTATCCGATGGCCAACCCGGCGGTGGATTGGGCTTTGAGTCCTTGGGTTTTGAGGTATTCGACTTCCTCGATGAACCCGCTGGTGAACATTTCTTGGGTGCGCTGCTGGATGCGAGGGTTGAGCCATTCGGCTTCGGTTTTTAGCCCCAGGATGCGGGTGCCCCACCGTGGTGCGGCGTCTTTGGGCGGTTGGGAGGCTTGGAAAGGTTGGCCGGTTAATTCGATGACCTCGAGGGCACGCACGGTGCGGCGGGGATCTTTGTCTTCGATTTTGTTGGCGGCTTGGGGGTCGACCTGGCGAAGACGCTTATGCATGGCATCGATACCAATATCGGCTAGTTCAGCTTCTAGGCGGGCGCGCACGGTGGGGTCGGTGGGTGGGAATTGCCAGTCGTCGATAAGGGATTGGACATAGAGCATGGATCCACCAACCAGGATGGGGGTTTTGCCGCGGGCGAGGATATCTTCCACATCGCGGATGGCTTCGCGTTGGTAGCGGGCGACGGAGGCTTTTTCGGTGACATCGAGGACATCGAGTTGGTGGTGTGGGATGCCGCGGCGTTGGGATACGGGAAGTTTAGCGGTACCAATATCCATGCCGCGGTAGAGCTGCATGGAGTCGACGTTGACGACTTCGCCGTTTAGGGATTCGGCGAGGCCTAAACCTAAGGCGGATTTGCCGCTGGCGGTGGGCCCTACGACTGCGATGGGTGTTGGTGTCATGCGATTGCCTCCCAGGTGGCAATATAGCGTCCTACCCCGGTGTCGGTATCGGTGGCTAGCAAGCTGCGGTGGTAGTTGGGGGCAAGGGCGGCTAGTTCTAGCCACAGGACAGGTTCGATAATGCCGGCGCGGGTTAATTCTTGCGCACTCGCGTGCTGGACTTTCTGGTGTGGCATGCCCTGGTCCCCTAGTAACCCGCAGCACCATTGGTGGGTGGGCAGCGCGGTCTCGAGAAGCGTTAAGGGGGCGCGGAGAGTTAATCCGGCGGAACCATCCACGCAGACAATGCTCAGGGCGTGGGGGTCGGGCCTACCGAGTGTGTCGCGGATGGAGGTGACGTCGCCGAGGGCGGGGCCGAGGAGTCTGCGTTGAAGGATTTCGGGCAGGAAGTTGCCGGCGTGGACGTTGATGCCGGAGGTGTCACCCCAGGCGCGTAGTGAGCCGGTAAGCGTGGTGTGCCAGCGGGGATCGCGGGAGCCGATGAGGTGGCGCGGGCGCGGGTCGGCGTGGAGGGTGTGGATGAGTTTGTCCAGGATGGGGCGGAGTTTATCGTCTTTGGGGCCCAATTCGGGGATAAGAGCTGGGGATCCAGGCATAATGAGAAGATCAGTAGTGGGCACTCAGCAACTCTAACCTTGATTCCGCGGGTATGTTGGGTGTGGCATTGCTAGCGAAGATTTTTTCGCGGTGATTTTTATTAGAACTCGGCAGCCGTGACGCGCGGCAAGACTGTGACAGGACATCTTATGAGCAGCTCGACCTCTTCCAATCAGAATCCTTTGAATAAGCCAGCGCCGCGTCCAGATGTGGGTGCGGGAAAGCCGAGTCCGGCTGGAGTGCCGAGCCCGGCGGCTTTGGCTAAAAAGCGGGCTGCGGTGAAGCCAGCGGCGGCGAGTGCGCCGAGTGCGGCTACTGCCGCGGGGGCGGCGATTAAGAATGATCCATCTGCGTGGGGGCGGATCGCTGAAGATGGCAGTGTGTATTTGCGCAATAAGGCCGGCGAGGAGTGCATGATTGGCCAGTGGCAGGCCGGCACCGCGGAAGAGGGCCTGGCACACTATGGCAAACGTTATGTGGATTTGGCGACCGAGATCAATATTTTGGCGGCACGTTTAGGCACGCACCCGCAGGATGCGGCGAAGACGCGCGCTACTGCGGAAGAATTGAAGGCAAGTTTGCCGGAAGCCGCGGTGCTTGGCGATGTGGAAGCCCTGGAGCGAGAACTCGATGAGATTATTCGGGAATCCGGGGTGGCTGGGGAGCGCGCCAAGAAGGAAAAGGAAGAGCGCCGCGCGAAGGCCATTGCGGCGAAGGAAGCCTTGATTGCGGAGGCTGAGCAGATTGCCGCGGATTCCACTGAGTGGAAGGCTGCCGGGGATCGCCTGCGCGGTATTTTGGAGGAATGGAAGCGCATTAAGGGTGTGGATCGTCGCACCGATGATGCTTTATGGAAGCGTTTTGGTCGCGCCCGGGATGCCTTTAATCGGCGCCGTGGTGCGCACTTTGCGGAGTTGGATCGTAACCGTGCATCCGCACGCCGCATCAAGGAAGAGTTGGTGGAAAAGGCCCGTGCCCTGCAGGATTCCACCGATTGGGGTAATACCGCACGTGCTTATCGCGAGCTGATGGACCAGTGGAAGGCTGCTGGTCGGGCTCCGCGGGAAATTGATGACAAGCTGTGGGCGCAGTTCCGTGCTGCGCAGGATAAGTTCTTTGGTGCCCGCGATGCATTGAACCGTGAGCGCGATAAGGAATATGAGGCCAATGCGGTGGCTAAGCAGGCGCTGATTGATGAGTATTCCCCGCTGATTGATCCGGAGAAGAATCTGGATGCGGCGAAGCAGAAGCTACGTGAACTCCAAGAGCGTTGGGAAACCATTGGTTATGTGCCGCGTGGTCGGGTCCGTGAATTTGAGGACAAGATCGGTGCTCTGGAAACCAAGGTGACCAAGGCGGAAGAATCGCAGTGGCGCCGTACGGATCCGGAAGCCCAGGCTCGTGCCGCACAATTTAGGGCGCGGGTGGCGGAGTTTGAGAAACAAGCTGCCACTGCGGAAGCTAAGGGTAAAACCAAGCAGGCCGAGAAGTTTAAAGCGCAGGCTGAGCAATGGCGTGAATGGGCAGAAGCTGCCGAGCAGGCACTCAATAGCCGCTAGTTTTTAAGGCTAGGTAGTGACACAAGAGATTCTGGTTGGAAGCGAAGACATTGTTGATTATGTCTTCGCTTCCAATTTGGCTGCCCAAGAAGCCGCGGGTGATATGGCAGCTTCTCAATCAGTAGAGCGGGTAGACAATCTGCTGGCTGGTTCCCCGCAGCTAAAAACGCGACTGCATTATGTGGCTGATAGCGGATGGGTGTTGTGTTCTTTCCCCTTGGTGGAAGACACCACGGTGGTGGAGGTAGATATCACTTTAGAACCGGACCTGCAGCCACTACCGGGGAAAGATTATGCGGAAGAGGAAAAGGCCGCGGTGGTGGAGCTTGTGGGGTGTGCGCGCAGGCTTGCGCTAGCTGATGAGCTGGGGGAAGCAAGGCAGTGGGCGCACCTGTGGTTTTTTGAGCCTGGCCCGCCTAGCCGTGATGTGTTGTTGGAAGCTCAGGGGTTGAAGAAGGTATCCACCGAGGTGCAAGGCTATGTGCCGATTCCCTCCGACCCCGCGTCGACGGGGGTTGATCTGGGTGATGACGTGGAGTTGGTGGTGCTCCAGGATTTTGAGTACTCCCCTACTACCGAGGCGCTCATCCCCTTATTGGAGGAAGCGAGCCGTGATACGGCCTATGGGTTTAGTGCCCATGAGCCAGAGCAGTGGTCGCCGCAGCGTTTAAAGGACTTGCGGGATCACTATGCGAAGATCCATAGCGAGGTGATTACTGCGGTGTTGATGCAAGGCGAAAAGGCTATCGGCATGTCGCAGATTTCACGGGCTGTGGGCAGCATTGAGGGGATTGCTGAGCAAGGCACCACGGTGGTTAGTGCTAGCTGCCGTGGGAAGGGTTTGGGGATAAAGCTAAAACGCGCTGCCTTGGTGGCAGCGCGTGAGCGTTGGGGAGTTGAGCGGGTGTATACCTCGAATGAGCAGCGGAACCTGGCGGCCCGTGCGCTTAATCGGCGCTTGGGTTTTCAGGAGGTGTCGCGGGCTTCGGGTTGGGAGAGCCGTCTGGCGTAGCCTCATCTGGCTTAGCCTCGCTTGGCTTAGCCTCGCTTGGCGTAGCCTCGTCCGGCTTCGGCTGTTGAGCTTGTGGGGTGCTGTGGTGGCGTTCGGCGGCTTGTTGGCGACGGTCATCTACAAACAGCGGGTTGGTATCCCAATCGCGTTTTTGTTGGGCCAGTAAGTCCCGTTGGGCAAGCCCCACCGCATCGGTGATTTCCAGGGAAGCGCGCTCTTCGGCGAGCTTCTTTTGCTGATCCGAGCGGCGCATGATGATATTCGACAGCGCATAGACCGCCAGGATCACACCGAAGATGGACAGGTACATTCCCCAACCGCTAGTGGCATCGCCCTTATCGGTTTGGCGAAGCCATAGTGCTAGCAGGGAGCTAAATAGAGCGATACCGCTAAAGACCCAGGCGGCGATAGCAAAGCCCATGCGGCGGGTGGCCAGCAATAAGATCAGGCACAGTCCGGTGCCGAGGAAGCTGGTGTAGAGGTACACCCATTCGGTGATTTTTAAGTCCGCACCACCGGTTTCTTGGATGACGGCCAGTGCCATGCGCACCTTGGTGATAATGGGGCCGGCTAGGCCAACGAGGTAGGCCGCTAGTGCCACTCCTAGGTGCGGGAGTACTGGGGCGATGTCGATGCGTTTAGCAGCTTGTTTTTCTTTAACCGCTAGTTCTTTATCTGTGCTCGTCACTTCTGTGCTCTCATCCTCATACTCAACATAGCTACACCACACAGCTTTTTCGCTGCCAGTTAGTGCCCGAAAGTGGGTTAGCCACTAAGGCTAGTCCCAGGTTAGTTCGCATCACAGGTTAGCCGAGTCAAACTCCCGTGCAAGCACAACCTAGGCGCGGCACACCCCGCACTCCCCTGTCCGCCGCAGGATGCCTGGGGCGGTGCGGGAGGCGGGTCTCGGGGAAAGCTCTCTTCGTTCGGAGTGTGTTAGCTGCGCGGACGAATGCTCGGCAGCCCCAAGCCGACGAAGGTTTCTTGGCCGGCCGGCTGATTAGTGGTGGGAACCTGGCCGCGCTCCCACATATCCCCAGCGCGGGTGCGGCGGTGGTTGAGCAGGCCAGCATCAGCGATGAGATAGTGCGGCTTGGCCTCAGTGAGCGTGACATGCACGACATCGCCGGGGCGGATGGTGTCTTGGCTGCCGGTGGGTGCGAAATGCACGAGGCGGCCATCGCGGGCGCGGCCGGACATGCGCTCGGTGGCATCGTTTTTGCGACCGCCGCCTTCTTGAACCAACAGCTCTACCTCTTGGCCGAGCAGCGCCGTGTTTTCTTCCAAGCAGATGCGCTCTTGGAGGGCAAGCAGGCGCTCATAGCGGTCCTGGACGATTTCTTTGGGGATCTGCTGATCCATGGTGGCCGCTGGGGTGCCGGGGCGTGGGGAGTATTGGAAAGTGAAAGCGGAAGAAAAGCGGGCCTTTTCCACCACATCGAGTGTGGCTTGGAAGTCGTCTTCGGTTTCGCCGGGGAATCCCACAATAATGTCGGTAGTAATAGCAGCATGCGGGATTTTTTCGCGCACTTCCGCCAAAATATTGAGGAACTTCTTGGTGCGATAACTGCGCCGCATTTCCTTTAACACGCGATCCGAGCCGGATTGCAGCGGCATATGTAATTGTGGGCAGACATTGGGGGTTTCTGCCATGGCATCAATAACATCGCTGGTGAATTCCGCGGGGTGCGGGGAGGTAAAACGCACCCGCTCTAGGCCTTCAATATCACCGCAAGCACGCAGCAATTTAGAAAAGGCAGAACGATCGCGCTCCATGGTGGGGTCTGCGAAGTTCACGCCATAGGCATTGACATTTTGGCCGAGCAGGGTGATTTCACTAACGCCTTGATTGACCAGGGCTTGGACCTCGGCGAGGATATCGCCGGGGCGGCGGTCAGCTTCTTTGCCGCGCAGTGAGGGAACAATGCAGAAAGTGCAGGTGTTATTACAGCCCACCGAGATACTCACCCAGCCGGCGTAGGCGGATTCGCGCTTAGCCGGAAGGACGGAGGGGAATTGTTCTAAGGCTTCTACGATCTCGACTTGGGCGGCATCATTATGCGCGGCGCGGTCGAGCAGTGCCGGAAGGGAACCAATATTGTGGGTGCCGAACACAACATCCACCCAAGGGGCTTTTTTGATGACCATGTCGCGGTCTTTTTGGGCGAGGCAACCGCCGACAGCGATCTGCATGCCGGGGTGACGATCCTTGGTGGATTTGAGGTTGCCTAAAGAACCGTAGAGGCGCTGGTCAGCGTTATCGCGCACGGCACAAGTATTAAAGACCACGAGGTCTGGTTCGGTACCTTCTTGGGCGCGCACATATCCCGCCTCCTCTAGGAGACCAGAGAGGCGTTCAGAGTCGTGGACGTTCATTTGGCAACCGAAGGTCCGGACTTCATAGGTTTTAGGCGAGCTAATTTGGCTGTGCAGGGTGAGTGTCACAGGCACGTAGTCTACTCATGAGTTCACCCCCGGCCCTAACGCATGGTGGGGGCGGAGTTGGTCGAGAGTTTGCCTTAGTTCACGCAGGAACAACTTGGCGTGTTGAAAACACCATTCATGGCAGGTGACCTGCGACTCTGTCATGTTAATAATTGGCCTAGGTCATAGCTGTGACTCATGGGACTGGGGGTGGCGGGCTGCTTGGTGGGGCTAGAAGGAGGCGAGAGTGACCTTCCCCCTCCCTTGGCTATTGTGCGACTGGGTACATTAGTATTCTCGCCATGACCCAGAACACACCGATGATCCGGATGACGGACGTGCAGAAGCACTTCGGTGACTTCCATGCGCTCAAGGACATCAACCTTGAGGTTGGACGCGGCGAAGTGGTTGTGGTGCTGGGGCCTTCGGGCTCTGGTAAATCCACGCTATGCCGCACCATTAACCGTCTTGAAACCATTGACTCAGGAACCATTGAGATTGATGGGACGGTCCTTCCTGAAGAAGGTAAGGAATTGGCCAAGTTGCGCGCTGATGTGGGCATGGTCTTCCAATCCTTCAACCTCTTTCCTCACCTGACGATCCGCGACAATGTCTCTTTGGGGCCCATTAAGGTCCGCAAGATGAATAAGTCGGACGCCGAAGCTAAAGCCATGGAGCTCTTAGAGCGCGTCGGGATTGCTGAGCAGGCGGATAAATATCCGGCCCAGCTTTCCGGTGGCCAGCAGCAGCGTGTGGCGATTGCTCGTGCCTTGGCGATGCGCCCGAAGATCATGCTCTTTGATGAGCCGACTTCGGCGCTGGACCCGGAAATGGTCAATGAGGTGCTTGATGTTATGAGCAGCCTTGCTCAAGAAGGCATGACCATGGTCTGCGTGACCCACGAGATGGGCTTCGCGAAGAAGGCTGCGGATCGCATCCTCTTTATGGCTGATGGTCGAGTGCTGGAAGACACCGATCCGGAGAGCTTCTTCGCTCACCCGGAAACGGATCGCGCCCGCGATTTCTTGGGCAAGATTCTGGCTCACTAATTCTGCTATCTCAGCAGGTTGTTGCCCGCTAGTTCGGGAGTACTGGATGCAGTGCTCCCGGTGCGGTAGGTGACTACCGGGTAGGTAACTGCCTGGTAGTTCACTGCCAGGTGGGTAACTGCCGTTGGTTAGCTACATACCGCCCGCTACTGTCCCTTCGTTCTTTTCACCGGCTGCTTGTGTAGCTAGGTGGAAGTCGTCGAAGGGGTGGGTGGGAAGTGTGTTAGCTAGCGCCCCTTAGCTTGAGGGGCTTTGTGTGAAGAAAGTATCGCCGCGTTGACAGTATCTGGCTTTAGGGCTTAGGCCTTCGGGCTTCTGCTTTCGGGCTGGTGCCTTTAAGGCTCGTGCTGTTGGTGTTGCTTTTCTTCCCCTCTTGTAGAACTGCCCCTCTTCTTAATTCTTTAACTTTCACTCCCCAGGAGAACACCATGAACCGCTCCCTCATTCGCTCCGCCGCCGCTGTTGGCGCCGCTGCCCTTGCTGCCGTCACCCTTTCCGCCTGTGGCGGCGGGGAGTCCACCAGCCTGCTCAAGAACATTGAGTCCGGCAAGGTCACCTTGGGCACCAAGTACGACCAGCCCGGCCTGGGCCTGCGCAACAAAGATGGCTCCATGAGCGGCCTGGACGTTGATATCGCCCAAGCTGTGGTCAAGGAAATCGCTGAAGCTAAGGGCTGGGATGCCCCGACCGTCGAGTGGCGTGAAACCCCCTCTGCACAGCGCGAAACCCTGATCCAAAATGGTGAGGTCGACATGATCGCCGCCACCTACTCCATCAACAAGGGTCGCGCCGAGTCCGTGAACTTCGCTGGCCCCTACCTGCTGACCCACCAGGGTCTGCTGGTTCGTGAAGATGCCAAGGAAATCAACGGCCTGAACGACCTGGACGGCAAGATCCTCTGCTCGGTTTCCGGCTCCACCCCGGCTCAGAAGGTCAAGGATGAGCTGCCGGGCGTGCAGCTGCAGGAATATGACACTTACTCCTCCTGCGTTGAGGCACTGCGCCAGGGAAATATCGATGCCCTGACCACCGACGCCACCATCTTGAATGGTTATGCCGCTCAGAGCCCGGGCCAGTTCCGCGTGATTGAGCTGAAGAAGGCTGATGGCTCTGACTTCACCGATGAGTACTACGGTGTCGGCCTGGCGAAGGACGATAAGGAAGGCACCGACGCCATCAACGAAGCCCTGAAGAAGCTGCAGGACAATGGCACCTTCGATGAGCTCGTGAAGAAGAACCTCGGCGCCGGCGAAGGCGTGACCAAGGGCAACGTGGGTGACCTCTCCTTCTTGGAGAAATAAATTAAACCAACCCCACCAGATCTAAGGATGGCGGATTAACCTGCAATGAACGTCCTTCTGGACGACCTGGGGCCGGCAGTATTGCCGGCCTTCTGGGTCACTATCAAACTCACATTTTTCTCAGCGATCGGATCGATGATCCTGGGCAGCATTTTGACTGCCATGCGTGTCTCGCCAGTGGCGTTGATGCGTGGGATCGCCGTGTCCTATATCAACACGGTGCGTAACACCCCGCTGACCCTCATCGTGCTGTTCTGCTCCTTCGGGTTGTACCAAAACCTGGGCATGAGCTTGGCTAGCCGCGAGTCCTCGACTTTCTTGGCGGATAATAACTTCCGCCTGGCGGTCCTTGGCTTCGTGCTTTATACCTCAGCGTTTGTGGCGGAATCCCTGCGCTCCGGTATTAATACCGTGCACTTTGGTCAAGCAGAGGCGGCTCGTTCTTTGGGCCTGACCTTCCCTCAGATCTTCGGGTCGATTATCTTCCCGCAGGCTTTAAGGGCGGCAATTATTCCACTGGGTAACACCCTGATTGCGTTGACCAAGAACACCACCATTGCTTCGGTGATTGGTGTGGCTGAAGCTTCCTTGCTGATGAAGGCCACGATTGAAAACCACGCGAACCTGCTGTTCCTGGTCTTCGGTGTCTTTGCGCTGGGCTTTATTATCCTGACCCTGCCGATGGGCTTGATCATGGGCAAACTTTCGACGAAATTGGCGGTGCGTAAATGAGTGAAGTACGCGCAACAGTCCTTTATGATGCACCAGGTCCTAAGGGTCGTCGTAATAACCTGATCTACACCGCCGTTTCCGGTGTTATCGCCTTGGCGGTCATTCTGTGGGTGCTGTGGACCCTGAAGAATAATGGCCAGCTCACGGCCGCTAAGTGGAGTCCCTTCCTGCAGTCCCAAACCTGGACGACATATTTGTTGCCTGGTTTGTTCGGCACCTTGAAGTCCGCTGTGGTGTCGGTGGTGTTGGCGTTGATCTTGGGCGCCATCCTCGGTTTGGGTCGACTCTCCGAGATCAAGGCAGTTCGCTGGATCTGCGCTGTGATCGTGGAATTCTTCCGCGCCATCCCAGTGCTGCTGCTGATGATCTTCGCGTATCAGCTCTTTGCGATCTATAACCTGATCCCGCCAAAGCATTTGGCTTTTGGCGCCGTGGTATTTGGCCTGACCATGTACAACGGCTCTGTGATCGCGGAGATCCTTCGCTCTGGCATTAACTCGCTACCGAAGGGCCAGACGGAAGCCGCTCATGCATTGGGTCTTTCACACCGACAGACCACGCGCACTATCTTGCTTCCGCAGGCGGTTGCGGCGATGTTGCCGGCATTGATCTCTCAGATGGTTATTGCCCTGAAGGACTCTGCCCTGGGCTACCAGATTGGTTATATCGAAGTGGTTCGCTCCGGTATCCAATCTGCATCCAGCAACCAGAACTTCCTGGCTTCCTTGGTGGTTGTCGCGATCATTATGATCCTGATCAACTACGCGCTGACCTACGTGGCTCACCGCATCGAACGTCAGCTGCGTGCTGGCCGTGCTCGCCGCAATATTGTGGCGAAGGTGCCGGAGATGCCGGACCAAGGTTTGGACACCAAGGACAATGCCGTGGTGGACTGGCACAACCCCAACTATGTAGAGATCCGTACCCCCGATGAGCCTTAAGCTCTAAGCCGATAAGGCTTAGGTCTCTCAAGGCCAGCGTGGATAGAGATCACGGGAGGAAACTTAGGTTTCCTCCCGTTTTCCTATGTCTGGGCTAATGAGGCCCGGGACCGTGGTGCCCCGAAAGTGCTTAGCCCTCTAGCTCTTCGATACGCTGCGCTAGGGCAGCCCGAGCGATGCGCATGCTCATCGACTGGCTAAACCCGCGGCGCGCTAACACCCCGAGGATGCGGCGCAGCATCTTATCGCGCTCGGCATAGTCTTCCGGGATGTTTTTAATGGAGCGTGCTTTCTTCTCCGCGAGGCGCCGGGCTACTGCTTCTTCATCCTCGTCATCGACTTGTTCCAAAGCAGCTTGGCGAAGGTGTTGGGCAACACCCTTGTCGCGAAGTTCCTTATCCAGCACGCGCCGTGATTTACCGCGGCGCTCATGGCGTACCCGTACCCATTCTTCAGCGAAGGTGGCATCGTCAATGAGTTTGCTGCGGGTGAGGTCATCAAGGACTTCATCAACAATGGAGTTATCTGGGACCAGCTCTAGTGCCACAAGGCGTTCGCGTAGCTCGTGCCGAGAGCGCGCGCGATGATCCAAGAGCAATAGTGCGCGGTGTCGAACCTTGGCTTTGTGCTCTTCTAAAACGGGATCGAGGAACTCACCACGGGACTGAAAATTTTCGATCGCCTGCTTTAAGGCTTCGACTTTTTCTTGCTTATCCATCTTGAACTCCCCAGATCTCCGGTCCTCAACACTCAACTCCCCTACCCCAAGGTGCTCAGCTCTCCTACCGCCCCGCAGACACCCAAGGCCGGCACACTTACGTAGACAAGCGGTTGGGCACCGCAAACCACGCGGCACCCAACCAAGCCATCAGGCGCACGAGGCACACCAGCCTCGCCCCCTCAGCCTCAACCCAAGGGTTCAACCCAAGGCGCCAAGCCTCAGCTAGGAAGCATCCTCAGCTTCATCATCGAAGCTGACATTGGGCACCACATCAATGGGCTCATCGCTGAGCTCATCATCATTCATATTCGCGTACTTACCGATCTTGAGTTTTTGGAAAATCTTCTGCTCAATTTCTTCCGCGATCTCCGGGTTTTCCTTCAGGTGATTGCGCACCTTTTCCTTACCCTGGCCCAGCTGGTCACCTTCATAGGTGAACCACGAACCGGACTTCTTGATGATGCCCTCTTCCACACCCAGGTCAATGATGGAGGCCTCACGGGAGATACCTTCGCCATAGATGATGTCGAATTCGGCGATCTTGAAGGGCGGGGACACCTTATTCTTGACCACCTTCAGCTTGGTGCGGTTACCCACAGCATCGGCGCCATCCTTCAAGGTCTGGATGCGGCGCACATCGCAGCGCACCGAAGCATAGAACTTCAGGGCCTTACCACCGGTCGTGGTCTCCGGGGAACCAAACATCACGCCGATCTTCTCGCGCAACTGGTTAATAAAGATCGCGGTGGTACCGGAGTTATAAAGCGCACCGGTCATCTTGCGCAGCGCCTGGCTCATCAGGCGGGCCTGCAGACCAACATGGGAATCACCCATGTCGCCTTCAATTTCTGCCTTCGGGGTCAGTGCTGCCACCGAGTCAATCACCACAATGTCAATGGCACCGGAGCGCACCAACATATCCGCGATCTCCAGGGCCTGTTCGCCGGTATCCGGCTGCGATACCAGCAGTGAATCCGTGTCCACACCCAAAGCGCGGGCATATTCCGGATCCAGGGCGTGCTCGGCATCAATAAACGCCGCAATGCCGCCACCTTTTTGAGCTTGGGCGATGGCGTGCAAAGCCACGGTGGTCTTACCGGAAGATTCCGGTCCATAGATCTCCACGATGCGTCCGCGCGGGAAACCACCAATACCCAATGCAATATCAATAGCTGGGTTACCCGAAGAAATCGCTTGAATCGGTGGGCGCTTATCATCGCCCAGGCGCATAATCGCGCCCTTGCCGAAGTCCTTCTCAATATTCGCTAGCGCAGTGGCAAGTGCCTTCTGCCGATCATCCCCAGCATCAGCGCGGGAAACAGAGCTCTTCTTCCGAGCTGCCATAGTTATTCATCCTCCACGAAGTTCGTTGTTTTAATTCAGCCACGACTCTAGTGCGTGTCCCGAACACAAAGACTCAGCGACACGCACGCCTGTTCGAGTTTTGCGAATTCGACCTTAGTCGTCTGGCCCTAACCTACGCAGCTCAGGTATCTCAAAGTCCTCACAGATCTCCCACCAAATCTCACGAGGTTCCACCCCCTGTGCTAAAAGCTCCTCCGCCGTGCCGCCACGACTAGCCAAGACATGGGAATGCAAAATCCACTCCCCTTTAATCTCGCCAAACTCGCCGCGTACACATCGGTGAAACTCGGTCAAACGCATGGGCATCACCCTACCTCAAGTTGAAACTTGAACACCGTTCAGTGCTAGACTTTGCGCCCATGAACAACCGACACTCTGCGATCACAGATCTGGCCTATATCGCCGTCTTTGCTGCGCTGATCATCGTCCTCGCTTTTGTGTACATCCCAAGCGGCACCCCCGGCGTGCCGATTGTGCTCCAAAACGCTGCCATCATCCTCGCCGGTCTCATCCTAGGTGCCCGCCGCGGCTTCCTCACCACCGCACTCTTCCTCTTCATCGGCCTCATCGGTCTTCCGGTGCTCGCCGGTGGTCGCACCACTCTCGCTGCCCTAGCTGGCCCCACTGCCGGCTACCTCGTGGGCTACCTGGCCGCCGCTTTCCTCGCCGGCCTGATCGCCTACCGCGCACCGCGCAATAATCGCGCCGCCATGATCGGCATTTTCCTTATCGCAGGGCTCGTCGGTTTGCTGTCCATGTACGTTTTCGGTGCTCTCGGCCTGATGCTGCGCGCCGGCATGGATCTCGGCGCAGCTATCGTCGCCCAAGCGCCTTTCGTGATTCCTGATCTCATCAAGACCGTGGTTATGGTGTTCATTGCAGTTGGTGTGCACGCTGCTTTCCCGCAGCTCCGCGGCGCCAAGCCAAAGGCCAAGACCAAGGCCCAAGTAACACAGCAGCCCGAGGGAACACCCAAGGCCTAGCCGCAGCCCCTCCCCGAAACCACCGAAACCCCCACCACAACCAACACCGCCGGAAACACCGCCCCAACCACCCCTCCGCACGCGGACTCCACCCACCCCCAGAACCCACGCTAAGGACCACGCCTTCCCCTCATGGCTAGGATCTCCTTCCACAACGTTTGCGTCCGCTTCGATGAAGACGAGCACGATGTCCTGCACAACATCAACCTCGAACTCACCGAGCGGCGCATCGGCATTATCGGCGCCAACGGCTCCGGCAAATCCACCCTCGCCCGCCTCATCAACGGCCTCGGCTCCCCCACCTCCGGCACCGTCAGCGTCGACGGCCTCGACGTCGACAAGAAAGGCGCCGCCGTCCGCAAACGCGTAGGCTTCATCTTCTCCGACGCCGAAAACCAAATCATCATGCCGCGGGTCAAAGAAGATATCGCCTTCTCCCTTCGCAAACAGCGCCTATCCAAATCGGAGAAAAACACCCGGGTAGCTGCGGCTTTGCAAAGGTTCGGGTTAAGCCCCCACGCGGACCAATCCCCACACACGCTCTCCGGCGGCCAAAAGCAGCTTCTCGCCCTCGCAGCGGTGCTGGTCACCAACCCAGATGTCATCATCGCCGATGAACCCACCACGCTCCTGGATCTCTCCAATCGGCTGCGCATCCAAGAAGAGTTCCGGCAACTCGAACAACAACTCATCGTCGTCACCCACGACCTCGACCTCATCAGCGACTTCGAAAGAGTCATCTGCATCGACAACCACACTGTCGTCGCCGATGGCCCAGCCACCGAGGTCATCGAGTTCTACACCAACCTGATGAAAGCCAGACACTAATGCGCCAAGTCCCCCTTGGCGTCTACGTCAACCGCCAATCCCCCATACATCGCATCCCAGCGCTAGCGAAATTCGGGCTGCTCTTCATTTTCGTCCTCGCCGGTGCGCTACTGTCCCGCACACCGGGTTACGCACTTATCTTCATCGCACTCGCCGGGCTGGGTTACCTCATCGCCCGCATTCCGCCCACCATCGCCCTCCATCAACTCTGGCCCCCATTGCCGCTTCTCATCATTCTCGGCGGTTATCTCTGGTGGCAATCCGGCTGGCAGATCGCGGCCTCAACTATCGGCAGCATCTACTCCGCCATCATGGCGGCCACCTTGCTCACTTTAACCACCACGCATACCGAGATGCTCGAAGCCGTCGACCGCATCTTGGCACCGCTTGGCAAACTGGGTCTCCCGGTCGACACCATCTCCCTGGCCATCTCCATGACGCTGCGGCTTATCCCCCTCCAACTAGCCACTGTCCACGAGGTCCTCGACGCCCGCAAAGCCCGCGGCGCCGGTTTCTCCATCGTCGCCTTCGGCGTCCCGGTCCTCGTCCGCAGTCTCCGGCGCGCCACTATGCTTTCTGACGCCCTCATCGCCCGTGGCGTCGGCGACGACAAACCTTAAGCCCCACAAAGAAATCTCTCTCCGGTCCCACACCAGAAGCACCCTTTTTGCTTCCTCCGAGACCCTGTCCGCGGCCCCCAGCCCCCCCCTGGTGAAGGCTTCCACGAAGCTGGGGTTTGCCGCGCCTGCCTCCTCTTCCAACGCGAGTAGCCGTACCCCCTACCGCGATCCCAAAAAGCCACCACCGACACCCGGACATACGAATTCCCGGGCTTCGTACCTTGGAGATGGTATGAAGCCCGGGAGCCAAAAGAAAGGAGATATGAGATCTTGCAGCCGTGGTTCTAAATCCAGCTACGGCGATCGCGCAAGGGTTGAGAGAAATTACTCCCCGCGCAGTTCCTTCAGCTTGTCAGCAACAGCCGGATCAATGGCTTCCTGCGCGGAGCTGGAGCTATCACCAGCGGGCAGTTCGCCACGCATTTCAGCGCGGATCTGCTCCAAGCGGGAGTGTCCGGCCAGCTGAACACCAGCTTGCTGAACCTCAGCCATGCGGGCTTCCACCGAGTTCTCGGCCAGCTCAGCAGCACCCAAGGCGTTCGCGTAGCGGCGCTCGATCTTCTCGCGCACCTGATCCAGGTTCGGGGTGGAACCAGAAGCAATGGAGTTCATCGATTTCAGGGATTCCGAGACCTTCTCCTGCATCTTGGCCTGCTCCAGCTGGCTGAGCAGCTTGGTGCGCTCAGCAACCTTCTGCTGCAACGCCATGGAGTTACGCTCCACAGCCTTCTTAGCTTCCTCAGCTTGACGCAGGGCCTGGTCGTGCAACTGCTTGGTGTCTTCGATGGACTGCTCAGCGGTCACCAGCTGCGCCGCGAAAGCCTCGGCAGCGTTTTCATATTCGGTGGCCTTCTGCGCATCACCAGACTGGCGGGCCTTATCAGCAAGCTGGAGGGCTTGCTTGGTGTTGGCCTGCAACTTCTCAATCTCACCGAGACGACGGTTCAGCTGCATTTCCAGCTGGCGCTGGTTGCCAATCACAGCAGCTGCCTGCTGCGAGAGTTCCTGGTGCTGACGCTGGGCATCTTCAATGGCTTGCTGGATCTGCACCTTCGGGTCGGCGTTCTCCTCGATCTTGGAATCAAAGAGAGCCATCAGGTACTTCCAAGCTTTAACGAAGGGGTTAGCCATCTTTTAAGGTGCCTTTCTCGGTGTTACTTATTTATAGTGCAGGCATTCCTGCAGGTGATGATACTTTTACTTCTGTTGGTATATCTTAGCCCACCATAATAGGTGGGAACAGCCGTACTGAGCTGCGGGGTTAGGACCCGGGGTTAAGTTTTCCTAGCCATTCACACCACGCTGATTCAGCAGCCAGCAGCCTCCACCCCGAAGGGCCCAAGCCGAAGCCCAGCAGGTCGAATACACCCTCACTGCAGTGCCAAACCTCAAGGTTTAACGCTGCTAGCAGCCGGGTTATCAGCCAAGAAGCTAGGAGCTAACAGTGAGTTCCTCAACCACTTCTTCAGCTACGCGGGCGGCAGCCATGGTGCGGGCAGCCTCTAGGACCACATCCGCCACATGAACTCCCAGGGCATAACAGACCGATGCGAGGACCTCGGAGGATACTTCTTTGCAGCCGCGTTCTAGCTCGGAGAGATATCCGGGCGATACGCAGGCTTTATCTGCTAGTTCACGAAGGGTGATATTGCTGGCAGTGCGGAAAGAACGCAGGGATTCGCCCAGCGCTTCCCGCAGCAGCGGCTCGGCGACCTTAGATCGGGACACGCTGGAGCGTTCCTGAGGCCTTTCAATAGGCCTATCCAGAAGAGCAGTGTTTGTAGTCATCACTGGTACTAACGCACCACTTTCCTTATTTGTTCCGAGCAGATGAAGATTCTCGCAAAGATTCCGGCGAAGTTCCTTCCGAGGTTCCTCCTGAAGATCCTTCCGCTGATCCCGCCCCAATCGTCGGCAAAAACAACTGGGAAGCAAAATAAGCAATCGCCTCCTGGCACGCCAATTCGCGGATCTCATTGCGCGAAAACTCAGGGTCCAAGTTCAAGGTGGTATCCACCACCAGGCCTTCTGGGCCGGCCACACCCACATGCACTTCCCCCACCGGATGATCATCCTGGCGATCTGGCCCGGCCACCCCGGTTAAAGAAATCGCCCAATCAGCACCGCATACCTCGCGCGCACCACGGGCCATCGCCCGTGCGCATTCCGCGGAGATCACGCCATGGGCTTCTAAGATCTCCCAATCCACATGCGCAAGCGAGGACTTCAATTCCGTGGCATAGGTAACCAGGCCACCGCGCAGAACACGTGAAGCCCCCGGTACTCCAGCAATGGTTGCCGCCAGCATCCCCGCGGTTAAAGACTCGCAGGTGGCCAGGGTTTCCCCACGCGCAGCAAGCCCGTCGAGCAACTCCGGCAACGCCACCTTCCTAGCCACGGGAACTCCCACCACTACCAGCGCTCTTACGCGCCTCACGCTGCCCCGCCAGCACATATTGCGCACCAGTCAGCACCGTCACAATCACCGCAGCACCCATCACCACATAGGAGACATACATCAACCACTGCGGCATCGGGCACAGGAACATCGCCACCGCCAGGGATTGCAACGCGGTCTTAATCTTCCCGCCCTGGCTAGCCGGCAACACCACCCCACGTTTGAGTGCTGCCATCCGCCACAGGGTAATCCCCAGCTCACGGATCACAATTACAATGGTCACCCACCACCACAGCTTGCCAATAATATTCAGGCACACCAGGGCGGTAATCATCAGCGCTTTATCCGCAATAGGATCAGCGATTTTGCCGAAATCGGTCACCAAATTCCGGGCGCGGGCAATATCGCCGTCGAGTTTATCGGTGATCATCAACGCGACGAATAACCCGAATGCCCACCACATGCGCTGGCTAATCACCAGGTAGGCGAACACCGGGATCAGCAGAATGCGTAAAGAGGTCAGCACATTCGGCAGGTTGAAGTTCGAGGGTTTCGCTTGCGTCACGCCCCCAACCCTACCCGTTCGCCACCGGACTACACTCGTGCGCATGAACACTTTCGTCATCTTGTACCACTACGCCCCGGATAGCCAGAAGATTCTGGAGATCCGCCCGCAGCACCGCGAGTTCCTCAAAGCCCTCAAAGATGAAGGCAAATTGATCGGCTCCGGGCCCTTCACCGATGGTCAAGGTGGCGCACTTATCGTCATCCGTCTCCCCGAACCCGCCACCGCCGAAGACGCCGCCGAGCTCATGGATCGCGACCCCTTCCACACCGGCGGCGCAATCTCCGCCCGCACCATCCACTCCTGGGACCCCGTCCTCAACGTCTTCAACTAACCCCAGGTTTTTGCTTCCCCCGAGACCCGGTGCTTAAGGCTGCACAACAAAGGCACGGTCCGCACAGATACTTCCGTGGGGCCGCGCCTTTTTGTTTTCCCTTGCGAGTAGCCGGAGAATTCTAGCTTGCCGCCGCCGCAGCTTCGGCGCGTTTCTCTTTCCGCGCGTCCGACTTCGATTTCCAAATACTCGCCAGCACCGTCACCGCCAAGATCCCCACAATCGTAAACAGCGAGGCTTCGGTAGAAATCTCCGCCACCGGAACATCCGCACCGCCATTAATAAAGGGCAGGTTATTTTCATGCAGGGCGTGCAGCACTAGCTTCACCCCAATAAAGGCCAGCACTAGGCCTAAGCCGTAGGGCAGGTACACCAGGCGATCCAGCAGCCCATCTAACAGGAAGTACATTTGGCGCAACCCCAAAAGCGCAAAGGCGTTGGTGGTAAAGACAATATAGGCCTCGCTGGTGATGCCATAGATAGCCGGGATGGAATCAAGGGCAAACATCACGTCAATCAGGCCCACCGCCACCAGTGCCACAAAAAGTGGGGTGAGGGTGCGTTTCCCGCCGCGTTTGACCACCAGCGCATCGGATTCATAATCCGGGGTTACTTGGACGACCTTGCGCAGCCAGCGAATCACCAGCAAATCATTGGGGTCAGTTTCCGGGGCGTCGGTAACTTCCTCCCAAATCAGCTTCGCCGCGGTGTAGAGCAGGAAGATGCCAAAGAGGTAGAACACATCCGACCAGGCATGAATCAGCGCGGCACCAGCCAAGATGAAGAGCAAGCGCAGCACCAGCGCTAGCGCAATACCAATGAGCAGCACCTTCTGCTGGTACTTCCGCGGGATCTTAAACGCGCCCATAATCAGCGCAAACACAAAGAGGTTATCTACGCTGAGTGCTTTTTCGGTGATATACCCGGTAAAAAACTCCACGCCATGTTGATGCGGCCGCCCGGGTTCGGCCCACACAATCCACAAGAAGATGCCAAAGGCGGTGGCAAGCGCTACATAGAAAAGCGACCACAGCGCTGATTCTTTAAGGCTTGGTTCGTGCGGGGTTTTGACGTGGGAGAAGAAATCAAAAACAAAGAACCCGGCGATCACCACAAGCGTGATGATCCAGGTAAGGGTATTTACTTCCATGGCTAATTTAAGGGTCCTCCGGAGTCGTTGACATTCCGGAGGTCTCCCCCACCCAACTATCACTAGTGGTGGGCCGACGGGACCGGGTGCTTAGTGCGCTTGAACACTACGCTGCCGTGTTGACGATCGCCGCCGCTTTGGGGGTACTCCCCTCCTAGGCTCCCCGCCACTATAGCAGTGCCCGCACTAACCCGGCGCCCCCGCATCTATCCGCACTACAACCACGCAGCCTAAAAAGCTTAAGTGCCGCCACCTGCTCAACAACTCAGGTGGCAGCACTAGCGCGTCTTCTTAGAAGGCACCCTGGCTGGGGTTATAGCTGGCTTCTACAACCTTGGTGTCATCCTCACCAGCCGGGTCATCTTCCCAGCCTTCTTCCTTGGGCACATCAGCTGGGTCAGCACCCTTAATCATCCAGATCACGGTGTCCAACTCTTCTGGCTTCACCAGCACCTCACGCACCTTGGAGCCTTCCGAGGGGCCCACCACCCCGCGGGATTCCATCAGGTCCATCAGGCGACCAGCCTTGGCGAACCCAACCCGCAACTTGCGCTGCAGCATAGAGATGGATCCGTTTTGGGCGGTCACCACTAATTCCACCGCGGCAATGAGATCGTCCATATCCTTGCCGATCTCTTCATCAATATCCTTCGGTGCTTCCTCACTATGACCATCGGTCACACCTTCGGTGTATTGCGGTTCCGCTTGCTCCTTCGCGGCTTCCACCACCCGCTGGATTTCCTCATCGGTCACAAAGGCACCCTGCATACGGATGGGTTTACCAGCACCTTGTGGGATAAACAGCGCATCACCCATACCAATGAGCTTCTCCGCGCCACCTTGGTCCAAAATCACCCGCGAGTCCGTCAAAGAACTAGTAGCGAAGGCCAAACGCGAAGGCACGTTGGTCTTAATCAAACCGGTCACCACATCCACCGAAGGGCGCTGCGTGGCCAGCACCAGGTGAATACCCGCGGCACGCGCCTTTTGAGTGATCCGCACAATGGATTCTTCAATTTCCTTCGGTGCGGTCATCATCAGGTCCGCAAGCTCATCCACCACGCACACTATGTAGGGATATTTGCGGTATTCGCGTTCGGATCCCAGCGGGGTTTGAATTTCCCCGGCCTCAATTTTGCGGTTGAAGTCCTTAATATGGCGCACGCGCGTGGATTTCATATCCATATAGCGTTGCTCCATTTCCTCAACCAGCCATTGCAATGCCGCGGAAGCCTTCTTGGGTTGAGTAATGATGGGCGTAATCAAGTGCGGAATACCCTCATAAGGCGTTAATTCCACCATCTTCGGGTCCACCAAAATCAAACGCACTTCATCCGGTGTCGCCCGCGTCAACAAGCTAATCAGCATGGAGTTCACAAACGCGGACTTACCGGAACCGGTAGAACCAGCCACCAACAGGTGGGGCATTTTCTGCACCGAGTGCGAAATGAAGTCGCCTTCAATATCCTTACCCAAACCAATAAGCATCGGATCATGATTCGCCACCGTTTCCGGCGCATTCAGCACATCACCTAGGCGCACCATTTCACGATCCGTATTCGGCACCTCAATACCCACCGCGGATTTACCCGGAATAGGCGTCAACAGGCGCACATTCTCGGTCGCAGCAGCATAAGCCAAATTGGATTGCAGGTTCGTAATCTTCGAAACCTTCACACCTGGGCCCAGCTCCACCTCATAACGAGTCACTGTCGGCCCACGCGAAAAACCAGTTACCGCCGCATCGATCTTAAACTCCGCGAACACATCGGTGATCGCCTCAATCATGCGGTCATTGGTCTCCGAACGCGTCTTCGGCGGTTCACCCGGGATCAACAAATCCGCACTAGGCAACTCATAGTCACCCTCCGTGACCCGCGGCTCTGGCGGCGTAGCCGGCGCCTTCTTCGTCTCACTCTTCGGCGTATGTGCCTTCACCGCCGCCGGATCCACCCCCGAGCGCGCAATAATCGCCTGCCGGATCGACTCCCGCGACGCCGCCACCGTATCATCTGCAGCCTCTACCGCCGGGAACTCATCGGTATCCGGATCCGCATCAAACAACCCCTTGGGCTCCTCCTCAACGGGGTAATTCTCCATCGGAGCTGGGCGCTTGCGGGGGCTCGGTTTGGGCTTTTCTTCGAGCTCGGGTGCCGGGCGTGGGGCAGGTACCCGCGGGCTTAAGGGGCGGGGCTTTGCCGCACCTTCTGGGTCCTGAACGCGACGTTCCAATTCTTGGTCCACGCCGCCATAAAGGTCATCATCATCGATTTCTTCTTCCGCCGCTTCTGGTGCGGTTTTGAAGGATTCGCGCACATAGTCATAGGCCTGTCGCACGCTAATACCGGTGACCTTCAAGGCCCCATAAATAATAATCAGCACCAAAATGGGGATCGCCAGATAAGCCGAGAACCCCATAGCCAAAGGCCCACCAAGATAGGCCCCTACTGCCCCACCAGCGGTTTTACGGTCCGCCCACTCAGTTGGGGTGCCCGCAAAAATATGCACCAAAGCCAACATGGCCAGGGCAATCAGCACTACCCCAAAAACCACTCGGCGATCTGCTGGCACATCCAGCATCAAAATAAAGGCAATAACAATCAAGGCCACCGGCAGTACAAAAGCGCCCGCACCGATGCTTAAGTGCACTGCCGAAGCAATCCAGGCACCAATCGGGCCGGCGATATCAAACCACACCGAGGCACCCAGAATCACCGCAATACCAATCAGGATTAACCCAATGCCATCAGAATGCTCGCGAACAGTCCGCGTGGTTTCTTCTTCCGGAATGTCTTCTTCCACCGCGGTTTCCCGGCGGCGTCGCTTGGGTTGTTCTTCCTCTTCATCTTGGTACTCATCGCGGGGGCGCTTGGCGATGGAGCGTGACATGCTCCCCACCCCGCGGGCGGTGGCGCCAAAGATTGAGGCGATTCCTTGTCCTACCGCGCGGAAAGCGCTGCCGGTCCTCTCATCGGAGGTCTCGGCAGCGCGCGTGGCGGGGAGAGTGATCGTACTCTGATCCTTAGGGGCGCTTCTTACAGGCATGCAATCCACAATAGTTGCACCAGCCCCAGCTTTCACATTAGGTGACTTCTGCGGCCTGTCGCCGACCCCAAGCCCAAAGAATCAACTCACTAGGTTTCCCCATCACCTTGGTCACCGCATCACCGCGTGTGGCTACCCCACGATCCCCCAACACAATCGCCGGGAAACCTTCGGGCACCAACATAATGGGCTTTTCCTTGCGCAATAACACGGGCGCAAAAACCTTCAGCTTTTCCACCAGCATTTTTTCTACCTTGGTAGAAAACTCGCGCGGTGCCATCCCATTGGCGCGGCGAACATCCTCATGGTGAATGAAGTACTCGACCGTATTGACCACATCATCAACCGCGGTGGGTTTCCACAGGTTAACGGTGTCCTCGTAGCTCAGCTTCTGGAAGTAACGCCAGGGCTGTTGGCGCACTAAATTATGGCGCGCCAAGTCCTTCGTCTCCCAGCCTTCACATAGCGTGGGCGCATGCGGGCCCAGCTCAAGCAGCAGTTGCTTAAGCTGGGCCATTTCCTTGCGTGCAAAAGACATTAGAGGCTTTCGCGGTGAGCCCTGATGTCATCATCATCCACATGCACATCCGAAGAGGTCATGGGGATAACAGTGGGCATAATCATCGGCTGACGACGCCACTTCTGTTCCACATAGCGGCCAACCTTGCGGCGCAGTTGCTGCACCATGCGGTAGGGATCATTTTCCCCAGTAGCTGCCAGGTCATCCATGGTGGTCTGCACCAACTCGGCGACTTCCGGCATCATGGCGCGGGCATCTTCAGAGAAGCCACGGGCCTGTACGGAAGGCTTCTCAAGCAGACGACCAGTGCGGTTATCAATCACGGCGGTGATATTAATCAAGCCACCTTCACCTAAGGAGGTGCGATCCGCCAGCACTTCAGCATCAATATCGCCCATGGTGGAACCATCGACATACATGTGGCCGACTGGGATCTGGCCTACGACTTCAGCGCGGCCATCAACTAGGTCAACAACCACACCATTTTGGGCGAGAACCACGCGTTCGCGTTCCACACCCGTGGCAATGGCGAGTTCCTTATTAGCGCGCAGGTGGCGCCACTCGCCGTGCACCGGCATGGCATTGCGCGGGCGGGCAGCGTTATAGAGGAAGAGCAATTCCCCGGCATAGCCGTGGCCAGAGGTGTGCACCTTCGCATCACGACCAGTGATCACGGTGGCACCAATTTGGGCCAGCATATTGATCACACCGAAAACAGCTTCCTCATTACCCGGCACCAGGGAGGAGCTCAAGATAATCAGGTCACCATCACGCACAGTGATTTGGCGGTGCTCGCGACGCGCCATGCGGCTCAGCGCTGCCATGGGCTCACCCTGGGTACCGGTGGTAATCAAAACCACCTTGTGCGGTGCCATCTTGGCAGCATCATCCATAGAGACAATGGTGCCGCGCGGCGCCTTGAGGTAACCCAGCTTCTGGGCGATATCCATATTGCGGATCATCGAGCGGCCATTGAAGGCCACCTTGCGGCCCGCTGCCACTGCTGCGTCCACCGCGGATTGCACGCGGTACACATTGGAGGCGAAAGAAGCGATGATCACGCGCTGTGAAGCATCAGCTACCAGGCGCTTTAAGGTGGGTGCTAAGTCTGCTTCCGAACCAGAAACACCAGGGGTGGTGGCGTTGGTGGAGTCGCACAGCATCAAATCCACACCTTCATCGCCGAAGCGGGAAAGCGCCGGCAAGTCGGTGGGGCGACCATCGGTGGGGGTTTGATCCAGCTTGATATCGCCGGTGTGAATAACCAGGCCAGCACCAGTCTTAATGGCCAAGCCCAAGCAGTCCGGAATGGAGTGGTTCACATTCCAGAAACGCACATTGAACGGACCCCAATTTTCATTGGACTTGTCATTAACCTCAATGATGCGCGGGCGCAGGCGGTGTTCCTGGCACTTGGCGGTAATCAGCGCAGCAGTAAAACGGCTGGCCAGAATCGGGATATCGTGGCGCAGTTTCAGCAGCCAGGGGATGGCACCAATGTGGTCTTCGTGACCGTGGGTGATAACCAAAGCGTCCACGCGGTCGAGTTGATCCTCAATGGGACCAAAGTCCGGGAGGATCAGGTCCACACCGGGTTCACCGGAGGAGGGGAAGAGCACACCGCAGTCCACGATCAGGAGACGGTTGTTGTACTCGAAGACCGTCATATTGCGGCCAATTTCGGAGATCCCGCCTAGCGCATAGATGCGCAGACCATTCTTCGGTGCCTTCGGCGGGGCGGGCAGACGCTTGGTGAGGTCTGCGCCCTGCATGGATTTCACCACATTGCGGCGGCCACGTTGCTGGCGTTGCTGGTTATTGCTGTTGCCGGCATTGCTGTTGTTCTTACTCCGATTGCCGCCACCGTTACTGTTATTGCTTTTCTTCTTGGTGGTGCCAGTTGCATCGGTCTGAGCGGCAGCAGTGTTCACGGCATCGCGGTCGCCTTGTTGCCCGCCAGAGAACTGGGGCTGCGGGGCGCTGGCGGCCGAAGATGCTTTGTTGTTGCTGCGACGAGTGCGCTTACGCTTCGTCTGATCAGCCGAATCAGCGGACTCGGGTGGGCCAGCCTTACGGGTGACCTTCCGGGTCCGCTTGGGAGAATCAGTCATACTTACAGGACTCCTGCTTTTTTCATGTCATGGGCGAGGTCCTCGAGTTCCGCGTCGCTTGCCCCATTAACAGGCAGGCGTGGCTCCCCAACAACAATGCCTTGGAGGCGAAGCGCGGCTTTAGCCATAGTGGCCCCGCCGAGTCGCCCTTGGGCATGAATAAGGGGGGTTAAAACTTCCGCGTTGATGCGGCGTGCGGTCTCGAGATCGCCGTTGTTAAAACTTGTGTAGAGCTCGCGAAGAGCTTTCGGGGCGGCATGGCCAACCACCGAGATGAAACCACTGGCACCAAGAGCAAGCCAGGGTAGATTGAGCGGATCGTCGCCGGAGTACCAGGCTAAACCGGTTTCGCGCATGAGTTCTGCGCCCAGGCCAAGATCGCCTTTAGCGTCCTTGACCCCCTTGATGCTAGGAACTTCTGCTAGGCGACGGATCGTGTCTGCCGATAAGGCTATTCCGGACCGTCCGGGAATGTCATAGAGGCACATCGGAAGATCTGTTGCCTGGGCAACAGCGGTGGTGTGCGCGATAACGCCCTCTTGGCTGGGCTTGGAATAGTAGGGGGTGACCAATAGTAAAGCATCGGCTCCGGCAGCAGCAGATTGTTGAGCAAGCTCAACACTGCTGGCCGTGTTATTGGTGCCGCAGCCGGCAATGATGCGGGCGCGCTCCCCTACTTCGGCTTTGACGGCTTTGAGCAGCTCAAGTTTTTCCGCCACCGAGGTGGTGGGGGCTTCACCTGTCGTGCCGGCGAGTACTAATGCATCGCAGCCATTATCGACTAGGTGAGCAGCAAGGGTTACGCCTTGATTCACATCGAGGGAACCCTCGCGGTCAAAGGGGGTGACCATAGCGACGGAGACGGTACCGAAGTACTCGACGCCGCCTGTTGCTGACAAACCTGTGCTCATGTCCAACCAGGTTACCCGTTTAAGCGACCAACGCCACTATCGAGGGGCCTGCTTGGTGTGTGCGGCGTGTCTAAGCTAGAACTCCGCCACATAAGGGCTGGTCGCCATTTCGGTGCCATCAGCCAATGTACTGATATCAAAATCCCCAAACGCGGTGGGTGCTTCCACACGCAAGAGCCGCAGGCATTCGATGGCTAGGGTGCGTAACTCCACATCGGCATGCTCGGTGGCGCGCGCGGCAATAAAGTGCCGCCAGGTGCGGTAATTCCCGGTGACCACCATGCGCGATTCCGTGGCTGCGGGTAACACATAGCGGGCTGCTTGGCGGGCCTGCCGAGTGGCCAGCGGGTTGGTACCAAGTTTTTCTTCTAAGGCACCAAGCAGATCATCGTGAATAAACGCCAGGTCTTGGGCAGCGTTTAACATCAGCCGGCTTAATTCTTCATCCTCTGCGATAGCCGGTGGCAACACGACGGTGGGTTCATCGTGGGTGAAGCGTTGGCTGAGTTGGGAGAAAGAAAAGTGCCGGTGACGGAGGAACTCGTGGGTGGCAGCCCGGGAGATACCGCGGATATACATGGTGGCGGTGGCGTGCTCGAATAGGGCGGCGTGGCCTACTTCCATGATGTGGCGAACATACGCGGCGTTGGTTGCGGTCCGCGGGTTCGGTTTATCAAAGGTTTCATAGCAGGCGCGGCCAGCGAATTCGATAAGTGCCTCGGGGCCTTCGGCATCGGTGGACCAATCAACGTCTTCGGGTGCTTGGAAACGGGTGGCGGCAATCAGTGCCACATCTAGCTTCGCGGCGCGGGACATCTTAAATCCCGAGGTACTCATCAAGACCCACGACGAGCCCCGGGTGTTCATTGATCTTGCGCACGCCTAGCAGCACACCGGGCACGAAGCTGGTGCGGTCATAGGAATCTTGGCGGATAGTAAGGGTTTGGCCTTGGGTACCGAAGATCACTTCTTCATGGGCAACCATGCCCTGCATACGCACCCCGTGGACCTTAATGCCCTGAACATCCGCACCGCGGGCACCATCTAGGGACTGATCGGTGGCATCTGGGCAGGCATCCATGCCGGCTTCTTTGCGGGCGGCGGCAATGGCTTCGGCGGTGTGCACGGCGGTACCGGAGGGGGCGTCGAGTTTATTGGGGTGGTGGAATTCAATGACTTCGGCGGATTCGAAGTATTGTGCGGCCTGCTTGGCGAAAGCCATGGTGAGTACCGCGGAGATCGCGAAATTCGGGGCGATAAGTGCGTGGGCGGTGGATTCTTGGCACCAGGAGCGCACCTGCTCGAGACGTTCTGGGGTAAAGCCGGTGGTGCCTACCACGGCGTGGATGCCTTCCCCGAGGGCGTATTTGAGGTTATCCATCACCGCGTTGGGGGTGGTGAAGTCGACGACTACATCGGCGCCTTTAATGTCTTCGATTTGGGAGCCCTCGTCGACGGTGGCGTAGAGGTCGAGGTCTTCGGCTTCTTTGACGGCTTCGACAATGGCGGATCCCACACGTCCGTGTGCTCCGAGTACGGCCACCTTAATACCCATTGGTTTGAATGCTCCTTAAAAAAGACTGAACTCGTCGTGTGTTGAAATGCTGCTGCATTTACTCACGACGAGTCTAGCCTTGGAAGAATTTACGTGATGCTAAACCTCCACCCGCTGCGCACCTGCGGCTGGGATAGCGACTGCCACCCGCGGGTCTCGGAAATTAGCTTCCGCAAAAGCGTCGGCAATCGCTTGGGCAATTTTTTCAATATCTGCCTTCTTGACCAGGGCGATGGCGCTGCCTCCGAAACCGCCGCCGGTCATGCGCGCACCCAGGGCTCCCTGCGCCATGGCGGTGTCGACCACCATGTTGAGTTCGGGGCAGGAAACCTCGTAGTCATCGCGTAGGGAGGCGTGCGAGGCGCACATGGAGTTGCCAAAGGCCTGCATATCGCCGCGTTTGAGCTCCTCAATGGCGTTGGCGGTGCGGGCGATTTCGCTTTGGACATGCGCGACCCGCGCGCGGACCTTCTTGCGCCACGCCTCCGCGTCGAGGGTGCCGCTGGGGTCTGGGTTTTCATCCGCCCACTGATCGGGGTTGAGGTTTTCTTGGTCGCGTAGGGGACCAAATTTTTCGCTTACCCCATCAATGACGGCTCGGCGGGAGGCGTATTGGCCATCGGCGAGTTCATGCGGGGCGTTGGTGTCGACAACCAGGATGGCAAGCCCGTGGCCTTCCATATCGAAAGGCACCTGGTAGCTGCTATTATCGCGGAAGTCGATGGCAAGGGCGTGGCCATCTTCGCCCTTGAGCGAAATCTGCTGATCCAGCCCGCCCGTGGAGGCACCAACGACCTCATTTTCTGCGCGCATGCAGGCCTTGGCGAGGATATCTTTTTCGGCCGTAGCTTCCTGCAGGTCGCAGGCGGCAACGGCAACGCAACATTCCAGCGCCGCGGAGCTAGATAGCCCCGCGCCGAGGGGAACATCAGATACCAAGGCCATGTCATAGCCGCGCAGTGGGACCACGCCTGCTTCGGCTAAGGCCCAGATGGTGCCCACAATATAGCCGGACCAATTGGCCGGGTTTTTAGGGCCAACATCTTTAAGATCAACCTCGGTTTGCAGGGTATTATCCCCGCTAATGGAGGTGATCCGCACCAAGGTATCTTCGCGGGGGGCCGCGGCCACCGCAGTGACCTGGCTTAGTGCGAAAGGCAGGCTGATGCCTTGGGCGTAGTCGACATGCTCGCCGATGAGGTTGACGCGGCCGGGGGCCACCCAGCAGCCAGCGGGGTTGGTGTTGTAGGTGTTGCGGAAGAGCTCGGTGGCGTCTTCGGCAGCTTCGGTGCGGCTGCGGGTGGGGATCCAGTGGACGTGGGTATTCACTGCTGGGCTCCAATCTCACGGAAGCGATCGGCGATGCGTTCTGGGGTGGTATCGGAGATCCAGGCGGAGATGCCGGATTCTGAACCAGCCAGGAATTTCATGCGGCCGGCGGAACGCATCATCGAGAAAAGCTCCAGGTGGAGGCGGCCGTAGCGGGTGGTGTATTCGCCCTGTGCGTCGGCGGAGGCTGCCTGCCCTTGGGTGGTGTTCCAGGGGGCTTGGTTCCAGGCGGCGATATAGGGGACGGAGTCTACCCCCTCGAAGAATTGGTCCAGGCGGCGAAGAAGATCGAGATACATGTGGGTGAGTTCTTCTTTTTCTTCGTCGGTGAGCTGGGAAAAATCCTTCACGTCGCGGCGCGGCATGAGCATGGCTTCGACTGGCCACTTGGCGGCCGCTGGGACGAAGGCCACGAAGTGCTCGCCTTCGGCGATGATGCGGCGCCCGGAGTTGAGTTCCGCTTCGAGCACTGCCTGGAAGAGGTCGGCGCCGTCGTGGGCGGCGGCGTACTCCCGGCATTGCTTGTCGATTAAGGCAGCGCGGGTGGGCAGGTAGGGGTAGGAATAGATCTGCCCGTGCGGGTGCTGCAGGGTGACACCGATTTCTTCGCCGCGGTTTTCGAAGGGGAAAACCACTCGCACTCCCTCTAGCCGGGAGAGCGCTTCGGTGCGATGCGCCCAGGCCTCCACCACGGTGCGGGCGCGGGAGTAGCTGAGTTCCTTGAAGCTGGAATCAGCATCCGGGGTAAAGCACACCACCTCGCAGCGTGCGAGCGCTGGGCGCCGCGGGAAGAGATCTTGGCCATCAACTTCGGTGGCGAAG
The DNA here is from genome assembly GCF_900113445.1 of Corynebacterium spheniscorum. Classification (GTDB taxonomy): domain Bacteria; phylum Actinomycetota; class Actinomycetes; order Mycobacteriales; family Mycobacteriaceae; genus Corynebacterium; species Corynebacterium spheniscorum. The sequence continues at coordinate 51,364 of NZ_FOPJ01000003.1, forward strand.
TCTTCGGGTACTTCCATGTGCATAGACAGCGAGGGGAAGCGGTTTTCGAAGACCACGACATCGTAGTCATCAGCTGGGATCTCAGTAGGGGCAGCTGGGTCGGTGGTGGGTGCCAAGGGGTTGGCGTTTTTGGGTGGCATGAAGGTGCGGTTCATGCGGTGGGCGGCGTAGCAATTCCATTCACCGGTCAGTGGGTCGCGGCGCAACTCTGATTCGGTGTGTGCTTCGGGGAGATCCCGGGAGTCATTGAGCTCCCGGGTTCTCTGCCCGGAGACATAGCCTGCTTCATCATCGAAGTAGAGCAATTCGCGGCCGTCCGCGAGAGTTGTGCGGGTAACTCGAAAAGCGTGTTCAGCAGACATGATCTGTGTGCTTACACCTCGTTTGCGGGGTTGGGGTTTGCGGTCTCGGGATTGGCGTCGCCCGGGTTGACCGGAACGACGATGGGCTTGAAATAAGCCCAGCCCATGAATACTGCGGCGACGATGAGTAGGGCGACACCTGCCCAGATGTTGTAGCCGGCGTTCTTGATGGTGCCATCGCTGGGGTCAATGCCGGGATCAAGCAGGAGCCCGGAGAGTAGGACGATGAATCCGTAGATAGCCAGGAGCATGCCGATGACATTGCGGATGTCGAAGGCTCCGGCGACGCGGCGTGGCTTCTTAGTCTTAGCCACCGCGTTGGAAGTAGATGTAGCCATTGTGTGTGACTCCTTTGGCGCTTTAGGCGAAGACGACGTTGAGGACGATGACCATGCCCAGGCAGAGCATGCCTAGTGGCACGGTGCGGCGGTACCAGGCCAGGCCGTCTTCGTTGGCGTCGACGAGTTGTTCCTTCGGGGTGACGGACTTGACGAAGCCCACCAGCTCTTCATCCGGCTTCGGGGTGGTGAACATGGAGACCACGATGGAGACCACAATATCCACGACGAAGGCGATGGAGGCGGCAACGAAGGCGGTGCCTTGGCCGGGCAGGTTGAAGAAGGCAGCTTCGGCGCCGGTGAAGTTGCAGATATACCAGTAGATGATCGCAGAACCAGTACCGGAAACCAGGCCCACCCAACCGGCGGTGGGGGTCATGCGCTTCCAGAACATACCCAGAATGAAGGTGGCAAATAGCGGGGCGTTGAAGAAACCGAAGAGGGTTTGCAGGTAGTCCATGACATTGCCGAAGTTCTGGGCAATGAGTGCGGTGAACACAGCAATGGCGGTGGCCGCTACCGTGGCGATGCGGCCGAAGCGCAGGTAGTAGTCGTCTTCGCGGTCCTTGACGATATAGGTCTGCCAAATGTCGTAGGACATAACGGTGTTGAAGGCCGAAATATTGGCGGCCATACCGGCCATGAAGGCGGCCAACAGACCAGCAAGGGCGACACCCAAAAGACCATTGGGCAGCATATCGCGCATGAGGTAGAGCATCGCGTCATTCGGGGCGGCATTGCCATCCATAATCGGGGTGACGGTGGCACCGGCGATCATGCCGGGCAACACCACGATGAAGGGGACGAACATCTTCGGGAAGGCACCGATGATCGGGGTGCGGCGGGCAGCGGACAGGGAATCCGCGGCCATGGAGCGCTGAACCTCCACGAAGTTGGTGGTCCAATAACCGAAGGAGAGCACGAAGCCTAGACCGAAGACCAGGCCGATGACGGAGACCACGGGGTGTTCAAAGCCGGAGATATCCGTACCGGGCCAGGTGTGGAAGTGTGATTCGGCTTGGACCATGGTCTTTAGGCCACTCCAACCGCCGACCTTGTGCAGGCCGATCATGGTCAGGGGCAGCAGGGCTGCGATGATGACGAAGAATTGCAGGACTTCGTTGTAGATAGCTGCAGACAGGCCACCGAGGGTGATGTAGGACAGCACGATCACTGCGGCGATGATCAGGGTGACATAGAGCGGCCACCCGAGCAGCGAGTTAACAACCTTGGCCAGCAGCAGGAGGTTAATACCTGCAATCAGCAGCTGCGCGATGGCGAAGGAGATGGAGTTCACCAGGTGTGCGCCGGGGCCGAAGCGGCGGAGCATGAACTCAGGCACTGAGCGGACTTTGGATCCGTAGTAGAAGGGCATCATGACGATGCCGAGGAAGACCATCGCGGGGATGGCGCCGATCCAGAAGTAGTGCATGGTTTGGAAGCCGTATTGGACACCGTTGGCGGACATGCCAACGATTTCCACGGCGCCCAGGTTGGCTGAGATGAAGGCGAGGCCTGTCACCCAAGCGGGGAGGGAACGTCCGGAGAGGAAGAAGTCGATGGAACTCGACACCTTATTGCGGGCGGCGAAGCCGATTCCCAGGACGAAGATGAAGTAGATGGCAACGAGGGCGTAGTCGACCCACGATGCGTTGAGGCGTAATGCCCCCTCGGCAACGATCACGATCGTCTCCTTTGTGCGAGAGAGAACTTCACTTGAAGTGGCCTGGAGGGGAGGTATTCCACGACCCCTAAATGGGACTAGGGTCACAGTATTCGGTGCAATCCGGGTCCGGGTCACTTTAAGACGGTGTCGTGTCGATTATTACGCCGTATGCAGTTATTCGCATAGGTAGATTCCCTTGGAAAACCTGAACAAGTGGTCTACCAGGGGTTTCTTAAATAAAACTTGAACGTTTGGCCCTAATTGGGGGTAATCGCTCGTATGCCGAAAGAGTATTCGATGCTCTCAGATGGGGCCAAGGACATCAGATCAGTGCCGGAGCGTAGCGCATTAGGCGGGCAGCTCATCGGTTCCACCGCAAGTGCTCGACCCCAACCGGGGAAAGGTTCACCCCAGGATGGATCAGCGGTGTAGATCTGCAACCAATCCAGGGGCTTATCGCCCCAGAGGGCTACTCCCCTGCCCTGGGTTTCTGGGCGCTGGTCTACTAACTCGGCGTAACATTCTTCGGCCCCGAGGTGGATGCAGTGATCGAAAAGTTTCCCGCGCATATCTTGACCACTCTTAGTTGCCACGGTGCATAGGTCATCAATGGGGACTTCTGGGCCCATCGGCAAACAGCGTTCGGGGTCGAGCGGCAGGTAGCTGCAGGCTTCGGGGATGCGCAGGATGCAATCATCCAAGGCGGCGCCTTGGGCGATGAGATAGGGGTGCCAGCCAAAACCAATCGGTGCGGTGTCTTCCGCGGATTGGTTGCTGACTTTGAGGGTGGCACTTAAGCCAGTGATGGCATCAAGGGTCCAGGTGATCTCATAGGTCATCCACCAGGGCCAGCCTTCTTTGGGTTCATCGGTGAAGATGAGGGATGCGCTGGTGTCGCTATGGGATTGGGGGATCCACTCGGAGTATCCGAGGAGACCGTGGATCGCATTATTGCGATCTTTTTCGGTGACCGTCAGCTTGTGGCATACGCCGCGGTGGGCGTAGATGCCATCAGCTGTGCGATTCGGCCAGGGAAGCAGCAGGCATTGCGCCGTTAATGGCGCAGGTGCTGTCTCCCATTCGGCGATGAGCGGTCGATCTTGGTATCGCAGCGATGTGGGAATCGCTCCTGCGGTTGTGATCTCTGCTTGATAGTCGCCCGAATGGAGGGACAGCACCTAACTCACCTGATGTTCTTAGTCGTCGTTGCTCACCGGCTCCAAGGAGATCTTGCCGCGAGCATCAATGTTGGTGATCTCAACCTGGATCTTATCTCCAACATTAACCACATCTTCGACCTTCTCGATGCGCTTGCCGCCACCGAGCTTGGAGATGTGAATTAGGCCATCACGACCGGGCAGCAGGGAGACGAAGGCGCCGAAGGCAACGGTCTTAACAACCGTGCCAAGGAAGCGCTCCCCGACCTTGGGTAGCTGCGGGTTGGCGATGCCATTGATCTTGTCGATCGCAGCATCGGCGGCTTCACCGCTGGTGGCGGACACGTAGACGGTGCCGTCATCTTCGATGGAGATATCCGCACCGGTTTCTTCGGTGATGGAGTTGATGGTCTTGCCCTTGGGCCCAATGATTTCGCCGATCTTGGAGATCGGGATCTTCACTGCGGTGATCTTCGGGGCAAGCGGGCTCATCTCATCGGGTTCATCGATGACCTGGGCCATGGTATCGAGGATCTCCAGGCGGGCTTCGCGGGCCTGCTGGAGTGCCTTAGCCAGCACGGAGGAAGGAATGCCATCCAGCTTGGTATCCAGCTGCAGTGCGGTAATGAAGTCTTCCGTACCGGCAACCTTGAAGTCCATGTCGCCGAAGGCATCTTCAGCACCGAGGATGTCGGTCAACGCGACATAGCGCATCTCTCCATCAACTTCATCGGAGACCAGACCCATGGCGATACCAGCGACCGGAGCCTTAAGCGGCACACCGGCGTTGTAAAGCGACAGGGTGGATGCGCAGACCGAGCCCATGGAGGTGGAACCATTAGATCCCAGTGCCTCGGAGACCTGGCGGATGGCGTAGGGGAAGTCCTCGCGGGAAGGGATCACCGGCAGCAAGGCACGCTCGGCGAGCGCACCGTGGCCGATTTCGCGACGCTTCGGGGATCCCACGCGACCGGTTTCACCGGTGGAATAGGGCGGGAAGTTGTAGTGGTGGATATAACGCTTGTTTTCCACCGGCGACAGCGAATCGATGTGCTGTTCCATCTTGAGCATGTCCAAGGTGGTGACACCGAGGATCTGGGTTTCGCCACGCTCGAAGAGGCTAGAACCGTGTGCACGCGGGATCAGATCAACTTCCACGCCAAGGTCACGAATATCGGTGACGCCACGGCCGTCGATACGGAAGTGATCGGTGAGGATCATGCGGCGCACGATCTTCTTCATCAGGGCGTTATAGGCAGCACGGATTTCCTTGCCGGAATCTTCGAAGCGGTCGAGCAGAGCTTCTTCGACCTGCTCCATGTGCTCGTTGGTGGCTTCGTCGCGTTCCTGCTTGCCCTTGAGCTTGAGCAGCTTGGCGAGCTTGGTCGAGGCTTTCTTCTCGACTGCTTCGTAGATCTCATCGGTGTACGGCGGGAAGAGCGGGAACTCTTGGGTGTCCTTGGCGGCACGCTCGGCGAGGCCCGCTTGAGCCTTGCACAAGGTGGCGATGAAGGGCTTGGCGGCTTCGAGGCCTTCTGCGACAACCTTTTCGGTGGGGGCGGTGGCACCGTCCTTCACCTTTTCCATGACGGATTCGGTGGCGCCAGCTTCGACCATCATGACGGCAACATCATCGTTCTTCTTGCCGCTGAGGCGACCGGCAACCACGATTTCGAAGACAGCTTCTTCGTGTTGCTCAACGGTCGGGAAGGCAATCCAGTCACCGTCGACGAGCGCCATGCGGACACCGCCGACGGCACCGGAAACCGGAAGGCCGGAGAGTTGGGTGGCAGCGGAGGCACCATTGATGGCTACGACGTCGTAGAAATCCTTGGGGTCGCGCGAGAGCACGGTGATAACAATTTGAACTTCATTGCGCAGACCCTTAACGAAGGTGGGGCGCAGCGGGCGGTCGATCAGGCGGCAAGCCAGGATCGCATCCGTAGACGGGCGCCCTTCGCGACGGAAGAAGGAGCCGGGGATGCGGCCCGCGGCATACATGCGTTCTTCAACGTCAACGGTAAGGGGGAAGAAGTCGAATCCCTCACGGGGTTGCTTGCTGGCCGTGGTGGTGGCGAGCAGCATGGTGTCTTCATCGAGGTAAGTGGTGACCGATCCGCCGGCCTGGCGAGCAAGCTGACCGGTTTCAAAGCGGATGGTGCGGGTTCCGTGGCGACCGTTATCTAAGGTCGCGGTGGCCTCGATGATGCCGTAATCCGGATCTTCGTGGAATTCGACGGCATTCTTTTGGCTCATGCAGGTGTTCTCCTGAACGTTTTTCTATCTCGGCGGTGGTCATCGGTGCCACCGCGTGTTGATTGACTCTTCGCTCAACAGAGACTCACTCTAGCAGCGAAAAGCCCGCCCTAAGTAAAAAACTTAGAACGGGCTCAACTTTGAGGCTAGGTTAGCGGCGCAGACCCAGACGCTCGATCAGCTTACGGTAACGAGTGATGTCGTTGTCCGTGAGGTACTTGAGCAGGCGCTTACGACGACCAACCATCAGGAAGAGGCCGCGGCGCGAGTGGTGATCGTGCTTGTGGGTCTTCAGGTGCTCGGTCAGCGTGTTGATGCGATCAGTGAGCAAGGCCACCTGAGCTTCCGGGGAACCGGTGTCGCTCTCGTGTAGGCCGTACTCGGCCAAAATGGCCTTCTTCTTCTCCGGGGTCAGAGCCACGAAATCTCCTAGTTTATTTCAGTCCACATACTCTTGATGCTCTAACTGCTGTGGACCGCAGTCATCTTGGTGAGCGCTACGACCCTACCACACGAAGGATGCGGCTCATAAGCTCCGCCAGGAAACGCTCCTTGTCCACACCGACCGTGACGTGGCAGGTTTTAGGGGTTTTACTCAACCTGGTTTCATCGGCGATGGTGCGCCCACGGGTGGGGCCATCGGTATCGACCTTGAGATTAAGCGGCACATAGCGGCCCAAGCTAGGGTCAATCGCAATCGCGGTGGCCAGTGGATCATGCAGGTAGCAGCCGTTTAGTCCCGGCGCGGTGCGATCATGGGCGTCGATGTAGTAGTCGACGGCATCGGCGAGGAAATCACCTTTGGGGTTGCCTCGCCAACGGGCGGTGTCTTCTTTTGTGAGCCGGACTTGTTGGGTGGCATCCAACCCAACCATGGTGATCTGCGGGGCGGTGCGCAGCAGGTAGTTAGCGGCATCGGGGTCGCCAAAAATATTTGCTTCCGACCAGGGTCGGACATTGCCGGGGATGGTGACTGCTCCGCCCATGAGCACGATACGGGCGCCGTGTGCGAAGTCTTTGTCGCGCCGCATGGCTTCGGCGATATTGGTTTCTGGTCCGGTGGGCACGATGATGAGATCTTGGCCGAAGCGGTGGTAGGCCTGGATGAGGAAATCTGCGGCGTCTTTGGCGTCGGTGGTGGCCGGTTCGCTGGCATCGGGAATGTCGATATTGCCGATTCCATTGTGGCCGTGGATGAATTCCACGATCTCTTCGACTTCATAGGGGCCACTGCCCTGTTCTGGTCTGGAAGCACCAGCAATGACTGGGATGTGATTTTGCCTATAGAGAGCGAGAATTGCGCGTGCGTTGCGCACACCTTGTTCGACTTGGACGTTGCCGAAGACTCCGGTGACCCCGATGAGTTCAACTTCTGGGGATCCCAGGACGTAGGTCAAGCACATGGCATCGTCGATGCCGGTGTCGAGATCGAGGATGATTTTTGTGGGAGCAGCCATCTGTGGAAAGGCGACCTTTCTGTTTTAGGCTCCTAACGCCTTTCGGGTGGCTTCCACATCAGCCCCGATGGCATCGAGGAGTTCTTCTACGCCGTGGAACTTATGCATGTCCCTTAGCTTTTCCACAAAGGTTACTCGCGCGATCCGGCCGTAGAGGTCGGCGTCGCGATCGAGCACGAAGGATTCCACGCTGCGGCGTTCATCACCGAAGGTGGGGTTGGTGCCAATGGAGATGGCAGCTGGGTAGGCCACGCCTTCTTCCATGTCTCCGGTAGGGCCTTTGGCATCGACGATTTCGAACCAGCCGGCATAGACACCATCACCGGGGAGGGCGACGGAGTCTGGGAAGTATTGGTTGGCGGTTGGGTAACCCAATTCCTTACCGCCGCGGCCGGCACCGCGGACAATTTCGCCGCACACGCTATAGGGGCGACCGAGTGCTTCGGCGGCTTTGGTGAGGTCACCGTGGTTGAGCAGCCCGCGGATTTCGGAGGAGGAGACCCGTTGGGGGCCGTCATTGAGAAGCGGTAGGACATCAATCTCGACGCCATAGCGTTCGCCGAGTTCGCGGAGAGTGTCGGTAGTGCCGGCGGCTTTGTGGCCGAAGGTGAAGTTCTCGCCCACAACTACGGCTTTGACTTTGAGGGTGTCTACGAGAACGGAGCTGAAGAATTCTTCTGGTGAGAGTGCGGCCATCTCTTTGGTGAAGCGGAAGGCGAGCACTGCGTTGATTCCCAGTTCGTGGGCTAAGCGGGCGCGGTCATCCACTGTGGAGAGCATGGGTGGAACATTTTGGGGGCGCACTACTGATAGCGGGTGCGGGTCGAAGGTTGCGAGCACGCTGGGAACATTGAGTTCGCGAGCGCGTTGGATGGCGCGATCAATGAGCGTGCGGTGTCCACGGTGCACCCCATCGAAGACCCCGATTGTGACCACGGAGGCCACGAGGTCTGCGGGTACATCTTCTAGTCCGTGCCAAATCTGCTGCCGAATCTCCACTGCAACAGATTACGACATAGGCTTGTGCCATGAGTTCACAGGTACTGGGCGGGATCGCCATTGTTGATAAACCCGCGGGGATGACCTCCCATGATGTTGTGTCCACGCTGCGCCGATACTTCGGTACCCGCAAGGTTGGGCATGCCGGAACCTTGGACCCGATGGCTACGGGGGTATTGGTCGCGGGTATTAATCGCGGCACAAAATTTTTAGCGCATCTCACCAAAGCCGATAAGCGTTATAAGGGCACGATCCGCTTGGGTTCGGCTACCACCACTGATGACCGAGAAGGCGAGATTATTTCGCAGGCTAAGCCGGCTGCTATCGCTGCGATTGAGGATGAGCGGATTCTTCAAGGGGTGGCGGATTTAAGCGGCGATATTATGCAGCGTCCCACCGCGGTGAGTGCCATCAAGATTAATGGCAAGCGCGCCCACGAGAGGGTGCGTGAAGGTGAGGATGTTGTGATCCCGGCGCGCCCGGTGCGCATCGACAGTTTTAAGGTGCATGAGATTCGCCGGGGCGAGGGTTTTATTGATCTGGATGTGGATGTGGCGTGTTCTTCGGGCACCTATATTCGGGCGTTGGCTCGTGACCTGGGTGAGGCTTTAGGGGTTGGTGGGCATCTCACTGCATTGCGGCGTACCGCGGTGGGCTCTTTTTCCATTGAGCAGGCCACGGAGTTGGCGCTATTGGAAGAGGAACCGAAGTTTATGTCTTTAGATGAGGCGCTTCCGCTGTGTTTCCCGGTCCTTGAGGTCACTACCCAGGAGGCTGCTGATTTGGCGATGGGTAAATGGCTAGAGCCGCGTGGGTTGAAGGGGACCTTTGCCGCGGTGGATCCGGAGGGCCGTGCGGTGGCGTTGGTGAAAGAGCAAGGTAAGCGTTTGGCCACGGTGTTTGTGGCGCGTCCTTCGACTTTGTAGCTGTAGCCCTTAAAAGGGGTATTGGCAAGCTCTAAAAGTCCTTTTAGGATCCAGCCTATGAATACCTTGAGTAGTTTGTTGGATCCTTCGCGCATCCGGGTTGATGCACCGGTGAAGGATTGGAAAGAAGCTATTCGCCTGGCCGGTGGGTTATTGGAAAATGACCGGATTATTGAGCCGGCTTATACCCAGGCGATGATCGACATGGTGGTCGATAAAGGCCCCTATATTGTGATTGCCCCGGGCTTCGCTTTTGCGCATGCCCGGCCCAGCGCTGCGGTGCATGACACGGCGATCTCGTGGGTGCGTCTGGCTACCCCGGTGGAGTTTGGGCATAAGCGCAATGATCCAGTGAGTGTGGTGGTTGCCTTAGCGGCGGTGGATGATTCGGCGCACACCAGGGCAATGGCGCAGCTGGCGCGCATCATCGGGGATAAGGACACCTACTCGCGTTTAAATGAAGCCGCTTCGGCAAGCGAAGTCCACCGCATTCTCGCCAGCATTCCTGGGGAGTCTGGGACGCCGAGCTCGGAAAGCACTGCCCGAAAGGTTGAGCAGAGTGCGGTGTCGAGTACGCACGACAAGATCCTCACGGTGTGTGGCAATGGGTTGGGTACTTCCTTGTTTTTGAAGAACACCTTGGAGACGGTGCTGGAGCGCTGGGGGTGGGCGCGGTTTATTCAGGTGGAAGCCACCGACACGATTAGTGCGAAGGGTAAGGCGAAGGAAGCGGATTGTGTGCTGACTTCCGGCGAGATTGCGCGCGCGTTGGGGGATGTGGGGATCCCGGTGCGGGTAGTTGAGGATTTTACGGATACGCGGGAGATCGACGCGGCGCTGCGCGATCTTTATGACGTTTAAAGGCAGGCTGACATGCATATTGTGATGAGTATTGCCCAGTTCGTGGTCAATGAGATTTTGGCTGTTCCGGCGTTTTTGATCGGCATTATTACCGCTGTTGGTTTAGCGGCGTTGAAGAAACCCTTCGGGCAGGTTGTGGGAGCGGCGATTAAAGCCACCCTCGGGTTTTTGCTGATCGCTGGGGGAGCGGGGTTGGTGAGTGCTTCGCTGGAACCTTTGGGGGTGATGGTGGAAGGCCCTACCGGGGCGCATGGAGTGGTGCCTACTAATGAGGCGATTGTGGGGATCGCGCAGGATCAATTTGGTGGCCAGGTGGCGTGACTGATGATTTTGGGGTTTGCGGTGAGTTTGTTGCTCGCACGCTTCACTCCGCTGCGCTATGTGTTTTTAACGGGCCACCATGTGCTCTTTATGGCGACCTTGTTGACCATGGTGTTGGCGCTGGCGGGTTATAACGCCTGGATTGTGGTGGGTGTTGGCGCGGTGGTGCTGGGCATCATGATGGTGTCTTTGCCGGCGTTGGCGCACCCATGGACGCGTCGGATTAGTGGGGATGATTCGATTGCGATTGGGCACTTTGGGACAGCCGGCTATATTACGGCCGGTGCGGTGGGGTCTTTGGTGGGGAAGAACTCCCCTTCTACGGAGGAATTGCGCTTGCCGGAGGGTTTGCGCTTCCTGCGGGATTCGATGGTGTCGACCGCGCTATCGATGGTGTTGATGTACCTGGTGTTGGCGGTGATTTTGTTATTCCGCGCTGGTGAAGAGGTGGCGTTTGCGGCTTTTGATGGTGGGGCTACCTCGACGGGGAATTACTTTATGCAGGCGGTGAATCAAGGCCTGAAATTCGGTGTGGGTGTGGCTGTGATTCTGTTTGGTGTGCGCACCATCTTGGGTGAGTTGATCCCCGCATTCCAAGGCATTGCGGCGAAGTTTGTGCCCGGCGCGATTCCGGCACTGGATTGCCCGATTGTGTTCCCCTATGCCCAAAATGCGGTGCTGATTGGGTTTATTTCTTCCTTCATTGGTGGTTTGGTGGGGTTGGCTTTACTGGCGACCTGGTTGAACCCAATGTTTGGGGCGGCGTTGATTTTGCCGGGGTTGGTGCCCCACTTCTTTACCGGTGGTGCTGCCGGTGTTTATGGCAATGCGACCGGCGGGCGCCGCGGTGCGGTATTCGGGGCCTTTGCTAATGGCGTGTTAATTACGCTGTTGCCGGGCTTCTTGGTGTTGGTGTTGGGCTCCTTTGGTGAGGAGAACACGACCTTCGGGGATGCTGATTTTGGTTGGATCGGCATTCTTGCTGCTGGGGCTACGAAGCTTGGTGGGAACCTGGGGGCGCTCGCGGTGCTGCTGATTGGGCTTGTGCTCTTGGCGGTGGCGATTGTGGTGCAACGCAAGGCCGTTGATGGGCATTGGGATCCGGCACCGCATCGGCCGAAGGTGGGTGCGGCAACCGCTGTGGTTACTGGTGCTGCTGCTGGCGGTGCTGGTGGGCGTGCTGATGGGGAGGCGGCATGCGGATCGGCTGCTGAGTCTGTGGGCGCCGTCGGGACCGTGCGGGATTACCCGAAGATTGCCCCGCCGAAGGGCGCTCCTACTCCCCCGCCGCCGCCTGAAGAATAGGGCTGTGTTTAGGGGCGCTCCCATTCGGCGATGGGCCCCGGGATGAGAGTAAAGAGTGCGTTTAGTGGTGGCTGGGAGTAGTGCCAAGCACTGCTTTCTAGCCACTGCGGGTCACGTTCTTGAAGTTTCTTGCGCAGGTGCTGGATTTCGAAGTCGACTTGTCCCTTAGTAACCATGATCTTTGAGGCCTGCGTGTGGGGGAAAAGAATTTTTGTGGCATCGAAGTTATAGCCACGTGCGCAAGCCTCGGCATGAATGCCCTGGAGGTAACAGCCGATGCTGGCAAGTGGGTCTTCTTGTTCCCGGAAGCGTAGGAGTTGCGGGTGTTGGCGGTAGCCGCGGGTGTGGCCGGCTAAAACTTTTTGGGCCAGGAGGGTTTCTCGCCAGCACGCAACGAGGCCTTTGCTATCTAGCAGGCTGGGGTGAATGCTCCATAGACGCATGATGTGTTTGTTGATGCCGCCTTGCTAAAAGAGGGGGAATTGGTTGGGGTCAGGGTCGTGCTCGGCATTAGGGTGTGCATCGGCTTCGCGCACAGGGCGGCCGGTGAGGTGCCATTGCACCACCGGAGCGCAGCAATCCACAATGCCTTCAATATCGAGGCGCTTTAGTTCTGGTTGTTCAAGGAAGACTTTGCCGGCGAAGAACCCGAAGAGTGTGGTTTGGGCGAGGTCTACCCGAAGGTCTGCATCGGGGTAGCCGGCGGCGCTAAGTTCGCGGCGGATACGACCCCAAAAGACAATATCGAGGCGTTCGCGCATATCCCTAAAAGAACCGGGTTCTTCCACGATGGCGCGTACGCGGGCGATATAGCTAGGCCCCATTGGTGACAACCACAGTTCGGCCATAAGGCGGGTGACTGCTTCTCCAGCGGTATCAGGGCCGATGTCTTTGAGCCGTTTGGCGAGATCCAATGGATCAATGGGGGTTTTGGTGGCGATTTCGTAGAGGTTTCTTTTATTGCCGAAGTGGTGGGCAATCAGTGCCACATCTACTTCTGCGGCCTGTGCGATATCTCGCACCGTGGTTTTGCTGAAGCCGCGTTGGGGGAAGAGCGTGCGCGCGGCAGCGAGAATTCTTTCGCGTCCGGGCAGCTCAATGAGCGCGTCTTCCTGTTTGGCCATGGTGTGTGGTGTTCGGTGGGCTTTCTTCTACTGATCGCGAGGAGGGACCTCGCGCGTATGGAACATCGCTGGGCGGTGAAACATAAAGCGGGCATTGCCCTACACCTATGTGCTTGTGCACTTTGTGTGACTGTGCACTTCGGTGCTTGTGTGGCAATGCCCGCTTATTATCCCCTACCGAGAGTGTTTTCCGGGTTAATAAGGGCCCAAAGCTCACCTCGGTATGTCGCAGCGACTATTTGCTAGAGGGATCGGAGCAGATCCTCGAGTTCTTGATCGCGGCGATCCCACATGGCAGAAATGATCCTGCGGCGTGGGGTCTCAGGGGTTAAGCCAATGGCTTCAGCAAGAATCTTCATGGCCGCTGCCCCATCGAGTTGGGTGGGATCATGCAGATCATCGAAGCCAGTGGCATTGAGGAGTTTGGCTACCGGCTCGCTGGTCTCAACGCTATCGGTGGCTTTGGTGACCTCGAATTTATTGGGACCAAAGTGCAGCCACACGCGTTGGCCTTCTTCTACCTCAAGGTGTTCGAGGAAACGCCGGATAGTGGAGGTGGCGTAAGTGTTCGCACGCCAGCTAAAGGTTTGCGGCCCCAGTTCGCTCGGTACCTGCACTTGCCCATTGAAGGGCACGTCATAAAGCGCGGCGATAGCGCCGGGCACCGGCATTCCGGAGCCACGTAGTGCATCCGAGTTGACGGTGAGGAGCAAGGACCACACGCCATCGCGAAGATAAAGGCCGCGGGCTTCTTGAGGGGTTGCCTCATTGACTGCCTCAACAGTGGATTTAAATACGCGCCCATTACGGATCTCGAACTCCGGGCTACTGGCATAAGACAGCAGGGACTTCGGGGAGGCCCCGTATCGGACTACTTCGCGTTGGAGCTTCTTTAAGGAAGCTCCTTGGCTACCGGCCTCTTCAATGCGGCGGCGTAGGAAATCAGTGATGGTGGTCCACTCTTCTAGCCCCCACTCAGTTAAGGCCCAACGGTCTAACCCGCAGCGGTGCACCCGTGGGTCCAGGCTAAGAGCATTGGCGATGGATCGCTTGGAACGATCCTTCATCATCTTCGCCAGGGCATCGCCACTCATGGGGTTATTGCGAATGGACAGTTCAGCGATTGCGCGGTCCACCACGGTGCCTTGTTTGGTGCGGGCTAACCCGCCACGTACCCAAGCGCGTTGGGTTTTGCGTAGCCGGGCGGTGAGATCTTTGGGGCTGGTGCCCATAGCTTCGGCAAGCTCCGAGACATCAGCAACACCATATTGATCAGCGAATCTGTCAATGGCTTCTTCTAGGCGTTCATCAGCACCTTCGAGGATCAACCACTCTTGGTCCAAACGCCACTGCTGCTTCGCCAAGGCAGCAAGATCCAGCAGGAAATGCCGGCTGGTAGCCGTGGGTTCCTTGAGCATTGGGAGCGCATCGAGGAGTTCTTCTTTGCGCATCCAAGGATCAATGCGCTGCCCTATCGCAGTGATCAGCACATTAAGCGCCGGGCAGTTCTCATCCACCTCAGCTTGAAGAGCACGTGCAAGTTGACGGACGCGTTCGCGGGTGACCCGCAGTTTCTTGCCAATATCTTCGAGGGTTTTATTGCCCTGGAAGCGCTTTTGGAAGATGAAGGCATAGCGCTCATCGGCACCGAGCGCGCGGAGGAACTCTAGGCGAGCTTCTTCGATGATCTCCGCGGTGGGGTCAGTAATGGCCATGGCCTGGCGTACCGCGGTAGGTAGATTCTCATCATCCTTGTTCGGCCATTGGCCGGTCAGTGCCGCCCAACCGCTCAGCAGACGAAGATGCGACTCAACGGTTTGGCCCTCATCATCAGCGTGATAAACATCTGGGGTGATCAGTTCATCGCCGGGCTCTTCATAGATGCTTTCTAGGTCACCATCGAGCAGTTCCGGGTTGATTTCTTCGGTAAGTTCCTCGGATTGATCATCACCGGAGTCCCATTCATCAAGCGCTAGGAGCACAACGCTATAGACCAGGCTTTGCAGCCGCATACGGCCCACACCGGGCACACCTTCAAGGTCACTAACCCGAGCGCGTAGCGGTTCTGGGTAGCGAGCGAACCAGCGGGAAACCACCAGTTGATCTGGTTGCAAACCAGTAGGCCGCATCTGCGGGGTCAACGCCGGACTGATATCGGAAAGCTGCTCATCGTGGTGTTGAGTGAGCCACTCTTCAGCCACATTGGTGGCAGTGTGCGTGATCCGCGGATCAACTACCAGCCAGGGGAAAATCTCCTGCCACTGAATACTGAGGGAATCCGCCGTAGCATCACTGCTGTGGGGTTGAGTGCTTTTAGCTGCTTCCTCTTGTGCCTCTGGCTCACTGCGCGCATTGAGATACGCGCGATAACCGGCACCCGTGCCGGTTGGGGATTCTGCTGCGGGCTCCCCTAGTTTTTGAAGCACATTGAAAGCAGAGTTGCGGGTGTCATCTGCCTCCTTCAGCATCTCTTCAAGTTTCACGCCATGAGCAGCGGTGGGCTCAGTGGTCTGCTCAGCAGTCTCGGCAGTATCTTCGGCGCTGATCTCGGCAAGATCAGGTTCTTGGTCCACCAGATCTTGAAGCAGGCGGGTGAAGGTGGGTTCATCAACCACCGGCACCCCAAAGCGGCGGGCACGCTGCATTTTGCCGGACATCGAATCCAGGTCTGCGCTTACAAGCAGTTTGGAGTTTTGTCGAATACCGCCGACATTAAGACCAGCAGCAGTGGCGCGGGCTTCCCACTCTTCACGAGGTAGCGCCAAGGCACCGGTGAAGGTCACGCGATCACCAGGTAATAGCTCAAGGGCGGACTCGTTGAAGGAGCCGGCCTTGCGGGATTCTGCTGGGGTGGCCAGCAATTTGGTGACGCGGGAATGCGGCACCTGGAGTTCATCGGCGATACGGATAATCCAGCTGCGTTCAGCTGGGGTGACGACCCCATCAGCCCAGGCATCAACAGCCAGGGAACGCAGGAAGCGATCATGTAGTTCGGCCACATCATCGGCGCCAAGCTGGTACTTAGAGGCCAGCTCAACGAGGGCTTCGACTTCACCTTCATCAAGGCGGCCATCAACCAACACATCAGCTAAGAGGTTGAGGTACTCACGGGCAGCTTCATCACTGTTATAGGAGGAGGTGCTAGCAGCCAAGCGGGCAAGCCAATGTTCCTTAGCAACATCAACGCTCGTATCCTTGCGCGGCAGCACTGGGGCGCTATCGAGGCCGTTCAGAGCATCGAGGTTGAGGTTGAGTACCTCGCAGCTATCAAGGTAGCCACGCATTTTCGGCAGGAAGTGCCTAAATAGTTCAGCGGTAGCTTCCGCATCACCTAAAGCGGCATGCGGGTGGCGATTATTAATACCAGCAACCTTGAGGCAGTCAGAGAGTTTGCGGACATGCCCATCGAGATAGCGCTGCGCCATAGCTTGGGTGCATAGCGTCCAATCAATATTTTCTGGAAGCTGCACCTGGAGGCGTTGGAATTCATTGCGCAGGAAGCGGGTTTCAAAGGGGGCGTTGTGGGCGACCATAACGCGGCCATTGATGCGTTGGGCGAATTCTTTCGCTACTTCGGAAAACCGTGGTGCCCCAGCGACCATGCTGGGTTGGATGCCATGGACGTTGGCGTTATCGAAGTGGCGGTCTGGTTGCACCAGGGTTTGCCATTTTTCTTGCGCGTTGCCTTCAGCATCAAGGGTGACCACCCCAATTTCTAGGACGCGATCCGAGGGCCTAAAACCGGTCGTTTCGAAGTCCAGGACAGCAAAAGATGGACTATTCATTGCTAGATCTCCTCAGTGGCCAGGAGCATTTATCTGGCTGGGTTTATTGAGCAAGTTTTCACTTGGTGTTTTTAACTATTGGGGACCTTAGCAACGCTGAGGGGTCACACCCTGATCAGTTATCGCCTAGGGTTTCGAAGAATTAGGAAAGTACCTGGTGGAAGGGGCCATTATCTTCCTGTCCTTCCGCTGGCACCGCGGTGGTGGCAATGACATAACCATTGCGAATCATCCACCGCCCACGGATAAAGGGAACCGGAGTGGGGCGAACCAGAAGATAGGACACGAAGGTGCCATCTAGGCGCAGATCAATTTCCGCGTCTTCGAAACCTAACCAGCGATGCGTCATCGGGAACCACGCTTTATAGGTTGCTTCCTTGGCGCAGAACAACAAGCGATCCGGGGCTGGGATCCCAGCATCAGCAAGTTTTTCGAGCCTGGGGAGTTCCCCGGGGCGCGCAATAGAGCCCAGGATTCCTTCTGGCAGGGGTTCTGCTGGTTCGGCATCTAAGCCCATGGAGCGCACCGACCAGGTGGGGGCGACAACAGCGGCGCGGAAACCATTGGTGTGGGTTAAGGAGCCGCACACACCATCAGGCCATAGTGGCATGCCGCGGTCCCCGCGAAGTACTGGTAGGCCATTGCCTAAACCTAGTTCTTTTAAGGCGCGGTGGGCGCACCAGCGGGCATCACCGAATTCGGCTTTGCGTAGGCGCACAGAATGCGACACCACGGCTTGCTCTAGGGGGTGAAGGTGCCGGAAGTTTTCTAAATCGGGGTTGCTCATGTCGACTGTGACATAGCACCAGCGTGCTTCGGCTGGGAAAAGAGCGGAGTCAAGCATTAGTTCCTCCCCTCCCCCATCGTCATCACCGGATAGGGCCAGGGTTGTGGGTGTTTCCTTTTCTCCCACTCACGTGGGTAGCCCAAGGAGACCTCAGTATGCGGCACCCCATTGACCTTGATGGTCCCGGGTAGGTGCAGGTGCCCGTAGATGACTTCGCGGGCACGGTACCGGGTCGCCCAGGCGCGGGTGTGTCGGGTTCCGCACCATAAGGCGAGTTCTGCTTGGGCGAGGCGGTCCGTTGGTTCTTGGACCAAGGGCCAGTGGTTAATCAAAATTGTTTCGCCCTCGATCCGACTGAGCCTCTTAATGGAGTAAGTCAGTCGATCCCAACACCACGCCCGGATATCTGCGAAAGGTGCGATGGCGAATTCATCGGTCATCAGGATGCGTTTTTCGCGGGCTTGTTCCAGCGCTGCTTCCACGGTCATTCCAGCAGGCCGGAAGGAATAGTCGTAGAGGGTGAAAAGCGGTGCGATGGTCACCCCATCGAAAACCGCGTAGGGGTCTTCTGGGGTGAGTACATCGATCTCACGGCAGCCATCAACCAGTTGGGTGTATTTATCGCGGCCGCGGTGGGTGTCATTGGCGCGGGAGAAGAGTTCATGGTTCCCGGGTGCCCAGATGACGGTGTGGAAGCGGGCTTTGAGATCCGAGAGGATATCGAGGACTAATTCGGTTCGCTCTGCGACATCACCAGCGACAATCAACCAGTCCGAGGGGTCGGCTGGTTGAATATCTGGCACCCTTTCTAAGTTGGCGGGCACCGAGGCGTGCAAGTCTGCAACTGCCCAGAGCGTGGTGGTCATATTATTTTGCCCATTTCATGGACTTAAAGCGCCACACCACGAAGACGAGGCGCAGCAAGATGAAGGCGGTGAGGCCCATCCAGATGCCGGTGAGGCCACCGTCAACGAGATAAGCGATCAGCACACCAGGGATAAAACCTAAGAGTACCGAGACCATGGTGGCATTGCGTAGGAATACTGCATCGGAGGCACCCAAAAGCACCCCATCGAGGGCGAAGACCACACCACCGGCAATAATCATGCCCACCATTAACCACCAGGGCCCGGAGGTCATAGCGTGAATAACACCTTCATCGTGGGTGAAGATCCCGGGGATAATGCCCACCCCGGCAGCAGCAACGCCTGCCACCCCAATGGAGAATACGAAGGAATAGAAGGTCACCCGGATGCCGACCTTCTTGGCGATCTCAACGCTGCCGCGCCCAAGGGCTGCGCCGGTAAGGGTTTGGGCGGCAATGGCTAGGGAATCCAGGATAAGGGTGATGAAGTTCCAGAGTTGGAGTTGCACCTGGTGTGCGGCCAGCGCGTGTTGGCCAAAGCGTCCGGCTACGGCGGCGGCGGAAATGAAGGCCACCTGGAAGCTTAGGGAACGAAGAATCAGGTCGCGGCCTAGGATGAGCTGTTGTTTCATCACCTCAGGTTTTGGTGCCCAGGTGCCGTGGTGTTCTTTCCATAAGGTGAAAAGGAAAAGCCCGGCGGTAATAAGCACCCCGGTGAGGTTGGCAATAGCGGAACCCTGGATACCCATACGCCCCACTAAGAAGGGCACCAACAAGGCCCCGGGGATGACACCGGCGAGGGTGAAATAGAGGGGGCGTTTGGTGTCTTGGATGCCGCGGAGCCACCCATTGCCGGCCATGATGCACAAGATGAAGGGCACGCCGATAGCGGCGATGCGAAGCCAGCGGGTGGATTCGGCGGCTACGGCACTATCCACCGCGATAGCGCTGGTAAGCCAGGGGGCGCCGAGGATCACGATGGTGGCGATCACCAGGCCCACACCTAAGGCCACCCAGGTGGCTTGTACGCCTTCTTCGATGGCTTCATCGCGCTTGCCGGAACCATAAAGGCGGGAAGCGCGGGCGGTGGTGCCGTAGCTGAGGAAGGTGAGCTGGGTGGTGACTTGGGCTTGGATGGTGGTGGCTGCACCGAGGGCTGCGAGTGCGGTGGCGCCGAGTCGGCCGACTACTGCGGTATCAAGCAGGAGGTAGAGCGGGGTGGCTGCCAGCACGCCGAGTGCGGGGAAAGCGAGTGCAAAGATATCGCGGGCAGACACATTATGGGTTGTGTCCGCCTGCGATTGTTGGGTTGAGGCGGGGGTCATAGGTTAGCGAGTAGCTCCTTGAGAACACGATCGCGATCACCGCGGGCGGTATAACCAGCAGCTGGGATATGGCCTCCGCCGCCAAGTTTCACTGCGATATTGGCGACGTTCATGCTGGTGGAGCGCAAGGATACGGACCAAATATCGGGGTCGTTTTCTTTTAAGACCACCCCTAGTTCTACGCCATCGAGAGCACGGACCGCATCGACGAGGGATTCCACAGCAGCATCCGAGCAGGTGGAGATCACCCCATGGTTGGCAACCAGCACACCGACTTTAATGTCGCCGACGGTGTAGGTGCGCAGGTTGGCAAGGACAGCACCGATCCGGCGGGTATCGCGCACGGTGGTGTTGTCCATGAGTTCTTCACCGATGATGCGCACATTAAGTCCGGTGTCCATGAGCTTGGCGGCTAGAAGGTGCATCCGTGAGGTACCCCAACGGAAGCTCCCGGTATCGGTTACCAGCCCGGCATAAAGTGCGTGGGCTAATTCCACATCAAGCTCGATGCCCATTTCTTCAAAGAGCTCGGCGATCAAAGAAGTAGTGGATTCCACCTTCGCCACCACATTGTGGTTGCCGAAACCAGTGTTGGAAGCATGGTGGTCTAGCACCAAGGTGTTCGGGTGTGCGGCGACCTGCTGAGCCAGTGCCCCAGTGCGGTCGATGGAACCGCAGTCCACGATGACCACGAGGTCTGCTTCCGGGAGGGTTTCGGTGCAGGAGATCGTTTCGGCACGCGGGATGCTCAGCATATTGTCGGGGATGGGTGTGGTTTGCCCAATAAGCCCCTGGCAGGGAATACCGAGTTTTTCCAGACCGATAATCATGCCGCCGATGGACCCGATGGCATCTGCATCGGGCCGGATATGGCCAATGACGACAGCCTTGGTAGCAGAGCGCAGCAGTTCTGCTGCCCGCTGCATCTTAGGCTTCCTCGTCGTCGTCGATCTTATAGGGGTTGGGGTCCCCTGCTGGTTTGGCCTTACGTTTTAATTCAGCAAGCTCCGCGTCGCGCTTGCGGGCGCGTTCGAGGATTTCATTAAGGTGCGCGGAGGTTTCCGGCACGGTGTCATGCTCGAAGGCCAAGGTGGGGGTGAAACGTACGCCGAGTTCATCGCCGACGATTTTGCGCAGTTGGCCACGGGCCTTCTTGAGGGCTTCAGCGGCCATGGGGATATCGGGTTCGTCCTCGATATTGCGGCCACGCACGGTGTAGTAGATGGTGGCGTCGTGGAGATCTCCGGTGACTCGACAGTCGGTGATGGTGACCAATTCGAGTCGGCGGTCCTTGATCTGGCGTTCAATTGCGGAAGCGACGATCGTTTGGATTCGCTTGGCCAAACGGGCCGCGCGTGCCTTATCTACCATGGTCTTCTCCTTTTAATCACCGCTATGAGTTGGTGATTCTTCTAAACTCTTCTTTTTCTCAGACTCGCGCCCCATCTTAAACCAGGCGCGGCAAAGCTTTGATTCTGCACCCCGGTCACGGGGGAGATAAACCCCAGCCCGTAGGTATCGGGGAAAGCAAAAGAAATTCCCCACGCGCCAGAGGCCGGCGACGTGGGGAATTCTTAAGCGCGGGTATTAGTCGCGGGGGACCTCAACCATTTCGAATGCTTCGATCTTGTCGCCAACCTCAATATTGGGGTAGCTCAAAACCATGCCGCACTCGTAGCCCTTGGCTACCTCGGTGACATCGTCTTTTTCGCGACGCAGCGATTCGATGGTGCACTTTTCGGCAATAACATTGCCGTCGCGAATCAGGCGGGCGGTGGCGTTGCGGCGCACCTTGCCTGTTTCCACCATGCAGCCGGCGATCAGGCCGATAGCCGAAGCCTTGAAGATGGCACGAATCTCGGCGGTACCGATTTGGCGCTCCTCGTAGATCGGCTTGAGCATGCCCTTAAGCGCAGCTTCGATTTCTTCCAGTGCCTTGTAGATAACCGTGTAGTAGCGGATATCCACGCCTTCGGAATTGGCTTCCTCGGTGGCTTTGCCTTCGGCGCGAACATTGAAGGCAACGATCACAGCATCGGAGGCAGAAGCCAGAGACACGTTGGTTTGGGTGACGGCACCAACACCACGGTCGATGATGTTGAGCTGCACCTCATCGTCGATGTCCAGCTTGAGGAGGGCTTCTTCCAGGGCTTCCACGGAACCCGCGTTGTCGCCCTTGAGGATGAGGTTGAGGCTGCTGTGTTCCTTGAGCACGGCATCCAGATCTTCCAGGGAGACACGCTTACGCTGCTTGGCAGCCATGGCGTTGCGCTTACGCGCATTACGTTGGTTCGCGATTTGGCGGGCAACGCGGTCATCTTCGACCACCAGGAGGTTATCGCCAGCACCGGGCACACCGTTGAGGCCTTGGACCTGCACCGGACGGGAGGGGCCGGCTTCTTCCACGTCATCGCCGTATTCGTCGATCATGCGGCGCACACGACCATAGGCATCGCCGGCGACAATGGAGTCACCCACGCGCAAGGTACCGCGCTGCACAATAACGGTGGCAACGGGGCCGCGACCGCGGTCCAGATGCGCTTCGATGGCGACACCCTGAGCATCCATCTCGGGGTTGGCGCGCAGATCGAGTTCCGCATCGGCGGTAAGCAGGACAGCTTCGAGCAGGCCATCAATATTGATGCCTTGTTTAGCGGAGATATCCACGAACATGGTGTCGCCACCATATTCTTCCGGAACCAGACCGTATTCGGTGAGCTGGCCACGGATCTTCTCCGGCGAAGCTTCCGGCTTATCGATCTTGTTTACTGCCACCACGATCGGCACATCAGCGGCCTTGGCGTGGTTAATGGCTTCCACGGTCTGCGGCATGACGCCATCGTCTGCGGCAACCACCAGGATGGCGATATCCGTGGACTTAGCGCCACGGGCACGCATGGCGGTGAAGGCCTCGTGACCAGGGGTATCGAGGAAGGTGACGGTGCGGTCACGGTCTTCGATATTGACCTGAACCTGGTAGGCGCCGATGCCCTGGGTAATACCGCCGGATTCGCGGCCACCAACGTTGGTGTTACGGATGGTGTCCAACAGGCGGGTCTTACCGTGGTCGACGTGACCCATGACGGTGACCACTGGCGGACGCTTGGCGAGATCATCTTCGGTACCTTCGTCTTCACCGAATTGCAGGTCGAAGCTTTCGAGCAGCTCGCGATCTTCATCTTCGGGGGAGACAACTTCAACCTTGTAGTTGATTTCCTCACCGAGCAGCTGCAGCGTTTCATCGGAAACAGAAGCAGTGGCGGTGACCATCTCACCAAGGTTGAATAAGGCCTGTACCAGGGCCGATGCCTCGGCACCGATCTTTTCGGCGAAGTCCGACAAGGAAGCGCCCCGACGCAGGCGAAGGGTTTGTCCGCCGCCATCAGGCAGGCGAACGCCGCCGACGACCTTTGGCGCCTTCATTGCCTCGTATTCATTACGCTTCTGGCGCTTCGACTTACGTCCGCGACGCGGTGCGCCACCGGGACGACCGAAAGCACCTGCGGTGCCACCACGGCGACCACCACGGCCACCGCGGAAACCGCCGGGACCACCAGGGCCGCCGCCGGGTCCGCCACCACGGCCACCACGACCACCCTGGCCACCACCGGGGCCACCGGAAGTGGCGGCTTGGCGCGGCATTTGGGCCGGGTTCGGGGGCATCATGGCCGGGTTGGGGCGACGACCGCCGCCCTGAGCGGCACCAGCGCCACCGCGCTGGCCATCGGACTTGGGCTTACCCTGTGCACCGGCACCGGGGCGACCGCCACCGGGGCGCGGCTGACCACCCGGGCGAGGTTGGCCGCCGGGGCGAGGTTGACCACCACGGCCACCGCCGGGGCGCGGGGAGTGGCGCTCAGTACCCGAAGAGAAGGGGTTATTGGCTACGCGCGGTGCGCGGGCACCAGGCTTGGGGCCTGGCTTAGGCATCGGGCGCGGCATAGCCTCGGAAGGCTTCTTGGCATCCGACTTAGCGGCATCGGCAGCTTGGGCGCCTTGTTGGGCGCCGGGCTTGTCTTCGGCGGCTTTGAAGACCGGGGCTGCGGGGCTGGCCTTGGGCGAAGCAGGCTTCTTAGCTGCCTCACCGGGCTTGGCGGAAGCAGCGGCTGCCGGCTTGGCAGCGGCCGGCTTGGCGGCTGCGGGCTTTGCCCCGGCGGGCTTTGCCCCGGCTGGCTTTGCCCCGGGGGTTGCCTTGGCGGCATCTGCCGGCTGAGCGTCAGCCTTCTCGGCAGCTGCAGCGGGCGTGGCCTTAGCGGCCGGCTTGGGTGCGGCCGGCTTCTTAGCACCGGGCTTCGGTGCGGCGGCCGGCTTCTTGGCGGCAGAGCTCTTAGCTTCAGCTGCCTTGGCGCCCGGCTTCGCGGCAGACTTAGCTGCGGAGGCCTTAGCGCCCTTGGCCGTATCAGCACCTTCAGCAGGTGCTTGTTCGGCCTGAAGTTTTTCATAGTGAGACAGCATCTTCTTCACCACCGGGGGTTCGATGGTGGACGATGCGGTCTTAACGAACTCGCCTTGTTCTTTCAGCGTGCCCAGCAGTTCCTTGCTGGTAATGCCGATTTTCTTAGCTAGTTCATGGACTCGTAGTTTTCCTGGCACTTTTCTCCTTGGTGTGTCTCCGCAAGGTGTGGTGCCCAGGAACTCTTCTAGAGTCCTAAGTGCCTTGGGGTTTTACCCGTTTGGGTTTTACCCAAGGCTGGCGACACCTGTGCGGAGGTTGTTCGTGACGTTCATCGCTGATGCTTCATCGTGTGCTCATCAGTGTTCGGTCTTCTTTCTGGTCGGTGTCGGGTCTGCTGCTTCTACCTTTTGGAGGTAAGCACGCAACGGACCGGCGTCAACAGCTGTCGACGCCCGGAGCGCGCGGCGGAATGCCTTGCGCTTATCGGCTTGCTCCACTGCCCCTAGAGTTGGGGTGATCCACGCGCCTCGACCGGGCAAGTGACGCCGCGGGTCGGGTATGACGACAGTGGGATTATCAGGGTCCAAGACCACTCGCAGTAACTGGTGGTCTGGCATGGGACGACGAGTAGCGATGCAGGTGCGGATTCGCTCCTTCATCGTCCTCCTAGCCTCGAGATAACACATAGTGAATAGGCCCCACAGGGGCATGTGGGCCACTCATAGACTTTAGAGCACCAAGGGGCCTTATGTGTAATCGAGAAAGCTTCGGCGGGGCTAAGTCAAAGCCCTGCCGAAGCTTCCCCGTAGCTAGCTCAAAGATGCAGCTAGTCGCCTAGTCTTCGGAATTTTCCTGACCTTCGGGTTGAACCTCGGGGCTGGTGGAGGATTCGGAAGCGGGTTCGGAGCTGTCTTCAGCGTCCTGCTGGGTGGACAACATCGATGTAGTTTCCGGGGATTCGGCGGGTTCCTCGGCAGCTAGTGCGTCAGCGTTGGCGTCATCCTGGGCAGCTTCCGAGCGCTCTGCTTGCTCCGGGCGCGCATCGACCTCGGGCTGGTGGCCATAGCCATCATCGGCGTAGCCTTCATCGTCATAGCCACCTTCGGCATAAGTATCTTCTGCTTGAGCAGCGGCTTCGCGTTCGCGGGCTTGTTCTTCGCGGCGTTGCTTATCTTGGGCGCGCAGCTCTTCTAGCTTGGGGTCTTGATCAGAGTGGATATCAATACGCCAGCCGGTAAGACGCGCCGCCAGGCGGGCGTTCTGGCCTTCCCGACCAATCGCCAAGGAAAGCTGATAGTCCGGCACGATAACGCGGGCCATTTGGTTTTCTTCATCGATGATTTCCACATCGATGACCTTGGCTGGGGCCAAGGCGTTTCCGACGAAGGCTGCGGGGTCATCGGAGTAGTCAACGATATCGATTTTCTCGCCACCGAGCTCGCGCATGATATTGGACACACGCTGCCCACGCGGGCCAATGCATGCGCCCTTGGCATTCAAACCCTTAGCGCGACCAATCACCGCAACCTTGGAGCGGTGCCCGGCTTCACGGGCAATGCCGGTGATCTCTACCGAACCATCGGCAACCTCGGGAACTTCCAATTCGAAAAGCCCCTTGACGAGCTCGGGGTGCGTGCGCGAGAGGTTCACCTGGATATTGCGGGTGCCGCGGTTCACCTCCACCACGAAGGCCTTCACGCGGTCACCGTGCTTGAGCTTTTCGGTGGGGATTTGTTCCGCGGGGAGCAAAATGCCGTCCTGGGAATCCAATTCGGTACCCAATTGGATAACCACAATGCCGCGCTCATTAGCGCGGGCATCGCGTTGCACCACACCAGACACCACGGTGTGTTCATAGGCAGAGTAGGCATCATAGGCGCGGCCGGCTTCGGCTTCGCGCAGTCGGCGCATAATGGCGTCGCGCACAGCTTGGGCACCAACCCGCGAGAAATTATTAGGGGTGTCATCCCACTCGGAGATCACTTCCCCATCCTCATCAACTTCGCTGAGGATCACATTGACTTCACCGGTGTCACGGTCAATATCTACCCGGGCACGAGCCTCGCGGTTCGTGTCACCGCGGAATTCACGGTAGGCATAAAGCAAAGCGCCGGCAATGGTTTCCAGCAGGTCACGTACGGCGATGCCTTGCTGTTCCTCGATTGCCTTGAGGGTGCGCATATCAATATTCACTTGTTGTCCTCCTGCTTTTCAGCAGCATCAAATCGATCTTCTTCCGGGGCTACTTCAGCGTAGTCTTTCCGCGTCAACACCAGTTCATTTTCCGATGCCGAAGCGAATTCAATTTCTACCACTGCCTTAGGGGCACTAGCCAACTGCATGGTCTTAATGCTCTTTCCACGCACCAACACCACCGAGGACTCAGACTCATCTAAGGCACCAATGCGCCAAACTTCATCACGGTCGGCGAAGCGCACCAAGCGGTGACGATTCCGCCGCCAATGCCGTGGTTTGCTCAGCGGATGGTCAACCCCTGGGGTGGAGACCTCCAGGGAGTAGGAAGCACCATAGCTGTATAGCCCTTGGTCTTCGCTTTCATCCAGTACTGCCGAAAGATCTTTAGAAAGCTTCTCAATCACATCCAGATCAGGGCGCGTATCCCCATCAACCGCAACGGCGATCACGGATTTCTTCCCGGCGCGAGTGGCACGCACTTCTTCGACATCGAGTCCATAGGAGCTCACCGTTGGGGTGATCAATTCTTCAACTTGGGCAGCACTTGGGAAAGCCATGTGTTCCACCCTAACCTGCATTGGTCTTGGTGTGATCACTACGATCCATTGGGTGACCTTTCCTCGTCAATTTCGCTTGCATCTTGCCCTGACAACCACCTTCGCGCTTGGTGCCACAAGCCTTGGTGGCTGTGCTTTGCTGGGCCCGCAGCCAAATGCGCAACTCACTCGCGCGGAAGCGGTTGCGCACGCCGCTGGGCAGGAAGATATTGCCAACACCTTGCATGAGGAGGTCTTGCGGCTCTGTGGGCACCATGCTGATGGGCGTATTCCAGAAAGCTGCACCTATGAGCTAGAACCAGCTGAAGGTGATGTGCTGGACACCTTGATTAAGACGGTGGCTAAAGCCCCGGAGGAGTCCAAGGACTTAGTACTAACCCAGGCTCTGAAGTTGGCGAAGGAGCAGCAGGTTGAGGTCCCAGCACTTGATCCGATCAGCAACGCTGATGTGCAGGATTCCGCCGCTGAGTTGCTGCAGACCGAGTATGGGGCGATCTGGGCGCTGGATTATGCGCGTGCTTTTATGGCCGATCAAGAGCACATCGATAACTTAGTCAAAGTGCACCGTAAGCGTGCTGAGCAACTAGCGCAGGCCTTGGGTGATCAGGCGCCAGCAGCGGAAGCTGGTTGGTTGTTCTCTGATACTGCAGATGCAGAACAGGACCCCAATGCCTTCATTTCAGACATTGAGGCCCTAAGTTATGACCACTGGGTAAAAGCCGCGCGCTATGCCAGCACGGATGCATGGCGGGGCTATTGCATTGCGGTGGCAGCTAATTACGAGCTAGCCACCTAGCAGCGCTACCGCCGCTATTAGCGTGATCCGAAGATCAACCGCCGCTACGGTTCCAGGTGGCGCAGGATCCGCGCCGCCTGCCTCGTAGCCCACCCGTTGTGCGAATACTGCTGGGAGGCAAGTCCCTCGGGGCACAGGTATTAGGAGCCCCTCGGGGCGACACGTATCTCGGGTCTACACCCCTTAGGAGATGGAATCGATGGCGTTCTTCGCTGTCACAAGGTCTGTCCTTGTGCGTTCACGGTAGGCCTTGATGGCTTCGACCTTGCGTCCTGCCGCAACAAGCTGACGCTCCTCGGCTGACACGCCGAAGACATCGACGTTGCTTACCTCCTCACCGAGGCCCTCCTCACCGAGGCCCTCCTCACCGAGGCATGCCTTTAATTGCGTGACGAGCGCCAAGAGTCGCTGATTCTCGCGCTGTAAACGCTCGATTTCTCGAGCCTGATCAAACCATTTGCCCATCGTTCATCCTCTCGGAAGAAACGGCTTTAAGATTCTTATCTGCTTACAGACGGGTGCGGGGTGCGGGGTGCTGAATCTCCAACGCCATGCCGGAGAGATCAGCGGAGGTCAAAGCACGCGCGCCTCACCGCGTCACGCGCGTCTCATGCACGCGACTCACGCACGCTACCCACAGCTGCCACAGCGCACGCCCCACGCACGCCCCGCACACACCCCTACCCCAGCAACTCGCTGATCTTCTCAATCGCCTGATCCGCGGGAATCTCCAAGGTCTCCCCACCGCGAACCCGCACTTCCAGCAGCCCCTCCTTGAAGGAGCGGCCCAGCACCACAATCAGCGGCATGCCCAGTAGTTCCGCATCCTTGAATTTCACGCCGGGACTCACCTTCGGCCGATCATCCAAAATAACTTCCACGCCCTTGTCATCCAGGTCCGCGGCAAGCTTCTCCGCGGCTGCGCGGGCAGCTTCGTCTTTATTGGCAATCACCATGTGCACCTGGAAGGGTGCGACCTCCAGCGGCCAGTTCAGGCCCTTGTCGTCATGGCGCTGCTCAGCTAGCACCGCCATCAGGCGGGACACGCCAATGCCATAAGACCCCATGGTGGGCACGCAGCGTTTGCCATTTTCATCCAGAATCTGAACATCAAAAGCTTCGGTGTACTTACGCCCCAGCTGGAAGATATGGCCAATCTCAATGCCGCGCTCCAGGGTCAAGGTGCCCATATTCTCCGGGGCCGGATCACCTTCGCGGATCTCCGCGGCCTCAATAAAACCATCCGGGGTAAATTCGCGGCCCACTACAGCATTCACCATGTGGTGATCAGCCTGATCCGCACCAATAATCCAGCGCGTGCCCTTCACCACCCGTGGATCAGCCAGGATGCGCACCTCATTGTTTTGCAAGGCCACCGGGCCAACAAAGCCCTTCACCAAGAAGTCATGCTTTTCAAAGTCGGCGGCTTCAGCCATCTCCACGCTAGCGGGCTCTAAGGAGGCCTCCAGGCGCTTCATGTCCACTTCGCGATCACCCGGAATCAGCACACCCAAAAGCTCGGATTCCTCAGCACCCGGCGCGGTGGTCTTCACCACCAGGCACTTTAAGGTGTCGCAGAGTTCCACAGCAGTACCATCTTCGCGGCGTAGGTCCTCGCCCTTTGCCCATTCCAGGAGCGCTTCCATAGTGGCAGCACCAGGGGTTTCGCGTACTTCAGCAGCGGGTTGGCCTTCGATGGGTTGTTCCTCACCGCGTGGGGTGATCACAGCCTCCACGTTGGCGGCATAATCGCCTTCGGTGGCAGAAACGAAGGTGTCTTCGCCATTCGGGGAGATCGCCAGGAATTCTTCGGAAGCCGAACCACCCATAGCCCCAGAGGTGGCCTTACAGATGGCGTAATTCACGCCCAGGCGGTTGAAAATGTTTTGATAAGCCTGGCGGTGATCCGCATAGGCGCGGTCCAGCCCGGCATCATCCATGTCGAAGGAGTAGGAATCCTTCATCACGAATTCCCGGCCGCGCAGGATCCCGGCGCGAGGGCGTTCTTCATCGCGGTACTTAGTTTGGATTTGGTAGAGCAGTACCGGGAAGTCCTTATAGGAGTTGTACATGTCCTTCACCGTGGCGGTGAAGAGCTCCTCGTGGGTGGGGCCCAGCAGGCAGTCATTGCCCTTGCGGTCCTTCAGGCGAAAGAGCGCGTCGCCGTATTCCTCCCAGCGCCCGGTGGTTTCATAGGGTTCGCGCGGCAGCAGCGCGGGAAAGCTGAGCTCTTGGGCGCCGATGGCTTCCATTTCCTCGCGCACCACGGTTTCGATCTTGCGCAGGGTGCGCAGGCCAAGCGGCAGCCAGGAGTAAATGCCGGGGGCTACGCGGCGGATATATCCGGCGCGCACCAGCAGGCGGTGGCTGGGTACTTCCGCGTCCGCGGGGTCTTCGCGCAGGGTGCGCAGGAATAGGGAGGACATGCGAGTGATCATGTCTGTGAATTATGCCGTAGTGGGTCTAAGACAACCACCAACAGCCACCCATTTATGTTGTGGTGTCACTCTCCTACACGTCCTGCCCACAAGCAAAAGGCAACAAAAGGTACTGTCATGGGCATGCTGATTGTTCTGCCGCCTTCGGAAACTAAAGCTAGTGGGGGTTCTTTCCCACCTCTGGATTTCGATTCCCTGCGTTTTCCGGAATTAACTGATATTCGCCGCGATATCGCCGCTGATTTGCAAGCTTTAAGCGTGGATGAAACCTTAGCTGCGCTGGGTTTATCCGAGAAACTGCGCGATGAGGCGGCCGCTAATCAACAGGTGCTCTCCTCTGCCACCATACCCGCGATCGAGCGCTACACCGGGGTGCTCTATGACGCCCTCCAGGCGGCCTCTTTAGATGATGCTGCCCGCACCCGCTTGGCAGTGGGTTCCGCCTTCTTTGGGGTGGTTGGGGCCCAAGACCTCATCCCGCACTACCGGCTTTCTGGTGGTTCCAAGCTCCCACGCCGCAATGGCAGCCCACACCGCAATGGCAGCCTACCGACCATGAAGGCTCGTTGGGGCAAACACCTCACCCAAGCTTTAGAGCAGGTTGATCAGCTGGTAGTGGATTTGCGCTCCGGGACCTACCAATCGCTAGGGCC
The DNA here is from genome assembly GCF_900113445.1 of Corynebacterium spheniscorum. Taxonomy (GTDB): domain Bacteria; phylum Actinomycetota; class Actinomycetes; order Mycobacteriales; family Mycobacteriaceae; genus Corynebacterium; species Corynebacterium spheniscorum. The sequence goes on from NZ_FOPJ01000003.1 coordinate 81,934, forward strand.
CTTGAAAGATGCGGTGACGGTGCGGGTTGAGCATGTTCGCCCGGATGGTTCGCGCAAGGTCGTCAGCCACTTCAATAAGCACTACAAGGGGTTATTAGCCCGCGAATTGGCCTTGAGTTCTCAGGATGCGCACACTGCCGAGGAGGTTGCGCGCATCGCCGCTGAGGCGGGTTTGGAAGTTGAGGTGGGCACGGCCAAAAAGGAAACTCTCACGATGGTGGTGCGGGACTAACCCCTCCCCAAAAGGGATATGAGAGTGCGCGGGAGAACCCACATTCTCCCCGCGCACCTCGGTATCTATTGTGAGCACACCAGATCCAAAAAATATGCATCCTTGGTTGTGTGATCTTCGACTTAGCTTAGGTAAGAGTTACTAAACACTGACTAGCTGGGGTTTTAAGTAGCTACCTTTTAGGCAACCACTATTGCCAGGGGGTCTATTCTTACCCCCTTGAAAGTAGTGTGGAGAATACTCCAGGCTCGCTTCGGTTAAGTTTTGGGGGCTTTCCCCGAGATCGTGGGGCTGGGGTTGTCTGTTGCGTCCGGGTCGGCTGAGCATCCGCTTAGCCAGAGCGATAGCGCGAGGATGGGAGTAGTGAACGTCATCAGGATGCGGTGAGTACGCATAGTGGGGTTAACACCTCACTCCATGTAGAGAAGGTTGTCCTAATTCGGGATTCAAACTAATTGAAACTTGCTCGGTGGGTCAACCACCCGCCCCCGTACATAACTAGCCTGAAGAGCATGCCGCCTGATACATCCCCAGTTTTTAGCCATAACTTCGCCACCGAATTCCCCGAGCTTTCTATCCCCTACTCCCCTGACTCCGGCCCCAACCCTGAGCTGGTGCTTTTTAATGAAGAACTCGGCAAAGAACTAGGGATCCCAGCAGATCTCGATGTGCTGTTGGGGCAAAGAGCAGATATCAAAGAACATGCCGTGGCCCAGGGGTATGCCGGGCACCAATTCGGGCAATTTGTTCCCCGCCTAGGTGATGGCCGCGCAGTTTTATTGGGTGAAGTTGCAGGCAAAGATATTCATCTCAAAGGTTCCGGTCCCACGCCTTTTGCCCGCGGTGGTGATGGCCGGGCCACTTTGCCCAGCATGCTGCGCGAGTACCTGATTGCCGAAGCACTCCACACCTTGGGCATCCCCACTACCCGAGCCTTGGCGGTGATTAAGACTGGCAAGACAGTTCTTCGCCAACAGTCCGAAGAAGGCGCGATTTTGGTGCGGGTTGCAGCCTCGCACCTGCGGGTGGGAAGTTTCCAATATGCGCGCCTGCATGGGCTGGAATTAACTAAGCAGCTTGCGGATTTCGGGATGCGCCGCCATGACCCGGATTGCTCGGATTACGCGCAGTGGTTGAGCCGAATTATGAAACGCCAAGCCGCTACTGTGGCCACGTGGATGCGGGTGGGTTTTGTTCATGGGGTGATGAACACCGATAACACAACTATTTCTGGCGAAAGCATTGATTTTGGGCCTTGTGCTTTTACTGCCACCTACGATCCGAAGGCGGTTTTTAGCTCCATTGATCACCACGGCCGCTATGCCTTTGGCCAACAACCTCATATTCTGGCCTGGAATTTAGCGCGCCTAGCAGAAACCCTGCTGCCGCTCTTTGATCCCGATGAGGATAAGGCACTAGGTATCGCTCAGGAGTTAATGGCGCACTATCCACAGATCTGGCGGGACGCCTGGTTAGAAAGCATGAAGGCCCCCTTGGGGCTATCGCGTTACCCAACCGAAGAGGTAGAAGGCATCATTGATGCTCACCATGAATTGCTGTTAGGCCAACCGATTATTAGCAGTGGGCGAAAACTAGCCGAAGGTGAAGGTTTAAGCCGGGAGTGGACTAAACTCTGGCAGGAATTAGATCCGGATATGGCGGAGGTCAAAAACAATAATCCTTCTGTGCTGCCGGCTAATCATGTGATTGACTCAGCTTTATCAGATGTTGGTGAGGCAAAGCGTTTACTTGGGGCCTTAAAGGATCCCTATTCCCCGCACCCCGAGATCTCGATGGAAGCCCCAAAGAATTTCCATTACGTCACTTATTGCGGAACTTAGGAAACACAAAAGAGGCCCATGGTTTCATGAGCCTCCTGAATGTGGACTTAAAGCTTATTGATCAAGCTGCAAAGTCTTGGTGGAATACTCCCACATTTCATCGAAGAGCTTGGTGTCCTCCGAAAGCTTCTTGCCATAGGAGGGAACCATCTCGCGGATCTGGTCGCCCCAGGCGATCATGCGGTCACCGAAGCAACGCTCCAGCAGCTCCAGCATGGCAGCCGGCGCAATGGAGGCACCCGGGGAGGCACCGAGTAGACCAGCGATGGAGCCTTCCGCATTGTTGATCAAGGTGGTGCCGAATTCCAGGGAACCGAGCTTGGGCAGGCCCGCAGGCTTAATGACCTGCACGCGCTGACCAGCAGTAATCAGCTCCCAATCCTCATCGCGGGCGGTAGGCATGTACTCGCGCAGAGCTTCCATGCGGGCCTTTTGGTCCTTGAGAACCTCGGTGATGAGGTATTTGGTCAGGGCCATTTCCTGCACACCGACACCAGCCATGGAAGGCAGGTTAGCCGGGCGCAGGGACTTGAAGAGATCCAGGACAGTGCCCTTCTTCAAGAACTTCGGGGTCCAGCCGGCATAGGGGCCAAAGAGCAGGCCCTTTTCGCCATCAATGACGCGGGTATCCAGGTGCGGGACGGACATGGGCGGGGCACCAACAGAAGCCTTGCCATAAACCTTGGCGGCATGCTTTTCGATGAGCTCGGGGTTGGTGCAGCGCAGCCACTGGCCAGAAACCGGGAAGCCGCCGTAGCCGCGGATCTCGGGGATGCCGGCTTTTTGGAGCAGCGGCAAAGCCATGCCGCCGGCGCCGACGAAGACGAACTTCGCGCGCACAGTGGAGATATCGCCAGTGTGGACATTCTTTGCGGTGATCTTCCAAGCGGAACCATCACGGGAAATGTCCTTGACCTCATGGCCATAACGGATCTCGGTGCCGCCCTTTTCGGCAGCGGCGAGGAATTGGCGGGTCTGGGCACCATAGTTAATGTCGGTGCCGGCGTCGGTCCAGGAGATCGCAACCTTCTCGGAGGCGTCACGGCCCTCGGCCATGAGCGGGAGCTTCTCGGCGAAGACCTCGCGGTCATCGCTGAACTGCATACTCGGGAAAAGCGGGTGTTCCTTTAGTGCCTCATAACGGCGCTTGAGGTAACCGACCTGATCGGCACCGCGGCCGAAGGAAACGTGCGGAACTGGGTTAATAAATTCCCGCGGGCTGGGCAGGATGCCATGTTCCACTTGGTGGGACCAGAACTGGCGAGAGACCTGGAACTTCTCGTTGATATTAACGGCCTTGGTGATGTCGACCTTGCCGTTTTTCTCCGGGGTATAGTTGAGCTCGCAGAGAGCGGAGTGGCCGGTACCGGCGTTATTCCAGGGGGAGGAGGACTCCAGAGCAGGGCCATCTAAACGCTCAAAAATGACCTGTGACCAGCCAGGTTCCAGCTGACGAAGCATGGCGCCGAGGGTGGCACTCATGATGCCCGCACCGACGAGGGCAACATCGACCTCGTCAGTAACCTTCGTGGGCGTGCTGTTGCTATCTGACACTTTTGGCTACCTCGTTATATTCGGGTTAATAGGGGTGAGCTTTCTGGGTTCATGGTGTGGCGCGGCCGGACGGGCGTACAGCGTGTTGGAGCGTTGTACAACAAGGGTTGCGCCGCGCTGAACCCACATCGCGCGCATATCCACCTTACGCCCTCTACCCCCTAGCGGGGGATAAAACAGGGTGTGGCAGGGGGTGAAGGTGGGTTGTGTGCGGTTATGGGGCTGGCTGGGTTGGTCTTGGTGTTGAGTTGGGTCTGAGGGCGAGTGGGGTCTTGGGGCGTTGGTGTTTGGTGGCGGGGTGTTGCTGTTGGGTTGGCGTTGCGTGCTGTGCGCCGTGTGAGCGTTGGTGGGCACTCCCCCACTACAGTGGGGAGCATGACCCATGACGCAGCGCGGAAGCCAATTACCTGGCACCCGGATATGCTCGGCGAAGACTTTGAAAACATGACCCTGGAACTAGGACGCGACCCGGATGGGGAAGGGCAAATTGTGGCCACCCTGGTTCGCTATAAACCAGCTATCGAGAAGCCACGCGCCGTGCTTTATGTGCACGGTATGACTGATTATTTCTTTCAGGCGCATGTGGCGGAATACTTCGCGACGCGCGATATTGCGACTTATGCGGTGGATTTACGGAAATGCGGGCGTTCGCACCGCGAAGGGCAGCGCTGGCATTACAGCCCCGATTTCCGTCAATACTTTAAGGAACTCACCACCGCCCTGAGCATCGTCGGTGAGATGTATGGCGATGTCACGGTTTTGGCGCATTCCACCGGTGGGCTTATTGCGCCGGTGTGGGTTTCACATTTGCAGGAAACCGGCGCGCCAGAGGCCGCTCTTATTAAACGAGTTGTTCTCAATAGCCCCTGGTTGGACATGATGTATCCGAAGGTGCTGCTGAATACTTTGGGCCCGGTGGCCAAGCTTTTAGCTAAGCGCCGGCCACTGATGCCCGCCCCGGGTGGGAACCTGGGAGTGTACGGGCAGGCCTTGCACCGGGAGTGCAATGGTGAGTGGGACTTTGACCTTACAATGAAGCCCATCCAGGGCCACGAGAAGTATTTCGGGTGGCTAGGGGCGGTGCTGGAATTCCAGGATTTGGTGGGCGCCGGGAAGGTTAATTGCCGGGTGCCAGTATTAACTATGTGTTCTTCGCAGTCGCTGTTATATCGCCGGCGCTATACCCCGGCTGTGAAGGAAGCGGACACCGTATTAGATGTTCGTCAGATCCGCGAGCGCCAGGGGCTGCTTAGCGATCACACTGAATTACAGGTGATTGAGAAGGGCTGCCATGATCTCTTCCTCTCCCCTCGCCCGGTGCGGGATGAGGCGATGAAGGTGGCCGCGGATTGGATTTTAAATACCCCCGGTGGGGTTCCTGAGCGAAGCGCGGCCGCTGAGGAATAAACCGCGTGGCAGTGACTTTGAATGATCTGAGTGTCTTTACCCCGTTTTTACATTTTCCACAGAAAGGTGCGAACTCCGAGTGAGCAACGACCTGCACACTAATCAGCCAGGCGATCAGGCAACCCAGATCAAGGTTGATCAGCACTATGACTTGATCATCATTGGTACCGGTTCCGGTAACTCCATTCCGGGACCAGAGTTTGATGATCAGTCCATCGCCATCGTGGAGAAAGGTGCTTTTGGTGGCACCTGCCTGAATGTGGGCTGTATTCCCACCAAAATGTATGTCTATGCCGCTGATGTGGCGCTAGAGGCCCAGGATTCTTCGCGGCTGAGCTTGGACACTTCTTATAAGGGGGTGGATTGGCAGGATCTACAAAAGCGGATCTTCGCCGATCGCGTGGATGCGATTGCCGAAGGCGGGGAGGCTTATCGCCGCGGAGATGAAACCCCGAATATTGATGTTTATGACCAGGAAGCCCACTTTGTGGCTGAGCGGACCTTGAAGACTGGTCAAGGCGATGAGGAAAAGATTATTTCCGGTGATCGCATTGTGATTGCTGCTGGGGCGCGCCCGAATATCCCAGAAGTAGTGGAAAACTCCGGAGTGCCTTATGAGACCAATGAGACGATTATGCGCCTGCCGGAGCAGCCGGAATCTCTGATTGTGATGGGTGGTGGCTTTATTGCCATGGAGTTCGCCCACGTCTTCCAGGCTTTGGGTACCACAACGAGCATAATTAACCGCTCCCCGCGGGTGCTGCGCCACCTCGATGAGGATCTGGTGCAGCACTTCAATGAGGCCATCAAGCCGCGCTTTGATCTTCATTTGGGTCACACCGTCACCAAGGTGGAAGGCGATGAGCAGCAGGTCACGGTGACCTTGGATGACGGCTCCACCGTTAGTGCCCAGAAGCTACTGGTGGCTACTGGCCGAACCCCCAATGGGGATCGTTTGAACCTGGATGCTGCTGGCATTGAGATGGATGGCGATCGGATCAAGGTGGATTCCTATGGCCGCACTACCGCTGAAGGGGTGTGGGCTTTAGGTGATGTGAGCTCGCCTTATCAGCTCAAGCACGTGGCCAACGCGGAGATGCGGGCGGTGCGCCATAATCTTTTGCACCCCGAGGATCTGAAGAAGATGCCGCATGATTACGTGCCTTCCGCGGTGTTCACGCATCCGCAGATTGCCACGGTGGGAATGACGGAGCAGGAAGCTAAGGATGCCGGCTATCCCATTAGCGTGAAGATCCAGAAGTACGGGGATGTGGCTTTTGGTTGGGCGATGGAAGATCGCACCGGCATTGTGAAGCTGATTGCTGATCGTAAGAGCGGCAAGCTTTTGGGCGCACACTTTATGGGCCCGCAGGCTAGCTCCTTGATTCAGCAGTTGATCACGGTGATGGCTTTCGGGTTGGATGTACGCGAGGTTGCTCGTGATCAGTATTGGATCCACCCCGCGCTCCCGGAGGTTACCGAGAACGCTTTGCTGGGGCTGGAGTTCGACTAAATCTCATCCCAGCGCGGCCTAGCTAGATGTGCGTAGATCAGCTAGGCCCGAGGCCGCGAGGATACCTCCGCGGGCATATCCCCTCCGGAGCTGTCGCCTGCGGAGCCGCTGTCGCTTGCGAGGCCGCTTGTTTAGCCGTGGAGTTCTTCCATGAGGTCCTCATCCGGAAGGGTGAGGACCTCATTTCCATCTTCGGTGATTACCAGGGTGTGCTCGAATTGTGCGGAGAACTTGAAATCGTTGTTCTGCACGGTCCAACCGTTCTTCCAAATGGTGTAGGGCAGCTCACCGAGGTTAATCATCGGCTCGATGGTTAACGTCATGCCCGGCTCCAGGACATCGGTGTAGGCGGTGGAGTCATAGTGCAGCACTACCAGGCCGTTGTGAAAGGTGGGGCCCACACCGTGGCCGGTAAAGTCGCGGACCACGTTATAACCAAAGCGCTTGGCATAGGATTCGATAACCCGCCCAATCACATTGATCTGGCGACCTGGCTTTGCCACGCGAATACCGCGCATCATCGCTTCTTTGGTGCGCTCAACCAGGAGGCGGTGTTCTTCGGACACGTCGCCAGCTAAGAAAGTGGCGTTCGTATCGCCATGAACCCCGTTCTTGTAAGCGGTGACATCGATATTAACGATGTCGCCGTCTTCAATGATGGTGCTATCGGGGATACCGTGGCACACGATTTCATTGAGCGAAACGCAGCAGGACTTCGGGAAGTTCAGGTACCCCAGCGTCGAAGGGTATGCACCATGGTCACACATGTATTCGTGGGCCAGGCGGTCTAATTCATCGGTGCTGACACCGGGGGCTACAGCCGCGCCAGCAACCTGCAGGGCATTAGCGGCAATGCGGGAGGCTTCGCGCATGGCCTCAATGGTTTCAGGGGTTTGGATAAACGGCTCCCCGATATTTTCTTGCACGCTGTCCTTCCAGGCGTACTCCGGGCGCTCGATGTGCTTAGGCACAGTGCGAATCGGAGTGGGTTTGGCAGGACGTAGGGGTGCACGAGACATAGACATGGGGGCCATGGTAGTCCTTCAAGTAACGAGGTGCGTTGACAGGTCTTAGTCGCGACGACAACGCTAGTATCCTTAAGCACCACCCGGAAAGATCTGGCGGCCAGGGTATGAGGCTACGGGGCACCTAATGCGCTGCTGGTGCCGGCGCCGGTGATGCATCTCCCGGCGGAGGTGGCGGAACTTCCCCTTCTTCCTCTGCTGGTGGAACCCCGCTGCGTAGCTTGTCCAAGTTGATGAAGAAGTTATCGGTGATAGCAACCGCCGACTCAGATCCACCGCCGCGAACAATCAAGGTCGCAAAAGCAATGTCATCTTCACGGTAGCCAGCAAACCAGGCATGCGAGCCATCATTGATTTCGGCTTCACCCGTCTTACCGCGAATAATGCCTTCCGCTTGCATCCCAGCAGCCGTGCCGTGGGTAACCACGCTGCGCATCATCTGCCGTAAATTGTCGATCACATGCTGCGGCGGTGCCCCTACTACCTCACTGACCTCTGTGGGAAGTCCATCAATGAGTTTAGGTAGCGGAGTTTTACCCGCCGCAGCGGTTGCCGCCACCAAGGCGACTCCGAAGGGGCTCACCAAATCCAGACCCTGGCCGTAACCAGCTTCGGTGCGATCCAATGGGGTTTCCCCTTCAGGAACAGAACCCGTCACGGTATCAATACCGGCAATGGTGTAGTCCACGCCAAGCCCAAATTCCTTCGCTGTGGCCTTGAGCTGGCCTGGGGCTAGATCGGTGGATACTTTGGCAAAGGTGGTGTTACAGGAACGTGCGAAGGCAGTTTCCATGGGCACCGTGCCTAAACCGAATTGGTTGTAGTTGCTCACAATGCGGCCATAAATATCCATGGTGCCGGGGCATGGGACGGGACTACCGGGATTGAGACCATGGTTTTCCATGCCCGAAGCCGCAGTAATCATCTTAAAAGTCGAGCCCGGCGGGTATTGCCCCATCAGCGCTAGCGGACCATCCTTATCAGCTTCCGCGGTTTGGGCAACGGCGAGGAGCTCACCGGTTGAAGGGCGGATCGCCACCATCATGGCTTGCATTTCTGGGCGCAGGTTCACCGCATCTTGGGCAGCCTGTTGGACATTGCGATCCAAAGACACCCGAATCGAGGGCGCGGGTTTGGCATCGTGGTATTCCACATCATCAATCGGTGCACCATCTTGGGTGGCGATGGTGACCTTCCAGCCATTATCCCCATCAAGGCGGTCCTCCACGATCTTGACCACGCGCGACATAATATCCGGTGCGAAGTTAGGCTCCTTGGAAACAATCGCTGCTTCCGGGTTAAAGCGCACCGAAGGCAGTCCCGCTAACTCATCTTTTGTGACCGCGTATTCCTTTTCCCCTAGAAGTGCCACTGAGTAGGGTCCAGCCGAACCTTGGAAGGCACCGGCTAGTTCTTCTGGGCTGCGCTCGACCACCCGCGGGTCAGTTTGATGGGCGTGGCGCAAGGCTTCGGAGACTTTAAAAGACACCGTGGAGATATCGCGAGCATCCAGCCCCTTCGCATCTACTAAGAGGCGGTAATTAATACCCGGCTCATAGATGGACACCCCATCAGAGCTAACAATATTGGCGCGCTTAGCCGGCACGGATCGTAATTCGAGGTGCTGGTGTGCCCCTAGCCGCGGATGCATAATGGTCGGCTGCCAACGCACCCTCCATTTCTCTTTCGCCTTGGTCAGCGTCATCTGCGTTTGGTATTCCACCACGCGTTCTCGCGGCAGAATCCACTTCAAGCTATAGCGCGCGGTAGCCAGGTTCTCCCCGCCATCAACCTGCTCTAAGTTCGCCTCAAGTTTTTCAGCCTGCAAGCCCTTCTTGGTGCTCTCGATAAGCGGCAAGGCGTCCTGTGGGCGGTCAATGAGTTCTTTAATGGTGTCCTCATCGCCGCTTTCTAAGGCAGCGAGGAACTCCTTGGCAATGGGGTCAGCAGTATCTGGCTTGGGGGTGCACCCTACTAAGGTGGTGGCACCCAGCGTGCAAGCCAGCAAAAATATAAAGCCCCGGGGCCGACGAGGAGTCATAGTCTAAAAGTTACTACTGCTCCGCATCGACCTGGGACTTACGCGCCGAAGCATCCGCGCCGAAGCGACTACTCCAAGGCAACCGCTCCGCGGCTCAGACACAATGCTTAAGCTCCGAACGTTTGCTGCTTTCTAGCCGGTGACCTTCACCTCAGGCTTAGCACCCGGGGTTTCTTCGAGGCCCTGCTCCTCTGCAATGCGCATGGCCTCTTCGATGAGGGTTTCCACAATCTGTGATTCCGGCACGGTTTTTACGACCTCGCCCTTCACAAAGATCTGGCCCTTGCCATTACCGGAAGCCACACCAAGGTCAGCATCACGTGCTTCACCAGGGCCATTGACCACGCAGCCCATTACGGCAACACGCAGCGGGAACTCCATGCCCTCTAGGCCAGCGGTGACCTCCTCGGCAAGGGTATAAACATCCACCTGGGCGCGACCACAGGAAGGACAAGACACAATCTCTAACTTGCGGGGACGCAGGTTCAAAGACTGTAGAATCTGGTCGCCCACCTTGATTTCTTCCACGGGGTCCGCCGAAAGCGAGACGCGAATAGTATCGCCAATGCCCTGGGATAAAAGCGCACCAAAAGCCACAGAAGACTTAATGGTGCCCTGGAAGGCAGGACCAGCTTCGGTCACACCAAGGTGCAACGGATAGTCGGTTTGTTCGGCGAGCTGGCGATAGGCCTCCACCATGACCACCGGGTCATTATGCTTCACCGAAATGGCGATATCGCCATAGCCGCAGTCTTCAAAAAGTCCGGCTTCCCACACCGCGGATTCCACCAGGGCTTCCGGGGTGGCCTTGCCGTACTTTTCTAGCATGCGTTTATCTAAAGATCCGGCGTTAATACCAATGCGGATCGGGATACCGGCATCGCCGGCAGCCTTCGCTACTTCCTTCACGCGGCCATCGAACTCACGGATATTTCCGGGGTTCACACGCACAGCAGCGCAACCAGCATCAATCGCGGCGAAAATATACTTGGGCTGGAAGTGAATATCCGCAACCACCGGGATAGGTGATTTCTTCGCGATTGCCGGCAGCGCATCAGCATCTACCGTCTTCGGGCAAGCAACACGCACAATATCGCAGCCAGTGGCCGTTAATTGGGCGATCTGCTGCAAGGTGGCATTAATGTCGTGCGTCTTGGTGGTCGTCATGGACTGGACCGAAATCGGATAATCGGAGCCCACTCCTACCGAACCGACCATAATCTGACGGGTACGGCGCCGCGGCGCCAATACTGGCGGCGGTGCATCAGGCAAACCGAGACCGATCGGGGTTGGCACGTTGACATTCTCCTAATTATTGGGTGAGGTTTTTTCTCTCCGGCTGAGTATATCCCTAGTGGAAGAGCCGCACCGGGTTGACCACATCCGCAATGATGATCAACCCACCCACAAGCATCAATGCCGCCGCCACAAAAGCAGTCACCGGCAACAGCGGACCATAATCCGCCGGCCCCGCGGGAGCCAAGCCGCGGGCTTTACGCACGGCATCGCGGATCTTCTCATAAAGCACCACCGCAACATGCCCACCATCAAGCGGCGGCAGCGGCACAATATTAAAGAGCGCGAGGAAGAAATTCAGGCTCGCAAGCATCATAAAGAACATGCTCCAAGCGGAATGCTGCGCCACTTCCCCACCAATCCGGGTAGCGCCTACCACGCTGATTGGCCCATCAGCTTCGCGTTCCCCACCAAAAATGGAGCCCACCACTGCCGGAACCTTCCCCGGGAAAGCCGCCAAGCCCTTTAAGGTGGCGCTCAAAAGCTGCCCGGTGAACTGCGTGGTAGCACCCACAGCTTCCACCGGACCATAGGTTTTAATCGCATCCTTCGGCGGTGCTGAGGCAATACCAATCGCCCCACGGGTCAGCTGATTGCCTTCACTATCTAGCCGGATCACGGGGCGTACTGGCACCACGATCTCTACTTGCTGATCCCCACGTTCAATACCCAAGGTGGCGTCTTCACCAGGTAGCTGCCATAGGCGGTCGCGTAATTCCACGAAATTAGCCACCGGTTGGCCATTAAGGCTGCGAATAATATCGCCTGCTTGCACCCCAGCTTCAGCGGCCGGGCCGGCACCCGCACAAGGTGCCACATTTTGGGCATCCACCTGATCACTGACGCAGGTGGTCTCCCCTACCCGCGCAGATAGATCCGCATTCGGGTTCGGGATGCCCGCGGAAACCGCCAGCCCATAGATGATGCACACGCCGATGAGAATATTCATCGCCACCCCACCTGAGAGCACTAAAATCCGCTGCCACCAGGGTTTATTCCGCATCGCATGCGGGGCTTCTTCGGCGGTGACCTCATCTTGGTTGGTCATCCCCGCAATATCGCAAAACCCGCCTAAGGGCACGGCTTTAAGCCCATATTCGGTATGCCCCTTGCGGAAGGAAAATAAGGTGGGCCCGAATCCAATGAAGTAGCGTCGCACCCGCATGTGGCATAGCCGCGCCACGATGAGGTGCCCGAACTCATGCAGCGCAATAGTCAGCGCAATCCCCAAGGCAAAGAGGAACGCACCTAAGGCATATGCCGTCACTTAGCTTCCCTTTCGAGTTGATCAATCAACGCATTAGCTTCCCCGCGGGCCTGCTTTTCACAGGCTAAAACATCCTCAATATTCTCCGGGGACTTCGCAGCATACGCGGCCTTATCCATCACGCGCCCAACAATGTCCACAATCTGCGGGAATTTAATTCGACCCGCCAAAAACGCTGCCGCAGCTTCCTCATTCGCCGCGTTATATACCGCGCCATACATGCCGCCTTGCTCCGCGGCCTGGCGCGCTAAGTGCACCGCCGGGAAAGCCTCATCGTCGACCGGCTCAAAAGTCCAGGTTGAGGCCTCCCGGAAATCACATAAAGGCTGCGCATCTTTCACCCTATTCGGCCAATTCAGCGCCAAACTAATCGGCAATTTCATCGAAGGCGGCGAGGCCTGCGCAATCGTTGCCCCATCCACAAAACTCACCATGGAATGCACAATGGATTGCGGGTGCACGCTCACCGTAATATCTTCCGGCGCCAGATCAAACAGCAGGGTCGCTTCAATCAGCTCTAGGCCTTTATTAATCAGCGTGGCCGAATTCAAGGTATTCATCTGTCCCATCGACCAGGTCGGATGCTGCGCAGCTTGCTCCGGAGTTACCTCCCACATCTGCTCACGCGTCCAACCCCTAAATGGTCCCCCAGAAGCGGTCAACACAAAATGATCCACTTCCTCTCGCCGCCCGGCCCGCAAACATTGCGCCATCGCCGAATGCTCCGAATCCACCGGCACAATCTGCCCCGGCTTCGCGGTTTTCATCACCAGCTGCCCACCGGCAACCAAAGATTCCTTATTCGCCAGCGCCAGCACGCGATCAGCTTCCAGCGCCGCCATCGTCGACGCCAACCCCATGGACCCGACCAGCGCATTAAGCACCACATCGCATTCTTGGGTGCGCACTAGCTCAGCTGGGTCGCGTAATACTTCGCCCTGAAGCTCTGTCGAGATCCGGTGCGCGGCGTCGGCATCAGAGACTGCGACTTGGCTGGGGTGAAGTTTGCCGCGCCGGATTTGTTCCAACAGGAGTTCTGGTTGGCTACCGGCCGCGGCAATACCCGCAACTTCTAGGAGCTCCGGGTTGGCGTCAATAACCTCCAAGGCTTGGGTGCCAATGGAGCCAGTGGAACCGAGGATGAGCACTCGGCGGGGACGTGACGGTGTTTCGGTCTTTGAGGCGTTCACAGCACCTCATTGTTCCATGCTTCGGGCGGGGGTATTGGATAGCTCGTGTCTACTCGCACCTTGAGGGCGAATATGCCAAAATGAGGGGCAAATATTCACCCGAGAATTCTCTAGTGCTGCGTTGCTGTTTCCGCATGGCTGACAGTGCCGGAGCTGAAGAAGGAGTAAGAACGTGGCTGGTTCCCACGAGATCGTTCCCGAGGTTTACAACGGGGTCTCGACGCTTGATGAGCCCTCTGCTGGTTGGGGTTGGCACGGTTTAAGCCGTAACGCCATCCAAATCAGTGGCTGGCTTTCTGTCCTTTTCCTGCTCGGCATGAACTTTGGTAACCACCATGGTCATGTTGAGACCATCTGGCTGATTGGCCTGGCTGCTCTTATTGCCGTTGGTCTGCTCATCCACCTCTTCCAGCCCACCGCTGGTAGCCAGGTGCGCACCATCACCGGCCACAACAAGCCGGTTGGCCATGTGGAGCCCGACTGGAACTACCTGCAGGCCACCGTCGGCGGCCCCTATGCTGAGCTCACTGATTCTCAGCTGCGCTCCCTGAACATCGACCCGGATCGCGTGAAGCACCTGCGCACCCTTCCGGAAGCTGAGCGCAAGGCCCTGAACAACCGCTAAACCTTCTTCATCAAGCACCCGAGGCACCAAACCCCGGGTGCTTTTTCCTATGCATTAACCCCTCAAAAAGTTGCTTTGAGGGGTTAATCCTTAGTTTGATTAGGCGCCTTCAGCGGCCAGCTGTCCACACGCCGCGGCGATCTCCTGGCCACGGGTATCACGAACCGTGCAAGGCACGCCTTGAGCAATCACGCGGCGCACAAACTCATCCTGACGCTCCCTCGGGGAGGCATCCCACTTCGATCCCGGAGTGGGATTTAGGGGAATCAGGTTCACATGCACCAAGGGCCCTAACGCCTTGTGCAGCTTCTGCCCTAACATATCGGCGCGGAAGTCTTGGTCATTAATGTCGCGGATTAAGGCGTATTCAATACTTACCCGGCGCCCGGAACGATCCGCATAATAACGGGCCGCATCCAATACTTCTTCCACAGACCAACGGTTATTCACCGGCACCAAGGTGTCGCGAAGCTCATCATCTGGTGTGTGCAGAGATACCGCGAGCGTTACTGAAAGATCCTCATCGGCTAACTTGCGGATCGCAGGGGCTAGGCCCACGGTAGATACCGTCACATTGCGTTGGGAGATCCCAAAGCCATGCGGTGCAGGCGAGACAATTTGGCGTACCGCCGATACCACGCGCTTGTAATTAGCTAGCGGCTCCCCCATCCCCATGAACACCACATTGGATAAGCGTGAGCCTTCGGCAGCCATGGTGGCTGCTGCGGCACGCACCTGGTCCACGATTTCTGCGCAGGATAGGTTGCGGTTTAGCCCGCCTTGACCGGTGGCGCAGAAGGGGCACGCCATGCCGCAGCCAGCTTGGGAGGAGATGCACAAGGTGGCGCGATCCTTATAGCGCATTAAAACGGACTCAAGCAGAGTGCCGTCATGTAATTCCCATAAGGTTTTGGTGGTGGCACCATCATCGGCGGCGACGGTGCGCACGGGGGTCATCAGGACCGGGAATAAGGCATTGGCGACTTCCTCGCGGGCTGCTTCGGGAAGGTCGGTCATGCTGCGGGGGTCCGCTTCGAATCGCCCATAGTAGTGTTTGGCGATTTGGTTGGCTCGGAATTTCGGTAGTCCGAGGTCTTTGAGTAATTCGATGCGTTCTTCTTCGGTGTAATCAGCGAAATGTTTGGGCGGCATGCTGCGCTTAGGTGCTGCGAACTGGAGGGTGAGAGTTTCAGCCATAATGCGGGTTATTGTCTCATGTGCTGGGGGCCAACTCGAATTGAGTAGGGGGAGGTAGTTGCCACCCCGCCTATAAACCGCGTTGAATATGAGGTATGACAAACACACCTCCGCGTGATCCCCAAGAACCTTATGCCGAACCGAACCTCGCAGAACCCACTTATGCCGAGCCCACCTATGACCCCGCAGCTAACGCTCAAACCCCGGTGACTAACCCGCCGGCAGTGCGTGAAGAGCAGCCAGTCGCCGAGCCCGCACCGGTGGAAACCACTGCCCCGGAGAAGCCGGCTAAGCCGAAGGTGAAGGGCTCGCTGGCGGGCTCCACCTGGGTGGCGATGATCGTGGGCTTATTCCTTCTCATCGCTTTGCTGGCCTTTATTTTGCAGAACCAGCAGCCGGTGGAATTAAAGCTGTGGACCTGGGAGTTTAGCTTCCCCGCAGGTGTTGGGTTCCTGCTTGCCGCCATCGTTGGTGCCTTGATTATGGCGCTTGTTGGTGGGGTGCGCATGCTGGAGTTGCGTCGCCAAGCGAAAAAGAATGCGCGCCGCTAAAACTTCAGCGACGCGCAGATCCTAAAAGACTGTTTCTGCTGCCCGAGCCACGACACCGAGCAATAACCAGGTGACCATGGCTGCGGGCAGCATGCCGTCTAAGCGATCCATGAGTCCGCCGTGCCCTGGCAGCATTGCGGACATATCTTTAAGCCCTAGTTCGCGCTTGAATTGGCTTTCCACCAAGTCCCCTAAGGTGGCGCAAATAACCAACACCACGCCGAGTACTACACCCAAAGCCCACTCATAGTGGAGCAGGAAGTGCACTGCGAGTGCACCGGTGATCATGCCGAAGACAATGGAGCCGGCGAAACCTTCCCAGGATTTCTTGGGGCTTACGGCTGGAGCCATGGGGTGCGAGCCGAACATCACGCCGGCTGCGAAACCACCCACATCGCTGGCAACCACGCAGAGGATGAAGGTGATGATATAGGCACCGCTTACCGCTGAGTCCAAAAGCGACAGCATGGCGGCGAAGGATCCAAATAGCGGGATCCAGGTGAGCACGAAGATACCCACCGAGGTATCACGCAGATAGTTCTTGGGGGCGGAGTGCCGGCCGTGGTGGAAAAGGCGGCCGAACATCAGCGCCAGCACACCGGTGACATAGCTAGCCACCAACCCGGAGGTGCCATAGAAAAGCGACATCCACACCATGAGTTGCCCAGCGCCAATGAGCAGCAGTCGGGGGATCACATAGCCGGCTTCCCGGAGCCTGGCGGTAACTTCCCAGGTGGCGGCAACGGCGGCAACGGCTACGAAGATATACCAGGCGAGGTATCCAGATAGCGCGGCGGCGATGACTAATCCGGCGAGCAGGGCGCCCACACCAATGGCAGATTTGAGGTCTCTGCCGGCTGAGTTTTTGGGCTTGGGCAGATGCTCAAGCGGTTCCATGCGTGGGCGTCCCTTCAGAACTAGGTGCGGGCGTTTGTGTAGTCAACACAAAGACCCCAGGGTTTAGTAGCCCTGGAGTCGTGGCTTGTGTCTAAACCTCGAGCAGCTCTTCTTCTTTCCTATCTACCAGCTCATCTACGGCTTTCACCTGAGTGGCAGTGATCTTGTCGAGTTCTTTTTCCGCTGCGTTGACTTCATCTTCGCCAGCATCGCCATCTTTTTGCAGCTTCTTGAGCTGATCCATGCCCTTGCGGCGGATATTTCGGATGGCGATCTTGCCGTCTTCGCCCTTGGCCTTAGCGATTTTCACCATTTCTTTGCGGCGTTCTTCGGTTAGCTGCGGGATGGTTACGCGCAGAACCTGGCCGTCGTTGGTGGGGTTCACGCCGAGGTCGGAGTTGCGGATGGCGTTTTCGATATCCCCCATGACGCTCATTTCATAGGGCTTGATGAGCAGCATGCGTGGTTCGGGTACCGAGATGGTGGCCATCTGGGTGATCGGGGTGGGAACACCGTAGTATTCGGCGATCACGGAGTTGAACATGGCGGGGTTGGCCCGGCCGGTGCGAATAGTCGTGAGGTCCTCACGGGTGTGTTCAACGGAGGCGCTCATGCGCTCTTCCGCTTCAAATAGGATCTCGTCGATCATTGTGGAGTCTTTCCGTCCTCTAAGTTGCGTACGTGCTAAATCTATCAGGAAGCTACCAGGGTGCCGATGTTCTCCCCGGATACCGCCTTGGCGATGTTGCCGTCGGTGAGCAAATTAAAGACCAGAATCGGCATGTCATTGTCCATGCACAGGGAGAATGCGGTGGCATCAGCAACCTTGAGGCCCTTCTCAATGACCTCGCGGGGGGTGATGCTGTCATAGAGTTCGGCATCAGGGTTGGTGCGCGGGTCATCGGAGTACACCCCATCAACGGCCTTGGCCATCAGCAGCACCTCGCAGCCGATTTCTAGGGCACGTTGGGCGGCGGTGGTGTCGGTGGAGAAATAGGGCATGCCCATACCTGCACCGAAGATGACTACGCGGCCTTTTTCGAGGTGGCGTACGGCTCGTAGCGGGAGGTAAGGTTCGGCGATTTGGGCCATGTTGATGGCGGTTTGGACGCGGCAGTCAACACCTTGCTGATGAAGGAAGTCTTGGAGTGCCAGGCAATTCATGACGGTGCCGAGCATGCCCATGTAGTCGCTTCGGGCGCGGTCCATACCGCGGGTTTGGAGTTGGGCGCCGCGGAAGAAGTTGCCTCCGCCGATGACCACGGCGACTTCGGTACCGGCGTTGGAGATGTCCGCGATTTGGCGGGCTACGTTTTCTACGACGTCGGGGTCAATACCGACGTTGCCGCCGCCGAACATTTCACCACCTAGTTTGAGCATGACCCGTTTGAAGGCCGTTCTCTCAGTGGGAGTGTTGGTGGTGTTCGTGTTCTCTGACACTTGGGGTGTGCTCCTTGTAGATAGAGAAAGTGTGTGGTTCTAGGTCCAACTCCAGACGGCATGATGATTGCCGGCCGCCGGGCGCGCTAAGGCGACGCTGTGCCTAACGATACCGTGAAAAAAAACCCAGGGACTGTGATCCCTGGGTCTTGGTTCATAAGCAGTGGTGCTTAGTGCTGGCCAACTTCGAAGCGGACGAAGCCGGTGACCTTGCAGCCGGCCTCATCGAGGAGCTGCTTGACGGTCTTCTTGTTGTCGGCAACGGAAGCCTGCTCGAGGAGGCAGACATCCTTGTAGAAGCCGTTGAGGCGACCGTTCACGATATTCGGGATGGCCTTTTCGGGCTTGCCTTCTTCGCGGGTGATCTGCTCGGCGATGGAGCGTTCCTTTTCGACAACGTCTTCCGGAACCTCATCGCGGCAGAGGTAAGCGGCCTTGAGAGCTGCGACCTGCATGGCGGCGTTGTGGGCGGCCTGCTCGGCAGCTTCGCCTTCGCCTTCGTAGGCAACCATGACGCCAACTGCGGGCGGCAGGTCAGCGGAGCGCTGGTGCAGGTAGACGGAAACCTTGTCACCTTCGATGGTGGCGGCGCGACGCAGTTCCAGCTTCTCGCCGATCTTGGCGGAGAGTTCCTGGACAGCTTCGGCGGCGGGCTTGCCATCAACGTCAACAGCGGCGAGTTCTTCGGGGGTGTTGGCCTTGGCGGCGGCAGCGGCTTCGGCGATCTTGGCGGCGAAGTCCTTGAATTCCTGGTTCTTGGCCACGAAGTCGGTCTCGGAGTTGAGCTCGATCATGGTCTTGCCGGAAACGGCAACCAGGCCTTCGGTGGCGTTGCGCTCAGCGCGCTTGCCAACATCCTTCGCACCCTTGATGCGCAGGATTTCAACGGCCTTGTCGAAGTCACCAGCGGACTCTTCCAGGGCCTTCTTGCAGTCAAGCATGCCGGAGCCGGTGATCTCGCGGAGCTTCTTAACGTCGGCGGCAGTGTAGTTCGCCATTAGGCGATCCTCCTCATTGGGGGTTTGTGAAACTAGGACTTTAGAAGGTGCTGAGTGTTTACTCGGCAGCCTTGGTGTCGTCTTCGGCCTTGGTCTCTTCTGCCGGAGCTGCGTCAACCTTGGGCTCTTCAGCCTTGGCCTCTTCGGCGGGCTTGGAGTCTTCGGTGGTGGCTTCGATCTTCTCGGAGTCACCGGCGGCGTCGCGGGCGGCGGCCAGGGCGCGCTCTTCGCGGGCCTTCTTGCCCTCTTCCACGGCGGTGGAGATGATGCGGGTCAAAAGGGCGGTGGAGCGGATGGCGTCGTCGTTGCCCGGGACCGGGAAGTTGACGTCGTCGGGGTCGCAGTTGGTGTCCAGGATGGCCACGACCGGGATGTTGAGCTTGTGAGCTTCGTTGACGGCGATGTGTTCCTTGTTGGTGTCAACGATCCACAGTGCGGAGGGCACCTTGGTCATCTCTGCGATGCCACCGAGGACGCGCTCCAGCTTGGTGCGCTCGCGGGTGAGCATGAGGACTTCCTTCTTGGTGCGGCCCTCGTAGCCGTCTTCGGCTGCGTCCATGGCCTGCAGTTCCTTCATGCGGTGCAGACGCTTGGAGACGGTCTGGAAGTTGGTGAGCATGCCGCCGAGCCAACGGTGGTTGACATAGGGCATGCCGACGCGCTCGGCTTCGTTCTGGACGGCTTCTTGGGCCTGCTTCTTGGTGCCAACGAAGAGGATGGTGCCGCCGTGGGCGACGGTTTCCTTCACGAATTCGAAGGCCTCATCGATGTAGGTCAGCGTTTGCTGCAGGTCGATGATGTAGATGCCGTTGCGGTCGGTGAGGATGAAGCGGCGCATTTTCGGGTTCCAGCGGCGGGTCTGGTGTCCGAAGTGGACGCCGGCGTCGAGAAGCTCGCGCATGGTTACAACTGCCATGAGGTGCTCCCTTTCTATTGTGAGTTTTGGGTTTTTGAAGGTGTTCATGCAGGTTTTATTGGTATTTGTCCTGCACCCTAGCGACGAACCTGCGACCACACCCACGAGGTGGGACCGAGTGGCTGCTGGTGCCTCGAATGAGACGAACGCCGCGCGAATTGACTGCGTGGCTAAAAGTAGCCACACATGCCGGGTGAATTCTAGTCGCTTGGGGCTTAAAAACCAAACACTTCCTGCAGCGACGGTGGATAACTTAATCTCGCGTGTCACAGAAGTGGTGTTGCTTAACAGTATCCACAGTTAACCCGCAGGAGCCCTGGACTTTAGCCACCCGATCTCGAGAATGCTTAAGACATGAGAGTGTGCTCTATTGTGTTCCTTGCGCTGCTGGTGATGTTGCGTGGGACGGCGGCGTTGGGGTGGGTGGATCCGAGTACGGGTTTGCCTTATGCGACGCGTGTATTGCGGACCTTTGATGCGCCGGAGAAGCCGTGGTTGGCGGGGCATCGGGGGGTGGATTTGGCCTTAGCGCCGGGGGCGCCGGTGCGGGCTGCGGAGGATGGGGTGGTGCATTTTGCTGGGGTGGTGGCGGGCACCCCGGTGGTGTCGATTCAGCATGAGGAGGGTGGGTTGCGCACAACCTATCAGCCGGTGTGGGCGTTTGTGCAGGCTGGCGAGGTGGTGCGGGAGGGTCAGGAGATTGGGACTTTGGGGTATCCGGAGCAAGGTGATGGGTATCCGGGGCTACATTGGGGTGCGCGGGTGGGTAAGGATGAGTATCGCAATCCGCTGGATCTTTTAGAGGCGCCGACGATTCGCTTAAAACCGGTGAGATAGGCGACCCGAGTGCCTGCGGATGGGCCTACGCCCGTGGAAGCGCCTATGCGCGTGGAAGCGCCTATGCGCGTGGAAGCGCCTATGCGCGTGGATGCGCTTGGCGGTAGGCGTCTTTGAGGCGCTGGGCGGAGACATGCGTGTAGATCTGCGTGGTCTGCAGGGAGGAATGGCCGAGCATCTCCTGGACCACGCGTAGGTCCGCGCCGCCTTCTAAGAGGTGGGTGGCGGCCGTGTGGCGTAGCGAGTGCGGGGAGATATGCGCCGATACCCCGGCGTTGTGGGCGGCAGTATCGACGATGCGGCGCACCTGACGCGGGTCGATGCGGCCACCACGAACCCCTAAGAAAAGCGCATTGGTGGTTTTCTTCATCAGTTTCGGGCGCGCCTCGGTTTCCCAGCGTTTCAGTGCTTCGGCGGCGGCTTTGCCGAAGGGCACCACCCTTTCCTTGTTGCCCTTGCCGATCACGCGGGCGCTCGAACCGGCGCGATCAATGCTGCCGAGATCCAAGGAACATAGTTCTGCCACGCGCATGCCGGTGGCCCAGAGCATCTCAATGATGGCGATATCGCGGATGGCAACCGGGTCATCACTGCTGGCGTTATCCGCGGTGCTGGTGACCATGGCTTCGGCTTGGTCTGGGCGCAGCACGGTGGGTAGCTCGCGGTTGACCTTGGGGGTGACTAGCCGGGCGGCTTCATCGCTGGGGATATGCCCGTGGCGGCTCGCCCAGGTGCTAAAAACACGCGCGGCGGCGGTACGGCGGGCAAGGGTGGCGCGACTTAGCCCATTATTTGCTGAGTGTGCCAGCCAGGCGCGAAGTTCCGGGAGGGTGAATTCTTTGAGTCCATCTGAGCCGAGGTAGTCGGCTAGGTCGAGGAGGTCGCGGCGGTAGCCTTTAATGGTCGCAGCGGAGCGTCCTTTGACGAGTTCGAGGTAGTCGCAGAACTCATCAATAAGGGAAATCACCGAAGGCGGCGGAACATCTCGCTCCGCCGCCTTCGGCACTGACTCACCCATAGTGCACAACCTTAGCGATCCGTGAGAAGCTCTCGGCCGGAGCGTCTTCTTGAGGACCAGCCCGCCCCCAGAAGACTTTCACTTAGGCTTGCGTTACCTAAGATATGCCAACTTTCGTTTGAGCGCAACCCCTAGACCGAAATTTCTTCAAAAAATTTTTTCTAGCGCCATCATTGCAGGTCACCGGCACCCAGTTCAAGCCGCCGCCACAAAGACCCTTCACGCACCACCAAGGAACGCCGCTCTAACTCCACCAAAAGGTGGATACTTAGCGCCAATGTAAGCCCGGCTTTATGGGCGATGGCGGCGCTATCGGAAGCCTCAAATCCGATGGCGTCATAGACCTTCAATTCATTAGGTGAAAGCTCTTGGATGCTGGTGGGTGGGAAGACGAGTTCATAGTTGGCTTCCACATCCACTGCCCCACTGGTGCTCATGATTTCTCTGGCCTCATCGGCGGTAGAGATTAAGGTGGCGCGGCCATCGCGGATGCGTTGATGACACCCCAAAGACTGCGCGCTCAAGATTGGCCCGGGTACTGCCATGGTGGCACGACCAAAAGCCTCTGCCCAGGTCAAGGTACTTAAAGCACCGGATCGCCACGCCGCTTCCATGACGATGGTGCCGCGGGTAAGGGCTGCGACTAAGCGGTTACGGCTTAAGAAGCGATGCCGCATGGGTGAGCTGGTGAGTGGGTATTCAGAGACCACTGCCCCACCTTGTTTGACCACCTGCTCATAGAGTTCACGGTGGCTACTGGGGTAGGCGCGATCAAGCCCACAAGCCTGCACCACCACCGTTGGTGTTTGGTGTTCCAAGGCCACACTGTGGGCTACCTGATCCACCCCAGCAGCGCCACCAGAAACCAGGGTCCATTGGTGTTGGGCGAGGCTGCTGCAAATGCTTCTGGTGGCGGCTCTGCCATAGGCGGTAATGGCCCTGGTTCCCACGATCGCTACTGCTTGGTGGGTGAGCTTTTTGAGACTTTCGCCACGTACCCATAAAGCGTGTGGCGGTACCGCATCAGCTTGATCCTTGCGGGTGGTCGTGCCCTCGGAAAGGGCGAGGAATCTGAAGGCAGGATCTAGTTTTTCAGCTGGCCATTCTGGGTGCCCGGGGTGGATTAAGCGCATATTATGCCGGCGGGCAGCCTGGAGATCTTCCTTTAACCCGTGTTCGGCGGTGCGATAGCGCTGCTCGGTGCTAGCCAAAAGGGCCTCGCCGATCCAGGTGTCGCGCTGTTTAATGCCAGCGGCAATCTCATCAGCACTTCTTCCTTCTAATAAAAGTTCGTGGATGCGGCGGTGTGGGCCTTCGACAACGCGATTGAGATATGCCCATGCTTCTATCATGTGAGGTCCTCCCCGAGTTCCAGTGCTCGCGCAATGTGGTCAAGCTGTGGTCGTTTAATGTCTTCTAAATCGCAGAGCGTCCACGCGAGGCTCAGGATCCTATCCACCCCGCGTTGGGTGATCCGCCCTTCGGCCAAATACACCCCCAGTAGCGCCATTCCGGCATCATCAGCTGGCCACTTTTTTCTTAAAATATGCGGATCCATGTGGCTATTAAGCACACCCCACCGAGCGATGGAGCGTTCCCGTGCTGCCGCCACCCGAGTAGCGATACTCGCGGAGCTTTCCGCCTCGCTGTTAAGGACCGCCCCATGCCCGGTGGTTCTTAGATGGATATCCAAGCGGTCGCGCATAGGGCCGGAAAGATTATCCAAGTAGGTGGCGCGCTGGCGTGAGGTGCATTCGCATTCTTGGGCTTCCTCCGCCCCGCAACGGCAGGGGTTAGCTGCCAAAATGAGTTGGAAATTAGCGGGCAGAATAATCTCCCGGCGCGCCCGAAGTAGACGAACATGGCGTTGTTCTAATGGCATTCGCAGGCTATCGAGGATGCGTGCGGGGATTTCAGAGATCTCATCTAAAAAGAGCACCCCGTTATGTGCCAAAGATACTGCCCCTGGGCGGACCCTGCCGGAACCACCACCAAGTAGCCCGGCGCGACTGATGCTGTGATGCGGGGCGATAAAAGGTGCGTGGTGGATACTGCCGTGGAAACCATCTTCAGCCACCGAATGCACACTGGTGGTAGCGATTGCTTGCTCCCGGTTAAGGGGCGGCAGGATTCCGGGTAGGCGTTGTGCGAGCATGGATTTGCCGCTACCTGGGGGACCAATGATGACCATGTGGTGTCCCCCAGCGGCTGCTACTTCTGCCGCGTATTTGGCTTCATCTTGGCCAGCTAGATCCGCCATATCAGGGATGTGTGGTTCCTGCGGGCTTTCCCCTTTCGGGGTGGGAAGTGGGACCCCATTAAGCCAATTCCATAGCTGCATGAGGTTAGCGGCATGGTAGATCTCCAGGCCTTCCATCAAAGCTGCTTCGGCTTGGTTTTCCGAAGGCACAATACAGCGAAGCCCCTGCTGTTTGGCCATAATCAAAGCCGGCAGGATCCCGGGTACACCACGCAGCGAACCATCTAAACCAATCTCACCGAGCATCATGGTGTTGGCAAGCACGCGGTAGGGTTCGGCCTGACCACAATGAGCGCATAACACGGCCAGCGCAATCGCGGCATCAAAGTGAGAGCCGGCTTTGCGTAAAGATCCGGGGCTTAAGCTGATGGTGATCTTTGAGCGCGGCCAATCCAAGTCGAGGTTTCTGATCGCGGTGCGGATGCGGTCGCGGGATTCGCTTACTGCGGTATCGGCCAAGCCCACCATGTAGAAGCCTGGTAACCCGGGGCCGATATTGGCTTCCACTAATACCGGGAGGGCGCTGACACCTTCTAAGGCCACGGAGTGTGTTTTAGCGAGTGCCACTGTCGACCTCCGGGAAGTAGTGCAAGAAACCAAACCCGCGGGTACGCGGTAGCTCAATCTCGATGACTGCGAAGCGCGCCGGAAGATAGTTACTGCGCTGGGCTAACCAGATTTCGGCGGTGCGTCTCATGCGGTGGAGTTTGCGGGGGTTAACCGATAGCGCCCCGCGGGTGGAACCGCGCCGGGTTTTTACTTCAACGAAGACAAGCTCATCTGTACCTTCAGCGATGAGGTCTATTTCGCCTACCGTGCTGTGGGCATTGCGTTCGATGATCTCCAGGCCTTCGATGCGGTGGAGGTATCCGGCGGCGATATCTTCGCCGAGTTTTCCTAGCGCGTAGTTGGAGATCTGGGTGGTGTGGAAGGCGCCGAGGTTAGTGGCAGGCTTCGTGAAAGCACCTACCGCCCCACCATCCCTCACCTCCCCATGGGCCCTAATACCCAGTCGGTAGCCGGCAGTACTACTGCCATGTGCTTCGATCCCGATTCTTTCGCCGCTGGGCAAAGTAGCGAGGTTGCTCATAAAAAATCTCCCCCGAAGGTTGTGCATTCTGTGCTCGATGAGCTCAGCTTGAACTACTTCTTCGGGGGAGCGCTAGGAGCTAGGTCCTGTGCTTGTGGATAACTTATGCCGAGTCGCGGTTATTCACAGGTTTAATCCGGGATGACCAAATCTGGTTTATCGAGTTCCTCGATATTGACATCCTTGTAGGTGATCACGCGGACGAAGCGCACAAAGCGGGCGGGACGGTACATATCCCATACCCAAGCATCAGACATACGGACTTCGTAGTACACCTCACCGTTATTGCTATGCGGAATCAGTTCAACAGCATTCGCGAGGTAGAAGCGCCGTTCGGTTTCCACCACATAGGAGAATTGGCTGACCACGTCGCGGTATTCACGGTATAGGGAGAGTTCAACCTCTGCCTCATAGTTGTCGAGCTCTTCGGCGCTCATGCTTTTGGCCTCCTCATGCCCTACTTCTTAGCGATCAGCAACCGCGGGACAACCATTCCTGGTGTGCCGCGGTCACATTGGCATAAGTGTAGCGGTGCTGTGGGCTTGCACCGTGGCGGCGCACCGCATCCATATGCACTCGTGTCCCATAGCCCTTGTGATTTCCAAACCCATAGCCCGGATGCTGCTCATCCAGTTCCCGCATCACCTGGTCACGCGCGGTTTTCGCCAACACACTAGCTGCAGAAATACAACGCGCAGCATCGTCACCACCAATAATCGGCAGGTGCGGCACACTTAAACCCGGGACCTTCAAAGCATCGGTCACCACATAGCCCGGTTGGATCTGAAGGTTCGCCACCGCGCGCCGCATACCGCACACATTCGCCCATTGAATCCCGTCACGGTCAATCTCTTCGGCAGAAATATGAATCACCGACCACGCCAGCGCCACTTTTTTAATTACCGCCGCTAATTCTTCACGCACCTTCGCAGAAAGCTTCTTAGAGTCAGCCAGCCGATCCAACTCCGGAATAATCTTCGGGGGCAAAATGCACGCCGCAATGGTGATCGGCCCAGCACACGCCCCACGCCCCGCTTCATCTACTCCAGCAACATGCCCAAAGCAGCTTAATGCCACCTCATAGGTGCGCTTTTGTTTCAGCCGGCGCATGCTTATCGCTTATTACTTTTAGTGCTGAATGTCGTAGTCCTCTACCCCACCAATGCGCGAGAAGGGATAGATAATAAATTGCACTTTGCCGCGGATATTTTCCCTCGGAATAGTGCCCTGCTCGGCATCCCCAGTATGGAAGCGCGAATCAAGCGAGTTCGTGCGATTATCGCCCATCATGAAGTAATGGTCCTCCGGCACGGTAATCGGCCCGAAATAGGGGCCACCGCATTCCTCCGAACCAGTCGCCGGATTCGGCGGGTAATACAGCGGATGCAAGGTATAGGAATCATCAACCTTCTTGCCATCCACCATGATCCCCGGGTCACCTTCTTGGCAGCTCACAGTCTGCCCACCAGTGGCAATAATCCTTTTCACCAGATCATTTTCATCCGGCGCAACCAGACCCACATAGGACCCAAGATTTTGCACAGCCCTTAATGCCGGGTTCGCAGAACGCTGCGACACAAAAGTGGTGTCCCAAGACTCCGTGCCCTTAAAAACAATCACATCCCCCGGCTCAGGGTCGCTAAACCGGTAGCTGAGTTTATCCACCGCAATCCGATCCCCCACGCAACCTTCACACCCATGCAGAGTCGGTTCCATCGACTGACTCGGAATCACATACACCCGCCCCACAAAGGTCTGCAGAAGAAACACCAGCAGCATCGTCAACACCACGATGACCGGAATCTCTACATACCAAGGCAGCGACTTCTCTTTTTCCGGCTGTCCGCCAGCCGTCACATCATTCGAGGTCGCTTCATTAAAGGGCACGTCACTATGAGTCACGTTGAGGAAGCCTAGCACTTTAAGCTGTGATCCCTGCGGATATAACCGCCCCCTCCCACGTCCCACGCAGATAAGCTGCGGCACCAGGCTCTGTGCTGTGCTCTTTGCTTTCCTTGAGATCCTGGGGTTGGGCACCACAGGCCCGCTGAAGGCGGGTAAGAAGCTGGGGTTTGCCGCGCCTTATTCGTTTTCGAACGCGAGTAGCCCGGGGCTAATAACCTGAGTTCTTCCGGGAGCCCGCATGATCGGAACGCTATCGACCCCACGCATCACATCCTCGCTCATCTTCCACCTGAACCGATCACTAGCGCGATGGCAGGACGGCGGGGTAGACAACCCGACAGAAATCAGTAATACGGGATAGGTCAGCTCTCAGGGACGTGCCACTTCGGCATCGGCCTGGGGGCGTTTGCTTTGTCATGGCAATTCTCCAGGTGCGGGGTTAGTTAAGTGCCTGTTTTCGGGGTAACCGCTGGTGGGGGAACAAGATTGCCCGGGGCCAGACACACATTTTGCTACTTAACTCCTGTTCGACCTTCGCACCGCTGCGGAAATGACAAACGCCCCCAGGGCCACCGCAAAGGCGGGGCGCTGAGGGCGAGAGGCGAGAAAGCTTAGCGCTTTTCCTTGATCTTGGCGGCCTTGCCGCGCAGATCGCGCAGGTAGTACAGCTTGGCGCGACGGACGCGGCCACGGCGCACAACCTCGATGCGATCGATGTTCGGGGAGTGAACCGGGAAGGTACGCTCCACACCGATGCCGAAGGAGACCTTACGCACGGTAAAGGTTTCGCGGATGCCGCCACCCTGGCGGCGAATAACAACACCCTTGAACAGCTGGGTACGGGTGGTCTTACCTTCGATAACCTTGACCCAAACGTCGAGGGTATCGCCGGCGCGGAACTCGGGGATATCGTCGCGCAGGGAGGCTGCATCGACCTTATCGAGAATGTTCATAACAATCCTTCACTTTTTCTGATCAGAGGACCCTGGCGGCCTAACGCTCGTGCCGGTTCATGACCACGACATATGTGTGCGCCTGATCTAGCTCGCAGGCAACCCAAGCATTATTGCATGTAGGCCTACACCTTTCAAACTCTAGAACCCAGCCTTCTTCAGGGCTTCCGCCAAGGCACTGTTCTGGGGTTTCTGGGCGCCTTGTTGGCCGCCACTTCGCCCAGCTTGTTGGCCACGTCCCTGGCCACGCCCTTGGCCCCGGTTTTGACCCCCGCGTTGGCCACCACGCGGCTTCTGCCGTGAACCACCGCTACGCGAACCAGCACCAGAATCACCAGATTCCGGCTCATCCTCCAGGCGCATGCTTAGCCCAATGCGCTGGCGATCCACATCGACCTCCAGCACCTTCACCTTCACTACCTGTCCGGAACGCACCACATCATGCGGGTCCTTAACAAAGTGATTCGCCATCGCTGAGACATGCACCAAACCGTCTTGGTGCACCCCCACATCCACGAAGGCCCCGAAAGCCGCCACATTGGTGACGGTGCCTTCAAGCACCATCCCCGGCTGCAAATCAGAGATCTTCTCCACGCCTTCTTTAAAGGTCGCGGTACTAAACTCCGGTCGCGGATCACGGCCTGGTTTATCCAACTCCGCAATAATGTCGCTCACCGTCGGCACCCCATGGATCTCATCCACAAAGTCTTCTGCCCGCAGGCGCTGCAACACCGAAGAGTTACCAATCAACTCCGCCACCGAGCATCCCGTAGCCTCTGAAATACGGCGCACCACCGCATAGGCTTCTGGGTGCACTGCTGAAGCATCCAAAGGCTCTGCGCCATGGATCCTCAAGAAACCTGCGCACTGCTCAAAAGCCTTCGGCCCTAATCGCGGAACCTTCTTTAATTCCTTGCGATTATTAAACTCACCGTGTTCATCGCGGTAGGCCACAATATTCTTCGCCAAGGTGGCAGTCACCCCAGCTACGCGCTCTAAAAGCGGCGCGCTGGCGGTATTGACATCCACCCCAACCGCATTCACGGCATCTTCCACCACACCATTAAGGGTTTTCGCTAAAGCCACCTGGTTCACATCATGCTGGTATTGCCCCACCCCAATGGACTTGGGATCAATCTTCACCAATTCCGCCAAGGGATCCTGCAACCGCCGCGCAATGGATACCGCCCCGCGCAAAGACACATCCATATCCGGGAATTCCTGCGCCGCGATCTCCGAGGCCGAATACACCGATGCCCCAGATTCACTGACCACCACCGGGGTAATCTTCCCACCGGCTTGCTTAATCAACCCCGCAACCTCGGCACCAAGTTTCTCGGTTTCCCGCGATGCGGTGCCATTACCAATCGCCATTAACTCCACGCGGTGCTGTGCACACACATGTGCCAGCTTTTGCACCGCCTCCGACCAGCGGTTCTGCGGTTGGTGCGGATACACAATCACGGTATCCAGCACCTTCCCGGTGCCATCAACCACCGCGCACTTCACGCCATTTCTAAACCCCGGGTCCAACCCAATGGTGGCGCGCTGCCCGGCCGGTGCCGCCAAGAGCACATCTCTTAAATTCTTCTTAAATACCTCCAATGCGCCTTCCTCAGCCTTTTCCTTCAACCGCATCCGCACATCCAAAGCCGAAGAAACCTCAAGTTTCGTGCGCCACCCCCACCGCACCGCATCCGCCACAAAAGAATTCGCGGTATCCACATCAAAATGCGAGGCAATCATCCCCTGATATTCGGCATCCTCCCCCGCATTCAGATTCAGCCGCAACACCCCTTCTTTTTCACCCCGCAACAACGCCAAAATCCGATGCGAAGGCAAATCCACAAAACTCTCCGAGAAATCAAAATAATCTCGGAATTTCGCGCCGCTGTTTTCCTGGCCTTCTACCACCGAGGCTTCCATCACCCCAGTGCGATACATCTTCTCGCGCACCTCCCCCACCAAATCCGCATCGGTGGCAAACTCCTCCACCAAAATCGCCCGCGCCCCCTCTTTCACAGCCTGCGCATCCGGGTAGGCCTCCGAGAAATACTTACTCAGATCCGCATCCTCAGATTCCACCAACTCCCGCAGTGCCGGCTCCAACCCGGCTTCCCGTGCGGCATCGGCCTTGGTGCGCCGCTTCTTCTTATAGGGCAGATACAAATCCTCCAGCCGCGCCTTGGTCTCACACCCCTCAATCAGCGCGCGCAGCGTCTCAGTGAGCTTCCCCTGCTCCTCAATCGCCGCGATCACCACCGCCTTGCGATCCTCTAGCTCCCGCAGATACCCGAGCCGCTCCTCCAGCGCGCGCAGCTGCGTATCATCCAGCCCGCCGGTCAGCTCCTTGCGATAGCGCGCAATAAAGGGCACCGTATTGCCCTCATCGAGTAGCTGAATCGCGGCACGAATATTTTCTGCAGGCACACCCAGTTCACGGGCGATGGTCGAGACAATCATCCCGCTGAGTCTACTATTAGCTTTGCTCGAGATCCGCCGGCGAGATAGTGCCTTCCTTCAGCGCCCGGGTTATCAGGTCAGGCCGCACCTTTTTTGTTCGCGCAACTGAGTTTGACTTACGGAAGGCCTCAATCAGCTTATGATTACCGCTGAGCAGCACTTCTGGTATCTCCAGGCCACGCCACACGCGTGGCTTGGTGTAGCAGGGTCCTTCTAAAAGCCCATCGGAAAAACTATCTTCCTCATGGCTACGCCGATTCCCCAACACCCCGGGGATGAGGCGCACAATCGCCTCGCTCATCACCAATACCGCCACTTCCCCACCGATGAGCACATAATCACCGATCGAGACTTCCCGCACGCGGTAGCGTTTCTTGGCGTCTTCAAATACCCGCTGATCAATCCCTTCATAGCGGCCACAAGCAAACACAATGTGCTCTTCGGTAGACCATGCCTGCGCATCAGCTTGGGTAAAAGGTGCACCTGCTGGGGTGGGAACAATCAGTAGTGGGAGTTCCGAGTCTTCCTTCGCCTCATAGGCTTTCGGCTCGATACCTTCAAGTTCATCATGACGCGGCCGATTTAAGTGCGCTTCCGCGGATTCCAGGTTCGCCGGTACCTTCTTTGCCGCCACATCATCTAAAGCCGGACCCCACACCGTGGGCATCATCACCATGCCGGGGCCACCGCCAGCTGGGGAATCATCTACCGAGCGGTGCTTATCTTCAGCCCAATTCCTGAGATCATGTACACCTACTTCTAGGCGGCCTTGTTCGATCGCCTTGCCCAATAGGGCGTGCCGCATGGGCTCTAGGTACTCCGGGAAGATCGTGATGACATCAATGCGCATTAGAGATCCAGCAGCCCTTCCGGCGGGTCAATGGTCACATGCCCGGTATAAAGATCAACCTCCGGCACAATCTGATGCACAAAAGGCACCAACGCTGTTTTCCCCCCAAGATCTACCTCTAATAAGGTGCCCGCCGGCCCATGCTGCACATCTGCTACTTCCCCAAGGTGTGCACCTTGAACATCCAGTACCTTTAGGCCAATGAGCTCATGATCATAGAAGCCTTCTTCATCTTCCTCCTCACGCTCTAGGGGCTCGGCGAAAAAGCGCATGCCGCGGAGGCTTTCCGCGGCGGTGCGATCCGGGATTTCCTCGAAGGTAATCAAAAGCCGATTCTGGTGCGCGCGCACCGCTTTAATGGTTAGCTGCGTTTCCTTATTACCCTGGCGGCCGGCTAAGACCTCGCCTAGGGCAAAGCGGATTTCTGGTTCATCGGTGGTGGGTTCAATGGCTACCTCACCTTTGATTCCATGCGGCTTGATAACACGCCCGATCATGAGTTCCATGGGCGTTACCTTACCGCGATAGCTAGCCTGGGAAGAGACACCCTGTTGAAAGGAAGCATCCCCGCCATGTCTAGCAACTCGCAGTCGCACGCCACCCCACATATTGACCCCAAGGGCCGCCCCATCGCGGAGACCGTGCTGCTGCCCGGCGATCCGCTGCGCGCCAAGTTCATTGCCGATACTTACCTCGAGGATGTTGTCCAATTCAACGAGGTCCGCAATATGCTCGGCTACACCGGCACCTATGAAGGCACCGAAGTCTCCGTTATGGGATCCGGTATGGGGATTCCCTCTGCTTCCCTCTATGCCTGGGAGCTCATTAATGTCTTCGGCACCAAGAAACTTATCCGGGTGGGCTCCTGCGGCAGCCTCCAAAAAGACATTGACACCTATGAGATCATTGTTGCCCAGGGGGCGTGTACGGATTCACGCTTTATTGAGCAATACAACCTACCTGGTAGCTACGCGCCCATTGCGTCATGGAATCTGCTCAATAACTTCCAAAAAGAAGCCGAAGCCAAGGGCGTGCGCACCCATGTGGGCAATATTCTTTCCTCCGATGTTTTCTATAACCCGGATAACACCGTCCCGGCGCGCTGGGCAGCTATGGGGGTACTTGGCGTAGAGATGGAATCTGCTGGGCTTTATGCGGTGGCGGCTTCCTGCGGTGCGGAGGCTTTAGGTGTGTTCACAGTTTCCGACAACTTAGTTACCGGAGCGCAAACCACTGCTGAGGAACGCCAAACCGCGTTTACCACCATGATGGAGCTGGCGCTGCCACTGGCCAGAGCCTAAGCTACTCGCGTTAAAAAATTTTTTTTAGGTGTGGCAAGCCCCAGCTTCTTGCTGGCGCTGAGCTGGGGTGCGCACCGCAACACACGGATCTCGGGGGAAGCAAAATAAATCCCGCACCACCTGTGAGTGCGGGATTTTTGGGTGGGGCTAGCTCAATGCACTGCGGAGATCCTTCAGCAGGCCCTGCATGCGCTGATCTGCGAGGGCGGGGTCCTGATCGATGGTCTCGAGGTAGCACTTGAGCTTCGGCTCCGTACCTGAAGGCCTGATAATGACGCGGGAATCATCGGCGGTGCGCAGCATCAGCCCGGGGGTGCCCGGTAGCCCATGGAAACCGTGTGCGAGGTTGGTGGTTTCCACGACCGGCGAGCCGGCGAGGTGTTGCGGGGGATGTGCCTGCACGCGCTGAAGAAGCGGCATGATCTGCGAAGAATCCTCAAACCTCAAGGTCAGCGGCTCGGTGCGGAAGTATCCGTACTTCTGGTAGATCTCATCTAGCTGCTCGAGGAGGGTCTTGCCGGTGGCGTGTAGCCGGGCGGCGAGGTCCGCCATCCTCAGGCAGGCACTAATGCCATCTTTATCGCGCACAAACTCCGGGTCCGTGCAATAGCCCAGCGCCTCTTCATAGCCGAAACTTAGCTGCGGCACCCGGCCAATCCACTTGAAACCAGTAAGCGTGGGTTCGCTTTTAAGCCCATGGGCCTGCGCAATATGGCTGAGCAGGCGGGAGCTCACAATGGAACAGGCCATGGTGCCGGATGCCTGTAAGGCCATGTCCTCACCCAACAGGGCACCCACATTATCGCCGCTGAGTTGCTGCCAAGAATCCCCGGTGCGTACCGCCACCGAGCAGCGGTCCGCATCTGGATCCAAGGCTAAGACGATGCCAGCGCCCTGCTGGGAGCCTTCTTCATAAGCCAAGTCCAAGGCCCCGGCTTCTTCCGGGTTGGGGAAAGCAACGGTGGGGAAGTCTGGGTCTGGTTGCTGTTGCTGCGCTACCGGATAGACCTTGCTAAACCCGACGCGACGCAGTGCCTCAACCAGCAGCGTGCCGCCCACACCATGCATGGCGGTGAGCACCATTGGGTAATCCGAGTTACCTTCCACCAGACTGCAGGTGCGCTGAAGATAGCGCTGAGTAACCTCATCTCCTAGCGGGCGGATGAGCTCTCGGTTACGGGGGACCTGGTCGGCTG
This sequence comes from Corynebacterium spheniscorum, assembly GCF_900113445.1. Lineage (GTDB taxonomy): Bacteria > Actinomycetota > Actinomycetes > Mycobacteriales > Mycobacteriaceae > Corynebacterium > Corynebacterium spheniscorum. The sequence goes on from NZ_FOPJ01000003.1 coordinate 115,797, forward strand.
GTGGGGCGGCAGCGATCTGCTCACTGATTTCTTTATCAGCCGGGGAGATGAGCTGCACGCCGCGCTGATAATCGTGCTCGCAGATACGCCCGCCGAGGTAGACCTTGTAGCCATTATCCGGGGCGGGATTATGGCTGGCAGTAATCATCACCGCGGCATCCGCCTTGAGATCACGGCAAGCAAAGGCCGTAATCGGGGTGGGCAGTTGGGCGGGCAGGAGATGCACAATGCAGCCGGCAGCCGACAGGGTTTCCGCGGTGGCCTGCTGGAAGGCGGCAGAGCCATGGCGGGCATCGCAGCCCACCACTACTTCTGGGCGTTCGACCTGGTTGTTCAACCAGGCTGCAAGCCCGGCGGTGGTGCGGGTAACGGTGGCAATATTCATGCCATTTTCCCCGGCGCGCACCCGCGCCCTTAAACCGGCGGTGCCGAAGCTTAAGGGGCCGGAAAAGCGATCTTCTAGCTCAGCGTGCTCGCCGCTATCGATAAGTGCCTGCAATTCCGCGCGGGCCTTAGGGTCAGGGTCGTGCGCGATCCATTGGCGGGCGCGCTCTATTACTCCACTCACTTAGAAGCACCCTTAATAATGGCTGCCGAGGCGGAGCACCCCAGGCGGCTAGCGCCAGCATCGATCATCTTTTGAGCAGTTTCAAAGTCGCGGATGCCGCCGGAGGCTTTAATGCCTAGCCGCCCACCCACGGCTTTGTGCATGAGTTCCACCGCATGCACGCTGGCGCCGCCGGCGGGGTGGAAACCGGTGGAGGTTTTGACGAACTCTGCACCGGCGCGTTCTGCGGCTAGGCAGCATTCGGTGATCTGTTCATCGCTGAGTGCAGCGGTTTCCAAGATCACTTTGAGTAAGACGTTCTTGGGGAGGGCTTCGCGTACGGCACGGATATCTGCTTCTACGGCGGCGAAGTCATTGCTGCAGGCGTGGGCGAGGTTAATCACCATATCGACTTCATCAGCGCCGCGCTTGGCTGAATCAGCTGCTTCGGCTGCTTTGATGGCGCTGTGGTGCGCGCCGGAGGGAAAACCGCACACGGTGGCGACTTTGAGGCCTTCCGGGACCTCTACTGGCAGCGTGCTAGGCGATACGCACACCGAGAAGGTTTGCAGGCGGGCTGCTTCTTCAACAAGTGCGCGGACATCCTCTGCGGTGGCTTCGGGTTTGAGCAGGGTGTGGTCAATGAAGGAGGCGATATTCATGGCTGGTATGGGCTCCTAGGAAATCTGGTCGAGGATGATCTGGCGTTTGGCAGGTGCTTGCTCACCGATGCTAATGCCAGGGGTGATGGATTCGATGGCGCGCTCGAAGCGTTCGGGGGTGTCGGTGTGCAGGGTCAGAAGTTTTTGGCCCTTGGTGACCTTGGTGCCGATCGGGGTGTGGATTTCAATGCCGGCACCTGCCTGCACCGGGTCTTCCTTCCGCGCACGCCCGGCACCCAGGCGCCAGGAACCAACACCCAAGGCCAGGGCATCGAGGTTGGTGATGTAGCCGTCTTGCTCGGCCAGAATCTCGTGGGTGTGCGTGGCGGTGGGAAGTTTCGCATTAGGGTCACCGCCTTGGGCGCGGATCATCTGGTTCCAGCAATCCATGGCGCGGCCATCGTTAAGGGCTTCTTCCACGTCGGCATCATGCACCCCGGCCATGTCCAGCATTTCGCGGGCAAGTGCGCAGGTGAGCTCACGAACATCGGCAGGTCCGCCGCCGGCGAGAACTTCTACTGATTCGCGGGCTTCCAGGGCGTTGCCGATAGTAAGGCCCAGCGGTACCGACATATCAGTCAGCAGCGCGCGGGTATTGACCCCAGCATCGGTGCCGAGGTCCACCATGGTTTGGGCAAGTTCGCGGGCCTGCTCGAGGTCTTTCATGAAGGCGCCGGATCCGACCTTGACGTCGAGCACCAAGCTGGCGGTGCCTTCGGCGATCTTTTTGCTCATGATCGAGCTGGCGATCAGCGGGATGCAGTCCACGGTGGAGGTGATATCGCGGAGCGCGTAGATCTTCTTATCTGCTGGGGCTAGACCGGAGCCTGCGGCAGCGACGACCGCGCCGGTTTCTTCGAGGATCTCGAACATGCGCTCATTGCTCATATCGGGGCTCCAGCCGGGGATGGCTTCGAGCTTGTCGAGGGTGCCGCCGGTGTGCCCTAAGCCACGGCCGGATAGTTGCGGGACGGCAATGCCGTAGGAGGCGACCAGGGGGCCCAGCGGGAGGGTGATTTTATCCCCTACCCCGCCGGTGGAGTGCTTGTCGGTGGTTTTCTTGCTGAGTTTTTCAAAGCTCATGGTTTCGCCGGTGGCGATCATTGCTTTGGTCCAGGTGACGATCTCCTCGCGGTTCATGCCGTTGAGGAAGATAGCCATATTGAGTGCGGCCATTTGTTCATCGCCGACGATGCCGCGGGTATAGGCGTCGATGATCCAGTTGATCTGGTCTTCGGATAGGACCTCGCGGTCTCGTTTGCTGCGGATGATGTCGACGGCGTCGAACTTCTCAGCCATGAGATGGGTTTCCCTTCTTGTCTCGGAGGCGTGGTGTCGACATTCGGTTGGTGGTCGGTCGTGGAGACCTCTGCTGCTGCGGCCTTCTTCGACAGGCTCTGCTTTGTTGGGCAGGTTCTGCTTTGTTGGGCAGGCATTGCCTTGGTTGGCAACGACACATAAGTGATGTCTTCTGGTGATGACATGCTTATCACTTCTTGGTCGTGAGTCGCACCACTTGCGTATTGGGCTGTGGTCCCATTATCATCCGGGGTAGAACAATTGTCAACTACACATTTTCCTTTTGTTCACAACGGATAGGTTTGGAACAGCGCTCGCGGTGGGGAATGCCCCGCAGTTGGGGATGCCCCAGCACCGGTGCACGGCTTGGGAACGAAGGGAAGAAAGGATCATCGTGGATCACGCCGCCCTCCTGACAGCGGCCCGCGAAGCCGCCCACAACGCTTACGCCCCCTACTCACACTTCCCGGTTGGGGCTGCCATCATCACCACCACCGGGGAAATCATCTGCGGCTGCAATGTCGAAAACGCTGCCTATGGTGAAGCGATCTGTGCCGAAAGAAACGCTATTACCACCGCGGTTGCTGCACTTGGCCCGAATATCCAAGTCGATACTGTCGCGGTCGTCGGACTCCAAGCCGCCCCCTGCTGGCCCTGTGGTGCATGCCGACAAGTACTACGCGAATTCAACTGCCGCGGCGTCATCGTTGAAGACGAAAGCGGCTCCCCCATTCAGCTACCTTTCGCCGACTTGCTTCCGCATTCATTTGGCCCAGAGGCTTTACACAGCCCTGATGACCACGGCGAACACTAACGGAAAGACGCAATTCTGATGGAACGCTTTCAAGGCCTCATCGGCATCATCTTGATCTTCGGCGTCTTAATCGCCTTCTCTTCCCATCGCCGCAAAATCAATTGGCGCACCCTCGGCGTGGGTATCATCCTCCAAATTGTTTTCGCGCTCATCGTGTTGAAGTGGGAGCCTGGATTCCATGCGCTCAAAGCCACCGCCGATGGCATCACCAAACTCATTGACTTCACCTCCGAAGGCACGAGCTTCGTATTCGGCCCGCTCTTCGGCGACAGTATTGGCTTCACCTTCGCCCTCAACGTTTTGCCGGTGATTATTTTCCTCGGCGCACTCATCGCCTTGCTCTACTACCTGCGCATCTTGCAATGGTTCGTTGAGATCGTCGGCACCGCACTTAATAAACTCCTAGGGACCTCGAAAATTGAGTCCGTGTGGGCTGCCACCGTGGTCTTCCTCGGGCAATCTGAAGCCCCACTGGTTATTCGTCCGTGGCTAAATAAACTCACCCGCTCCGAGCTATTTGCCTGTATGACCGGTGGTTTTGCCTCCGTTGCTGGTTCCACCCTGATCGGCTATTCGCTTTTGGGCGCACCACTTCCCTATCTCTTGGCCGCATCTATTATGAACGCACCTGGTTCGCTTATTGTGGCTAAAGCACTGATGCCGGAAACCGAAAAGTCCATTGCCTCGGTGGATGTGCGGCATATCCGAGATGAAGAAAATAAAAATGTTATCGACGCCCTCGGATCTGGCGCCATCGCTGGTGGTCGCATTGCTGTCACGGTGGCTTGCATGTTGATTGCCTTCATTGCGCTGATCTCCATGATCTCCGCACTCCTGGGTGGGATCGGGCATATCTTCGGTCAAGAAGGCTGGACCTTGGAAGGTCTATTCGGCTCGATTTTCGCACCACTGGCCTGGGCTATCGGTGTGCCGTGGGAAGAAGCTTCCATAGTCGGTAACTTCATTGGCCAAAAGACGATCCTCAATGAGTTCGTTGGCTACACCAGCTTCTCTGAGCACGTCGATACGCTTAGCCCCCGCGCAATTATGATCAGCACCTTCGCGCTGGCTGGTTTCGCGAACCTGTCTTCTATCGCCATTCAAATCGGTGCTTTCGGTGCGCTTTCCCCGGAACGCCGCAGCGATGTGGCACAGCTTGGCATGAAGGCACTCTTTGGTGGCTTCTGCACCAATATGCTCAACGCCGCCATCGTGGGTGTGGTCGCCCTCTAAGGCAACCTAATCCACAATGTCCTGCGCAGTTTCTCGGTCAATCACCAAATGGGTAGCCAACCCCATGCGCAGGGCAACCTCGATGGCTTCTGCTTTCCAGCGCCCACCAGCAACTAAAATGCGGGTGGGCCGCGAAGCTAAGGCATCGAGGCTAATGCCCACGGTCCGCTCATCGACACTAGGTAGTGCGATCTGACCATCACGGGTATAGAAACGCGAACATGCATCTCCTACCGCAACACGGGAGAGCTGTTCGCGTTCTTCTTCGCTGAGGTACCCCAAAGACATAGTCAGGGCATCGACATGGGTATGCCCCACCGTGAAGATCACGATATCGGTATGCGCGCCCAGTTCTAAGAGCTGTTTAATATGGCGGTCTTTTTCCACCACCCGCTTGGTTTCAGCGTTATCGAAGATCACCGGAAGCGGCAGGGTGCGGGCATAAGCATCAAATGCTCGACAAAACAGGTTGATGGTTTCAATATCATTGGTGGAGGATTCGGTATAGCTCATTCCGCCTTTGAGCTGCACAATCTCCACACCACGGCGACTGGTTGGGGTTAAGGCTCGTGCGACTGCGAACATCGTGGTGCCCCAACTAACACCGAGTAGGTCACCATCTTTCACGCGTTCTTCTAATACCTCTGCCCCGGCACGGCCGAGTTCTTTGAGGAGCTGTTCCTGATCGCTGCGGGCAGTGGCCACCACGCGGGCATCAGTCAGGCCGTATTGGCCGAATTTTTCCAGTAGCTGGGTGGAGATCTCTCCGCCTTGTTCGCGGGGGTCATGGATCTCGATGGTGACAAAGCCACGATCTTTGGCGTGCGCGAGTAGGCGTGCGGCAGTAGGTCGCGAGACCCCAATCTCTGCGGCAACTTCGGCCTGGCTGAGGCCGGCTTCATAATAGAGTTTGACGGCTTTCAGAGCCTGCTCATCACGCTCATCCATGAGGTTGATCCTAACAATGCGAAAGCAAAAGCACCGACCTTAGTCCAGGTCGGTGCTTTAACTTGGTGCGATATTAATCGCGAAGATTATTCAGCGGCTTCTTCGGAAGCAGCTTCCTCAGCCTTTTCAGCGGCCTCAGCCTTTTCAGCGGCTTCCTTCTCGGCAGCAGCCTTGGCTTCCTTTTCTTCCTTAGCCTTGCGCTTCTTCTCGGTGATGGCTTCCACGGAGGGGCCATTGTTGGCTTCAGCCAAAGCTTCGTTGAAGAGTTCCAGCTTGGACTTCTTCTCTTCGGCCACCTTGAGGGTACCTTCGGCACCCGGCAGGCCCTTGAACTTCTGCCAGTCGCCGGTCACCTTCAGCAGAGCCAGCACCGGTTCGGTCGGCTGTGCACCGACACCCAGCCAGTACTGGACACGCTCGGAGTCGATCTTGATGACAGAGGGATCAGCCTTCGGCTCGTAGACACCGATGTTCTCGATGACCTTGCCATCGCGGCGGGTGCGAGCATCAGCGATGATGACGCGGTAGTGCGGGGTACGGATCTTACCCAGGCGCTGGAGCTTGATTTTGACAGCCATGTATATATTCCTTTTCGCGGTCACCGGGCAGTACAGGCGCTCACCTTTTGAAGGAAAGTGAGCCGGTTCAGCCCTTGGATTTAACCTGCGCGTGACAAACCCCGGCCGACCGTAGTCGGTGACGGTGTGACGCAGGAAAGTTGCTCACTTAAAGCAACCCGAGGGATTTTACCCTATTTCTTCTTCCGGTTGAAGTCGAGGTTATTCAGGTCGATATTTTCCATGCCCTTCGGCATTTTCGGCATACCCGGCATCCCAGGGATATTGGGCATACCCGGCATCCCAGCACCACCCTCCATTTGTTGTTGGAGTTGCTGTAGCTGCGCCATATCAGGCATGCCCGGCATGCCCTGAGGCATCTGTGGGCGACGCTGCTTCGCGGGCTTACGCTTACCGCCCTTACCGCGACGCCCCTTGGGCTTCTTCTTGGTGGCACTGCGGCCAGCTGGGCCCATGCCGAATTGGCCGGCCATCTTGCCCATCATCTTCTTGGCTTCGAAGAAGCGTTCCACCAGTTGGTTGACATCGGAAACCTTCACACCGGAACCAGCGGCAATACGCTTACGCCGCGAAGCGTTCAGGATCTTCGGGTTGGCTCGCTCTGCCGGGGTCATACCGCGGATGATCGCTTGGATTCGGTCGAGTTGTTTTTCATCGACCATGTCGGCCATCTGGTTCATCTGCTTGCCACCAGGCAGCATCTTCAGCAGATTGCCGATTGGACCCATGCGGCGGATCATCAGCATCTGATCCAGGAAGTCTTCCAAGGTGAGCTCACCGGTACCAATCTTCGCCGCAGTTTCCTGCGCCTTTTCTTGGTCCAGCATCTGCTCGGCCTGCTCGATGAGCGAAAGCATATCGCCCATGCCCAGGATTCGGCTGGCCATCCGCTCCGGGTGGAAGACATCGAAGTCATCCAGTTTTTCACCGGTGGATGCGTACATGATCGGCTTGCCGGTGACCTCACGGATGGACAGTGCCGCACCGCCGCGGGCATCACCATCAAGTTTGGTTAGGACCACGCCCGTGAAATCAACGCCATCGCGGAAGGCCTCGGCGGTGGTGACCGCATCTTGACCAATCATCGCGTCAATAACGAAGAGGACTTCGTCCGGGTTCACCGCATCACGGATATTGCGGGCCTGGGTCATCAGGGTTTCATCGATACCCAAACGGCCGGCGGTATCCACGATCACCACATCGTGCTGCAAGCGGCGGGCTTCTTCGATACCGCGGCGAGCCACATCAACTGGGTCACCGTGGGAGGTGCCCATTTCATGCTCAGAGGAATCAACAGAGGTACCGGGGTCCGGCGCGAAGGTGGGTACCCCAGCGCGTTCACCGACGATCTGCAGCTGTTGCACCGCACCGGGGCGCTGCAAGTCGCAGGCCACCAGCATGGGGGTGTGCCCCTGCTTGCCGAGGTGGTGGGCTAATTTACCGGCCAGTGTGGTTTTACCGGCACCTTGAAGACCCGCCAACATAATGACGGTGGGTGGGTTCTTCGCTAGCTGCAGGCGACGAGTCTCCCCACCCAGGATTTGGATGAGTTCCTCATTAACAATCTTGATAACCTGCTGGGCCGGGTTGAGGGCCTCGGAAACCTCGGCGCCCGCGGCACGCTCCTTGATGCGCTTAATGAAGCCGCGTACCACGGTGAGCGAAACGTCAGCCTCTAAGAGGGCGAGACGGATTTCGCGGGCGGTGGCATTAATATCGGCCTCAGTGAGGCGGCCTTTGCCCCGCAGTCCACTGAGGGCACCGGTCAACCGGTCGGACAAAGACTCAAACACGTTGGATTCTCCTGAGGTTTGTGGTCAGTTCTAACCGCTTTATGTTAGCCGCTCTCGAACAGCTCTCTCCACCGCGGCCCGATCTGGGTGGGATTCTAGGCGGCAGGTGGTGATCAAAGTACTGCCGCGTTTCTTCATCACCAGCCACTTCAACTGCGGTAAAGCGGCAATGAGATTGGCAAGCGCACCGGGGCGATCCACAGTGCGGATATCCAGCACATTGCCATGCCAATAGGTAGCGGTGGGGGCTGGCTGGGCTTTGGGGGTACGCACATGTACCCGCGAGCTATAGGCCTGGGTGAATTCCACTGGATCTGGTGGGCTCCCGGTAGTGCTTCGCACATCGAATTCTCCGGCATAGTGCCCAGCATCAGCGTTAATGCGGGCACCGGTGATGCTCCAGGCTTTGGCTGCGATAACCGCCAAGACTTCTTGGGGGTCCTCCCCTGCCCAGTGCACGGTATCGCGGTCTTCATGGGTGCGCAGCTCGGTATCTTGAGGTGCTGCAACCATCGGAGGCATGGGGTGCAAGGTGCGTAATTGGGTGCGGGCCCGGGAGCAAAGAATGCGGGTGGCGGATTCTAGGCGGGTATTCCACACCCCGGGGCCAGTAGCTTGGGCATCTGCTTCGGCTAGAACCTCGAGCATGTCCAAGATGAGTAGGTCATAGTGCACGGCATCAAGAAGCTGATCGACGGGCTCATCATCATAGGGGTCGCAGCGAGCGGCTAGTCGGGCGATGGTGGTGTGCTCTGCTACCAGGGTTTGAACGCAGCGGCTAGCGCGCGGATTAAGACCTAGGGTTTGGGCCATGCGGGCTGCGTACTCCGCACCTACTTGTTCATGAGGACGGTCATAGCCTTTGCCGATATCGTGGAAAAGCGCTGCTAGGGATAAGAGATCGGGTCGTGCTACGGGGCCTCGAAGACGCGCTTCAGCACACAGTGCAACACAGTTGACGAGGTGTTGATCAATGGTGTGGATGTGGGTGCGTTCGCGCGGTAGGCGATCGCGAATATGATCCCAGCCAGGAATTAAAGAACCCCATAGTTCTTGGCGGTCAAGCATCCTGATGATCTCTACTAGGTGTTCTGGGGCGCTTAAAAGCGAGAAGAAGTCCTCCACGGCGTTGCGTGGCCATCGTCCTTCTGGCATGGGTGGGAGTTTCTTTAGCTGCTCCCAGATATTTGGGTCGATTTTTAATCCGGTGCGTGCGGCTGCGGCAGCAAAGCGAAGCAGCAATGTGGGGTCGGAAAGATCTGCTTTTTTCGCTAGCGTCAACTCGCCTGCAGCTTCCACCACGTCTTTGTCTACCGGCATGCGTGGGGCCCGCCGCAGAATTTTCTTCCTTCCCAGCAGAGCTCGGGAAGCAGCCATAGCCTGGGTTAATGCCTCATCAATATCGCGAGCGGCATTGCCTAAAGCTGCCGAAAGCTCATAGCGGTCCGGGAATCCCAAAGGTTCGGCAATCGCGGCGGCGAATTCGGGGTCGAGGACATCACGGTGGCGGCGAGCATCGGCGTGTAACAGCACGCGGGTATCGAGCAGGAGTTTCTTCGAGGAGTTCAGCGGCGGAATATCACATAGATTCGCTAGCGCTAGGGCATGCATTAGCTCGAGATCGCGCAGTCCCCCGCGCCCATTTTTAAGATCCGGGTGCGTCATGGTCACCACGGATCCGGAGCGCCGCCAGCGGGCGATCGCGGTGTCGACCAGTGCTTCGAAGTTCCGCGCAATTTCGCGGCGCCATTGTTTGAGAGTTTTTTCTCTAGCCTGTTGGGTTAATTCCGCGTCCCCACGCAGGTGCTTCATCTCCAGCATGGCAAGGGCGCTGGTTGAGTTTGCGTTCAGCAGGCTGGCGCACTCAGCGGGTGTTCGCAGGGAATAGTCCACGCGAAACCCGGCATCCCATAGCGGGTACCAGAGGCGCTCTAGTTCTTGATCTGGCGGCGGGGTGGGCCCGTGGATCAGCAGCAGATCCAGGTCCGAGTAGGGGGTCATTTCCTCGCGCGCTAAGGACCCAGTTGCCACTAGTGCGGTGCCTTGGGGCAACGCCAAAGTGTCAATCACGGCGAGGGCTTTGGCTTGGGATTCCTCGCGTAGTTGGCTGGGCGACTTAGACAGCTGAGGAGCCACGCTCGCCGGTTCTTACTCGAATGACCTCTTCAACGGCGGTGACCCACACTTTGCCATCACCGATTTTTCCGGTGCAGGCGGCATCCACGATGGCTTTGACGACATCTTCACTGTGGTCATCGTCGGTGAGGACTTCGACTTTAACTTTGGGGACGAAGTCGGTGGCGTATTCAGCGCCGCGATAAACCTCAGTGTGGCCGCGTTGTTGACCAAAACCTTGGGTTTCGCTGACGGTCATGCCGCGCACCCCCAATTGTTCGAGTGCTTCGCGGATGTCATCGAGGGTAAAGGGCTTGACCACAGCGGTCACGAGTTTCATAGCGGGAAGGGTCCTTTCGCGCGGCGTTGAGTTCATCTTAAAGCAAGGGTGATCAATAAAATGACTGGCACACATGCCATGGAGGTAACCAGCGCACAATCACGGGCCTGAACTAGGCCGGTGCCGACGTGGCGGGCATAGCGTGAGCTGAAGATAAAAACATTCTGCGCGGTCGGTAAAGCGGCCACCACCACTGCTGCTAGCAGCGCTTGGTCTTCCAAGCCCAGCAACACTGCTGCCCCGAAAGCAAGCGCGGGGTGGACGACGAGTTTCAGTACCGATGCCAGTGCTACTGCCCGGCGCGGGGAGATGCCGCGGCGCAACATGGGTGCCCCGTACATGGAGATGCCAAACACGATCAGTGCCAGCGGGATAGCGGCATACCCGATCTGGTGGATGGGGTCCATGATGACATGCGGGGGTTGCCATGGCAGCAGGGACAAGGTGATGCCGATGACTGCGGCGATGGTCATGGGGTTTTTCAGGGGCGTCCACCAATGCGATCCAGCGCTTCTGGTCATGGTGTCGAAAATGCTGAGGCACAGCGGGGCGTATCCAGCGATTTGGAAGAGAAGGGCTGGCACCGCGACGGTGGGATCACCAACAACTGCCACGACGATCGGGATACCTAGGTTGGCGACATTGTTGTAGCTAGAGGCCATGGCGCCGCTGACTAATTCTGGGCCGCGTTGGCCCAGCAGTGGGCGGGCTAAAAGCACATAGAGGATGCCCGTGAGCAGTGCGGATGTGGCTGCGACGAGGAAGGGTTTGCCGAGGATGTGGGTGCTATCGCCATCGGCGAGGGTGCTGATAAGCAGGCAGGGCATGGCGACCCAGAAGACGACTTGGTTGAGCACTTTGCCGCCGCTGGTCCCTAAGATGCCGGAGCGGCCTAGCATCCAGCCGGTGAAAATTATCAGCGCGACGGATGCGAAGCCGCTCAGTACATCAGACATGCTCTCTATTAGACCACCTCGGTCTATGCGCGGGGGGTGGCTAGTGCCGGGGTGGTTGCTTGCGGGGTTGCTACCTGCGGGGCCCTAGACAAAGAGTGAGAGCAGCAGGGCGAAGAGGAGGCCCATGAAGGCAACCAGGGTTTGCACAGTCATGTGCGTCTTGGTGGCCTGGCCAAGGGTCATGCCGAAGGATTCCTTCACGAACCAGAAGCCTGCGTGGTTGACCCAGTTAAAGGAGATGGAACCAGAGCCGATCGCGATGACCACCAGGGAGACATAAGCCGGGGGCATACCTACGACCAGTGGGGCAAGGATGCCGGTGGCCGACACAATGCCCACCGTGGCGGAGCCAGTGCAGAAGGACAAAATGGTGCCGATGAGCCAGCCGAGCAGGATGTAGTTCATATCCAGGTGGCTGGTGACCTCCACGATGGCATCACCGATGCCGGAGGATTTCAGGACCTTGTTGAACATGCCGCCACCGGCGATGATGAGGGCCACGCCGGCAACCGACCCGAGGGAAGCACCGAAGGTCTTGCGGATACGGGAACCACTCATGCCGCTGGCGAAGCTAAGAGCCACGGCAGCAAAAAGCACTGCCAGGAACATGGCGACGGCAGGGTCACCGATTACGCCAGCGAATTCCACCAGTTTTTCGTTATTGGGGGCGAGCAGCTGAACCAGGGTTTCCACCAGCATGAGGACCACGGGAACCAGGACGCACACGAAGCTCAACCAGGTGGGCACGGTGCGTAGGGGTTCTTCATCTTCTTCCCCATGATCGCTATGAGCCTTGGCGCGGGCTTCTTCTTTCAGCGCAACGGCAGAGCCTTTGCCTGCCATGGCAGCTTCCACGGTGGTGCCGGTGTATTGGCGGATGAGGTCCTTGCCCGGTTCCAAATCAATCCGCGGAGCAATAAAGCGAGCATAAAGCGGGCCGGCGACAATCACCGAGGGAATGGCGCAGATCAGACCAAGGCCAATGGTGAGGCCCGTATTAGCTCCCAGGCCATTGACGGCGATAACGGGACCGGGGTGCGGCGGCAGCATGCCGTGGAGGCAGGATAGCGCTGCAATGGCGGGGATGAGGATGCGAAGATACCAGGTCTTGGGGCGACCAGCGGCGACTTCTAGTCGCAGGGCGACCGCATAGATGACCGGCATCAGAACGACGAGGCCGACCTCGAAGAACATGGGGATGCCAATGAGGAAGGCAACTGCAGTCATCACCCACGGTGCGGTTTTGGGTGAGCTGTGTTCAATGACGAGGTCGGCGAGACGACCAACGGCGCCGGAGTCTGCGAGCAGGCGGCCGAGCATTGCGCCGAAGAACACCACCAGGCCGGTATGGCCCAGGCTGCCGCCTGCGCCTTTGATGAGCAGGTGGGGTACTTCTGCATAGGGCATGCCCGCCGCGATCGCGGCGACGAAGGAGACAGTAGTAAGGGCCAGGAAGGGGTGCATTTTGGTGCGCCAGTTGATCAAGAAGACCAAGAGGGCAATGGAACACCCGAGAACGACCAGAAGGTAGGTGGGCGAATGCGTCATGGATAAAACATAAACCCAGAGATCCATGGTTGAGGGATCTCGACTGTGCAATTACCCCTATCTAAGGGTAATTAGTCACAGTAAAACAACGAGACGTACGTACATCCACAACGCTGATTCACCCGAATAGTGTTAGCGTTTGCTGCCCAGCAGTGCGTCGACGAAGCCTTCAACTTCGAAGGGTGCCAGGTCATCGGCACCTTCGCCGAGACCAACGAGTTTCACCGGCACACCGAGTTCTTCTTGGACCCTAAAGACGATGCCGCCCTTAGCGGTGCCATCGAGTTTGGTGAGTACAACACCGGTGATATCCACGACATCTCGGAAGATTCGAGCTTGCATCAAGCCGTTTTGGCCGACGGTGGCATCAAGAACCAAGAGGACTTCATCGACCTTGGCTTTCTTTTCGACTACTCGCTTCACCTTGCCGAGCTGATCCATCAACCCTTGGGAGGTATGTAGGCGCCCAGCGGTATCCACGAGCACCACATCGGCATGTTCTTCCACGCCACGGGCCACAGCATCGAAGGCGACGGATGCTGGGTCAGCGCCTTCTTTACCGCGCACGGTGGTGGCACCTACGCGACGGCCCCAGGTTTCTAGCTGGTCAGCTGCCGCAGCACGGAAGGTATCGGCGGCACCGAGCAGCACCTTATGTCCCATGGAGGTCAGCACGCGAGCAAGTTTGCCGGTGGTGGTGGTCTTGCCGGTGCCGTTGACACCCACAACCAAAACCACTGCCGGCTTGCCTTGATAGGGCATGGCCTTAATGGAACGGTCCATATCCGGGCGGCCGGCGTCGATCAGGGTTTCGCGCAGCATAGCGCGAGCCTCAGCTTCAGAGGACACACCGTGGGCTGCGATCTTTTCGCGAAGTTGGTCAACAACTTCAGCGGTCACGCTGGCACCGAGGTCCGCCATGATGAGCGTGTCTTCGATTTCTTCCCATGCGTCCTCATCGAGGTCACCGGCGGTGAGAATACCGAGCAGGCCCTGGCCGATCGCATTTTGGGAACGCGATAAACGACCACGGAGGCGACCAATGCGGCCGGCCGCCGGAGCAATGTCATCAAGCTGCTGCGTTTCGGGGACTGGAGCAACTTCAGTCTCAGCACTGGGTGCCGGGTGAGGTTCAGCGAGTGCAGCTTCTGCGCCTTCAACGGTGCTTTGGGCTGCTTCTGCGGCTTCGTGGGCTTCCTGTGCTTGAGGTTTCGGTTCCGGGGTATCCGCTACCTGAGGTTGTGCTTCGGCTGCTTCAGGTTCTTGTGGCTCCGGGGTATCCGGAACAGGCGGTACTGCGGCAGCTTCGGGCTCAAGATTTTCGGCAGGAGTGCGGTCAGTGACCGCTTCGGAGCCTGCGGTTTCGCTGGCTTTAGCGCTGCTATCTTCGGCCATCACGATGGGAGCGGAGGCTTCTTCAGCTGCTTCCTCGGATACTGCCTCGGTACGCGGCTCCGAAGGCACGGTCGGTTCGGCGGCCGGTTCGGCCGGTTCTGCCGGTGCCTCAACCTGCGAATCTTCGGGCATCACGATGGGTGCCGAAGCAGCTTCTGCTTCTTCTTGCACTACAGGTGCCGGTTCCGCTTCTACTTCGGGTTCCGGTTTAACCTCTGTCGCAGGTTCAGCAACGGCTTCAACCTTGGTATCTTCATCCCGATCTTCGGGCATGACGATCGGAGCAGACGCAGCTTCAGTTTCTTCTTCGACCACCGCTTCTTCGGTTGGGGCTAGTGGCTTTTCCTCAGCAGCCTTAGGTGCGGGGGTTTCCGGCTTGGCCGGGGTTTCCAGCTTCACCGGCATGGAAGCTGCGTTGCTCTCCCCTACTCCAGGTTGTGCCTTGGGCTTGGCTTCCTGATGCAGCTGTTGATTCGCTAAAAGTTCCGGCTCCTTCTTGGCCGGCCCGGTAGCAGCGTCGGTAACTGCAGGAGCGAAATTAAATCCGCCCTTCGCCTGATAATCACCCGACTTCTCCTCTCGAGTCAGCTCTTTAGGAGCCTCTTCTTTGGCAAAGCGAACGGTCTTAGCTTCACGCCGTTTCTTCCCCACCAGCACCACAATGACGAGCAGGATAAGAATAACGACGGCGGCAATAATGCCAACTGTCATCCAGGAAATCGTAGGAGTCATGTTCTCCATAGTGGCAGCTTCGGGAAATTTTCACACCCCACCGCGCGAATTACCCCCAACGCTGCACACTTAAGGACGCCACTGGCAAGCAGCATCCGCGCCAGGCTCTAGGTGCCCTTCATTGGTGGAGCCATACCAATAAACACCCTCCGGCAGCGCGGAGACCACTGTCTTTGTTACCGCGCGCAGATCAGTATCCGCTGGCGCTTCGCAGTTGATGACCACGCGCTGCAAAGATTCTTCGATGGGCAAGTGGCCTTCTTTTTGTTGGTATTCCGCCAACAACATATTGTCCGGCTGACAGGAGAATTCAATAATCTCCGCGGAGGATTCAGTGACCTTGATGCCTGATGCCGTGAGGGCATCAGCAACCGTGGGCGCTAAGGTATCCCACGCTTTATCCGCCAAGAGCACATTCAAATCGACGCTAATTTTTTCCATCACACACTCCTATCTGAGCAACTGCGGCACTAACCAGCAATCCCTGGGTAGCGGGCTGCCAACACCATTGCTTCTGCGGAAATAATATCGCCGGTCACCAGCTCTGGAACCACATTCGCCAGACGCGACCAACCTAAAGCCGCCTTGTCCAAAGTCTTGGACTTACCCATCAGCCCATGAGCATGCAGGCGCGCAGATAAAGCGAAGACCAAGGAAACCACCGGCGCTAACGCCCAGGCGTTCTCGCGGGCTTCGGTATTAACGCCATCGAGTTTGTCGAAGCGGATACGTGCACAGGCATAAAGCGAACGATCATTACCGCGCAAGGCCCGAAGCAGCGTGACAGCAGGCTTGATGAGGTCCTCACTGGTAAGGAGTTCAATGAGCTCCTCGCGTTTCTTAAAGCACTCAAACACTGCCATCAGGCGGGCAGAGTCTTGCATCATTGCGCCGGGAACGATGCCCGCGTTGGCGAAGAACATCTGCAACAAGGTGTCTTGCTGCGTGGCATCCATCCGCGCAATGGCCACTGTGGACTGGTCAATGCACGCCGAATCTAGGGTCTTATCGCGCCCGGTGGACAAGGTGTCAACGAGTTCCTGTCCGACTACCTCACCCACGCGCTGCACGCGTTCGCGAAGTTCACTACGAGGGGTCTCGCCATCTTCCACGGCTTTCCACACGCGCGGAAGTTGGCCGAGCAATTCCATCGCTCCGATCCATGCGGTGCGGTGTACCTCGGAGTCGCTGAGCAACTCCAGGTCAGTAGCGAAGGGCTTATTGACAAGCCCCGCCGCGATTATGCGTCCGGGCTGTTGGTCTGCTGGCACCAAAGAATCAGACAGTGCTCGTAGCGCCGCACCTGGGTGTGCTCCCAGTGCATCCAGGATTGCAGCCCGGTTGGTGGAAACCTCCACGTTATCCCACAAAATAGGCATGACCTGCGGGTCCGTGGGGGCTTCTTCAGCTTCGCCGCTTAAGAATGCGGACAACTCAGCCAGTGCTGGCGGCTGTGCCTTGAAGTACCCTGCTTGTTCCACCGTGAAAGCATTTGGCCCAGGCACCTGCGGGGCACGCAGCACCATGAAGGGATCATCGGTGAAAATTTGGACCGCTAGTGGGCCGGCTTCTAAGAACTGTTCTGGTAGCTCCGTTTTTGCGCTTATCGAGATCTTTTCCCCTGGCTCCCAGGGTGCACTCATCGGCCACAGCCACGCACCCAACATACGGTCTTCTGCTAGATCATCGAAGATCAAATAACCATCTTCAAGGTGCACCCCGGTGGCATGCGGGCTGCTAGTCAGTTGCGCCAAGGACACCGAAATACGACGATCGGCGCTGCGATCAGTCCACTCAAACTCCAGGGAGCCTGAAGGTAGTACCGCGCAACTGGCAGCTAGCTCCTTCATCGCCGCGGTATAGGTACGCCCACCATCTTCGGTGGTGAGTTTCAAGGTACGCAGTGGCGATCCATGCTGATTGCGTACCGCAATCTTGGGATCACCCATGTCCTTCGTGCCGCGAATCCTCAAGGTGCCTTCCGCATCGAAATCCCGCGGCAGGCAACTAAACCGGGAGGCACGCCACATTGGTGGATGAGTGACCACCGGAACTTCCACCGTCAGTCGAGAGGGCGTGAAGCGCAGCGGTAGACAGTCTCCCGCCTCGGTGCTGATCACGAATTCAGCCGATGCCTGATCCGCTGGAACATGCACTACCTCAGGGGATACCTCAAAGGGCTTTTCCCCATTGTGGCGGATATGCAGTCGCGCTTCGCTTAGCCCGCCTTGGGCGGGAATGCGGAAGGAACGGCAGGCCCCCAAAATTTCCTGGGTGGCGTGCATTCCTTCGACTAAGGCGAATTGGTGACGGAAGGATTCATTTCGCGGGCCGCGTAAACGAATGAGGTACTCCCCTACCCAAGGAGCGTCATAGGCTTCCGGGTCGAAGATCATAAAGCTTCCGCCTTCGGCTGGAACTTCGATGGCCTCCGGTTCAGAAATTTCTTCACCGATGCGCCCCGCGCCGGCATAAGAAGAAATAGATAGCCACCAGGTTTCGGTGTCACCGGAGAGAGTGGGTGGGAAATCGACGTGCAAAGAATCGTCGTAGAGCGGCAACCCCGTTGAGGTAGTGACCCCGGGGATCGGGGCGCTGGGGTTGCGGAAACGTACCCGGCGGCGTGGATCCACGCAGCGAAGCCGGTGCATGGGTGAAGGTTGTTGGCCAGGCCGCAAAACCTGCAGGCTAGCTGCTGTAGAAAGGTCTAGTTCGACACCACGCCAACCATCCCATCCGCGGATTGCAAATTCATTGGCGGTAGGGATGTCTTCTCCGGTGACCACATCCACAAAGGTGGAGTCTTCCGGGGCAATTGCGATGACCGCGGAGTGGTGCAAGGACTCTTTATCAGAAAGATTTTCCCCGTTGACTGCAGCAAATAGCAGCACCGGATCTTCGCTGTCGATAATCGGCACAACCCAGGTGATGGAGTGCGATACGTCTTGGACAGTCAGCTCGCGAACCTGGTGCTGCAAAGTGATATCGAGTGCTTCGGCGTAGGTGGGTTCACCCCACGGGCGGCCGGTGCGAAATACTCGTGTGGTTCCTTCCAGGCTTACCCGCCAAGAGACCACATCATTTTCGGCCACCCGCTGCTGCGGCAGCCGAAGTCGGATGCGTTTAGCGGCACCGTCGAAAATAATGCGCGGTCGTAGTTCGCGGGTGGCTACTCCTACCGCCGAAGCGCGGTCGGCGGTCCCGGCGGGGCGTTCGCGAAGTTCCGCGGTGACTGCTTCAGCTACGAGAACTGGGAGCCTCGGGCGTAGATGTGTGCGGTCACGGTCTAGCCAAGAGCTGGGATGCTGCATGCTGAATTCCCGCAGCGCCACGATGCCTTCTAGAATCTCGCGCTGCTTTTCCGGGAAGAGTTCGTAGCTACGACGAAGCACAGGAAGGTCTTCTTCCAAGACAGCATCAATATCGCCTTCATGACGATCCAAGGCTTCCAATACCGCGGGGATCTCAGCTGCCGTGAGACCACCGGTGTGAGCGAAGATCAGGTCCGTCGGAGAAGCACCTTCGACAACGGCCAGCCCGGCGCGCCGGATTAATTCCGGGGCGTCATGTAGAAGGGTGGCTTCGCGTTCCTCATCGGGGTGTAATCCCAGTCCTACTAGGTAGTCATGGAGGAAGGTGTCGTGTTCGCTATTGTGCGCTGCCCAGGAGATCAGAGTGACGCTGAGCATCGCTGGGGTGACGTTCATCAACGCGCCCATGTCCGCGCCGGCTGCTAGTTGGCGGGCGAGGAAAATTCCGTAGAAGCGTTCGAGCTTTTCTAATTTGTCATTGCCCCACCCGCAGTCTGGGAAATAGGGGTGCTTGGCGAGCATGCGGGTGAGGTTGAGCTCGGTTTGTGAAGCCCATCCGAGAAGTGTGTCCGTGGGGTCGGCAAAGGGTGTCGCGAACTGTGAGTCACTCATGATGTGTCTTGCTGTGGGTCCCTCTAGAAGTTATGTGGGCTGGGTTAAAACGGGGGCGTTGCTAGAAAGTTTAAGTTTTGGTGGGTTCAGGCTCAGGTGAGCTTGGCGGGGACATACGTTGGCTAATAACCCGGGTGATTCCGTCACCACGCATAGTCACGCCATAAAGCACATTAGCCACATCCATGGTGGGTTTTTGGTGGGTGATAACAATGAGCTGGCTATCTTCCCGAAGCTCTTCAAATAGCGCGATCAGGCGTCTTAAGTTCACATCATCAAGCGCTGCTTCCACCTCATCCATAACGTAGAAGGGGCTCGGCCGGGCCCGGAAAATAGCCACCAACATCGCCAGAGCGGTGAGTGATTTTTCGCCGCCAGACAGTAAAGATAGTCGCTTGACTTTTTTACCTGGTGGCCGGGCCTCCACTTCGATGCCGGTAGTCAACATATCTTCCGGATTAGTGAGGATCAAGCGTCCTTCACCGCCCGGGAAGAGCGTGTGGAATACCTTGGGGAATTCCGCTTCGACATCCGCCCATGCATCAGAAAAGAGCTGGAGGATGCGCTCGTCGACTTCCTCGATAACACCTTCGAGGTCTCGGCGAGCCCGAATCACATCATCAAGCTGCGTGCTTAAAAACTTGTGGCGTTCCTCCAGGGCTTTGAATTCTTCTAAGGCCAGGGGGTTCACCTTGCCGAGCGAGGCGAGGTTCTTTTCGGCTTCGCGTAGTCGCGTGGTCCACTGCGGGCGGGAAAAATCTTCCGGCAGTGGATATTCGTTGAGTTCCCCGATGCCGATACCGAGCTGCTCGCTTAAGGACGTTTCTGCTTCTTCGAGTCGTACCTGAGCGCGGGAGGCAGCGAGTTCGGCGGCATGAGCTTTCTCGCTGAGGTGTTGGAGCCTCGTTCGTGCTGTGTTTGCGCGTTCCCGAAGCTTTCCTAGTTTCGCGATCAACACCTGTTGGGTGGCGGCGGTTTCATCTCGGCGGGTTATAGCTGCGGCGGTGGCGTCGCTTAAGCGGCCAGCGATCCGCTCCCCTAATTCAGCAATGGTGCAGGCGCGTTCAACGCGTTGGTGGCGGGCCGCTAGGGCTTGTGCTTGTCGAGCGCGGTTCATTTGTTCTGCTTGCGCTTGGCGCCGCAAAGCCGGTGCTTTGCCTGCCGCTGCTTGCACTTTCTCTTCGGCAGAACGTGCCGCTAGCCGCGCTTCCATTTCCATGGCACGGATTTGGGCAAGCGTTGCTACTGCTTCATCGCGTGCCTCGGTGGATGGTTCGGCCATCTCATCGGTGTCATCAAGATGCGCGAGTTGGTGGGTGGTGGCATCTAAGGTGCGCTGCGCTTCAGCGAGTCGCTCCTCGACTGCCCCCAGCCGCGTGGCAGCAGCAGTGTGTTCTTGGCGCTGGGTTTGGGCCTGTTTACGAGCCCGCTCAGCCTCACGCCTCACACTATCGATGCGGGTGTCACATTCCTTGAGAGCTGCAGTGGCAGCAGCGGCGTGAACGCGGGCTTGTTGTGCACTTAGGTGTGCGCCTTCAAGGGTGCCGGATAGTTCTTGTAGTTTCGCCTGAGCAAGTGTGAGTTCTTCACGAGCTGCTTCGATATCCGCGCTGACTTCCACGGCGCGGGAGCTTTGTCCCTCACCGACAGCCACCCAGCCTTGACCGTAGAGCACACCACCGGGGGTAACTGCACGCAGCCGCGGGTCTGATTCGATGACGGCCCGAGCACTTTCGGCGTCCTCAACGAGTACCACGTCCACCAATAAGCGGTTGATGGTGGCGGAAATGGGGGCTTCCAATTTGAGGTGGTCAAGCAACCAACTGGTGTTATCGGGCAGTACTGCGTCTAGCCGCCAGCTATCTCCTTCCAGAGGCACCACCACCACGGTGCGGGTAGCGTGGCTGAGGTCGGCAACCAGGGCTTGGAGGCTTGTTGGTTGACCAACCATCGCTGCGGCATGTTCACCTAAAGCTGCCCCAAGGGCACGGGCCAAGCGCTTATCGATGTGAAGATGGCGGGCGAGTTCGCTGAAATCACCCTGGGATGCCAGTGCTTGAGCGGAGGTTTCCGGGTTCTTGGGAACACTATTGGCAAGGGTGTCGATGCGTGAGCTTAGAGTGTAGACCTCGCGCTCGTGTCCACGTTGGAGGCCGCGGAGTTCTTCAAGGCGATCTTCGGCGGCTTGGGCTTCCTTGGCGGCATTATCTTGAGCTTCCAGAAGCGGTGGGCGTTCTTGTTCTAAAGCATCGAGTTGGGTTTCCAGGCTCAGTGCTTCGCCTTCGGCTTCTTCAGATGCTTGTAGGGCTTGTCCTAGGAACTCTTCGAGGCGTTGAACTTCAGCTTGGGTGTCAGCTAGGCGGGTGCGTTGAGCTTCTTCTTGGGCGACGAGGCGCACCACGCCTTCGCGAGCATCGGCCAAGGCACGTACCTCGGCCATATGTTGGGCTTCTGCTTCGCGGGCAGCTTCTTCTTTTTCGGCTACTTCTTCGCTGATGGTTTCTAGGCGTTCCCGGGCGATCTCACAGGTTTCGCGTAGGGCCTCGAATTCTTCTTCTGCGGCTTCAGCTCGCGCCAGCAGGTCATCCGGATCCGGACCGGATGGGGTCAGTTCGCTAGGCAGGCTGGCGTTTGCGCGGTCCCGGGCAACCCGCAAGGTAGCGTTAACGCGTTCTGCGAGAGTGGAAAGCTGAAACCATAGTTCCTGGGCTTGTTTAGCTTCCGGGGTGGCCACGCTGAGGGCCTGTTCCAATCCTAATTCTTCGCCCGCGCATTCCTCGACCTCAGTTTGAGTCTCCGCAACAAGGTTCTTCGCCCGGTTTTGCTCAGCAACAGCGTCTTGAACCTTAAGCCGGAGATTGCGCAGTTGATCGGCGGCGAGCACAAGGCGTGCTTCGCGTAATTCTGCTTGTACGGTTGCTGCGCGCTTGGCCGCTTCTGCTTGGCGGGCAAGTGGGGTGAGCTGGCGGCCTAGTTCCTCGGTGAGGTCAGTTAGGCGATCCAGGTTGCCTTGCATACCGACGAGTTTGCGTTGCGCTTTTTCTTTACGCCGGCGGTGTTTGAGCACGCCTGCCGCTTCTTCGATGTAGGCGCGGCGTTCTTCGGGGCGTGATTCCAGGATTTGGGCGAGGCGTCCCTGGCCAACGATGACGTGCATTTCGCGGCCGATGCCGGAGTCGCTGAGCAGTTCCTGGATGTCCATCAGTCGGGCGCGGGAGCCGTTGATTTCGTATTCGCTGGCGCCGTCGCGGAACATGCGTCGGGTGACTGATACTTCGGAGTAGTCGATGGGGAGTTTGCCATCGGAGTTGTCGATGGTGAGGGTCACTTCTGCGCGGCCTAGGGGTTTACGGTCCCCTGTCCCGGCGAAGATGACGTCCTGCATGGAGCCACCGCGAAGTGTTTTGGCGCCTTGTTCGCCCATAACCCAAGCAAGGGCATCTACGACGTTGGATTTACCGGACCCGTTGGGTCCTACCACTGCGCAGATGCCCGGCTCGAATTTTAGGGTCGTCGCTGAAGCAAAGGACTTGAAACCTTTGAGCGTCAGCGATTTCAGATGCATTTGAGCTAGCCTAGCAAGCCCCTGCCAGGTTAGTCATAGTGCCTTTGTTACTTGTGGACAGTGAACTCAGCGACGCGTTCGGCAGCGCCCTGGGTGGCGGCGTCATCGCCTTCCCAGCACTCGATATTGGGCACGCCGGGGAGCATGTCTTTGTGGAATACCGGGTCCAGGCCACGGGCCTTTTGCTGGGAGTAATTCTTGAGCAGCTTGATGGCCACACCGGCTAGCGGAACGATGGCGAGCAAGTTGATGAAGACCATGATGCCAGCGAAGGTATCGCCCAGAGCCCACACCAGCGGCACCGATCCGATGGCGCCGCCGAAGACGCAGATCAGGACCATCAAGCGGAAGCCAGTCATAACGGACTTGCTGGTGGTGAAGTACTCGATATTGGACTGTGCCAGGTAGGTGTTGCCGATGATCGAGCTGAAGGCGAGGAAGAAGAGAATGAAGGTCACGAAGTGGACGCCCCAGGCACCTACTTCGCCAGCAAGAGCGGATTGGGTGAGGTTGGAGGATTCGATTCCTTCGCCGAACTTCGGGTCGGATAGCAGGATGATGAAGGCGGTGATGGAGCAGACCACGATGGTGTCGAAGTAGACGCCGAGGGTTTGCACCAGGCCCTGCTTAACCGGGTGCGACACGGTTGCGGTACCGGCGGCGTTGGGTGCGGAACCCTGGCCGGCTTCGTTGGAGAACAAACCGCGCTTCATGCCGTTGGTGAAAGCAGCGCCAAGGGTTGCGCCGGCAATTTCTTTGAAGCCCAGGGCGTGGGTCACGATCTCGGTGATCATGGCGGGCACTGCGTTGTAGTTCAGGGCGAGTACCACCAGGCCGATGATGATGTAGGTGACGGCCATGAAGGGCACAACCACCTGGGTGAAGCTGGCGATGCGCTTGACGCCACCGAAAATAACCATGGCGGTGATCAAGGAGAGGATGGCTCCGATGATCATTTTGGAGGTGAGGGTGTCGGAGCTGATGGAGCCGCCGACTGCAGCCACAATCGAGTTGGTTTGGATGGCGTTGTAGACAAAGCCGTAGGTGATCGTGATGGCGAAGGCGAAGATAACAGCTAACCAGCGCGCATTCATGCCACGAGTCATGTAGTAGGCGGGGCCACCACGGTAGGTATCGCCATCTCGGGTTTTCCACAGCTGCGCCAGGGTGGACTCCACGAAGGCGGTAGCGCCACCGAGTAGAGCGATCATCCACATCCAGAAGACCGCGCCGGGACCACCGGTAGTGATAGCCACTGCTACACCGGCAACATTGCCGGTACCTACGCGCGAGGCTGCTGAGATGGTAAAGGCTTTGAATGCCGAGATGCCATCATCTTTGGATTCTTCTTTGGTGCGGCCACGGCCACCGGGTTTTTCGGCGACCGCTTTGAACATTTCCGGGATCATTCGGATCTGAACCACGATGGTTCGGATGCCGAAGTACGCACCGGCGAGAATCAGGAGGTAAGGGATGACCTTCCAGAGATTCCCATTGATTGTGTCCGACACAAAGGTTTCGATTAGCTGCATGGAAGGGGATCCTACAGGGTGACCGCGATCATTCCTGCACGAAAGAGCCATCTCTGCCACATGAGAAAACTCACGTTCCGGTGAGTCTTAGAGCGTTTGACAGCTTGGGCAGTAGTGCGTCGAGCGGTTCGCGAAGGCTACGCGGCGAATCGGTGTGCCACAGCGGGCGCAGGGTTCCCCGGTTTGTCCGTAGGCGTTGAGGGAGCGGGAAAAATATCCGGAAGCGCCGTTGACGTTTACGTATAGGGAGTCGAAGCTGGTTCCGCCGGCGGCGAGAGCGCGGTGCATGACCTCTTGGACGGCGCTGATCAGGTTGAGAATATCGCGGCGTCGAAGTCGGTATGCAGGCCTGGTTGGTTTAATGCCGGCAGCCCAGAGAGATTCATCAGCATAGATATTTCCTACCCCCGAAATTAGGGATTGGTTCAGGAGCACTGATTTGATGCTGGCCTTCGAGGCGCGCATTTTTCGGGCCGTTTCGAGCTCATTGAAGCGCGGATCGAGCGGATCGAGCGCGATATGTTGCGCGGGAACGGGGGTACCTTCGGCATCTGTTTCACAAAGCAGCCAGCGGCCGAAGGTTCGTTGGTCAATGAAGCATAATTCTCGGCCGTTATCGCAGTGAACCCGGATGCGAATATGGGGGCTAGTTGCGGTGCCGGGGTCCCCCACGATCATCTGGCCGCTCATACCGAGGTGCACCATCAGGGCGCGATCATCGTCGAGGGCTGCCCAGAGGAATTTTCCGCGGCGATGCCAGCCGGTGATGCGGCGGCCGACTAATTGCGGGGCTAAGGGGCTTTCCTGGCCGCGGTTGGCGCGTGCGTGTAGCACTTCGCAGCTTAACACCGTGGTGTTGCTGAGGTGCTCGGCTAAACCGCGGCGAACCACCTCAACTTCGGGAAGCTCAGGCACTAGGCCAACCGTTCATAAGCTACGCGGGCAGCCTCTTGCTCTGCCAGTTTCTTATTGTGGCCAACACCGGTGCCCATCACTTCGCCATTGACCCACACTTGTGCGGTGAAGGTGAGGTCGTGTTCGGGGCCTTCGTGGGTCGCGGTGTATTCCGGAAGCTCATATTTAAGCTCCGAGACGCGCTCCTGCAGCGTGGTTTTCCAATCTTGATGCAGGCCCTGAGCGGTGGCGTGATCAATTTTGTCTTTGCATAGCGCCAAGATGACATTCTTGGCTGCGTCGAACCCATGCTCCAGGTAAATCGCCCCGAAAAGCGCTTCGGTGGTGTCAGCGAGGATGGAGTCCTTGTCTTTGCCTTCGGTCATGCGCTCGCCGCGGCCAAGCAGGATGTAATCACCCAGGTTGATGCTGCGGGCAATATCGGCCAATCCGTAGCGCGAAACAATGCTGGCGCGCATTTTGGAGATCACAGATTCCGGGCTGGTGGGGTATTGCAGGTAGAGCTGGTGGGCCACCGAGACGCCGAGGACCGCGTCGCCGAGGAATTCGAGGCGCTCGTTATTGGGCAGATTCCCATTCTCGTTGCCGAAGGAGCGGTGAGTAAGCGCCAGGCATAGTAAATCCGGGTTCAGCTCGATGCCTAGGCGATCAAGCAGCGGCTCATGGTTGATGGCATTAAATGCCTCCTCCAAAGCCGCTGTGCCGGTGAGACGATTCTTTTTTCGGCTCATAGGAATTTCTCCAACCCCGCCCAGCGCGGATCGACTCGCTCTTCTTCGCCTGAAACCCCATCCGGTGCGGGAACTGCCTCCTCATCGCATTCCTCACCGAAATCTGCGCACACTGGGTTAAAAGGCAGGTTGAGGCCGGCTTCGTCGATGGTCGCCTGCGTGAGATCGATGTGGTTTTCTTCCACCATCGACACCTCTTCGTCTTCATCCTCTTCGCCTTGGATGAAGTCCTCATCGGCGGCGAAGACGGTGGAGATGTCCAGCGTGTACATCGGGTTGAGCTCTTTAAGGCAACGCGAGCATTTGCCTTTCATGCGTGCCGAGACCGAGGCTTCGGCCAGCACCGCATCCCCTAGCGGACGCAGGTTGGTGTCCACGGTCACTTCCCCGCCTTCGGGGATAGCGATCATGACCGGTCCGATGCGAAGCGGTGAAGGACCGGTGTGGACAAGGTGTTCAGGGAGTGCGCCAGGCCTAAGTAAGGCGGCGACGTCAAAGCGAAATGGTGAAGTCATGACGTCCGCTAGCCTATACCGTGATTACCCCCATACGACGCATAAGGTATGACTTAGGCGCAGTTTCTGATAGGTAATAGATATGTGTAGCGACCCTCTTGGTGACTCGCAGTCGGCATCAGCGTTTGCTCCCCACATGTGCCGCTTCAACTGTGTGACCCCGGAGGAAACCCACACATTCTCACTATTGCCTTAGCCCCTTTTTAGGGAGAGAAGGTTTGATGGTGAAAACCCCGCAGAGGGTAGTCGTGGTGGCGAAAGTCACGACGGATATTTCTCGGCAGGGTCATTATCTTAACGATGGAGCAACTCCAATATCGCCTCTTATTAAAACGGTGCGAAATCGACTGCTTCAGCGGATGTGATGGCCGTGTCCTTGTGGGTTCATTATCCGGTTCGAGGTTTTAGGAAAGCCCTCGAAGACATTCAAAGTTGGGAGCACTGCGTGTCCACAAAAAGACCAACGATGAAAGACGTCGCCTTAAGTGCGGGAGTATCAACCACCACGGTTTCCTTGGTTGTTCGCGGGGATTCTCAGATACCTGATTGCACCGCTAAGCGCGTCCACCAAGCAATTAAAGATGTTGGCTACGTATATAACCGGCTGGCCGGTAATTTGCGTGGCGGAGGGGCCACCACCTTCGGAATTCTGGTGACGAATCCACGGAATGCGTATTTCCGTGAACTGATTATGGCAGTCGAGCAGGCCCTCGCCGATAGCGATGATATGGCGGTCTCGACTTTCTCACTCGGGGGTAAGCGGAGGGAAGCAGCTCTAGCTACGAAGCTGGCCGGCCAAGGTATATCCGGTTTGATGTTCATGCCGCGCGAGCCTTATAGCGACCACGATATGCAGGAAATTAATGCCCGTTTGGGTATTCCGGTGGTGCAGCTGATTCATGATTCGGCCCCTGCCTTTGATCATGTGATTGTTGATGAGTATGCGGCGGGTTATTTGCTCGGTGAGCATCTGGCTGAGTTAAACCCCAATAACCTGCTCTTTATTGGCGGTTCTACGAGCAACTCGGTGCTGCGCCAACGTGTGGCCGGTATCCAGGATGGTTTAGCTAAGCATCTTCCGGATAAGGAGATTCCGGTGTGCGAGGCTGCGGCTACTAATGGCAATTATGAGTTTAGCGAAAACCTGAACTTGGTAACTGAGGCTTTGGATCGTTGCCATGAGAACCTCGATGGGGCTGCCCCGGATGTTGTGGTGTGCTTCAACGAGAGTTATTTGGTTGGTGCGTTGATAACGCTGCGCGATCGTGGCTTTATGCCTGGCGATGATGTAGCGATCGCAGCCTTTGGTGACCTGCCGGTGCTTTCTAGCCCCGGGTTTGGCATGTCCACCACGGTGGTGAATATTCACCCGGAGCAATTCGGTTTGAAGGCCCTGGAGGTGCTGCGTAACCGCATTGCGGATCCTGATCTGCCGCCACAGCGTGCCGTGATTGCGCCTAAGTTGGTGGTGGGTGATTCCACTACTCGTCGGATACCGACAAAGTCTTAAAGCCCGCAGTGCTTCACAAAAGGTGCCGCGCTTCCCCCTATAAGTTGGGGGTGCGCGGCACCTTTGTTTGGTTAGCGGAAGTGGGCGGCATTATCGTAAGCCGATTCACCGTGTTGGGCGAAGTCGATGCCGTGGTGTTCATCTTCCGGATCTATCCGCCAACCGAGGGTGTGTTTGATACCCAGGGCGATGGTCAGGGTCATAGCTGCAGAAAGCGCCATGGCGATTATCGCGATCAGGAGTTGGAGGAGGAAGAGTTGAGCACCTTCCCAGCCACCGCCGGTTAACCAGCCACGCCCGCCGCTAGCGAAAAGTCCGACGGCGACGGTACCCCACAGCCCGGATAGTAGGTGCACGCCAACGACGTCGAGGGAGTCATCGAATTTGAAGCGGTATTTTAAGGCCACTCCATAGGCGGAGAGTGCCCCGCCGATGGCGCCAAGCAGGATGGCGCTTAGTGGGGTGAGGTCGCCGGCGGCTGGGGTGATGGATACCAGTCCTGCCACCACACCGGAGGCTGCACCAAGTGAGGTGGCGCGTTTATCTCGGATGCGTTCGACAATCAGCCAGCCCCCGATTCCGGCACAGGCGGCGGTGGCGGTATTAAGCCAGGCGAGGCCGGCTAAGGCGGTAGCACCGAAAGCAGAGCCGGCGTTAAAGCCACACCAGCCGAACCACAAGAGTGCGGCACCGAGCATGACCATGGGCAGGTTGTGCGGGCGTTGCACGGTTTTTAAGAAGCCGCGGCGGTGCCCAACGACGATGGCAAGGATTAGGGCTGCGGTGCCTGCGGAAATATGCACTACTACCCCACCAGCGAAATCGATGGGTGGGATACGCGCGAAGCCTTCGGCATCATGACCGAAAAGTGCGGTGGCGAGAGAACCGTGGTGGTGGGAGAGCACTCCCCCGCCCCAGACCATGTGTGCCAGCGGGAAGTAGACGAGGATCACCCAGAAGCCTACGAAGATGAGCCAGGCGGAGAATTTCACGCGGTCAGCCAGCGCGCCGCAAATAAGGGCGCAGCTAATGATGGCGAAGGTGAGTTGGAAGCCGATATCGATAACTACGGGGTAGCCGTGGTCGCCGGGTAGGAAGCTGCCATCTTTGGCGGTGATGGCGTTGTGCAGGCCGAAGTGTTGGAAGGGGTTGGCGAAGATGCCGGCGAAGGATTCGGTGCCATAGGACATGGACCAGCCGATGAGCACATAGATAAGGGAGACAACGGCGGCTGCGCCGAAGGCCATCATCATCATGTTGAGGACGGATTTATGAGAGCTCATGCCGCCGTAGAAAAGGGCTAGTGCTGGGGTCATGAGCAGGACAAGGGAGGCGGAGATCAGAATCCAGCTGGCGTCGCCGGATGTTGAGATGAGTGAGTCTGGATTCATGGGCGGTCGCTGGGCTCCTTGTGCGATAGCGGGGCGATGTGTCAGGCAGTGCACGCCCTCAGGGGCTGGTGGGGGTTGAGTGCATGTGGACACAAATAACTATAGCTCTATAGGAACCTATTTCTATAACCCAATAGAAAAGCTCCCTTTGGCTGCGTGAGCAACCAAGGGAGCTTGATAAGGAGTGCGCGTTCGAGCTCTAGGGTTTAGCGATAGGATTCATCACCCAGGCCGGCGGCACCGGCACCGCGGCGAAGAGCCTGGCGGTCGCGGCCCACGGTGCGCAGGATATTGCTGAGGGATTCTTCAAATTCGGCGAGCTTGGAGTCAACAAAGTCATCGCATTCACCGCGGAGCTGACGGGAATCAGCGTGGGCGGCGTCCACCACGCGGCGGGCTTCATCATTGGCGCGGCGAACCACTTCGGATTCTTCGACGAGGCGGCGTTGTTCGGCGAGGCCTTCGTCGATGCTGCGCTGGTAGGAGTCATTACCTTCGGCGATGAGACGCTCGGATTCGGCGCGGGCGCGGTCAACCATGGCGGTGGAGTCGCGATCGGCTTGCTCATTAAGCATGCGGGCACGATCTTCGGCTTGGGCAATCATGGAGTCGGAGCGCGTGGTGGCATCGGCGACGAGGCGTTGGGCTTCAGCGTCGGCACCGCGGACTAAGTCATCGGCTTGTTGCTGGGCTTCGTCGACGATGGAGCGGGCGCGTTCTTCGGCCCCGCGGAGGAGCTCGTCGCGCTCATCGAGGACGTCTTGGGCATCATCGATCTCGATGGGAAGTGCGTTGCGGAGATCGTCGAGCAAAGCGAGCACGTGGCTGCGGGGGACCACACAGTTGGAGGTCATGGGGACGCCGTAGGCTTGCTCTACGGTTTGGACGAGTTCATCTAGGGCCTCAAAAACGCGATACATACCTTAACAGGCTACTGGAGTGGCAGAGCGTTTGCGTGGGGGCGCGCACAAAATTATGCACGCGCACCACCAGATCTCGGGGCGAGCAGAGCGCAAAGAAAAAGCCTTTAGGAAGAAGTGGTTACTTCCTAAAGGCTTTACTTAGGTGTTTTTAGATGACGCCTTGGGCGAGCATGGCGTCGGCGACCTTCTTGAAGCCGGCGATGTTGGCGCCGATGACGTAGTCGCCATCGTGACCGTACTCGGCTGCGGTGGCTTCGATGGTCTTGAAGATATTGGCCATGATCTTGTGGAGACGATCATCGGTGTACTCGAAGGACCAGGAGTCACGCGAAGCATTCTGCTGCATTTCCAGCGCGGAGGTTGCGACACCGCCAGCGTTGGCGGCCTTGCCGGGAGCGAAGTGGATCTTGCGCTCGCGGAACACCTCGATGGCCTCCGGAGTGGAGGGCATATTGGCGCCTTCAGCAACGAAGCGGCAGCCATTGTCGGCGAGTAGGCGGGCAGCTTCGCCATCCAGCTCGTTCTGGGTGGCACAAGGCAGGGCCACATCACAAGGCAGGGACCAGATGGAACCCTCAGCGTGGAAGGTGGCACCTTCAACCTCGGAAACATAGGAGGTGACGCGCTCGCGGCGGACTTCCTTGATTTCCTTCAGCTTCTCAACATCGACACCATTGGGGGTTTCAACCCAACCGGAGGAGTCGGAGAAGGCGATAACGGTGGCGCCGAGTTCCTGAACCTTTTCCATCGCGTAAATGGCAACGTTGCCGGAACCGGAGACGATAACCTTGGCACCTTCGAAGGTTTCACCATGGGACTTCAGCATTTCCTTGGTCAGGTAGACCAGGCCATAGCCGGTGGCTTCGGTACGCACCAGGGAGCCGCCCCAGGTGAGGCCCTTGCCGGTGAGGACGCCGGATTCGTGCTGGTTGGCGAGACGACGGTACTGGCCGAAGAGGTAGCCGATTTCACGGCCGCCGACGCCGATGTCACCGGCGGGGACGTCGCGGTACTCACCGATGTGGCGCTGCAGCTCGGTCATGAAGGACTGGCAGAAACGCATGATTTCGGCGTCAGACTTGCCCTTGGGGTCGAAGTCGGAGCCACCCTTGCCGCCGCCGATGGGCAGGCCGGTGAGGGAGTTCTTGAAGATCTGCTCGAAACCGAGAAACTTGATGATGCCCAGGTTCACGGAGGGGTGGAAGCGAAGGCCACCCTTGTAGGGGCCAAGAGCGGAGTTGAACTGCACACGGAAGCCACGGTTGACCTGGACAACGCCCTGGTCATCAACCCACGGCACACGGAAGATCAGCTGACGCTCCGGCTCGCAGAGGCGCTGGATCAGGCCATAGTCGGCGTAGTGCGGATCCTTCTTGAGGACGATTTTCAGAGAGTCGAGGACCTCTGCCACTGCTTGGTGGAACTCCGGCTCGCCAGCGTTACGCTTGAGCAGCATGTTGTAGTAGGTCGATACCTGCTCTTCAACGTTCATATGTGTCCCTTTCTTAGGAAACCGCGCGTAAGTTGTCTTAAGTCCTCGGGCGATCATCCTGGTTCAACTGAATATCTAACGGTTAATAGTTTTTCATGCCGAGAGCGATTTGACCTAACGGCACCCCCTGCCGACACACCGGCTGGCAGTACGTTTGGGTAGAAATATATGCAGTTCAGAAGGATTTTTTCCGCTAGCCTATAGCTCGAAAGTTATTTCTCTCACAGCGCGGTTTTCCTGCGGAAGTGTACGGACGTACAGGTTCGGTGTGGGGGGTGTGGAGGGGTTGGGTGGGGTGTTGGGTGGATGGTGCGGCAGATCTTTTAAGCCGCTTCAAGATGGCGCCGGTCAGCGCTTCCGTGCGTGCCGTCGATACTCTTAGCGCAGAGTTTCCCGCCATCAAGGTGTCGGGGCTGAAGGCCCAGCCACCCATCCCGCGCCCTCCCCTGCTTGTATTCGAGAACGAGAACACGCACCCTAAAGCTATGAATCCCCGCGAAGAACACCCCCAGAACAACCAGCCCCACGCGGCCGCCGGCGAAACTGCCAACTCCCCTGCTGGCACCGCTGGCACCACCCCGGCCAACGACACGGCCACCCACGCCACCACTGCTCACCAGCGCACCATCATCATTGCCCCGGACTCCCTCAAGGGAACAGCCACCGCGCAAGAAGCCGCGCAGGCGCTAGCTGATGGGGTGCGCAGTGTCTTAGCTGATGCCGAGATCATCCTGGCACCCATGGCTGATGGCGGCGAGGGCACGGCCGCCACTTTCCAGGGCCAAGAAATCACCTTGCCCACCGTGGATGCCATGGGGCGCCTATGTGAGGCCAGCTATGTGCTTGATGGCACCACCGCTTATATCGACATCGCCGCAGCTTCTGGTCTACCAGCTGTTATGCCCGGAAATGATCCGGCAACTGCCGATACCTATGGCACCGGTGTGCTCATCGCGGACGCCCAAACCAGGGGTGCTCAGCGCATTGTGCTCGGGCTGGGCGGCTCAGCCACCGTTGATGGGGGCACCGGCATTCTCATTGCCTTGGGCGCAACGCCCATGGATCAAGCCGGGCACCCGCTAAAGAAAGGTGGCGTGGCACTTAAAGACATCGCCTCGATTGATACCGCGCAACTGAATATCCCCGCCGCGGCAATGGAGTGGGTGTTGCTTAGCGACGTAACCTCGCCCGCCACCGGCTCTGATGGCGCAGCAGCGGTCTTCGGCCCCCAAAAAGGCGCGGACGCAGAGACCGTGGCGGCTTTAGATGCAGGTATCGAAGCACTTCTTCAAGCAACTGGGGTGGATGGCAGCATTCCTGGCATGGGCGCAGCAGGTGCCACCCCGGTGTCTTTGATGTGGCTTTCTACCCTCTTGCATGGGTCCGCCGATCGCATCCACTTAATGCCCGGCGCGCCACTTATTGCCCGCACCCAGGGCCTAGAAGATGCCATTCCCAAGGCAGACTTGGTAATCACTGCCGAGGGCCGCCTGGATGAACAATCCTTCCGTGGCAAGGTGGTGGGCACCTTATGGCATTTAGCCAAGGCTGCCGGCACGCCCCTTGCAGTAGCGGCCGGCCAGCTTGGTGAGCTCCCCGATGGAGTACATGGTGTGCAGCTAAAAGACAGCAGCGATGTCTATGAACAGCTTTTTGACGCCGGTCAGCGCATCGCGATGTCCACGGTCCAGGGATAACGCGGCGGCAGTTCGTAGACGTCTTCGCGTTCTAGCAGCACCTTATCCTTGGGCAGGTCCGCCTGCGGGGTCATCAGGCGGCTAAGCAACATGGCAAGTTGGTTGATGGATCCGGTGGCACCTTCAACTTGTACTGCATAGCGGTGCATTTCGAGATCGTGTTCTGGGCCCGCATATACCTTGCGGAGTTCAGTTTCCACGGTTTCGCCCACCGATGGGTTGGGGGTGCGAGTGACATGTGCAGTGGCCAGCTTCTTGGCGGCCACTAATTTATTCAAGACGTTAGCGAAATCGTCTTCCAGGGTCTGGGCATCCTCTGCGGGAACCAGTACATCAAACAAAATGGAGGGCATGTGCCCACATTAGTGCCGAAACGCAATAGTGTTAAGGGCATGATCCCATCTTCTGGTTTGCCGTCTATCAATCTCACCCCCAATCCCATCACCACGATGGCTGATGGGACGATCAAACAACTCAATCCCTTCTCCGGGACGGAGGTGTGGACGGTACCCGGGCGCGGCAATCGCCCGCTGGCTTCAACCTTGCCGCAGCCACAGCCACTAAAGCCCGAAGATGCGCACTCTGCCTGCGCTTTTTGCGAGGCCACCCCGCTTGCCACCCCGCCGGAAAAAGCGCGGATGGTGCGCACCCCGGCAGGTGATTGGGAGATTCTGCGCGGGTTATTGCCCAAGGAGTTGGGTGAGACTACCGCGGAATTTCGGCGTGTGCCCAATCTCTTCGAAATCGTTTCATATGACTACTGGCGGGAGAACTATGACTATGAGATGCCCGCTGCCGTGCGCGCCCGAATGGAAGCCTATTTGGCTGATCCAGAGGGCAAAGAACATGTCCTGAATATCGTGCGCACCCGCCTTAAAGCCGCAAAGCAGATTGCCGAACGCTCCGAAGAGGAACTCTTAGAGCTCGCCCCGGCTTATTTCGGTGGCGGACATGACGTGATCATTGGCCGTAGGCACTACATTGATGGCGCTGAAGACACCTCGCAGCTAGCTAGCTCTGGCACGCTCAGCGTGGAAGAACACGCAGCACTTACCCGCTTTACCGTGGATGCGATGGCAGATCTTTATACCCAAAACCGCTATGCCCGCTATGTGGTGGTGTTCCAAAACTGGCTATCGCCTGCCGGTGCTTCCTTCGACCACCTGCATAAGCAATTAGTCGCCATCGATGAGCGCGGCATGAATGCCGAAATCGAGATCGCCAAGCTACGCAGTCATCCGAATATGTACAACGAGTGGGCGGTGGATTATGCCGGCTACCGCAACCTGGTGATCGCCGAAAATGATCATGCGGTGTGCTTCGCTGGTTTCGGGCACCGCTACCCCACCTTGGAAGTTTTCTCTAAGTCCCCCACAGCACAGCCTTGGCTGCAAACCGAAGAAGAGCTCAATGCCATGAGCGATCTCATCCACGCCTGCCATGCTGCAGCGGGACCAAGTGTTGCCTGTAATGAAGAGTGGCATCACCAACCAGTGGACTTGGATGTGCCCATGCCTTTCCGGGTAATGATCAAGTGGCGTGTGTCGACCTTGGCTGGGTTTGAAGGCGGCACCAAGATCTATGTCAATACGCTTTCACCGTGGGATATCCGCGACCGCGTGGTTCCGCAGATGTTCCGCCTGCGTGATGAAGGTGTTATTAGCCAGAACATCCGCATCGCCACGGAATGCACCCTCCCTCGGAATAGCCTGCGCTACAACCCCGTGTTGAATTAGCGTCCTACACTCGCAAGGGAACACCATAAATCTCGCTATTTTTGGAGGTTGTCTTGCAACTCGAAAACAAGTCCATCATCGTCACTGGCGGCGCTTCCGGTATCGGCGGCGCCGTTAGTCGTGAGCTCATTGCCCGCGGCGCCAAGGTAGTAGCCGTGGACATCAACGAAGATGCCGGCCAAGCTTTGGTTAATGAGTGCGGCGATAGCGCAGCCTTCCTCAACGGCGATGTCTCCGACCCGGAGACCGCCAAGAAGGCCGTTGCCCTAGCTGCCGAAAAATTCGGCAAGCTTGATGGCCTGGTCAATAATGCGCATGCTTCTCGCCAGAAGCCCTTCTTGGAGTTGGAGAAGGAAGACTGGGAGCTCTCCTTTGGCACCGGTTTCTGGGCCACTGCCCAATTTATGAAGGCCGCCTATGAGGAACTGAAGAAGACCAAGGGCGCGATCGTGAACTACGGTTCCGGTTCTGCGATGTCCGGGCAAACCACCCAGGGTGCCTACGCTTCGGCGAAGGAAGCTATCCGCGGTTTAAGCCGCGTGGTTGCCAATGAGTGGGCGGAAGATGGCATCCGTGTCAACGTCATCTCCCCGCTGGCTCTTACCGAAGGCGTAGAGAAGTGGTCCAAGGCGCAGCCGGAAGCCTATGAGAAGGTAAAGAACCAAATCCCGATGGGTCGTTATGGCGATCCTGCTAAGGACATTGCCCCGGTTGTGGCTTTCCTCTTAAGTGATGATGCCCGTTATATCAGCGGCCAAACCGTGATGGCTGATGGTGGCACCCAGAAGCTCTACTAAGCGGCACTAAGCCAGCGCCTTAGTGGCGCAGGGTTGTCCGGCCCCAATAGCCCGCACCCCGCACCTCTGCTGGTGCTCGGCCTCCAGCCCCTCTGTTTCCTTTTATGCAGGCGTATAGTGTGCTCAACGCTTCAGACCACAGTTGATAGCGCACCTTCCACCACGAACACGCGTGCCGAAAAACAGAGGGGGTCTTTTTATGACTACCACCCGCCCCACGGATGCTGAACCACTCAGCAACCACAGCGCCCAGGACATTGCCGCTGCGCTGGAAACCTACCATCCGCAGTGGGATTTTCTTCGCGAGTTCTATCAGGATCTGCACACACATCCCGAGCTATCGACTTTTGAAAAGCGCACCGCCTCCCAGATCCGCGCAGCACTGAGCGAGCTTGAGTGCGACGTGATTCCTGATGTGGGCGGCTATGGCATCCTCGCGATCTTCCGCAATGGTGAAGGCCCCACAGTATTAATGCGCGCCGATTTCGACGCGCTCCCGGTTGAAGAAACCTCTGGGCTGCCTTATGCCTCCACTATCACCATGGCTGATCACCGTGGGGTGGAATGCCCGGTCATGCATGCCTGTGGACACGATATGCACACCACCGGTTTGCTGGGCACAGCCCAGATCCTCGATTCCATGCGAGAGCATTGGTCCGGCACCTTCATTGCACTTTTCCAACCAGCTGAAGAACTCGGTAATGGTGCTGAAGCCATGGTCGCTGATGGCCTCACCGAGCTGATCCCCCGCCCAGATGTCTGCCTAGCCCAACACATTATTCCCGGCCGCGCCGGCCAGGTTATGAGCACCCCAGGCCCGGTTTTCGCAGCATGCGATTCCATCCGCATCACCATCACCGGGCGTTCGGCCCATGGTTCCATGCCACAGGCATCCATCGACCCCACCATCATCGCAGCGATGATTGTGCTTCGACTCCAAGCCATTGTGGCCCGCGAGATCGGTACCGCAGCCCCAGCCGTTATTAGCGTGGGTACCTTAAAAGCGGGCGATACCCACAACACCATTCCCGGTACCGCCGAGCTGGTTTTGAATACCCGCTCTTTTAGCGAAGAGATCCGCAACCGCCTCAACAAAGCCATCCAACGAGTCGTCCGCGCCGAATGTGAGGCCTCGGGCTGCCAGGTTGACCCCACCTTCGAGTACTTCGGTAGTGCTGCTGCAGTCACCAACTCCGCTGAAGTACACCACCACATCCGCCCGGTCTTTGACCAGGTCTTCGCCGAAGACTCCATCGACGCTGACCCTTCTTATGCCTCCGAAGATTTTTCCGAGATCCCCAAAGCCTGGGGTGTCCCCTATAGCTATTGGGTGGTGGGTTGCACTGATCGCGAGCTCTGGGAGCATGCACAAGCAAGCGGCGCGGTCGATAAATTGGTACCCACCAACCACACCGGGGATTTCGTCCCGGAGTATGAGCCCACCATCACGGCACTGTGCAAAGCCGGTACCGCCGGTGCGCTTTCCTACCTCTGGCGTTAACCCCTCACGCCCCGGGACCCAAGCCCCTCACGCCCCGGGACCCAAGCCCCTCAACCCCCTACCCCTCAGCCACCACACACCCCTTAGACACCACACCCCACCAGGGTTTGTGACCACCATCTCAGGATCGTTGTTGCAGACACCCCCGCTTGCTTAGTTCATCAACACCCATCGGCTACGCTGGCATAGATTCTGCCCACCACAACTTCAAGGAATTGAGTCAGCCAAAGCTATGAGCAGCAATGCCCAGATTCCCCCGCTGAGCACCACGACCGTCGGTGGTCATGTGCGTGCCGCGGCCGGCACCAGCCCCCAGACCTCTCCTGATCGCAAGTTCTGGTTCGGCCTCTCCCGCAACGTGATGGAACAACTTGCCGACCGCTGGGAAGACACCACCCAGGCCTACTCGGCAACCCGTCAACAGCACTACTTCTCCGCTGAGTTCCTGATGGGCCGCGCCTTGCTCAATAACCTCACCAACCTCGAGTTGGTCGAGGATGCTGAACAGGCAGTCGCCGAACTTGGCCACAACCTCAGCGATATCTTGGAATCCGAAAATGATGCAGCCCTCGGCAACGGTGGCCTCGGCCGCCTCGCCGCCTGCTTCCTGGACTCCTGTGCCACCCAAGACCTCCCCGTCACCGGCTACGGCATCCTCTACCGCTATGGCCTGTTCAAGCAGACCTTCGACCACGGCTTCCAGGTAGAGCACCCAGATGCGTGGAAGGAAGACGGCTACCCCTTCGTGGTGCGCCGCGCTGAGCAGCAACGCATCGTCACCTTCGATGACATGATCCTGCGCGCCGTGCCCTATGACATGCCGATCACCGGTTATGGCACCAAGAATGTTGGCACGCTGCGGCTGTGGAAGGCCGAGCCGATGGAAGAGTTCGACTACGACGCCTTCAACTCCCAGCGCTTTACCGACGCCATTGTGGAACGCGAAGCGGTCATGGATCTCTGCCGTGTGCTCTACCCCAATGACACCACCTACGCCGGCAAGGTGCTGCGCGTTCGGCAGCAATACTTCTTCGTCTCCGCTTCGCTGCAGGCCATGATCGCCAACTACATCGAGCAGCATGGCGAAGACCTCAGCGATTTCGCTAAGTACAACTGCATCCAGCTCAATGACACGCACCCCGTGCTGGCCATCCCAGAGCTAATGCGTTTACTCATGGATGATCACAAGCTCGGCTGGGATGCCGCCTGGAAGATCGTCACCGAAACCTTCGCCTACACCAACCACACCGTATTGGCGGAAGCCCTGGAACAGTGGAATGTCACTATCTTCCAGCAGCTTTTCAACCGCATCTTCGAGATCGTCTGCGAAATTGATCGCCGCTTCCGCGAAGATATGCGTGCCCGTGGGCTTAGCGAAGACACCATCACCTACATGTCCCCGGTCCATGATGGCACCGTGCACATGGCCTGGATCGCCTGCTACGCCGCCTACTCCATCAATGGTGTGGCCGCGCTGCACACCGAAATCATCAAGGCCGAAACCCTGCGCGAATGGCACAATATTTGGCCTGAGAAGTTCAATAACAAGACCAATGGTGTCACCCCGCGCCGCTGGTTGAAGATGTGCAACCCGCGCCTGTCCGAACTTCTGACCAAGCGCAGCGGTTCCGATGCCTGGGTCACCGACCTGGATGAGCTCAAGAAGCTTCGCGATCTCACCGAAGATGATGAGGTTATGCGCGAACTCGCTGAGGTAAAGGCCGCCAATAAGCGCGACTTCGCCCAGTGGATTGAAGACCGCCAGGGCATCACCATTGACCCAGAATCCATCTACGACGTTCAGATCAAGCGCCTGCATGAGTACAAGCGCCAGCTGATGAACGCTCTGTATGTGCTGGATCTCTACTTCCGCATCAAGGAAGACGGCGAGAAAAACATCCCGGCGCGCACCTTCATCTTCGGCGCTAAAGCCGCCCCCGGCTATGTGCGCGCCAAGGCCATCATCAAGCTGATCAACGAGATCGCCAACCTGGTCAATAATGATCCCGAGGTCTCCAAGATCATCAAGGTTGTGTTCGTGGAAAACTACAATGTTTCCCCCGCCGAGCACATCATTCCGGCCGCGGATGTCTCCGAGCAGATCTCCACTGCCGGCAAGGAAGCTTCCGGTACCTCCAATATGAAGTTCATGATGAACGGCGCTCTCACCCTGGGCACCCTCGATGGCGCCAATGTGGAGATCGTGGACTCCGTTGGTGATGAGAACGCTTATATCTTCGGCGCCAAGGTCGAAGAACTACCGGAGCTGCGGGCGCACTATAACCCCGCCCAGGTGTATGAAACCGTCCCGGGGCTTAAGCGCGCTCTCGATGCTCTCGTCGATGGCACCCTCAATGACGGCCACTCCGGCATGTTCCATGACCTGCGCGCCTCCTTGCTCGATGGTGGCGGCTGGGAAACCCCGGATGTTTACTATGTGCTCGGTGATTTCGCTTCCTACCGCGAAACCCGCGACCGCATGGCCGCCGATTATGTTGCCGAACCCCTCGACTGGGCCCGCAAGTGCTGGGTCAATATCTGCGAATCCGGTCGTTTCAGCTCGGACCGCACCATCAATGACTACGCCGAGGAAGTCTGGAAGATCTCCCCAGCTGCCATTAGCTAGCCTCACAGTCCGCTAGGACTTGCTCAGCTGCCCACCACCCCGCCATGCCGTGAACACCGGCCCCTGGCGGGGTGCTTGCTGATGCCAGATAAACCCCGGCCGGCCCACCTGCAGCACCCGAAGCACCACCACGCCCCACGCTCACCCGATGCGGCCGCACACTCAACCCCGGCCGCAATAACAACTGCGCCCCAGCCATACTCCCACCGGCAATATCCCCACCAACCAGATTCGGATTCCACGCCTCCAACTGCACCGGACTACTCATCTGCGTCCTTAACACCACATCCCTAAACCCCGGCGCGAAGCGCTCAATAGAGCGCATAATCGCCTCCCGCACCTCCCCCGGGTACCGCTCCACATACCCATGTGGCACATGCGCATAACTCCATAGCACCAACCCGCGCCCGGGATCCGCCGCATATTGCTGGCACACCATCACAAAAGGATGCTCCGGCAAACGGCCTGCCGCCGCCTCGGCTTCCGCCTGCGCAAACTCCGCCACCGTGCCACCCACATGCACGGTACTAGCCTCTCGCACCCGCGGATCCGCCCACGGCACCGGCTCACTGAGCAAAAAATCCGCCTTATACACAGCGGTGCCATAACGCCAACGCTTAAAACCCCGACGCTGCCGCACACTCAAATCCACCCCACCAAGGCCTGCTACCTGCCGCGGCGTCAGATTCAATACCACAGCATCAGCGGGCCCCAGATCCCGAATATCCTCCACCAAAGAATTCAGATGCACCCGCCCACCATGGGCTTCCAACACGCCAACTAAAGCATCCACAATCGCTTGGCTCCCACCACAAGCCACCGGCCATCCGCGCGTCATCCCTAAGGCCCCAAATAACATCCCAAAAGCACTGGTCATCGGCTTAGTGGGCGATACAATCGCATGCACCGCACTCCCGGCAAAAAGCGCCCGCGCAGCTTCGGTGCGAAAAAACTTCTCCCCCAAAAACTTCGCCGGCAACACCGCCGGAGCCCCAAAACGCATCATCGCCAAAGGATGCGGCGGCACCCGCAACATCGGACCCAAAAAATTCTCCAGGTGCTCATCAATATGCTCCACCACCGCGCCATGAAGCTGCTCCCAGGCGCGCGCATCTACCCCCAAACCATCCGCGGTCTGCTCCAGAGACGCGCTCAAAACCGCAGCCTCCTGCCCCACCAAAGGATGCGCCATCTCATAAGGAGCATGACACCAACGCAACCCATAAGACTCTAAATCCAAGGCCCGAAACGCCGGGCTCGCCACCCCAAAAGGATGCGCCGCCGCCCCCAAATCCACCACGGCACCAGGAAAAACTTCTCCCGAAGAACGCGCCGCCCCACCCGCACTCGCGCCCGCCTCATACACATCCACACGCCACCCCTGGCTCGCCAAGCGCGCCGCCGCACTCAACCCATTCGGTCCCGCCCCCACAACCACGGCACGCTTGATGTTAGTCATCGCATTCCTCAATCTTTCGGCACTCGATCATTCCCTCAAACTCTAGCTGCGCCGCTTCGCGCTATGTTTGCTTTCCCCGAGACCGTGGGGCTACGCCGCGGCGCGCTCCCCCACGCCCAGCAGGCTTCCGCAGCTTTGCCGCGCGCAGTTGCTTCCACACGCGAGTAGAAGAACCCACGGCAGGTTCCCTTTTACGCTCTTAGCGAGCTTTCCCCAACCAAAGAATAAACGTGATTATCTTCCTGAAGTATGTTGAATACCGTCTACAAGCCCAGCGCCAATGACGCTGAGGATTCACCACAAACCACCCCTGCCCCCACACCACCCATTGAAGCCCTGATCCAGCAAGGTCTTTTCGATGGCCGCACCGTCACTCTTTTCGGTGAGGTCACCAGCGAACAATGCCAATCCATCTGTGGGCAAATGCTCGCGGGAATGATGGTCTATGACCTCATCAAAGTCCTCGATGCACCGGTGCGTACCGTGGCCCTGGGTCTAGCCACTTCCATGGACCAATTCTTACTGAGTGCTGGTACCAAAGGTCCTCACTGGGTATTTCCTTCAGCACGTGTCATGATGCACCAGCCTTCCTCCGGTATCGACGGTTCGGCTGAAGATGTCCGCATCCAAGTCGAACTGCACCGGCTGACCCGCAAACACTTCGAAGAAAAGCAAGCCAAAAACACCGGCCAAAGCATTGAAACCATTCACCGCCATTCCGAACATGACCGTTGGTTCAACGCTCATGAAGCGGTCGACTATGAGCTCGCCGATCATGTGGTGAGCTCCTGGGATCAGGTCAAGGTGCTCAAAATGAAAACCCCCGAAACACCCAAGCCCTGAACCTCCCTACGGCAGCACGAAGGCCCCTTGGAAAGATCTTCCAAGGGGCCTTAGCGTGTTCAGCTTTTAGCGCTGATTACCTACCGAGTAGTTTTCACCCAAGAGGTGCACGTGAATCATGTTGGTGTTGCCGGAAACTCCCGGAGGGGTACCAGCGACAACCACCATCATGTCATCAGCTTCATAGGCATCCATGGCCAACAAAGCGGAATCCACCTGGTGCATCATCTCATCGGTGCTATTAACCGAGGGGCACAAGAAGGTCTCAGCACCCCAGGTCAGTGCCAATTGGCTACGCACCGCCGGGTCCGGGGTGAATACCAATAGCGGCAGCGGGCTATGCAGTCGAGCCACGCGGCGGGCGGTATCACCAGAGGAGGTAAAGGCCACTAATGCGCGAGCGTTCAAGCGCTCAGCAATATCGCGTGCCGAATAAGAAATCACACCACGTTTGGTGCGCGGCAGGTGCTGCAAGGGCGGGCAGCTGCCGTCGGTTTCCGCACGGCGCACAATGCGAGCCATGGTGCGAACCACGTTATGCGGGTTAACGCCCACCGAGGTTTCACCAGAAAGCATCACAGCATCGCAGCCATCTAGCACCGCGTTGGCCACGTCGGAGGCCTCAGCGCGGGTGGGGCGCGAGTTCTCGATCATGGAGTCCAGCATCTGGGTGGCGACAATAACCGGCTTGGCGTTTTCACGCGCAATCTGAATGGCGCGCTTTTGGACCAAGGGAACTTCTTCCAAGGGAACTTCCACACCCAGGTCGCCACGGGCAACCATAATGGCGTCGAAGGCCAAGACGATGGATTCCAAAGCTTCCACAGCTTCGGGCTTTTCCAGCTTGGCGATCACCGGCACGCGGCGACCCACCTCATCCATGATCTCGTGAACCAATTCCACATCCGCCGGGGAGCGGACGAAAGAAAGGGCAATAAAGTCCACCCCAAGGTTCAGGGCGAAGCGCAGGTCATCTTTGTCCTTCTCGGACAGTGCCGGTACGGAAACATCCATGCCCGGCAGGGAGACACCCTTGTTATTAGAAACGGGGCCACCTTCGATGACCTCGCAGATAACGTCGTTGCCTTCTACACCCTTGCAGACAAGACCGACCTTGCCATCATCAACCAGCAGGCGATCGCCCGGCTTGGCGTCCTTGGCGAGGTTCTTGTAGGTGGTGGAAACACGATCATGGGTGCCGGGCACATCATCAACGGTGATGCGTACGGTTTCGCCGGTCTCCCAGACGGTGGCGCCATCAACGAAGCGGCCGAGGCGAATCTTGGGGCCTTGGAGGTCAGCCAAGATGCCAACGGCGTGTCCGGTTTCGTCGGTGGCTTCGCGCACCCAACGGTAATTCTGCTCGTGATCGGAGTGATCCCCGTGCGAGAAATTCAGGCGGGCAACATTCATGCCGGCGCGCACGAGTTCAAGGATGCCTTCCTTGCTCGCAACCGCGGGGCCTAAGGTACATACAATCTTTGTTCTTCTATCCACGAGCCCCAACCTACTCTCTCTTATGCCCCAGGCCAATACCCGATCGGGCAGATTCCCACATGTTTACTGTCCGTTTACTCTCGGGTCACAGTGGTTTATGGGCCAATACACCAACTACGCTGCTCTTAAGGCCACATTCACCACATAGAGTCCACGGTTTTGGTGCGGCAGGCTACCTGACCACAGAAGTGTTGCTTCACTCACATGGCCTGGTTTACCGCAACTTCACCTTGAACTTCCGCGGGGGTTTCCCTTCGCATTTTTAACAGTC
Organism: Corynebacterium spheniscorum; assembly: GCF_900113445.1. Classification (GTDB taxonomy): domain Bacteria; phylum Actinomycetota; class Actinomycetes; order Mycobacteriales; family Mycobacteriaceae; genus Corynebacterium; species Corynebacterium spheniscorum. The sequence goes on from NZ_FOPJ01000003.1 coordinate 159,681, forward strand.
GCGCGGCAATCGTGGCGGCGATAATAAACACCACCGCAGACACAATGGTGTTGATCCGCAGCCCAAAGACATGCGTTGCTGCATCTGCGCGCATCGCTTCTACTGCAAAGCGTCCCAGCGTGTAGCCGGCCACATAGAGTGCGAAAACCGCGCCATGGCCGAGTTGCGCGCGACGATCCCAGAGGATCAAAAGCACACAGATCAGCACATTCCACAGAAGTTCATAAAGGAAGGTGGGGTGCACCGTGGCCACCACTTCCCCGGTGGAATGCCCAGTAAGCGGTGCATATAGCCCATTAGCGTCAACGCGGTGGTAGATCTCTAATGCCCAGGGCACATCGGTGGGTCGACCATAAAGCTCCTGGTTAAACCAATTTCCTAAGCGCCCAATCGCCTGGGCCAAGATAATGCCGGGGGCCACCGCATCGGCGAAGGGGGCCATGGGGATCCTTTTGACCTTAAACATCGCCCACACACCTAAGGTGCCCAGTGCTACTGCACCCCAAATACCTAAACCACCATTGGTGATTTTGAGGGCATCAATGGGGTTGCAGTCGATGCAGAAGTATTTATCGTGATCGGTGATCACGTGATAGAGGCGGCCACCAATAATGCCGAGCGGTACCGCCACAATGGCCGCATCATAGGTCAGCTCCGGGTTGCCGCCGCGGGCAGCATAGCGGCGCCTGGTCATCCATAAGGCGACAATGATGCCGGTAATAATGCACAGCGCATAGGCGCGGATAGGAATAGGGCCAAGGTGCCAGACACCTTGGGGCGGTGATGGGATGGTCGCGAGGATGTACTCAGTCACGGTTCATAGTGTGCCCTACCTTTCACCCTGGGCACCACTTCGCTCCCCCGGCGGCGGTGGTTCCTTGCGGCCCAGGCTTAGCGGGATGGGCAGGCTGGGTGCAGCCCAGCACTACATAGCGACGCGAGGTTGCTCACCTTTGGTGCTAAGGAATATCGCTCCGGGTAGGTAATTACCGCATCAGCACCTGCTGCGGCATAGGCCATCACCTCAGCTGGGCTGGCCACTGGTTCCAAAGCAATGCGCAACACATCTTCGGGCAGGTTTAAGGCCATTGCCGATAGTGCGCTTAAGGTACTGACCCCCAGGATTTTCGCTCCCACTGCTAATGCTCGTGTCACATCAGCTGGGTTGCCCACCTCAACTATTACTTCCATGCCCAAAGACGTTGCTCGTTCATAAAGGCCAAGCAAGCGTTCTTGTTCTAGCAAGCTGGCGCGTAAGCAGATGGCGTCCGCACCAAAGGCACGGGCTTCTAGCACCTGGTAGGGCTCAATGACGACGTCTCTTAAAATAAAAGGCAGCAGCATCGCTGCTGGAGAATTGTGTGCCCACCCGCAATTGCGCTGGCTAACGCACTGTGTATCCATCAACGGGCAGCAGATACCGGCAACTAAGGTAACTCGGGCATCGTCTAAATCACGGACATAGGTACGCATCCGTTGTTTATCCGCACAGGGGTCGCATCCAGCAATAACAGTGCAGCCCGGGGAAGATAAGAGGCCAACAATTTCTTTGCCGCGCTGGCTAGGTTGAATGCTTTGACGCAATTGTTTAAGGGGCACGCGTGCTTCGCGTGCGGCAACGGCGTGACGCACCGCCGAGACGAGCCCTGGGATGCTCCAGCGGCGATGACTATCAGATGGAGTGGACATTTCACCTCCCGCACCAGATGCTCCGGTGCGCCTCTGCTCGAGGTGCTAGGAAAATCCGGCTAGCTAGTGATCCGCGACACGATCCCTCGCGGTTCTGCTCCAGAGTAATGCCGCCAACCTACGAAGCCGAAACTTCTGTAGACCCCCTCCTACCCCCGGACATCAGATCTACCCTGTGGCCTGCGAAATGATCTTTGGGGTGTGCCCACAGTACCCCCACCACCATTTTTCGCACCCAAAACGCTCACCCCAAAAGCAGCGAAATGCTATGGCCGTTCCGGCGCCTGCGGTGCCTCCGGGGCCTGCGATGCCTCCGGCGCATCCGGATCCGTTGGCGGCAAATCATCCGTTGGGTCCAGATCCGCATCCAAGGCATCCCACATCACGCGCCCGGAATCCGGGCTTTGCGCTAAATCTTCCGCCAGCTTCGCTTCCCGATCAGCTTTCCGCTCAAAGCGATTCGCCTTCGCCGTGTCCTCACCTGGGCGCATCGCCAGCACAATGCTGCTAACTAAAGCCAGCGCGCAGAACACCACAAACACCACGGTCGCCACATAGTTGACCTGCATGTCCTGGATAGTGGCCCACTGGCTAATGGTTTGTGGTTCGGTGGCTTTAGAGCTGGTCAAACCATCAACCAACAAGCTATGCGCGCGCTGCGGGTCCGCCCCATAAAGTGCTAGATGAGTAGCCGGCCAGCTAGCGATCACTGCCGCAATGGCTGCCATCGCCCCAGCTAAACGCCGACCAATCTTCTTTAGCGACAAACCCGCAATCGCAGCGACCAAGAGCAAGGCAGCTAAGGCAGTGGTGGCGGTTGACCAGCTTGCTCCCGGGATAGAGCGGGTGACATCACCGGTCTTATCATCAAAAGCCACGACCTTCAGCCAGGTGGCGCGTGCTGCAAACCACTGCCCCACTGCGCCCAGTGCGATCCCTAAGGCGGCGATCCGCGACACCTTCCGCGAATGAGTCCTACCCGCACGCCGGCCTTCATGGCCTAGCGTCTCGTGGCCCACAGGCTCATGGCCGACGGCCTGATGGCCTTCGCCTTCATGGCCTTCGCTCTCGTGGCCTTCGCTCTCGTGGCCTTCGCGTGCTGGTTCGCTTGCTCGGGTGCTCATAAAAATCTGCTGCACTTCCGTACTCGAAGAACTAGGGATATCAACTATAAGGAACTAGGGAACAAAGCCGCAGCCAGGGCGGCAACCACGGCCCTCGCCACGGCAGCCGCCGCGACAGCCACCGCCGCAACAACCGCGGCACCACATGACTGCTAGCCCAGCATTTTCCTAGGGCAATAAGGGGTCAGCATCAAAGCAACTATGGTCCCCAGTGTGGCAAGCCCCGCCGGTTTGCTCCACGGTCACCAACACCGTATCGCCATCACAATCCAATCGGCATCCCGTTACCTTCTGGGTATGCCCACTGGTTAAACCCTTAATCCAATACTCTTGGCGCGACCTCGACCAATAGGTGCCCCGCTTCGCAGCCAAGGTGTAGGCCAAAGCATGTTCATCCATCCACGCCATCATCAGCACACTGCCATCACTAGCATCCTGCACAATCGCCGGCACTAAACCCTGGTCATTAAAACGCACACGCGCAGCAATCTCAGGATCAAGCACCGCATCTTCCGGGCGCTCAGGGACTGCCCCCGCGTTGGGATCCGAAGCACTCATAGTCGCACCTCCTGGCCTGCTGCAGCCATAGCTTCCTTTACTTCGCGGATGCTCACATCCTGGAAGTGGAAAATCGAGGCAGCCAACACCGCATCCGCCCCAGCTTCTACCGCCGGCGGGAAGTGCTCAGCTGCACCCGCCCCACCAGAGGCAATAATCGGTACATTCACCGCTTCTCGCACCCTGCGCAGCAGCTCTAAATCAAAGCCTTCACGGGTGCCATCGCCATCCATGGAGTTCAGCAGAATCTCGCCTACCCCAAGTTCTTCACCGCGGCGCGCCCACTCAATGGCATCAATGCCTGCCGAACGCGTCCCACCATGGGTAGTCACCTCAAACCCCGAGGGTTGCGGCTGCCCACCTTCGGGTACGCGGCGCGCATCCACACTCAACACAATGCACTGCGCACCAAATCGACGCGATAACTCCCCCAATAATTCCGGCCGCGCAATAGCTGAGGTATTCACGCTCACTTTATCGGCGCCAGCACGTAGCAGCTGATCCACATCCTCTTCACTTCGCACCCCACCGCCCACAGTCAGCGGAATAAAAACTTGTTCGGCGGTACGGCGCACAACTTCCAACATGGTGCCGCGGCCTTGTTTAGAAGCCGATACATCCAAGAAGGTCAATTCATCAGCGCCCTCTTCGTTATAGCGTTGCGCTAATTCCACTGGATCGCCCGCGTCCCGCAGGTTCTCAAAGTTCACGCCCTTCACAACGCGCCCTTGATCCACATCCAGGCAAGGAATAACTCGGATTGCCAAACTCATTGCTTTTCACAAGCCTTTCATAAACAGGAAACTTAAGCGCACCACAAAGGTGCTGGTACAAGATTATCGGGAGCTCATCAGCGCATCCATGGTGCGCATAATGGTGCGGTGCGCACGCGGATTACCCGCCACCACCCCAGTGCAACTCGGCCGCCACGGACGGCCCTTAATATCGGTCACCACTGCCCCGGCGCTGCGCAATAACAGCACCCCAGCAGCGTTATCCCACACATGCGGAGAGAAACTCACGGCCCCACCAAAAATCCCTTGGGCGGTAAATCCCAAATCCACCCCAACTGATCCGGTAATCCGCGGGCGTAAGAAAGTCTCCGCCAATTCAGCTAATAATCCGCGCCGCAGCATTCCCGGGAAATTAGAGTCATGCTGCGCCCCCACCGAGGAAAATCCCACCTGCGCAACCATATCGCCGCTTTCCTTCAAAGAAGGTTGCGCCCGACCATTCACATATAAAGGCGAACCCTCATAGGCACATAAACGACGCCCCAAAAGCGGCATACTCGTAATCGCTAAACGCGGCTGCCCGGCATGCAATAAAGACACCAAAATCGCGCACATGGGGTTCCCCGCCGCATAATTCGCGGTGCCATCAATTGGGTCCACCACCCATAAAGTGTCAGCATCCGCATCGCCCCCGGATTCCTCCCCAAATACTGGAATTCCGGTGAGCTCAGTTAAGCGCTCTTTCAATTGCGCTTCAATCTCAATATCCACCTCAGTGGCAAAATCCCCGGCCGGCTTCAGGCGCGCCGGATCCGCACCCAAGCCATCGGCAAAAATCACTTCAGATTCATCCACGATGGCTTCGGCAATAGCTAATAAGCTGCGGGTATCGAGATCGGATTCGCTCATTGGGCTGCGCGCTTAATCGAGATCGGGGAGCTCGGGGATCAGGTCAGGTGCGGGTTCCACATTCTTCACGGCTGCCAGTGCTTCTGGCAGGTTCACGCGAGATTCATACAAAGCCTTGCCGATAATCACCGAATCAATGCCTTCTGCTTGATAGCGCGCCACATTAATAATGTCCTCCAAGGTGGAGATGCCACCAGAGGCCACAATCGGTGCTTCCGTAGCAGCAGCCACATCGCGCAAAAGCTCAATATTCGGCCCCGTTAAGGTGCCATCCTTAGACACATCGGTGACCACAAAGCGTTGGCAACCATCAGTATCTAGGCGTTCCAGTACCTCCCAAAGGTCACCACCATCAGATACCCAACCATTACCACGGGTGCGCCACTCCCCATCGATCTCCCGCACCGCAATATCCACCGCAATGCGATCCCCATACTCTTTCAAAGCCTGGGCAATCCAGGTGGGGTTTTCTAAGGCAGCGGTACCAATATTGACCCGCTTCGCACCCGTGGCCAGGGCGCGCTCTAAGGAAGCATCATCGCGGATACCGCCGGTGAGCTCCACATTAATGTCCAAGGTGCCGGCAATCTCAGCGAGCAACTCGTGGTTGCTGCCGCGATTAAAAGCCGCATCGAGGTCCACCACATGCAGCCACTGCGCGCCCTGGGATTGCCAGAACTTCGCGGCCTCAATGGGGTCCCCATATGACTTTTCGGTGCCGGCTTCGCCTTGGTCCAGGCGAACGGCCTGGCCGTTGACGATATCGACTGCGGGAAGAAGCGTGAAACTCATGAAGGCAATCCTAGCTGGCAGTTGGGGTTTTCAGGCTACGTACCCAATTTCGGAGCAGAACTTGGCCTGCATCCCCGGACTTTTCGGGGTGGAATTGCGTGGCCCACAAGGGCCCATTTTCCACCGCCGCAACAAAGCGGTCCCCCTCATGCTCCGCCCAGTGCACCAAGGGTGCCTGAGTCAGATCATCGGTTTCTAGCTCCCAGTTCCGCACCGCATAGGAGTGCACAAAGTAAAAACGCTCATCCGCAGGCAAGCCGGCAAACATCTCAGAGCCAGCTTCCTGCTCAACGGTATTCCACCCCATATGCGGCAAAATCTTAGAATGCAGTTTTTCCACCCGCCCCGGCCACTCACCACAGCCTTGTGCCGTCACACCATGCTCATCCCCGGAGTCAAATAGAACCTGCATCCCAACGCAGATCCCCAACACCGGGCGGCCCCCAGCCAGCCGCGAACCAATAATGCGGGCACCTTGGACTTTGCGCAGCCCCTTCATGCAGGCAGCATAGGCCCCTACCCCGGGAACCAATAGCCCATCAGCATCCAGGCAGACCTGCGGATCATGGGTGACGGTCACCTGTGCGCCGGCGGCTTCCACGGCGCGTTGTGCGGATCGTAGATTGCCGGAGCCGTAGTCGAGCAAAGCGACATGTGGTTGCTGTTGAGCTGTCATGGTTAAAAAACTATACGTCCTCTTCTTCGCGTCGCTTCCAGCCAGGTCGCGGTGGGCGACGAGTCAGTAGCTTCGTCACTGGAACCGGGGTGGTGGCAACCCTACGGATCTTGCGGGCGGAGTGCACCGCCTTACGTGCCACCGGCACCTGACGCAGGCGAGCACGCATATTGTTGTACTCCGCAATGCGGTGGCGGCCAATAATGCGGTCCGCGATCGTAGCCAGGAAGCCAATAAACACAATGAGTGCGCCAGCCCCGAAGGAACCCTGGTAGGCCAGTTTCCCGGCAATGATGCCGAGTACGAAGGAACCCAAACCAGTGCCCGCGTCATAGGAGGAGTTCCAAATGGCACTAGCTTCGGACACCTTCGAGCGTGGCAGCCGGAAGAACATCGACAACAATGCTTCGTTTTGCACGCAGCCAAAGCCGGCACCAAAGAGAACTGCAGCAAGCACCAGGAACCATACTGACCAGCCTTGGGCGACCACCAGGGCCATGACAGCCAAGCCCAGCATGCCGGTGATCTGGCCAAAGAACATCGTGGATCCCGGTTCACCACGACGATCAGCCACCACGCCGGAGCCATAGCGGAAGATCATCTGCGCTCCACCAACCACCGAGAGCATCACACCACCAAAGATGGCGCCATCAACTGGGTCAATATCATTCACCGCTGCGGGCAAGAAGGAAGACACCGCACCGAAGCCCATCGCCAGAGTCAGCACCGCCAATGCAGGTACCGTCACCAGCTTCCAGGTGGCAACCGTCGGAATGAGTTTTTCTTCCGGATGATCATAGGTACGCGGTTTTGCCTTTGGGGCGGCTTTTAGTCGCGGGATCCGCAGGCACATCAGTGCTGCCACCAAAGCGGTACCAGCGGCCACCAGGTAGATGGTGTCGAACCCGAAGTTATGGGCAATGGCGAGTCCGGAAGGCAAAAAGACCATTTGGGATAGGCCAATGAATACGCCCAAGATTCCGGAAGCTTTGCCAAGGAAACGCACCGGCACTAATTCCGCTACCAGCGCTGCTTGGGCAACAGTTAAGGCACCGAAGCCAATGCCACGCAGTGCGGAGAAGAAAAGCACCGGGACAAGATCCACACCCAGCAAGTATCCCAGTGCTGGGACACCCAACATGAAGGCAGAGAACACCATGGTTGGGTTATAGCCAATGGTGCGTAGCAGCCGTGGGGTGATCATCTGGGTGAGCACCGTGGTGGCCATGAAAATACCGGTAGAGCCGCCGGCTAGGGCGTCGCTTCCGCCGTTGTCGAGTACCGCCAGCGGCACAACGGGCAGCAATAACGCCCAGCTACCGAAGGCTGCTGCTACAGCGATGAGGGTGGCAGTAAAACCCGGACTGCGCCACACACTGTCTAGTTGCTCGATCTCAGCGCGAGTCAGGGTCGTCGTTGCCACTTACGTCATCACTCCCATCAGCCACATCACCGCGGCCACTAGGGCCACAGCAGCAAGAACAGCAAGAATAATTGTTATCAGCTTGTGGCCCGCCTGATAGGCGGACCAGGTGCCACCGGTTAATAACCCGGCGGCGATAAAGAGAAGGTAAACCAGCCAATCGGAGCGGCGTTCTTCTTCCGCTAAAGGAAAGGCCGCCGCTACTGTAGCAAGTTCGTTCAGCACTTAGAGCGCCCCCTTGGTACTAGGCACACCCTGAATGCGATCATCTCGCTCCACGGCTTGACGTAGCGCTCTGGCCACGGCCTTGTATTCCGCCTCCGTGATGTGGTGCGGGTCGCGGCCGTAGTGGCAAATCACGTGCAAGGTGGTCCGCGAGTTCAGCGCCAGGGTTTCAAAGAAGTGGTGGTTAATCACGGTGGCGTAGTGCCCACCGATGATCTGGCTAACCATGTGGTCCGGTTCCCCACGCATGACAAAGTAGGGGCGGCCAGAAATGTCGATAACGGCTTCCACCAGGGTTTCATCCATGGGTAGCTGCTGGGAACCAAACCGGCGGATGGATTCCTTATTCCCTAGTGCGTCAAGCAGTGCTGCTCCCAGAACAATCGCGGTGTCTTCGACAGTGTGGTGTGCATCGACCTCAATATCACCGACTGCGTGGACTTTGAGGTCGAAGCTGCCGTGCACCCCGAAGGCGGTGAGCATGTGGTCGAAAAATGGCAGCCCGGTGTTGATGTCCACTTGTCCCGAACCATCGAGGTTGATTTCTACTTCGATGCGGGATTCGCTGGTGGCTCGCGATGCGCGGCCGATACGCGGAGTGATGGTCACAGCTAAAAGTCCTTCTTAGAGGGATAAGGCGAGCAGGGATTCCAAATATTTCGAAGCTCTAGGTCGTAGTGATTATTGGATGTCCTCGACTAAGTTCTCGGCGGCAGCCAAGAAGGCATCGTTTTCTTCAGGTAGTCCAATAGTCACCCGGAGGTGCCCTGGGACACCCACATCGCGGATGAGTACGTCATTGTCCAAGAAGCGCTGCCAGGTAGCAGCCTGGTCCGCGAACTTACCGAAGAAAAGGAAGTTCGAGGAGCTCGGCACAACCTGGTAACCCAGCTCAATGAGTCGGGCTTGGACGCGGTCGCGTTCGGCTGCCAATTTGGCCACGGTAGCGAGGGTATCGCCTTTATGGCGTAAAGCTACCGTAGCAACCGCTTGAGACAAGGTCGAAAGATGATAGGGCAAGCGGACCAGCATGACAGCTTCGACGAATGCTGGGGCGGCAACAAAGTAGCCAAGGCGTCCACCGGCAAAGTCGAAGGCCTTACTCATGGTGCGAGAAACCACCAAGCTGCGCGGGTACTCAGCTAGCAGCTCACATGCCGAAGGGCCATCATCGAATTCCGCATAAGCTTCATCGACGATCACGATTCCCGGCGCAGCATCCAGGATGCGGCGGATATCAGCTAGTGAGGTGACATCACCGGTGGGGTTATTCGGCGTGGTCACGAAGATGATATTCGGTTGGTGCTTGTCGATTGCCGCTAAGGCCGCGTCGATATCGATGCGGAAATCTTCACCACGCGGACAAGCTAGGAACTCGGTTTGGGTTCCTGCTGCCAAAAGTGGGTGCATCGAGTAGCTGGGTTGGAAGCCTAAGGCTGTGCGCCCGGGCCCACCGAAGGCTTGGAGAAGCTGCTGGAGTACCTCATTGGAACCATTAGCTGCCCAGAGGTTTTCCTTGGTGACTGCGACCCCGGTTTGTTCGCTGATGTACTCCGCCAGTGCGGCGCGTAATCCTTCGGCGTCGCGTTCTGGGTAGCGGTTGAGGGTATGGGCTAGCGCGGAGACTTCCTGGACGAGCTCATCAATGAGCGCCTGGGACGGCGGGTAAGGGTTCTCATTGGTGTTGAGCAGATTTGGCACCATAAGTTGCGGGGCCCCGTAGGGGGATTGGCCGCGTAGTTCCTCGCGCAAGGGCAACTCAGAAAGAGTCGTATTAGCGGCGAGTGGAGAGGTGGTAGTCACTGTGAAGGAAGCTCCTCGAAGAGATCGCGTCTTTAGGCCAATAGGCGCAGGTTAGCACGGAAATTAAGCATTATCGGTGTGCTCCCTGCGAATGAGGGTGAAAATAGCGCATCCCGCGGCCGCTGGAGGAAAACTCACTGTGCGGGGTGTGCGGGATGCGTCTTAAAAAATTTTTTGTGCAGGCTTAGTCAGCCTGGGTGGGCAGCTTTTCGAAGCGTGCCCGGATTGCCTCGCCGTGCGCCGGCAGATCTTCCGCGTCTGCCAAAGTGATGACCGTTTGGGCGATCTCCTTTAAAGCAGTGCGGTCGTAGTGAATCAGGTTGACTGGGCGCAAGAAGGTGTGGGTGGACAGCCCAGCACTAAAGCGTGCGGTACCAGAGGTGGGCAGCACGTGGTTAGAGCCAGCAGCGTAATCACCAAGCGGTACCGGGGAGTTCTCGCCTACGAAGATGGCACCAGCGTTGCGGATACGGGCAGCTACTGCCGGGGCATCAGCAGTGTGGATTTCTAGGTGCTCTGCACCATAGGCATCAGCCACCGCAATGCCTTGTTCGAGGTCATCGACCAGCACAATGCCGGATTGCTTGCCCTTGAGGGCTTCGGCGACGCGCTCATGATTCAGGGTGACGGTGTAGCGAGCCTCGATTTCGCGGTTGGTGGCTTCAGCTAGCTCCGCATCATCGGTAATGAGCACGCTGGCAGCCATAACGTCGTGTTCTGCTTGGGAGATGAGGTCATAAGCAAGGAACACTGGATCGGCAGTGGAGTCAGCCAAGATCGCAATTTCAGTGGGACCGGCTTCAGCATCGATGCCTACTACCCCATTGACTAGGCGCTTAGCGGCGGTCACGAAAATATTGCCCGGTCCGGTGATCATGTCAACCGGTTCGAGGGATTCGGCGTCATCGCCATAAGCCAGTAGTGCGACAGCTTGGGCACCGCCGACTGCCCATACTTCATCGACCCCTAGAAGCCCGCAGGCTGCCAGGATGGTGGGGTGCGGCCAGCCACCGAAGTTCTTTTGTGGCGGAGATGCGACAACCAGGCCCTCTACGCCGGCTTCCTGGGCGGGAACCACGTTCATGATCACCGAGGAAGGATAGACAGCGTTTCCGCCGGGAACATAAAGGCCTACCCGCGCCATGGGCAGGAAAACTTCAGTAACCTCAGCACCCGGTGCCAGCGTGGTCGTGCGAGGGCTCTGGGGGCGCTGCTCGGCGTGAACAACGCGGACCCGGGAGATAGCTTCTTCGAGGGAGGCTTTGATTTCTGGGGTGAGGTCAGCGACTGCCTTGTCGATTACCTCTTGGGGCACGCGAACGCTCTGCGGGCTAATGCCATCGAATTTTTCGCCATACTCAAGAGCTTTAGCGGCACCATGGGCCTTAATGTCCTCCACGATGGGCGCTACTGTCCCAAGGACGGCGTTAACATCGGTGCCGCCGCGCGGCAGTGTCCGTCGGAGTTCGCTGGGTGACGGAGTTGTCCCTCGGAGGTCGATCAGGCTGAGCATGGATGCCTTCCTGCGCCGGAGCGCACAACAATCTGGGTGAAACAGTTTTCGCAGTGCATATTTTATGCACCCCTTAGGGTAACCCACCGCCCAAGCCTTGCAGAGCTGGCTATAGCGCGTATCATCCAAGCCGTAAGCCAGAAGATGCCAGGGGGTTGGTTTCACGCAGTTCTTTCAAACCCGGCTTCCTATTCCCCAGGGTCATCTTCTTCTCAACAGTTCAAGTCCGATAGCTAGTGCTGAACTTATCTAGCATCAGCGTTAGGCTTTGTTTATCCGTAACCATCATCTGTGGACGATCTTCATAGGAAGGGGGCTAAAACCATGAGCTCAGCCAACTTTGGGCATACGCGGGGCGATACCGCTCCGGAACGCATCACTATGCGTGATGTGGAGGAGGCTGCCTGTGCCTGTGGTTTCCAGCCTTGGATGATGGATGACCGGATGATTGTCGGCTTTACCAACCATTCCACGTTGGTGACCATCGAAAATGTGGACCTCCCGCTTGTCGTTTTTAACTCGCGGTTGCGTGCTCCCCTAGGGATTTCCTCCGTAGAAAAACTTGCCCGTGTGATCGCGCAGTGGAACCAGGAGCGCATTAATCCCGCGCTTTACTGGACCGTCGACGCCATCGGCTGGCAGTGGCTGCATATCCGCACCACCATCCCGGTGGGCACCGGGTTAACCGAGGAACAGCTATATGTCGGTACCAAAACCAGCATCGAGTTAGCGATGATCGCTAGTAATTTCCTGGTTGAACAGTTCCCGGAGCTCGATGTCAGCGAATTAGCAGTGGATGTGCGCGTCTGGGAGGATCAGCTGCGCTTAGGTCCGGCTGGGGTTGGGGTATCCGGTTGGACCCACCAACAGCTTTTGGATCAACCAGGCCAAGGACCGCATGATGCCAGCAGCATTTTACGGGAATTGGAGGACATCGAAAACGATATGCGTTTGGTGACTTATAGTCCCCCTGAACCGGAGGATGCTGATTCGGAGATCACTGATCTAGATATCCCCGATACCGTGACGATCGACGATATTGTCGAACAGCTCGACAATCTAGGTATCCGAGAGGTAGCGACCCACGAGCAAGCAGTCGGTACCTCCATTAACGAGATCCCCTTTGGTTTCATTCTCGATAATGGGCCGAGTTTGATGATCCGCGGTATGTGGTACGCCAACCGCAATAAGGAACGCGATTTCCTTCATACCGAGTTGCTATGTAATGACTACACCTCCAAATACCCCATGGCGAAGGTATTTGTTTCCCCGGATCTTGATGGGTTGCAGGTGGCGGTAGAGGCGGTCACCGAGATCCCAGCTGGGATGACCGGACGGCAGTTGATTCACTGCTTAGCCGGGGGAATTAATGAGGTGCTCCGAACCCTGGATGAACTCACCCAGGAAGCTACTGGGGAGTCCGTGGTGCGCTGGGGCTAGGACTCCACTCTGCTGCCCCTCGGAGCTGCCCACAAAGACAAGGCTCCGCGCAGTAGGAATCCTACGGCTACTGCGCGAAGCGATCTATCACCTACGAAGATACACTGCGGTTTTGATGGGTTCTACCGCCTGGTTCCAGTCGCTTTGAGAGCAGAACTTCCACTGCCCATCTTCCTTCTTGAAGAAGTAGGAGCGATCGGCACTCGAGTCATCATCCTTTACCACTCGCACCACTCGTTTTTGATACATGTCGGATAGCTCCTGAGAGACCTTCTCTTCTACTTCTTTTCTCTCGCCGGGGGTGTATCCCCCCAGCTCGTACTCATCAAGTAGAGGCTCAGCGTCGATGAACACCTCAGACTGAGATAGCGCCCGCCACCTCGGATAGGCGTTCAGCGGTAGATTCTTTTTCACACCGTCTCCGTAGTACCTCCGAAGGTCATGCGCGAGAGGAGCACAGGAGTTCTCGATCAGATACTTCATCACTTCCTCACGATCCTTAAGATCCCACGCCTTATAGATCAGGCTTTGAATTTCCTTCTCATCACCTTCTAGGCCCTTGGCTTTTTCTCCCAGTTCCGCTCCTTAACCGAAATAGCGTCAAGTGCAGGATCCGATTTACCGCACCCTGTTAATGCCAATGGTGCAATGAGAGTTATTGCTAGCAGGGAACGGCCCAGCTTCGTTTTAATATTCATGTTGACTTCCCTAGTTCAAGAAATAATTTTCGAGCGTCTGCGTTAGAAATGGAGTTATTTGTCGCAGAACTTCCACTGCTTGTCTTCCTTCTTGAAGAACACGATGTGCACGTCATCATCATTAGGTACCTTGGAACGTAAAAGCGGGTCTGCAGGACGCAGCATCATCGAGGCCCAGTCGCCATTTTCAGTCACACTCACAGCCTCCAAAGCCGCTGTTTTGCCCCCGGTCAGTGCGCCGAGAGGTGAACTGGTTACAGGGACGTTTCCCTGCCGGATCATGTCCTGCGCTTGCTCGGCGTCCTCCAGGGGCTTCCCCTCTGGGGAATAAAGATTATCCTGGCAAGAATTGAGCAAAATTCCGCGACCCATTTCTTCAGCTGTCCGCGCAGCAAAAATCTCATCAAAGGCCTGGAATATCTTCTTTTTGGTCTTCTTCGACGCCGCTTTTCCACCGGCAGTGTCAGGGGAATAGAAGGGCGGCACCGGGCCCTCCTCCGTAAGCATCGGCTCCTGCTTACTCTCCATATATTGAGCCACGTACTCCTTGGCGTCTTTTTCCTTCGTGCCGTCTTTTAGAGGGGCTACAACAGCACCGGGCATGCTGCTATAGGGATCAGCTTTCTTATCCCCACACCCGCTAAGTGCTAGGGGCAAGACCATGAGCGCCGCAACAACGGGCGTTTTTAAGGACTTTCTGTTAATCACTTGCAATCTCCCATAAGTTTGGACAAAAGAGTTTGCTCCTCTCACGGGTGTCGAGGAGTCAAATTTCGCCTCCGAACGCTTAACTAGCAAGAAATGCCGAGGCGTTCACCAACGAAATTAAACCCTACCGATTGCGGAATAGATCAGACAGATAATTCGACCCAATTCGGCCGAAACAGCTATGCACATCGTCTCTTAATCGCTCATCATATTTTTAGCGAAATATTTTGCTAGAAATACTTAAAGAAGATGCTAAGCGATTGCCAAAGGCACCCTAGAAACTTGAATCGAGTACCCCCGCTCATATCCCCCACTGCCTTGTCGCGGCATGAATAAGACCCCGAAGGAGCACCTCTCTCGGGGTCTTAAAAGTAGAGAAAACCTAACGGCAGAAGAGCCAGCGGCCACCTTCACGGCTAAAGCGCATCGTGCCGGTGGTGGTTTCACCACGAGAGGTGGAAGTCACCTGAGCGGAGGCTTGATCGCCATTGACACGGATGTCATTAACGGCGTCAATACGCGGGGCCGCTTCAGCCCAACCAGGCATCTGGTCAAGCGGCATATCGGGCAGGTTAGCGGCATCGAGTCCCTGAGCATCGAACTCCTGACGCACCGCAGCACAGGAATTATTCGGGATGTAGGTGGACCACTCACGGACAGTAGAGGCATTCAAAATACCTGTCACCAGGTTGGTGATTTCCTGCTCATCCTGGGCACTAGCGGCAGCACCATCAACCGGATCCGGCTGCTGTACATCTGGGAAAACCTCTTGCACTGGGACACCCGGTGCGGGCGCAGGCGCGGGCGCTTCCGCCTGCGGCTGATCGGCCTGCTGCTCTTCCTTCGGCTTATCCTCTGGTTTTTCATCAACGGTGGTTTCCACGGTGGTGGTGATCACCGGATGGGAGGAGCTGCTCTTAGAACTAGAGCTAGTCACCGAAGTAGAAGTCGTGGTGGAGGTGCTGGTGGCGTCGCTATCTTTGGAGCCACAGCCAGCAAGCATCAGCGGTGCTGCCAATAGGGTGGCGACGGCTGCGGCGCGGAAAGAATATGTGTTACGCACGAGTAAAAAGACTCCTTGATTTTTGGGCGAGATCATCATGTGCCAGGCATCATGAAGCCATGCCCGGGTAAGAAAGCGAGCACAGAATAGGCCACAGAGTACCAGCCGTCGTTGGGCTAGGGGGTGGCAGTACTCGCTGAATGTGCTCCTGCCCACAGCTGGGCTGTAAGAAGCTAGCTAGAGTAGAGCTTGTGCAATTATCCCCGGAAGCAATTATGAAGGCCGCGATTGAGATCCTCGATCGCTATGGCCTCGCCGATATGACGATGCGGCGAGTGGCCACGCATCTCGGTGTTGTCCCGGGAGCCCTTTATTGGCATTTCAAGAATAAGCAGCAGCTTATCGCCGCTATTGCTATTGAGATGATCCATCCGGTGGTACCTACGCTAAGAGAGGAAGAACCGGCCTCCTCATCAGTGGATCCGGCAACTGTGGCTCAGCAGTTAAGGACTCACCTACTGGCTCACCGTGATGGTGCTGAGGTCGTCTCCGCTGCATTAACTGATTACGCTTTAAGAGCCCGCGTAGAAGAGCACCTTGCACAGTCTTTAGGGGCACAGCACCCGGGCTCGGATACTAAAGACTTAAGCATCGCCGCGGGCACTTTATTGCACTTCATTTTGGGTGCCTGCACCCTAGAGCAGTCCACCTTGCAGCGTGCTGAGCTCACCGGCGAAGAGGCACCGGAGGATACCGAAGTCCACTTTGAGGAATCCTTTAGCCGTGGGGTCGCTCTGATTTTAAGGGGTTTTGAAACCTGCAATATGAAATGAATTCCAATAGCTTCTGTTGCGCGCCATTGAACTAACCGATTAACTGCCTCGCCTATGATGGGACCTCATGAATTCTTCGTCTGACTACCCGTACCCGGTTTGGCCTGGAGAGGCCTACCCCCTGGGGTCCACCTATGACGGAGCCGGAACTAACTTTGCCTTATTCTCCGACGCAGCTGAACGCGTCGATTTGTGCTTAATTGATGAGGACTGCCAAGAAGTACGCATCCCATTAACCGAAGTAGATGCCCACGTGTGGCACTGCTACCTGCCCGGCATCCAACCCGGGCAGCGCTATGGTTACCGCGTTCATGGCCCCTATAACCCCCGCGAAGGGCAACGCTGCGATCCCTCCAAGCTGCTCGTTGACCCCTATGCGCGAGCCTTTGATGGGGAATTCGATGGTGATGCCTCGCTATTTAGCTATGACATCAACGATCCGGAAAACCCGGATGGTCGCAATACCGAAGACAGCTTGGGCCACACCATGACCTCGGTGGTGATCAACCCCTTCTTCGATTGGGGTTCCGATCGCGCACCGAAGATCCCGTACCACGAGACCGTCATCTACGAGACCCATGTCAAAGGCATGACGATGACCCATCCCGAGGTACCAGAATCGCTTCGCGGTACCTACGCTGGCTTGGCTCACCCTGCGGTCATTGATTATTTGAAGGACCTTGGTGTTACCGCGGTGGAGCTCATGCCGGTGCACCAATTCCTCCAAGATGATCGCCTCCGCGACTTAGGCCTCAGGAACTACTGGGGCTATAACACCTTCGGGTTCTTCGCCCCGCAGCAGGATTATGCTTCCTCAACCCGCCCTGGTGCCGCGGTCAGCGAGTTTAAGGGCATGGTGCGTGCCTACCATGAAGCCGGCATGGAAGTGATCCTGGATGTGGTGTATAACCACACCGCTGAAGGCAACCACCTCGGCCCCACCATTTGTTTCCGTGGCATTGACAATGCGGCCTACTACCGCCTGGTCGATGGTGACCCCTTCCATTACATGGACTACACCGGTACCGGTAACTCCTTTAATGTGCGCCACCCGCACTCCCTGCAGCTGATCATGGATTCACTGCGCTATTGGGTCACTGAGATGCACGTCGATGGTTTCCGCTTCGACCTTGCCTCTACCCTCGCCCGCGAATTCCATGATGTGGATCGCCTGGCTACCTTCTTTGACCTGGTGCAACAAGACCCAGTGGTCTCCCAGGTCAAGCTCATTGCCGAGCCCTGGGATGTGGGTGAAGGTGGCTACCAGGTGGGTAACTTCCCGCCGCTATGGACTGAGTGGAATGGTAAATACCGCGACACCGTCCGCGACTTTTGGCGCGGTGAGCCCGCTACCTTAGGCGAGTTCGCTTCCCGCATTACTGGCTCTTCGGATCTTTATGCCAATAATGGGCGCCGCCCGACCGCCAGCATTAACTTCATCACCGCTCATGATGGCTTCACCCTTAATGACCTGGTGAGCTATAACGAGAAGCACAATGAGGCCAATGAGGAAGGTAACCGCGACGGGGAATCCCATAACCGCTCCTGGAATTGCGGTGTAGAAGGCCCCACTGATGATCCAGAGATCATCGCTTTGCGCGAACGCCAGCGCCGGAATTTCCTGACCACCTTGATGCTCAGCCAAGGCACGCCCATGATCTCCCATGGTGATGAGATGGGCCGCACCCAAAACGGCAATAACAATGTGTATTGCCAGGACAATGAGACCGCCTGGGTGGATTGGAGTTTAGCGGAAGAAAACTCCGGGCTGGTGGCCTTCACCCGCCGACTGGCCCGCATCCGGGCAAAGCACCCGGTCTTCCGCCGCCGCAGCTTCCTCGCCGGTGGTCCTTTGGGCACGAATGTGCGTGATCGTGATATCGCCTGGCTCGTGCCCAGCGGCAAGCTCATGACCCAAGATGATTGGGGCTTTGCCTTCGGTCGTTCCTTGATGGTGTACCTCAATGGCGATGCTATTGCGGAACCGGATTCCCGCGGCCAGCAGGTCAAAGATGATTCCTTCATCATGATGTTCAACGCCTACCACGAGCCCATCGAGTTCACCTTGCCGGGCAAGAACTTCGGCTGCAAATGGGAGCTGATTGTGGATACCACCGAGGAAACCGGTTATCCGCTGCATAAGGAAGTAGTGGAACATAATGGCACCATTGAGGTGCCGGCTCGCTCCACCATGTTGCTGAAGCAAACGGAACCGCCGTGCTATGAGGATGAAGAAGATGGGGAATGCACCTGCAGCTGCGGTGCCCCAGAGCATCTTCCCTCCCCGGGGCGTTCCACCGGTGCGGTTGGCCATAATGAGGCTGCTGCCAGTGGGATCGCTGGTGATGGCAAAAATGCCAAGGATCACGCTGCTGAGGATGAGGAATACTAAGCACTAAGCACAAGCGCCGCGGCGTATCACCGCGGCGCTTTTGTGCTGCTTTGTCCTATCCTTGAGGGAAGCTAGTGATCAAGCCAAGGAAAGGATTAGGGCTCCATCGTGACCTCCGCTCATGGCGCTGAAGTGGTGTTTGGCAACCGCAGTCTCACCCTCAAACGCAGCCCACTTGCTGCTGCTTTGCATGGTGAAGACCAGGTCACCATTGATCTTGAAGGTCTTAATAGCACCCTAGAATCCCAGGTCCCCACAAACGCCAACCCAGGGTTTGTGCGCCTGAGCTTCGGTGATGATACATCCCGTAGCTACGAGATTGCCTTCGCCCCGAATAGTGCGAAGGATTTTAATGCTTTCCTGCGTGAGGTTCACCGTGCGGCCAGTGGTGATTTAGCTGCTGATAGTCCCGTGGTGGGCTTAGATTTTGTGGAGTTACGTGCGGAGACTGCAAGCTCGCAGGCTTCTTCGCTATGCCATCTGGTGGCCACGAAATTTGAGCATGGGCGCCGCACCAAGGAATCCTTTGAGATGTGGTGCCAACCAGCTACCCAGAAACTTGATGATTCTGCCCCCTCTTCTGCGGAGGTATCGAAGAAGAAGTGGGAGAAGGCCCCGCATTGCGCAGAGCTGCTCAGCGGGTTCTTTGAGTTCCTTGGTGGTACGAACACCACGGTGGTGGCGCATAATGTGGACGCGGTGATGCGCACCCTGGTGCATTCTGCGAAAGCAGCGGAGTTTGTACTGCCCACCCAGATGCAGGCGATCTGCAGCTACGGTCTAGCCCGCGAGAAAGACCTTGGCCAAAAGACCAATAGCTTAACCGGACTCGCGGAAGCCTTGGATCTTAAAGACCGCAGTACTGGCGCGGTGTTTGTCGAGCTAGCACGGATGGATCAGTGGGAAGGCAGTGCGGAGGATTATGCCCAAAGCTGTGGCTTCCACGCCGGTGTTTTAGGTGCTGAGGGCTATGTGCCCATGCTGAATGAAGCGGACTATCACGCAGCTGTGCCTGAGCTTGATGCCTTGTTGGTGGCGCGGCGGGCGAAGAATGAAGAAGGTGGGCAGCTTTCCTTAGATTGGGGTGCGCTTTCTGCAGACTCGGGCCAATCGGAAAAGAGCAGCGGCAAAGCTGCAGCGCAGTCCAAGCCGCAATCTTCTCGTGACCCTGCCCCCTGGTCTCGGGTAGCAACCCCTGATGAAATCCCGGAACCGAACCTGGATGCGAACCCCGAGGGTGCGTTATTCCAGCAGCATGTGGCCTTATCCGGGGATTTTGCGCCCTATGATAAAGAACAATTATGGGATGGGATTGCGCATAAGGGCGGGTTGGTGCAAAAGAATGTCACCAAGAAAACCACGGTGTTTATTGCTGGGCCGTGGAAGGGTAAAACCACCAAGCATAAACGCGCCGAGGAATTACAATCTCAGGGCCAAGACATCCAAATTTGGGATGAAAAGCGGCTCTATGAGGAATTGGGGTTATCCGAAGAGCCGCCTTTCTAGGCCGCAGGTCATTCCACAATAATTTTGCCGCGGGCACCTAATTCGGCGTGCACCATTTGGTGATCCACAAAGTTATAGGTGCCGGGCTCAATAAAGCGGGCTTCAACATATCCGCCTTGCGCGGCCGATAAATCAAGAGCCTGGCCGCCACCAACGGAATCATCTAAACGCAGCGCGCCTTCTTTATAGACGCGGTGGAATTGGGTGCCCACAATGTGGAAACTCGTGCCCTTATTGGGGCCGGCGGCGAGCACCCAAAAACGAGCTGTTTCCCCAGCTTTCAGGTGGATCGGGTGTGCCACGTATTGGGCTGGGTAACCGTTGAATCGATAAGCATCTGGGGTTTCGGCCGCGACTTTATCCGGGTCGGGGCCATCTTCACCCCAATAGCCTTCGGATTGCACCATCACGAATTCATGATCAACAGGGGCTAAATCCGGGGGATCAATAACTACCGCACCATGCATGCCAGCGGAAATGTGATTACTCATGGGCATGGTGCTGCAATGATAAAGCCAAATTCCGGCGTGTTCTGCGCGGAAACGATAGACCAGGGATTCACCGGGCGCTAGTTGGCGCATCGGTTCATCGGGGCTAACCATGCCGGCGTGGAAATCCAAAGAATGCGACATAGTGCCGTCATTAATTAAGGTGACTTCAAATTCATCACCCACGCGGCCGCGCAAGGTGGGACCAACTGGGCCGCCATTAAAGGTCCACAAGTTTTGTTCCACCCCGGGTGCAATATAGCCGCGCATTTCACTGGCCCTTAAAGTCACCTTATGCAGGGTGCTATCTTCTGCCGGCGCTAACACCGGGTCAATTGTGGGCGAATCTGGGTCCGGGTCAGGCACCATATTCGCACCATGCGCAGCATGAATATCACCTTCATGACCAGGGGCCGGCGGGATATCGCTGGCCTTACCCAGTGCCTGAATGCTCATGGTCATGCCCATTTGGCGGTGCCCTGCGATGGTGCACCAGCCTTCCACGGTGCCCGGCAGCATCGGAATTTCCAGGGTCGTAGAGCTTCCGGGGGCCATGCGCCCAGTGTGCGCGCCGGTAGCTAAGCGCAGGTCATGAACCTGCGCGTCGGTGTTATTGACGTGCAGCAGCACGCGGTCACCCACATTTGCCACCACCACATTCGGCACGAAGTGCATGTCATCGGTTTCGATGGTGGCTTCCACGGTATTACCGGTCGCCACAATTTCTGGGTCCACCTCAGCTGCGGGGCTGCTGCTGCCACCGCCGCCAACTAATTGTCCGCTGAGGGCCACAATCAATGCCATTACTCCCAGCGCGGCGGCGAATTGTGTGCCTACCCTAGAAGGTCGTTTATCAGGTTGTTGCATGGGCACCTCAGCCACTGCCGGCCTCTTCTTTCCTTTGCCAGTGTCCTCTTTAGCCCCCGCCGCTTTCGCCTCTGCTGCCATCCGCGCGCGATTTTTCAGTATCTGCAGCTGGGCTTTGGTTGAACGCACCGTCAACGGCAAATATGTCACCAAAGCCAGTCCGACCGCCGCGGATACCGCCACCTTGGTCCAGGAGGCCAGCGGCAATAACCACAGCATCAACCCAAGATTAATAATCGCGAAGCGGAATGCCCCCGCCCGATTCGCTTCCCTTAGGCCCGCATTCATGGCCGCCGAACCACCACCAATCGTGGAGGGCAATATCCAGCTCAACACCCCCAAGAGCAATTGCGCAGCAAACCCAATCACCAAGGGCAAGGTCAGGTCCGTCATGCTAAATGCTGGATGGCTGGCCAAGGGTACTGCCGCAAGCAAGGAACCGATTAACCATGCCACCGCCCCGGCTGCGGAAAGTGCTGGATAAATCACCCGATCACGGGGGTCTTTGAGCACATCAATAATGTTGTGTGCCCACGGTATCGCGGAGATAACCCATCCGACCGCTACCAAGGCAAACCCTAGGGAGGCCCCCAACCAGAATCCCAGCAGCGCTGATACCGCGCCCAAGATAATGCCCGCAAGCTGGAATCCTAAGGCCCAGAAGGGCCGCGAGAAGCGCGACATGCGGGTCCGCCACATGGCGGGGAACATGGTCACCAAGGTGCCGCTGGCCGCCAAACCAATAAACCCAACCAGGTTCACCAGCTCATGGGCTAACACCAGCCGATCATGGAAATCCTCCCCTACCGGGGAGGCCAACAACGCCCCAAAAACCGCACCAATGGGCAATAAGCAGGCGGAAGCCACATAATGCCAGCCCACCACCGCATAGGTGCTATCGCGATGCGTAATCACCTGCCGCAAAATCACCAGCGCATGCCAGGCCACCGCCGAACCAATAATCGCCGCACCCACAGTGGTTATTTGCCAGATATCACTGAGCTTGCCAACAATGGTCACCACAATGCCCGCATTCAAGATAGAGATGCGCAATAACTGCCACTTCCGGAAATCCGCTGGCAGCTTTAATTTAAGCAGGCGTTCAGCAAAGTGCTGGCCCCATACCAGCACCGAGTTAGTGGCCGCACCCAAGGTAAACAGGTGCACCATAAGCCAGCGTCCCTCTGGCACGAAGGGGTGTACCAGTGCGGCCACCACAATCATCGCCATCCAAAAACGCACAGGCTTGCCGGCCCGCCTATGCCAGGAGCTGCGAGGTTTCTTCCGCGTCGACCGCTCCGCGGGCTTTCCCGCAGGTGTGCTGAAAGTAGGGGCGTTGCCGGGGTGATCAGTCATAGTCTCCAGCGTAGACCTGCTCCCCTACTCCGGTTCAAGATCGTGGGCTTCTAGAATCCTCCTAGTGACCACTGATTCCCACCCCAGCTCCACAACTTCCCGCCCCACCCGCACCCCTTGGGCGGCAGTTGTGACCCTCGCGCTGGGCATTTTCACCATCGTTACCCTCGAACAACTCCCCATCGGGGTGCTCACCCTCATCTCCACCGGGCTGGCCACCAGCGACGCCACCATTGGTTTAGGAGTCACCATCCCCGGCATTTTAGCTGGGCTCTGTGCCGCTTTTGTTCCCAGACTCAGCGGCCAACTCGATCGCCGCATCGTCATGGCCAGCGCCATGTTCGCCGCCGCGATCTCCGCCACCGCCTCCGCTTTCGCCCCCAGTCCCGCACTGTTTTTAGGCTCGCGGATCATCGTCGGCTTCGCCATTGGCGTGTTCTGGGCATTATTGGGTTCCACCGCCTCCGCTATCGCCGCCCCCGGTGAGCTCTCCAAAGCACTCACCCTCGCCTTCTCCGGTGCCGCCGGTGCCGTGGTCCTAGGTGTCCCACTTTCCACCTGGGTAGGTGCACTTTTGGGTTGGCAAGGCGCGTTTCTTAGCGGCGCGGTAATCGCCGCACTAGTGGGCTTCACCCTCCTTTTTGTCCTCCCACCTGTACCCGCCACCGGGGAAGCCAGCCTCCATGATCTTCGCCGTGCTTTAAGCATCCCCGGGGTGCGCTATGGCGTGATCTTCACCTTAGTTCTGGTCACCTCCCATTTCCTGGCATATACCTACGCCTCCCCCATCCTCCAGGATCTCGCCGGCATCTCCGCCGCGGCGGTGGGAACCATGCTCCTTATCTATGGTCTTGCCGGACTCATCGGCAATTTCCTCGCCGCCCCACTACTGAACCGCAGCATCCGCTTCGCCGTCATCCTCCTGCCCATCGGCCTACTCACCGGTATGCTCACCCTCGCCACCACCCACGGAGCACTCCCCGCAGCACTGGCCATGGCACTCTGGGGCACCTTCGGCGGCGGCATGAGCGTCATCTCCCTTGGCTGGGTAATGAGCTCCGCCGGGCGCCTCACCGAACCCGCCAGCGGTTTGAATTCCGCCGCTTTCAATATCGGTATCGCGTGTGGGGCTTTCGCTGGCGGCATGATCGAGACCCGCGGCTCAGCTTCCGTACTTATGACGGCCGCAGTGGGCATGGTGTGTGCCGCACTGCTTGGGTGGTTTGGCGCGAGTAAGAAAATCTAAACCTCGGCAGGGAACCACCTGTGTTGTTGCTGACGTCTAAGGACTTTAAGGGACACCTCTTTAACTAGGAGCAGCAACACAGACCATGATCAGCACCGAACACCATATTCTTCCCACCATTCGTCGCCGTGAACCCGCTAAAGCACAACTTGTTTCTTTAGCTTTAAACCGTGACCTTAATGTGCACCTCAGCACCTCAGGCCAGCTACTTTCCTATGAGGAGCTCGGCAAAGAATCCTTAAGCCTGCATGCTGCCTGGGAGCTTGCGGCACATAATTTCTTGCACCTTAGCCACCAAGAAATCCGCAGCGAAGCCATTATTTTCGACCCAGGCGGTAGTAGCAGCCCAGATGGCTGGGTTTTAAGCTCCCCGCAGGTAGAAGTCGCCGGCTGGCTGGCTCACCCACGGTGTTTCCACCTGCTTGAACACACCCTCATCAGGCGCACCGGGTGCCAGGAATTGGCGTATCTTTTAGCTTCCCCGCATCGCCTTTATGCCATTCCGCGGGAAAAACTTCCCTTCTGGTCCGAGCTGATTATGGTCAGCCGCTGGCTATCCCCGGTGCCTTTAATCTATGAGCATGGCTTTCCCAAGGCCCATTTCAGCCTGGTGCATGCCGCCTAAGCTCAAGCAACTGGCTAGGGTGGGGAAACAACACCGAATAATCCGAGAGGGATGAATCTTCTTCACGCTATGTCACATCGACGCCCCATTACTGCCACCTATCGCCTCCAATTGCGTGGCCCTCACGCCGATGAACAACAGCGCAGCTTCACCTTTTATGACGCTGCCGAGTTACTGCCCTACCTCAATGATCTCGGCATCAGCCACATTTACCTCTCCCCCATCCTCCAAGCACCACCACATTCCGCCCACAACTACGATGTCACCAACCCCACCGCCATCAACCCAGAACTAGGCGGTGCCGAAGGTTTTTGCGTGCTCGCCCGCGCCGCCCGCGAACTCAACATGGGCATCATCATCGACATTGTTCCCAACCACCTCGGTGTCGATGACCCCACCTTAAACCCCTGGTGGTGGGATGTACTCAAACTAGGCCGCGACTCCACCTATGAGCCCTACTTCGATATTGACTGGCATGAAGACAATGGTGCTGATGGTCGCCTAGGTCTACCCATCTTGGGCTCTGAAGAAGATATCCACCAACTGCGCATCATCCCCGCACCCCAGGACTATCCCGCAGTCACCGCCGGCACCAAGGTGCTGGCCTACTATGACACCTACTTCCCCATCGCCCCCGGCACCCTCATCGAAGATGACCCAGTAGCCACCCACGCCCAACAGCATTATCGCCTCATGTATTGGCGCGATGGTGTGAACTCCTATCGGCGCTTCTTCTCCGTCAATGGGTTAGCCGGGGTACGCCAGGAAGACCCCACCGTTTTTGAGCACACCCACCGCGTATTAAAAGAACTCTTAGAAGAAGACCTCATCGATGGGGTGCGCGTGGACCACCCCGATGGGCTATCCAACCCCTTTAGGTACCTCAAGCAACTGCGCGAGCTCATTGGCCCGGATCGTTGGTTGGTGATCGAAAAGATCCTCAGCGTAGATGAACCCCTTGATCCCCGCCTCGCCGTGGATGGCACCACCGGTTATGACGCGCTGCGCGAACTCGATGGTGTTTTCCTGGCCCGCGCTGCTGAAGCCCCACTATCCATGCTGGCGTTGGAACAATCCGGCTCCACCTGGGATCAAGCAGCCATTGATGCCACCGAGCAACAACTTAAAGCCCAAGTAGCCCGCGAGGAACTCATGGTGGAAGTCCGCCGCCTTGCCCGCGCTATCCGCCACGATAATTTCTCCACCGCCGGCGCCCTAGTCAGCGAAGAAGAACTCATCGACACCATCGTCGACCTGGTTGCCGAAATGCCGGTCTACCGTGCTGACTACCTTTCCCTTTCCCGGGTGACCGCCAGTGTTATCGCCGATATGTCCCGGCGCTTCCCCACCCGCCGCCGCGCCCTGGACCTCGTATCGGCCGCATTAATCGCCGAAGGGGAAGCCAAGGTTCGCTTCGCCCAAGTCTGCGGCGCGGTGATGGCCAAGGGTGTTGAAGACACCACCTTCTACCGTGCCTGCCGCCTGGTGGCACTCCAAGAAGTAGGTGGTGCGCCTGGTCGCTTTGGGGTATCGGCCGCAGAATTCCACCTGCTCCAACAAGAACGTGCCCGCCTCTGGCCGCACACCATGACCACGCTAAGCACCCATGACACCAAACGTAGCGAAGATGTGCGTGCCCGCATCATTGAGCTCAGCGAATGCCCGGATCGTTTCGCGGAACTTTCCCGCAGCGTGAGCGCCATTGTGCCGGCCCCGGATGCCGCCACCGGGCATTTCCTGCTCCAAAACCTCCTCGGCATTTGGCCTTCTGATGGGGAGGTCAGCAGTAGTCTCGCCCAACGCTTCCGCGACTATGCGATGAAAACGGTGCGCGAAGCTGGGGTGCACACCACCTGGGTGGACCCCGATGAAGGTTTTGAAAATGCTATCTCCAATTGGGTCGATGCGCTCATTGACGGGCCGGTCTCCCCACTGATCACCGAACTAGCCCGCTACCTAGCCCCCGGGGCACGGCAAATCTCCTTAACCCGTAAGCTGCTTCAACTCATCGGACCGGGTATCCCCGATGTCTACCAGGGCACCGAATTCTTCGATGACTCCCTCGTGGATCCGGATAACCGCCGCTTTGTGGACTACACCGCCCGCCAACAAACCCTGGAACTGATTAACTCCGGGGTGGATTGGGCAAGCGAAGCTGCGAAGCTTCGCGACACTGATGAAGAAGGCAGCCCGCGCTGGTACCGGCACCTTGATACCTTGGCTGATCGAGCGAAGCTCTCGCTTGTGCACCAAGCACTCCACGTGCGCCGCGAACACCCCGAACTTTTTGAAAAGGGACACTACCAAGCTGTGTTCGCGGTGGGCCCAGCTGAGGCACATGTAGTGGGCTTAGCTCGTGGGCTCAAAGACAATGAGATTGATGTCATCGCTGTGGGGGTGCGCCGCCCACTGGCCTTAATGGATGATCCCCGCGGCTGGGAAGAAACCACCATCACCTTGCCGGAAGGCCACTGGGTGGATCGCCTCACCGGAAGGCAGTGGGAAGGCCCCGTGGATGTGCCGGCGGAAGAACTTTTTGAGATCTTCCCCGCCGCACTGATGCTCGCAGGGTAATCTTTTGCCCATCATGAGTGAAACGACCAACCCGATCTCTGCGCTGGCTAATCGCTACCACGAATGGGTGCGCACCCATCCCGAAGCGGACCGCACCTTCGGCGAAGCCATCGAAGAATTACTCAGCGACGCTGGTGTCTCCTTCGACCGTGTTTCTGCACGCATTAAAAGCTGGCCTTCGCTGAAAGCCAAAGCGAAGAAGCGGCGCAGCGATGGTTCTCTGGTCTACCCCAACCCCTGGGAAGATATCCATGACATCGTAGGAGTCCGGGTCACCACCTTCCACTCCACGGAGATCCCGGAAGCCATTAAGGTGCTGCGCGAATCCTTCCGGGTGCGGCGCAGCGTGGATAAAACCAAAGAAATGCAGGTGACCGGGAGCTTCGGTTATGGCTCCCACCACCTGGTATTAGAGGTCACCGATGAGGTTGAGGACCTGGCCATGCACCGCGGCCAAGTCTTTGAAGTCCAGGTTCGCACCGTGCTGCAGCACGCCTGGGCGGAGTTCGAACACGATATTCGCTATAAGCGTGGTGGTGCGGCACTGGATCCCCAAGTGGATCGCGCCTTTACTCTTGCCGCGGGGCTTATTGAGCTGGCGGACCAACAATTCGACCAGATTGCGGCGATTAAAGCCTCGGATCAAAAACCCGCTGATGATGTGGAACTGAGTGCCGAAACCCTGCCCGGAGTGTTGGCGGTACTCTTGGGGAATCGTTTCCCGCGCTCACGTTCGGAGCATTATCGCTGGTTGGATGAGCTTTTAAGCGCTAATGGCATCAGCACTGTGACTGCTTTGAAGGAATTGCTCAGTGAACCGGCGATTGAGGCGGTGCACAAAGCCATGAAGTATCGCTTCTGCCCCGGCCAGGTGCGCCTGATTGATGACCTATTATTGCTGCGCTTTGGGGAGCAGCATATTAGCCGCACCGGGGATACCGGGGAGCGTGCCCACCAGCGACCAAGTCGTCTTCAAGGGCGCCTCGGGCAGCTACAACGCGCCGGGATGATGGATAGTGCGTTGAGCTTCTTCCCCTCTACGGCGGCGAAGGTGGAGGAGAAGAATAAGCGGCGGCGTAATAAAAACAACTAAGCTAAGGCAGACGCACACCCTCAAACAATGGAAGGAGATCCTTTTTAAATGGGATCGAGCATCCGAGAAAACTTCCCTATCCTGGCCGATATCATCCACGTCTGGGCACTCGCAATCGCCGATTATTTGCGACCGCTCGGCATAGATTTCCCCCCACCTAGCTGGGGATTATTCTAGACCCCAGGCACCCGATCTCGGGTAAAGCCCCCACGATCCTAGCGCACGCGACCCCGCAGCTTTTCTAGCTCGCGGCGGTCGCGCTTTGTTGGGCGCCCAGCACCTGGATCACGCCGCGGAATGGAGGCGAGAATCTCCTTCGGGGGTGGCGGCGGGGAATGGTCGATATAACAGGTTGTAGCAATCGCAGCGCCCACCCGCTTCTTGACGGTGCCGGTGACCTCAACATCCAGCTCGCGGTGATTGACCCACACCCGCACGCGATCCCCCGGCACCACCTGCTGGGAAGGTTTCACGCGCTCACCATTGATCTTCACATGCCCGGCGCGGCAGGCCTCGGCGGCGAGGGAACGGGTTTTGATTAGGCGAACTGCCCACACCCACACGTCGATGCGCACACTAGCGGTGCTGGGAGTTGGTGCTGCCATGGCGGGCTAGTAATTGTCCTTGTGATCAACGATTTTTTTGACCTTCAGGGCGTTCATGCCGCCGCCAATAACGGCGAGGAGGAACCCAAGGACAATCACGAAGCTGCTGTGGAAAAGCACAAATCCAGCCAGGGCGAGTGCGACACCGCCGCCCACGGAGGCTACGGCATTGCGGGAATAACGGCGGACCTCGGCTTTGCGTTTTTCGATGGGGTTACGCGGATAGGGCTGGATGCTCATAGGGCACAGTATAGGTTGGGAATTTAGGGGGCGGGGCTCTCCACCCAGGACTCCCCGGCGCGCTTGGGTTTTGCCGCCCCGGCGGTAAGCGCTGCGAGCTGCGCGATGAGGGATTCTTCCTTTTTGGGATCCACCGCCAAAGTTAAGGTGACCTGTTGGCCATAGGCGATATCGTGCACGTGGAAGCCTTTGGCGCGTAATTGGGATTCGGTGCGGCCGGCATCCGCAGGTGGTAATTCCACCGCAATTAATTGTTGGCGGGAACGCTGCATGCGCTTAACTTCCGCTAACGCCAGGGACGCGGAATGCGAATAGGCGTGTACTAATCCGCCGGCACCTAATTTGATTCCCCCAAAGTAACGCACCACAACACAGGCGATATCGAGCATTCCGGAGCCGCGGAGAACATCCAAAATGGGGGCGCCTGCCGTACCGGAAGGTTCGCCATCATCGCTGGAGCGTTCCACGGGGTTGGAATTATCGACGTGATATAGATAGGCGCTGCAATGGTGGCGGGCATCTGGGTAGGCGTGTTTAATGTCGCTAATGAATTGCCGGGCTTCTTCTTCATTGCGCACGCGGCTAATGAAGCTAATAAACCGGGAGCGTTTAATCTCCCATTCGGTTTGCACGATGTCATCGGCGCGCGGCAATTCATACATGTTTAACCATGCTACTTGGTGCCTGGTAGCTAGCTGAATAGTTCTTGGCCCCCTACCCTGGGGTTTATGGACACTCAACAGCCACCACTGATATCCGTGTGGGCACCCTATGCCCATGACCTACGCCTGATTACCCGGGGTGCTGGAGGTGACAACACCTATCCGATGACCCGTGGGGCAGGCGATTGGTGGCGATCAGAGGTGCCGGCAAGCCCTGGGCTGCGCTATGGGTTTCAGATTCAAGGTGAGGATGGGCAGTGGTCCAAAACGCTGCCGGATCCACGGTCTTTAGCCCAACCGGATGGGCCGCATGGGTTAAGCCAGATCCCGGCGGATAAGCATGTGTGGCGAGACCAGGATTGGACCGGGCGGGCGTTGGCTGGGCAGATCCTTTATGAGCTCCATGTGGGGACTTTTAGTGAGGCCGGGACCTTTGATGGGGTGGCGCAGAAGCTGAGCTATTTGCGAGATATTGGGGTGACCTCGATTCAACTGATGCCCATTAACCCCTTTGGTGGGAAAAGGAATTGGGGTTATGACGGGGTGGGTTGGCATGCGGTGCATGCCGCCTATGGTGGGCCGGCTGGGTTAAAGCGCCTGGTGGATGCCGCGCATGCCGCTGGTATGGGTGTGATTGTGGATGTGGTGTATAACCACTTCGGCCCCGATGGAAATTATGTGGGCATGTTTGGGCCCTATACCGCTGGAGGTTCCACCGGGTGGGGTGAGGTGGTGAATATGTGCGGGCCGCAATCTGATGAAGTGCGCGCATATATTTTGGATGCGGTGCGGATGTGGTTTGAGGACTACCACATTGATGGGTTGCGCCTGGATGCGGTGCATGCCTTCGTGGACACCGGGGCGTATTCCATTATGGAAGAAATTGAGCTGATTGCTGAGGAAGTAGGTGCCGCAACTGGGGTGCAGCGCATTGTGATTGCGGAATCGGACCTGAATGATCCGCGCTTAATTAGTGCCCGTGAAGCTGGTGGATATGGCTTGGCCGGGCAGTGGGTGGATGATATTCACCATGCGATTCACACCTTGGTGTCTGGGGAGCACCACGCCTACTACGCGGATTTTGGCAGCCTCGGGGTGTTGGAGAAAACGCTGCGTGAAGGGTTTTTATTTAGTGGGAATTACTCGACGTATCGTGGGCGCCGGCATGGGCGCCGGATTAATCGCGAGTTGACCCCCGCCTATCGCCTGGTGACCTATACGACGACCCATGATCAGACGGGGAATCGCGCGAAGGGGGATCGCCCGAGCCAGAATTTAAGTGCTGAGAAGCAGGTGCTCAAAGCAGCACTGGTGTTGTGTTCGCCTTATACCCCGATGCTTTTTATGGGTGAAGAGTTTGGGGCGAAAACACCTTTCCCCTTCTTTTGTTCCCATGGGGATGAGGGCCTGAATGAGGCGACCCGGGAGGGGCGTTTCCGGGAGTTTCGGCACTCCGGGTGGTCCCAGGATGAGGTGCCGGACCCCGCGTGTGCGCAGACCTTTGAGTCGGCGAAGTTGGTGTGGGATTTTGAACCGGAGCAGGTGGAGATCCTGCGGGCGTATCGGCATTTGATCCGCTTGCGTAAACAATTGAATTTAACGCGGCCGCGGATGAGTGAGTTCCAGGTGGATATTGGGCAGCAGGACCCAGCCGCGAAGCGCGGCTGGGTTGCCTATGGGTTTGAGGATATCCGCCTGGTGGCGAACCTTTCCGGGGAAAAGCAGGAGCTGCCTTATGGTGGTGAGCTGATATATAGCTTCACCCCGGAGAAGGTGCAGGTGGCAGCTGAGGGCACGGTATTAGGGCCGTGGTCCTTTGCGCTGCTGAGGCCGTAGATGGGGCGAAGTTAGACCCCGGAGACAATGAATTCATACTCCGGGGTGCCCGGCTTGAGCTGACGGGCATCCAAGGGTGAATCATCCATGGACTTCAGCAGGGTTTGAAGATCCTCAGCATGACGAAGCTCCACACCGACCAGTGCAGTACCGGTTTCGCGGTTATTGCGCTTGAGGTACTCAAAGAGCGTTATGTCATCATCCGGGCCAAGCACGTCAGTAAGGAAGTGGCGCAGCTGCCCTGGTTTTTGGGGGAAGTTCACCAAGAAGTAGTGCTTGAGGCCGCGGTGCACCAAAGAGCGCTCCATGATCTCGGAGTAGCGGAGCACATCGTTATTGCCACCGGAGATAATGCAGACCACTACCTCACCAGGCTCGAATTCCAGCCTTTCTAGGCCGGTGACCGAAAGAGCACCGGCAGGCTCAGCGATGATGCCCTCATTTTGGTAAAGCGCCAGCAACTCGGTGCATACCGCACCTTCGGAAACATTCAGCACCTTAAGGCGCTCGGTGTTATGGGAGATGATCTCAAAGTTCACATCACCGGTGCGCTTAACGGCAGCGCCATCAACGAAGCTATCCACCGAATCTAAGGTGACCGGGTGGCCAGCATCTAAGGCTGCTTGCAAAGAGGGTGCGCCCTTGGGTTCCACCGCGACGACGCGGGTATGTGGCGACATATCGGCCACGTAGCTGATCACGCCGGACAGCAGACCGGAGCCACCGCTGGGCACAACAACCGTATCGAGGGATTTACCCATGCCTGTCAGTTGGCTCAGGATTTCTGCGGCAACAGTGCCCTGGCCTACGACGGTATCGAGGGAATCAAAAGGTTCCACCACAGTGGCGCCACGTTCGGCGGCATCTGCGCGTGCTGCCGCGGCAGCTTCGTCGAAGCTATCGCCGGTGACAACCAGTTCCACCATGTCGCCACCATGGACGCGGATGCGGTCGCGTTTTTGCTTAGGGGTGCGGGAAGGAACAAAGATTTTCCCCTGGATGCCGAGGGTGCGGCAAGCGTAGGCCACGCCTTGGGCGTGGTTGCCGGCAGATGCGGCAACAATACCGGCGGTGCGTTGTTCTTCGGTGAGTTGGGACACCGCGTTATAGGCGCCACGGATCTTGTAGCTGCGTACGTCTTGGAGATCTTCGCGTTTGAGGTACACCTCAGCGCCGGTGGCCTCGCAAAGCCGGGGACAGCGTTGCAGCGGGGTGGGAGCAATGACCGCAGAAATTCGAGCCTGTGCGAGCTGAATATCGGCAGCGCGCACGGGAACGAAATCATCATGGAGCTGGTCAAGGTCCGGGCTAGAAGATCCGCTGAAGGTCATGGTCTGAAGATTCTAGTCGCTAAGGGTGTAAGCGCTAAGCAGAAGGCCTACCTTTAATCTCACGTGGGGGACAAAGATAGTCATAATCATCCCACCAAGTGAGATGGAAGGAGTGTGTTGGTGGCCTGGGCTTAGCTGCGCTGACCTAAACTTAAACCGATTGATTTCAGCCTCAACGCACAACCCGCACCCTCACGTGCATGAAGGAATGTGACGATTTGTCCAGGATGACCCAGCCCAAGCTCTCTCCGCGCTTCTTGCGACTCGGTGTTCTTGGCTTAGCAGTGGCCACTGCTTTAGGGCTTTCGGGCTGCGCTAGTGAATCAACGCTGCGCACTGCCCCGCCCTACCCGGATGTGAGTGTTCGGGGTGAAAAAGCAGAAGCCAACCCCTGGAAAGCACCAGAGGGGCTTAGTGGTGAGATTGATTTTTGGGCATCTGGGAGTACCCAATTAAATGAGGCTTTAGCCAAGCGCTTCACCGAAATCAGTGGGGTGAAGGTGAATCTGCGGGATACCACGGTGGCGCGGATTGTGGATGATCTCGAAGCAGCCCGCTTGGGGGATATGGACCTGATCTACTTGGATGATTGGGGTGCCGCAGCGCAATTTAATGAGCTGTGGGACAAAGTGGAGTTACACCCCGGGAGCAAACTCCGTGAAGGGTTTAGCGAAGGCCCCCTGGTGGCGCGCGATGCCAGCATCGCTTCGCTGCTCGTGGCCTATAGCACCTTGCCTACGATTCCTGGGGACTGGCAGCACTTGGTGGATCGTCCGGAGTATTTTCAGCGCATCGTGATGGTGGATCCGCGTCGTGATTCCATGACCGCGATGCTATTGGCAAGCATGGCTGATGAGTGGGGTGAGGAGAAGTTCTGGGAGTTCTTCGACCAGCTTTCCGGCGGGAAGATGCGTGTGGTGGGCTCAGATTTCCAAGCGCTTAATGATGTGCTGAGCGAAGAGCGCAGCATTGCACTGGGGTTGCCAGATTATGAAGGTCGGCTGCCGCATCCTGGGGGGAGCCCCTTGGACACCATCATCCCGGATGGTGGTTCAGTGGTGAGCCCGCATGCCTTAGCGGTGGCGAAGAATAGTGATAATCCGGAGGCGGCGAAGGCCTTTGTGGATTTCATGCTTTCTGATGAGGGCCAGGATATTGTGCAGCGCAATTTCACTTTGCCGGCGCGACAAGGGTGGGAGAACCTCTATGGCGAACCCTATG
Organism: Corynebacterium spheniscorum; assembly: GCF_900113445.1. Lineage (GTDB taxonomy): Bacteria > Actinomycetota > Actinomycetes > Mycobacteriales > Mycobacteriaceae > Corynebacterium > Corynebacterium spheniscorum. The sequence continues at coordinate 193,851 of NZ_FOPJ01000003.1, forward strand.
GGGTGATCAAGCAGCTAGCCGTCGATACGCCACGTGAGGAGCTCTATGCGCGCTCCCAGGTGCTTGCTGAGGCTTTCGCGCAGCGTTATGCGGACCGTTTTAGCTCCGCAGCTGTACAAGCCCCGACAAGCACCCCGGCTGCTAACTAACCTAAAATACCTGGGCCCATGGTGGCCTTGAGGTCACCAAGGATGCCGCCAGAGCGATCAACCCTGAGGTGTTCACCCAAGATCATGACGGTGGAATCCTCACCGTGGGTAAGTCGCAGATACACATCCGACTCGCCCTTATTGGCCACCAGCACGGACTTTAAGCGTGCAATGTTTTGCGGTGAGCATTGATCCGTGCGCATGGTCAGACGCAGTGGTACCCCATTGCCGCCACCGGGTCCTAGATCCGGTACCCGCATGTCATCGCAGAAGAGGCTGGTGCGTTCATCACGGATGGAGACATGGGCTTTGACCAGCACAATATTGTCTTCCACGATCAGGGAGCTGACCAGGGCATACACCTTGTTGAAGACCAGCAATTCCACCTGGGCGCCGTTGTGGTCCTCGATGGTGACAATCGCCCAGGGGGAACCATCCTTCTTAGAGAAGCGGCGGTCCACACCGGAGATAATGCCGCCGATGGTGATTTCGGTTTTATCAGGCAGTTCCCCAGAGATCACCTTGGTTAAAGGCGTATCCGTTTGGGCTTCCAAGGCTTCGCCGAAGCCATCGAGTGGGTGTCCGGAAACATAGAGTCCCAGCATTTCTCTTTCGAGAGCGAGCTCATGTTTGCGATCCCAGGTGGCATCAGGGATATCGACATTAAAGACCGCAGCACTTTCTTCCTCTTCCCCACCGAAAGCGGCGAAGAGATCGAATTGCCCCTTATCGGCGGCCTTCTTGGTGGCAATCACCGCGTCCACGGCATCTTCGTGGATCAGCATGAGCCCCTTGCGTGGGTGATTCATGGAATCAAAAGCCCCGGCTTTAATGAGGGATTCGGTTACCCGCTTGGAGCACGGTGCGGTGTCGATCTTGTCAAGGTAGTCCGTGAAGTCGCGGAAACTGCCCTTTTCTTTACGGGTAGCCACAATGGAGCTGACCACATCGGCACCGACATTGCGGATAGCGCCTAAACCGAAGCGGATATCCGAGCCCACGGCCATGAAGTCCTGTTCGGATTCATTGACATCCGGGCTGAGCACCCGGATTCCTAGGTGACGGCAATCTGCCAGGTAGAGAGCGGATTTATCCTTGTTATCAGCCACTGAGGTCAGCAAGGCTGCCATGTATTCAGGCGCATAGTGTGCCTTGAGGTAGGCGGTCCAGAAGGAGACCAGGCCATAGCCGGCGGCGTGCGACTTATTAAACGCGTAGCCCGCGAAGGGCAGGATCGTATCCCACAGGGTTTTAATGGCGTCCTTGGAGAAGCCATTAGACACCATGCCGGCTTCGAAGGTGGCGTATTCCTTTTCCAGTACTTCGGGTTTCTTCTTACCCATAGCTTTACGGAAACCATCTGCTTGGCCGGCGGTGTAGTTCGCAACCTTTTGAGAGATCTTCATGATCTGCTCCTGGTACACGATCAGGCCATAGGTTTCATCGAGGATTTCGCGTAGCGGTTCCTCAAGTTCCGGGTGGATACCTTCAATGGGTTTACGGCCATTCTTACGATCCGCGTAAGCCTCGTGGGCTTTCACACCCATCGGACCTGGGCGGTAAAGCGCCAAGGCGGCAACAATGTCATTGAAGCCGGTGGGGCGCATGCGTTTCAGCAGGTCCTGCATACCGCCGGAGTCCAGCTGGAAAACACCAAGGGTTTCACCGCGGGACAGCAGCTGGTAGGTTTCCTCATCTTCGACGGAAAGATTTTCCAGGTCCAGATCAATGCCGCGGTTCTTCTTAATATTTTCCAGGGCGTCACCAATGACGGTGAGGTTACGAAGCCCCAGGAAGTCCATCTTTAGCAGACCGATAGCTTCACAAGCTGGGTAATCCCAGCCGGTGATCAAGGCACCGTCATTGGGGCGCTTCCACATGGGGATGTGGTTAAGCAGCGGCACCGACGCCATAATCACCGCGCAGGCGTGCACACCGGCTTGGCGGACCACGCCTTCTAGGCCGAGTGCGGTTTCATAGATGCGTTGCACGTCGGGGTCGGTTTCAATGAGGTTGCGGACCTCACCGGCTTCGGCGTAGCGCTCGTGTTCGGGATCCATGATGCCGGAAAGCGGAATGTCTTTAGCCATAATCGCCGGGGGCAAAGCCTTGGTGATGCGATCCGCGATTTGGTAGCCGGGTTGCCCGAATTGCACGCGTGCGGAGTCCTTGAGCGCCTGCTTGGTTTTCACGGTGCCGAAGGTGATCACCTGGGCGATCTTGTCTTCACCCCAACGGTCCGCGGCATAGCGGATCATTTCACCACGCCGGCGATCGTCGAAGTCTATATCAATATCGGGTGCGGAGGGGCGCTCGGGGTTCAAGAAACGTTCGAAGAGCAACCCATATTCCATGGGATCGATATTGGTGATCGTAAGGGCGTAGGCCACCAGGGCACCAGCGGCTGAGCCACGGCCCGGCCCAACGCGGATGCCCACCGAGCGGGCGTGTTTGATGAGCTCGGCCACGATGAGGAAGTAGGAGGGATAACCCTTCATATCGATCACGGAGATCTCATATTCGGCGCGATCAATATAGTCCTGTGGGACTTCCTGGCCGGGGAAGCGCTCTTGGAGGCCTTCCATCACCTGGTGGTGTAGCCAACTGGTGGGGGTGTGGCCTTCTGGCACATCCGCGATTGGCATGCGGTCATGTGGGTGCGATTCCCAGATTTCGTCATAGTCGCCGACGCGCTCGGCGATCCACAGGGTGTTATCGCAACCCTTGGGGACCATGTTGTCCCAGATCTCGCGCATCTGCTCGGCGGTTTTGAGGTAGTAACCGGTGCCGTCGAATTTGAAGCGGTCGGTATCGTGCAGGGTTTTACCGGTCTGCACACACAGCATCGCTTCGTGGGCTTTGGCCTGGGATTCCAGCACATAGTGGCAGTCATTGGTGACCACCGGCGGGAGGTTGAGTTTCTTGCCGATTTCTAGGAGCTCATTGCGGACGCGCTGCTCAATATGCAGGCCATGGTCCATGAGTTCGAGGAAATAATTGTCCTTGCCATAAATGTCCTGCCACATGGCGGCGGCTTCGAGGGCCTCATTGAATTGGCCAAGGCGCAGGCGGGTTTGGACATCTCCGGAAGGGCAACCGGTGGTGCCGATAATGCCTTCGGCGTGTTCGGCAATCAGCTCGGCATCCATGCGCGGCCATTTGCCGAGTTGGCCTTCATAGCTGGCCATGGAGGAGAGATAGAAGAGGTTGTGCAGCCCGGTGGCGTTTTCAGCGAGCATGGTTTGGTGCAGGTAGGCACCGGAGGCTGAAACGTCATCGGATTTTTGGTGCGGCTCACCCCAGCGCACGCGTTGTTTATTGAAGCGGCTTTCGGGGGCGATATAGGCCTCAATACCGATGATGGGTTTGATGCCGCATTCTTTCATCTTGCGGTAGAAGGCATTGGAGCCAAACATATTGCCGTGGTCGGTGATTCCCACTGCAGGCATGCCCTGGCGGAGGACTTCCTCCGCCATCATGTCGATCTTGGCCATGCCGTCGAGCATGGAGTATTCGGTGTGATTATGCAGGTGTACGAAAGATGAGCCGCCCATGATGGGCAAGCATAGCGCGCGTGCTTCCACAGAGCCATGAGCCCCAGTTGAAAGCTGGTAGGTAGGGGCGCACTAGATTGATACGACATGATCTATGGCGTCCTTGCGTATCTTATGTGGGGTCTATTCCCGGCATATTTCCCGCTGTTGCTTCCAGCTAGTCCGCTGGAGATTCTTGCGCACCGTGTGGTGTGGACCGCTGTGGTCATGATTATTGTGTTGAGCTTTAGCCGCGGTGGTTGGCGGGAGCTCCGGGAAGCCTCCCTGGGAGCCTGGCTGCGTATGGGTACTGCCGGTGCGGTGGTGTCGATTAACTGGTTGATCTATGTGATTGCGGTCAACTCCACCCACGTTGCTGACGCTGCCCTCGGATACTTTATGAACCCACTGGTCAGTGTGGTGTTGGGGATGGTGTTCCTACGTGAACGTCTCCGCCCCTTGCAATTAACATCGGTTGGTATCGCCACGGTCGCAGTGTTGTTGCTGACCTTCTTAGCTGGCCATCCCCCACTTATTGGCTTGGCTTTGGCCTTTAGTTTTGGTTTCTATGGGCTGATCAAGAAACAGGTGGCGGTATCCGCGACGGCAAGTTTAACTGCCGAAACCCTGATTATTTCCCCAGTGGCCGTGGCCTATCTGGGGTATCTGAGCTATACCGGGGAAAGCACCTTCTTAAGCGAAGGTGTTGACCACACTGTGCTGCTGATTTCTTCTGGTGTGGTGACTGCGTTGCCGCTGCTCTTCTTCGGCAAGGGCGCGAAGCTTTTGCCCTTGGCGACCATCGGCATGCTGCAGTATATGACCCCGAGTATCCAGATGCTGTGGGCGCTATTTATTAACCACGAGCAGGTTGAACCAGCCCGCTGGGTGGGCTTTGTGATTATTTGGACCGCGGTGGTCATCTTCCTCTTTGACCTGTTTTTACAGAGGCGAGGAGAAAAACGCCGGCGGCGCCGCGATACCGGTGCGGTGGCGGAGCAACCTACTCCCCCGCCACCAGCAACCCATTAGGAGATGCTCAGAATCTCTGTACCGGTGGCATCGCGTACCACCGCGCGCGGGGTGTCGCGAATATCCAATTCCACCTGTAGGTGGCCTTCACCTTCTTGGTTGATGCTGCGATAGACAAGGTGCTCATTTTCCAGCACATCAATCTCGGTACGCGCAATATGCAGCCAGGGGTAGGTTCGGCGCAGGGCAATGAGTTGGTGATAGATGCGGCACGCATGCTCGCCTAGCGGGGAAAGCTCCTCCGGGGAGTCAGGCATCGCGGGACGGATTTGATCGTCCCCGCCTTCGCGTTCTTCTTTCAGCCCGGTATAGCCCTGTTCATCGCCGTAGTACACCAGCGGGACACCACCGACGGTAAAAAGCACTACCGCTGCCAATAGCGCCTTTTCTGCGCCAATCTGGGTGGCGATGCGGGTGACGTCATGGTTGCCGATGAAAGTCACCGGGACAAAGGAGTCGAGGAAGGCGTTGTGGCGGTCTAAGTTCCACTGAAGTTCGAAAAAATTCTTTTCCTTCAGGGAGGACCACAGGGCTTTCCACAGCTCATATTGGGTCACCGAATCCATGCCGGATTCTTCAGCGATGGCGGCGTAATCACCATGAATGACTTCGCCGTAGACGAAGACTTCAGGGTGTTCATCGCGAACCTGCGGCAGCACCTTGGACCAAAAAACCGGGGGCACCGCATAGGCGGCATCTAAGCGCCACCCGTCAATGCCGCGATAGCCCCAGTAGATCATCACTTCGCTAATGTGCTTAGCGACCTCAGGGGAATCGTGGTTGAGGTTAACCAGCGCACCATGGCCTTCAAAGCATTCTGCCTGCGGCGGGTCCTGCGCGTAGTCGATGCGGAAGAGTTGTGCTTCTTCGCAGTTCTGATCTTCCAAAGCCCGGATGAAGCTGGGGTGGTGTTCAGAGACATGGTTGAACACACCATCAGCGAGCACCTTGATGCCACGTTCATGTGCGGCGCGGGTAAAGGCCAAGAAGTCTTCTTCATCGCCTAGGCGTGGGTCGATACGGAAGAAGTCGACGGTGTCATAGCCGTGGGAGGCAGAGTCGAAGATCGGGCCTAATTGGATGGCGTTGAAGCCGAGTTCTTGGACATAGTCCAGCCAGGCTAAGAGGTGGCGCAGGCGGTGCGTGACTCTCTCAGCACCATCTTCATCGTGCTTATCTACCCAGGCATGGTCACCGCGGGTGGGTGCGCCGCAAAAACCGAGTGGGTAAATATGCCAGCCAATTAGGTGGCTTACCCAATCCGGGGTGCTGTGTTGACTCATGCGAAATTCCCTACTTTCGCTTTGCGCATGGCATCGCGGATAGCGTCGGCAGATTCATGAAGCTTGGTGATTTCGGTTTCATTAAGTGGCGGCTCAAGGCGTGCTTCTACCCCGTTGGCACCAATCACACAGGGCAAAGACAAGCTCACATCATCAATGCCAAAAAGTCCGTTAAGCGGTAGCGATACTGAGTAGACGCTGCGTTCATCAAGAAGCACGCAGGTAGCTAATTCAATGGCGGATTTAGCGATACCGGCGTTGGTCCAGCCCTTGCCATTGAAGACTTCGTAGGCTGCTCCGACAACCGCATCGGCGAGCTCTTCAAGCTCATAGGGTTGCCCACCAAAGGCTTCGCCGAGCTGATCATTGCTAAAGCCGGCGACGCTCACGCAACTTAAGGCCGGCACTGCAGATAGCCCATGCTCGCCGACCATGAATCCTTGGACACTGGCGGGGTCAATATTGTGGCGATCGGCGATGAGTCGGCGCATGCGAGAGGAATCCAGCATGGTGCCGGTGCCAAATACGCGACCTTCGGGGTAACCGAATTCCGTGGCTGCGATATGCGCCATGGTGTCTAAGGGGTTGGTGATGACAATGACGATGGCGTCGGGAGCAACCTTCGAGAGATCCCCCATCACTTGGCGAATCACCTCGGCATTGTGTGGTGCTAAGGCAGCGCGGTCCGGGCGCTCTTCTCCTTCGGTGGGAAGCATGGAAGGCCCGGCGGCGATAATGGTGAGGTCGATATCGCGGCAGTCTTCATAGTTGCCGTCGATGACGGTGGTGTTGCGGCGAGCGGGGGCGCCGGTGCCGTGGTGGTGGTCGAGAGCTTCGCCATAGGCGACGGAGCTATCTTTGTCGACGACCACGACTTTGGCGAAAAGTCCGGAGGCCATGGCTTCGGTGAGGACATAGCTGCCCACGTGGCCACAACCGATAATTGCTAAGGAATGTCCTTGTAGCACGGTGGTGCTCAAGCCTTTCTGCAGAAAATAAGGTGCGTATCTTCTTTAACTGTAGGCCGCTTTAGGGCACGCTGGGGAGCCCCGCGCGGGCAGGTGGGCGAATGCCGAAGCGACCCCAGGCAGCATCCGGGGCGAGCACCTCAATGCTGAAAACATCGGGGCTTGTAGCCAGTGCCCGCAAGGCATCCCCGGTGTCATAAACCATGAGTGCTTCGATCTGGGCTGGGGGTTCTAACCCCACGCGCGCCCACTCCCGTTCCAGGACCTGGCCTCGCGAAACACCTTCAGTGGGTTCAGGCAATGGGATTGGCGCGGCATTAGCCGGAACAATGGCATTGACGCGCTTCAAAGATTCGAGGGTCTTCCCGGCAGCTTCAGCATCCATGGGTTGACGAAAAGCGATAAGTGCATAGCCGGGCTCATCAGCTGGTGCCTGATCGAGGGTTTCTTGGGTGCGGGCTTGGTAGTCTTGGGCGCTTTCGTGCAGGTCTGGGCCCACCACATCACCGTTGGTGTGCATGGGTTTAGAAACGCGGTCGTCTTGGGCCAACCAAGCAAAGCCAGCGGCCAGGACGGCAAGTACTAGCAACGCCGCCAGGGTGTTCTTCATTTGCTTCATTGTTTGAGGACCTCCAAAGCGTGTGCAAGGTCATCGGGATAAGGCGCGGTGATTTCCATCCAGCGGCCATCTTCTGGGTGATGGAAGCCCAGTTCTACGGCGTGTAACCATTGGCGGATCAATCCGAGGCGTTCAGCTAGCTGCGGGTCGGAGCCATACATCGGGTCCCCACAGCATGGATGGTGGATAGCAGACATATGCACACGGATTTGGTGGGTGCGTCCGGTTTCAAGATGCACCTTTAATAAGGTGGCTTCGCGGAAGGCTTCGATGGTTTCATAGTGCGTCACCGCGTGTTTGCCATCAGTGGTGACGGCAAAGCGCCAGCCTGCTGAAGGGTGCCTTCCGATGGGTGCCTCAATGGTGCCGCTAAAGGGATCGGGGTGGCCCTGGACTAGGGCGTGGTAGGTCTTGGTGACGGTGCGTTCTTTAAAGGCTCGTTTTAAGGCGGTATAGCCGCGCTCGGAGCAGGCCACCACCATCACCCCGGAGGTGCCAACATCAAGGCGCTGCACAATGCCTTTGCGTTCCGGAGGCCCAGAAGTGGAGATCCTAAACCCAGCGGCTGCGAGCCCGCCGATGACGGTGGGCCCATCCCATCCGACGGTGGGGTGTGCGGCCACACCGACGGGTTTATTTACCGCCACCAGGTCAGCATCGGAATAGAGAATGTCCATTCCTTCGACGTGCTCGGCTACTGGGGTGAGGGATTGTTCTACCTCTGGGAGGGTGACTAATAGCCAGGTCCCGGCGCGCAGGCGCTCGGATTTACCGATTGCTTGGCCGTCGATGAGGACATCGCCATCTTCGGCGAGATCGGCTGCGCGGGTACGGGAGATACCAAGAAGTTTCGCTAAGGCAGCATCAGCGCGGAGTCCTTCGAGTCCTTCGGGCACTGGTAGTTGCCTGATTTCCCGACTCATGCTGACACCTCCTGGTAGCCGCGGCGGTATTCGGTGAGTACCGCCAGGATGTAGAGCACCACACCGCAGGTGATGGCGGAGTCGGCGAGATTGAAAACAGCGAAGGAGCCGACCGAGATGAAATCTACGACATGTCCGATGAAGAAGGCGGGTGCGCGGAAGAGCCGGTCAAGGAGGTTACCGGCAGCTCCTCCGGCGACCAGGGCGAGCGCACAGATCTGCCAGGGGTCTTTGAGTTTTCGGGCCGCCAGGGTTGCACCCAGGATGAAGATTATTTGGATGCAGGTAAATACCCAGGTGTAGCTGGTACCGAAGGAGAATGCGGCGCCTGGGTTGAAGAGGAGTTTGAAGCGGAACCAATCACCGATGATGGGGAGGATCTCCCCTTCGCTAAGGGTATTAAGGACCAGGGCTTTGCTTGCTTGGTCGATGGCTACGACCCCGAGGCCTAGCAGTGCGAAGGTGGTTAGGAAGCTGCGCTGTTTCAAAGTCACGTTCCCTATCTTCCCCCACGAAGGCCAGGAAACGCACACCGCTGCAGCGACACTTTAAACTATGAGATGAAGAAATCACTGATCTCACCCCCACCGTCTTAGGAGTCGTGCGCCCCGAATGAGTACACAGTCTGCTCACCACATCAAGCTGGACGCGGTGAGTTTTTCTTACCCTGATCACCGGGTACTCACTGACGTCACCTTTGCGGTTCCCGCAGGGCGTGTCACCGGTCTGATCGGTGAAAATGGTTCTGGTAAATCCACTTTGCTCAGTTTGATTGCCGGCACCCTCGAGCCGGATGTTGGGGAGATCACTACCCCACCGATCACCGGGTTTATTGCGCAGGAAGTTCAGCTGCCCTTCTCTGAACCAGCGAAACGGCTCATTGATGATGCGGTGGCGGAGCTACGTGCCATTGAAAAGCAGATCACTGAGCTTTCGGCGCATTTGGATGAAGAAAAATCGGCGGTGCGTTTTGATCAGGCATTGGCGCGTGCCCAGGAATCTGGGGTGTGGGAGTTAGATTCCCGAATCGCCACGGTGTTGGCTGGGTTGGGATTGGCCGATGTTGATCTCAGCACCCCTTTAGGGGAAATGTCGGGTGGTCAGCGGCGTCGTTTTGCGCTGGCTGCCTTATTGTTGCGCCCGGTTGATGCCTTGGTTTTGGATGAACCGACGAACCATCTTGATGATGAGGGCGTGGACTTCTTGATTGAGGAGTTGAAGAACTTTAGTGGCCCGGTGTTGGTCGCTAGCCACGACCGTTTCTTCCTTGATTCGGTGGCGGATCAATTAGTTGATTTGGATGCTGGTCTGGGTGAAGAAGGTGGCCATGGTATGGACACCAAACAAGGTACGGTGTTTTCCGGGTCCTTTAGTGAATACCTGCGTTATCGCGAGAAAGTACGCACCCGCTGGCAGGAGCTATATAACGCACAGGAACAAGAACGCCGCCGGCTCGCAAACCAGGCTTCGGTAACCGAAGATGATGTGTTCCATCATCATGAATCCAAGGGTGATACTGGGGCGAGTAAGAAGTTCCATGCTGATCGTGCGGCGAAAACCTTAGGCAATCGCTTGCGTTCGGCGCGTAATCGGCTGGAAGATTTGGAGCGTAATGCTCTTCCGGCGCCACCTGGGCGGCTGCGTTTCCATGGGATCCCGGAGCACAGCAAGCTCAGTTCTTTGGGAGAACCGGCGATTCACGCGCGCCGCATTTCGGTGCAGGATCGTTTAGATCCCTTGACGCTGAAGGTGCAACCCGGTGAACAGTGGTTGATTGAGGGCCCGAATGGTTCGGGTAAATCTACGCTGCTGCAGGTGATTAATGGGCAGGTGGAACCTGATTCTGGAGAGATTCGGATTCCGGAGGAGGTAACGATCTCTAAGCTGAATCAGGATGATGCCTGGGATGATCTGAGCTTGACTGCGGCGGAAATTTTTGAGGCCCACACCCCCGCTGGTGTGCCGGATCTGGTGACGATGGGCTTGATGAGCAAAGAGACTGCCGACTTGCCCTTGGAGCGTTTATCTTTGGGGCAGCGGCGCCGCGTGTCTTTGGGCATTATTTTGGCTTCCCCGCCAGATATTTTGCTGCTGGATGAACCCACCAATCATCTCTCCTTAGCGTTGGCGGAGGAGTTGGAAAAGGCTTTGGATGATTTCCCGGGCACGGTGGTGTTGGCAACCCATGATCGTTGGATTCGCCGCCGCTGGCGCGGCCGCCCGCGGGCCAAGATGATGACTCTCAGCGCGCGTGCGGAAAGCTAAAGAAGGTTATTGGGCGGGGGCTTCTTCAGCAGGTGGTGCAACCGGTGCCTCTTCAGCAGGTGCGGGGGCGCCACCTTCGGTGCACATGGCCGGTACTTGCTCCGGGGGCACGGTGTTGGTGATCAGCGTGCAGGCCCAGGATTGGGAGAGCTTCCACATGCCGTCTTGATAGATGAACTCCACGTTATCGGCGGCCTGTGCGGGGCGATCCGGGAGGGTGAAATTCACCTTGGCCAGCACGGAATCTGGGGTGTAGCCGGGGAGCACGGGGTCAACGACCTGAAAATCGGCGCCGGATTCTTGCTTGGAGGCCGTCATGGTCTCAAAGAGTTCCGGTGCGGTTTCCCCGGATTGCACGCTCTTGACCTTTTCTTCAACCGGGAGGTTGGGGTCAGTGGCCTTGGCGAGGACCTGGTTGAGGTCATCGGCGGTGGGCAGGGTGGCGACCGGGGCGGCCACGCTGGTGGAGGTGCTCGTGGTGGTGCTGGAGGTGGTGGCCGAATCTTTGTCCGCATCATTACCGCAGGCGCTTAAGCTCAGCGCGAGCACGGCGGCAACGCCGGTGGCCGTTAGGGTGTGGGACAGCTTCAACATATCTCCTCAGTGTCTAAACCTAATCCCAGAATGTTACACCTTGATAACGATCAGTCGCGAACTCAGGTGACACTATTGTGCTGTTTTGTGGCACTCTTTTTTTATGACTCCTCCACAGATCGTTTTAATAACCACTGGCGGCACCATTGCCTGCACTGCTGATGCCCGTGGGGATTTAAAGCCCACTCTTTCTGGTACCCAATTAGCTGCTGGGCATGAGGGGGTGAAGGTGAGGGAATTATCGCTGCTCGATTCTTCCGCGATGAGTTTGCGGGATATTGATGGGATCCGCGCTGCGATTAAAGAGGAGTTGGCTGATCCTGAGGTAGCTGGGGTGGTGATTACTCATGGCACCGATTCCATGGAAGATACGGCCATGGCTTTGGCGGCTTTCCACCATGATGAGCGCCCCGTGGTGCTAACTGGTGCCCAACGGCATTGGGATCATCCAGAAAGTGATGGGCCCCCCAATTTGGCTCAGGCCATTGAGGTGGCACGCAGCCACCATGGGGTGTGTATTGCTTTTGGTGGGCAGATAATTAATGCGGTGGGGGCGCACAAGGTGCATACCGATGAGCTGCAGGGTTTTGCTGGTGAAGATGCCGGTGAGCTGCCTCTTTTAGCGGAGGCGCAATTAGCGGATGCACCGAATGTGGAGATCATTTATGCCTGGCCGGGCGCACCTAAAGAGCTGATACTCGATGCAATTGCCCGTGGCGTGGGTGGTGTGGTGATTGCGGCTTTAGGTGCTGGGAATATGGGCCCGCAATTAGCTGCTGGGGTGCGCTATGCCTTGAGTGTGGGGATACCGGTGGTGATTTCTACTCGCGTGTGTCGCGGGAGCGTGCGGGCAACCTACGGAGGAGCCGGCGGGGGTGCGCAATTGCAACGCGAGGGAACGATCTCGAGTGGAGCTTTAAAGCCCGCGCAAGCACGCATGCTCTTGATTGCCGCGCTGGCTGCAGGGGCGAGGCCGCGGGAGGTGTTTTCAGTTCTGCGCTAGCCACTCATCCCAATCGAGGCTATCGAGGGGGTCGGCCTCGCGGAGGGCGGGGTCATCGGCGGGGAAAGTGCGGGCGCGGCCGGGGCCGGTGGTGCGGGTTTCGAAACGGATGGTGACCACGCCGCGGCCAGCGCCTTGGACCCAACCGTGGCCATGTTCGGGGTGGTGGACATCCTGGGTGGCGGTCCAGCGCGGCTTGGGGCCGAAAATGCGGGATTCCTCGCGGTCCACGCGGTCAATCAGAGTGCCATCGGAGACCCCCACCTCATAGTCATTATTGCTGGGGCCGGCAGGTTGGGCGAGCTGGTCGAGTTCCGGGAAAAGAACATCCTGGCGAGCAGATTCCAAGCCGGAGAAAGACACCCCTACCAGGCGAATGGGGCCGACCTCATCGGGGTAACGCAGCAGACGGAACGCGGTGGCTTTGAGGGTTTCGGGATCGTCGGTGGCATAGGGAAGGGTGAAAGAGCGGGACTCGATGTGGAAGTCGCTCATGCGGAGTTTCACCGATACGGTGCGGGCACCTCGGCCATCGCGGCGGAGGCGACGGTGCGCATCCTTAAAGGAACGTTCCAGAGCGGTATCGACATCCGCGCGGGCCAGGAGGTCTTGGGGGTAGGTGTGTTCAGCGCCCACGGATTTGGCGATGGCGCGTGGAGCGACGGAGCGTTCATCCAGTCCGCGGGCGAGTTGGTGAAGCGAGGGGCCAATGGTGTCGCCAAGGAGGATACGGACGTCTTTTTCATTGAGTTCGGCGAGGTCACCAATGGTTTCTACACCGAGTTGGTGCAGCTTGGATTCGGTGACCGGGCCCACGCCCCACAGTTTATTGACGTTTAAGGGGTTCAGGAGGGCCTGGTGTTCTTGGGGTGGCATGACGAAGACGCCATCGGGTTTAGCCAGGCCGCTGGAGATTTTGGCGTATTGTTTGCCGGCACCCGCACCAATGGAGGCTGGCAGTCCGGTTTCCTCGCGGATAGCGCTGCGCAGCTGCTCTGCCCAGGCGTGCACCTCGCTGGCTTTGGCGCCGGCTAGTTCCGCAGGTTCCATAAAGCCTTCGTCGATGGAGAGTTTTTCCACCAAGCCGACGTGTTCTTCGATGACCTGGAAGACGCGGCGCGAGGCGGTGGTGTAGATAATGCGGCGCGGGGCGACCAACACCGCGGAGTAGCCAATGAGGCGGGCGGCGCGGTGCGTGGGCATGGCGGAGTGCGCGCCGAAAGCGCGGGCCTCGTAGCTAGCACCGGCCACTACCCCACGCCCGGAGACCCCGGCCACCAGCACGGGGCGGCCTTTGAGGGTGGGGCGGGTGAGCTGCTCGCAGGAGGCGTAGAAGGCATCCATGTCGATGTGCAGCACCCAGCGTGGGGAGGTGTGGTCAATCATTGCAACTGCTTGCAGCGGGTTGTTTTTGGGGTGCGGCGGGTTCGGCGGGTTGTTTTTGGGGTGCGTGGCCTTCGTGGCGTGAAGTCGCTGCCGAGGGCGACGGCGAAGACCACCAAGGCAATGCCGAGGAATTCCCAGATGGAAGGGATGTGGTGGAACAAGATGGTATCCATAATCGCTGCCATCACCGGGGAGAGCGCCAGGAGTAGGGAGAAAGCCGCTGGACCAGCCATTTTGAGGATAATTTGGTCCGAGGTATAGGGGATAATGGCCGAGAGAATGCCGAGGCAAAAGGCCATGCCGATAAGCAGTAGCCAGGGGTGTGCCAGCTGCGGGAAGGCGGCGATGAAGCCTGGGTAGACATCAAGTACCGGGCTGATATCGGCGGGCCACCACCAGATGGCTAGTGGCAGGAAGAGGATGGCGGCCCAGCTCATGGCCACTGGGAGGCCGACTTTGGCGGAGGCAGAGACTTTGGCCCCGAGGATGACATAGCAGGCCCAGAAGAAGGCGGTCAGACAAGCGAGCAACACCCCGGTATGCGAGGTGGCCCAGGTGGCGCCGGAGATAATCACCACCCCAATAAAGGCAATGATGGGGGCGATGCGGCGCCGGAACCCAGTCGCACCAATGGCGGCTACGGCAACTGGTCCGAAAAACTCGATGGCCACGGCGGTGCCCAGCGGGATACGCGCGATGGCCTCATAGAAGGTGAGGTTCATCGCTAAGGTTGCTATCCCGAAGAGGCAGGCGGTGGCTCCGCTACGTCCCAACCAGTAGCGTGGGTGTGGGCGCAGGATAATCACCATGAGCACCGCTGCGGTGGCGATGCGTAACCACGCCACTAAGGAGGGTGGTGCAACATTGAACAGGCCGATGGCAAGGGCCGCCCCGGTATATACCGAGACGCCCGCGAGCATCATCAGCAGCGGTGCCCAACGGTTCATTTAACCTTCGTTCTTGCTGTTCTTCTCTACCGTGGCGTTCACGCCCTTGAGCACTTCGGTGCCTTCGGGCAGTGCGTCGGTGCTGATATCCATGGAGGTGGCGAGCACTTCCCCGGCGATGAGATCGCGGTGGCGGGTGGCCCACTCCAGCTTGTCTTCTGGAACGCTAAGCTTCACTGCAATGCGGTCGGACACCTCCAGGTCAGCGGCCTTGCGGGCATCCTGCAGGCCCCGGATCACATCGGCGGCCCAGCCTTCGGCTTCGAGTTCCTCAGTGAGGGTCATATCCAACACCACCAGGCCATCGAGGCCATCAATGCGGGCGGTGGAATCCGGGTCAGCGGCAACCAGGCGGTCGCTATATTCCTCCGGTTGGAGTTCAATGCCATCGGCGATCACGAGTTCGCCCTGGCGCTCATAGTTGCCGGCCTTAACGGCCTTAATGGCGCGTTGGACATCCTTGCCCAGGCGGGGGCCGGCAACCTTGGCGTTGACCACCACATCGAAGGAGCCAACCGAGTCCACATCATCGGTGAGTAGGACTTCCTTGACATTGACCTCTTCGCGGATGATATCCACGAAGGGCTTGAGTGCCGCGGAATCAGCCAGTGCGACGGTGAGCTTGGGTAGTGGCAGGCGATTGCGCAGGGTGTGGGCCTTGCGTACGGAGCTGGCCGAGGAGCAGACCGCGCGCACCGCATCCATGGCGGAGACCAGTTCAGCGTCTTCGGGAAAGTCGCTGGCTTCTGGGTAGTCAGCTAGGTGCACGGAGCGCCCACCGGTAAGCCCGGTCCAGATCACTTCGGTGATGAAGGGCAGCAGCGGGGCGGCAACGCGGGTGAGGGTTTCTAGCACCGTATAAAGGGTGTTGAAGGCCTCCGGGTGCTCGCTATCACCGGCCCAGAAGCGATCGCGGGAGCGGCGCACATACCAGTTGGTGAGCGCATCGCAGAACCAGCGCACCTGGTCACAGGCTGAAGCAATATCGGTGTGGTCGAGGCTTTCGCGCACACCCTTGACCAAGTCATGCAGCTTGGCGAGGATATAGCGGTCCAGCACATGCTCGGAATCAGTGGACCAGGTGGCTTCCTTAGCCGAGTAGAGCTTCAAGAAGCTATAAGCATTCCACATGGGCAGCAGCGCTTGGCGCACACCTTCGCGGATGCCCTGCTCGGTGACGATGAGGTTGCCGCCGCGCAGGATGGGCGAGCTCATGAGGAACCATCGCATGGCATCGGAACCATCGCGGTCGAAGACCTCATTGACATTCGGGTAGTTGCCCTTGGACTTACTCATCTTCAGGCCATCGGAGCCCAGCACAATGCCGTGGGCTACAACTTCCTTGAAGGCGGGGCGATCAAAGAGCGCGGTGGCTAGCACATGCAGGGTGTAGAACCAGCCGCGGGATTGGCCGATGTACTCCACGATGAAGTCCGCCGGCGAGTGCGTGTCGAACCATTCCTTGTTCTCAAAGGGATAGTGCTTTTGGGCAAAGGGCATGGAGCCGGATTCAAACCAGCAGTCCAGGACCTCCGGCACGCGGCGCATGGTGGATTTCCCGGTGGGGTCATCCGGGTTGGGGCGGGTCAGTTCGTCGATCTCCGGGCGGTGCAAGGAGGTGGGGCGTACCCCGAAGTCGCGCTCGAGTTCATCAAGCGAGCCATACACATCAACGCGCGGGTACTCATCATTATCGGAAACCCACACCGGGATGGGCGAACCCCAATAGCGGTTACGGGAAATATTCCAATCGCGGGCACCTTCGAGCCATTTACCGAATTGGCCATCGCGGATATGTTCCGGCATCCAGGTGATCTCTTGGTTGAGTTCCACCATGCGGTCGCGGAACTTGGTGACTGCCACGAACCAGCTGGGCAGCGCCATGTAGATCAGCGGTTCCCCGGAGCGCCAGGAGTGCGGGTAGGAGTGCTCGATGGTTTGGTGGCGCAGCACGCGGCCCTTGGCTTTGAGGTCGCGGATGATGTCTTTATTGGCGTCGAAGACAAGCTGGCCTTCATATTCCGGCACCTGCGAGGTGAACTTGCCATCCATATCCACGGGGATGACCAGCTCAATATTGTTTTCCTGGCAGATGAACATATCGTCTTCACCGAAGGCGGGGGCTTGGTGCACCACGCCGGTGCCATCTTCGGTGGTGACATAGTCCGCCAGCAGGATGCGGAAAGCATTGGGCTGATCAGCGAAGTAGTCGAAGACCGGGGTGTAGCGCAGGCCTTCGAGTTCCTTGCCGGTGAAGGTGGCCAGCACCTCATGGTCCTTGCCCAATTCCTTGGCGTAGGCGCCCACCAGGGGTTCGGCGAGCAATAGCGAGGCGCCCACAAAGTCAGCGGCGCCCTTCTCCCCTACCTTCACCAGCACGTAGCTGACCTCAGGGTTGACGGCGAGCGCCAGGTTGGAGGGCAGCGTCCAGGGCGTGGTGGTCCAGGCGATGGCGGCGGCTTCTTGTAATTCCGGGTGCGCTGCGAGGGTGCTGGCACCAGCGGAATCCTCATCTGCCCCAACGATGGGCATGGTGACCGTCAAGGTGGGGTCCTGGCGCATCTTATAGGAGTCGTCCAGGCGGGTTTCTTGGTTACTCAGCGGCGTGTGCTCGGCCCAGGAATAAGGCAGCACGCGGAAGCCTTGGTAGATCAGGCCCTTGTCATAGAGCTGCTTGAAGGCCCACATGACGGACTCCATGAAGTCCAGGTCCATGGTCTTATAGCCATTATCGAAGTCCACCCAGCGGGCCTGACGGGTGACATATTCTTTCCATTCCTGGGTGTAGCGCAGCACCGATTCGGCGCAGTATTCATTGAACTTCGCCAAACCCATTTCTTGGATTTCGCCCTTGTCTTTAATGCCGAGCTGCTTTTCGGCTTCAAGTTCGGCGGGTAGGCCGTGGCAGTCCCAGCCGAAGACGCGGGGCACGCGGTTGCCGCGCATGGTGCGATAACGCGGGATGATGTCCTTGACGTAGCCGGTGAGCAGGTGCCCATAGTGCGGCAGACCATTGGCGAAGGGCGGGCCATCGTAGAAGATATATTCTTCGGCGCCTTCGCGTTGGTCGATGGAGGCTTGGAAGGTTTTATCTTCTTCCCAGTACTTCAGGACCGGGATTTCCATTTCCGGGAAGCGAGTGGATCCGCCGGAGAGGTCTTTGCGGGGATAGACGCCACCGACATTGTCTTTGGACATAAAAATAATCTCCTTCTCATGAGGTTCTGCAGGGACGCCTAAAGACGCGGTACCACCCTGCTTGGGTTGCCGTGGCAACCCCGCTTCGTTGTCATGAAAAGGAGATGACGGTCCCTACCCGTCCGGTTCTACTAGGCCGTAGCTGTTCTTCCGGAGCACTCCCCTGGTGATGGCCAAGATCATTGCGCATGCTGTGCTGCATTATATCGCTAGTGGTGCAAAAACCTTAAAGCACCCCGCTAGCTGCGCCGCCCGCGCCCGCGGATCATATCGATGAGCACCAAGATCAGGCCCACGATCACCACGGCGATGAGCGCGAAGGTGAAGATGATTTTCCCGGTGTAGATGCTGGCAACCAGGAGCAAGAAGCCGATGAAGGCGAGCACGAGGGCGGCGACGAGCATGTCAACACCTTTCTAGAAGAAATCCCTCACCTACGCGAGGTAGATGAGGGAATCAGGGCTGTAGAGTTTTAGCGCTCAGGGTTGGCGTTCGGCGCGGAGGAACCGCGGGACTCCAACTCTTCCAGCTGGGACTGCAGCAGGGTCTTCAGGCGAGTGCGGTACTCGCGCTCGAAGGTGCGCAGTTCAGCAATGCGAGCTTCCAGGGCGGTCTGCTGCTGCTTGACTGTGGCCATGATCTCGGTGTGCTTCTTCTCAGCATCAGCCTGCAGGGCCTGAGCCTTTTCTTGAGCTTCCTTGACCTGGGCCTGGGCGCGCTCATTGGCTTCGCTAATGGTCTTCTCGGAGTGGCGCTCCGCATCTGCAACCAGGGTCTTAGCCTTCTGGTCAGCTTCAGAGAGCTGCTTCTCGGCGCGCTGCTTGGCATCAGCCAGGGTAGCCTGAGACTTGCTATTGGCCTCGTTGACCTGCTTCTCAGCAGCAGTGCGAGCCTCATCCAGCATGGACTTGGACTCAGCCTGGGCTTCGCTGGTCAAACGATCAGCCATCTCCTGGGCCAGGCCCAGGACCTTGGCGGCCTGCATGTGGGTCTCAGCGGTGGCGACGCCACCTTCAGCGGCGGCGGCCGGCTGCTGTTGGACCAGGCCTTGCTTGGCGGCGGCCGGCTTAGCGGCAGCTTCCTTGCGGGCACGCTCGGCTTCTTCGCGGGCAGCCTTCACATCAGCTTCGGCCTTAGCGGTGGCCTTCTTAGCTTCAGCGAGCTTAGCTTCGTACTCGCCGCGCACCTTCGCTTCAATTTCCTTGCGGAGCTGGCCTTCATCGACGGAAGCAGGAGCGGCAGCGGGGGCTCCGCCACCAGCTTCTAGCTCTTCTACTCGCTGACGAAGGAAGTCATTCTCGTCCATGAGTTGGGCGAGAGTGTCTTCGACAATGTCGAGGAACTGGTCGACCTCGTCTTCGTTATAGCCCCGCTTGCCGATCGGCGGCTTATTGAAAGCAACATTGTGCACTTCAGCTGGTGTCAGCGGCATTGGCGTTCCCTTCGAGATTTGTTTACGCGCCCTGCAGTACAGGACTGCCACGCGGGAAGGTCCCGCGACGTGATTTTCATTTCATCCTACGTTGTCGTTCAAGGAAATGTAACCACGGAGTTATCTATTGAGGCTACTTGAAACGAAAGATCCTGGATTTAGATTACCTGTTTAGATCACTTTCGATCACATCACCCGACACACCCCGCTGGCAACCAGGGGGTACAGCTACCCCCGCTAGCGGATCCAGGCTAAAAGTGCCGACTGCAGGATGGCGCAGATGAAGAATAAAACAAGCACTGAGACATCCAGTCGGACCCCGCCCATGGGAAGCGGCGGAATGAGTTTGCGCAAGAGCTTCACCGGCGGGTCGGTGATTAAGAAAAGCGGCTCGGCGATCAGCGCGAACCACCGCGGCGGGCGGAAGGTACGCGAGAAGGATTGCACCATCTCAATGATGAGGCGGGCGATGAGCACCCACGTGAAGATACGGACAATAACGAGCAGGATAAGACCTATCGATTCCACGTGTTGGACTCTAGCGGAGAATGCACAAAGCCGCGCACAGCGGTATGCGTGTGCGCGGCGTTTACCTGAAGCGTTTAGTGTGCTTTAACGCAGACGAGCTGCTCGCTCCAGCTCAACAATGGAAATATCGGCACCATCCGGGATGATCGCAAATACGCGGCCATCCAGCTTGGTCATGGAGCCACGCAGCGCGAAGCACAGGCCGGCAGCAAAGTCGACAACACGCTTGGCGTCAGCGGAGTCCATGCGGGAAAGATCAAAGACCACGGCATCGCCATCGCGGAAGGGCTCTCCAATTTCGGTGCACTGTTCATAGCCTCGCAGTTCCACCGGCACAACGGTGGCGGGCAGGCGGCGCGGCTCATAGTATTCGCGCTGCGGTGCGTAGGCAGCGGAGCCGTTATAGCGCGGCTGCTCGTCGTAGTAGGCGTCATCGTGATCCATATCGGCCGGGGTGAGGCCGAAGAATTCCTTGGCGCTATTAATGATCGACACCGATTACTCCCCTTCAGGTAAGTGTGTGAAAACTGCGATTGAGCTCAGGCTACCGGGCGTGAACCGAGGATCGCGGTACCGACACGCACAACATCTGAGCCGGCCGCAATTGCCTCGTGCATATCCCCACTCATCCCCGCCGAAAGCTTCAGCGGTTGCTCCGTGGAGTACTCCTGGCATAGAGCATGTGCCCACCGAAAAACTTCTGTGGCGTCGGTTCCCAGCGGTGGGACAACCATAAAACCGACGAGCTCGAGGTGCTCGCTTTCCCGGACCGCCGCGACCAGCTCGCCAAGATTTTCTTCGCTGCAGCCGCCCCGATTCGGGTCGCCATCAAAACTTAATTGGATATAACAGGGCAACGTATCGCCCTTCGTCCGAGTTCCCTCGGCATTGCGCATTCCGCGTTCCAACCCATGCACAATTTTCAGGGTGTCCACGGATTGCACACCCGCCGCCCAGCGCGCAATGGAGTTGCACTTCTTGGACTGAATCTGCCCAATCATCCACACATCCATTTGCGGGCAAGCAGCAGCTTTCTCGCGCGCTTCTTGCTCGCGATTCTCCCCCACTGCCCGCACCCCAAGCTCATAGAGCAGCTCCAGGTCCGAGGCAGGGTGGAATTTCGTCACCGGCAGGATCTCCACTCGATCCCCCACCGATCGCCGCACCGCCGCTAAATTGCTGCGCAATTCTTCTAGTCGAGCCAAATCACACCTGCCTGACGTCCCGTGGTTCCCTCACGCCGATAGGAGAAGAAATCCTCATCCTCAATGGTGCAGCGCGGGTCCGCATCCACCGCGGTTACTCCCTTACTGAGGCATTGCCGAAGCAGGCCTGAGCGAATATCGAGACCGGGGGTTCCCTTCGCAGTTGTGCTGCGGCTACCAGGCAGGTGCGTTTCCACATCACTAGCCAAGTCACGGGGGACTTCGTACCTTTCACCGGATGCGGCGGGGCCCATCAGCACGTGGATGGCATGCGGCCTAGCTCCTAACTCCACCATTTTCTCAATGGTGTTGCGCAGGATCCCATTGCGTGCCCCCATGCGCCCAGCATGTACAGCGGCAATAACCCCTGCCTCATGATCACTGAGCAACACAGGCACGCAATCAGCCACGAGTACGCATAGCGCCAATCCTCGCTGGGTGGTCACCACAGCATCGGTTGCGGCAATGGGGTCTTCACTGGGGCCCTCCACCACCGTGACGGTGGGTGAATGGATTTGTTCCATCCACACAAAGCGCGAAGCCTCTAAGCCCAGCACTTGGGCGAGGCGTTCACGATTGGCCTTCACATGGGCCGGGTCATCGCCCACACGATCAGCCAAATTGAAGGAGGCATAGGCCCCTTCCGATACCCCACCTTTGCGGGAGGTAAAAACCTTATGCACCGGGCGGCGTTCGCTCACTGTGGTCCTAGCGTAGGAAGCTGGGGACATCTAGATCATCACCGCGGTCATCGCGGTCATAATCAAAGCTGTCATTGGCGTTGTTGGTGAAAAGCCCGCCGCGGGTCGGCTCATTGCGGTGGCGCGGGGCCTCTTCGCGAGTGAAGGAAGGACGCGGTTCTTCCTTCACCGGCTCAGCATCATTGTCGAAGATGGAGCTCTTCTTTTCTTCCTTGGCCTTGTTCTGTGCCTCGACATCAAAGCCGGTAGCAATGATGGTCACGCGAACCTCATCACCAAGGTTGTCATCAATGATGGTGCCCCAAATCAGGTTCACATCCGGGTCAGCCTTTTCAGCCACCAGGCTGGCCGCTTCATTAACTTCCATCAGGCCCAGGTCAGAGCCACCAGCGAAGCTCAGCAGCACGCCGCGGGCACCTTCCATGGTGGCCTCCAGTAGCGGCGAGTTAATGGCCTGCTCAGCAGCGCTGAGGCAACGGTTCTCACCGGTTGCCCGGCCCACACCCATCAGTGCGGAACCAGCATCCGCCATCACGGCGCGAACATCCGCGAAGTCCACGTTCACCACACCAGCAGTGGTGATCAGGTTGGTAATGCCCTGCACACCATTGTGGAGCACTTCATCAGCGGCGCTGAAGGCGTCCATCATGGAGAGGTTCATATCGCCTAGCTGCAGCAGGCGATCATTTGGAATAACGATGAGTGTGTCGCAGACTTCCTTCAGGGCTTGGATGCCCTCTTCGGCCTTGCGGGTGCGCTGAGCGCCTTCGAACTTGAAAGGCTTGGTAACAACACCAACGGTCAAAGCGCCCAGCTTCTTAGCGATGCTGGCCACCACCGGCGCAGCACCAGTACCAGTGCCACCACCTTCACCTGCGGTAACGAAGACCATGTCGGCACCCTGCAGGGTTTCTTCGATTTCCGACTTGTGGTCTTCTGCGGAGGTGCGGCCAACCTCGGGGTTGGCGCCAGCACCCAGTCCGCGGGTGGCTTCACGTCCAATATCGAGCTTCACGTCAGCTAGCGAGAACATGAGGGCCTGGGAGTCGGTGTTCACGGCGATGAACTCGACACCTTTAAGGCCCTCTTCGATCATCCGGTTCACGGCGTTGGCGCCACCGCCGCCGACGCCGACGACCTTGATGACGGCGAGATAGTTGGTCGAGGAGGTCATGTTCTGGTGCTGGCCTTTCCTAGGAGGGGATATTCGCGAGGTTAAGAAATCTGATGCGCTGGGAATGGTTCCCGCGTGATGTATTCATCATTCTCGAAAAAAGCGGTTGAGTGTCGGACATTCGCGGGCGTGTCGATAGTCTCAACCTGCACTTTAGGGTTACGTAGCCCCCTCGCCAGCGCACTTTTCTCAGCCTCCCACCACTTTAGCGAATTCTCTCGAATACGCGTACGTAACCGACAACGCATCCCATATTTAGACGTCACCAATACCCCAATCGGTTCCCTAGTTTGACCAGCTACTTTAGCTTTATCGCTCTATCGAAACTAACTTCGAATCGCCGCTCAGGCGTGTTCTCAATGGCGTGTATGTTCTATCCCAATAGCAAAGACAGCGAAGAAAGTTTTAGAGCATGAACACCCAAGAAACCCACCCCAACTCCGCACCCTCCGAAAAGCAAGAAGCCTGGCGAAGAGGCCCCATTCCCGAACACCCCTGGGAACATAACAACCTCAATGACGTAAAACTCAATGCCTTTTGGGCTTCATCTGCTGCCCGACACCCGTTGAGCGCATGGATCCGCGAACGCAACCGCAATGACATCACAGTCTGGGAGCAGATCCTGCCTGACGAGGATGAGGACATTGATATGCACCACCTCCTCCAAACCTATGCCGCCTATGGCGCCTTCGGTATCGGCGATGTCCGCACTCATCTTCATGCCGCCCTGCTGATGCGCGAGATGCCGCGCTTTAAGGAGCTGGCCTTAGACTTCGGCCACATCAACCAGGCGATGCTCGCGCATATCTACCGCGAGCTTAGAGATGTACCCAAGGAAAAACTCGCTGAATTTGAAGAAGCCCTTATCGAGATGTTCTCGCCTTTTACCCAAGCCCAAGAGGTGCCGAGTAAACGCCGAGTCACCAATCGCCTCCGCCGCCTAAAGATCAGCGTCCTCGAATCCGATGAGGAAGAAGAAGAGATTGATCCGCCGGCGCGCTATCTCAAAACCGCTGACACCCCGCGCGGCGGCACCGTACTCAAGATCGGCCTAGAAGCCGATGAAGCTCGAGAGGTCCTCGCTGCTATCGAGAGTGTCGCCAAACGAGAAGGCATTGAGCTTCCTGATGCTTTCTTGATGCTGATGCGACAACAAACCACAGCCACCACGATCCTCAATATCTACGGCCCGGATGCAGAATCCCCGGCATGCCTTGAAGGCGATATCTGGTTGTGCAAAGCTCGCCGCCAATACTGGGCCCAGCGCGTGGATAAGGTGCGTGACCTACCTGAGCTGAAAGACTTCATGGTCGAAGGCCATGACCCCCGGGAAGGCCAGAAGGCGATCGTGCGTGGGCGTGATGCCCATTGCCGGGCCCCGGGCTGCACGGTCAAGGCCAGGTACTGCGATATCGACCATGTCATTGAGTACGGACTTGGCGGCCCCACCACGGTGGGTAACCTGCAGGCCCTATGCCGCAAGCACCATAACCAAACGACCGATGGCCGCGTGCGGGTATTCATGGACCAGCATGGGCGCTGCTATTGGCACTACCCCGGCATGGAGGTTGTAGTGACAGTCCCCGAGGGGCCGCTCGCGGAAGTCAAAGACGCGCACTGGGGCAAAAGCTGGAAGGACTGGTCAGCTCGCTAACGCACAGTGACCAAGGTGGGGTCTGAAATATCCCACTCCTGGCCCTCCTGGGAAAGCACTACTTTCAGTGCTCGGGCTTTGTCATGGTTATCTTCCGCTGCTCCCCAGCGGACGCGGCGACCATCATGAAGCTCCAGAACGATGTCCCGCGGGCTCGCCGCATCAATGCGGGCGACCAAAGGACGTTGATCCCCGAGGGATTTGGCGACCTCAACAATCTTCGCGAGGTCCGGCAGGCTACCTTGTGCTGCCCCGCTGACTTCCACCGTGCCCATAGGCGGTTCTGCGATCACAAAAGGCTGTCCGCTTTCATCCACCAAAGCGATGCCTTCCGGGCGTGCGATCCACACCAAAGGCGTGCGCTCTTCCACAGCAATGCGCACGGTACTCGGCAGCGAATACGTCGCCTTGACCTCCTTAACCCACGGCAACTCATAAACCTGGGTGGCGGCTTTGTTGTAGTCCAGGCGCAGCAGGTTCTCGCCTCCGCGGATACCACTAGCTTCGATGATCTCAGCTTCGGTGGTGTGTTCTTGGCCTTCGACCTCGAATTGGCGGACCGAAAAGAGCGGGGTGAACCACGCCACGGCCCCTAATACTGCGATGACGAGGACGGTGGCGAGGGTACCTAGGAACCAGCGTTTCAACTTTGTGCATCCTGCAGGTAGTGAAGAATCTCCGGGGCACACATGGTGACACTTCCGGCACCAATGGTCAGCACCAGATCATCCGGGCCAGCGAATTCCGCAACACGAGCGGGAACCGCGGAGAAATCGGGTTCGAACACGGTGCTATCGGGAAGCATGTACTGCGTAATGATGCGCGAATCCACACCTTCCACAGTCTTCTCCCGGGCACCATAGATATCGAGCACCACCGCCGCATCCGCAAGGTTCAGGGCACGCGCAAAATCTTCCGCGAATTCCATGGTGCGGGAGTAGAGGTGCGGTTGGAAGGCTGCAATGACCTTGCCTTTGCCTAAGGCATCCACCTGTTCGCGGGCCGCGGTCAGCACCGCGGTGACCTCGGTGGGGTGGTGAGCGTAGTCGTCATAGACCCGCACATTGGTATAGGGCCCCTCACCGTGCACCGTGCCGTGGTATTCGAAGCGGCGGCGCACGCCATTGAAGTCATTGATGCCGGTCACCAGCTTCTCCAGGTCCCCGCCAGCATGGTAGCCGGCCAAGAGCGCGGCAGTGGCGTTCAGGATCATGTGCGAACCAGGGATCTGCAGATCCACCTCGAGGGCGTGCTTATCAATTACGATGGTGGCTTTGCGCCCCCAGGCCGTGGGCTCCTGCGCGGTAACCATGGCCCCACGGGGAACGGTGGGGTGCTCGGCACAGGCCACTGAGCTGCCATAGCCCATCACTGGGGCGCCAGTCTCAGCGAGGGACTCAGCCAAAGCAGCGGCGTGCGGATCATCCAGGCACACCAGGATCTTGCCATCTGCTGGCACCAGTGCAGCGAATTGTTCAAAGACGCGGAAGTACTTTTCTTCCGTTTCGAAGAAGTCCAGGTGGTCCGGCTCAATATTGGTAATTACCGCAATAGTGGGGCTATAGCCCAACAAGGAGGCATCGGATTCATCAGCCTCAGCCACAAAAGCATCCCCGGTGCCGTGGTGCGCATTCGTACCAGCACGGTTGAGGTTGCCACCAATAGCGAAGCTGGGGTCTAAGCCGGCGGCCTGCATTGCCACCACCGTCATGGAAGTGGTGGAGGTTTTGCCGTGGGTACCGGCAATCAGGATCTGCTGGGAGCCCTTCATCAGCTCAGCAAGCAGATCCGAGCGGCGAATCACCGGGATGCCGTTTTCCTTAGCGGCCACCAGCTCGGGGTTGTCCTGAGGAATAGCGGCAAAGGAGGTCACCACCACGGTGGGTAGTTCCCCAGCTAGCCGGAGGTTCTCCGCGGCATGCCCCAGGGCCACCTTGGCGCCCATGGAACGCAGGGCGCGTACCGGTCGCGAATCTTTGGCATCCGAGCCGGTAACAATGGCGGAGCGTTCTAAAAGGATGCGGGCTACGCCGGACATTCCGGCGCCACCGATGCCAACGAGGTGGACACGCGAGAAATTAATGGCTGTACTCACTTCCGGGGCTCCTGTGTGCGGGCGTTGTAGTTAGTGGTTAGCGCGGCGAACCGCGATGATCAAGCGTTCAGCGATATTATCCGCAACATGTCCAGCTCCGGTGCGATTCGCCGCATGGCGCATCGCATTGTAGGTAGCCACATTGCCTAGGATCTCATCAACTTGGCGCACCATCGCCTCACCGCTGAGCTGTTTATCTTCCAGAATTCGGGCGGCCCCAGCATCCACAGCGGGGCCAGCGTTTAGGCCTTGTTCGCCATTGCCATGCGGCAAGGGCACATACACCGCAGGCACGCTAGCGGCAGTAACTTCGGCAACCGTCATGGCACCAGAGCGGCAGATGATCATATCCGCTACCCCATAGGCTGCGGCCATGTCCTCGATATAGGGCACCGGCACATACCCTTCACGCGCCTTCGGTGCCTCATTCTTTTTGCCATAGGCATGCAGAACCTGGTAGCCGCGCTCCAGGATCTCATCAAGGCCCTCAGCTAAAGCCTCATTGAGGCTCTTCGCGCCCTGCGATCCACCGGTTACTAACAAGGTAGAGCGCTGTTCATCCAAGCCCCATAGTTCGTGGCCGCGCTCCCTAGCCTCCGGGTCATTGAGTTCCTTGCGGATCGGAATGCCCACCACTTCCCCATCCAACCCAGAATCGGGGACTGCATTAAGCCCGGTGCCGCCAAGTTTTACACCCAACTTATTGGCCATCCCGGCCCGCGCATTGGCTTCATGCACAAAGAAGGGAATGCCGATCATGCGGGCAGCAAGATAAGCCGGGGCAGACACATAGCCACCGAACCCAATCAGCACATCAGCTTCAACTTCGGCCAGCACATCGCGGGCTTCCATCACTGCTTTGCGGATCTTCAGCGGCAACGTCGCAAGCTTCGGGGTGGGTTTGCGTGGGATCGGTACCGGTGAGATCAGTCGGAGGTCATAGCCGCGGGCGGGCACCACGGAGGTTTCTAATCCTCGGCTGGTGCCAAGCGCGGTGATTCGAACGTGGTCGCCTAAGCGATCGCGTAGTGCATCGGCTACGGCCATGGCGGGTTCGATATGTCCGGCGGTTCCGCCACCTGCGAGGACTACGGACATCACTTTCGGCAAAGCCACGATCACTATCTCCTTTGGTAGGAATGCGGGCGATATTTGACGCTACCACTCGGGGCGGCCGGCGGGGCAGGCTCCTTCGCCTCAGCTTCCGGCTCCGGGATAAAGAGCAGCAGGTCGAAGGTGGGGCGACCATAACTTTGCATCGCGGACACCGCTTCGGGTTCATGGCGCGCAATATTGGCAAGAATGCCCATGGACCCCAAGGTAATAATCGCTGAGGTACCACCAGCAGAGATCATCGGCAGCTGGATACCGGTCACGGGCAGCAACCCAATCACATAGCCAATATTGATGAAGGCCTGTGACACCACACCAGCGGTAATAGTCGCCGCCATCAGCGATTGGAATTGATTAGCCGCCCGCAGCGCGGTGCGCAGCCCATAGATCCCCAGAATCAGGAAGAGGCAGATCACCAAGGCCCCACCCCAAAGCCCCAGCTCCTCACCAATCACCGCGAAAATGAAGTCATTTTTCGCTTCCGGCAGGTAGAACCACTTGGCACGCGATTGCCCCAGCCCCACCCCGCCAGCGGAACCATCCGCCAGCGAAAGGAAGCCCTGGTAGGACTGGAAGGCTGCGCCCTGGGTGTCTTCGAAGTGCCCAAAAAGCGCATCCAGGTAAACGCTAATGCGGTGCGAACGGAAACCATCTCCCATGCCCGCAATAATCACCAGCAGCAACCCGAGCCCAAAGAACACGGCCACCGCCAGCGTCGGAATGCCGGCGAAGAAGAGCAGCAGCCCCACCATCAGGGCCACGTTCAGCGCCATACCCACGTCATGTTCCGCGAAGATCAAGGCGATCACCGCGAAAGCACCCACGCAGAAGGTCACCCAGGGTCGCAGGTCGCTATCCCCACTAAAGCGCGGGTTACGATCTGCCAGGTGGCTGGCACCCCAAATCGCCAGCGCAACCTTCGCAAACTCCGATGGCTGCAGGCGCAGCGGCCCCAGCACAATCCAGGATTGCGAACCCACCTCCGCTTTACCGGTACCAATCCCGGGGATCAGCACCAGAATCAGCAGGATAATCGCAATGAGCAGCCCCCATCCGGAGAGTTTCCGAATGGTTCGGGGCCGAATCTTCAGCGCCAGCCAAAAGGCCACCAGGCCGAGGAACACCAGGATCGCTTGGCGTCGCGCCGTCCCCCACACATTGGAGCCTTCAATAATGGACCAGGTCATAGAACTGGACATCACCATCACGATGCCCAGCGCGGTGAGCACAAACACGCAAATTCGGATCACGAGGTAATCCAGCAGCGGTTTTTGGTGCACCCGCTTCCAGGTTTCCTTAATCCCGCGCATGCTCGCCTCCTAAGTGCTTCTTGATTGCGGCCGCGAAGATATCTCCACGTTGCCCCATCCCCTCATACATGTCCAGCGATGCGGCGGCTGGGGCTAGCAAAATGGTGTCGCCGGGGCTCGCCCACTGTTTTGCTTGCTTTACGAGATCGTCCATGGCGGCGGCAGGGTCCGTTTCGGGAGTGCTGTACACCAAGGCTTCCGGCGCCTCTACGTCCATTACTTGCGAGATTATGTGGCGATCCTGGCCGAGAATAAGCGCAGCTTTAATGTGGTCGCGGTGCGAGCGGATTAGTTCGGTAATATCCGCTCCCTTTAGTTGGCCACCAGCAACCCAAATAATCGGGCCAAGGCCCTTCATGGCCGCATCCGTGGCATGCGGGTTGGTTGCTTTGGAATTATCGATAGCACGAATACCATCCCACTCCCCTACGACCTGCCCGCGGTGACCAGCCACATGGAAGGAGCTCAAGGCTTCTTGTATGGCCTGCGCGCTTACTCCTTGGGAACGCGCCATTGCCGCGGCAGCCAGAGCATCTAATACCCCGGCGGGCCCAGCAGGTTCAATGCCTTCGGCACTAGCTAGTGGCGTATCACCTTCCATGAGTTGGCCTTGGGCCACGTGGTAGCGCGTCGCAGAGTCCAACCCGAAGCCAACCGCATCAATCCCAGCGCGGGTCAGCGCAGTACGCACATGCGGGTCATCGGTACCAGCAATGGCCACCGGCCCACGTAGCGCACGCACCTTCGCATCCGCATAGGCCTGGAAGCCGCCATGCCAATCAATATGGTCTTCAGCAAGATTCAGCAACACCCCAGCATCTGGGGTCAGCGTAGGTGCCCAATGCAGCTGAAAACTGGAAAGCTCCGCGACCATCACATCAATGCGTTCTTCCGCAGCCAGCGCTTC
The DNA here is from genome assembly GCF_900113445.1 of Corynebacterium spheniscorum. Taxonomy (GTDB): domain Bacteria; phylum Actinomycetota; class Actinomycetes; order Mycobacteriales; family Mycobacteriaceae; genus Corynebacterium; species Corynebacterium spheniscorum. The sequence goes on from NZ_FOPJ01000003.1 coordinate 223,870, forward strand.
GCCCACCGCTAAGCCAATATTCCCCACAGCTCGGGCGGCGAAACCACCGGCTTGCATCATTTTTTCCAGCATCGCGGTGGTGGTGGTTTTGCCATTTGTCCCAGTAACGACCAACCAACGCCGCTCGCGCCCAAAGACTTCCGCGCGATCCAAACGCCAAGCCAACTCCACATCCCCAATAACTGGGATGCCCCGGCGCACGCTCTCGGAAAGCAAAGGCGAATCGGGACGCCACCCAGGGGAAGTAACCACCATGTCATAGTTGTCCAGGTTCACCTGGTTGACGGGGATGGCGCCGTGCCCTGGTCGATCATCGGCGATGTCGACGCGGGCGTCGGTGGCGCGCAGCATGTGTAATGCCCCTAGCCCGGAGACTCCGGCACCGGCGACCAAGATGCGCTCTGACATGGCTTTAAGCTCCTAAAGTGATGAGTAGGTTAGCCACTCGCCGTAGAACATGGAGCAGCCCAAGAGCACTGCCATGGCGGCGATCAGCCAGAATCGGATGACGACGGTGGTTTCCGCCCAGCCACCATTTTCGAAGTGGTGGTGGAAGGGGGCCATGCGGAAGAAGCGTTTACCGGTGGTGCGGAAGACGATCACCTGGATCACCACGGAAGCGGCTTCCATAACGAAGAGTGCACCAATGATGATCATCAGCAGCTCGGTGCGCGACGCAACCGAGAGGCCGGCCACAAGCCCGCCGAGGGCAAGGGAGCCGGTATCGCCCATGAAGATTTTGGCGGGGGCGGCGTTCCACCATAAAAAGCCCAGGCAAGCACCCAGCCCGGCGGTGGCTAGTACGGCGAGATCGAGGGGGTCGCGTACCGAGTAGCAGCCGGCGGTGGCGACTTCGGAGCAGCTATTGCGGAATTGCCAGAAGGTGATGCCGGCATAGGCGCCGAGCACTAAGGCGGTGGCGCCGGATGCTAGGCCATCGAGGCCATCGGTGAGGTTGACGGCATTGGACCAGGCGGAGACCAAAATATAGATGAAAAGCAGGAAAATAATGATGCCGATGCCGCCGCCGAAAGCAAGGTCGACGGTGGGGATATCGCGGATGAAGCTGAGGTGCGTACTGCCCGGGGTAAGTCCCTCAGAGTCCGGGAAGAAGAGAATGAGTCCGCCGAAGATTAAGGCGAGGGCGAATTGCCCAACCAGCTTCGCGGTTTTATTCAGCCCCAGGTTGCGGGCTTTGAATAGTTTGATGAAGTCATCTGCGAAGCCGAGAGCACCCAGACCTAAGGTAAGCCCTAGGACCAGTAGACCGGAGACGGTAAAGCCGCCGGTGCCGCTGATGGTTCCATAAATATTGGTAGAGACATAAGCGGCGATAATGCCCGCAACGATCGCTAGGCCACCCATGGTGGGGGTGCCGCGTTTACGCAGGTGGGACTTGGGTCCTTCTTCGCGGATTTCTTGGCCGAGGCCTTCCGCGGAGAACCAGCGGATTAGCAGCGGGGTGATGAAAACAGCGACGAGGAAGCTGACGGCTCCGGCGATAATAATATTAATCACGGTGTAGGGTTCTTCCTCTTCTCACAATCAACGGCGCGGAGAGCTTCGGCAACTTCCCAGAGTTTTTGGGCATTGGAGGCTTTCGCCAATACGCAGTCTCCGGGGTGAGGCTGCACCAGCTTCGCGGCCGCAACACAATCTTTCGCAACCTGAGTAGTTATACCCTGTGCCCTTGCCGCCTCAACCATTGCCCGGGTGGCTGGGGAAACATCCACCACAATAAGCTGCTCAATTTCTTGGGCGCGGAGCACTTCCGCGATGGCGGCATGTTCAGCTTCCGCATTATCCCCCATCTCACCCATTTCCCCGAGCACCGCCCATGCGGTGGTGCCGCGGCTACGAGCCATGGCCCCTAAAGCCTTAAGCCCGGCGCGCATGGATTCCGGGTTGGCGTTATAGGCATCATCAATGATGACCACCCCATCGGGGCGCGTTTGCACATCCATGCGGTGCGCGGAGGCAGCGGTGTGCTCTGATAGTGCGGCTGCGATCTGAGCAATCGGGATGCCTACTGCATGCCCAATGGCGGCTGCGGCCAACGCGTTGGGAACTTGGTGTTCACCATGAACCTGCAGGTTCACCATTCTCGAGTCTTCGCCTATGTGCAGCGCGAAATGCGCGCGGCTTTGTTCATCGAGGTGAATATCGGTGGCATAAATATCTGCTGGTTGTTCAGCGGAGAAGTAGAGCACCTTGGCGTGGGTGCGGGACTTCATGGGCGCAACCAGGTCATTATCGAGGTTGAGGATCGCAGTGCCCTGCGGCGGGAGTGCCTCAACCAGCTCACCTTTGGCTTGGGCAATGCCTTCGCGGGAACCGAATTCCCCTAGGTGCGCGGAGCCCACATTTAAGACCGCTCCGACGGTGGGTGGGGCGATGGCGGCGAGCTCGGCGATATTGCCGATGCGGCGGGCCGACATTTCGGCGACTAGGAAATCGGTGGATGTGCTACAGCGCAGCACGGTGTAGGGGTGCCCGATCTCATTATTGAAGCTTCCGGGTGGGGCGATTACTTCGCCGGCTTTGGTCAGCACCGTGGCGGCTAGATCTTTGGTGGAGGTTTTTCCTGCGGAGCCGGTAATGCCCACGATCTGCATATCCAGGCGGGTGGCTACGGCATGCGCGAGTGCGGAAAGGGCCTTGAGTACTGCGGCGCCGCTGCCGTGTTCATCATCGAATTCCAGGGCGTAGCCGGTGGAATCGGATTTACCTTGGGGTTGCACCACAATGGCGGGCACCCCGACATCGCGGGCGGCGAGCACCGCTACCGCGCCGGCATTAATGGCGGTCTGTGCGAAATCATGGCCATCCACGCGGGCACCGGGTAGGCAGAGGAAGATCCCACCGTTGCTGATCTTGCGGGAATCAAATTCCACGCTGCCGCTGACGATGGTGTCCGGGTCGGCATGGTAGATGCTGCCGCCGGTGATCTCGGCGATCTCTTTTAAGCTGAGCTGGATCATCCTTTACGCTCCTTGAGGGCGGCGCGGAGTTCCTCGCGATCATCAAAGGGGTGCGTGACCCCTGCAATGAGTTGTCCGGTTTCATGGCCCTTGCCGGCCACCACAATGGCATCCCCGGGTTGGGCCCAGGCCACTGCGGCGCGGATAGCTGCGCGGCGGTCTGCAATTTCGCGGACTTCGGTGTCGGTATCAATACCCGCTAGTAGTTCCTGGCGGATGCTGGCGGGATCTTCATCGCGGGGATTGTCATCGGTGATGATGACCAGCTCGCAGCGCTTCGCCGCTTCAGCTCCCATAATGGGGCGTTTGGAATGATCACGGTTACCGCCAGCACCAATGACCACCCCAAGGCGCCCAGTGATCTGGGAGCGCAAGGTATCTAAAACGGCAGCTACCGCGGCGGGTTTATGGGCATAGTCCACCACCGCAAGGAAATCTTGGCCTTCTTGTACTTTTTCCATGCGCCCTGGCACATTGACCTGGGCAATACCCTCGGCGACCTGTACTGGGTTAAGGCCGGCTGCTTGGGCTAGGCCTAGGGCGATGGCGGCATTGGCGATATTGAAGCGGCCCGGGATGGCGAGGCTTAAGTCGATGGGGGCGGTATTCGGCAAGGTGATGGTGGCGTGGTGGATGCCGGCTTCATCCACGTGAATATCGCTGGCCTGGATATCGGCAGGGTGGCCGTCGATGCTGACAGTAATGGGGTGTTCGGCGACCTCGGTGGCCATGCGTTGGCCCCATTTATCATCAATGCAGATGATGGATTGGTGTGCCTCCACGGGGCTTCCAGGGCGGAAAAAGGTGGCCTTGGCCTGGAAATAATCCTCCATGGTGGGGTGATAATCCAGGTGGTCTTGGGAGAGGTTGCTAAACCCAGCAACATCAAAATCACAGGCGTTAACGCGGCCCAGGCTTAAGGCATGGGAGGAGACTTCCATCACCACATGGCTGACTCCTTGCTTGACCATCTCGCGGAAGAGCTCTTGAAGCATGGGGGCTTCCGGGGTGGTTAAGGGAGTGTCGACTTTTTGGCCCTTGATGTGGGTGCCGGTGGTGCCAATCACGCCGGTAGGCACCCCAAGATGGGCAAGTCCAGCTTCCAGCAGGTAGGTGATGGTGGTTTTGCCGGCGGTGCCGGTCACGCCGATGAGGGTGAGTTCTTTGGAGGCATGACCATAGATCTCGGCGGACACCTGGCCGAGGATGGCGCGTACATCCTCAACTTCAATGACCGGCCGGGTTTCACCATGGTTGTGCAGGTATTCCCACCCGTTTTTATCAGTCAAAATAGCGGAGGCGGGAGTTGCCGCGGCATAGCTTGCCCCGTGCGTACGGGTGCCGGGGAGTGCAGCGAATAACCCGTTCTCGGGAAGCTCTGCAGAATTTAAACCAATGTCGGAAATCTCCAGGTCCTTGGAGTTATGCAGAGTACCGTTGGCGAGTTCCGAGAGTCTGCGAAGTGTACTGCTCATACGCGCGTCCTTGCTAGTTGTGCTGGAGGATGAGTTGGCCTTCTTGGGGTGGAGAGAGCGGCACATTGTGTCGATCCAACAGCCAGGAGGCAATATCGTGGAAAACCGGGGCGGCGGAAGCTCCCCCACCACCATCGGGGTTGGGGCCGCGCTCCGGAGCGTCCAACATGACGGCAATGACAAAGCGCGGATCATCCGCGGGGGCGATGCCGCCGAAGGTAATCCAATAATCGGAATTAGAATACGCGCCGGTATCGGGGTCAACCTGCTGCGCGGTACCGGTTTTACCGGCGAGCTGGTAGCTCTCAATGCCATTACCGGCGGCGGTACCGGAATTTAAGCCAGTGGGATCGGTTTGGAAGACGCCGCGGAACATATCGACGATGGTGCGGGCGGTATGTTCGCTGACCACGCGGGTGCGGGTCGGGGCGGGTTGTTCTTCTAAGGAACCATCGGCGCTTTGGACCTTGGAGATAATGCGGGGTTCGATGCGTTCCCCACCATTGGCGAGGGTTTGGTAAACACTGGCCAGCTGCAGGGCCGTCCAGCTCATGCCCTGGCCGATGGGCAGGTTGGCGAAGGTGCCGCCGGACCATTGTTCCCGCGGCGGAAGTAGGCCTGCGGATTCATTGGGCAATTCCACGCCGGTGGGTTGGCCAATGCCGAAGCGGCGCAGGTAGTCGGCGTATTTATCCTCACCGAGGCGTTGGGCAAGCATGAGGGTGCCCACGTTGGAGGATTTACCGAAAATACCGGTGGTGGTAAGCGCGAGGTCGCCGTGTTGCCAAGCATCGCGCACCGTCACTCCGGACATGTGGATGGAGCCGGGGACGGTGAGGACCTCATCGGGGGTGCTCAGGCCTTCTTCGATGATGCCGGCGGCGGTAATGATTTTGGCGACCGAGCCGGGTTCGAAGGGGTGCGAGACAGCGCGGTTATCGAAGTCGCGGCCGGTTTCTAATTGTTTAGCGATATCCCCATTGGGGTCGATGGTGCCGGTATTGGCCATGGCGATGATCTCGCCGGTTTTGGCGTCTAGTACCACCGCGGAAGCATTATGTGCCCCGGAGTTGGCTTTGGCTTGCTCGATTTTTTGTTGGACGAAGGTTTGGGTGTCCAGGTCGAGGGTAAGCGTGACGTTTTTGCCATTGACTGCGGGGACCTGGTCGCGCAAGGTGCCGGGGATGACTTGGCCATTGGTGGAGACATCTTCGGTGGAGCGGCCATTAATGCCGGCGAGGACGGAATCACCAGAGGCTTCGAAACCGAATTGGCCTTGGCCATCCATGGAGACCTTGCCAATAATATTTTCGGCAATCGCGCCATTGGGGTATTGGCGGATGTCTTGGTGATCGGCGGCGACACCGTGGTAGGTAGAGGCGATCTCTACCGCAATGTCTGGGTCCACATTGCGGACTAGGAGCTCATAGTGTGTATCGGCTTTGAGCTTCTCGAGGATTTCCTTGGGGTCAACCTCGTCGGTGGGGTTGCCATGTTCCTTGATCATCCGTGGGATGCCGGTGGACATGTCTTTGAGGATCGCGCCGACGCGTTTATCCAGCTCGCGGTTGCGGGCTTCCTCATCGCCGCGGATGGTGACCTCATATTCCTGCTGCTGGCGAAGTTCCTTGCGCAGCTGGATGGGGGAGACGGTCAGCGAGCGGGCCTGCATGGTGTAGGCGAGGTCGCGGCCATCACGATCAGAGATGGTGCCGCGGCGGGCGGGGTCCACATAGACGCGGGCGCGCTGGGCTTCGGCCTTTTCGGCAAGATCTGGGCCCCACACCACCTGTACCCAACCGAGGCGCGCAATGAGAGCCACGGCGATGACGATGGCCCCGACCACGATCCATTGGATGCGGCGGCGCATGGTGTTGCGCTGCAATTGGGTGGGGGTTTCCCGCGGTGCGGGTTCTGGCCGTGTGATGGGGTGCTCGCGGGCAGGGTGCTCGCGGGTGGGGTGTGGCCTGGTGACTTGTTGCCTTCTGGCTTGTTGCGCGCGGTAGTTTCGCGAGGAGCTGCCTCGAGGGGCAGGCTGGTGGTCGCTGCTGACACGGCGTCGAGGTGCGCGACGATTATTCGCGCGGCCCGAGGAGGACATCCTCACCATCCTTTTCGTGTCGAGTGCTTTCACAGGCGCAGTGCGCCCCTGTCACACGCTACCGCGACAGGGGCTGTTGAGCTTCTATGCCCCGCCGATGCGGAGCCTAATCACAGGGATTGCTCAGTTATCGGCCAGGGCTGGGCGCGGCCGGAACATTGGGGGCATAGGGCGCTACCCCGGCATCATTGTTCGGCATGCCCAGATGCGGTACCGCTGAGACGTTGCCATCGAGCTCCCGGGTTTTCTCCGGGTTACTAGAGGCAATGTGGGCGCGCACCGGTTTGCCATTGACATCAATAATGGGGCGGGTTTCTTCACTCGGGGGGCGAACCTCGGTGACTTCGCCTTCATCATTGACCGCCAGGATGCCCGGTTGCTGTGGGACCACCAGGTGCCGCTCCCCTGCTTGGCGGGCTAAGGAGGCAGAGCTGCGCACATTCTCAAGGTCGCGGTTTAAGGACTCCAGCTGGTTATCAAGGCGGTTTTGTTCCACCTTGAGTTGTTGCAGCTGGAAGGTTTGCTGCGTGGTCACCCCAGAAAGGGTCATGGCCCCAATGATGCCGGCAATGGCGAAAAGCAAAGCGGCGGCCGAGATCTTCAGAATCCGCGGGGTTTCCTTGCGCGGTTGGATGCGCCGCCCACGCCGGGACACCACTTGGCGAGACCCCAGCCGTTTAGGTGCGGCCGGCGGGTTCTTCCGGGTGCTGCGATGCGGCCGTGGTTTTAGCCCAGTGGGCGTTTCGCGGCTCGGGGCCTCCGGGTAGCGCCGTGGGCTAACCCGCGGTTGGGTGCGCAGATCTTCGCGTTCCAGGAGGGCCGTATTGGTTTGGGTGCGGGAGTAGGTGCGCCGACGGTCAGCCATGGTGTCCCTCATCTCGGAAAGCTTTCTTTGGGTCGTTCTGGGAAGTGTCGGTGGAAGCCGAGGTTCTTTCGATAGCGCGGACCCGCACCGGGGCGGCCCGCGGGTTCTCTTCGATTTCCGCTGCGCTCGCTTTTTCTGCGCCGCGGGTAATCGCTACCCATTCCGGTGCGGTCCCCGGAAGGTCCACGGGTAACCCGGGTGGGGTTTTAGAGGCACAAAGCTGCCCGAAGAACTTCTTCACCAGGCGGTCTTCTAAGGATTGGTAGCTCATGACCACCATCCGCCCACCGCAGCGCGTCATAGCGGCAGTATTAGGCAGTGCGAGTTCAATGGCTTCGAGTTCGCGATTAACTTCCACGCGCAGCGCCTGGAAGGTGCGCTTGGCGGGGTGCCCCCCGGTGCGGCGAGTAGCCGCCGGAATGGTGTCATAGAGCAATTCCACCAGCCGCGCGGAGGTGCTAAACGGTTCTTTTTCTCTTTCTTTTAGCACCGCGCTGGCGATTTTCCCGGCGAAGCGTTCATCACCATAGGTTTTGAGTACCCGCGCTAGGTCGCCGTGACTATAGGTATTGAGCACATCAGCTGCGGTGATGCCCTTGGTGGGGTCCATCCGCATATCAAGGGGTGCATCGGTGCGATAAGCAAAGCCACGCTCAACTTGGTCTAGCTGCATAGAGGAAACCCCAAGGTCAAAGAGGCTGCCTGCCAGGCCTTGGTCTAAGACGATCTCGGCGATGGGGTGCGATTCTTCTTTTAAGGTCTCGTGGGCCTCATCGAAGCGACATTGGATGGCGTGGAAACGGTCCCCGAAAACAGAAAGACGCTCGCGGGCTTCGCTAAGCGCACGGGCGTCGCGGTCAACTCCGAGGATGCGCACTGTGGGGAAGGTGTGCAGTAGGTATTCGCTATGCCCACCGGCGCCCAGGGTGGCGTCCATAAGGACCGCGTCTTCTTGTTCTAGAGCGGGGGCTAAAAGTTCCGCGATGCGATCGCGCATCACCGGAATGTGCCCGTGTTCGCTGGCGTTGCTCGTGCTTGCGTTGCTGGTGCTTGCGTCCATTGGCCCCTGGGTCACCCCCTTTTTCTCATGCGCGAAGGAACTTATATGCAATATGTCTGGCCTGAGTACATATAGGGCCCTGTCCGACCAGGCTTAAGAGTGTGGCGGTGATGTTGGTTCTGATGTCGGGGAAGTACACCAGAAGCAAGCTTTCGCCCGCCGCGTCTTGTCCTCGTCGGACAGAGTCCGTACACGCACTCCTGGGGTGACGCGCATATCAGGGTGTTAGAGCAGGTCGCCGAGGATATCGTCGGCGTCGGCAGCGGAGTATTCCGCTTCTGTTTCTTCCTGATAGGCGGCCCAGGACTCGGCGTCCCAGATCTCTAGGAAATCGACGGAACCGATGACTACGCATTCCTTGCTGAGGTTTGCGTATTCACGGTGCACCGGGGACAAAGTGATTCGTCCCTGCCCATCGGGTGTTTGCTCATCCGCGCTGGCTGCCAGGTTGCGGATAAACGCACGCGCCTTTGGGTTGGTGCGGGATACGGCCGCTGCTTTGCGAGCTCGGGCCGCGAACTCTCCACGGGGATACACCGCAAGGCTGTGGTCCTGGCCTTTAGTGACCATCAGCCCTTCAGCTAGTTCTTCGCGGAACTTCGCTGGGAGGGTGAGACGACCTTTGGCGTCAAGCTTCGGGGTGTAGGTGCCCAGAAACATTCCTGGAACTCCCTTCCCTTAAACCTGAGCCGGTGGTGATGACCTCATGTGGAGTGTCGAAATCCATAGCCATAAGACTGGTTGCCTCATCGCTGTGCCCCACTCTACCCCACTTTCCCCCACTAGCAAGACTAAAAGTGGCCAAGCACCCCACTAATAAAGGTCTTTTCCCAGGTTAACTGAGATTTTATTGGTGGGGAGATTTACCTAAACGCTAATCACTCTAGTCACATAAGCCCCACAAGCACCACTAGCCCCACTAAGTTCCCCTCGCTTCTTACACCTTCCCTCACCCCAACAACACCACCTCGAACTGCAGATATGCCACGTCAAGCAAGCAGGCACATGTCAGCCCAGCGCAGCATCCCCAAGCGCCGCGTCAGATGTGGGGCAAAGTGGGGGAAAATGTGCAGACATAAGAAAACACCGCCGCTTCCTCACTCCGGCAAGAGTGGAAAGCGGCGGTGCTTGTATAGGAGAAGTTGAGAGGGTTTAGCGCTCTTCGAAGCGACGACGGAAGTTCTCTTCCATTCGGCTGCTTAATGAGCCGCCTTCTTTGGTGACGATGGGCCCAGCCTTATCCATGGATAGGGACATTGAGGGGCGTCGGCGGAAACCACGGTTCTGTTTTCCGCCGCCACGCAACATCCACACCCCGGCGCCGAACATCACGAGGAATCCGACCACACTGAGGGCAATAAACCACAGGCTGTTTTGGGACAAGATGACACCCATCAGCATGGCGACGAGGCCAACGACGATGAGCGCGACACCTTGAAGGGATAGGTTGATCCCCTCACCGCTACCGAAAACGTGGTCATCGGTGACCCCGGACCCAAAACTGGGGTCGTCGGCGAGGAGAGACTGCTCAATCTCTCGGAGCGTGTTGAGCTCCTGCTCAGATAGTGACAAGGCGTCCTCCGCACTCGGTTCGTTTTCTGGATCATGATTGGTGCTTGCCAATCTCTAATCCTTATAACGCACACCCTATCCTGAAAGTTCCCTCCAGGCACGCACAAGCACACACTTTTTTCTTTGAGGAAGCAGCAGCTCAGCTGCATCATCCTCACCCATCAGCACCACCACACGCGAATCCATTTCGCCACGTCATCCACTACGTCACCCACCTAGGCGGCAAGCGCCACCACACCATCACCTTCAACACCGCGCCACCACTGCGCCTCAAGCGACCTAAAACCCCACCTTTCTGCCTGTTCAGGGAAGGATTCGACTACCCCCGTAAGTGGATAGTCCCTACAACTTTAGGCTGCATCGAGGTTCCAACCCAGGGAACCTTCCACGGCGACTAAGAAGTCAGCAACCTTCCCTATCAACTCATCAACCACCACCTCAGATACATCCCACTGCGCACCAGAGAGCAGCCGGCTCCGCAGCCGCGAGTAAGCCGAAAACTCAGCAGCTTGAGCCTCACCAGCTTCATCAACGAGCTTGAGTTGCTCCCAGGCCCCACTCGGTAGCCCGCGGCGACGACGCGCTAGCGGCGAATCCGCAATCCGTGCGCCAGCTAAACGCAGTGCAGCTTGGTACGCTGCATCCAAGGCCTCAATCAGTTGGCTCTTATCGCGATAAACCTCAGCCTGGGACAACAGCACCCGGGCCTTGGCGAGGAAATCATCGCGGCGGTGGGCTGCCTGGGAGTCAAAGCGAGTAGTTGCGGAAATAATCTGGCCCATGGTGACTGTCTCCTTTCTCCGTGAGATCGACTGATAGGAAAATCAATCGCTGTTCTGCGTTGTTCTTGACTCTTAATCTAAGAAGCAGCCGGTACACACCCCATCCAAAATTAGAACACACAATCGACACACCTAGGATTGACGCAGCTCACACGCCCTAAACCTAGAAATTCCCCACATCATCACCAAGATCGTGGTTCGATGGAATCCGTGAAAATCACCATCCGCCGTCTCAGCGCCCCAGAGTTCTCCATGCTCTGCCCGCACTTAGTAGATATCTACGAAAGAGCCATGGGCTATAGCCAAGAAGACACCACCCGAAGAATCAGTACCTGGCGCTCAGACTCCCGCCACCGCGGTTTTAATGCCGTCATCGCACTATCCGGCGATATCATCCTTGGCGTTGCCTATGGCCACCTCGGGGAACCTAGCCGCTGGTGGCACCGCGAAGTCGCAACCGGCTTGCGCTCCTCCGGTAAAAAAGCAGAAAACTATGAGGCCATCCTCCGCGACTATTTCGAGATCTCCGAGGTGCACGTCGAACCCGCCGCCCAAGGTCGCGGCATCGGCCGAGCCTTAATTACCGATCTGCTCTACTTAGCCCCCGCAAGCTACGCCCTGCTCTCCACCCCGGAAGTCGAAGCCGAAGATAACCTCGCCTTCGGCCTTTATCGCTCCCTCGGGTTCAGTGATGTCCTAAGAAACTACTGCTTCTACGGGGATTTACGGCCCTTCGCGATCCTCGGCCGCCCACTCCCGCTCTCATAAGCACCGCACCACACCGGAGCCACACTTGCCCTGAAGCAGTCGCGCGGTAGTCTGTGAGAAGCTTATTGATTGCCTGCTGGGGCGCAGTATCTTCAGCGCTTTTTTAGCGCACTACCCTGCCCCGCACATCTGCCCAAAAGATTTCGACCCCCAACGTTGGCCCACAATGAGGATGGACACTCCCGTGAGCGCTTCCCGCACTGCCCACACCACACCTGATATCCACCAGATCCCGGATGCTGTGCGCGGTGTTCTCAGCGATTTCCTCGAAGGCCGCCGCAGCAAGGTCGCCAAAATTGGCGAACCAGTCACCCGCGCGGTCAGCTACCTAGAAGACTTCGTCCTCGGCGGTGGCAAACGCATCCGCCCGCTTTATGCCTGGGCAGGTTTCGTAGGCGCCGGCGGGCTCGAAGGCCCCGAAGATCCCCAAGCGGTGCTGCGCGCCGTCAGCTCCCTGGAATTCATCCAGGCCTGCGCGCTCATCCACGATGACATCATTGATTCTTCGGCCACTCGCCGCGGCAATCCCACCTTGCACCGCGCCGTCGCCAGCGCGCATCAGGAACAAAACTTCGCCGGATTAGCTGATCATTTCGGCATGTCAGTAGCCATCTTGGTAGGCGATATGGCCTTGGTGTGGGCCGAGGACATGCTCCGTAATTCCGGGGTGTCCGCAGATGCTCTCGCCCGCCTCAACCGCCCCTGGGCTGGTATGCGCACCGAAGTTATTGGCGGCCAGATCCTCGATATTTCCCTTGAGGCCAGCGGCGATGAGTCCGTGCAGCTAGCCAATAATGTCAACCGCTTCAAAACTGCCGCCTACACCATCGAGCGCCCCCTGCACCTGGGCGCTGCCATCGCGGGCGCATCCCCTGAGGTCATCCGCGCTTTCCGTGGCTATGGCCGCGATATCGGTATCGCCTACCAGCTGCGCGATGATCTCCTCGGCGTCTTCGGCGACCCCGCCATCACCGGCAAACCCGCAGGTGATGATCTCCGCGAAGGCAAGCGCACCGTGTTGCTAGCGCTAGCTTTGGAGCGCGCCGACGCCCACGATCCCCAAGCTGCCGCCGCTTTGCGTGCCGGGGTCGGCCACACCCAGGATCCCGCCGAACTCGCCCGCCTCGCGCAGATCATCCGCGACACCGGCGCGCCCGATGAGGTCGAAGCCCGCATCACTGAGCTCACGACCTCCGGGCTCGCGCAATTGGAAACCGCCGAGCTCTCCCCCACGGTCACCTCGGTGCTTAAAGACCTAGCCATCCGCTCGACTGAACGGCGTTCCTAAACGTGAAGCTTCGTTCTTTTTTTGATTGCTTCCCGAGATCGGGTGTCTTGGGTTTCCTCGCAACTTTCATCTTGGCACTCGGCAGCTTTGGCGGCGGCGCCATCCGATATAGGGGAGGAGTCCTCGACAGCCTCGGACTTGAATTCCTCTCCTATGGTCACGGAGCCGCCTTCTCCAATGTCAGCGTCTGGCTCGGTATTCTCCTGCTCTGCATCGCCTGGGTTGTGCTAGCCCACCGCAAGGTCTTCTCGGATTCCCCAGCATCCTTGAGCGACCTACAGCACACACTGGGGCTATGGATCATCCCCCTGGTTGCTGCGGCACCGGTGCTATCTCGGGATGTGTATTCCTACTTAATGCAAGGTGCGATGCTGCGCGATGGCTTCGACCCTTATCGCGAAGGCGCAGCCGTCAACCCTGGGCCTTTCCTGCTGGAGGTGTCCCACGATTGGCGCAACACCACCACCCCCTATGGCCCACTGCATTTAGGCATCGGCGATCTCATCACCCGCCTGGTTGGCGATAATGTCACCCTCGGGGTGTTTTGCTACAAAATTTTAAGCATCCTCGGATTCGCCGCGATCGCCTGGGCAATCCCCCGCATCGCCCAAGAACTGGACGCTAATCCGCAGATCGCCCTGTGGCTAGGTGTCATGAACCCAGTGATGATCCTGCACATGATCGCCGGCATGCATAACGAATCCATCATGGTGGGCTTAGTGTCCGTGGGAATCCTGCTCACCTTGCGCCGCCACTTCTTCGCCGGCGTAGCGCTGGTGGCCATCGCCGTGTCTCTTAAAGCCACCGCAGCTATTGCTCTGCCCTTTATGGTCTGGATGGCGGTGTGGTTTTCCACTAAGAAGATCCACTCCCGAGTGGCACGTTTCTTCGCCTACGGCATAACCGGGGCCATAGAGACCTTCGCCATCTTGGTGGCGATCACCCGTATCTCCGGGAGTAACTGGGGTTGGGTGGCAGAGATCTCCGGCAACTCTAAGGTCATTAATCCTTTGGCTTTACCCACGCTGCTTGCCGGCGCGGTGGCTCCCCTTGGCAAACTCTTTGATGAAGATTTCGCCTATAACGCACCCCTGGCGCTATTCCGCACCGCCGGTTCCATTCTCATGTTGCTGGGGCTTATCGCAGCCTGGTGGTTTTTCCGGGGTAGCAAAGATAATTGGCGGGTCCCTGCTATCACCGGAATCGTGGTGGCCTATACGGTGGCCTTCACCTTAAATTCGGTGACCTTGCCCTGGTATTACGCCAGCATCATTTCCCTGGTGGGCTGCATTACTTGGCAACGCAGCTGGATTCTCCCACTGGTCAGCTGGCTAAGTCTAGTTCTAGCTTTTGCTTTCACCGGCTCCGGCAACCACCAGCTCTATAACCTGCTGTGGATGATCTGTGCGATGGCCGGAGCCTGGGTGTGCATGGACTATGCGCTTAGAAGGCCATTGCCTGCGCGCGACGCATCACTTCCCGAGCCAGATGCCCATGCAGTGCATCAATCGGACGTCCCGGCAGAGAATCATCTTCGCTAAAGAGATAGCGGAAAATCGCCTCATCGCTATAACCACCATCGCTTAACACAGTGATGCAGCCGGGTACGAAGCGGCTAATGCGAGCTTTATCCTCGTCGAAGAAACGCGCGGGCACCATGCGCTTACCATCGCGCTTGAGCGCAATGATCTTGCGCTCATTGAGCAGATCATGCACGCGGGTGATCACCACGCCCAGCAGATCGGCAACCTCAGGCAAGCTCAATAAGGGTTCGTTGGGATCGGGTAAGACGCTGTCATTCGGAATGCTACTCACGAGTGCCTAATCTACCCTGTGCGCACTCCCCTGCTGGCAACTCAGTGGGTCTATCCGCCATACTTGTTCGCATGGCTGAATTGAAGGTGGGAGATGTCCTCGAAGGCAGGTACCGGATTGATCATCCGATTGCCCGCGGCGGCATGTCCACCGTCTACCGTTGCGTCGACCTTCGCTTAGGGCGAGCTGTTGCCGCAAAAGTAATGGATGACCAGCACCGCGATGATCCGGTGTTCCGGCAACGCTTCCGGCGCGAAGCTCGCGCCATGGCGCAACTAAGTCACCCCAACTTGGTGAATGTGTATGACTTCAACTCCGAAGGCGAACACATCTTCCTCGTGATGGAACTCATCACCGGCGGCACCTTGCGCGAATTACTTGCCGAACGCGGCCCCATGCCCCCGCATGCCGCCACCGCAGTGATGCGTGCGGTACTCACGGGCCTTTCCGTGGTCCACCAAGAAGGCCTCGTCCACCGCGATATAAAGCCGGACAATGTTCTGATCAACGGCAATCACCAAGTAAAGCTCGCGGACTTCGGGTTGGTGCGTGCCACCGATGGTGCCACCGCAACCACCTCGCAGATTGTTGGCACCGTTGCTTATCTCTCCCCGGAACAAGTCGATGGTTCCACCATCACCCCGGCTTCCGATGTGTACTCCACCGGCATCGTCTTATATGAGCTACTCACCGGGGAAACCCCCTTTGAAGGTGAAACCCCGCTCCAGCGCGCCTATGACCGCCTAGAACGTACGGTGCCGGCACCAAGTAGCCGCATCGAAGGCGTTCCCCCACTTTTTGATGCGCTCGTAGCTTCGGCAACCGCCCTCAACCCAGCGGACCGCTTCAAAGATGCCGGCGAGTTCCTCGTCGCGCTTGATGACATTGCCGAAGAATTAGCGCTGCCCAGCTTCCGCGTGCCGGTGCCAAAAAATTCAGCCGCGCACCGTGCCGCAGCGGTACCTACCTCCACAACGGATGTGTTACCGCCGGTATCCAGCATGGATGCCACCAATGTGCTGCCGATGATTCCCAACGAGGATTCCCCGCAGGATGCCTCGGAAACCGCAGTGCTCTCCCCTTATGTGGATCCACAAGCACCGCAGGAAACCTCGCAGTTAGAAGCAGCGCAGCTTCCCCCGGAACAACCAGCCCCCATCCCACAGGCTGTGCCGGTTCCCCCGGCAGCTCCGGCACCCCAAATGCCGGTGACGATTCCACCTAGACGCCCGGTGTCGAATCGCTCCAAACTGAAAGCCGCGGCCTGGCTTATCTTCATCACCCTCATTGTTGGTGCGGTAGCTGTCGGCGGCTGGTGGTTTGGTTCCGGACGCTACGGGGAAATCCCGCAGGTATATGGTCTTTCTCAAACCGAGGCGGTCGCCGTAGTAGAGGAGGCCGGTTTCGACCCCTCAACCCGCTTCGTTTTTAACGATGACGTTCCCCGCGACCACATCGTCGGTAGCGAACCGCACGAGGGAGAACGTCAAGTCCGTGGTCAAACCGTCACCATCTTAGTTTCCCAAGGAAAACCCACGGTCCCAGCCTTCCCGGATGACCGCAGCGTGGAGACTTTCCGCAGTGAAGCCTCCAAGCGCACCTTAACCATCACCTTCGGCGATGGTGTCTTTTCTGATGACATCCCCGAAGGCAAGATCGTGGAGTCTCACCCCGCCCCGGGGGAAACGGTGCCGGTTAATAGCGCCATCAAAATTGAAACCTCCCGCGGCCCCGCCCCGGTGAATGTTCCTGATGTGCGCGGAATGGAAGCAGACAAAGCCCGCGAACTGATTGAAAGCACCGGGCTCAAAGTCGGCGACACCACCCATGACTTCTACCACGACGTAGAAAATGGCAAGGTCAACGCCACCATCCCTAGTGCTGGAACTGAGCTAGCTAAGGGCAGCGAGGTGACCCTGCAGGTTTCTACCGCGTTGAAGGTCCCCGAAGTAGCCGGCCAAACCGTAAAGGATGCGATCAAGACCCTCAATGATGCTGGTCTTACAGTTAATGACCATGTGCGAGAAGAAGGAACGACCTCCGATCGTGCTGACCGCGTTCTCAATGTTGATCCCGGTGCCGGTGCGCTAGTGGATCCCGCTCACCCAACAGTCACACTGGTACTGCCGGAAAAGGTTTTCGTCCCCGGGGTAATGACGAAGACCGTCAAGGAAGCAGCTGATGTCTTATCTAAAGTCGGATTAGGGGTCACCGCTGAAGGCAACGCGAATGCGCGAGTATTCCTACAGGATCCCAGCCCTGGCACGAGCGTGGCCCCTGGTACCACGGTAACGCTTAAGGGTATTGGCCCCGGTTGGAACCGCGAGGATGATAACCACTATCGCCGTAAGCCCCAGGACAATGGCGTCCGCCACCACGGTCGCCGCTAAGCACACAGAAACGCTCTTCCACACCTTCACATCCCAGGTGCGGAAGAGCGTTTATTGTCGTTGATCTAGTTGCGCAGCATCTCGGCAACCAAGAAGGCCAACTCCAGCGACTGCTGGGTGTTCAGGCGCGGATCGCAAGCCGATTCATAGCGGCCCGGCAGATCAATATCGGTGATATCTTCTGCGCCACCCAAGCACTCGGTCACATTCTCGCCGGTGAGCTCAATGTGGATACCACCAGGGTGGGTTCCCAGAGCGCGGTGAACTTCGAAGAAGCCTTGGACTTCATCAATCACCTTGTCGAAGTGACGGGTCTTATAGCCATTCGAGGAGGTGAAGGTATTGCCGTGCATCGGGTCGGTCTGCCAGACCACCTTGTGGCCGGACTGCTCCACAGCTTGGACAACACCGGGCAGCACCTGGCGAACCTTATCGTGACCCATACGGGCAACCATGGTCAGACGACCCGGACGGTAATCCGGATCCAGGCGATCGGCATAAGCAACAGCTTCCTCCGGGGTGACCGTCGGGCCGATCTTAATGCCAACCGGGTTGGCAATCAGGGCTGCAAAGTTCACGTGGAAATCTTCGATGCCGCGGGTACGCTCGCCGATCCACAGCTGGTGGGCGGAGAGGTCATAGAGGCGGGTGACGCCATCCGGGTCCTCTGCCAGGCGCAGCATAGCGCGCTCATAGTCCACCAAGAGAGCTTCATGCGAGCAGTAAATCTCAGCGGAACGAAGGTTCTCATCCGATACTCGGCAGGCATCCATGAAACGCAAGCCGCGCTCAATTTCCTGGGCCAGTGCCTCATAGCGGGCACCTGCCGGGGAATTGGCCACGAACTCGCGGTTCCACTCGTTAAGGCGATAAAGGTCAGCAGTACCAGAGCTGGTCAATGCGCGGACCAGGTTCATAGCTGCTGAGGAGTTCGCGTAGGCACGAATCATGCGGGCCGGGTCATGGCGCCGGGCTTCCGGCGTTGCTTCCACACCATTAACGATGTCGCCGCGGTAGTTCGGTAGACCATTTTCGTCCAGGTCAGAAGAACGCGGCTTCGCGTACTGGCCAGCAATACGCGCCATCTTAATAACCGGCGTGGAGGCGCCATAGGTCAAAACGACAGCCATCTGCAGCAGGGTTTTAATATTGGCCCGAATATGCGGTTCGGTATTCGACTCAAAAGTCTCGGCGCAATCGCCACCCTGAAGGAGGAAGGCCTTGCCGTTTGCAACATCAGCAAGGTTTTCCTGCAGCTGCCGAATTTCCGGCGCTACTACGATCGGCGGCACAGATTCTAAAATCTTGCGGACATTATCCGCTGTCGCACGATCCCAGCTGGGCTGTTGCTTAGCGTCCCGCGCAATGACGTCGTCAAATCGCTCCTGGATACCATCCGGCAACGGCGGCAGATCCGGGAGCACTTCCTTGGGAATATCTACAGTCCAACTCACAATATCTATTCATAGCATGTGAACCCCTCACACTAAGAATGCATCCCATTGTTTAGGACACCCTGCCCACCCACCAGGCATACTCCGGATACAACCTTAACTACCTGGAATTTCAGGCACTAAATCAGCTACAACACAGCAGTAGCAATTTCATTATGTGGAACACCCATGCCCGCTTATTCCCGTTCCTGCCCGGCTAAACCCCAGCAACACCGCACAGCCACGCCCGAGGACTCCCGAGAGTTCCCGAGCACCCTCGAGGATCTCCGAGCGCACTCGAGCAAAACCTACAAACCCACACTCCCCTAGTCCAGTACCTTATTGGACTTATCCAGGGGCAAATGTTGGGCAATTACTTTGAATTTCGCGACATTATGCCGCGCATCGGTAATAGCCTCATGGCTACCTTTGGGGGTACGCGGCAAGGGTGGGCGACCAGCCATCTCCCAATACTGGCGAAGCTCACGGGTATAGCGCGGCAATTGGGTGGGAAGATCCTTCATGCTCCCAAAAAGCTGGGCTAAGACCACATGGTCATATGCCCCAACCCAGGCCCATAGTTCCGGTCGCCCAGCGCCAGCTGGGGTGAGGAATTCCAGCACCTCTTGGCGGATGCGCTCTTTGGAGCGCCACACATCGGTTCCGGGGCTGGGCAGTTGGTTGAGGACGTGTTCGCGGACCCACGCGTTGGCCTTATGGGCATCAAAGTCGGTGGACACCGCATAGTATTCGCGGCCATCTTCCGCGACAATGCCGATAGACACCAGCTCGATGGTGGTGCCATCTTCGATGAACTCGGTGTCATAAAAGTAGCGCACGGCTGCGTTGGTCTCTCTTTTAAAGGATTATTTTCTGAGTTAGCCTAACGCACCGACACGCCTTTAAGCCTCATTGCCCCCAAGGCTCTTAAAGCCGCCGCGCCATCGAGTCGCCATAAGAGTCCCCAAAAGACTCACCTACCGGCTTCCCCACTGGCTTACCGACTCTCTTCCCCAACACCTGCGCACCATTGCTGGGCGTAGCAGTAGTTCTGGCGGCATGCCGGGTACTCCACCAACCCCACAGGCTCGGCGGTGTGAGGCTCCACCCCACAATCGGTAGGCGTGAAAGCCCATGGAACACCAGGCCACCAACTAGGCCCACCACTACCAGGATTAGCACCCACGTGGTGGTGCGGCTCATCAAGGAGTCAGCATCCGCGCGGATGACCATGCCGCTACCCAACGCCAGGTAACCAAACACGATGGTGTTGCCAATGGGGTGCGCCAAATAGAGCGGCAAGGTGTGGCGGCCTAAGAATTGCAGTGCCTGGGAGAGCACCGGAATATGCGCCAACCAAGCCACCGCCAGAATGCCGGCAGGCAACACCAGCAGTTTAATCAGCAGCATGGACACTATGTGTAGCTCCTCGTAGCCCAGCATCACGGTTCCAGGCATAGGGATCGCATGGATAGAATCCGCTGGCAGAACACTCCAGAAGAAAAACAGCCCATACCCGCACATAGCCATCAGCACCGATCGCAGGATCCGTGGCTTGTTGCGGTAGTGCGCAGCATGCACACTGATCAAGGGTCGCAAGCGGGTACCGGCAATAAAGATCGGCAGGTACAAGATCGCGGACCCAAGAAGGAAGTAGTTGCTATGGAAAGGCACCAAAAGCAGCGGGCTAAAGCCCACTAATAGTCCCGTGGTAGGCCGCAGGTTGCGGGTTAGCCACAGCACAATATTGAAGATCACCAGGGCGTAGAGGAACCAGAACATGTTCTCGCCGAAGAATATGTGCCATAGATAGGTCTTAAGCTCCGGCATTTCTTGGCCTTCATTGGCATGCAATTCCCGGAATTTCAGCCAGAGTTCAACTGGTACCCACGCCAGGTAGGGCACCACAAAAAACCACAGTCGACGGAAGAAGAGCTCCCCGAAGCTATAGTTCAGAATCTTCCCACTAAAATACCCACTCACCAGGAAGAATAGTGGCATACGCAGCGGATCAAGAAAGCGGTTTATCGCTGCGAGTGTGCTATCCATCCCATCTGGTACCGCCAAGCAGGCGTGCAGCAGGATCACCCCGAGAATAGAAATACCCTTCGCGATATCTGGCCATGCCAAACGCGCCTGGGGTTTGCTCACGACGCGCTGCACTTCCTTTGCTAGGGGCTGTGGGGTTTGGATACCTCGGGGTGCGATTACCGCACAATATGTGGAGGTAGTGCCTACCCTAGCTGGGCTAAAAGAAAAGTTTTAGTTAGCCAAGACTTAGCACATTGCCGCAGCTCACAAGACCAACGATTCGTAGTACCACCCCGCCCACACCAGCTAGTCCCGCCAGGGCTCCGCACCTTCTGGGTAGCCATGCCCAGCCTCCAAAGAGGCCTTCACATCCGAGGCGTAATAATCCACATAGGGTTTACCCGCCATCTTCGCCAAAGTGTGCATCACATGGTCAGTCAGCTGCCGCGGCGCACCGCGATCATCCATCGCAATCCCGCGCTCTTCGCAGAACTTCTGCGGATCAATCGGCTCACCGATCTTCATGTACACCTTCTTCGGCCGCGGAATCCAGGAGCCAATCGGGTTCGCCTCGCGGCTGCCAATCATCGCGACCGGCACAATCGCCACCCCGGTGTTCAGCGCAATGCGTGCCATCCCGGTGCGCCCGCGATACACCCGACCATCCGGGGAACGCGTCCCTTCCGGATAAATCCCTAACGCATCACCGCGTTTGAGCACCTCAGTACCGGTATTCATCAGATCTTCACCGGCGCTTTCCGAGGTGCGGTCAATCGGGATCTGCCCCAGTGCGGACATAAAGCTGCGCTGCACCCAGCCAACAAACCCCGGCGCGGTGAAGTATTCAGCTTTCGCCGGGAAGGTAATTTCTCGCGGGCACACCAACGGGAAGAAGAAGGAATCCATCACCGCCTGGTGGTTGGATGCCAGAATCGTCGGCCCACTGGTGGGAATATTCTCCAACCCAGTGGTTTTAGGGCGGTTATATACCCACAGGAAGGGCCCAATAATAATGTTCTTGAAGAGGAAATACCATTTATTCCGCATGGGGAGTCTCCTGTGTTGGGCCGGTAATGGGTGCTGCCGCCGAAACGCCCACGCCCACACGCGCACTGCTGGGAGAGGTACTCTCAGCCTCGGCACGCACCAAGCGTCGAGCTAAGTCAGCCACGCCAATCATACCTGCGTCCGCCCCAAGGTCCGCGGTCGCAATCTTCGCCAAGGGGCGGTGCCCCGCCCCAACGATCCTTTCGCTGAAATACGCCCGCGCGCGATCCAAATACAGGTCCGCGGCACGCGATACTCCCCCACCAAGCACAATCAATTCCGGATCAATCACATCAGCCACAATCGCCAAGGCTTCGCCCAACCAATAGGCAAACTCCTCCACCGCAGCAACCCCCAAAGGATCACCCTCCGCGGCCGCTTCGGTCACCATCGCGCCATTAACTTGGCTGGGATCTTCCCGCAATTGCGCAATCAACGGTCCGGTACAAAAACGACAGGACTCCGCCAATTCCTTCAAGGTCTCCACCAGCGCGGTGCCCGAACAATAACGCTCCAAACACCCACGCTTACCGCAGGGGCAACGCCGCCCACCTGGCACTACCGGCAGATGCCCGAACTCCGGTGCGGTGCCATAGGCTCCGCGGAAAATCTCCCCTTTGCTCATAATTGTGGCGCCAATTCCGGTACCCACCGCCAAAAGCACCCAATCCTCTACCCCACGAGCCGCACCGTAGGTATATTCCCCCCATGCCGCCGAGTTGGCATCATGCTCCAAACGCACCGGCAAACTCAAAATCTCACTCAAATGTTGGCGCACCGGCGCATCTCGCCACGGCAGGTGCGGGGCAAAGCGCACCACCTCGCACTCCGGATCCAAAAACCCGGCGACCGCCAGTCCCACGGCATCAACCTCAAAGTCTTTTCTTAAGCGACTCACGAGATCGTGTATCCCGGCATCCATACCCGCCTCGGTATCCGGGGTGCGCAGGCTTGCCGCACGTAATATTTTTCCTTGCGAGTCGACCACCCCAGCCCGCATATTGGTACCGCCAATATCGAATCCGATAGTGAGCGTCTCTCGGGCTGTGGGTAGGAGTTTTTGATCCGACACGGTTCTTAAGGTGTCCTGTCTAGGTGCGACGTGCGTTCTGGGCATCTGGGCACTGCCGTGAGCTAAATCGGCATCCGGAATATCATACCTTGAGCACTGTTCTTAACTGTTCAGACATCCTTTGGGATGACCAGACCGTCACCGCATGTTCTCGGCCGGCACGCCCCATCCGTGCCCGTCGCTGCGGATCCCCCAATAGCGTGATGATCGCACTAGCTAGCTCTTCCAGGTCACGTCCATCAACCACTATCCCGCTATCCGGGGTCAGGGTTTCTGGGGCGCCACCAGAATCCCCGGCGATCACCGGCACACCACTTGCCTGGGCTTCTAAGTACACAATGCCCAAACCTTCCACATCAATCCCACCTAGCCGGGTACGTGCCGGCATGACGAAGATATCGGCGCTAGCGATGAGTTCTCGCATCCTGCTGACGCTGGTGCGGCCGGTAAGTGTCACCCCTTCGGTGTGCTGCGCTAGTTTCTTTAGCCCCCGCGCATAGGGCCCATCACCAACGATGCTTAGTTCCGCTGTTGGGAAGTGTTCTCGGACTTCTGGCCACACCTTAATCAAGGCGTCCTGGCCTTTACGCCGTACTAGGCGGGAGACACACACCACCTGTGGGGTTTGCCCGCGGAACTCGGTGCCGGGGTGTGTGAGTGGGCGGAAAGCCTCGGTATCTACCCCACTGGGTAGTGCCGCGTAGTGCGGGTGTTCCCCAAAGGCGCCGCGGATCCGCTTGAGCGTGTATTCCGAGATATAGGTGATCACATCGCAGTGCGCGCCAATGCGGGCAAGTAGTTGGCGGGCTCCGGGGATCATCGCCCACCCCACCTCATGGCCATGGGTGGTGGCCACTATATGTGTTGCTCCGGCCTCACGGGCGGCTTTGGCCATCAGCCCCAGTGGCGCGGCGGCCCCGAACCATACGGTGTCGATCTTTTCGCGTTGGATAATACGACACATTTCGCGGGTGGTTGCTGGGGTGGGCAGCATGATTTTCCGGGGCCAGCGGATAACGCGGTAGTCCTGTGCCGCATCGAATTGTGCGGCTGCATGCTTATTCTGCGTGGAAGCAAACACCACGGTATCTGCCGGGTTCAGGGCTGCAACAAAGTCCCTCAAGTAGGACTGGATGCCACCTAGGGTTGGTGGGAAGTCATTGGTGACCAGCAGAACACGAGTCATAAGAGCAAGAGGCGGCTGGGTCTAGTAGCGCGCTGCCCCAGCAAAGGGCATGGAATCTAGGGGCACCACCTGTACGGGGATACCATAGTCCGAGGCGTGCACAATCTGCCCATTGCCCACATAGATACCCACGTGGGTGACCCCTGGGTAGAAGCCCACCACATCTCCGGGTTGGAGTTGATCGCGGCTAACCGGGATGCCGCCAGCTACCTGAGCTTGGGAGGTACGCGGAATGCTCTTGCCCTGTTGGGCATAGGACCACTGCACTAGCCCGGAACAGTCAAAGACATTCGGGCCGGTAGCGCCCCAACCATAAGGTGCACCCAGGCGGGTCATAGCAGCATCCACCACACCAGAGGTGCCGGCGAAGTTCTCCAGGCCGGCGGTAATGGGGCCATTCTTCTGGATCCAGCGCAGGCGGTCATTGACATTGAGGGAGTCCACGCGGCGCTTGACCTCTTCGGTGCGGCGCTCGAGCTCTTCGCGTTGCTTATCGAGTTCTTCGTGCTGCTTTTTAAGGTCATTGAGCTGGAACTCAGCCTGCGCAGCGGCACGCGCAGCATCGGTATGTGCTTCTGCGGCCTTTTCGGTGGCTTCACTAAGCCCCTTCACGGCATCTTCAGTGCGCCGCGCCAAGGTGGTCAGGTAGGCGGCACGGTCAATGGCGGTTTGAGGGTTAGAGGCGCCCATGGCGTTGGTAATCGGGTCGATGATGGAGCCACGGTATTTCGCCCCGGCCACAATATTGACTTCGCCTTGGAGGCTCTTTTCCCGTGCAAGGGCTTTATCGGCGCGCTGGGTGGCTGCGGCTACTTCTTCGCGCTTGCCTTCTAGTTCCTTTTCGGATTCAACGATGCGGTCTTCTAGCGCCTTGACTTCTTCGTTCTTGGCGTTGGTTTCATTAGAGATCGCTTCGACTTCTTTGATCAGCTCATCAACTTCATCGGCGCGCACACTAAAACCAGCTGGGGCTTGTAGAACCGTGGGGTTAATGATCGGCACGCCGCCTAGGATCAGGCCGGCGCCAAAAAGCGCAGCGGCGTAGCTGCGGAAACGTGTCGATGTTGAACCCGATTGCGGTGCCAAGAGCGGTACCCGCCTCACTTTTCTTTCAAACTTAGAAGTACCTTGGGTGGGAAATCTTCTATTGACTATAGGTCGCCTAGCGCTCGCTAGAAAAGATCCCCAGCACCGCCGTAACTGGTGTGACTACTGAGGATTCTGGGGTGAGCTTGTGGGCATGAGAAAACCCCCTTGCCGCTGGCGCAGGAAGAGGGTGTTTTCGCTGTAGCTGCGTGAAGCTTAGAAGCGCACGGCCGAGTGGATCGGCATGTAGTTTAGCGGGCGCTCACCGACGGTGCTGCCTTCATTAAGGGCATCGATGATCATGCCATTGCCGGCGTAGATGGCGACGTGGGAGGCGCCACCGTAGTAGGCGACGATGTCACCGGGCTGCAGGTCGCTGATGGCAACCGGGGTGCCGGAGTAAGCCTGGCCCTGGGAAGTACGCGGGATGGACTTGCCAACCTGCTGATAGGCCCAGGAGGTCAGGCCGGAGCAGTCGAAGACGTTCGGACCAGCGGCACCCCAGCCGTAGGGGGCGCCGATGCGGGAGCGGGCGGCATCCACGATGGCCTGGCCAACGGAAGCAGCCGGGGCGGCGTAGGTGGCGGAACCGCCAGGGGCGGCGGGTACGGCACCCTGAGCAGAAAGCGAGGGGATCCACTGATCAATGCCGGCAACATTTTGGATGCCGGGGATGTTTTCAATTCCATCAACCTGGAAACGAATCTCCGTGTTGGGGACGACAACCTCTGCCGCGTTGGCGGGGGCATTCACAAGTGCGGTAGCGCCCACCGCAATAGCGGAGGCCTGAGCCACCCGACGAGCGGCGGTGGGGTTGTGACGGCGGTGCTTTGCCACGGATAAATCTCCAAATCTTCCAGTGCGCCTACCGGGCCTTAAGGAGTTGTCTTAGAACAACCCGCAAAAGGTTGAGGTAAGAATCCCGGCCTCATCGATCAGATGAGGATTGGCAGTAGGTTTGCTGATGTGCTGCAGACGTTGCTGCAATGTCTCGGCAAGGTTACGAAATTGCAACGACGGATGTCCAACCGACACACCGAGATCAACACGAAACCCGGGCGTTATCGACTTGTTATCAATTTCGGTGGGTTGTGTGGTCTTGGAAAGCTTTGCCGACACCCTGAATACCCCTAAGGGTCAATCCCCTAGTTGACCTGGCGTGATGGTAGGAGCATTTTGGTGACACATTGTTGAACAGCGCTTTTGCTGGCCGCGCGCCTGGCAAGAGTGAATTAAAAAGATGACCTTGGACACAGGTTGTTAAGGTTTCTCCCAATTGCCCCTCCGGTCACATGCTCAAAACAAGGGTGTGAGCGGGGAGTTGGTGGGCTGGGTATGAGAGAACGGGGCCCAGATAAGCGCTATGCGCGTGTGAGGGCCTGTTAGCGCGGCAGAGCGGGGGCTGTGCGCCTTATGGGGGTGCGGGGCCTGCAAAGGGTGGAATGCGGGGCTCGGGGAAGCATAAGCGACGTGTGGAGCTTATTCCTTATATATAAGGAGGAGAAAACGCGCGAATCCCCCGAGGCCGACCCTGTGGGTGGCTTCGAGGGATCTGGTGAGCGCAGTTGGGTGAGTTAGTCCAGGTGGCCGTCGCGGCGATCTTTGTCGCGGTTGGCGGCTTGGAGCTCCTCGTACATCCGCTTTTCTTCGAGCTCGTTTTCGTGCTCGATGGCGGTGGTGCGCTCGACGATGGAGGCATCGTCGGGCTTGATGAGGGAACCGCGGCCGGGGCGACCGGAGAAGCCGAGTTCGTTCATCTGCTTCGGGACCTTGGCGCCAGCATAAGGCAGCGGGATCGGGTGGCCATGGTCGTCGACCGGGCCGAGCGGCTGGTGGACCTCGATGAAGGCACCATTGGGCAGCTGCTTGATGATACCGGTTTCGATGCCGTGCTCTAGGACCTCACGGTCGGAGCGCTGCAGGCCAATGCAGAGGCGGTAGGTAACGAAGTAAGCGACCGGCGGCAGCACGATCAGGCCGATACGACCGACCCACGTCATCGCGTTCAGCGAGATCTGGAAGTGGTAAGCGAAGAGGTCGTTACCGCCAGAGAGCGTGAGCAGGAAGTAGAAGACCAGAGCCATGACACCGATGGAGGTACGCACCGGAACGTCACGCGGGCGCTGCAGGAGGTTGTGGTGGGCGTCGTCGCCGGTGATCTTCTTTTCAATGAAGGGGTAGGCGAAGAGCAGCACAACCAGGATGCCCAGCATCACGGCAACCCAGAAGATGGCCGGGATGGTGTAGTTGCCGAGGTAAAGCTCCCAGGCGGGCATGACACGGGCAGCACCGTCAGTCCACAGCATGTAGATATCCGGCTGCGAACCTGCGGAAACCTGCGAGGGGTTATAGGGCCCCAGGTTCCAAATGGCGTTGATCGAGGTGATACCAGCCAGCAGGGCGAGGACACCAGCGGTCAGCAGACCGAAGGCCATGCCCTTGAAGGCGAACAGCGGCATGATGCGGATACCGACAACATTGTTTTCGGTACGACCCGGTCCGGGGAACTGGGTGTGCTTCTGGTACCAAACCAGGGCGAGGTGCGCGGCGATCAGGCCGAGGATGATGCCCGGGATGATCAGCACGTGGGCGATATAGAAGCGGTCCAACATCAGGTCGGAGGGGAAGTCTCCACCGAAGATCAGCCAGTGCATCCAGGTGCCGATGATCGGCAGGCCAACCACAATGGCGGACATAATGCGCAGACCAACACCGGAGAGCAGGTCATCCGGGAGGGAGTAACCCATGAAGCCTTCGGCGATGCCGAGGAGCAGCAGCACGCAGCCGATGATCCAGTTGGCTTCACGCGGGCGACGGAAAGCGCCGGTGAAGAAGATGCGCATCATATGGACCATCATGGAGATGACGAACATCAATGCGGCCCAGTGGTGCATCTGGCGGATGAAGAGGCCACCGCGAACTTCGAAGGAGAGGTTCAGTGCGGTTGCGTAGGCGCGAGACATCTCGACACCATTCAGCGGCAGATAGGCACCGTCATAGATGACCTTGGTGATCGAAGGATCGAAGAACAGGGTCAGGTAGACACCGGTTAGCAGCAGGATGATGAAGCTGTAGAGAGCGATCTCACCCAGCATGAAGGACCAGTGGGTCGGGAAGACCTTATTGATCTGACGGCGCATGCCGGCCGCCATGGTGTAGCGGGAGTCGACATTGTTGCCGATTTCTGCAAGTTTGTTACTCATTAGGACTTACGCTCCCAGAATGCCGGGCCGACGGGCTCGATGAAGTCGCCCGCGGCGATGAGGTAACCCTCTTCGTCAACGGTGATCGGCAGCTGCGGCAGTGCACGGGCGGCGGGGCCGAAGACCGGCTTGCCGTAATGCAGGGCGTTGAACTGCGACTGGTGGCACGGGCACAGGATGCGGTTGGTCTGAGCCTCATACAGCGAGGTCGGGCAACCAATGTGCGTGCAGATCTTGGAATAGGCGTAGTAATCGCCGTAGTGGAAGTCTTCCTGACCTTCGCGCTCGATAACCTTCTCGGCATCGGAGGTGCGCAGGCGGATCAACATCACAGCGTTACGGGGGCCGTGGATGGAGTGCATGTGGTGCTCGTAGACATCACGCTTGGGGTCGTAGAGTTCACCATCGTTTACTTCGCTGGCGGGCAGCGGGAAAACGGTTTCCATCGAGGCGGCAGCGAGATCTTCCGGGCGCATACGCACCAGGCGCGTAACACCCGTGGTCGACCAATGCGAGCCGGTTTCGGTGGTGTGCTGTTCGGCGATGGCGCCGGTATCGCGACCGAGGTAAAGCTTCACGCCTTGGTCGTGGAGGCTCCAACCGGAGGTCCACAAAGTGCCATCACCCTGGATGCCCATTTCACCGCGCTTCCACGGATTCTTGATCATGCCACCCAGCGGAGCAGCAATAACCAGGCCCATGAGAACAGCGCCGGTGCCGAGCAGGCCCTGCAGGACCTTGCGGCGGCCCAGGGTGGAGGTCTTCCAGGAGTCATTCAGAAGAGCAACCACAGTGCGACGGTCAACTTCATCGGAAGGACCATCGTGACGGCGTTGCACCGAGATTTCCTGCGGCAGCATGTGCTTGACATACAGCACCACGGCGAAGCCGAGGGAAAGAATGGTCAGACCGGAGGTAACGCCGAGCAGCGGGGTGTACAGGGTGTACATCCACAGACCTTCGTCACCGTGACCTTTATAGTGCCAGGGCCAGAAGATGTAGACGCCGAGGAAGGCGATGGCCATAACGATGGAGAGGACCAGCCAGAATCCCACTGCGCGGACCACGCGGCGCTCGGCCGGGTCATTGGCAATCGGGAAGCGCTCCTTGCGGAACGCAACGGTCACGCCATCAAGTTCAGTGCCCAGGCGGGCGAGCTCATCATTGCTCATGGCATTGAGCTCTTGCTGGGTGTATTCCTTCTTGGTTTCGTAACTCATGAGCGAGATCCAATCCACAGAGCGGCCGCGACCAGCACAACGATGCCGATCATCCACATGAACATGCCTTCAGACACGGGGCCGAGACCACCGAGGCTCCAACCACCCGGGCTGGGGGTTTCCTTGGAGGCCTTGATGAAGGCGATGATGTCCTTCTTCTCATCAGCAGAGAGCTGACGATCGGAGAACTTCGGCATGTTCTGAGGACCCGTGAGCATGGCCTGGTAGATCTCCTGCTCATTGGCCGGGTCAAGGTAAGGGGCATACTTACCGGAGGACAGCGCGCCACCACGACCGGTGAAGTTGTGGCAGGATGCGCAGTTCAGGCGGAAGAGGTCGGAGCCACGGGCCACGTCGGCGGGATCAATCTGGCCGTCGTAGTTGGAGCCGCGGAGGCTTTCCATGGCGAGGCTGCCGTCCTCGTTGTACACCAGAGAGGGGCCGCCACCATTGGCAGCGACATAGGCGGCCATGGCCAGAGCCTGGTGCTCGTTATAGCGAGGCACCTTGCGCTCGGCCTGCGCATCATTCGACATCATCGGCATACGGCCGGAGTGCACCTGGAAGTACACTGCGCCATCACCGACACCGATGAGTGAAGGACCGCGGCCTTCGACACCCTGTAGGTTTTCACCGTGGCAGGTGATACAGGCGACGTCGTAGATGTCCTTACCCTCTTGAATTAGGGCTTGGTCGTCCTTCTGGGCGGTTGCGACCTGGGCGTCAGGGGTGAATACAGAGGCAAGAACGCCGGCACCGGTGAGGCCGAGGGTCAGTGCAAGGGCCCCGGCTGCCGTCCGGCGGACCTTGCGGCGGTTCTTGACCTTTTTAGCCGGTGTAGCCTGCGGGGCTACTCCGGAGGTCTTGGGGTTGGTTTCCATCATGTCCCTTAGAGATCGAGATCGGAAAGTGAGGGGGCTGTAGGCCGAAAGCTCGGCACTAGCGGCCTACTGAATGAGGTAGATGGTGATGAACAGGCCGATCCACACCACGTCAACGAAGTGCCAGTAATAAGAGGTCACCATCGCTGCAGTTGCCTGGGCCGGCGTGAACTTTGCCTTCTGGACCCTCAAAAGAACGACCACAAAGGCGAGGACACCTGCTAGCACGTGGGCTGCGTGGAAGCCGGTGGTGATAAAGAATGCGGATCCATAAACACTGTTTTGGATCGTGAGGCCGTGGTGCACCAACTCGGTGTACTCGAAGGCCTGGCCACAGAGGAAGATGGCACCTAAAGCAATAGTGATAAGGAACCATTTCCGAAGGCCGAAAACGTCACCCCTTTCTGCTGCGAAGACGCCGAACTGGGAGGTAATGGAGGAGGAAAGGAGGATGATCGTAATCGTCAGTGCGAAGCCCACCTTGAGGTGGCCCGACTGCTCGCTCCAATCCGCGCCCTGACCATTAGCACGCGAGGTGAAGTACATCGCGAAAAGTCCGGCGAAGAACATTAATTCCTGAGACAGGAACACAATCGTGCCGACACTGACCATATTGGGTCGGTTCAGTGCCGCAACACGTTGTGGTGCTGCCATACCTGGGTTTTGAACTGCGCTCGTCACGCCCTCAAGTATGGTCGGTCGAGCAGCTAAAGTCATGTCAGATCCCCCCGTTTTTTCAGTGTCAAACTTTTGGCTGAACTGTCATTCACCTGCGGTTTTGCAATCGGGAAAGATTGTGCTCAAGAATTTTCCACCCCCGGGGAACTTTCTTGCCTCGCCATCCGACTACTCACTGGAACTTATCTATGCAGGTCATGGGGCACTCTTCCGGGGGATCTATCGGGACGGGCGTACAGGCGGTGTAATTTAGGCCCGCCATAACGAGAAATCTGCCCCGGTCGGACACCTCAAGGAATAGTTCCAATTAGAGAGCGATGTCACACTTTCACAGGCTACAAACAGCCTGGTCTCATCCTTTCGGTTGACCCCTCAATCACGGCCTCTAACAGGGATTATTCACTTCTTAACACCGCCACCGACCCCCTTAAATCAGCGCTGAAGCTGTGTGGAAGCTGCAGCGCCAAAACTCTGGTGGAAGCGCAGCGCTAAGAAGGCCTTGCGGGTTGATGGGCACACACGGGCATCTCCGAGGATGTCTGTCCGCCCGTACACATTCTTCTTCCGCCCCGCACTCCCCTCCCCTAGTACTTTTCGGCGGAAGCAATTGAAGAAATTTCAGCTCAATTGTTTCTCGGCATGCGGGCCCCCAGAAACACTAAAACACCCAACCCCTTAGGAATAAGAGATTGAGTGTTTTTTAGTGCGGGCCCCAGGAAGGCGGGGCTAGCGGTTAATGCTTAGTGAGATTCCTTCGGCAGACCGTACTGCAGGTTCAGCTTGGCAACCGAGAAGACCAGCAGGGCCGCACCGAGCACGATCATCCAATAGTGGAAGAAGGCGATGCCGAGACCCAGGACAGCGATGGAGCCGGCCATAGCGGCGGGCCAGATGGAACCCGGGGAGAAGAAGCCCAGGGTGCCAGCCTTATCGGCGACTTCTGCTTCTTCCCAGTCTTCGGGGAGGATATCGCAGCGCACTTCGGTGAAGTGCAGGTAGCCGCCGAGCATGAAGGATAGGCCGGTGGCCAATGCCAGGCCGGTGATGCCGGCCCATTCGACCTTGCCGAGGTAACCATCTTCTTGGACGAAGTTGGTGGCCAGGATGTAGATGATGGTCATCAGGAGCATGAAGGCTCCGATGGCGTACATTGCCTTAGCGCCAGATTTCATGGTCTGTTACTCCTCGTCGCCTTAAGCGTTCTGGTTGTGGTCGACGTAGTTGTCACCATCGCGGGTGGCGGTACGACCAGAGTTGAACGGGTGGGTGCTGGTTGCGTACGGCTCTTGGCCGATCGACTTCAGAGCTTCAGAGTTCGGGGCTTCCGGATTCTTCATGCGGAAGTCGAGGTAACGGGTGAAGTCTTCCGGAGACACAACACGCAGCTCGAAGTTCATCATGGCGTGGTAGGTGCCGCACATTTCTGCGCAGCGACCAACGAAGGCGCCTTCCTTTTCGATCTTTTCGATCTGGAATGCACGCTGAGCCTGGTTAGCCTCGGGGTGCGAGTAGACGTCACGCTTGAAGAGGAACTCCGGAACCCAGAAGCTGTGGGAGACATCGCCGGAGGCGAGGTCGAACTGGATGGCGGTGTCAGTCGGGAGCACCAGGACCGGAACCTCATCGGTGGTGCCGAGGGTTTCGATCTTGTTGTAGCGCAGATAAGAACGGTCGTTCAGCGATGCGCCGTGAATCGGGTTATCGCCATTCGGGTCCACCTTGGAAGCTTCAGCTTCAGCCTGGCGGGCCGGGTCAATGCCGTCATAGTCAGAACCGGTGGGGCTGAGCTCAGCCGCAACCTGCTGGTAACCGAACTTCCAGTTCCACTGGAAAGCGGTGACGTCAACGGTAACCTTAGGGTCCTTATCCAAAGCGGTGACCCGCTCCTGGGTTTGGACGGTGAAGAAGAAGATACCCATGACGATGAAGATCGGGATGATCGTCAGGACCAGTTCTAAGGGAATGTTGTACTGGAGCTGCTTGGGGAATTCGCCCTTGCCCTTTTTCTCGGCCTTCTTGGCGGTCCAGCCGAAGATCGAGTAGATCATGATCGACCACATGATGATGCCGATGATCCAGGCAACGACCCAGATCCAGACCCAGAAGTTGCCCATTGCATGAGCTTCCGGGGTGATACCTTCTGGCCAACCCATACGCAGGAACTGGCCGAGCAGACCGCCAGGTCCGTCGACGTCACAACCAGCGAGGGTCAGCCCGCCGAGGCCAATTACGCCTGCGGTCAGGGCACGACGCCCAAAGCCACGCTCATTTCGCGTTTGCACGTGTGTCTGCCTTCCTGTCCACACAAAAATTGTTCTAACCAAGACTAACCCATAGAGCCTTTATCCCCATCTCGGGAAATAGCCAGGCTTCTCCAACTTCTGGCTGCTTATTCACAGCAACTCTTGGCAAAATAGGCGCTCTACGCGGAGTAGTCTGCATGAACCCTCAGCCACCAAGCGTCACAATGTAGCGGACCTCACATTTTCTTAGCGCGAACCTCATCCTAAGGGTTGACTCCTTTCGGGCGTGAATCACCCCCGTCGGCCCCCATCTCCGCCATGAGGAGATCAAAGTTGTACGTTCAACTCGCCCCAAAAGTGCCGCGATGTCGAGCTCATTTTGCGCAGCTCAGCGACTACTTTGTAGATCATCCTAAAGTTGGTCATTCCTCTACTCACTAAAGTTCCCGACCACCGTCGTCTCCCCCATGCCCACTGCCTTACGGAGCCAATTGCGGGAAGCTCAGCCACACGCTCTCGGAAAGGCAAGTACCGCGCCCCCTATGGCCCCGCGTATCGTGTTTGTGATTCCTAAAAATTTTTCCCCAACCGCGAGGAGGACCGCGAGCACTATGTGCGGGCTATTAGGCATGCTATCGGGCCACAGTGACGCCCCGAATTATGTGGACGCCATTAAAAGGGCATTGCCATGCATGCGGCATCGCGGCCCCGACGATGCTGGCACCTGGAATGACGATGACGTGGTCTTCGGTTTCAATCGACTCTCCATTATTGACTTGGAGCACTCGCACCAGCCGCTGCGCTGGGGGCCGCCGGAGAACCCGGAACGCTATGCGCTGACCTTTAATGGCGAGATCTATAACTATGTGGAGCTGCGCCAGGAGCTGCAGGAGCATGGCTATGAGTTCCGCACTTCCGGTGACTCCGAAACCATTGTGGTGGGTTATCACCACTGGGGCGAAGAGGTAGTGGAGCACCTACGCGGCATGTTCGCCATCGCGGTGTGGGATTCAGAAAAGCGCACCTTATTCTTAGCGCGCGATCAATTTGGCATTAAGCCACTGTTTTATGCCACCACTGATAAGGGCACGGTGTTTTCTTCGGAGAAGAAGTGCATCTTGGAGATGGCACCGGAGCTGGGTCTAGAACTGAACCTTGATCGCCGCGCGATTGAGCACTATGTGGACCTGCAATATGTGCCGGAACCGGAAACCCTGCACAGCCAGATTCGTCGCCTGGAGTCCGGCTGCACCGCCACGGTGTTACCTGGTGGTCAGGTGATGGATAATCGTTACTTCCGCCCGCGCTTTGAGGTCACCAAGGTGACAGCAGGTAAAGAGCAGGATCTTTTTGATCGCATTGCCCGCGTGCTAGAAGATTCCGTGGAAAAGCATATGCGCGCCGATGTGACGGTGGGTTCCTTCCTTTCCGGCGGTATTGATTCCACCGCCATTGCGGCGCTGGCAAAACGCCACAACCCGAACCTGCTGACCTTCACCACCGGGTTTGAGCGCGAAGGCTATTCCGAGGTGGATGTGGCCGCGGAATCCGCGGAAGCCATCGGGGCTGAGCACATTGTGAAGGTGGTGTCCCCGGAGGAATACGCCGAGGCCATCCCACGGATCATGTGGTACCTGGATGATCCGGTAGCGGATCCTTCGCTGGTGCCCTTGTACTTTGTGGCGCGCGAGGCCCGCAAGCACGTGAAGGTGGTGCTCTCTGGAGAAGGTGCAGATGAACTTTTTGGTGGCTACACCATTTATAAGGAGCCGCTTTCCCTTGCACCCTTTGAGAAGCTGCCCAGCCCGCTGCTCAAGGGCCTGAACCACCTGGGCAATATTTTGCCAGAGGGGATGAAGGGTAAGTCGCTGCTGCAGCGCGGCACCACGCCAATGGAGGAGCGTTACTACGGCAATGCGCGTTCTTTTAACTTTGAGCAGCTTCAGCGCGTGCTGCCCTGGGCGAAGCGCGAGTGGGATCACCGTGAGGTAACGGCCCCGATCTATGCGCAATCGCGCCATATGGATCCGGTGGCGCGCATGCAACATCTTGATCTTTTCACCTGGATGCGTGGGGATATTTTGGTGAAGGCCGACAAGATTAATATGGCCAACTCCTTGGAGCTGCGCGTGCCCTTCTTAGATAAGGAAGTGTTCCGCGTTGCCGAATCTATCCCGCATGATCTGAAGATCGCGCATGGCACCACGAAATATGCTTTGCGTAAAGCAATGGAGCAGATCGTGCCGCCGCATGTGCTGCACCGCAAGAAGCTGGGCTTCCCGGTGCCGATGCGGCATTGGTTGGCTGGCGATGAGCTTCATGGCTGGGCACAGGACACCATTAAGGAATCCCAGACCGGCGATATCTTCGATAAAGCTGCGGTGCTGGAGATGCTGAAGGAACACCGCGATGGGGTTTCTGATCATTCCCGTCGCCTATGGACGGTGCTGGCCTTTATGGTGTGGCACGGGATCTTTGTGGAACACCGCATTGATCCGAAGATCGAGAACCCGGATTACCCGGTGAATATCTAAAGCTCGGTTAGGGGCCTGGGCCTCCGGCAACCCAAGCAACACAAAGACCCTACCCTTCCGCGCTGATGCGGGAGAGCAGGGTCTTATCGTTTTGAGGGGTGCGGATGGGCGCGGACGGCGCACTGCACAGCGCACACCCGGGGCGCGCGCCACGCAGCTTCAGCTAGTTGAAGGAGTCACCGCAGGCGCAGGAACCCGTGGCATTCGGATTATCAATGGTAAAGCCCTGCGACTCAATGGTGTCGGCAAAATCGATGGTGGCGCCGCTAAGGTAAGGGATGCTCATCTTATCGACTACCAAACGCACCCCACCAATAATGTCGGCAACATCGCCGTCGAGGTTCCGGTCATCAAAATAGAGCTGGTAACGCAGCCCCGCGCAACCACCTGGTTGCACCGCGATCCGCAGCGAAAGGTCATCCCGACCTTCTTGGTCTAGCAGCGCCTTGGCTTTGGCAGCTGCCGCATCAGTTAAGTTCACACCGGTGCTTGTCGAGGGAGCGGTCATGAGTCAGATTCTCCTTATAGTGCCTAAAAATTATTTCTCAGCCCTCACACACGCGCCACCGCACTATGTGGGTACCGGGGCGCACAAGGTGCTGTATTTCCCCCATCATAGGGCGCGATCCGGAATCAGGCTATAGCTTTCAACGTCGCACCACGGTGTTTTTGTTCCCCGCACGGCCAACCACACACACAACCACAGCACCCTCATGCACCACTCCACACCAGACACCTAAAGAGGTCCTTAGCTCACCTTCGGGTGTGGTACTTGTAGCCTGGTGAGTGTGAAACTTCCCTGGCAAAAATCCGATGACGCCGCGCCAACCTCGGGCGACGCCCAGACGAGCGCCGAAAATACGGTGTCTAGCAGCACTAATGATCAGCAAAGCAGCACAACTGCCAAGCTCCCCAAGGGCTACACCCCGCCAAAGGGTCGTCCCACACCTAAGCGCCGCGAACGCGAAATCGAGCGTGGCATCGTCCGCCCTGCCGGCGGCAGCCTCCCCACCCCCAAGCAACAACGCGCGGAGCGCAAAAAACTCAAAGCCTCCATGTCGAAGGAGGAATGGAAAGAATATAAGCGCAAGGAACGCAGCGAACGCCGCCAACGCCAAATGGAAGCCCAGGCGGCCATGGATCGCGGCGATGAACGCTACCTCATGCCGCGCGATAAAGGCCCCGAACGCCGCTTCGCCCGCGACTGGGTCGACGCCCGCCGCTTCACCAATAACTTCGTGATGCCCGTGGCCCTCGGCCTCCTCGTGGTCATGCTGGCCGGCCAATTCGCCCCGAAATTCGCCTCCATCATGTCGCTTCTGGCCATGATGTTCATCATCGTCTTCGCCGTCGAAGGCTTCATCATCGGCCGCCGCGTCAACCGCGCTGTCCGCGCAAACTTCCCCGGCACCCTCGCCGCCGGCTTTGGCCTCGGCTTCTACGCCTACTCCCGAGCAACGCAGCCACGGAAATGGCGTTCGCCGCGGCCGCAGGTCGAGATCGGTGCGGACATCAACTAGGTCCCTTAAAGGTGCGGCACAGCTACAGCTATGCCGCACCTGGTATGTCCCCTCGGCCTGAATTTGCGAAGAAAGGATCCCGCTTAAGGTGAGTGCTGAATCAACGAGCGGCTTAACGGTCCCCTCCCCGGACATTGAGCGTGCCCAAGCAATAACCGCGGAATTATCCAAGCGTGGTTGGGGAACCCTGGCGCGAGCCGCCGGTTTCCTCGCCGGGCACGGTTTAACCCCAGAAGCCGCTGAGGGCCCCGATACGGACCCGCTTGCCATGACCCTGGTGGTCATCGCCGGTGATAATGGTCTTCCCCCGGAGTTAAGCCGCCACCGCGATGCCGATTACACTGCCCACGCTTTTAGCGAACTCACCAGCGGCAGCACCATCCTTTCCGATGCCCTACGCGATGCGCACTGCAGCTTAAAAGCCGTGGATGTGGCCATCGATCATGATGTGTGGGGCGATGAACGCGTAAGCCGCGCTGCCGCACCTATTGACCACGAAGACGCGCTTTCTGAAGAAGATTTCAAACGCGCCTTGGGCATTGGCCGCCGCATCGCCGATCAGCTTATCGATGCCGGCACCCGGGTTCTTGCCGCCACCACCCTAGGCCGCGGGGATTCCACCATTGCTGCCACCTTGATGGGTATTTTCACCCGCACCGAACCCGTGGCGGTAGCCGGCGCCCCCTACGCCATTGGCGATGATGCCTGGTGCCACAAAGTAGATGTCATCCGCAACGCCATGTTCCGGGTACGCGGTGATCTCACCCGCCCGCATGAGGTACTTCGCCGCGCAGGTTCCCCTTCCGCAGCAGTGCTGACCGGTTTGATCGCCCAAGCCGCCTCCCGGCGCACCCCGATTCTCATTGATGCCGCACTACCGGCAGTAGCTGCTTATTGTGCAGATCGCCTAGCCCCCGGGGCGGCACAATGGGTACTTCCCACCCAAGCCCCCACCGAACCGGCTGAGGAATTAGCGCTTCGCATTATCTCCGCCCAACCGCTAGTCGATATGGGCATCAGGTATGGCATGGGTGCCGGTGCTTTAGCCACCGTCCCGGTGCTCCGCCAAGCCTCCCGCCTGCTCTAACTACAACTGCCCTCCTCGCATCGAAATGCAAGGAGGGCAGTTCTCTGTTTTTCTTAAGCTTCTAGCAGGGTGTGCATCCAGCCGTGAGTATCTTCCACCTCACCGCGCTGAATCCCGGTGAGGGTTTCGCGCAGCGAAAGGCTAATCTCACCGGCATCGCCATCAGCGATCTTAAAATCACCATGCTGCGAGCGCACCGTACCCACCGGGGTAATCACCGCAGCAGTACCGCAGGCAAACACCTCAGTTAAAGCACCACTGGCAGCATCTTCTTCCCATTCTTGGGTGCTAATGCGGCGTTCAGTGGCCTTGTAGCCACGATCGCGGGCCAGCTGCAGCAGGGAATCGCGGGTCACACCGGGAAGCAGCGAGCCGGAAAGCTCCGGGGTGACGATCTCAGCGTTATCGCTTTCGCCATAAACGAAGAAGAGGTTCATGCCACCCATTTCTTCGACATAGCGGTGCTCGTGGGCATCCAACCACACCACCTGATCGCAGCCTTTCTCAGTGGCCTGAGCCTGGGCGGACAAGGAGGCAGCATAGTTACCGGCGCACTTTGCAGCGCCGGTACCGCCCGGGGCGGCACGCACATAGTCTTCACATAGCCACACCGACACCGGCTTGATGCCACCGGAGAAATAAGCACCAGAGGGGCTAGCGATCACCATGTAGGTATACGACACCGAAGGGCTAACCCCCAAGGTGTGTTCAGTGGAGATCATGAAGGGGCGGAAATACAGGGCAGCTTCACTACCAGCTTCCGGAACCCACTCGTGGTCCACCTTGATCAGTTCCTTTAGGGAATTGATGAAGTCTTCTTCCGGCAGCTGCGGCATCGCTAAGCGTTCCGCGGAACGCTGCATGCGGGCAGCGTTTTGGTCCGGACGGAAGGTGGCAATCGAACCATCCGGTTGGCGATATGCCTTGACGCCTTCGAAGATTGCTTGGCCATAGTGGAATACCGAGGTGGCCGGATCGACGTTCAGTGGACCATAGGGCACCACGCGGGCGTCGTGCCAGCCTTTGTCTACTGTCCAATCAATCATCACCATGTGGTCGGTGAAGTAGGTGCCGAAGTGCGGGTCGGCGA
The DNA here is from genome assembly GCF_900113445.1 of Corynebacterium spheniscorum. Lineage (GTDB taxonomy): Bacteria > Actinomycetota > Actinomycetes > Mycobacteriales > Mycobacteriaceae > Corynebacterium > Corynebacterium spheniscorum. The sequence continues at coordinate 263,278 of NZ_FOPJ01000003.1, forward strand.
GGATCTCGGCGCGGCGTTCCGGGGAAGCGGCGTCGGCATTGCGCGTCACGGAGAATTCGAGAGACATGTGATCACCTTACAACGCATCCCCACCACCACGAGCCGTGGGGTCCCACGTTTTGAGATCAATTACCCGAATTTGTGGGATACCCGCACCCTAGACGCTATGCCAACACTAGAGACATTCCATCCCACCAGATGGGACTGTTATGCGCCGCACACTATTGGATCAGGGTGACTACACTAAGCCCCAGACTTCGCCCTGGCGCGAAAGCCCAAACCGAATTCCCCACAACATACGGAGGTTTCACCCTAAGTGAGCAGATTCGCATTACCGTGCCGCGGCCTATCCACCGCAGTTGAACTAGCCAGCGACGCCACCGCCCTACCCGGGGATCTCGATGCCCTTGTAATCCCCATTTTCGCCACCGATGACAGCGTAGAAATCCCCACCAGCACCACCAAGGTGCTCGAAGATGACCACGCTGAAGCACTATTGGGCAGCCTCAACGCGGTGGGTGCGAAGGGCAGTGCCGCAGAGATCACCCGCGTTCCCGCACCAGAAGGTGTCGATGCTGCCGCCGTCATCGCGGTGGGCCTGGGATCCGAAGCTGAACTGGATGCCGAACAGGTTCGCCGGGCCGCCGGTGCTGCTGCCCGAAGCCTCAACGGCTTAGAGCATGTGGCCACCACGGTAGGTGATTTCCACTTCCAGGCCGCCATCGAAGGCCTGATCCTGGGTGCCTACTCTTATGCGGGTATGCACAAGGAAGAACCCAAGGCTTCTGAGACCCCGGTCAAGAAGATCACCGTGCTCGCCGAGAACGCCGAAGAAGACTTTGAGCTCGCCAAGATCACCGCAGAAGGTGTCTGCTTTACCCGCGACCTGGTCAATACTCCTTCCTCGCATCTCTACCCGGAGTCCTATGCCGCCATCTTGGAAGAAGAAGCCACCAAGGTTGGTCTGGACATAGAGATCCTGGACGAACAGCAGCTCAAAGAACAGGGCTATGGCGGCATCATAGCTGTTGGCCAAGGCTCCCAGCGCCCACCGCGGTTGGTGCGCCTGACCTGGAACCCCGAGAACGCCACTAAGACCGTGGCTTTTGTGGGCAAGGGCATCACCTTTGATACAGGCGGTATTTCCATTAAGCCTTCTTCTGGCATGGAAGACATGATCTCCGATATGGGTGGATCCGCAGCAGTTGCCGGCACGGTGATTGCCGCGGCCCGCATGAAGCTTCCTCTGAAGATCACCGCCACCTTGCCGCTGGCAGAAAATATGCCCTCAGGTACTGCTACCCGACCCGGTGATGTGATTGCACACTATGGCGGAATTACCTCCGAGGTGCTCAACACCGATGCGGAAGGCCGCCTAGTACTCGCCGATGCGATTGCGCGTGCCTGTGAAGATGAGCCGGAATACCTCCTGGAAACCGCTACCTTAACCGGCGCCCAGATTGTGGCCTTGGGTGCACGCACCTCCGGTGTGATGGGTTCTGATGAGTTCCGCGATCGTTTTGCGGAGATTTCTCGTTCCATTGGTGAGCCGGCCTGGGCGATGCCGCTTTTGGAAGAACAAGAACAAGACATCAAGTCCCCCATTGCGGATATCCGCAATGTGTCGAATTCGCGCAATGCCGGCATGCTTTATGCCGGGCTCTATCTTTCGAAGTTCGTTGCCGAAGGTGTGCAGTGGGTGCACGTTGATATCGCTGGGCCTTCCTTCAACAAGGCCAGTGCCACCGGTTATCTTCCGGTGCGCGCCACCGGCGTGCCGGTTCGCGCTTTCCTGGCTACCTTGCAGGAATTAGCGAAGTAACTCGCAGCCTCAAATAAAAGAAGCTTCCGGCCACCCCCTTTCTCAGGGGCGTAGCAGAAGCTTCTTTTTTGCTCAGGGCGGGGTATCCGGTAATTCCCCGCGTTCAAAGGCTTCGCGACGTTGGCGTTGCTCCGCGCGTTTGCGCAAAATTCTTTCTCTTTCAATGCGTTTACGCATCCGCTGTGGGTACCCGGTTTCTTCCACGTCATACACCGGGCACCCAAGCATTTTGCTGAGTGCATCGATGCCTTTGGGGCCACCAATGCGGCGGCGAATGAACTCCCCGTTCTCATCGACTACGACCGCAGACATCTCGTTGACCAGGGTTTCTGGTTCAATGAATGCCTCGATGAAGGCGCGGCCGCGGGCCCAGGCTTTGAGCTCAGCGGCATCCTCCGTGCGGATTGTTTCCCCAGGGGCGCGCGGAGGGCGCAGGCTTGGTTTGGCGGATCGACGTCCGAAAAGGTTGAACACGTTCTAAGATTGTAGGGTGTATCGCCGTTTCCTTGGGTACACCCCAGACCGTGTACACCCCAAAAGTGCACTGACCCACCCAAGGCCCGATTATTTGAGCCTTAAGGGGTAGTCTCGGAGGGAACGGCAAAAATTAGACATAACACGACTTGCTAGGAGTCTTACACAATGGCGTTCTCTGTAGAGATGCCCGAATTGGGCGAATCCGTCACTGAAGGCACCATCACTCAGTGGCTGAAGTCCGTCGGCGACAAGGTTGAGGTCGACGAGCCCTTGCTCGAGGTCTCCACCGACAAGGTTGACACCGA
>NZ_FOPJ01000003.1:266551-280724 GCF_900113445.1 Corynebacterium spheniscorum
ACCCTGGTAGAAATCCTTGCCGAAGAAGACGACACCGTTGACGTTGGTGCCGTGATTGCTCGCATCGGCGATGGCTCCGCCGCCAAGACCGAGCCGAAGAAGGATGAACCGAAGGCCGAAGAGCCCAAGGAAGAAGCTCCCAAGGAGGAGCCAAAGAAGGAAGAGAAGCCGGAAGCGAAGCCCGAGCCGAAGGCTGAGCCGAAGAAGGAAGAGCAGCGCTCCTCCACCACCGGTGAAATGCCTTATGTGACCCCGCTGGTACGCAAGCTGGCGGAGAAGTACGACATTGACCTCTCCACCATTGAAGGCACCGGTGTAGGTGGCCGCATCCGAAAGCAGGATGTGATGAAGGCCGCCGAAGATGGCAGCGAGGATAAGGCTGCTGACTCCAAGGCTGAGGCTCCGAAGGGTTCTGCGGCATCCACCAAGTCTGTGGATCCGGAGAAGGCCAAGCTGCGCGGCACCACCCAGAAGGTCAACCGCATCCGCCAGATCACGGCTGCGAAGACCCTGGAGGCCCTGCAGATTTCCGCTCAGCTCACGCAGCTGCATGAAGTTGATATGACCCGTGTTGCGGAACTGCGCAAGGCTAATAAGCCGGCCTTCCAGGAGAAGCACGGTGTGAACCTGACCTACCTGCCCTTCTTCTGCAAGGCAGTTGTTGAGGCGCTGGTTGCTCACCCGAACGTGAATGCTTCCTACAATGCCGAGACCAAGGAAATCACCTACCACCCGGATGTGAACCTTGCGATTGCGGTGGATACCCCGCAGGGTCTGCTCACCCCGGTGATCCACAAGGCTCAGGAGAAGTCCCTGCCGGAGTTGGCGAAGGCGATTGTGGAGCTGGCTGATCGTGCCCGCAACAATAAACTGAAGCCCAATGACCTTTCCGGTGGTACCTTCACGGTGACCAATATTGGTTCTGAAGGTGCACTATCCGACACCCCGATCCTGGTTCCGCCGCAGGCCGGCATCCTGGGTACCGGCGCGATTGTGAAGCGCCCGGTTGTGGTGACCGAGAATGGTTCGGATGCCATTGCGGTTCGCCAGATGGTGTTCCTGCCGCTGACCTATGATCACCAGCTGATCGATGGTGCGGATGCTGGTCGCTTCCTGACCACCATTAAGGATCGTCTGGAGACCGCGAACTTTGAGGGTGACCTCGAGCTCTAAGCTCTAGCATGCACACTGCCCCGGCTATTCGCGCTAGAAAAATTATCTGGCACGGCATAGCCGGGGCTTTTGTGTACCGGAAATGGCGACGCAACCCGCTGCGGGAGGCGGGTCTCGGGGAAAGCACTACCCCCGGGCAGGGAAACCGGAAACTTCGGATGGCGTGGGGTTTTGGGGAAGTTTTTCAGCCCAGTGATGCACCCGGTTGATCGATCCGCGATGTGGGGCGCAACACGCACATATAATCGCCGGGAGTACTCTACTTACCCCCGCGCAAGGAGCGTCTGTCAGGCATGAACCAACCAGCCTTAACGTCCAGTTACCTCACCCGGCACCTGGGGCCCAATGCGGAAGAGCAACAGCACATGCTCAGTAGCGTTGGCTATGACTCCCTGGATGCCCTGATTGAGGCGGCAGTGCCGCAGGATATTCGTCTGGAAGGTGCGCTGGATTTACCAGCCCCCTTGAGTGAATTTGAAGCACAGGAGCGGTTGAAAGAATATGCCTCCCGCAACACTGTGCTGAAGGCCTTTTATGGCCAGGGCTATAACGACACGATTACCCCGCCGGTGATTCGCCGTGGGGTGTTAGAAGATGCTGGTTGGTATACCGCCTATACCCCCTACCAGCCGGAGATTTCGCAGGGCCGCTTGGAAGCTCTGCTGAATTTCCAAACCATGGTCTCGGAGCTGACCGGGCTGCCGATTGCGGGGGCTTCGCTTTTGGATGAAGCAACCGCGGTCGCTGAGGCGATTGGGTTGATGTCGCGCACCGTGCGCAAGGGTCGCAAGGTGCTTTTGGATGAGCGTCTGCACCCGCAGGTGTTGGTGGTGGGGGCGGAGCGTGCCCGTGCCATTGATTTGGAGGTCGAGATTGTGGACCTCAGTGAAGGGATTGTGGGCGAAGACCTCGTTGGTGTGGTTATCGCTTACCCCGGTACCGAAGGTGATATCACCGACCCGAAGCCGATTATTGATGAGATTCATTCCCGAGGTGGGCAAGCCGCGGTGGTCACTGATCCGCTAGCCCTGATGCTGCTGCCCTCCCCGGGTGAGTTGGGTGCGGATATTGCGCTGGGTTCTTCACAGCGTTTCGGTGTGCCGCTATTTTTTGGTGGCCCGCATGCCGCCTACATGGCGGTAACAGATAAGCTGCGCCGCCAACTGCCTGGGCGTTTGGTGGGTGTATCGGTGGATGCTGAGGGTAAGGAAGCCTATCGCTTGGCCCTACAAACTCGTGAGCAGCATATTCGCCGCGAGAAAGCGACCTCGAATATTTGTACCGCGCAGGCATTGTTGGCGGTTACTGCCTCCATGTATGCCTGCTATCACGGCCCGAAGGGGCTTAAGGCGATTGCGGAGCATTGCCATGACCTCGCAACACGTTTTGCCGCCGGGGTGCGTTCCATCGAGGGCGCTTCGGTGAAACATGAGGTGTTCTTTGACACCGTGGCGGTGACCTTACCGGGTTCCGCGCAGGCCGTGGCTGATGATTTGGCCGAGAATGGCTACCTGGTGCGCGTCCTCGATGAGCATGGGCTGTGCGTGGCCTTTGGTGAATCCGCCACCGAAGAGGACCTCAGCGTGCTCTTGGGTGCCTGTGGTGCGCAGGTACCGGATGCTTCTGTGGACGTCCCGGTGGTGGAGTTGCCGCGCCGCGAGGAAACCCCGCTGGTGCACCCCATTTTTAATAGCCTGCATTCGGAAACCCAGATGCTGCGCTACCTGCGGGTGCTCGCCGATAAGGATTTGGCGCTGGATCGCTGCATGATTCCGCTGGGCTCGTGCACCATGAAGTTGAACCCCACTGCCGGGCTGGAAGCTATTTCTTGGCCTGGGTTTGCCAATGTGCATCCCTACACCCCGGAGCGTTTCACCCATGGATGGCGTGATCTGATTGCCGAAACCGAAGAATGGTTGGCCGCCATCACCGGCTATGCGAAGGTGAGTGTGCAGCCGAATGCTGGTTCCATGGGTGAGCTGGCTGGGCTATTGGCGATCCGCCGCTATCACCTTTCCCGCGGGGATGATCAACGCGATATTTGTTTAATCCCGCAATCCGCGCACGGCACGAACGCGGCCAGCGCGACCTTGGCGCACCTGCGCGTAGTGGTAGTGGCAACCGCCCAGGATGGATCCATTGATGTGGAGGATCTGAAGGCGAAGCTGGAGCAGCATGGTGAGCATGTGGCCGCCATTATGATCACTTACCCCTCCACGCACGGTGTGTTTGAAGATACCGTCCGTGAGGTGTGCAAGCTGGTGCATGATGCCGGTGGCCAGGTGTATATCGATGGCGCGAACCACAATGCTTTAACTGGAGTGGCGCAGCCCGGCCAATTCGGTGGCGATGTTTCGCACCTGAATCTGCACAAGACCTTCACCATCCCGCATGGTGGCGGTGGCCCCGGTATTGGCCCGGTGTGTGTGGCCGAGCACCTGGTTCCCTTCTTGCCGAGTGATCCGGTTGATCCTTCGGTGGATCCGCATTCTCCGGTGCCCTATGAGCATGGTGTGCCGGTGGCTGGTACTGCCCATGGTTCTGCTGGGGTGCTGCCGATTGCCTGGTCCTATATTGCCATGGCTGGCCCGGAGGGCTTACGTCAAGCCACCGCGGTGGCGGTCTTGGCCGCAAACTATGTGGCGAAGCAACTGCATGATTCCTTCCCGGTGCTTTATAGCGGCGACAATGGGTTGGTGGCACATGAGTGCATCTTGGACCTGCGCCCTATTACTGATGAGTGCAAGGTCAGCGCCACAGATGTGGCCAAGCGTCTGATTGACTACGGCTTCCACGCCCCCACCTTGTCCTTCCCGGTGACCGGCACCTTAATGGTAGAGCCCACTGAGTCTGAGGACCTGGCCGAATTGGATCGCTTTATTAGTGCCATGAAGTCCATTCGTGCGGAAATCCAGGAGATTGCTGATGGCAAAGTGCAGTATGTGGATTCGCTGCTGCACCAGGCGCCCTTTACCGCAGCCTCGGTGATTGCGGATGAGTGGGACTACCAGTTCAGCCGCAGCCAAGCGGCGTATCCGGTGGCGGAGCTGCGCGAGTGGAAGTACTTCCCGCCGGTACGTCGCCTCGATGAGGCCTATGGTGACCGCAACCTGGTGTGCTCTTGCCCACCGCCGGAGGCTTTTGAAGATCCCGAGAGCTAAGGCGCCCGGCGATGGCCGACTTGTGGCGCTCCGCGTGGACCACCTAGGCGGTAGGCGTGCGGGGTGCCTGCCGGTGGCGCTTCTAGATCCCGCTTCTCACTGCTTTTGTAGTTCGTTTATCTCGCACCACTGACTTTCTTTGAAGGAGAACACTTTATGAGCGAATTGAAGACCAGCCCGCTGCATGCCCGACATGAGGCACTCGGCGCTAGCTTCACCCCCTTCGGTCCCTGGAATATGCCGCTGAAGTACCAAAACGAGCTCGAGGAGCATCGGGCTGTGCGTAACGCCTCGGGTCTTTTCGATCTCTCGCACATGGGCGAAGTCAGGGTGTGTGGTCCGCAGGCCGGCGAATTCCTCGACTATGCCCTGCTCTCCACCATGTCGCCCTTGGCAGTAGGTAAAGCAAAGTACTCCATGTTGCTCGATGAGGACGCCGGAATTCTCGATGACCTGATTAGTTACCGCCTCGGTGAGCAGGAATTCCTGGTTGTTCCTAATGCCGGCAATACCACCACGGTGGTAGAAGAGCTCCAAAAACGCGCCAAAGGTTTCGACGTGGAGGTCTCCGATGAATCCGGAGATACCGCGTTGGTGGCTGTGCAGGGCCCAACCTCGGAAGACATTGTGGCAAGCCTCATTGAGGACGCCGATGACAAGCAATTCTTGCGCGATATGAAGTATTACTCCGCAGCCCCCTTAGAGGTGGCTGGCATCCGCGCACTGGTAGCTCGCACCGGCTATACCGGCGAAGATGGCTTTGAGCTTTATGTCACCAACGCCGATGCCGAAAAACTCTGGGACACGCTCCTGGAGTGCGCAGATAAGCACGAAGGCGGGTTGATCCCCTGTGGTTTGGCTTCCCGCGATTCCCTGCGCCTCGAAGCTGGTATGCCGCTTTATGGCAATGAGTTGAGTGTTGAGCGGTGCCCCCATGATGTAGGCCTCGGTGTGCTGCGCGGCAAGAAGGAATGCGACTTCGTTGGCCGCGAAGCCTTGGATCGCCGCAAGGAAGATGCCAAACGCAAGCTGGTGGGCATTAAAGGCCTCGGTCGCCGCGCCGCCCGCAAGGATGCACAGCTCTTCCTCGAGGAAGGCGGCGAAGCCATCGGTATCGTCACCAGTGGCCTCCCCTCCCCCACCCTGGGGTACCCGGTGGCCTTAGCCTTTGTGGACAAGGAGCACGCTGAGACCGGCACCAAGCTGAAGGTAGATATCCGCGGCCGCATGTACGACGTCGAAATTGTGGATACGCCCTTCTACAGCAAGAAGCGCTAGTCCCCGAGGCACCAGCCCGCGAAGCGCTAATCCCTCATTTCGCAGCGCACACGCTAGACTGCTGGGTCAGAAGTAGTACCAAACTTCATGGTTGCTACGCGCTGGCCTCGCAGCCGAACTACAACTTTTTATACAGCCCCAGCAGCACCACCGGACCCCGCACAAACGGCGATCAGCCAACTAGAAGGTCCTGTGGGGTGCTCAGATGAAAGGACACCTCACCCAAGATGAGCTCGCTTCCTAATGACTACACCTACTCCGAGGACCACGAGTGGATTAACGCCACCGCTGAAGATGCCGCCGGCAAGATTGTGCGCGTGGGCATCACCTCGGTAGCCACTGAACGCCTCGGCGAAGTTGTGTTCGCGGAACTCCCGGAGGTCGGCGATAGCGTCACCCACAGCGAAACCTGCGGCGAAGTGGAATCCACCAAGTCCGTCTCGGATCTCTACTCCCCGGTATCTGGCACCGTCACCGCCGTCAATGATGCCGTGCATGATGATTACTCCGTCATCAACTCCGATCCTTTCGGCGAGGGCTGGCTGTTTGAGGTCGAGGTCACCGAAGCTGGTGAATTGATGACCGCCGAGGAGTACGCGAAGGCCAACGGCGTCGACTAATGTCCAACGCTCCGCGCGAACCTTTCTTCCCCGCTGACCGATCCATCCGCGCTTCGAAGGATTCCGTCGATATCCGTTATCTAGGCGAAGTCGACTACCTCGAAGCGTGGGATACCCAAGCAGCCCTTGCTGCTGATCGGGCGGCGGGGAGCATTGGCGATACCATCCTGATTTTGACCCACCCCAGCGTGTACACCGCCGGGAAACGCACCCAACCCGAAGACCTCCCCACCAATGGTTTAGCGGTGGTGGATGTGGATCGCGGTGGCCGAATCACCTGGCATGGCCCCGGACAGTTGGTGGCATATCCCATCATCAAACTGGCTGACCCGGTTGACGTGGTGGACTATGTACGCCGCTTAGAAGAAGCCTTAATCAAGGTGTGCCGCGATGCTGGCATTAAAGATGCTGGGCGGATTGATGGTCGTTCCGGGGTGTGGGTACCACCGGACCGCAAGGTCGCTGCCCTGGGAATTCGCATTACCCGCGGGGTTACCATGCACGGCTTAGCGCTGAATTGCGATAACACCCTGGAGTACTACGAGCACATTGTGCCTTGCGGTATTTCCGATGCGGGGGTAACAACAATGACAAAGGAATTAGGCCGAGACATTAGTGTCGAGGACATGACCGCCCCGCTGGTAGATGCTTTAGTGCAGGCTTTAGAAGGCGAACTAGCGGTTGCTGACCACACTTTCGCCTCCGCGCCGGACCCCACCAAGGGGCTGCCTGCTCAGGCTCGTGCGCGCCGAGACCATAGCGACCAACGATCGAAGGGTACGGTATAAACCCGTGACTACACGCGAAGGACGCAAACTACTCCGCATCGAGGTGCGCAACGCGCAAACCCCGATCGAGAGTAAGCCCCGCTGGATCCGCACCGCCGTGAAAACCGGCCCGGAATACCAGGACATGAAAAAGCGCGTGTCCGGCGCTAGTTTGCACACCGTGTGCCAGGAAGCTGGCTGCCCCAATATTCACGAATGTTGGGAATCCCGCGAAGCCACCTTCCTCATAGGTGGGGCTAATTGCTCGCGTCGCTGCGACTTCTGCCAGATCAACTCCGCAAAACCAGAACCACTGGACCCGGATGAGCCACGCCGCGTGGCGGAATCCGTCAAAGAGATGGGTCTGAACTACTCGACCATCACTGGCGTGACCCGTGATGATCTTGAAGATGAAGGTGCCTGGCTCTATGCCGAGGTGGTGCGGCAAATCCACAAGATGAACCCGCACACCGGCGTGGAGAACCTGGTCCCAGACTTCTCCGGCAAACCAGATCTGCTCCAAGAGGTATTCTCCGCAGAACCGGAAGTTTTTGCCCACAACCTGGAAACCGTGCCGCGTATTTTCCGTCGCATCCGCCCGGCTTTCCGCTATGACCGCTCCTTGGATGTCATCCGCCAGGCCCGCGATTATGGGTTGATCACCAAGTCCAACTTGATCTTAGGCATGGGCGAAACCCCCGAAGAGATCCGCGAATCCTTGCGTGACCTGCATGATGCTGGCTGCGATATTGTCACCGTCACGCAGTATCTGCGCCCCGGCCCGATGTATCACCCCATCGATCGTTGGGTAAAGCCCGAAGAGTTCATCGAGCACGCTGACTATGCCCGCGAACTTGGTTTCGCCGCGGTGATGTCTGGCCCCTTGGTGCGCTCTTCTTATCGTGCCGGCAAGCTCTGGGCCGAAGCGATGGCCTTCCATGGCCGTGAGTTGCCGGAGAACCTCGCGCACCTTGCTGAAACCTCTAAGGGCACCACCGCCCAGGAAGCCTCTACCCTCTTGGAGAAATATGGTGCTTCCCAGGACACGCCGGTGCAACCTTCGACGGCCACCAGTGTGCGCAGCGGTTGCTAATTTAAACTCTCCATAACCCCAGGCACTGTCAATCACTAAGTACTAAGGGGGCCCACTGGATCTCCTCGCGGAGCACCAAGGGCCCCCTGTTGGCGTGCATTATTATCTAAAGGAACTAGAGTTATTTCACATGGCAGACAGCACTAAGCAGGCAAGCAAGGAAGCGAAGAAGCAGGAACGGGCCGCCAAGCGTGCCCGGCGGAAGCAGACCCGCTCACAGCTGTGGCAAGCGTTCAACCTTCAACGCAAGCAGGACAAGGCACTTATCCCGATCATGCTCGCGTCGATTATTGGTGTGGGCGCGCTCTTCTTCCTCATCGGCATGCTCTTTAATGGCCAGTGGTTCATGCTGCCACTTGGTCTTGCCCTTGGTTTCATGTTGGCGATGTACCTCTTTACCCGCCGCCTGGAAACCTCGATGTACGACAAAGCCGAGGACACCCCAGGTGCCGCTGGCTGGGCCTTAGAGAACCTGAAGAACTCCGTTGGCATCGTCTGGCACACCAAGACCGCTGTCGCCGCTAACACCCATATGGATGCCGTGCACCGCGTGATTGGTAACCCCGGCATCGTTTTGGTCGGCGAAGGTGAACGCCACCGCGTCAAACCCATGATGGCGCAGCAGAAGAAACGCCTGAACCGCATCTCCGGTGGAGTGCCGATCTACGAGATGTATGCCGGCAAGGCTGAAGATGAAGTGCCCTTGAAGAACCTGCAGCGCGAATTGCTGAAGCTTCCCCGCAACTATAAGAAGGACGAAGTGTACGCCATCGCCTCGAAGATTGAGGCTATGGATAGCGTCGCCGGTGGCAGCAGTGCCGCCCCGGGGCTGCCCAAGGGCCCACTACCGAAGGGCGCAAAGATGACGGGCATGAACCGTCGCGCCCGCCGCCACGCAGAGCGCAAGCAAAAAGGCTAAGCCCCTAACTCTGCCTTGGGGTGTCACCCGGCACACTTCCCCATCCCGGAGTACCGGCGGATACCCCACAACAGGCGGGCAAGAGTGGGGGTAGCCCCACAGCACACTCGCGCTTCCCCCTTCCCCGCCAGTGTTTGCCTTAAGCAGGCATAACGCCCCATCCGCCCCCTGCGGTGGCCCCCGAATGTGGCGGTCACTAATCAACCCTGTGACCCAGGTTGTTTCTAGCTGCGGATATGGGGCGTTTAACGTCTTCCTAACTGTGTTCTTTCGTCCAGATCTGGAAGCATGGGAAGCGTGAATATCCTCGTGGAGAACCCACTTTTAGCTCTCCTTATCATCATGGCCTTCGGCCTACTATTAGGCCGTTTCAAGATTTTCGGCTTCCAGCTTGGCGTCGCCGCCGTGCTCTTTGTAGGTTTGGGTTTGGCTGCCATCCAACCAGGCATCCAAGTGCCCTCCATGGTCTACATCATTGGCTTGGCGCTCTTCGTTTATACGATTGGCTTGGAAGCTGGACCGGACTTCCTGCGCACCCTCAAAGCCAAGGGGCTGCGCACCAACACTCTCGCCATTGGCGGCATTTTGATCGCCAGTGGCGTCACTTATGGGTTGGTGCACCTCTTTAAGCTGAATGGTGTTTCCGGCGCCGGCATGTTCACTGGTGCCACCACCAACACCCCCGCTATGGCGGCGATCGTCAACTCGCTGCCCTCGCTGGTCCACGACGACGCCGAACTCCAAACCCTCAAGAGTCTCCCGCTGGTCGCCTACTCTTTGGCTTATCCGCTGGGCGTACTGATCGTGATTCTTTGTGTGGCGATCATGGCGAAGGTTTTCCGCATCGACCACACCGCGGAAGCTGAGGACGCCGGTGTCGCCGTCCATGAGCTTTATACCTGGCGTATCCGCGTCGACCGCGATGATCTTGGCCAGGTCATTGACCTCGCCGGCGACCTTGGTCGCGAGATCATCGTGTCGCGTATTGAACGTAATGGTGAGCAGGAACTCGCCGGCCCCGGCACGCGTGTAACCCGCGGCGATGTGCTCTGCGTGGTCGGTACTGTCGAGGAGCTGGAAGCCACTGCCCGCCAGCTCGGTGAGGTGGCCCCGGGTGATCCCTTCCACGGCCACGACTTGGATTATCGTCGCATTTTCGTCTCCAACCCGGATATGGTGGGTATTCCGCTAGCGAAGCTGCGCCCGCACCTTTCCGGCATGTTGATTACCCGTGTGCGCCGCGGTGACGCCGATATGGTGGCCACCCCGGATACGGTCCTGCAGCTCGGTGACCGCGTCCGCGTGGTCGCCCCACATGAACGCATCGGCAAAGTCACCCGCCAAATGGGCGACTCTTATCGCCGCCTCTCCGATGTGAACCTCTTCCCGCTGGTACTTGGCCTTACCCTCGGCGTGCTGGTCGGCATGATCGGCATTCCGCTGCCCGGCGGTTCCGAACTGAAACTGGGTAGCGCCGGCGGTCCCCTGGTCGTCGCCCTCGCCCTCGGCGCGATCGGCCGTACCGGCAAAGTCGTCTGGCAGGTCCCCTATGGCGCCAACCTGGCCTTGCGCCAGCTCGGCATCACGCTCTTTTTAGCTGCAATCGGTACCACCGCCGGCGCTGGTTTCCGCGACGCCCTCAGCGACCCTGCGTCCTTAACCATCATCGGCGCCGGCGCGATCGTCACCTTCGCTATCACCATGAGTGTGCTGGTCATCGGCCATAAAGTCTTCAAGCTTCCCTATGGCGAGACCGCTGGTTTGGTCGCCGGCATGCAAACCCACCCCGCGGTGCTCAGCTATGTCTCTGACCTCACCCGTAATGATCTGCCTGCGATGGGTTATACCGCTGTGTATCCCATCTCCATGATCGCCAAGATTATTGCCGCACAGATGCTGCTATATCTAATGATTTAATTGGGCACGCCTGGGCCGAGATCGTCGTACCCCACGTAGGGTAGGTCACCCACGGATCACAGTGGTGCTGGTAAACCGATCGTGCATACCTCGCCCGTCTTCATCCACAACAATGGCCGGGAAGACAAAGATCGTTAGTATCGAACGGAAGAAAGCACGCACCAGCCCCACTGGGGCCCCACCCTCATCAATGCGGGCGACCCCCATTCCCAGCACAGCTTGCCCCGGGGTGCGGGCAAAAAGTGCCACCGAGATGGTGCCCAACAGCACAAAAAACACCAAGGCCAAGAAGGCCACCCCACCGAAGATATCCGTGAATTGGTGAATCAGGATCGCGGCGAACCAACAGATCCACCAATCAATCAACACTCCAGCGCAGCGGCGCAGCACGGAAGCCAAGGACCCTATCCCCGTCTTCGGCAGCCCCAGCTTCTCCCCTGGCCAACGGCTATGGGTATCGGTGCCATCGAACTCGGCGGGAATTTGCGGGCCTTCCAGCCAACTACGCCTCTGCTGCTTACTCATGGTGCTAGATCGTAGCCGAGGAAGGGGTGAATTCAAGGATTCGCTCGGCGGGGTGTACACCTTTACCCCATGCGATTTTTGATAGCGCGACAGAAAGACGAGTAAAGTGTGCACCAGCAGTGATGATCCTCGCCTTCGACGTCTAGCTCTTCTCGCCTAGGGCGATTCCTCTGCCCGACATAATTACACATCCTTTAGAGCACATCTCCCCCGCTAAGGAGCCCCTGTATGGCCTTCGAGTCCGTAGCCGACGTCATCAAGTTTATGAAAGACGAGGACGTCAAGTTCCTCGATATGCGCTTCACGGACGTTCCCGGCACCGAGCAAAGGATCACCATTCCGGCGCACCTCTTCACTGAAGAAACCGCCGAAGAAGGCCTGGGCTTTGATGGCTCCAGCGTGCGTGGTTTCACAAGCATCGATGAGTCGGATATGAACCTCCTCCCAGATGTGGCTACTGCCCGTCTGGACCCCTTCCGCGCCGCAAAGACCTTGAACATGAAGTTCTTTGTGCACGATCCTTTCACCCGCGAGCCCTTCTCCCGCGACCCGCGCAATGTTGCGCGTAAAGCCGAGGAGTACCTCGCCTCCACCGGCATCGCTGATGCCTGCTACTTCGGTGCGGAACCGGAATTTTATCTCTTCGAAAAAGCCAGCTTCCACACTGGCGTGAACTCCTCCGGCTATCACCTTGATTCTGATGCCGGCTGGTGGAACCGCGGCGAAGCCACCGCCATTGATGGCATTAGCCCCAACCGCGCCTATAAGACCCGCCTCAAGGGAGGCTATGGTCAATGCGGCCCGCAGGATATGTATGAAGACCTGCGCGATGAGATGACCCTCATCCTGGCCGATTTGGGCTTCGAGATTGAACGCGCCCACCCTGAGGTCGGCACGGGCACCCAGCAGGAAATTAACTACAAGTTCAATACCCTGCTGCACGCCGCCGATGATATGCAAACCTTCAAGTATGTGGTGAAGCAAGCTGCTTTCCGCGCTGGTACGACCGCTACCTTCATGCCTAAGCCACTTGCTGGCGACAATGGTTCCGGTATGCATGCTCACCAGTCGCTGTGGAAGGACGGTGTGCCGCTATTCCACGATGAGTCCGGTTACGCCGGTCTCTCGGATATCGCCCGCTATTACATCGGCGGGATCTTGCACCATGCTGGTGCGGTATTGGCATTCACCAACCCGACCTTGAACTCATACCACCGCCTAGTGCCCGGCTTTGAAGCACCGATCAACCTAGTGTACTCGCAGCGTAACCGTTCTGCTGCCGTGCGTATCCCGATCACCGGATCGAACCCGAAGGCTAAGCGCATTGAATTCCGCGCTCCGGACCCCTCCGGCAACCCGTACCTCGGTTTTGCTGCCATGATGATGGCCGGCCTCGATGGCATCAAGAATCGTATTGAACCTCACGCCCCGGTCGATAAGGACCTCTACGAGCTTCCTCCGGAAGAAGCTGCCAGTATCCCACAGGCCCCCACTTCCCTCGAAGCCTCGCTGGCCGCATTGGCCGAAGACAATGACTTCCTCACCGAGGGTGACGTCTTCACCGACGACCTCATCGATACCTACATTTCCATGAAATACGACGATGAGATCAACCCGGTCCGTTTGCGTCCCACTCCCCAAGAGTTCGAGATGTACTTCGACTGCTAAACCCCTAACACAGTTTCCCGCAGGTCTTAGCTGGCCTGCGGGACTTTTTGTTCGCAACGTCGGGTTACGTAGGGGTTGAGTAGCAAAATGTGTGTCTGTTTTGAGATTTTCCGCTGTTCACCTCCTGCAAATCGGGCTGTTATAAGGTTTAGTGCGTGATATGACCCATTATTTCCTTAACCCACGGAAATGGTGCACGTGATAGCCGCGACTTGGTGTGCTTTCCTCTGCTGCAAGAGACAACCCCACGATGCCCGGTAGACACACAACAACGCAGACCCACGACCGCACGGAGCTGCCGCACAATCCACGCCCTGGGCTCAGTTCATCTCTTTCGTCATCAACTACTCTTGCTGACTCAGCCCGGTATAAAACAATCACAGAGTTAACACCCGTAAAAAACCAGCAAGACACACCATCTAGTCCGGCCAGGTGGAACACCTAAAACAAAAACAAATCCCCCGGTGTCACTCCTACAGCAGCGACGCTTTTGCTCTTTAAACCCCCGAAGCGCTTCATCTCGGGCATGAGAAAAGGCCCCCAGTTACCTGGAGGCCTTTCAGTAGGTTCGTGCCCTTAAGGCAATTACCTGGTTAGATTCCGCGACGCTTGGACGCGAACAGAAGCAACATACCGAGGCTCATGAAGAGCGAAGCAATCAAGCTAAGTAGGCCAGTGTGGGTCCCAGTGTTAGCCAGTACCCCGGTTCGCTTAGCAGATTGAGGCTTCGGGGCTACGCCCTTGGCCTTGGCAGCTGCCGGCGGATCCATCGGCTTCTGGACAGCGGGTGCTTGCGCACTCGGGGCCTTCGGCGCGCCGGCGCTTCCGACATTGCTGCTACCCAGTGCGAGTAGCGGGATCAACAGCGGGAGCATCGAGCCAGCGGAGCTTCCGGTCTCCGGATCTTCTTCCTCATCGGTCTCGCCAGGAGATTGATCCGAGTTCGGAGGATCAGCGGGAGTGGTCGTCTCGGGATCATCCGTCGGCGTAGCCGGTTCGGTTTCCGTAGTGGTTTCCGTTTCCGTTGCGGTTTCGGTTTCCGTTGCGGTTTC
>NZ_FOPJ01000003.1:281120-281389 GCF_900113445.1 Corynebacterium spheniscorum
GTTTCCGTTGCGGTTTCGGTTTCCGTTGCGGTTTCGGTCTCAACCGGAGCAGTAGTGGTTTCGGTCTCAGCCGGAGCAGTAGTGGTTTCGGTAACCGTTGCGGTCGCCGTTACGGTCTCTGCGGGAAGTGCCGGTTGGGTCTCGGTGACAGTTTCTGCCGGTTGGGTTTCCGTAACAGTCTCTGCCGGTAGCGTCACAGTCACTGCAGGCTGAGTCTCAGTCACGGTAACCGCGGGTTGAGTCTCAGTGACAGTCTCTGCCGGAGGCGC
>NZ_FOPJ01000011.1 GCF_900113445.1 Corynebacterium spheniscorum
AGATCTACGTAGATGGCAGTGCAACGACCTTCGCTGCGAAGTGACCCACCCACAACTGCACCAAATGACCAAGCCGCGTAACTGCACAGCACTCCACTTTCACGCCACCTGCACTACAACACGGTCCCCGCTAGCCAGGCCCACCAAGTAAACCAGCGGACGCCAAACGACCGATTTACCCGGTCTCCACATAGAAGCATGGCCAACCACAGTGCCCCACACCGCGACTAAAAAGGTCCTCATCAACCAAGCAAATACTCGATAGACATTCGCAAAGCACCCCTGAAACAACAAGCCGTGTGTCCCAACCGGCGACACACCGACCAGACACACATTTTGCTACTTAACCCGCATGATCCCCCGTGCACTTAGTTGTCCCTTGAGTTCATGGGCTTAACTCAGCAACAGCAGGCAGCACGGGCACATTCCCCAGACACACCAGTACTGTTGCTAAGCGCAAGCGTGGGGGTAATGGACAAAAAGTGTGTGGTTTTTTGGGGTTGTGACTGGTCAGGGTAGCTAAATCGGCGATTTACTGCCCCTGAGGAACAATTCCGGTTACCTTCACCCCATACCTGCACTTGCTGTATTAGCAGCACACAATGCGCAGCGACCCCTTCCCGGCCGCTACTCTTCCTATCTGGGCAATGCGCTATTCATAGCCCTCGCTCAACTAGAGCAGCCTCGAAGCCCACGTCACAAGATCGTTCGCGCCAACCGCACCGGGAACGCGAGGCTAGCCAGCTCGGCTGAAAGCCAGATACAGCATCAAGGGCTGTAACCAACTAACACCACCCCCAATCCAGAGAGACCATGCAGAACACCCAAAACGGCAGACAACACGCTCGCAACACGCCGGGGAAAAACACACATTTTGTCCTTTAACCCTTAACCCCCCTCCTGCGGCAACCACAACACCGTAGTAATGGCTACATCCCGCCACACTGTCATGACGGGAGTCATAACAATGGGCGGGATGTCAGGGTGTTAAATGCTTTATCCGGCCTCGTAATAAGAGGCTTGGAGGTAATCATTTACTGCCTGCTCGTGGACCCTAAAAGAGCGACCCACGCGCACCGCCGGCAGTTCACCAGAGTGAACCAGGCGATAAACAGTCATCTTCGAAACGCGCATAATCTCCGCGACTTCGGCAACTGTCAGGAACGTACCCTTATCTTCATGTGCCATATATATCTAGCCTTCCAGCAAGTGGCGCGCTGCAGGCTTCCCCTCCCGCAGATGGACACGCACGTGCTTGAGCTAGCTTAGCGTGAAGTATGTGACTGCTGCGACCTGAGTGCGTACGGTGACCCCTGATCGCTTAGCGGGCTGACGTTTCCACTGCTAAAGATGGGTCAGGCGTGACCAAACTGATATCTGCACTACCCCCAACTGAGGTTGCTCGCGGATTGATTCAGCTCCGCGAGCCGTCGCGAGCCCCAAGCCCCACGGGCCCCCAAGCTCCCAACACGCCGTTACTCGGCGTTCTCCTGCCCCAGCGCCTCCGCGCGGCGCACACAGGCCTGCGTTGCCTCATAAAACGCACTGCGGATCCCCGCTTCCTCAAAAGCCTGAATCGCCGCCACCGTAGTACCCGCCGGGGAAGACACATTCGCCCGCAGCTCCACCGCGGAATCCCCGGACTCCCGCAACATCACCCCAGCGCCATGAATCGAGGCGGCACTAAGCACCGCTGCGGACTCACGATCCAACCCCAAAGCCACCCCAGCGTCCGTCAAGGCTTCTGCCATTAAGAAGAAATAGGCCGGCGCGGATCCCGACAGCGCGGTCACCGCATCCATCTTGCTTTCCTTAATGACCATCACCTCACCGACGGTCTCCAAAAGCTCCTTCACGGCCTCAATATGCTCTTCGTGGGCGAACCTGCCCGGCGCGATCGCAGACATCCCAGCGCCCAAAAGCATCGGGGTATTAGGCATCACCCTCAAAATGGGCGTTCCGGCGCTCAGCGTGTCTTCTAGGGTGCTTAAACTCACCCCTGCGGCCATCGAGACCACCGTGGTGGTGTGGTCATTATCTTCCAGGGTGTCAGAAACCTCATTGAGCACCGACACCACCGCATCCGGCTTTAAACAAATAAACGCAAAATCTGCGCCATCCACCGCTTGGGTGTTATCGCGTAGATCCATCACGCCATAGGTTTCGCGCAGTTCCTTCCCGCGCTCCGCACTACGATTCGTCACCCGAATCTTCCGCGGATCCGCGCCCGCCTCAATCAACCCAGAGATCAATGCTTCGGCGATGCGTCCGCCACCAAGTACTGCGATATTAGCCATGCGCCCTACCCTGCCACTATCGCAGGCACCAGCTCAAATAATCTTCCTCACATACAACGGTTTTTAAGCTTCCTCCGAGACCGAGGGGGCCACGCTAGGAGCACTAAAAACCCGCCGCACTCACCCCACGGCTATGCCGCACCTAGACAGATGGTGCACGCGAGTAGCAAAAAATAAGCCCCGCACCAGGCGGGGCAAAGCAGCATATGCGGAGGTGTTAGACCAATTTGATGACCAAGGGGCCGAAGGTCATCAACAAGCCCACCAGGCCAGCAAGCAGCATGCTCAGCCCATCACGAGCAGTACGCATGGCGTGAATAACCCCAATCATGGCGGCGGTAACAGCTACTGCCAGGGCAGCCACAAACTTGCGGTTGAAGTGATCCCACAGCAGGTCAAAACCAATGAAGATCACCACGCCCAGCACAATGCCCACAATGGCCAGCAGAATCACCGAGAAGATAGAACCAGAGGCCGCATCGGCATCATCATCAAGGTCATAGTCTTCTTCGCGAAGCTCCGGAAGCGGCTTATCCTGTACCTCCGGTACAGCCACTGCGGCCGGTACCTGCTCAGCTACCTTCACCTGTGGTTTTTTCTTGAGCTTCTCGGCTACCGCGGCGGGCTTATCGGCGGTGTCTACCTTCGGCAACGTGGCGGTGGCTTCCGCATCCTGGCCTTCGGCTTCCTTAATGGGGCGTAGCTGCGCGGTGTCCTCCACGCTCGGGGAAGCGGGCTTCGCCTCGGGCTTCGCCTCAGGCTTCGCAACCGGCGCAACTGCGGCGCTGGGTTTTTCTTCCTTCTTCTCGCGCTTTAAAGCAGCAGGCGCGGCAGAGCTTTCCTGCTTGGCAACCGCAGCCTTCTCAGGTGTCGCAGCCTCGCTCTCGGGGGTGCGCGAAGGCCCCTTAGTGGTGGTAGCCTCGGCTTCTTTCACCAGCTTCTCAGCCGGGACTTTGTCCTTATGTGCACCGTCTTCGGGATCAATCGGGACGCTGGAGTGTCGCGATTCTGCAGGTTTGCGATCCACACGCGGGATGGAGCCGGTGAGCTCAGCGACAGAGATGCCGCCTTCTTCAATGCTGCGACGGCGACGTGGGCGACGCGGGGTGTCATCGCCACTGGAGCCACGCTCAGCGGCGCGGCGGGCTAAAAGCTCCGCGACGGTGAGCTGCTTCTCCTCACTCATGGTGTGTGCCTGTGTCCTCTCTCCTACTCCAAACCCTTGTCGATGCGGCGCAGGATAACTCCTTCGCGCAACGCCCAGGGACAGATTTCTAATTTTTCCAAACCCAAGGCACGCATGGAAGCCTCAGCCACCAAAGCTCCGGCCACGATTTGGTGCGAGCGATCCGCGCTAATGCCTTCCAGCTCAGCGCGATCAGCAGCAGTCATTCTGGAGATAAACGCTATCAGCTGGCGCAGACCCGGTGCGGTAAGAGTACGGGTGACATGCGGGCCAGCCGCCGAAGGAGCCGCACCCGTAAGCCGCGCTAAGGTGCGGAAAGTCTTGGAAGTACCCACCGCCAAGCGGGCCTGGCCATGGCTGCGCAGAATCCGGGCGGGTTCTTGCAGCTCCGCATCAATATAGTCGCGCAGTACATTAATCTTCTTGCGTTCCGGCGGGTCCGTATCAAACCACAGGTGGGTTAGACGCCCCGCACCAAGATCCAGGGAGAAAGCGGAATCAGGTTCTTCATCTGAGCCAGTAGAAAGCTCTAAGGAACCACCACCGATATCCAAGTTGGTGATCCGGCCAGCTGACCAGCCATACCAGCGGCGCACCGCCAAGAAAGTCAGGCGGGCTTCTTCCTCCCCGGAGAGCACCTCCAGGCGCACCCCGGTTTCCTTTTCCACATGGTTGAGCACCGCCTCAGAGTTCTTCGCCGAACGCACCGCTGAGGTGGCAAAAGAGATGAGCTCCTTGCAGCCTAGGGTGCGCGATAATTCGGTTGCTTCAGCTACTGAGTTGGTGAGCTTTTTGATGCCGCGCTCATCGATATTGCCCTCTTTATCTAAGAGCTCAACCAAGCGCAGGGAGGTCTTCCAATCGCTCATTGGGGTTGGGTGACCGCCGGTTCGGGCATCAATGGCCACCAAATGAACCGTGTTACTTCCCACATCTAAAACACCTAAACGCACATCTAAACCCTAGACGGTCTAGCCTGTCGAAGTGTGAATTGCCCATTACCCCGCCCCCAAGAAGCAGCAGCAGAAGCTGCCGCGCAAGCACCCGGTGGCACCGAACAAGCACCTGGTGCTGCTCCCCCAACGCTGCCTGGCTCAGGCATTGTGAATCTTGGTTTCCCGGCCTCCTCCCCCGCTGCGGCAAGTATCCGCGCCGGGCGGGAAGTGCCCCCGGATTTTCCGCGGGAATGGTTTGAATTCACCAACCCAGAGGACCCCGAGCATCTTTTCAGCATTGATTTAACCTGGCTGGAATCACATTGGGCGTGTGGGTTTGGCACCCCACGCTGTTTGGGCATTGATGCAGCTAATCCCAGTGTTGGCTGCTGTAACCATGGGGCCTATTTAGCGGATGAGGAAGACCGCGAGCAACTATTAGATGCCGTGAAACGCATGCCCGCGAGTTTTTGGGAATTACGCCCTGCCGCGGTGGATGAGTTTTTAGTTGATGAAGATCCCATTGAACTAGAGCCCTGGTTGGAATGGGATGAACTTGATGGTGATGATGGGGAACCGGAGCCGGCTTTAAAAACTGTGGTGCATGAGGGTGCTTGTATTTTCGCGAACCGCGGGATCGACCCCAGGTTTACCCCCGGTTGTGCCTTGCACCAGTGGGCTTTAGCCGCCGAGGAGGAATTGACCATTGTGAAACCGGAGGTGTGTTGGCAATTGCCTTTACGCCGGGTGGAGGCCTATGAGGAGACCCCGGATGGGCGGGAGATTCTGCGCACCACCATTGGGGAATATGATCGCCGCGGTTGGGGTAATGGTGGCGAAGATTTTGATTGGTATTGCTCCGGGGCACCTGGGTGCCACACCAGCAGCCAACCCTTGTGGCAATCCCAGGAAACGGAGTTAAGGGCACTAATGGGTGATGCCGCTTATGAGGTGTTAGCCGCGCATTGTCGGCGTCGCGCGGAGGTGGGTGCGCAGCTACTGCGCCCGCATCCGGCGGGGATGGTGTAGCGACAAAGGTGGTGCGGCATAGCGCAACCCTCTGCCGCAGCGGGGGTGCGATCTGTGGCGCGCGGCGGGAGGCGGGTCTCGAAGGAAGCCCAAAAAATTTTTTAGGTGGAGGATTTAAGGCTCGAAGCGGTAGCCCACGCCGCGGACGGTGACGAGGTTGCGGGGGCTAGAGGGCTCCAGCTCGATCTTGGAGCGCAAGCGTTTAATGTGCACGTCGAGGGTTTTGGTGTCGCCGACGTAGTCCTCGCCCCAGACGCGGTCGATGAGTTTAGCGCGGGTGAGCACCTTGCCGGCGTGGGAGAGCAGATAATGCAGCAGCTCGAATTCTTTGAGCGGCATATTTACTTCCTCACCATCGACGGTGACGCTGTGGGAATCGAGATCCATGCAGACGCGCCCACCTTTGAGGATATTGGGGTCTTCGAAGTCCTGGGGTTCGCGGCGGCGCAGCACGGCGCGGATGCGAGCGATGAGTTCGCGGGAGGAGAAGGGCTTGGTGACATAGTCATCGGCGCCGATTTCAAGGCCCACGACTTTGTCTGTTTCGGAATCCCGCGCGGTGACCATGATGACGGGAACCTGGGAGACAGCGCGCAGGCGGCGGCACACATCGGTGCCGGACATGCCGGGGAGCATGAGATCAAGCAGCACAATATCGACATCGTTGTTGTCGAATTCCACCAGGGCGGTGGGGCCATCGCCGGCGATAATGACCTCGAAGCCTTCTTTGCGCAGCAGGAAGGCCAGGGGGTCGGCGAGGGAATCTTCGTCTTCGACCAGGAGCACCACAGTGGGGGCGAGGTTCGCGTTAGGTGTGAGGCCTGCGGCGTGGCCGGGAGTGTGGCTTTTGGGCGTCATGTTGTGAGTCATTTGCTGTCATTCTCTTCCTGGCGCCGGGTGTGGGGGTGAGAAGGCACGGAGCTGCTTGGAGGCACTGATGGATCCGTGCTGAGGTCGCCGAGCTCGGGGACCTTAAGGTCATCGCTGGGGGTGGAAGGCGTATGTGCGCTGGGCCTGGGGGTGCTGCGCTCATTGTCTTTATCGCGGATAACCTCATCCGGTGGGGTGGGGATCACCGTGTACCCATTATGAGCGATGGCGCTGGAGGTGGGGCCATGCGGCGTGCTGTGCGCGGTGTGCGCGGTGTGCTCGGGATGCGCGGTGTGCGCAGGGTCCGGCACGGTGGGTAGCTCAATGATGAAAGTGGAGCCTTTGCCCAGCTTAGAGCGCAGTTCGATGCGGCCGCCGTGGTTGGCGATGACGTGTTTGACGATGGCCAGCCCCAGGCCGGTGCCGCCGGTTTGGCGGGAGCGTGCTTTGTCGACGCGGAAGAATCTTTCAAAAACACGTTTTTGATCATCCGGGGCGATGCCGATGCCGCGGTCGGTCACACGGATGGAGACCACTTCCCCATTGCTGCGGATGTGTTGGGAAATATTTACCGGCGCGCAATGCGGGGAATAGTTAATCGCATTGGAGATGAGGTTGGTCATGGCGGTGACCAAGAGAGTGCGATCACCAATAACCACAATGCCGGTGCGGTTGCCGCGACTAATGGTGATTTCGACATTATCGGCGGCCACCTGGTTGCGGCTAATGGCTTCGTCGATAATGTCATCCACACTCACTGGGGACATATCCGGCAAAGCGGCGGCACCTTGAAGTTTAGAAAGTGAGATCAGCTCATTGATCATGTCCGCTAGGCGGTGTGCTTCTTTATGCAGGCGGCCACCGAAGTAATGGACTTGTTCGGGATCATCCACCGATTCCATGAGCGCTTCGGCGAGCAAGGCCATACCACCCACCGGGGTTTTGAGCTCATGGGAAACATTGGCCACGAAATCACGGCGCGCGGATTCCATCCGCACATTTTCGGATTCATCGGTGCCATAGGCGATCACGAAGCGCTCATCAATAAGCGTGAGCGGTTTAATGACTGCCCTGACTGCGCTCACGCGGCTGCCGGGGCGACGCCGTGGGATGGAGAGATCAAGGGTGCGGGTTTCTTTATCGCGGTAGACCTCAAGCGCGGCATCCCAGACTTCTGGGTTGAGGGTGTGTTCATGCACTAGGCCCATGTCGTGGGCTTGGGCATTAGAAAGCACCACCTTTCCCCCACGTTCCAGCACAACAATGCCGGTTGGTGAGCCCTGGATGGCGAGATTCAGGACTTGGGAAATGGTGGTGATGTGTTGGGCGTCCGCTGGTGGGACGCGGCGTGCTTTGAGCTTGGCGCTAATTCGCCGGAAGGTGGGAAGGACAGTGGGTGCCACGGCGGCACTGAGGGTGCCGCCGGCTAGAAATGCCGCTATCCTTCCCCGCACGCTGGAGACCTTCGTTTCCTGGCTTAGCTAGGCCCGATAGTGCCCCGCGCTACTTCTTGGCGCCTTGAGCGGCGACCGCAGCAGCACCAGCAGCAGCAGCTTCCGGATCCAGGTAGGTGCCGCCGTGGTTAGCAACAGAACCATCCTCATTGATCTCATAAAGCAGCGGGATGCCGGTGGGGATATTCAGGGCGGCAATATCTTCATCAGAGATATTGTCCAGGTGCTTGACCAGGGCACGCAGGGAGTTGCCGTGGGCAACAATCAGCACGGTCTCACCGCGGGTCAAACGCGGCTGGATCTCTGCGGTGTAGTAGGGGATGAGGCGCTCAACAACATCCTTGAGGCACTCAGTGGCCGGCACCTTATCCAGGTCCGCGTAGCGCGGATCATGGGCCTGGCTGAACTCGGAATCCTCAGCGAGTTCCGGCGGCGGGGTGCCATAGGAGCGACGCCAGGACATGAACTGGTCCTCGCCGTACTTCTCCTTGGTCTCAGCCTTATTCAGACCCTGCAGCGCACCATAGTGGCGTTCGTTGAGACGCCAATCACGGATAACGGGGATCCAGTGGCGGTCCGCAACATTTAGCGCAATATTTGCGGTGCGGATGGCGCGGCGCAGCAAAGAGGTATAGACAACAGAGGGCAGAAGGCCCTTTTCCTTCAGGAGTTCGCCACCGCGGCGGGCTTCTTCCTCACCTTTTTCGGTGAGGTTGACATCCACCCAGCCGGTGAATTGATTGGAGGCGTTCCACTGGCTTTGGCCGTGGCGAAGCAGGATTAACTTTCCGGTACTCATACCTCCAATATGCCACCGTTTAGCTTTGCCCGCTTGAGCTTGATCGGAAATGTATCGGAAATGCGCAGGGGAAACAGGGAAAACACCACATCGGCGACTACAAGATCACTTCCCGCCGCCTAATGCGTCACGATTCTTCGACGGTGTGACCTCGGCATCAATAACTTCTTGATAGAGCTCCGCTAAATGCTCAGCACTGGCATCCCAGGAGAAAGTCGCTGCATGATGCACCGCCTGCCGGGCCATCCGCTGGCGGCCTTCATCATCGTCAAGGATCTCTTCTAAAGCATCCGCCCAGGCGGTGGCTTCATGGCCCTCCACCAGCAAACCGGTTTCTCCTTCTGCCACCGCAATGGGTAGACCACCTGTGCGTGCTGCCACCACCGGGGTGCCGGAGGCTTGGGCTTCAATGGCTACCAACCCGAAGGTTTCGTTATAGGAGGGCACGGCCACCACATCTGCCGCACGGTAGATGGTGACTAATTCTTCCGGTGGGCGGGGATCTAGGAAGCGAATGCGGCGCTCCACCCCCAATTCACAGGCCAAATCGCGGTATTCATGCGGGTTGGTGCTTTGCCCGGACGCACCACCGCAAATAAGTACCCGCATATTTCTTTCTGGGTCGCGCTTTACTAATTCCGCGACGGCTTTAATGAGCACCTGCGGGCCTTTGAAGGTTTGAAGGCGACCAATAAAAGCCACGACTTTGGCTGGTAGTGGGATGCCGAGTTGGCGGCGTGCTAATTCCGTGGCGCGGCCATCACCGGGGGAAAATAATTCCGTATCCGCGCCGGGGGCTACCACCGCGATTTTGGCTTTGGTGGCGTCATAGTAGGTAACCAGGTCTTGGGCTTCTTCTTCGGTATTGACCACTAAAAGGTCAGCATTATCGACTAATTGTTGTTCGCAGATGCGCCGGGCCTCGGATTCCGGAGTGTCCTCTGCAGCGCGATAGGTGTTTTTTACCGCGGCAAGGGTGTGCGCGGTGTGTACGAATGGGATATCGAAAAGGTCGCGAAGTAACCAGCCGACCTGCCCGGAAAGCCAATAGTGCGAGTGGATGAGGTCGTATCCGAGGTTGTGGCAGCGCACGAATTGCCAGACCCCGCCAGCAAAGGCGGTGAGTTGGGTGGGCAGCTCTTCTTTCTCCACCCCCTCATAGGGGCCCGCAACGATATTGATCACACGGAGGTTCTTTTCCACCTCCACAATTTCGCCTTGGGAAGGCCGGGTAGCCCGGGTATAAACATCCACCTGGATTCCCCTTCTGGCCAGGTGAGTGGCGGTGGAAAGGACATAAACATTCATGCCACCGGCATCACCAACACCTGGCTGTTGAAGCGGGGAGGTGTGCATGGAAATCATCGCGACTCGCATGCCTGCCATCCTATTAGGAAGGCATGATGGTTAGACTTGGACCGACAAAACTTACGTAGGCGTAGGGAAGCTGCGCCAAGGAAGGATGTAGTAATAATGTCAGCACTGGAATCCAAAGCCTGGCTGCAGTACTACCCAGAATGGACTCCGCACAATCTGGACTACGGGGACACCACCCTGCTGGATGTTTATGACAACAACCTCGCCATCCACGCGGATAAACCAGCCACCTGGTTCTTTGGTCGCACCCAAAGCTATGCCGAACTTGACCGCCAGGTCCGCCGCGCCGCCGCTGGGCTTCGCGCCTTCGGTGTGCGCCCCGGTGACCGCGTAGCCATTGTGCTACCGAACTGCCCCCAACACATTGCCGCCTTTTGGGCGGTATTGAAGCTGGGCGCCACCGTGGTGGAACACAACCCGCTGTATACCTCCCACGAGTTGGAAGGCCCCTTCGCTGACCACGGTGCCCGCGTGGCGATCTGTTGGGATAAGGCTGCCCCCACCTTGGAAAAACTGCGTGGAGTGACCGCCCTGGAAACCATTGTGTCGGTGAATATGACCGAAGCAATGCCGCGGATTAAACAATTCGCTTTGTCACTGCCCATCCCGCCGCTGCGCAAAACCCGTGACTCTTTGACCGCCAAAGCCCCCAACACGGTTCCCTGGGACACCCTGATTGGCAATGCCATTGGTGGGGATGGCCGCGATGTGAAATCAGAGCCAAGTGTCACCAAGGAATCCATTGCGCTGGTGCTCTACACCTCCGGTACGACCGGCACCCCGAAGGGCGCGCAGCTGACCCACGGCAATCTTTTTGCCAACCTGCTCCAAGGTAAAGCCTGGGTACCGGGCTTGGGTGATACCCCAGAACGCCTGCTGGCAGCACTGCCTATGTTCCACGCCTATGGCTTAACAATGGTGGGCACCCTGGCGGTCTATACCGGCAGTGAGATGGCATTATTGCCTACCCCGCGGATTGACCTGGTGATGGATGTGATCAAGAAGCACACACCCACCTGGCTACCTGGTGTGCCCACGCTATATGAGCGCATTGTGGATGCCTCCGAGGAACAAAATATTTCTATCCGCGGTATCCGCAACTCCTTCTCCGGTGCCTCCACCTTGCCGCCACGCACCGTGGAACGCTGGGAGGCTGCCACCCATGGTCGCCTGGTGGAAGGCTATGGCCTAACGGAAACCAGTCCGGTGATTGTGGGGAACCCCATGACCGATGATCGCCGGCCTGGCTATGTGGGTATCCCCTTCCCAGACACCTTGGTCAAGATTGCTGATCGCGATAATTTGGATCGCACCTTGCCCGATGGTGAAGAAGGCGAAGTGCTGGTGCGGGGCCCGCAGGTTTTTGCCGGCTATTTGAATAAACCAGAAGCCACCGAAGAAGCCTTCCACGATGGTTGGTATCGCACCGGTGATGTGGGTGTGATGGAACCGGATGGGTTCGTACGCCTGGTTGCCCGCATTAAGGAAGTCATCATTACCGGCGGCTTTAATGTCTACCCCGCGGAAGTGGAAGAAGCATTGCTTAGCCACCCGGATATTGAAGATTGTGCGGTGGTGGGTCGTCCACGTTCGGATGGGTCCGAAGATGTGGTTGCCTGCATCACCCTCAACCCGGGTGCGGCTTTGGATCCAGAAGGTTTGAAGAAGTACTGCCGCGAGCGCCTCACCCGCTATAAGGTGCCGCGCACCTTCTATCACTTCGAGGAAATGCCGCGCGACCAGCTGGGTAAGATTCGCCGCCGCGAAGCCCAAGAAGAGCTGATGAAACTCCTGGAGGAAAAGAAGGCCTAAGCAGCGCTTTCCTAGCCCCACACACGGCACCCACAAGCACCTCACAACACCCGCGCGTGTGATTGCACTGCGCGGGTGTTTGGTGTTTCTTGGGGGTTTGCGGAAGCTGGTAGACCGCTGGGCTACTCACGCCAAAAACAAGGGCAGGTGCGGCATACCCCACGCCTCTTGCCGCAGCTCAGCAGGACTGCGCGCCTGAAGCCACAGGGTCTCGGGGAAAGCAAAAATTCTCCGGACTCCGGCAAGCACCCAGCAGCAGGCCTGCTAGCTACTCATCAATACTCATTCCCACCCACACCGGCTCCGGAACCAAGCGCACGCCGAAGCACTTTTCCACGCCATCGCGTATCTCCCGCGCCAGTGCCTGCAGCTCCTGTGCGCGCGCCCCACCGCGGTTCGTAAGCGCCAGGGTATGGCGAGTAGAAAGCCCCGCCTGCCCGCGCCGATACCCGCGTGGGAACCCGGCACGCTCAATCAGCCATGCCGCCGAAAGCTTTTCCTTGCTCTCCCCCGTTGGGCCCGCACCTGCTGGAAAACGCGGCATATGTTCTTCGCCGCTGAGCTGGTGCACGCGGGTAGCTAGCGCGGTATCCACAATCGGGTTGGTAAAAAAGGAGCCTGCGGACCAGGTGTCGTGGTCTGCTGGGTCATAGACCATGCCCTTGCCGCGGCGCAGATTCAGCACTTCTTCGCGCACCACAGCCGCCGGGAAGCGGGTCTCCGCGGATTCCGCCCCCAAGCGGCGCGCTAACTCCCCGAAGCGCAGCGGCGCGCTTAGCCCATCTTCGCGGAGCTGATATTCCACCTCTAAAACCACGGCGCGGTTGGTGAATTTCAGGTTCGAGTAGCGGTAGGAAAGCTCCAACATATCGGCGCTCTCCCAGCGCACCTCACCACTTGCGCGGTCGAGCAGCCGCACCCGCGTCAACACATCGGCAATTTCGGCACCATAGGCCCCCACATTCTGCACTGGGGTTGCCCCCGCCGAACCTGGAATCCCTGAGAGGCACTCCAGCCCGCCAAGGCCAGCCTGAATGGAGGCTTGCACCACCTCATCCCACACCGCACCCGCCCCGGCGCGCAGCATATTGTTTTTAATCTCGATCTCATCATTGGCGAGGATCACGGCAACCACATCAATCTCGCCATCGGCGATGACCAGGTTCGATCCCCCGCCGACAATCAGCAGCGGCACCTTGGCGGAATCTAAAATCCGCACCACCTCCACGATGGCGTCAGCAGTATCACAGCGCAGCGTTAAACGTGGCCGGCCACCAATATGGAGGGTCGTCAGATCAGCAAAAGTGGTGTTTTCTTCCACCTGCACGCCCGCGATTGCGCGCACCTGGGTCATGATTTCCGGTGTCAAGGATGAGATGTACACATGCCTAACGGTACGCTGTTTAGTCATGACGACCCGCAGCGAGAACACAGTGACTATTGACCAGCCGGTATCCAAGGTGCATGCCGCGCTGTGCAACGCCGATTATTGGGCGTTCAACGTCGCGCATCTATCCCCCGAACCCGGTCAGGTTCATGAATTCACGGCGCAGGATGGCGGCGCTGAAGCCGTGCTTTATGAGGTCCTGCCGATGGACATCCTGCCGGAGGCGGTGCGGGCGATGATCAGCCAGGCGCTTAAGGTCAAGCGCGTGGTGAAGGTCGCCCCGCTGGCTGAGGACGGCAGCAGCTCCATCAACTACACCGCCGATGTGAAGGGAACCCCGGTGGACTTCCAGGGTGATATCGCCATGAGCGGCGATGATTCCAGCACCACCTTGAGCTACCAGAATCAGATCGACGTGAAGATCCCCTTCATGGGCCCCGCCATTGAGCCCAAGGTCGGCGAGGCACTGGGCGAGCTCTTCAACAATGAAGGTGCGCTCACTGATCAGTGGATCAAGGAAAACCTCTAAAGCTGAGGGCTTGGGCCTTGGGGCTTTAGCCTTGGGGGCTTTCATTCCGAGATCGGGGTGCGGGGCCCTGGTGCGGGAAGCTTTCGCGTGGGCGAAGTTCCCGAGGGTTTGCCGCACCTTTGGGCTGATGTGCGCGAGTAGCAGAGAAAATTTCTTGCCGCGTAGTAGCGTTTAGGGAACACTGGTCTGCGTGTCTACGCAGCCTATGCCCCCGCAAAAGAAGTCCTCGCCCATCGGCATCATTGTCAGCATCCTGGTGGTGCTGGCAGTTCTGTTGGCGCTTTTAGAGTTTGGTAGCCGTTGGTACATCGGCAAAGAACTCAAAGAGCAATACCGCCAGCAGGCCTCTGAACAGGGCATTAGTTTGACCCAAGACCCAGAGGTGAGCTTCGGCAGCACCCCACTTTTGGCCACCTTGATCACCAAGAAAGTCGGCGAAGTGAATTTGAGCTTGCCGGATACGGTGAGGATTAAGCAGGGCCATGAGCCGGAGATTCTGGGGCAGCCGGCAACCAACATCAAGATCCACAATCTTGATGTGCATGATCGTGCCAACCCCGTTGCCGAAACCCTGGATCTGCACACTGAGTTGACTGATCCCTTCTTGCTCGCCGTGATGCAGAAGAACATGGCGGAGAAGAAAGATGAGATCCATGTGGATGGCATCGCTGAGCTTTTGGTAGATCAGATCGCTAATATTAATGACCTCAAAAGCGATGGCAGCACCGGTGTGGTGACTGTTTCCTTTAGCAATGGTGCCGCCACCTTGGGGCTAAAACCTCAAACTATCGATGGCAACCTCATGTTTGATGCCACCGATGCTTCCCTCTTTGGCTTTGAGTTGCCCGCTGCGGTAACCGAGAAGCTTTCCGAGGCTCTGAAATCCAGCATGGATCAGGTAACTGGTGCGGAGCAGGGTGATTCCGGCCAGATTCAGATCAATAAGGTCACCGTGGTTGATGGTGCCGTTCAGGTGGATATGAGCGGCCATAATGTTCCGGTGACCAAGGTGGGCACCGAACTACCGAGCTAGCTCCCCGTTAAGGCGTAAAGCCAGCAGGCGGGTGCTTAGTTCACCTTCGCCTTTAATGAGTAGAAGATCCGCCCCAGCATGTTCCGCGGCCCGCGCGAGCGTGTTGGCGGCGTTTTCGTTTAGGTGCTCTAAGTCAATAATCACGCCGAGTTGGGCGGGGTGTGGGATCGCTTCGCGCACGCTAATAATGTCCGCGAGTGCTTTATTGAGATCCTCTACATCCGCGGTGGCCACGCTGAGGTAGATGCGTTTGGCCCCGCATTGGAGCGCGAAACGCGCCTCAGCAGCCTTAATAAGGCTGTGGTGCTGCCCGGTGGGATAACCAGCCACACTGGCTACTTCAATTGATTGTGCGCGCTTTTGGGCGGTGTTTAGGGCGTGCACAATCTGGGTAGGGGGAACACAAATTGCGGGTATTTCTTCTTTCGCGGCGCGTTCCAGGCCAGCATCAATGTCTGCTGCCCCACCATGGGGGTCAAGGACGTGCAGTTCCGCGGCGCTTACCACGTGGAATTACCCGAAAGAATGTCTTTGATTTGGGGGCGGACATCAAACCAATAGATGCCGATAACCACCATGCCTACCCAGGAGACAATCGGGATACCGATAATAAGTGCGCCGGCGCTGCCGATCAGCATGGCTCCCCAAATGTGGCCGGGTTGGCGGTCAGCGGCGGTGAAAGCATCAGCGCGGGTGATGAAGGCGGTGACTGCACCGATGATGCCGGATAGGGCAACAAGGAGGTACAAACCGTATTCGATGTAGCTTAGGATGCTCAGCATGCAGATGCTCTCTCAGAATGAGGGGCCTAAACGGCAAAGGCCTAGGGGCAGGAGGTCAGGGGTCAGTATCTTTCAAGGGCCGAACGGTGTGCCAGCAGGGCATAGCCTTCGCGGGGCGAAGCCTTCGAGGTGCGCTCGAGGTGCGCGGCCCTCTTAGACACCCTACTGAACCTACTTTTCTTCGACCACTTCCCCATCGATCACGTCATCGCGGTTTTGCTCGAAGAAGTCATCTTCGATGCGGGCGCGGGTGACCATGGTTTCTAGGCGATGTTTTAGGTCATCGAGGAAGCTATCAGCGCTCTCGCCGGTTTCCTTAATGCCTTCGCGCACCTTATCGGTGGCTTCATCGAAGCTCTTGCGCACCGTGGCGAGGGCATCTTCGAGGGCCGCTTTGGCGTCCTTGGCGTCTTCGGTGTTGCGGGTATCTTTCACCGCTGCGCGCACAGAGGTGCCCATATCGCGCACGAGGTCTTCGAGGTGGCCGGCGAATTTCGCGGTCACCTTCTTCACGTCTTCAACATCATCGACCTTGCCCAGGCGTTCGCGGGCATCCGCCAGCGCGGTCTTGAGGCGATCACTGGGGGTGCGCTGCTCATCAACCTCATCAATGATGGCATGGGCACCATGGGGTTCGGGGTTGTGGGCGCGGTTGCGGTAGCGGGCAGCGAAGTCCTCCATCACATCACCAAGGGCAGTGCCAGCGGATTGGAATGCCTTGGTTACATCGCGCAGCGAGTCGAGGACAGACTCGCGGTGGGAGGCCTCCGAGGTCTCGGGGGTTCCTGGGTTGGTGAGGTCGTCATTGGGGTTGGTCATGGTGCTTGTCCTCCTTGAGGATGTACTGCTTAGCGCGGTGTATGTGGGGAAACCTTTGGGGTTAGATATCAGCATTTAGAAGCTAAAGAGCAACTGGCTCACAGTGTAAATGGCAAGTCCGGCTAGTGCACCCACAATCGTGCCATTAAGGCGAATGAATTGCAGGTCTTTACCTACCATGAGCTCGATCTTTTCGCTTGCTTCAGCGGCATCCCAGCGTTGCACGGTTTCCGAAATAATCGAGGTGATTTCCTCGGAGTAGTTGTCCGCTAGGAAGGCCGCCGCACCAGTAATACGGCGATCTAAGGAGGCCCGTAGTTCTGGGTCAGAATGTAGGCGCTCACCCCATTGCAAGCACAACTCGGTGATCTTGCGGCGCAATAAGGATTCCGGGTCCTCGCTGGATTCAATCAGTGAGGCGGACAGGCTACGCCATAAGGTGGCTGCAGCATTTTGGACCGGGGTGGAGCCCATAATGTCTTCTTTGAGGGCTTCCATGCGCGCCACCATGGTGGGGTCTTCTTGCAGATCCGTGGCTAGTTGGCGTAGGAATTTCCGGATCGCATGGCGGGCTTGGTGGTCCGGGTTATTGCTTACCGCGGAGGTAAAACTCACTAACTCGCGGTGCACTTTCTCGCCGACAATATTGTTGAGGAATTGCGGTGCCCAGATAGGTTTGCGTTCATCAATAACGCGGATAATCAGGTCACCAGAATCAATGGCTTTGCGGTGCGCCCAGCGCAAGGCTTCTTGGATAAGCGGCTCGGTGCGCCCATCTTCAATGAGTTGTTCCAACAAGCGCCCGGCCGGTGGCCCCCACTCTGGGCTTGCAAGTTTTTCAATCACCGCATGGTTAATCACTGCCTCGGCATCAGCGGGGTCCACTGCCCGCACCGCATTGGCGCTCAGTCGGCCGACCTCATGGGAGGCGCGGGCGGCGTTTTCAGGTTGGCACAGCCACTGCCCCAGGCGTTCCGGGATATCCGCTTTGCGGACCTTCTCGGTAATCAGCTCGGCGTTGAGAAAATTTTCTCCCACGAATTCACTGAGCGCTTCACCAAGTTGGTCTTTCTTCCGCGGGATAATCGCGGTGTGCGGAATCTTTAAACCCATGGGGTACCGGAAGAGCGCGGTGACCGCGAACCAGTCCGCTAGGCCACCGATCATGCCGGCCTCCGCGGCCGCGCGCACATACCCCACCCACGCTGGCACCACACCATCGCCACCTGGGTTGTGTTCCACCCAGCGGCAAGCCAGGTAGATCATGGTGGCCACAATAAGCAGGCCGGTAACAAAGGCCTTATGGTTGCGCAGCGTGCGACGACGTTCCGCCTCATCGCTGGGAGCGGGCATCGGAGAAGGCGCGGCAGCTGGAGCAGCAGCTGACGTGGGAGCTAGGGCTGGTATTGCTGCGGGTAGCTCTGGTGAAGCTGCGCCGGCGGGGACATCAGTGGAGTGTTTACCCATAGCTCCCATTATGTCTGTTCCGCGCAGCACACTTCCGCTTAAGTCTTATCCCCTCGGTTCCCCGGGGAGTAGAGAAACCAAAACCCCCGTAGCCAAACTACGAGGGGTGATAGGTTGCGTGGCACCTTGCGCGCGCCCCATCTGCGCGAATTTCAGCTACAAGCGGAGCGGTGGTGCGTGCGGGCGTGCGCGACAGCGCACGGGGGACTGCTGCGTGCATTTGGGAGTATTCAAGTGCTCGCCCCACAGTGTGTGGTCCGAAGGCTTCGCTTCACATTAGGCAAGGAGGTGCAAAAATGTGAGGATGCTGCTTCGTACTCGGTGAGGCGGGTTACTTGGTCTCAGAGGCACATGGTGTCCCCGGCTGCCGCGCACACTTCGCACGCCCCGCACCCCACCTAAAGCGGTGTGTCAATGAAGACGTTCGCGAGGGGGCGAGTGTGGTGCGCTGTGCTTAGTGCAGACGTCCGGTTTCCTTGCGGTACTGACGGTAGTCCGCGCGACCCTTGTGGATTGCCAGTGCGCCGCCGATGAAGAGCACGGCCGTGACAATCAGGCCAAGGATGACGTAGAACGTCGGGTTTTCTTGGCCACCCAGGTTCGGGCGGGTTGCTAGACCGAAGACCAGCATGCCCACACCGGCGAGGCCGGAGAGGCACAGGCCCATGCCGACCCAGGTGATCGTGCGTTCCAGGGAGGAGTGCGGGGCGACCAAGCTGACCGGGGTGTAGCCATCGATGTAGTGCATCCGGCCACCGAACACGGGGAAGCTTTCCTCATGCTTCGCGGCGGCCGCGTGGGCAGTAGACATGACCTTCAAATCTCACTTTCGTGTCAGTGAATAACCGGGCTGGGGGTTTAAAGCACAGCCTAGCTTAATTATCTTTGCCGGAGAAAGCTGCGCGAGCCCGCTCCTTGTTGATAGCCGCAACGGCAGTCAACGGAATGCCAGCCGGGCACACATCGGCGCATTCGCCATAGAGCGAGCAGGGTCCGAAGTTGGTTTCCAGCTCATCAATCATGTGGCGGGCACGGCGGGCGCGTTCTTCCTTACCCAAGGGCAGCAGGGAGAGGTGCACCAGCTTGGCGCCGGTGAATAGGTGCGCAGCACCATTCGGGCAGGCAGCCACACAGGCACCGCAGCCAATGCAGGCGGCGTGGTCCAGGGCGCGCTCAGCCACATCGTGGTTGACGTGCAGGGTATCCGCGTCCGGGGCGGTGCCGGCGTTGATGGAGACGTAGCCACCCTGCTGCATGACACGGTCCAACGCGGAGCGGTCTACCACCATGTCCTTGATGATCGGGTAGGCCGCGGATCGCAGCGGTTCGATCTTGAGGACATCGCCATCGTTGTAGCTCATCAGGCGCTGCTGGCAGGCAGGCTTGTTCTGGTCGGCGCCGTGCGGGCGGCCATTGACCATCAGACCGCAGGTACCACAAATACCTTCGCGGCAGTCTGAAGCGAAAGCGTAGGGCTCTTTGCCTTCTTCGATTAGTCGGTTGTTGACGTGGTCGAGAAGCTCGAGGATGGACATCTGTTCCACAGCGTCCGGAACCTCGACAGTCTCGAAGCGTCCTTCGGTTGTCGGTCCGGCCTGACGCCAGATCTCAAGTGTTAGCTTCATTACTTGTAGTTCCTTGTCTGCAGCGGGATCGATTCGAAGTACAGGGGCTCAGCGTGGCGGATGAAGGTCCCATCCGGGCCGGGCTCCCATGCGGAAACGAAGCACCAGTTCTCATCGTCACGCTCGGCCTCGCCTTCCTCAGAGAGGTGCTCATCGCGGTAGTGAGCGCCACAGGACTCATCGCGGTCCAGTGCGTCCACGCACATGAGCTCACCAAGGTTGATGTAGTCGGCGACGCGGGCGGCGTATTCCAGAACCTGGTTCATCTCATCTTCAGATCCCGTGATGCGCATATTGGCCCAGAAGTCTTCGCGCAGGGCGCGGATCTTCTCGATGCCATCGCGGAGGTCCTTTTCATTGCGGGCCACGCCGCAAGAGAAGTAGAGGATCTCACCAAGTTGACGGTGGTAATAATCCGGTCCGTGCGGATTATCGCCACGAATATTCATGAGCTTCTCAATGCGGGCACGTGCACGATCCACCGCGGCCACAGCTTCGGGGGCATCCTCAGCCAGGCGCTCAGTACCCAGCAGCGGGGCCAGGTAGTTCGGGATGGTGAACGGCAGGGTGAACCAGCCATCAACCGATGCCGAGAGCAGGGAGTTCGCACCCAGGCGGTTGGCACCATGGTAGGTCCAGGAGCACTCGCCGGCGGCGAAGAGACCCGGGATCGAGGTCATTTCATTGAAGTCGGTCCACAGGCCACCCATGGTGAAGTGGCAGGTCGGAGCGACACGCATCGGCGTGGTGTAGGGGTCTTCACCAATGGTCTCTTCATACATTTGGAAGAGGTTGGAGTAGCGTTCCTTCACCGTGTCTTTGCCGAGGCGCTCAATGGCGTCGCGGAAGTCCAGGTAAGCGGAGTTCTTCAGCGGGCCCACACCCAGGCCAGCATTGATCTGCTGGGAGATGGCACGCGATGCCACGTCACGGGGGACGAGGTTACCGAAGGCCGGGTAGCGGCGCTCCAGGAAGTAATCGCGCTCATCCTCGGGGATGGAGTTCGGGTCGCGGTCGTCGCCTTCCTTCTTCGGAGACCACACGCGGCCGTCATTACGCAGCGATTCCGACATCAAAATAGTCTTGGATTGCCAGGTGGAGTTCACCGGCAGACCCGTCGGGTGGAATTGCACGAAGGAGGGGCTGGCCAGGTAAGCGCCAGCATCATAGGCACGCATCACAGCCGAGGCATTAGAGTTCTTTGCCAGGGTGGACATGTGATAGACGTTGCCGTAGCCACCGGTTGCCAGGATCACGGCATGACCAGTGTGAGCGGTGAGCTCACCGGTGATCAGGTTGCGCATGACCAAGCCTTCGCAGCGCTTCTTCCCGTCACGTTCGGTGACGATCACATCCACCATTTCATTGTGGGTGAAGATCTCCACAGTGCCGAGGTGAATCTGGCGCTGCAAGGAGGAAGCGGTGGACAGCTGAAGCTGTTGGCCGGTTTGACCACGGGTGTAGTAGGTACGGGAGACCTGCACACCACCGAAGGAACGGGTAGCCAGGGTGCCGCCGTATTCGCGGGCGAAGGGGGCGCCGATGGCATTCATGTGGTCAATCACGCGGACGGACTCAACGGCTAGACGCCAGCAGTCGGACTCGCGGCAACGGTAGTCGCCGCCCTTAACGGTGTCCTTAACGTGGCGATAAGCGGAGTCATTATCGACCTTCTTGCCACGGGCGGAGTTAACGCCACCCTGCGCAGCAATGGAGTGTGCACGGCGCGGGGCGTCATGGTAGGTGAAGGCCTTAACGTCGTAACCCAGCTCGCCTAATGCCGCGGCAGCAGCGCCACCGGAAAGACCGGTGCCCACAACCAGAACGCGGAACTTACGGCGGTTCAGCGGGGAGACCAGGTTCATGTGGTCTTTTTGGTAATCCCACATGTCCTTGGTGGGAACGCCCTTAGGCTCCGCGGAATCCAGGATCTTGCCTAGCGTCACATCAGCAACGCAGGTGGCCGGCTGGTGGAATTCTGCGCGGGTGGGGGTGTCAGTGTGGTTAGTCATTGATTCTCCTACTCCCTTCTATTGGACCCAGCCGACGGCAATGGACAGCGGCAGGATGATATTGCCAATCATGACGATGGCGGGGACAAGGTAGGAGATGAAGAGCAGCACCGCACGGGTCCGGCGACCGGTAATACCCAGGTCAGAAATAGCCAGGAAGATACCGTGGGAAAGGTGCAGGAAGAGTACCACCATGGCGACGATATAGAAGATCGTCACTGGCCAGCGGGAGAAACTAGCCACCATGTTGGCGTGCACCGCACCATGCTCGAACAGTTCCGAAGCAGCAGGCTGTACACCCAGCGTCAGGTCCAGAATGTGGAAGATGATGAAGAGCAGCAGCACGAGGCCGGTAACAATCATCGTCCGGGTGGTAAAGGAGTTCAGTCCACCAATTAAGTTGGTGCGACGGAACTTGCCGCGCGAGCGACTAGCACGCCCGTGCAGCGCAAATGCGCCATAAACGTGGAGCACCAAGCTAACGAGCAAAACAATGCGGAAGATCCACAGGATCGACTCCCGCGGGAAAATCGGTTCGCCCATGGTGCGCAGGAACTCGCCGTACACATCAATGGCGTATTGGCCGTCATGCATCGGCATGAACAGCTTCAAGTTACCCACCATGTGGACGAGCACGAAGAGACCAAAGAGCAGGCCGGTGATGGCCATGGTCAGCTTGATTGCCCACGTGGGATAAGCCGGCAGCTTGCGCAACGGCTTCTCGGTAATTTTGCCGTGACGGATGGCGTCACGGTCTGCAGTTTTATTAGTCATTGCACCTCCAGTGTCACTTCTCACTGTACGGTCAGAGTCGTGTCCTTACCTATTCCTCAGCCCTCCTTTTCGCGTGAGGAAGGTGGTCACAACCTGCAAAAACGGCTATTTTTAGGCTAGCCTGACCTAGCAAGCCCCACACCCCTCGACTCATTTCCCAACGAAGGGGGCCTCTTCACAGAATGTAAGTGAGTTTTGTCACATAACCCTCTAAAGCGGGGCCATGCCACCCCAAACGGATTCAACCTTTAGGCGGAGAGCTACCCCTAAGTGAGATCCCATCCGTCACAGCAACCCCAGCTTTAGAGCTTCTCCCTGCGTTAATGCTTCCGGTACCGACCGTACGGTTTGTGAAACTTCGCCAAACCGGAAAGCGAAGATTCTTAACAAGTGAGCCTGCTCACGTACGATCAACCTCATGGGAAAAACATTCGTGGGATCGCGCCTGCGCCAGCTGCGCCGGGAACGCGATCTCAGCCAAGCCTCCCTGGCTGAAACCCTCGGGTTATCACCGAGTTATGTCAACCAGATCGAACACGATGTTCGCCCGCTTACGGTCCCGGTCCTCATGCGCATCACCGAGGCCTTCGGTGTGGACGCCACCTTCTTCTCCCGCGATGATGATTCCCGCCTCCTCGCCGAGCTCCAAGACGTCGTCCTCGATAAAGAGCTCTGCCCTTCCCCGGTTGAACTCCAAGAACTCTCCGAGTTGGTCTACAACCACCCCTCCATCGCGCGCACCAT
Source organism: Corynebacterium spheniscorum (assembly GCF_900113445.1). Taxonomy (GTDB): domain Bacteria; phylum Actinomycetota; class Actinomycetes; order Mycobacteriales; family Mycobacteriaceae; genus Corynebacterium; species Corynebacterium spheniscorum. The sequence continues at coordinate 22,932 of NZ_FOPJ01000011.1, forward strand.
CGTCGATATGCATCGCCGTTATTGCAATGTGCGCGACAAGCTTTCGCTGGCCACCGACACCCGCCACCGCAGCAGCAGCGAAGCACTCGCCATGCCGCACGAGGAGGTCCGCGATTTCTTCTATGCGCGTCAAAATTATTTCGATGACATCGACAAGGCCGCCGAAAAACTCGCCCGCGATTTAAACCTCCAACGCGCCAATAATCGCTCCACCGAGGAGGCACTGGTCACCCGCCTGCATTCCCATGGGGTGAGTATTCATCTCGCCCAAAGCACAGATATTGCTTCCCCCGAGATCACCCCCGCCGGCTCCACCAACATCGCACCCCCGCCGCAGGCGGCCCCCGCTGCCGCGCCAGCTATGAGTTCCATTCGGCGTAGCCATAGCAACCTCGGTGCTGATACCACCCAGCACCGCTTCGATGCGGAGACTCGTCGCCTCTACTTAGCTGAAGAGTTAAGCACCGGGCAGCGGTGTTTTCGCATGGCCACCGAACTAGCCCACCTCGAACATGACCTGGTGGATAAAGCCATCGCTGATGCTGGTTTTAGTGGCGAAGCCGCAGCCGCCCTAGCTACCCGCGGGGTGGCTAGTTATTTCGCGGCAGCCCTCCTTATGCCCTATACGAGTTTCCATAGCGAGGCAGAACGCCAAGGCTATGACATCGACTACCTACGCCAAGTCTTCGGCATGGGCTATGAAACCACCTGTCACCGACTCTCCACCTTGCAGCGCCCGGGGCTACGCGGCATTCCTTTTACCTTCGTCCGCGTAGATCGTGCCGGTAATGTCTCCAAGCGCCAATCCGCCACCGGCTTCCACTTCTCCAACTCCGGTGGCACCTGTCCGTTATGGAATGTTTACGAGACTTTCTCCGACCCCGGCACCATCAAACGCCAAGTCGCCCAGATGCCTGATGGCCGCACCTACTTCTGGGTTGCCCGCACCGTCCGCCACCGCAGCGCGCACTACACCCAACCCGACAAACTATTCTCCATCGGTCTTGGCTGCGATATCCGCCATGCGCATCGCACCGTCTACTCCCAAGGCCTAGACCTCAGCAACCTAGGGGCTGCCACCCCCATCGGTGTGGGCTGCCGGGTATGCAGTCGATCCCACTGTGCCCAGCGGGCTTTCCCCCAAATCCACGCCGAGCTTCATATCGATGCTCACCGCTCTTCCGTCGCACCCTATGACTAATCTTCTTCCTCTGCGCTAGGGTGTGGGCGTTGTGGGCGGTCTGCAAAATAAGAGATCGACTCAAAGAAAGCTTTGGTGGCGCGCATCTCGGATTCTTCATATTGAATCCACGCCAAGACCACCAGCGGGTCCGTCAAAATCTCTTCGCGTACTTGCTCTTCCGGCAGTGCATCCCGCATTTTGCGCATAATGTCGCGGGATCCTGGGGCGCTAGCCGGGGCTGGTGATGTTTGCTGGGCCCACCAGCGGCACACTGTTGCTCGTGATACCTGGAAGGTGGAGCTCGCGTAGTCCACAGCCTCATCCACGCTGGCGTGGATCCCCTGATCCAGCTCATTGTGGATGTGTTTCAACACGCGATCCCTTAAGGAGAAATCGACGTGGCGATGAGCAGCCATGTCTTTCATCATGGCTGATTCTTAGCCACCGCGCGGGATCTTTGAGCCAACTCACATAGAAAAGCACCCGGCACAGTCCCTAGGTCTTCTTCAGGGATGTGCCGGGCGCTTCTTTAAGCGGTGTGCGCCAGGGGGTTTAGAGGTTAATCATGTGCCCCATGGTGCCTTCAGCGGCTTCCTTCATGGCTTCCGAAAGGGTCGGGTGCGTGTGCACATTGCGACCAATTTCTTCGGCAGTCAGGTCGAAGCGCTGGGCCAAGGTGAGCTCCGGAAGGAGTTCGGACACATTGGAACCAACCATGTGGCCACCAATGAGTTCACCGAATTCACCATCAACCACCAGCTTCACAAAACCAGCGGTCTCAGCCAGGCCAGCGGCCTTACCATTAGCGCTAAAGGGGAAGGTGGCCACCTTGATTTCGCGGTCCGGGAACTTCTCGCGGGCAGCGTCTTCGGTGTAACCGAAGGAAGCAACCTGCGGGTTACAGAAGGTGGCGCGCGGCATCATCATGTAGTCGCCGAGCTCCATGGTCTCTGCATCAGCAATGGTCTCAGCGGCTACCACGCCCTGGGCTTCAGCAACGTGCGCCAGTTGGAGCTTCGCGGTGACATCACCGATGGCATAAATGTGGTCAACGCTGGTGCGCATGCGCTCATCCACATCAATGGCGCCACGCTCGGTGAGCTTCACACCGGTGTTCTCCAGGCCGAAGCCTTCCACGCGCGGGGCGAACCCAACGGAGATCAGCACGCGATCCACGGTGAGGGTTTCGGACTTGGAGCCATCCTTGGATTCCACGTCCACCTCCACGGAGTCGCCATTATCGCGAACCGCGGTGGTCTTGTGGCCGGTCAGCAGCTTCACGCCGAGCTTCTTATAGTGCTTGGCGATTTCCTTGGAGACGTCCTTGTCCTCATTGGGCAGGACGCGGTCCATAAACTCCACGATGGTGATGTCTACCCCGTAGTTGGCCAAGACATAGGCGAATTCCATGCCGATAGCACCGGCACCGACAATCACCATGGACTTCGGCAGCTCAGAGTTGAGGATCTGTTCCTCATAAGAGACTACATTTCCGCCCAGTTCGATACCGGGCAGGGAGCGTACGACCGAGCCAGTGGCGATAATGCAATTGTCGAAAGTGACGGTCTTACCCTTGTCATCACCTTCGGTGATTTCAATAGTGTTCGCGTCAGTGAAGGAACCAAAACCATTAATTTCGGTGATTTTGTTCTTCTTCATCAGGTAGTGCACGCCCTTGACGATCCCGGCGGAAACCTTGCGGGAACGAGAGTGTGCGGCACCAAAGTCGAAGGTCACTTCGCCGGAGATGCCGAAGGTCTTAGCTTCATGGTTAAAGGTATGGGCTACTTCTGCGTTCTTTAATAGAGCTTTAGAGGGGATACAGCCAACATTGAGGCATACGCCACCCCAATATTGTTTCTCCACCACGGCAACTTTCTTGCCTAGCTGGGAAGCACGGATAGCGGCTACATAGCCACCGGGGCCAGCGCCGAGAACGACAACGTCATAATGTTCAGTCACGGGTTTAAGGGTACTTACCCTAAGCCGGAAGAGCTAACCAAATGATGTCCTGCTTCATGTTTTCGCAGTTTTGTTGTGTAGGACGCATTAATAGTTAGCCGCCGGAGTCCACATTTTCGCGAAAACTACTCAGTTTTCAGCCCCCACGCCCCCAAGCGACCTCCCAGCGGCCACCTGGACCAGGCCAGCCTAAGAAGCAATCTTGTTTCCCTCCCCCGGGGGTAACGCGCTGCTCAGCTAGGCAGATACACCAAGCAGAACATTCCTTCAGTCCCGCTGATTTTGAGGCAGGAATAGCAAAAGCCTGCCGAGAATCTTCGTGAAAGAAGAGGCTCTCAACAGGCTTGGATGCACCGGGCTTAGAAAGCGCCAATGGCGTGGCTACCCAGGCTAATCGCCTGGAAGAATTCGTGGATCATGGGCCCGATGGCGGTATTCACGGCAACGATGAGAGCTTCGATGGGGTTCAAGGAGTGTCCTTCGGTAGTTGAGATATGAAACTTACCCGGTAGATTATGTCACTGAAACCACTTGCGCAACACCTTAAGTGTGTAAAAGCTGCTAGGATCAACCCGATTGCCGAACTCAGAGGAAGACACACCGAAGACTATGAAGCAGACTCGTCGTACCCTCGCCGCCGCGCTCCTTAGCGCCGCGACCGCGATGGCCGCGTTCAGCCCGGCCGCTGGTGCCGCACCCCAAACCCCGAATGATGTTGCTGGCGGTGTCGCTCAGTCCACCATTTCGGTTAGCGATGGCACCATTAATGGTTCCGTTCCGGAATGGTTAGAGGAAGTGACCTCCCGCGCACATGTGCAGCTGGTGAATGCCTACTCGCCTTCCATGCAGCGTCAGGTTCCCCTGGTGCTCATTAAGGGCGGCGACCAGAATCTTGCTAACCCCACCCTGTACCTGCTCAATGGTGCTGACGGTGGCGAAGCTGGCGCCAACTGGATCCAGCAGTCCGATGTGCTGGATTTCTATGCTGACAAGAATGTCAACGTGGTGATCCCCATGGCTGGCCAGTTCTCCTACTACACCGACTGGGTCACCGAACCGGCTCAGCTGGGCGGTAAGCAAATGTGGGAGACCTTCCTAACCAAGGAACTGCCGGGCCCGATCGAGTCTTGGCTGGGCGCTAATAACAAGCGCGCCATTGCTGGTATGTCCATGTCGGCTACCTCTTCCCTGCTCTTGGCTGAGCACAACCCGGACTTCTATGACGCGGTTGGTTCTTTCTCTGGCTGTGCTGCCACCTCCTCCCCGCACACTGACGCAATGATCAACGTCACCTTGGAGCGTGTGAACTCCAACTCCACTCAAATGTGGGGCCCGATGGGCAGCGATCTGCGTTATTGGAATGATGGCCTGCTCAACGCCGATAAGCTGCGCGGGAAGGAAATCTACGTCTCCAACGGTTCTGGTCTGGCCGGCTACTGGGATATGCCCAGCAACCCGCGTCTAGCTAAGTTCGACCCGGCTGTGGCCTATGCTGCTTCCGTTCAGACCACCGTCATTGGCGGCCTGATTGAAGCTGGCACCAATGCCTGCACCCATGACCTGCGGGTGAAGCTAGATAGCGAAGGTATCCCCGCTGACTTCAACTTCCGTCCCACCGGCACCCACACCTGGGGTTATTGGGAGGAAGACCTGCGCGACTCCTGGGCAACCTTCGCCCGCGCCTTCTACCGCTAAGAGCCGTAGTAAAGTCGCGATTCATGGATCGTGACCGTATTCTTAGCACCCCGGCAGCCGAGCTGGAGCCCATTGACTCCCCGGCTGCCCTCGACTGGGCTTCCCAGTGGACCGCCGCTACAACCGCCGCATTAAGGGAGGATGCTGAACCTTTAGAGGCAGAATTTTTAGAAATTCTGGACTCCGAGGATCGCATCCCCCTGGTGGTTCGTCGCGGCGATTTTTTATATAACTTTTGGCGCGATCGCGAACACCCCCGCGGTATATGGCGGCGAACCCGCGAACTTCCCACCCACGATGAGATCACCTGGGAGATCCTCATCGACGTGGATGAGTTAGCCCAAACGGAAGAAGAAAGCTGGGTGTGGAAGGGCGCTCGGGTAAGAAGCCCCGAATACGATCGCGCACTGATCTCCCTTTCTCGCGGCGGTTCCGATGCTGTGGTCATCCGCGAGTTCGATCTGCTCAAGGGCACATTCGTAGAAGATCAGTCCTTCACCTTGGCGGAAGCTAAATCGGATCTCAGCTGGGTGGATCTTGACCATGTGCTGGTGGGCACCGACACCGGGGAAGAATCACTGACAGACTCCGGGTATCCGGTGGAGTCTCGGTTGTGGCGGCGCGGCCAAAAAATTTCTGAAGCCCCGGTGGTTATTCGCGGCGAAAAACAAGATATTGCGGTGGGTGCGTGGGCGGATCCCACCCCGGGTTTTGAGCGTATTTTCGCTCGCCGCGCACTCGATTTTTATACCGCTGAACATTATGTCTTAGATATCGAAGAAGGCAGCAGCCAGCGCATCGAGGTGCCTATTGACGCTGAGATCCTGGTGCACCGCGAGTTCCTTTTTGTGATGCCGCGAAGCGACTATGCCGGCATCCCCGGCGGTGGTTTGGGCGTTACCTTATTGGCGGATTTCTTAGCTGGAGATCAGCGCCTAGCGGAAGTTTTTAGCCCCACGGCGTCTCGTAGCTTGCAAAGCGTGCGCTTTAGCAAAAATTTTGTACTACTTGGCACCCTCAATAATGTTGCCAGCTCCATTGAAGCCATTGCGCTAAGCGACCTCCCGCTTCCTGGGAAACCCACGCCGCTTCACACCACCGCCATTGAGTTGCCGGAGCTGGTCACCGCCAGCATCGCAGCTACTGCGGCCCTCGAGGGGGATGAGGTTTTTATCCTCACCTCTTCTTTTCTAATTCCCAGCACGCTGTTACGCGTTGATCTCGCCAGCTCCACCACCCCAACGCTGGTGCGTACGTCACCTGCACATTTTGATGCTGAGGGTATGGAAACCCGGCAGCATTGGGTGGTGTCAAAAGATGGCACCCGCATCCCCTACTTCATTAGTGGGCGTTTTGCTGATGCTCCCCAACCCACGTTGGTGAGTGCCTATGGCGGTTTTGAGGTGTCCCGGGTGCCCTACTATTCCGCATTGACTGGCAAGAGTTGGTTAGAGCGCGGTGGGCTATGGGTATTGGCGAATATTCGCGGTGGTGGGGAGTTCGGACCGCAGTGGCATTCTCAGGCGGTGAAACATAATCGCCACCTGGTGTTTGAGGACTACCAGGCAGTGCTGGAAGACCTAGTGCGCCGCGGCTACACCACCACAGAGCACTTGGGGATTCGCGGAGGTTCCAATGGTGGCTTGCTGACCAGCCAGGCGGTGACCGCCTACCCGGAGCTTTTCCATGCTGCGGTGGTGCAGGTGCCGCTGACTGATATGTTGCGCTATCACCGTTGGTTAGCGGGTGCTTCATGGGTGGCGGAATATGGTGATCCGGATGATCCGGCAGATCGTGAGGTCTTAGAAAGCTACTCCCCGCTGCATAATGTGGTGGATCATCACCAGCGCCCCTACCCGGCAACCTTGGTGACTACCTCTACCCGTGATGATCGGGTGCACCCAGCGCATGCCCGGCTTTTTGCTCGCCGTTTAGTAGAAGCCGGGCAGCCCGTGGATTATCTAGAAAACCAAGAAGGTGGGCATGCCGGTGCGGCAGATAATAAACAGGTGGCACAAATGGAGTCTTTGATTTTCACCTGGTTGTGGGCGCAGTGCGCGCTCTAAGCCTAGCGACTGTGATTGCCGCGGCCAGCGGCTTCATTGTCATATCCATTGGCACCTGGGCTCTTAGCCCAGTTGATGCGGCCAGTTTCCAAGCCTATTGGGGTTTATTCTTCGCACTGGCGGGATTACTTGATGGGCTGATGTTGGAAACAACGCGCTCTACCTCCGCTGCTCGCATGAAAGTGAATAAGGCGCGGCAGACCGGCAGCACCGCGGTGGTAGAAGGCCATGCGCAGCTGCGGGAGGCGGGGCTCGGGAAGCTCGCTTATCCTTGGCGTTTTGCGGGCATTGTGGGTGGCAGTGTCTGTGCGGTGATTCTGCTTTCCGGGTGGTTGTGGATGCCGCTTTTGATTGAGTCCACGCATCCGATCGGCCCGATTGCGCTATTGGGTGTGGGGTTGGTGTCTTATGCCTACCAGGCGACCTTGTCTGGGGTGTTGTCTGGGCTGGGGTTGTGGCGGCGTTATGCGCTGTTGATTGCGCTGGATGCGGTGGTGCGCCTGGTGTTATCGCTGGCGTTTTGGGCGCTGGGGTTAGGTCTGCTGGGATTTTGTGTGATCACGGTGATTGGTGCAGCCAGTTGGACCTTGTTATTGCGTGGGGTGCCGCGCCCGCAGATTGATGTGAGCCCGCAATTATTTAGGCGGCACGTGTATTCCGCGATGGTGGCCAGTGGTTCTTCGGCCGCGATGATTACGGGATTCCCGGTGCTGGTGCAGGGCACCTTCCGTGGTGAGGTGGGCGTGGCCGCCATTATTTTGGCGGTGACCTTAACCCGCGCACCGATTTTGGTACCTTTGCAGCGCTTCCAATCTGCCCTGACGGTGCGTTTTGTGCAGGCTGAGCGCGCTATTTATCGCTCCTTGGCCGCACCGGTGGGGCTGGTATTAGGCGCCGGTGTTGTGGGGGCGGCGGCAGCGTGGTTGCTGGGGCCGTGGATTTTGTCGATTGTTTATGCGCCAACCTATGCCATGCCTGGTGTGATTTTGGCGGTGTTGACCTTCGCCTCGAGTTGCACGGGGGCGCTGATGGTCACCGGGACGGCCACCTTGGCGAAGGAAAAGCATGCGTGGTACGTGGCCGGGTGGGTGGCGGCTTCCTTGGGTGCCCTGGGGATTTTGCTTTTGCCTTTGGGGCTTTATGAGGCGGTGTGTGCGGCTTTGATTATTGCGCCGGCGGTGGGGGCTGGCATTCACATGTGGGCGTTGAAAGACTGCTAGGATCTGCAATTCATGACTACGCCACAGTTGAGCTGTTTAATGAGCATCTACCTGGGCACCCAAGCCCAGCAGCTGAAGCTCACCTTGGATAGCCTGGCAGCCCAAACGCGCCCGGCCGATGAGATTGTGCTGGTAGAAGATGGTCCCATTAGCCCTGAGGTGCAGCAGCTCGTAGCGGAGTTTAAGCAGCAGCACCCGCAGCTGCGCAGCGTGGTGTTGGCAGAAAATGGCGGGTTGGGGCGCGCTTTAGCTGCCGGTTTAGCCACCATTGAGATGGATTATGTGGCCCGCATTGATAGTGATGATGTGGCCTTCCCGCAGCGTTTTGAAAAGCAATTAGCTTTCTTTTCCTCTCAACCAGCAAACACCGCGGCGGTGGGCACCCCGGTTGCTGAGTTTGAGCACACCCCCGGGGATTCCGACACTATCCGACGCTTGCCTGAAAGTGCAGCGGAATGTGCGCGTTATGTGAAGCTGAATTCCCCGCTGAATCATCCTTCGGTGATGATGCGCACCAAGCTCATTAAAGAGGTGGGCGGGTATCAACCCGTTCACCAGATGGAAGATTATGACCTGTGGGCGCGGCTAATTTCGGCTGGTTATCAGCTGGTTAATATGCCCGAAGCGCTCACCTATTTCCGGGTGGATGATGCCCAATTTGCCCGCCGCACCGGCAAGGGCATGTTCGCTGCGGAAAGGCAGATGCAGCGCAATTTAGTGTCTTATGGGTTAGTGTCCCGCCCTCGCGCGCTGTTGAATCTGGTGATGCGTAGTGCGTATCGCATGCTTCCGCGGGGGATACTACGCCGCGCGTATGCGCGACTATTCCATCGTGGCCAGCACAGCCAGCTAACATAGGGGGCACCATGAGCCTTGATTTCCGTGATACCTGGCTGATCATCCCCTGTTTTAATGAGGGGTCTGTCATCGGCGAAGTGATCACTAACGCCCGCGCAACTTTCCCAAATATTGTGGCCGTCAATGACGGTTCCGCGGATAACTCCGCCGCCGCCATCCACGCCGCCGGGGCTCATTTGGTGAATCATCCGGTGAACCTGGGCCAAGGTGCCGCCATCCAAACCGGGGTGGAATACGCCCGCGCCCAACCCGGCGCGAAAATTTTTGTCACCTTCGATGCCGACGGCCAACACCAGGTCAAAGATGTGGTGGCCATGGTGGATCGCCTGCGCGCGGAACCCGTGGACATTATTGTGGGCACGCGTTTTGGTCGCCCCCGCAGCGAAGATGATCAGGTTCCTTTGATTAAAAGAATTGTGCTGAAAACGGTGGTGGCGTTATCGCCGCGCACTCGGCGCCTGGGTTTAACGGATGCGCATAATGGTTTGCGGGTGTTTAATCGCACCGTCGCGGAGCAATTGAATTTGCGGATGAATGGCATGAGCCACGCCAGTGAATTCGTGCGCTTGATGGATGATCATTCCTGGCGGGTGTCCGAACAGCCGGTGGATATTCTCTACACGGAATATTCCATGAGTAAGGGCCAATCGCTCTTTAATGGCGTCAATATTTTGGCCGATGGTTTATTGGCTAGGAGGCTGCCATGAGCACCACATTAATCCAGATTTTCCTGCTTTTAGCCACCCTCGGATTGGTCTTCTATTTCCTAACTAATCGCCGCAAAGCCCGCGCCAAAGCCGGCACAAAGTTACTCTTCCTGCTTTTCATTGCCGTCGCCATTTGGGCGGTTCTACGCCCCGATGACCTCACCATCGTCGCACATTGGGTGGGCGTGGATCGCGGCACTGACCTGCTGCTTTATGGCCTGGTGATGGCCTTTATGTTCACCACTTTGTCCGCCTGGGTGCGTTTCCGCGAACAAGAGCTGCGCTATGCGCGCCTAGCACGGGCGGTGGCGCTACAAAATGCGGTGCGCCCCGAAGATGAGCTTTCCTAAAGCTTTGCCCGAGACCCGCAGGTTGCGGCCCGGCAGCTAAGGTGCAGGAGGCGGCGCTGGCTGGCGCTTGCCACACGTGTCTTGCTTTGATTCGCGAGTAGGCACACCCCAAGACAGAAGGAGTTTAAGCAAACGTGAAGGACACTAACCCGCAGCCGCCTGAAGAGCCTGAAGAGGCCGTGGCAGCTACTGAAGCTACGGACACCCCGGATGCCGTCGAAGCCACTGAGCCCGCTGAGGCTACTGAAGCTACTCAGCGCCCCGGGATTCCCGCGGTGTATTGGGTTATTACCGTGCTGTTGGCACTCCTTGCTGGTCTTGGCGGCTATGTGCTGGGCACTAACCACGGTGAAGAAAAAGCCTTGGCGAGTGTGGAAAGCGCGGTGAATTCTGATGATCCGCAGAACCCCAATGCGCCGGCGCGCAGTGAGCAAGAAGACCAGAAGTTAGCTAAGAAGGCGAAGCCCGGTAAGGGCGATAAACAAGCCAAGGCACAGGCTGATGGCACCTATAATGCGCAGATCCATGGTCCCGGCGCGCCGATTAAGAGTGCTGATGATGTGTTGAATGTGCATCGCCGTGATGCCGAGGATCCCTTTGCTATTGGTGCGGTGGATGCCCCGGTGGTGATCTCTGAGTTCTCGGACTTTGAGTGCCCCTTCTGTGCCCGTTGGGCGAATGCCACTGAGCCCACCATTATGAAGAACTATGTGGATAAGGGCTTAGTCCGCTTGGAGTGGAATGATATGCCCGTTAATGGTGAGAATGCGGTTGCCGGGGCGAAAGCCGGGCGTGCTGCTGCTGAGCAGGGAAAGTTCTTTGAGTTCAAGAAGGCGCTATATACCGCCTCGAAGGATAAGACCGGGCACCCCAACTATGGCTTCGATGATTTCGTGCGTTTCGCCGAAGAAGCTGGGGTTCCGGATATGGAGAAATTCAAAGCCGATGCCCAAAGCGATAAATACGATCAAACCCTAGATGAGTCCCGCGCCTATGCCGCTGGCATTGGGATTAGCGGTACCCCCGGATTCTTTATCGGCAAGACCTATGTGGCTGGTGCGCAGGCCACCGACATGTTTGAAAAGGTGATTACCCAGGAGCTCGCCCGCGTGGGTGCAGGCGAGGTAGAGGTTCCGAAGAAGTAGTTTTTAGTCGCCGTACTGGCGGAAGTATTCCACGGTGCGGCGAATACCTTCTTCTAGATCAACCTGCGGCTGCCAGCCTAAAATGCGCTGGGCTTTAGACCAATCAATGGCAGAGCGCGGCAGGTCTCCTAGGCGCGGTGGTGCGTAGTCCGGGTTATCTTCTACCCCTGCGGCTGCGGCCACCGCGCTATGTAGTTCACGGTCGCTGGTTTCTACTGCGGTGCCGATATTAAAGCGTTGCCCACCACCGGCTTTACCGGCGGCGAGCTGGAAGGCGCGCACCACATCACCGACATAGACATAGTCGCGGGTTTGCTCGCCCTTGCCGAATACCTTGGTGGGGTTTCCTTTGAGCAGCGCTTGGGAGAAGATGGCCACCACACCGGCTTCACCATGGGGGTCTTGGCGAGGCCCATAAACATTTGCTGGGGCAATGTGCGTGCACTCTAACCCGTAGAGATGGCGGAAGGTGTTGAGGTAGAGTTCGCCGGCTACCTTGCTGGTGGCATAGGGCGAGTGTGGGTCCACTGGGGTGTCTTCGCTAACTGGAAGATCCGTGGGTTCGCCGTAGATGGAGCCACCGGAGGACGTGAATACGATTTTGCGTACCCCGTGTTGGCGGGCGGCGTCGGCGATGCGGATGGTGGATAAGATATTGGTTTCCGCATCAAAAAGTGGGTCGCTCACCGAGTGCCGCACATCGATTTGGGCGGCGAGGTGGAAGACCACTTCGGGGCGGTGCTTGGCGAAAACTTCGTTGAAGTCGAGTTCTAACATGTCGGCTTCGATGAAGGTGAGCCGCCCGGTGGCTTGGGCTTCCTGCAGGTTGCTGCGCTTCCCGCTGGAGAGATTATCGACCACGATGACTTCGGCATCTTCTTCTTGAAGCAGGAGGTCGGTGAGGTTTGATCCGATGAAGCCGGCACCGCCGGTGACAAGGCTACGCATGTGCCCGAGTATAAGGGCTAGTGCTTTTCATCTTGTGCATCTTGAGCTAATCGCAGCGAGTTGATGAGGGCTACGCACAGTACGCCCGCCGCTAAGAGGAGCGTCCACCTTGAGGACGTGAGTAGCGCATGGATAGCTGGGGCCGCAGCCACCGGGTCTCGGAAAGCAAGCTCCGGGATGATCGCACCCACCGAGTCGTGAACTGCGCGCGTGAGTTCCTGGGCGCGGGGAATGCCGGCGGCGATCAGGCCATCCTGGGTGAGGGTGCTCAGGCGCGCGATCATGAAGCCGCCGAGGCCGGCGATACCGATGGCGGAGCCGAGTTGGCGGATGGTGGTTTGCAGGCCAGAGGCCATGCCGGAGAGTTCGACGGGGACATCTTGCATGGTGGTGTCGGTAAGCTGCGCGTTGGCCAGACCGATGCCGAAGCCGTAGGCGGCGAGGATGATGGCCATGACCCAGCTGTGGCTGGAGATGGCCCACGCGAGGGCGGCGAGCATGAGGGTTTGGGAGCCAAGCCCAAGCAGGATCACCTGTTTTTTGCCGAGGGTTTTAATGAGATGCGGGACCACAGCAGAGGCTAGGAAGGTGCCTCCTGCCAGGCACATCATGAGCCAGCCGGTGTTCAGTGCGCTATATCCAAGCGCCCCTTGGAGAAGCAGTGGGAGCGCGAAGATGAGGCCGAATTCGCCCAGCGATACTAAGAAAGCGGTGCTCGCGCCGAGGCGGAAGCTGCGTAGTTGGAAGAGGCTTAAGTCCACCAGGACGGGTTGATGCTGGGCGCTGCGGTGGCGTTCGTGGCGAAGGAAGATGGCGATGAGAAGTAGTGCCACGGCGGCGATGGGCATGGTGGTGGCCCAGCCGAGGGTGCTGGATTCGATAAGAGCGAAGACGAGGGCGGCAAGGGCGGTGGAGATGAGCGCAACGCCGCTGAGGTCGAAGGCTTTGAGGCTGCGTTCGGCGTGCGTATCGCGGGTGTTGGGGGTGTAGGCGAGCATGCCGATTAAAGCGATGAGGCCGAAGGGGATATTGAGCCAAAAGGCCCAGCGCCAGGAGATATCGGTGGCGAGCCAGCCGCCGACGAGCGGGCCGACTGCGGCCATGCCGCCGATCATGGAGCCGTAGACGGCGAAAGCGATGGAGCGGTCTTTGCCGCGGAAGAGGGTGTTGATGGTTGAAAGGGTGGCCGGTAGCACTGCGGCTGCGCCGAGGCCCTGGAAGGTGCGGGCGATAATGAGGCTAAGTGGGGTGTGGGCGGCGCCGGCGGCTAGGGAGGCGATGAGGAAGATGCTGAGTCCGCTGGCGGCGATTCGGCGGCGACCGAAGAGGTCGCCGAGGCGACCGGCGCTAATGATGAAGGCGGCAAAGACTAGGGAATAGATGGCGTTGATCCATTGCGCGTCGGCGGCTCGTAAGCCGAGATCGCGGATGACCACCGGCAGGGCCACATTGGCGATGGTGGCGTCCATGATGACCAGGGCGACGGCTAAGGCGATGGCGCCGAGAGAAAGCCAGCGGCTGCGTTGGGGTGTGGGTGTTGTGGTGGCGGTGTTTGTGGTTTTGCTGCTGGGGTTGCTGGTTGTTGTGAGGGCGTTCATGAGCTTCCTTCTTCGCTGCTGTGGGGATGCTTGCGCAATTAGCGCTTCGGGCGCGTGGGGCCTTCGGGCGCTTGAGACGCCTGGGGCGCTGTGCGAGGGAAACCTGGTCAGTACTCGAACGCGGGCACGCTATCTGGGGTGTATGGGATGGCGTGTTCGTGGGAGCTTGGATGGCCCGGTTTTCGTTGGGTTCAAATTTTGTCGACACGGTGACGATAACATATTGACAGAGTGTCGACAAAATGGAAAGTAGAGGGCCGAGGAGTACCGTGAAGAACATCTGGATTTAAAGGAGAGAATCTTCCGATGCCCAAGATCGAAGCATCTACCGTCGCCGAACACCGCGCTATGCGTGAACGGCAAGTGCTTGGTGCTGCTGCCGACCTGCTTTTAAGCGGCGGCTCTTCGGCGCTTACCCCGGCTGCGGTAGCTGCTGCCGCAAACATTTCGCGCACGAGTATCTACCACTACTTCCCTTCCGGGTCCGATCTGTTGTTGGCGACGTTGGAATATTTGATGGAGCAGTCCGTCGCGGAGTTAGAGGAGGCCATGCAGGCGGCTGGGCCCACCCCGCTGGAAAAAATTGAGGCTTATGTGCGCGCCTCGTTGTCTTCGGCGACTGCTGGGTATTGCGCGGGCATTATTGAACCGCAGGACTTGCCTGCTGACCAGTGCGGACGCTTACGGGAGTGGCATGATCGACTACTGGCGCCGCTGATTGATGCGGCGGAAGGGTGCAAGGCCCCGGATAGTCCGCTGGCGGCGCACTTAGTGCAGGGCATGATTGATGCGGCGGCGCGGGCGATTGCCGATGGGAATGATCGCCAGGAGGTTACCGAAACCACCGTGACGCTCCTGCGGGCAGCGTTTAGCAACCCACATGCGGGGCGATAGCGGTTGAGAGGTCGTGGTTTAGCGGTAGCGGTTGGACGCTTGTGACATACGCGGGGCAAACACGATTCGGGGACAATGGGTGTGCATTACCGCGACACTCACGACACAACCCCCGCAGCTAACCTAAGGCGCAGCGCTCCCATAGTGACCGCTGATCAGGGTTTTATCGATTGACCCTGGACACTATTTGCAAGAAATGCCATTATTGGAGGAACCTAAGGTAAGCCTAACTTTGCCGGTCTATATACCTTGAGCTCGGAAGGTTTCTACCTCTCCGACAACCACACGAACCTGAGACTCATTGGGGCGTGGCGCGGTTCCATGGGACTTTAGGGCTGTATAAAACGAAAGCTAAAGGGGATGCACCCCCTCCTGCCAAACAGCGAAGGAAAGAATCATGCTGGACCTCAGTCAAGAAAACTCAAAAATCGGCAACCTCGTCATGCTGTTTTCAGCGTTGCCGCGGTGATTATCCTCCACATCACTACCGACTTCTCCACGCTAGAAAGAATCCTCATCGCTGGCCTCGTGGGCATCGTGGCGCGGTTTATCGCATTCCGCATACTTCCTGCTCCCCCCGGCAAAGGAGTAAAGGACTAAGACCATCCCCAGTGCCACGTTACCCGCTGGGGAGTCCACAAATTTTGCGGCTTTAGGGCTGGAGGGTGCTAAGACCCCAACACCCCGGACAGACTCCTCGCGATCGGTTTTGCAGGTTCCGGAGCACACATTCAACACCGTCACCATTCGTTTGCAACTACAGCGTCAGCAGAACTACGCAATCCGCCCCGCCTAGAAACTAGACCCGCCTCACACGGATGGGGGTAGCTGCGAATCGTCCTAGACGCCGCCCCGTCGTGAACAATGTGAGCACTTACCGATTGCAGGCAGCACGCACCAAAATCCCCGCTCCACATATTTCATTAACGAAACTGGTTGCCATTTTCGCTGCTAGAACGTTATCACAGCAGTTACCTACAGGTTTTACCCCACTGGCCAAATAGTAAGGAAAGTCGATACCTGCAAATTGATAAAGCAGATCTTTGTCAGCCCCACTACCGAAAGGCCGGCAAGTTCTATTGACTGCACCTTACTTAATTGTCGTGACCTGGGCTTTTATACCTTATACTTGAGTTGTCATCACTCACCCCAGATAGGGAACAGGCAACCATGGTCACAAACAGGCAAGGTCCCACTTTTAAGGTCTTTGCACCCAAAACAGATGCACATCCTCTAAGTCACGTACTCCTTGCCCTAGGAATGGTCCTTGGGTTAATCGGAGCCCTGGTGTTTACCGTTCCACCGGTTGCTCAGGCCGATCATCGGCCGTTCCCTAAATACGAGATGACCTTCCAAAAACTGGCAGGCACCCGGGACCCCAATTGGTCTCCTGGTGATCCTGGGGATGGATGCATCCGGCAACCGGAAGTTCCTCCGGGACATCTAACAACTTTCGGATTCAGAGCAATGCTTGACCATTGCGAAGGTTTTCGCACCACTATCCGCTTCTATCTGGCCGAAGACTCACCCGGCTCCCCGACTCTTCAATTCCGTTTCGGTACAACTTGGCAGTACCGAACCGAAGAGATGCTCAGCAACAATGATCTGCAATTGAAGCCGGTCGAAAATTTTCTTTATGACGGCGAGCCGGTGTCTCGGGAACAATACGACCCAGAAAATCCTGCACTTGTAGACAGCGAGGGAAATCTCGTACGCATGGGTGGCGACGGGCTATATGAGCCCGTCCACTACACCTTCGAAGACACCTTTGGCCCCGGCGAAGAACATACAATCCAATTCGACAGTTATTTCCCCGCAGATGGCGCCAACGCAGCACTATCTTGGGGAACTGGTTCCACTGGCGATACCACTGGTGGGAGCATCGGAGCCACTGCTAATGGTCTGTGGGTCTCTCCCCCAGCCAAAATGGATTTCCGCTATGTGCTGCATTCTGAATACCTTGCTGCGCGCGGAATAGCCCAGGATGCCGAGCTAACCAAGGACTTCGATTTACCAGGGCTACCAGAACGCAACTGGGCGACTGCAGCTAGCGGAATTGAAGACACTACTTTCGACCTTCTGAGCTGCTTGGAAGAACCGGGCCAGCACCTGGCTGATGTTACTAACTCACTGCCGATCAACCAGATCTATGGGGAGTTGCCTTACGACACCCCCACCCTGTTTGAGGACAAGGTTGGAACGTCTGGCTTCGCTGAGTGGCCTTGGCAGTGGTACGTCTACCAGGACGGTCAGTGGCAGCCCAAAAAGGGTTTGCGTCCAATGAACCGTAACGGCACTGCCTTCGATCCCTATTACAACGAAGATGGTAGCTACATGGAGCTGCCTTATAAGCCGACCGTGGAGTCTCTTATCCGTGACATCCCTGGATATGAGTACGTCGACAACGACATCACGATCTTGGAAAAAGGCCAGTTTGATGTCAACCAGCCGGCACACTCCTACAAGTACAACCCTGCTCCTAACGTGTTGCTACGAAAGGTAAACGGGGCCAACACCCAGCACTTCTACTACACGTATCGTCCGAAACCAGGGACTTTCGAACTTTCGAAAGCGGGAGTCAGCTACACCTGGAATGAAGACGAAAAGAACTTCGACGAGGTTAAAGAACCGCTGGAGGGGGCGGAGTTCGAGCTCTACGAAGTTGTAGACACAAAGACAACTCCTTGTGGGCTGGCGCCGGATCTCACCAACACAGAGACGGTGACCGTATGCGATGCTAAAACCCCCTCCAGCGCCGAGGAACTGGAGGACTTGGCGGCGGCTGACCCCACTGGTTGTGAAGAGAAAACCGTCCGCAAGATAGTCCTGGAAGGGACTCAGGCAACGGATGGAATTTTCACCACCAATGCTGATGGCATTTTCAGCCCCGAAGGTGAACCGTCGCTAACTCCCGGTAACTATTTGGTGCGAGAGGTTTCCGCTCCTGGTGAACACATCATTTTGAATGAGTGGATTCCCTTCACTATCCCCCTTCAGGTCGAGGAAACTACGAGCGCTGTTGCCGTGCAGGCAGACAACTACCTGCCGCCACCACCGCCTCCTACGCCGACGCCTACCCCGACTACGACTCCGCCGGTACCGACCACACCCAACACAACGCCTCCGGAAACCACCACGGTGACCACTGAGACAACGCCTCCGGAAACCACCACGGTGACACCTCCAACTGTCACAGTTCCCCTAAGCACCCCACCATCTACCCCGCCCGCAATTACACCGCCGGCCACACCGCCGAATAAGCCTCCACACGATCCAGATAAACCAATTCTGGCTATCACCGGCGCTAATGTTGCGAAGACCGGTGCAATTGCACTGCTATTCTGCGTTGTCGGTTTAGCTCTCATCAGAAGCCACCGCCGCAGTAACTAATGTTTAGGCCACTATCCACCAGCCTTAACCGGTGGATAGTGGCCGTTTTCGTGCTCTTAAGGAGCTTTCGCGGGGAACCATGAACTCTGTTTCCTAAGCATGGGCCATTATTTCAGGTCCTCAGCGCCCGGGCGGCCAGAATTGAAGCAAACGCACCCGACTTTAGAGTTCCCCCTGCCCCGGGAATTGCGCATGTAGCATCCGAATTATCAGGGTATGCGTCCTGGACCGGGGTTCTGGAATGTGCACGGCAACGTCGTTATTTTTCGCAAGCATTTTCAATTCACTTACCTTGCCTATTGCGCTTGTCCCGTAGAGGCAGCGGCGAAGGTAGATCTTGCAAGCAGTTAGATCGATACGATTTCAATAGCGTCGTTAGCGGTGTCCACCTACCGCCTAAAACGATAGGAATAACTCATCACCGGCACCAGAATTGACCAGCATATGGTGACAGCGAACGCCTTAATTCCTGATACAACTTCCATAGAGTCTTTACCCAGAGAGGTCGAAAAATCAACCGCTGCGAGAGGAGAAACGGTATCTAGGAATGGGGTTACAAATCGCGCGACAGGACTGCCAGTCCCACTGATCAATTCCTTCAGGAGTGGGAAAAGCAGCAGAATCAGCAGGCAAACCGTTACCGTTGCCAATCTTCCTCGCACTAAGTCACCAATACTTGAGAACAAAGCGGCAAAAAGAGCCGCGCATATTACGGCCAAAGCGACTTCAGCGAGTCCAGTCAAGGCGTCATGAGGGTTTCACGGAAGATGAAGCTCGTCATCTCCTGGCTTGGCTCATCATGAAGAAGCCCATACAGCGGATGATCGAGGGTTTTCACCCGCGACCCAGATTTATCGGTGTGACAGACGTGTAGCGCCAGTCCGGCGACCGCCTCGGCTAAAATCCGCACACACGAATACACCACCGTCAGCTGCATCGCGGAGCGTTCCGTCACCGGACGGCCACCGGCCGAAGAAGGACCAAACAAAAACTATGAGACGAGCCGACCTGATGATCGGTAGCATCACGGGCATTAGTTTCTCGTAGCCATGTAAGCAACTCCATGGTGAAGGCTCCTTCCCGTAAAGCATGGGGTGTGAAGGTACGGTGGCCGTGGCATAGGCGGCGCACCTATCGGCTCGAAGTCGACAGACGGCTTTTTATCGACCATGCCTCTCCGGTACGGCTTGATGTCGACTGGGTGAACTGTACTATCCAGTTCCTGCCCAGTGGTTTTTCATCTAGGGTGATCATCGCTCGAGCGAAATCGTAGTGCCACTACCGCCTAGCTAGGTTTCGCCTCGGTTTGAGCCCCGCACCCAGTCCAGAGCACGTAGAAGCCGAGACCAGGGAGTGGCTGGAAACGTCCGATGATTTAGAGAACAAGCAGCCCCCGCCCGCCATACACAGACGCCTCCATTTCACTGCCACTTTTTATGGCGTGATCTGCGGCCATGCTGGTGTCGGATTGAACTCTGATCAAACGACTTTTCTTGAGAAAATCAAAGATAGCGTGATGAGCCTAGAGTCCGTTGCCGAGGAGGAATCCAATGAGTGAATAGAACCAGGAAGCTGCAAGGCAAAGCAATAGCCCCGGCGGTGTATCGATGTTTCACGACATTGACCAATCCGGGGCCTTCTGCCACACAGATTACCACACTCCCGATTCGGTAGCGAGTTTGGACTCTTTGGAAAATTGGTTCTCAACACCACGGCTGCATCGCTACGCGGCCGCTACAAGACCAGACCTTCTCTACATCTGGAACACCAGATTATCCAAGGCATTCTTGGAGGACGTCGGCCACGTCGAGGTGCTCCTACGCAACTTCATCCACCACCGCCTCGCCAAGGACTGCGGCCAAGACGACTGGTATCATGCGACTACCCGCTACCGCTTCAACCAACCCTTCCAGAGGTCGGTGGCCAAAGTTGAACGTCAGCTCAGAAACCGTGGACGCGACGCCACCCCAGATCAAGTGATCGCAGAACTTTCATTCGATAGCTGGCGCTTCTTGCTGACCCAACGCCATGAGGTCACCATCTGGAGAGCACTCATCAATCTCAAAAACGGAGGCATGCCCCACTACCGAAGTCGCAACCGAGCCGACTTCGAATCGGACGTAGAGCTCATCCGCCGGCTACGTAATCGGGCTTCACATCAAGAACCGTTGATCCTCGAGGCAGGACCGACAACGGCTGAGGCTGAGCAGCTCGATGCCTATGCTGCAGCGTTAGAAAACACAGCAGCCCGCATCGATCCTGATGGCGCACAGTGGATCATCGCTAACTCACGCGTTGAGGCCATCCGCAAACTGCGCCCCTAGAGCACGAGTAACCCTCGCCCGTCATACACACGACCGCCCACTTGTCCACCGCCTCGGATTGCCCGGTCGAGCGCCATGATCGAAGCGACGACGCCGTTAATTGTCCTGGTGGTTTTTGTTTGCCGGATTTGATGTTGTCGGCCGGGTCGGTGCATACGTGAATGTTATCGACCATCCATGACAGGACTGGGCGCCCCATGTGCGAGCTTTCCTTCCAGTGCTAACTTCATGAGTTTCTTGGATGGTGGGCTCATGTCGCGGAATCCTTGCCCGAATACGACGAC
Organism: Corynebacterium spheniscorum; assembly: GCF_900113445.1. Taxonomy (GTDB): domain Bacteria; phylum Actinomycetota; class Actinomycetes; order Mycobacteriales; family Mycobacteriaceae; genus Corynebacterium; species Corynebacterium spheniscorum. The sequence continues at coordinate 43,556 of NZ_FOPJ01000011.1, forward strand.
GGTGAAGCCAGCGTCTTCGAGGTTATGTGACATTTGGACGCCTCCCCACCGGTCGTAAGCGATCTCGCAGATATTGAAACGTTCACTCAACTGTTGGCTGTGGTGTTCGATGTATGCGTAGTGGACGACATTACCCTCAGTCGTTTGTAGGTGGCCTTGTGTGTGCCAGGTGTCGTCGGGCACGTGATCCCTAGCTACGCGGAGCGGGAGGTTGTCTTGGGGGTATCCAACACCACGGCGCAACCACATACTTACTCTGGTCATCACCGGTCTCAGGTGGGAAGACGAGGACAAACACGGTGATGTCGGCCGTGCTAGCGAGATCGAGCCTGCCGTAACAAGCCCTGGCCTCCATTGACGACAAGTCCACCAGGTGTGTGTTTTGGTTCCACACGTACATGGGCATCCACTGCACAGACTGCTTCACCAACTGGTTGAGGCGAAGCTGCCTGGCGGTGTTCTTCTCTGCTGGGTTTTGCGGCGAGAGTCGACGGCGCCTTCGTTATGAAGAAAGCCGACAAGAGCGCTCAGGCCGTTGCGGGGTGTCAATTCGGCAAGCATGGGTCTACTGCAGAGCCGACACCCCGTAACGTTGATTTAGCCGACTCCTCCAAGGCTCATGCCGATGGCAAAGAGGATGCCGGGGAGGGCGAAGAGCACAACCCACGCGACGAGCATCAATGCCCATGTACCTCTTCCAGGTGCCCACCCCCGCACGAGAGCCCAAAGCGCATGGAGGGCACCAATGACACCGACTGCCATGCCGGCACCTTCGAAGACAGTGAGCATGCTGTTCAAGGCCTGCACGAAGACAGCTAGTAGCTGGCCAAGGAACAGAATCACGAATAAAACGACGTGAATCTGAAAAATGCGAGTGTGAGACGCAGGGGCGCCTGCTCGATTAGATGTAGTCATTTTTCCCTTCCCAAGAGCTGCTTTACTCGCAAAGTAAGTTGCCGCCCCTTCACCTTCGCCCACTCAGCCCAGCTCATGCTCGCGCTGTTGTTGCTGATGAATGCGCGGAACTCAGATTCGCAGGAGCGCCTTCCCCATCCCCCTCCTGTCGTAGCATCGGTCACGGAGTTGGCAGCCGCGATCGAGAGTGTTGGTTGGTTGTCCACCAAGTCTGCCATACCCGCAGTAGCGGTACCCCGAGGACATGTCGCTTCCAGCTGATGTGCACTCGTCCCATGATTTGGTCTGACTAGGAGTATTGCTGGCAGCAAATGCGTTTACATACTTGCCCACTTCGACGACGTCGGGATTCTCGCCATTCTGCTGAGCCAGTCTGAGGTCGAACTGGACGATACCGTGTTTGTTCGTCACATAGGTCTCGACCCTCTTCTCGACTGCTAGGCGGTATGAAGGATCGTTTCGAGCTCCCGCGGGTAGGGCTGTAGGAACGGCTTCGTGGCTGGTGGCTTCGGCCTCTGCGGACAGAGGCACCATAATAGCCAGAGTGAGTATTGCCATCACAGCGGCGATGGCTTTGGACATCCTGATTGCCATGGTGGTTCCCTGGGGTGGGCCGAGTTTTCGGACCGGCGGGTTAAAACATGACCAGTTGTTTGTGGTGGTCGTGCCAGGTAGCAGCGAACTCGTTTGGGGTTAGGCAGCGCAACGCTGAGTGTGGGTTGATCCTCGTTGTAGCGCTTTGACCACCAGGCCCGTTCATCTCGTGTCTGTCTGGCGTCTTTGAAGAAGTAATCTTCAACCAATTCGTCACGCGATCGGTCAGGGTATGACCTCTACATTGTGACTGCCACGAGCGCGACCCGACGCTCATCTCGCAGAGGCGCATCAACTTGGGCTTAAGCTCCGCCGCCACCCGCAACGTCAACCATCCATGCGCTGACAGCAGCGCCGCACCGCCAACCGTCTCTGAGGTGAAAATCAAAGCGCCCGGAGGAAGCAGCAACCTACTCCACCCTCTTGGTCTTGAACAGCTACAGGCATCCATGCAAACCCGACTATGAGCCGATACCCCAGAGGATGGGCCAACCTATTACAGAGCACCGTGTCTACGGAGCAAAAAGTCAGCCCCACCTTCCTTTGCCGGAACGTGGGGCTGACCTGATACTCCGATGGAGCCGCTTGCGAGAATCGAACTCGCGACCTTCTCATTACGAGTGAGACGCTCTGCCGACTGAGCTAAAGCGGCACGCCAGGAAAGTTTAGCCTAGTGCCGCGGATCAACCCAAAACGATCCCCAACTGATTCACAGAACCTTCAAATATGGCACCGCAGCAGCTTAGGAAACACCGCAGGCTAGTCTTAAACGCCCCACCATTGCATCCATCGCGACCTGCGGCGAGACGTTGTATCCCAAAGCTTCACGGCATAGGTTCACTGCGTCCAAGCATGCGACTACACCGGCGCTATCGGTCCGCTGCGCGATCTCACGGGAAGCCCCTTCAAAATCTGGGTGCACCAACTCCACATCAGCTCCAGTGGAGAGCATTAAGGCATCTCGATACAAGCCAGCTAAGTCCACCAAAGCCAAGTCCAGTGAATCACGCAGACGGCGGGTTCCTCGCTTCTGTTGACGTTTTTCCAGGTCTTTAATCTGCCCAGAGGCACCCCGCATAGCTCGCTGCACCCCCTTGCCTTTAGCCCCCATGCCTAAAGCTGTGCGCAACTTCTCCATCTCGGCTTCGTCTTGAGCGGCATACGCCTCCTTGGCTTCCTTCGTCAGTGCTTTCACTAAAGTCGTAACACCGCGGAATGCGAGGTCGCCGTGGAAGACCAATTCCGCAAGCCCCAAAATCTGAGCGCGGCGTTGTTGTAGCTCTGGGCTCCTCACCAGCCGCCGGGCGCGCCCAATATGCCTCAAGCTAGCGGCAGCAGCAAGCTGCGCGTCGGATTCTGTTGCACCTTCTTCTTCCACCAAGATGCGGGTGATCTCTGCCATGGATGGGGTGGGTACGTAGACATGGCGGCAGCGTGATCGCAAGGTCACGGAGAAGTCCTGGGGATCTGTAGAAGGCGCGCACAAAATAATCACTGTGCTTGCCGGTGGTTCCTCCACTGTTTTTAATAAAGCGTTCGCCGCTTCATCGGTGAGTCGATCGGCATCTTCAATTACCAGCACCCGCCAGTTCGCAACCGTGGGTAACTTCGCGGCATCTTCGATGAAGCTTCGCATCACGCTTACCGAGATCGAGAGCTCCTGCGGAATCACATGAACTACGTCTGTATGCGTGTCATTGCGCACATCACGGCAATCACGACATTGCCCACACCCAGGGGTTGGTCCGCTACATACCAAGGCCTGCGCGAGCATCAATGCAGCATTGGATCGCCCAGCGCCAGGAGGTCCTGTAAAAAGCCATGCGTGAGTCATGGCGGCGCGCTGCGTACTGCTCTTTCCACCTGAAGCACCTGCTCCGGAGGTTTCCCGGCGCGCCTCTTCAGCTGCCGCCAGGATGGCTCTTTGCACCGCTGGGGCGCCGGCAAGTCGCTCAGCTACCGTGCGTGGATGCGGCGCTGCATGTGGGCCCGTAGTAGGGGTGGGAGCAGGAGTAGTCACGCTCCCTACCCTATGGTGCGAGGTGGGCTGTGCGCCAGGGAGGCGAGAACCACGGCCAGGTTGGTTAAAGTAGCAAGCATGAGTCGACTGTTCCGGGCACTGAAGTGGCTACTGGGCACCTCGTGGCCACTCTATGCCGCGTTGGTGCTGGGCAGTAATGTCATTGGTGCTCTCGCTGTGATGGGGTTTGTCCGTTTCTTGATCCCACTTCCGGAGGTTGATGGCTTCGAAAAGAATGTGCCTCACCTGCCGTGGGTAGCCGGTGGTTATCTGGCCTTTGCGGTGGTGGTGGGCATTATCGTGACCCTCTCACTTTTCCGCCCGGTTCTCGATTGGCAGCGACACCCGGAAAGCCATGACCCAAATATGGTGCGCAACCTAGTGATGCGCATCCCGGTGTATCAATCAGCGGTAGCCGCCACTGTGTGGCTAATCGGTATTGCTATTGCCACCACGATTACGTGGTCCCATGCCCCGCGTTTGGGTTTAGTTGTGCTGATCTCCACGCTATTGGCCGGCATGGTGGTCATCTTATTGACCTACTTGGAAGCTGAACGACTCGTGCGGCCAGTGGCGGCAGCTGCTCTGGCTCGCCGTTTTGAGGATTCCACCCTAGAACCACCGATTACGCATCGACTGCGGTTGACCTGGACTATGACCTCTGCAGTCCCGCTGATTGGTATTGCATTGTTGTTGGTTGGTCAGCGCGTGGGTTTCTTCCCTAATGATGGTGCGGAGCTCTTCCCAGCGATTCTGGCGTTATCGGTAACCGCTTTGGTCACTGGTTTTGTGGGGACCACCTTCGCGATTATGTCGGTAGTAGATCCCATCTTGGAGCTGCAGGAGGCCATCAATCGGGTTCGCCGCGGCGATGTTAATGCCGAGGTGGATATTTATGATGGCTCTGAAATCGGGGTGCTGCAAGCCGGTTTTAATGAAATGATGCGCGGGCTAAAAGAACGCCAACGCGTCCGCGATATCTTTGGCCGCTATGTGGGTACCGAGGTTGCTCGCCGCGCCTTAGAAGAGCGCCCCACTCTAGGTGGCGAGGACCGCAAGGTAGCGGTGCTTTTTATTGATGTGATTGGTTCAACCACCTTCGCGGTGGACCACACCCCAGAAGAGGTCGTGGAGGAACTCAACCGTTTCTTTGAGCATGTGGTGGAGGTAGTACACCGCAATCGCGGCATTATTAATAAATTCCAAGGCGATGCGGCCTTAGCCGTATTTGGTGCCCCCTTACCGCTTGCAGATGCCACCTCCCATGCACTGACTGCCGCTCGAGAGCTACGCCAGGAGCTCAAAGGCATGAAGCTGCAAGCTGGTATTGGGGTCGCCGCGGGGCATGTGGTGGCCGGCCATATTGGTGGGCATGATCGCTTCGAGTACACCGTCATTGGGGATGCTGTGAATACTGCAGCGCGTCTGACCGAAATGGCGAAAGACACCCCAGGTGGGGTGTTAACGAACGCGGCTACCTTGCGGGGTGCTAATGAGGTTGAGCAGGCACGTTGGACTTTGTTGAAGTCGGTTGAACTGCGTGGTCGCGGGAAGATGACGCAATTGGCGCGCCCGATTCGTCCGACCCTGGCGGATCGTTCTTAAAAATTTTCTCCTCGGAAACTTGGGGTGTGCTCCCGCATTTTTGTGGGCACCCTGTTCTTTAGCCTGCGGAATTCCTGCCATAGGATAGGGAAATCGCGGTGTTTTCTGGACCGCTGTACAACTCCCTTTAGCGATATTGCTTCGGCGATATCCCCTATATGAGACTAGAAAGGCAGGGACGATCGCTATGTCGACACCACCCAAAGTCGGCTCCACCCTGCGGGAACTCACTATTCGCTCAGTGATCCTGGGCGGTTTGATTACCCTCATTTTCACTGCTGCGAATGTGTATTTGGGGCTCAAGGTGGGCTTAACATTTGCCACCTCCATCCCCGCTGCGGTGATCTCCATGGCTGTGCTGAAGCGCTTTGCTGATCACACCATCACCGAGAACAACATTGTGCAAACCATCGCTTCGGCGGCTGGCACGCTCTCTGCCATTATTTTCGTCCTCCCGGGTCTGGTGATGGTCGGCTGGTGGCAGGGCTTCCCCTATTGGACGACAGTGGGGATCTGCGCCATTGGCGGCATCCTGGGCGTGATGTATTCCATCCCGCTGCGCCGTGCTTTGGTGACTGGTTCGGATCTTCCTTACCCCGAAGGTGTCGCCGCGGCCGAGGTGCTCCGCGTGGGTGATGATCATGGCCAGGCGGAAGAAAACCGTCGCGGTTTGAAGGTCATTATTGTTGGTTCTCTGGCTTCTGCCGGATATACGCTTTTGACGGCGTTGAAGGCGGTTGCCGGTGGTCTTTCTACGGCTTTCCGGGTGGGCTCGGGCGGCACCATGGTGGGCACCAGCATGTCCATGGCGTTGATTGGTGTGGGACACCTGGTGGGTGTTTCGGTTGGTGTCGCAATGATCGTTGGCTTGCTGATCTCTTATGGAATCCTGCTGCCCTATTTCACTGCCGGCACTCTTGATGGGGTCGAAGACCTAGCCGACGCTGTTGGTGGGGTGTTCTCCCAGGATGTGCGCTTTATTGGCGCTGGCACCATGGCGGTGGCTGCGGTGTGGACTTTGGTGAAAATCATTGGGCCGATTATCCGCGGCATTAAAGATGCCATGGTTTCTTCCCGCGCACGCCATGATGGCCAAACCTTGGATCTCACGGAAAGGGATATCCCCTTCCCCATCGTGGTGGGCGTTATTTTGGCCTCCATGATTCCGGTGGGGCTATTGCTGTGGAGCTTCTTACACAACACCGATATTTCCCATCACACCACCTTGCTGCTCACGCTGAGCATCCTCTTTGTGCTAGCTATTGGTCTGATTGTGGCCAGCGTGTGTGGTTATATGGCGGGTTTGATTGGCTCTTCTAACTCCCCGATTTCCGGTGTGGGCATCATCGTGGTGATTGCCGCGGCGCTGCTGATTAAATATGCCACCGGTGAAGGCGCTGAAACCGGGGCATCACTGGTGGCCTATACGTTGTTTACCGCCACCGTAGTGTTTGGTGTTGCCACCATTTCTAATGACAACCTCCAGGACCTGAAAACCGGCGAGCTGGTGGGCGCTACCCCGTGGAAACAGCAGGTGGCGTTGATCTTGGGTGTGATCTTCGGTTCCGTGATTATCCCGCCGATCCTGGAAGTCATGTACACCGGCTTTGGTTTTGTGGGTATGGAAGGTGCCGGCCCGGATGCTTTGGCTGCCCCTCAGGCTGCGCTGCTGTCCTCCGTGGTTCAAGGTATTTTCGGTGGCTCTTTGGATTGGAGCCTGCTGGGCTTAGGTGCCTTGATTGGTGTGGGCATCATCATTATTGATGAGCTGCTTTCGCGCACCACGCGCTTCTCGCTGCCGCCGCTGGCAGTGGGCATGGGCATGTATCTGCCAGTGAGCTTGACCATCATGATTCCGATGGGTGCTTTCTTGGGCATGTTCTATAACCGTTGGGCAGAACAGCAGCGCAATACCGAAACCGCGAAGCGGATGGGTGTGCTGCTAGCTACTGGCCTGATTGTGGGCGAATCGCTCTTCGGTGTGCTCAACGCCGGCATCATTGCGGCTACTGGCAAGGCTGAGCCGCTGGGGATCTTCCCGGATTCCTTCGCTGGAGTAGCCAATTGGCTTGGCGGCATTATCTTTGTGGTGGTGATCTTGGGTTGCTACCGCTGGCTGCAATCTCGGGAAAGCGACCGCGCTGATTCCCAACGTGAAGCAGCGAAGGCCTAAAACAGCCAGGTTTTCTTCACTCAATCTCGCGCACACTATGCATGACCGGCGTGGCATACCCCGCGCCATATGCATAGCGTGCGCGATTTTTATACCCTCACCTTCGGGAGGCGGGGCTCGATAAAAGCAAAGAAACTATTTCTTGGCGGGAATAAGCCCATCAGTGAGCATTAATTGCGCCAAGGTATAGGTGGCCATTACCGCGGCGGCGGACACATTCCGAACTAAGGGGCTGAATTCGGGGCCCACTTCGCGGATTAGTAGCAGCAAATCAGAGATGAGGAAAAGATTCCCGCCATGGCCGGTGCCATAAGAGGTCTGATTCTTAGGATTAATCAGGGCAGGATCATCGCCATACATGGACGTCGCGCCCAATAAAATGGAATAGGCGGCGACCGGCAGCGCTACGGGACGCTCAAAGTGATAAGCGTAGGCAGTTCCTAAAGCCCATAAAGGAATGCGGGCGGCAGCGCGAGTGGAATTGAAGGTGGCGCCGTGGTTGCGCATTCGCCGAATCCAGTCGATATGCGCGATCGCAAACGCAGCTGCACCGGCGGGAATACGGTTGGGCTGGATGAGCACAAGATCACCCAGCCACGCCGCGGCATGCCCCACCGGTAGCGTGCCGCGACGGTACGCTGAGGCCCCTAGCAGCGGCATCAGGGTGGACTTGGAGATCGCCGCAACCTTGTGTGCGCCACATAGATTCGCCCCGATATTGATTGCGGAGGCGACCACATAGGCGGCACGTTCGGGTTCCTTGGTGGCTAGACGCAGGGAATCCTGCAGCGAGCGGGCGCCCTGAATGGTGCGCTGCATAAAGGAAGTCATCAGAGTTTAAGTGGCTTTCTTTTTACGCGAGCCTGCTTTCACCACCCGCTTGGTGGTTTGTTTGCGGGTAGCTTTTTTACGCGTCGTCTTCTTTTTACCACCATCGGCGGCTTCTTTAGCGCGACGTTCCGATAGTAATTCGCAGGCGCGGGCGTCCGTCATAGTTTCGGGAGTATCGCCCTTGCGCAGCGATGCATTGGTAATCCCGTCGGTGACATAGGGGCCGAAACGACCATCTTTCACACTCATGGGTTTACCCGAAACATCATTATCACCCAGCATCTTCAGCGGGGGTTTAGCAGCCGCCCGGCCGCGGCGTTTGGGCTCCGCATAAATGCGGCGCGCTTGATCCAGGGTGATGGTGAAGATCTCATCATCACTAGCCAGGGAACGAGAATCATTCCCCTTCTTCAAATAGGGACCATAACGGCCATTTTGGGCGGTAATCATTTCCCCATCGGCGGGATCAATACCCACCTCACGCGGCAGCGAAAGCAGCTTCAGGGCATCTTCCAAGGTGACAGTTGCCGGCTCCATGGAGGACAGCAAGCTAGCCGTGCCCGGCTTGAGAGTCTCCTCAATTAGCTGGTTGATGCGCTTTTCTTTTTGCGCAGCGGCGGTCTTGGTTTCCCAATTCTTCGCGCGCTTGCCTTCCGCGGCGCGCTGGCGGTCTTCCTCCGCACGCTCCGCGGCAACCACCTTCTCTGCCTCCGCGGCAGCTTCTTCGCGCTCATCCTCGCGCACAATCTCGGTGACATAGGGGCCATAGCGGCCTTCCTTAGCCACCAACATGCGGCCATTGGCGGGGTTCTTCCCCAGCTCGCGACCACCCTGCGGGGTAGCGAAAAGTTTTTCGGCGAACTCTAAGGTCAGCTCATCCGGGGTAGTGGATTCCGGCAGGTTAGCGCGCTGATATTCGGGATTGCCTTCCTTATCGCGACCCACAATGCGCTCAATATAGGGCCCATAGCGGCCCACGCGCACCACAATGGCGCGGCCTTCCTCATCATCGAAAAGATGCAGGGAGTTCACCTCACGGGCATCAATATGCTCGAGGTTATCGCCCACCAGGGTCTTCAACCCACCATCGCGGGCAATGGTATTAGCCATCTCATCGCCGGCGGCCGTATCACCGAAGTAGAAGCCGGTCAGCCAATCGGTGCGATCACCTTCACCGCGGGCAATACGGTCAAGCATGTCCTCCATGGAGGAGGTGAAGTCATAGTCCACCAGGGAGCCGAAGTTATGCTCCAAGAGGCCAACCACTGCGAAAGCTACCCAGCTGGGTACCAGCGCATTGCCGCGGGAGAACACATAGCCGCGGTCCTGGATGGTTTTAATAATGGCGGCGTAGGTGGAAGGACGGCCAATGCCGAGGGCTTCCATCTTCTTCACCAGCTGCGCTTCGGTATAGCGTGCCGGGGGTTTGGTGGCATGCCCTTCGGCCTGGATCTTCTCCACATCCAGGGCCTCACCCTTGGTGAGATTCGGCAGCTGCTTTTCAGCATTATCGTCGACACTGCTGCCATCTGCGCGTTGAGAAATACCCACATAAACCCGCAGGAAACCAGGGAAAGTAATGGTGCGGCCGGTGGTGCGGAACTCGCAGAGTTCCCCACTAGAGGCGGTGCCGGTGATGGTGACGGTCAGCGTATTACCGCGCGCATCAGCCATCTGCGAGGCGACGGTGCGTTGCCAAATCAGCTCATAGAGTTTAAGTTCTTCGGCATCGAGTTGTCCGGCGAGTTCCTTCGGGGTGGCGAAGTGTTCGCCAGCGGGGCGAATAGCTTCGTGCGCTTCCTGGGCGTTTTTGACCTTATTCTTATAGCGCCGCGGGCCATCGGCTAGGAATTCCTTGCCATAGAGTTCCATGACCTGCTCGCGGGCAGCCTGAATACCAGACTCCGACAAGGTGGTGGAGTCAGTACGCATATAGGTGATATGCCCGTTTTCATAGAGCCGCTGCGCAATCCGCATGGTGCGCTCAGAGGTATAACGCAGCTTCCGGCCGGCCTCTTGTTGGAGGGTGGAGGTCATAAAAGGCGCATAGGGTTTGCGGGTGTAGCTTTCGTTTTTAACATCCGAAACCAGCAGCTCACGGCCTTGGAGAGCATCGGCGAGTGCCTGTGCGCGAGATTCATCAACCACCACCACATCAGTGGCGGAGTCTTTGAGCTGGCCGCGGTCATCAAAGTTGCGCCCCTGGGCGACCTTCTTGCCATCAATGGTGAAGAGGCGGGCGAGGAAACGGTTGGGGTTTTCAGCATCTGCGGTGTGCGCACCGGGGATGGATTCCTTGGTGCGCAGTGCTGCCTCTAAGTCCCAGTAGGTTGCAGAACGGAAGGCCATGCGTTCGCGTTCGCGTTCTACCACCACGCGGGTGGCAACGGACTGCACGCGGCCGGCGGATAGCCGAGGCATGACTTTCTTCCACAGCACCGGGGAAATCTCATAGCCATAGAGGCGATCAAGGATGCGGCGGGTTTCCTGCGCATCAACCAGGTTGGTGTCCAGCTCACGGGTGTTTTCCGCGGCGGCCTGGATGGCGGTGGGGGTGATCTCGTTGAACACCATGCGGCGCACCGGCACCTTGGGTTTTAAGACCTCCAGTAGGTGCCAGGCAATCGCTTCGCCTTCGCGGTCCGGGTCGGTGGCGAGGAAAAGCTCATCAACGTCCTTGAGCTTCGTCTTAAGGTCAGCGACCTTCTTCTTTTTATCGGGGCTGACCACATAAAGCGGGGCGAAGTCATGGTCGGTGTCCACACCAAGGCGCGCCCAGGGCGCTTTTTTGTACTTGGCGGGGATATCCGCCGCGCCGCGGGGGAGGTCACGGATATGGCCGACCGACGCTTCCACGACATAGTCCTTGCCCAAGTAGGGCTGGATCTTCTTCGCTTTGGTCGCCGATTCGACGATGACCAGACGCTTGGTGCCTGATCCCTTAGCCTCTGCCACGGGGCTCATCCCTTTCCCGTTCACCACAAATGATTCAGTCTCGCAGTACTGCTATTTTCTAATATTTTCGCAGGACCATAATCCCACGTTGACACCGCGGCCCTAAAACCTAGCCCCGTTTGTGCTGCGGGCACCTGCGTGTGTGTTGGGCTCCTCAACCTGTGGGGGTGCGGTCGGTGTGAGGCTCATTCACACAGTGTGCCAACTCCAAGGAGCGGCGCGGCCGAGCAGGACAGTGTGCTGAAAAGTCCTGCGATGCCTATATATAACAGCATTCTGCGAATATAAGGCGCATGAGCTTTGGGGCAACACCCCAAGAATTCATGCGTGTGGGCTTAGGTACCCACGCGCGTGTAAACCAAAGCTTCAGTGGGTGAGTCCTGAACTTTGGTGTGTTCACACGCGAGTTATGCCATTAACGAGACATACGGTACACCGTACACATCGTGTATTTACTATGAAGCAGCATAGGGGGATAACGCACTGCCGCCCCGTACCCCCACTAGGTGAGGGGACGGGGCGGCGTTGCCTAAAAAAGTTTACGGGGTTTTAGATGGCCCGGACCTGTTGAGCCTGCGGGCCTTTTGCGCCATCGCCGACTTCGAATTCAACGGGTTGATTTTCTTCGAGGGTACGGAAGCCCGCACCCTGGATCTCAGAGTAGTGAACGAAAACGTCTGCGGAGCCGTCTTCGGGGGCAATGAATCCAAAGCCCTTCTCTGCGTTGAACCATTTAACGGTGCCTTGTGCCATGGGGTAATTCCAATCTTGCTTGTGTATGGTGATGCTGCACCACGTAGGTCGACCGGGTGGTGCACCGGGTCTATCGAACTCCCGGTACAGCTACGTTCCGGGCCCTCGCATGAACTTCCTGCGAGCGCCGACCACGTCCACAACCTTGCGGTGGGACGGTGCGCACAAGAACTTGCGACCGACCTCCAGTGTTCCACACTTTGGGAGCGAAACGTTAAGTTTTGATCATGAATGACCCTATTTCAGCGGAAAATAGCGGCACTTTGGGTGCTTTTCCCCCTTCCATTGACCCCGCAACAGCGGAACTAATTGAAGATATTTTCACCCACCTGGATAAAGTCTCCGCCACGCATGTGCACACCATCGTTTCTGCGCCCGCTGACCTGGCCGAATGGCCGGAATGGTGCGACCAAAACCTACGCGATTTTTTGGTGAATAATCAGGGAATTTCCAGCTTATGGAGTCATCAGCGGGCCGCTGCGGACGCCGCCTGGCATGGCGAAGACGTGATCCTCGCCACTGGAACGTCATCTGGGAAGTCTTTGGCCTATTTATTGCCCATTCTGAGCAGATTAGCGACCGAAAAACAGGCGACGGCGCTTTATCTAACGCCCACTAAAGCACTCGGCGCGGATCAATTATTGACACTTAGCCGCTGGCTTCAGGAAATACAGGTTCCCAGCGAATTTCCTGCGGGAGCGGAAGAATACCCAGGAAATCTAGAAGATAACTGCCCCGAAACTCATACCAACAATAAGACTAAAAAGTCTGATGGCAATAGTGCGGGAAGTCCCAGTACCAACCAAGCAACAAGCCATCAAGCAGCAGGCCACCAGGCACCAACCCACCCCACTTCCACGGCTCAGCGCCAGGAGTTCCTCCAGAACCTGCGCAGCATCCAGCCTGCTCCCTACGATGGCGACACCCCTACCGAAGCGCGCCCCGGGATTCGGGACCATAGCCGTTTTATTTTCAGCAACCCAGATATGCTCCACGGCGGAATCCTCAGCAACCACCAACGCTGGGCACGTTTCCTCCGCCACCTGCGCTTCATCGTCATCGATGAATGCCATAGCTACCGCGGAATTTTTGGCGCCCATGTCGCATTAGTCATCCGCCGCCTGCTGCGCCTCGCCGCGCATTATGGTGCGCACCCAGTCGTCATTGCGGCCTCAGCTACCAGCGCTGATCCCGGCGAGCACTTCCACATGCTCATCGGCCACCGCCCACAACTACCGCGCGTGATCACCACCGACGGTTCCCCGCATGGCCCGCGCACCCTCCTTTTGTGGGAGCCCGCCCCCTTCCTCGATGATGCGGGTGAACCGATGCCGGATAAACGGCGAGCCGCCAGCACCGAAGCAGCAGAGATCATGGGGGTGGTGGTTGCCGCCGGTGCCCGCACTTTAAGTTTCGTGCGTTCCCGCCGCCAAGCTGAACTTACCGCCTTAGGCTGCCAAGAAACCCTCAGCAGCCTGGGGCGCAGCGACCTTGTTGAACGCATTGCGGCTTATCGCGCCGGCTATTTAGCTGAGGATCGCCGCCAGCTAGAACATGACCTGGACTCCGGGGCGCTTCTTGGTGTGGCCACCACCAATGCTTTGGAACTGGGCATTGATATTGGTGGCCTGGATGTGGTGATTACCGCCGGCTTCCCCGGCACTATCGCTTCCCTTCGCCAACAAGGTGGGCGTGCGGGGCGCCGCGGCCAAGGCGCCTTGGTGATCTTCATTGCCCGCAATGAACCCCTTGATTCTTATTTGGTGCACCACCCCGAAGTGCTGGTGGATCGCCCGGTCGAAAGGATTATTTTCGACCCCACCAACCCCTATGTGCTGCGCGGACATCTCCTCTGCGCCGCACTCGAACAGCCCTTAAGCCAAACCGAGATCAACGAACTCGGTGCCGCGCAGGTGGCAGAAGAACTCCAAGCCGAAGGACTCTTAAGGAAGCGTCCCCGCGGCTGGTTCGCCACCTTGCAGCCCGGCCAGGTTGATCCACACCAGGTAGTGAATCTGCGCGGCAGTAGCGGCAATGAGGTGATGATCGTGGATGCTGAAGACGGCCGCGTTCTCGGCACGGTGGATGCCGCCCGCGCTGGTAGCCAAGTGCATCCCGGCGCGGTGTACCTACACCGCGGCGAAACCTTCCTCATCCAAGAACTGGATCTGGATGCCTGCGTGGCTTTAGCGCAACCAGCGAGCCCGGAGTATTCCACCATGGCACGCACCCGCACCGATATCCGCATTATGAGCGAACCGGTAACTGGGAAGTCCTTATTCAACCCCTCCCCCGGCCTGTGGGTGGCCTCAGTGGATGTGGAGGTCACCACCCAGGTGGTGGATTATCAGTTACGCATGCCCGATGGCACGGTGCTAGAAACTGTGCCGCTGGATCTCCCGGCACAACAGCTCATGACCAAAGCGGTGGCCTACACCATTGACCCCGCTGCGCTAGAAGCCATGGGCATCGCAGCAGCTGCTATTCCCGGCACCTTGCATGCCGCCGAGCACGCCGCTATCGGCATGCTCCCGCTTATTGCCACCTGTGATCGTTGGGATATTGGCGGGGTGTCCACCGCCGAGCACGCCGATACTGGCCTGCCCACGGTGTTTGTCTACGACGGCCACCCCGGCGGCGCTGGTTTCGCCGATTGTGGTTTCCGCGAGTTCGCGCATTGGATCGCCACCACTTTCGAGGCGGTGCGTTCCTGTCCTTGCGAATCCGGCTGCCCACTATGTGTGCAATCCCCGAAGTGCGGCAATGCCAATCATCCCCTCGATAAACAGGGTGCGATCACCCTTTTAGGTGCCATGACCTCCATGTTGGGTGCAGAACTCTAATCACCCCGTACACGCGCTATAAGGGCCCAGCCCGCGCCTGCCCCAGCGCTGCCCCCTTGGTGGGCGAGCTAAAACCTACGCGGCTTTCCACCTGCACATCTGCTCCGTCTACTAGGCAGTGCCGCATCTTCGCGCCATTAAGTTCTGCCACGGTGCTGGCCACCGCGCAGGCATCTTCGCCTCGGCTGTGTGCCCACGCCCCAGCTACTGCCGCTAGTTCAGCGGCTACGTGCGCGCGGTGCTGCGCCACCACCATCGCACCTGCTGCACCTAAAAGTGCAGCTAAAAACACCAGCGCGGCGATTATCGCGGCGGCCGGCAAGGTCGCATAACCTTTTTCATTCACTTGCTTTCCCCTTGATATTCCAGGGGGAATACTGCGATGGCGCGCTGCCAACCCAGCGGTGCGGGCACCCTCGCTTCTACTTTCACCAATCCCCCTTCACGGCCTACGCTTACCTGCCCACGCGGGGGCTGATATTCCACCCCAATAGCGTGCGCGCGGGCAGCGGCGCCAGCCATATCCACGGCCGCCACATGGGCAGCCACGGTGGCTAGGGCCGCAATGATCAGCGCGGCCACCACAACCAGGGCGCTGAGGGAGAACGCCGCCTCAATCGTGACGGATCCTTCCTCCCCCAACCCCCGCCGCTGATCCGGTTTATCCGGGCACATTCGACAGCGCATCCATAATGATCGATTGGATTGCATCCACCACGCCACGGCCCTTGACCACGGTATAAAGCACCGCCGCCAGCGCCGCTGCCGCCAAGCTACCCATGGCGTACTCAATCGTGCTCATCCCCGACTCATCCTTTAACACCTGGCTCAACACAGTCTCGCGATGCGCCCGCGGCGGTTTCGCTGAAAACACCTCCATCATCCGCCGCGCATACACGGTGGTATCGATCCGACTTTGTGGGCTGCGATGCCTAAATGGTGTGCCATACACATAGGTGCTGCGCAGCCCCTGGATGCTCGGGGTGGTGGGCTTTCCTCGAGATCCGCTGCCTTCGGCGGCAATAATCGCCGCGGATTGTTCTTGGCCTTCGCTATGCCACTGCTTCATGGTTTTTACCTTTCGTGAAAATTCTTTTTGGGATAGTTCTTGGTGTTCCTAGTGCTGCAGCATCTGGCTGCCCAGCGAGATCACCACGGGCGCTAACCCGAGCACTAAAAACGCTGGTAGGAAGCACAAGGTCAAAGGCAAGGCGATCAACACCCCGGCTTTTTCTGCCTTCGTGGTGGCCTCTTCTTTAGCCTCTGCTCTTAATTGCCGCGCCAGTCGCAGGCAATTCTCAATCACTGCGCTGCCGCTTTGTTCCGCGGTGGTAGCCAATGCCGCTAATTCCTTCAGTTCATGGGTTTTCCGCATGATCTCCCAGGCGCGCTGCGCCGGCACCCCCAGTGCTAAGAGATTGGCTACTTGTTGCCAATACCCAGCACTCTGCGGGGCACTCACGCTCGCGACCGCGGCACTAGCTAGCGCGGGGTTAAGCCCAGCAGCCGAACACGCAGCAAATAGCTCCAGGTCCGCTGCCGCTGCTAATGCGCCTAGTTCCGCGAGCTGTTCCGGGTGGTTTCGGCGCAAGCGCTTCAGCGCTACTCGCAGTGGTCTTTGTGGTCCATCCCGGGCCCGAATAGTGCTGCTAGGTAGCCGCTCAGCGCTGCTTGCCAGTGGCGCCCCGAGTAAAAAGGCCGCACCAAGAAGAAGAAAGAGCAGATTCATCTCGGCTCCTTCCCCGCAGCGGGAACATGTAGGTTTTGGGCTTTGCTGATGATGTGTTGGCACCACAACCAACCGCTGGCGCTAAGCCCCACCCCGATCACCAACATCAACCCACCGACCCCACCACCGCTAAGAAAACCCCAGGGGTCAGCCCCCATGCCTTTGCCCAGCATCATCCCGGCAAAAGGCAAGGCACTTAAGATCGTGGCGGAAGCTTTGGGACCA
This sequence comes from Corynebacterium spheniscorum, assembly GCF_900113445.1. GTDB lineage: Bacteria > Actinomycetota > Actinomycetes > Mycobacteriales > Mycobacteriaceae > Corynebacterium > Corynebacterium spheniscorum. The sequence continues at coordinate 60,199 of NZ_FOPJ01000011.1, forward strand.
CTTAGGCTCGCCGCGGTGGCCTTATAGTGCCGCAACTGCGCATCTAATCGGCAGCGGGCATGATCCATCAGTGGCGCTAAGGGCAACCCATGATGTTCCGCCAACCCCCAGATTTTCCCCAGGTAGATCAACTCCGGCAGCGATGATTGCGCCAGCGTGGCAGCCGGGCTACCGCCGGCGCTGTGAACACGCTGATAAGCACTGTGCACCACCCGCCGCATTTCTGCCGGCATGCTTGTCGCCGTACCTGACGCCGCGGTTTCTAAGGCGCGGGCAGGTGGCACCCCAGCTTCGATTTGGGAATGAAGTTGGCTTAGCAACTCCGCTAAAGCTTCCGTACTGGCCAGGTGGTGGCGTTTCTTGGTTGCTTCACGATACGAGCGCCACACCACCACGGTGATCATCAGGCCCACCATCAGCACACTCCAGCGCACATAATTCAGGCCAATCAGTAGCAGCACTGCCGCCAACCCCAGCCCCATACTGGTGCTGCCTAAGCGCCGCGTGCTGGGGGTACTGCTTAAAGCTTTGAGTCTTTTACTGGGGCGAGCTTGCGTACCCCATAAAAGTGGGGCGAGGAAGAAATAGAGGGACGTGGGCATCATGCTAAACACCGCACTTGGCTATGTAGTTCTGCTTGGAAGTCATAAAACCCGGGGTATTCGCCCTGCTCGCTATCCCAGAGCAGCTCCACCTCCACGGGGTTGCCGTGCAATAACCCAATTTCGTGGACCTGCCTTTTCCCATCCGCACCGCGGCGCACATGGATTAATACATCTACTGCGGCTCCTAATTGGGAGTGCAGTGCTGTGCGATCCAAACCTCCTAGGGCCGCTAAGGCTTCCATGCGGGCCGGTACTTCCTTTAAGGAATTGGCGTGCACCGTTCCAGCCCCGCCTTCATGCCCGGTATTAAGTGCTGCGAGTAGGTCCACCACCTCAGCGCCGCGGATCTCGCCTACCACAATGCGATCTGGGCGCATCCGCAAAGCTTGGCGCAATAAATCACTCATGCTGATCGCACCGCGGTTATCCACATTGGCGTGCCGTGCACTGAGGTTGATCACATGCGGGTGCGGGGGATGCAATTCGGTGGTGTCCTCTATGCAGATAATTCTTTCCTGTTCCGGCACCTCCGCTAAAAGTGCTGCCAATAAGGTGGTTTTTCCGCTGCCGGTGCCACCAATAATCAAAAAGGCGCGTCGGGCCGCCACAATGTCTTGGAGGAAACGTGCAATCTGCGCGCTCATGGTGCCGCCTTGGATCAAAGACACCAGGCTTAAATGAGATTGGCGAAGTACTCGCAGACTTAGGCAGGTTCCTTGTTCCGCTGGGGGACTGAGCACCGCATGGATGCGCAATTGGGAACCATCGGGGCGTAGCAGGCGACCATCCGCATAGGGTTGGGCATCATCTAAACGCCCACCGGAAGCTAACGCCAAGCGCGTGGCTAGTTGGCGTAATTCGGCGGGGCTGCTGAAATATAGGCTGCTTCTTTCCAAGCCTTGGCCGCGATCAAACCACACTTGGTTTGGGCCATTCACCAGCACATCTGTGACCCCTTCGGTGGCCACAATGGGTTCTAATAACCCCACCCCCGTGGAGTCATGGCGAAGCCTTCGCAGCACCGCTAGGACATCAACATCGCTAATCACCCCGGCTTCTTCTCTTACCACCGCGGCTAGCTGGGTGGGGCTAAAAATTTCTGGGTGCTCGGCGATGCGTTGTTGTACCGCCTCAATAATATGGTCCATGCTCATCACGCTGCTTCCCGAGCCCGCGGCGGCAATTGGTGTAGCACCGCGCGGCTTGCGTGGAGCAAGGGGCGCGGTAATACCTGCGGCAGCCCTTGTAATTCCGTGGTTTTCGGTAGCCGGTGAATATGGCTGATCTCTACTAAGACTTCTTCTTGGAGGATGTCTTCTACTTCTTTAACCCCCAACCCTGACCAACTGCGATGCCGCAGCACGATCAGCGGGCTTATCCCAGCGCTTTTAAGTTCCGCGCTACGCCCAGCAGCAGCGGCTACTGCCCGAATTTCAGCAGGAACCACCAACACCACCAGATCTGCTTCTTCGCTGATTAATTGCGCCAGATTATTTTCTGGCTGCCCGAAGATGGTGGGGCAATCCAACACCCCCAGCACAGAGGTGGCTGCCTCGTGGATGCTGTGGATCACGCGCCTGATGGTGGGAACCGCATCTGTGAGGCTCCCGGCGCCGGCCACGCTGCTGCGCGCTTGGGATAACACCCCAATCTGGTCATAGCTGGTGTGCGGGATGGCTTGGTCTAGGGCCTCATAATCAATGTGGCCTTCCCCCAGGCTTAAATCTGGCCAGCGGATACCTGGGGTGTTTTCTAAACCTAAGAGAAGATCCAGGCCACCAGAGGATTCCACTAAATCCAGCAGGCCAATGCACTGATACTGCCCTTCCGCGGCAGCGGTACGGGCCAGCGCCGCGCTTAAGGTACTTACCCCACTGCCCCCTACTGCCCCGCTAATGGCAATGCAGCGATTCTGGTGAGCTGATCGCCCCTGGCCGTGGGGCATGCGATGTTTGCCTAAAGCCGCTAATAATTCCGGGGCTTGGGAGGGCACCAGGAAGGCTTCCTCAGCATGGCAGCGCAGCGCACTGCGATAATCAATCGGCCCAGGTTCGGCGGTGACGTGGAAGATTCTTTCCCGGCTAGGAATAGCTATCTCATTGTGCTGCGCATATTCATGAAGATCATGAGCGCAGGCAGTATCAATAATCAGCGCTTCGGCCCGCGGTAGTAGCCGCAGGATCTCGGCTGGGTCCGTACTATCACAAAGTTCGCAGCCGGTGGCCGCCGCAATATGGCTGACCTCCGGGTGAATCACCGGGTCACTAATGGCAATTAAGAGCAGGGGCAGATAGTGCGTGGCTTTCATAGCCTGCATCTTCCGCAGAGCAGCTCATAGTTGTCGAGGGCCCTTCACGTACAGCTGTGGATAACCCAGGTGGCTATGCGCGTCCTGGGGATAAATACCTCAATCTTCAGCAGCGCATCCCAAGAGATAGTGCTGGGCGGAAAAGGAGGTAGAAATTAAAAGACGACCCGCGCCTCGGGGGGGGGTGCGCGCGGGCCGTCGTAACCCGGCCTCGGGGGGGACGACCGGGGCGGGCCGCACAGTATATCGGGGCCCTGCAGTGGAAAGTATCGCATATCGAATGAAGGGTTGCAACATTATCCCCTAAAAACTGCGTTGAGCTGCGGTGATGCAATATCGAATGGGCACCTAAAAGCGGGGGGTTGGTCGACTTCAAACCCCACGTTTTAGAGCAGCTTTTCGCGCAGGTTTTCAGGCTCTTAGGAGGGATTGGACACAATGCTTCCAGCAAAGCGGGTTAGACTGAGCTGCGTGAAGGCGAAGCAGTACCCAAACTCGAGCCCCGCTGGTGCATCCTCCGGTGACGTGTCCTGCGCTGATGCATCGGGGAACTCGAGCGCTGCCCCCTTCGCTGCTAACGCCACGGGAGCGAAGGTCGCAGCCTTCTTTGATCTGGATAAAACCATCATCGCCACCTCCTCAGCCCACGCCTATGGGCGAGAATTTTTTGCCAATGGGCTCATCAGCCACGGCACCGCACTGCAATTATCTTTAGCCAAAGCCAGCTTCATGTTCGGCGGGCATTCCGATGAACAAATGGCAGCCACCCGCCAACGGCTCACCGCCATGATCCGCGGATGGGATGTGCACAAGGTCCGCCAAATCACCCGCGATGCCCTGCACAATGTATTAACCCCCACCATCTATGCCGAAGCCCGCGAGCTCATCGAGTCCCATAAAGAAGCCGGCCACGATGTGATTATTGTGAGCGCTTCGGCAGAAGAACTCGTCCAACCCATTGCCGCGGAGCTGGGGGTGGATCATATTGTCGCCACCCGCTTAGAGGTCGCCGATGGGCACTACACCGGCGATATCCTTTTCTTCTGTACCGGCGGATCAAAAGCCGAAGCGGTCCGCGAACTAGCGCTTAAGCGCTCCTATGATCTGGGCTCTAGTTTCGCCTACTCCGATTCGGTGACCGATGAACCCATGTTGTCCCAAGTCGGGCACCCGGTGTGCGTGAACCCAGATCGCGGCTTAAAGAAAATCGCCTTAGAACGCGGCTGGCAGGTGCGTTCCTTCAAAGACCCCGTGCCGCTGTTCACTGCCCCTTCGGTGCGTGACCTTGGCATCGGCACCGGGGTGGTAGCCGCTATTACGGCCTTAAGCTTCGGCGGCTGGTGGTTAATGAAGCGCACCCGCCAAACCCCAGGTAACACCACAGTCGGCTAAGCGCCAGCTGCCTCCGCAGCAATACTTTCGGCCTCCGCAGCCCCCGCAATCCAGGCTTCCAAAAGAAACTCCACTGCCGCTGCCGGCCCATCCTCCCAGGCCCCCATCACCTCAGCGTAGCGGCGGGCATGCCGGTGTAGATACACCTCCGGCACCGCCAATCCTCGCGGATCAAACCCACTAGCCACCGCCGCCAGCCGCGCCGCCACGCGCGCCACCTGCCCAGAACGCGGCCCAAAAATTTTTCTCCCCAGCACTTCCCCATGCACGATCTGCGGATAAAGCACCTGCCCCTCCACATCACCTGCCAGTCGCGCCAACCCGTGGATCCGCTCGGGATGCCGGGCTTTCCCCTCCCCACCACAGAGCACATCCAGCTGCGCGCATACCTGCGCTGGGGCGCGCAAAAAATTTCTCGCCACGCCCTGTAATTTCTCCTCGGTTAATAAGGAATAGCTGGTGGTATGCCTCGACGCGTCATCGCCTTCCAGCAGCGCAGAAAGCTTCGCCCCGCGCAGCGCCGAAGCGGCGGTGGTCACCTCATGGCGCCTGAGGTTTATGGGGCGTCGATGCACCGCACGCAGCGCTTCTTTGGCTTCTGCTTCGCGGGCTGCGATCTCTCTTTGGGCCCGCAAAAATTCCCAGAGTGCTAATTGTTGAGGCGAGGCCATGCGCCCTAGCTTAAACTTTTTCTCCCACGCCGCTGTCAACAATTCAGGGGGTGTGGGGTGTGTGTTCTAGGAAGAACCGCTACACTCGGGGAATAGGTTTTAGGGATATATCGTCACATTTGCAGGAGGAAAAGCACACGTGAACAACCAGAATGGACTCTTCACTGATGGAACCGAAGATTTTAGTCCTCGGGTTAATGCGATTCCGCTCAGCGATGTTGACGCTAGCTCCCCTGGTCAGGACTCTTTAGGCACCCTGATCAGCAACGCCACCTCCCAGATGTCTTCCCTCTTCCGCTCCGAGCTGGAATTAGCGAAGACCGAGCTCACCCAAGAAGCCAAGAAGGGTGCAGTCGGCGGTGGCCTCTTCGGTGTCGCCGGCACCATCGCGCTTTATAGCTCCTTCTTCTTCTTTTTCTTCCTCGCTGAGCTACTCAGCAAGTGGCTAGAGCGCTGGGCCGCCTTCCTCATCGTCTTCTTAATCATGGTTGTCCTGGCCGCCCTCATCGGTCTCTTCGGCTACCGCAAGGTCAAGAAGATGGGCAAGCCAAAGGAAACCATCAAGTCGGTTAATGAGCTCAAGACCTTGGTGCCCGGCAAGGCCACCAAGCAGCTGGAAGCTAAAGACCGCGGGATGTTCACCAGCTAGCTTTTCCGCACCTTCTCTAACGCGTCGTTTCCTACCAGGTACGGCGCGTTTATGTGCTATCAGCACCCTTTTCCTGGAGTACCGCCCGTGGATTGTTTATCCCCCTCCGTCCTCTTGATCGACGGCCCCTACGAGCATGTGTATCGGCATAGCCGGGGTATCCGCTTACACACCGCCGAACTCGGGCCCAACACTAGCGGCGCGCCCAGCGCACCCCCTGCTACCAGCACCGCAGCTACTCACCCGCAGCACTCGATCTCGGAGAAAGCTCACATTCAAGCCCCACTGGTCTTATGTCTGCACAGCGCCTATGGCGGGTGGTTTGAGTTTAAGGATCTCCTGCAGCCGCTCGCGGACGCCGGTTTTTGGGCGGTGGCGATGGATCTGCGCGGCTATGGGCTTTCGGATAAACCGCCGGTGAGCTTTGGTTATGATGTGCGCGGGATCGCCGGGGATATCGCTGGGATGATTCATGCGCTGGGGCGAAGCGAGGCGATTATTTTAGGTAGCGATACCGGGGCGATCGCGGGGCGCGCGGTGGCGGCGGGGTATCCCAGCAGGGTGGCGGGGTTAATTGCGCTGGACGAGCCCGTGTGCGGCGGCACGCAGGCACGGCTGCGGTCTTTGGGGGCGAGCCTCAACATCACGTCTTTGGTGAAGAAGCGCGAGGAGCTTTTGCAATCCTTGGGGCTCTTGGAGGAGCTGGAGTGGGAGCGTACCGCCGCGCAGGTGTGTTCCACCGCTGCTGCACGGGTGAAGATGCACCGCCTGGTGAGTGCCTCTTTGCCGGCGAAGTGGCGGGAGGTGGAATGCCCAGCACCCATGGTGCGGGATCACCAGTTGGGTGTGGGGCCCTTGGCGCATCTGAGCCAACCGCAGGAGTTGGCGCGCCGCGTGCGTAAGTGGTGGTTTACTTAGCCACGCAGCTTTGGGTATCCACCGCGTTGTGCAACAAGGTCACATCACCCACCTGCCCTAGGACCTCCGCGGCGGTCAGGGCGTAGCCCGTATCGGAATCATCCAGGCTGGCACCAAATACCACTCCAATGACTTCCCCTTGGGCATTAACCATCGGCCCGCCGGAGTTGCCCTGGCGGATGTTGCCGCGGGCGGTGTAGGCCTCGCGTTCTACCCGGCCAGCAGCATAAATATCGGGCCCGGCGATGCGCAGCCGCCCACTCACGCGCGCGGGGGCGGCCTCAAAGGGGCCAGAATGCGGGAACCCCATCACGATGGCATCTTGGCCGGCTTGGGCTTCTTCTTGGGCCCAGGGCAGCACCGGCAGCCCCAGATCGGGGCTATGGAGTACTGCAATATCCACATTGGGGTTGTAGTACACCACCTCGGCCTGCTTCATCCCGGCGGTGGTGTCTAGGCGCACATCATCAGTGCCGGCCACCACGTGGGCATTAGTGATCACATAATCCGGGGCGCTCACAAACCCCGAACCCAGCAGCCGGCGGCGGCAACTATGCGCATCACCGAGCACATGGATCACCGAAGGACGCAGGCGCTCCACCAGCTCATGGTCTTCCACCTCAATGCGCGGGGCTTCCACTTCTGCCACCAAGCTGTCCTGGAAGGGGCTCACCAAGGGTGGTAGGCCAGATTCAGAGATCATGGCGGAAATTTTTGCGGGCAGCTGCGCAAGCATCACCGGGGCGTGGCGATCCACTCCCCTTAAAATCCGGGATTCGCGGATCCCTTCACCAATCTGCCCACCAACCCCGGCTGCTAGCGGAATACTCACCAACCACAGCACCACCAGTGCGGTGCCTACTTGGAAAAGCGACCCCACCAGGGAATCAAGGAAACGCGATAAGCCCCAGGGCATGCGTTCGCGCAAAGCGGAGCCCAGGTAGCCGCCCACCAGGTTGCCGATCCCAATGAGCAGCACCACGGTGCCTAAGGCCAGTAGGAAACGCAGCGCGAAATTATCGGTCAGCGTCATCACAATCGGCGCGACCCCAGCCCCCACAATCAACCCAGCAAGCACCCCCACCGTGGAGAGCACGGAGGCAAAAGCCCCGAGCCGCCATCCGCCGATCAAAGAGATCAACAAAATGACGAGGATAATCCCGTCAACGATCGGCGATGCAGTCATAAGGTGTGGGTTCGGCCTTTCTGGGGGCTGGCAGAGTCAGTGTGCCTTGAGGATAGTGCAGACCCATGGTGTGCACCTAGAACCTTGGGGAGGATCACCACAGGCGTGTTGCCTCATTATTACGCGAGTTCTCCACCGCCTCCGCCAAACTATGGGTGGTGTTTTTATCCCAGGGTTCCTCCCACCCAGCGCTTTCAATAATCGCCGATAACAACCCACCGGTGAACCCCCACACCAAATAACCATTGATGCGAAAAGCCGGGCCGCGCCAAAACTCCTTACCCACCATCAGGCGATTCTCTGGGTTGATTAACTCCTGTACCGGCACCGCCAACACCTCATCTAATTCATCCGGGCTAGCCACCCGCACATCCCCGCGGATATGCCAATGCCCCAACACCGGCCAAATCGGAAAACCTGAGGTCATAATATGTAATTCCGGCAAGGTCGCCAGCGGGCTGACATGGTGGCGATCCAACCCCGTTTCCTCCCAGGCTTCCCGCAGCGCGGTATCCACCACGTTTTTATCCTCCGCATCAATCCGCCCACCGGGGAAAGCAATCTGCCCAGAATGACTCCGCAGCCGCGGGTTACGGTGTGTGAGCAACACCTCCGCATCCGCAGGTAACTCCGCGGTGGTTTCCGCCCCTGAAAAGAGCATCAGCACCGCCGCACCCTTAATCCTGCTATCAGGTACTCGTGGTTTACGACGATTAATTTCCGGCACCGCCGCATTGGTATGCCCCGCGGCCACGGCATCCACCAAACCACGCATCCACGCGGGTGCGCGCTGCGGTAAGAGCTCAATATTTTCCCCGCTACCGGGTTCCGGCATGCTCATCACAAGGCCTTCGCAATCGCTTCTTCAAGTTCCGCTACCGAATGGAAGGGCTGCGGATACACCGCCTGCACCTGACCATCCTTAAGCACCACCGTTACCGGCAAAACCGGCGGAATTCCATGCTTGATCGCAAAAGTATTCTCCGCATCCTGGTAACTCGGCAGCTCCACCCCCAACTGATTCAATAACTCAATTGCCTGCCCCGCCTCGGGGTTAGCATGAACCCCCGCCACGTCGTACTCCGGATGTCGCTGCGCAAACTCCGCAATAATCGGCAATTCCTCGCGGCAGGGCGCACACCACGCCGCCCAAATATTCAGCACCGCCACCGGCTTCGCCTCCGCGGTTTTCTCCGCCCCCAAACACGGCAGATCCGGCACCGCGGCGCTGCACTGCGGGCGGGTACCGAGAGCATTATCCGAGATCGGTGTTCCCGAGGTACTCACTGGGCTACTGCTGCTCACGGGGTCCGCTGGGCGCTCCTTATTCAAAGTAGTGAGCATAGTAAAAGCTCCGGCCGCCACCACGATGGTGGCAATAATTACCGCAGCCACCGACTTCCATGGATTCATCGCACTGCGCCCCTTCATCGGATTCCGGCTAGGTGGAGCAACCTCTCGCGCTCCCCTGGGTGCATTTCTTTAATTAAACCCTCAGCCAGCGGTGCTTCGCGCGGCCCCACCAACCCAAAACTCGGGCACTGCTTCGCCAAAAAACACGCCCCACATGCGGCTTTCCTCGCATGACACACCCTGCGCCCATGGAAAATAACGCGGTGCGAAAACATCGTCCACTCGCGTTTTTCCACCTGCTGCGCGATCTCCTCTTCCACTTTCACCGGGTCTTTTTCCTCTGTCAGCCCCCAGCGCCGCACCAGGCGTCCAAAGTGCGTATCCACCGTCAACCCCGGTATCCCAAAGGCATTCCCGCGAACCACATGCGCGGTTTTCCGCCCCACCCCCGGCAAACTGACCAGCTCTTCAAGGCCACGCGGAACCTCACCGCCGAAGCGTTCCTTAATCTCCTTGGCGAGCCCAATGATATTGCTTGCTTTAGCGCGATAAAACCCCGTCGGGCGAATGATCTCTTCCACTATCGGCAGCGGCGCATCCACTAATTCCATCGCGCTGGGGAATAAACTAAAAAGCTGCGGGGTCACCTGATTCACCCGAATATCCGTGCATTGCGCGGAAAGAACGGTAGCCACCAGCAGCTCAAAAGCGTTGCGGTGATCTAATTCGCAGTGCGCGTGCGGGTAGCCTTCCGCCAACAAGCGATTGATCTTCCGGGCGCGACGCGTACGAGCCAACGGTGACGCAGGTATAGCAGCTGTGGACATGCAGACCACCTTAACCCGCCCGCCCGCATCGGCGCGCACTAGACTGCGACGCTATGAGCATAATTTTGGTGGTTCTCGTTCCCAGTGTTTTAGCCATCTTCGCTATGCAAATGGAGCGTTTAGAAAAGCGCGTACTCCACTCGGATGAGAACTAAAATATTTAGCTTACACATAGCTTTATTCCCCAAAAGGGGGGCAAAGAGCAGACAGTTAGCTAGAGCACAATAGTCTGCAATGCGAAACACTACTTATTCGCGGTAGAGTGGTGACGACCACACCCATTTCGGGGCCAAGGGGCACAGACTAATAAAGCTTGAGCCCAATGCGCGAGAGTGCAGCAATTGCGCCTATCAGTACTGTGGACTCGCTTTTAGCCCCTCGTCAGAACGTATCAAGGAGAATAACGTGGAAGGTGTACAGGAGATTCTGTCCCGCGCCGGGATTTTTCAAGGAGTCGACCCCGTCGCCGTCTCCAACCTCATCGACGATCTGGAAACGGTGCGTTTCCCCCGCGGAACCACCATTTTCGAAGAAGGCGATCCGGGTGACCGCCTCTACATCATTACCTCCGGCAAGGTGAAGCTGGCCCGTCACGCGCCCGACGGCCGCGAAAACCTCCTGACCATCATGGGTCCCTCCGATATGTTCGGTGAGCTCTCCATCTTCGACCCGGGCCCGCGTACCTCCTCTGCTGTGTGCGTCACCGAGGTGCACGCCGCCACCATGAACTCCGAGATGCTGCGCACCTGGGTTGCTAACCACCCGGAGATCTCCCAGCAGCTGCTGCGCGTGCTGGCTCGCCGCCTGCGCCGCACCAACGCCTCCCTGGCGGACCTCATCTTCACCGATGTGCCCGGCCGTGTGGCAAAGACCCTGCTGCACCTGGCTAATCGCTTCGGCAGCCAAGAAGGTGGCGCACTGCGCGTCAACCATGACCTCACCCAAGAGGAAATCGCTCAGCTAGTTGGTGCTTCCCGCGAAACCGTCAACAAGGCTCTGGCGACCTTCGCGCACCGCGGTTGGATCCGCCTGGAAGGCAAGTCCGTGCTCATTGTTGATACCGAGCACCTGGCCCGCCGCGCCCGCTAATTAATCTTTAAAACAATGGAGGCCCTCCCGCACTGATGCGCAGGAGGGCCTCCATTTCTTAGAGCTACTCGCCTTGGTCTTCTAGGTAACGCAAGGCCACGCGGGTGGATTGCTCTGCGGCGCCGCGCAGCACCGGATCCACATCATCATAAATCTCATCGATGAGGTCCTTCAGCGCAATATCGCGGCCACACCGCTTCCACACCTCCCGGATCTGATCCAGGCGCTGTTGCCGGCGATCTAAGTACTTGCGGGCAAACACCGAAATATCCGGGGCATCCGGGCCATGCCCAGGCAGCAGCGGGATTCCCTGGCCGCGTTCTTCGAGCAGGCGCAGAGTATCAAGATATTTGCCCAGATCCCCATCAGTTTCAGAGATCATGGTGGTGTGGCGACCAGCGATGGTATCGCCGGTAATAATGCCCTCCAAGGTGGAGGAGCCCACTTCCCCACTCCACACAAAGAAGCACACACTATCGGCAGTATGCCCCGGGGTGCAGACCACCTCGATCTGTGGGGTGACACCCTCAACGCTGATGATTTCCCCGCATTGCAGGGGCTCAGCATTACCCACGCAGTGCGCTGGGTCGAGGGCACGCACGGGGGCGCCGGTGAGTTGGCGGAAGCGGTAGGCACCATCACCGTGGTCGTGGTGGCGGTGAGTTAAGAGGGTTAATGCCACCTCGGAAGCATTCGAGTTCAATACATTGAGGTGGCCTTCATCTTCAGGTCCGGGATCAACGACGATGCTGCGATCATCTTCCGGGGCTCGGATAACCCAGGAGTTGGTTCCTTCAAGACTGGCATAACCGGGGTTTGGGCACAGGACGACGCCAGCGGAGGGCGTGACCTGGCGCAACTGGCTATATGCGGGATGCTCCATGGGTCCGAGTCTAGCGTTCTACCGTGGGTGTGGCCGTATTCTGGGCTACCTCGACAATGATCTCCACCTCGACGGGGGCACCCATCGGCAATTCTGCGACCCCCACAGCCGAGCGCGCATGCTGACCAGCGTCCCCAAAAATCTCCCCCAATACCTCGGAGGCACCGTTGATCACCGCTGGTTGTTGATGGAAGCCAGGGGCGGAGGCAACAAAGCCCACCACCTTCAGCACGCGGGTGACATTATCAATCCCCACCACGGAATCCACCGCGGCTAAGGCATTCAATACTGCAGTACGCGCATAGGCCGCGCCATCTTCTACCGAAATATCTTCTCCCAGGCGGCCAGTGGCCGGCAGGACGCCATTAATGAAGGGCAATTGCCCGGAGGTCCACACTTGGTTACCCACCTGCGTTGCCGGCACATAGGCCGCAACAGGGGCAGCTACCCCGGGAAGCTCAATGCCTAGTTCCTTCAGTTTTTCAGAGGTACGCACTTTTAGTCCTTCGGGCGCTTTAGGAAGGCAACCAGGTTTTCCGGGTTCGGCCCGGGGATGACGGAAACTAATTCCCAACCGTCTTCACCCCAGGTATCAAGGATTTGTTTGGTGGCGTGAGTCAACAGCGGGACGCTGGCATATTCCCATTTAGTCATGAACCCAACCCTAGTGAAAATGTTTTAGGCGCTGCACCTAAGGTGCTTAATCCTCGCACCCGTACTTACTGAGGAACTCCGACCAATTTGTAACTTCCGGGTGCCGGCGCAGTAGGGCGCGGCGTTGACGTTCTGTCATGCCACCCCACACCCCGAACTCAACCTTATTGTCTAAGGCATCCGCCCCGCATTGCACAATCACTGGGCAGCCCTCGCAGATCAGCGCTGCTTTACGTTGTTCCGCCCCGGTAACAAAGAGCGCGTCTGGGTCCTGACCGCGGCAAAGCGCATAGCGGATCCATTCCCCACGTTCAGTTAATTCACTGAAGTCAGCGGGCTCTGGGAGCTGCTGGGTGGAGCTGGGGGCTGGCAAAAAGGTTGTCATCGCTGGGACTCCTTCAGGGCACGGGGTGGGGTCCTGGGGGCGTTGTCGGAGAAGCTCGGCATCAGAGACTAGCTCAAGCTGTAACCACCCTCACCATACTTCCTGCTTATAGCGCACGTCACATCATGGGGGGATCCTATTCTTCGCAGTAACCCCCGTTATGTGCGTAGTCTTAGGGTCGTGTCAGCCTTGAAATCTTTGGGAAGCCTGCTCGCAGCCACCGTTGCCGCTGGAGTCATGGGTGCCCTTGCGCTTGCCCCCGCCGCCGGAATCACCGGAGCGGCGATCGCGCGTACCGATGCCGCGATGCAAACCAACCTTGCCGACATGACTGATGGCACCGCCCCCGGCGTAACCACGATCACCGATGTCGATGGCAACCCCATGGCCTGGCTCTACTCCCAGCGCCGCTATGAGGTCAATGGTGACCAAATCTCCCAAACCGTCAAAGACGCACTCGTTTCGGTAGAAGACCGCCGCTTCTATGAGCACGAAGGCGTGGACCTCCAAGGCACCGCCCGCGCCTTGATTACCAACCTGGCTGCCGGTGGGGTGGCTGAAGGTGCATCGACCATCAACCAGCAATATGTGAAGAACCACTTGCTGCTCGTTGATGCCAAAACTGAAGAGGAACAGGCCCGCGCCATCGAACAATCCATTCCCCGCAAACTCCGGGAAATGCGGATGGCCTCGGAGCTGGACAAGATTTTAACCAAAGATGAGATCTTGACCCGCTACCTCAATATCGTGCCCTTCGGCAACGGTGCCTATGGCATTGAGGCTGCCTCCCAAACCTATTTCGGCATTCCCGCCGCGGAATTAAATGTTCCCCAAGGCGCAATGTTGGCGGGCATTGTGCAATCCTCCAGCTACCTGGATCCCTATAACAACCCCGATGGTGTGCTGGAAAGGCGCAATACGGTGCTCCAAACCATGGTCAGCACTGGGCGCCTCACCCAGGAAGACGCTGACCGTTACGCCGCCGAACCACTCGGGGTCCTCGAAGAACCCCGTACGCTTCCCAATGGCTGTATCGCGGCCGGTGACCGCGGCTTCTTCTGCGATTATGCGCTGACCTATTTGCAGGCCAAGGGCATTAGCCTCGATGACCTCAAACATGGCGCCTACACCATTCGCACCACCTTGGACCCCGCCGTTCAGGATGCCGCTCGCGATGCTCTCGCCGACCAGGTCGACCCCATGACACAGGGTGTGGCCGGCGTGATGAATGTGCTGCGCCCAGGGGCTGATACCCGCGATATTCTCGCCATGGCCAGCTCCCGCCACTATGGCCTGAATCTCGAAAACGGCGAAACAGTGCTACCCCAACCCAGCTCCATGGTGGGCTATGGTGCCGGCTCCATCTTCAAGGTCTTTACCGCCGCAGCCGCTTTAGAAGATGGCATCGGCTTGGACACCGTCTTGGATGTCCCCACCCGCTATGAGGCTCAAGGCCTTGGTGAAGGCGGTGCCAAGAATTGCCCACCAAAAACTTATTGCGTGGAGAACTCCGGCCAATACCGCCCCCAAATGTCCTTGCGTGATGCCCTCGCACACTCCCCCAACACTCCTTTCGTGAAACTGATTGAAGATGTTGGGGTACCGAAGGTCGTCGATATTTCCGTTCGCCTGGGCCTGCGCAGCCTCGCAGTGGATAAGAGCTACAACGAGGAATACTCCATCGCGGATTATTTCAAGGCCGCTAACCTCGGCTCCTACACCCTGGGCCCGATCTCCGTGAATCCCCTGGAGCTAGCCAATGTGGGCGCCACCCTTGCTAGTGGTGGCCGTTGGTGCGAACCTAACCCTATTGCCAGCATCACTGACCGCAATGGCCAAGAGCTCTACTTGGAGCGGCCAGCTTGTGAAAACGCGCTCGACCCCGAGGTAGCTGACGCACTCGCGGATGGCCTCAGCGAAGACGCCATTAAGGGCACCGCCGCTAATGCTGCGAGTGCTTTCGGCTGGAGTGCTCCGCTAGCCGCTAAGACCGGTACCACCGAGAACCACCAATCCGCTGGTTTCTTGGGCTTTAATAGCGGGATCGCCGCTGCCCCTTACATTTACAACGACGGCACCAGCACCGCCCCGCTGTGCACCAGCCCGGCGCGCCAATGCCAAGAAGGCTCCATGTATGGCGGCACCGAACCGGCACGCATCTTCTTCGAAGCTGCCAATCGCATTCCGGCAGCCACCCAAGGTGATATCCCCGAAGCCAGTGCGAAGCTGGAAAAGGGTAAGACCCAGGAGTTCATTGAGCAGCTCCGCGGCCTCATGGAAGCTGATGCCCGCAAGAAGGCTGAAGGTGCTGGCTATAAGGTGACCACCCAGATTGTGCGTGGCAATGGTCGCCCGCGTGGCCAAGTAGTTGATGCCCGTAATGCCGATGGCTCTGCCTTCATCAAGGAAGGCGACACCATTAGTTTGCAGATCTCCGATGGTTCCCCAGCCCCGGTGGTTCGCCCGCAACCGGAGGAGCGCGAGGACCTGGAAAACCGATTCGAGATCCCTGGATTCACCCAAGAAGACATTGAGCGCTTCAACGAGCAGCTCCGCGACGCCCTAGGCCGCCCATAAGCCCACGGGCACCCCACGGGTAGGCTCGGTAAAGTGAACCTTCTTCGACGCATCCTTGTCAGCTGTGGTTTAACTGGCGCTGGTGCCGCCCTTGCCGGCGGCGCCCTCGCCTGGCATGGCAATCGGGAACTCACCCGATTCGAACTCCACGACTACACCTTGCCCATCCTCGCGCCGGGGACTTTAAAGGGGAAACAAGAGTTCCGCATCCTGCATATCGCGGATCTACATATGATTCCCGGACAGGAAAAGAAGAAGGCGTGGGTGAGCGGACTGGATGCTTTGCAGCCAGATTTGGTGGTTAATACCGGGGATAATCTTTCTGACCTGCAAGGAGTACCGGAGGTTATCCAGGCGTTGGGTGATCTCCTGAACCGCCCCGGAGTGTTCGTCTTTGGTTCCAATGATTATTGGGCACCGAGTAAACCCAACCCCTTCAATTACCTAATTGGGAAGAAAAATAAGCCTTCACCAGTGGAATTACCCTGGCGGGATATGCGCACCATTTTCTTTGAACGCGGCTGGCATGATGCCACCCACCAGCGCTGCGAATTCAAGGTTGGGGATGTGAAGCTAGCGATCGCTGGGGTGGATGATCCGCACCATAACCTCGATAATTATAAAACCATCGCTGGCCCACCGAACCCGGATGCGGATCTATCCATTGCGTTGACGCACGCCCCGGAACCACGGGTGCTGGCTGCTTTTGCGGCTGATGGCTACACCTTGGCGCTGGCTGGGCACACCCACGGTGGGCAACTGTGCTTGCCAGGCGAGCATGCGATTGTCACCAACTGTGGCATTGATCGGCGACGGGCACGCGGCCTCAGCGACTTCGGTGGCATGATTTTGCACGTCAGCAATGGTTTGGGGACTTCGCGTTATGTTCCCTTCCGGCTATTTTGCCGACCCAGTGCAGCCATTCTGCGCATCACCGAAAAGGGTAGTTAAGCTGTCGTTTTGCTAGGTACCTAAGATGTGGACTAGAGTTATCGCGGTACCCACGGGATATGGCGCAGCTTGGTAGCGCGCCTCGTTCGGGACGAGGAGGTCGCAGGTTCAAATCCTGTTATCCCGACCAAGCATGAACAGGCCACACTGAATTTTTTCGGTGTGGCCTGTTTTCGCATGTCAGGGCCACTGTGGGTTAAAGGGCTCTTCGGATTGTAGCGGGGTGTGTTAGGGGAAGATGTTGTGTAGGAGCCGCCAGTTGGGTTTGCCGGCGTACAGCAATGCTCGGATGCGGTAGTTGTGGAAGTTGGTGAATCCGAATCCAATGCGTTTGATCCGTTTGATGAGGTTATTCATTGATTCGGTAATGCTGTTGGATAGGTAGCTGGTGTGGTACGCCAAGATGGGCTGTTTCCACCTTGTTAGCGTTTTCCCTAGCCGTTGAAGTTCTGTCGGCATGCTGGGTTTTTTGCAGGTATCGATCAGTTCATCCAGCATTGTTTTAGCCTGCTCGGGGTCTTGTTGCCGGTAGAACTCACGTAGGCGTTCTTTTACCCGATAGGCCAGGGATACTTCCGCATTCGGATCCCCAAGTTTCAGCATCGCAGCTAAACGTTGTGCGGTGGTGTCTTTTAAGCGTTCTTCTCCGCGGGTAAGGGTGCGACGGATTGTGTATAGCGGATCGTTTTTCCTTCCCCGGTGGCCGGTTTGTTCTTGTTGGACTCGCCTTCGCACGGTATCTAGCACCCGGTTAGCAAGGGTGATGACGTGAAAATGGTCAGCTACCTGGGTTGCTTCAGGAAGGACCACGGTAAATACGGCTCGGTAGGCCGGGCTCATGTCCAAGGTGCCGTAGCGGATGTGGTGTTTCCACTTTATTGGTTGGGCATGTAAATAGCCGGCTACCTCGGTGAATTTCCTGCTCGGCACGATATCGATGATCTGGTGGTTTTCCACATCGCAGACGGTGGTGACGTAGTGGGTTTTATGGTTATCGGTGCGCACGAATTTTGTTTCATCCAACCCGATGGCATTAGTGCGGCTGAGCCTTTTGTGATCGGTTTCTAGTAGGGCTTGGCCGTATACGGTGACGGTGTCGTTGACGGTATGCCAATCACATCCCAGTTCAGTGGCTACTTCGCTTACGGTGCGGCCACAGCCGACTTGTTTGGTTGCCCATTTCGCTGCCCGGGTTGTTAGCTTCGCATTAACCGATGCGATTCTTTTGTCCTGGTTAGTCCAAGTGGTTACCTGGCAGTCAGGGTTCGGGCAGTACAACCGGTGTTTACGCCACAGCAATGACATGGGCCGGCCGAATACCGGTAGGTCGATATAACGCACCTTCGGGCGGTCTTTGATATACGCACGATCCCCGCACTGCTCACACCGAGGATCATCAAGGGCCTGCTCAATTTCGATTGCCTGAGATGGACCGGTGCGGTGGTAGGCCAAGACGTTGATGTCTTTTAAAACTAACCAAATACCGAAGAATCGCGGTAGGCTCGCAGGTGGTGAAGGTTGTTTTTTGTTTATTGCTCACACTCTAAGCATGAACCACCTTCACCCCTTTTTATGCATGACACCCCGCCAGAATCCGAAGAGCC
>NZ_FOPJ01000010.1:0-40451 GCF_900113445.1 Corynebacterium spheniscorum
ATCACCATCAGGATCAGTGGTACCCGGCTTATAACCGTCACCACCAATCACACCGTCGCCACCTTCAGGCTTCTCAGCAGCAACCGTGCCCTCAATGACAGTCTCAACGACATCATTTTCAGCCAACGGCTTATTAAAGGTGACAGTCACCTTGCCGTCAACAACCTCAGCGGTGTAATCCTCCTGCGGAACCGGCTGACCATTCTTGGTCACAGTCGGAACTGCACCCTCATTAAACGGCGCATCCGGATCCTGGTTAATCACGATGACCGGCTTCTCAACCGAACCACCAGTAACCGTCGACGTACCCGTATAGGTCACGCCCTCACCTGCGGCAAACTTTCCATCCGGCTCAGTGCCGTCAGGGCCACCACCGGTGGTGTCGGTGATCTTAACTACGGTGTCGATCTTGCCCGGGTACAAGTCCACAGGCTTGCCGGTGTTGGTATCAGGGTCCTTGACGTTAGCCGTGGGATCCTTCGGACCTTCGGCATCGGGATCGGTGGTACCCGGCTGGTAGTCGTCGCCGCCGATGATTCCGTCGCCGCCTTCAGGGGTTTCCTTGGCAACTTGGCCATCGATCTTGGTGACGATGACGTCGTCTGCTTCAAGCGGGGTCTTGAAGCTAACGGTCAGCTTGCCGTCAACAACCTCAGCGGTGTAATCCTCCTGCGGAACCGGCTGACCATTCTTGGTCACAGTCGGAACTGCATCTGCCTTGAAGGGGGCGTCAGCATCTTGATTGAGAACGATGACCGGCTTTTCGACCGGGCCGCCTACGACAGTGGAGGTGGCGGTGTAGGTGACATCGTCACCTGCGGAGAAGACGCCATCACCATCGGCATCGGTGATGCCGACAACGGTATTGATCTTGCCGATGTAGTAGTCCACCGGGTTGCCAGCCTCATTGGAGGGATCCAGCGTGTTCGGAACCTCAGGCTTTTCGCCCTCTCCGTCTGGATCAGTGGTACCCGGCTTATAACCGTCGCCACCAATCACACCGTCGCCATCGGCGGGCTTCTCAGCCGCTACTTGACCATCAATGGTAGTGATGATCTGGGAGCCTTCGTCGACCGGATCCTTGAAGTCGATCTCGAAGGAGCCGTCGGGCTGCTTGGTTGCGGTGTAATCCACATCCGGGGTCAGCTTGACGCCATCCTTGGTGACGGTCGGGACTGCATCTGCCTTGAAGGGGGCATCCGGATCTTGATCGATAACGACCGAGAGATCCTTGACGCCACCTTCGGTGATGTCAGTGGTCGCGGTGTAGACGACATCTTCGCCAGCGGTGAAAATGCCGTCTGGTTCGGAGCCATCAGGGCCGCCGCCGACGGTGTCGGTGATCTTGACGGTGGTGTTTGCGACACCGTTGTGGGCGATGACCTTAATCGGAGCATCGACCTTGGTGATTTCACGGTCAAGTTCATCAACGATCGCGATGGTCACTGCA
The DNA here is from genome assembly GCF_900113445.1 of Corynebacterium spheniscorum. GTDB lineage: Bacteria > Actinomycetota > Actinomycetes > Mycobacteriales > Mycobacteriaceae > Corynebacterium > Corynebacterium spheniscorum. Next base: position 1,451 of record NZ_FOPJ01000010.1, read on the forward strand.
TAGGGCTCTGCCTTTGCGGTGCCGGCAACGGGGCTACCCACCAGAGTGATCTTGCCGGTTTCGGGATCGAAAGCGGTGGTGACGCCTTCCGGTGCACCTTCCACCTTGATCTGCTCGGCGGTCGGCATCGTGGCGTCTTTACCCGGGATGACGGTACCGAGAACGGTGTCTGCCGGGATTTCGTCGCCTTCTTCAACGGTCACCGCAACAGGGTTGACACTGATGGTGGGGCCATTGAATTCAACGGGAACGCTAACTTCAGCGGACTTGAAGTATGCATCATCGCGAGAGCGCTCGACGGGTGCAGTGGGATCAGCCGGCAAGTTACCTTCGATGGCGCGGAGGAAGATTTCCTTGGCCGGGCCAACCTTGGCCGGATCCACGGTGAGCTTGAACTCCGGGGTTTCCGTTGCGTTGCCATTGACGGTGGTCTCACCGACGATGATTTCGGAGCCGTCGCTGGTCTTCACATAGGCCTGCACCTTGGTCTGGGTGCCGTTTTGATGCTGAGCAGCCAGTTTACCGGTGAGGATGTTGTTGGTTTCGGAGGGGTCGAAAGGTGCTTCCTTGGTGTAGTCCGTGGTGGGAGCATTCGATTCGACCTTGGTGATCGTAACCGGAACATCTGCAGATTCGGCGTTCATACCGGCACGGGCAGCAACAGCCAAAGTGGAGGTTGCGCCTTCTGCAGTTAGCCCGAGGCTCTCAAGAGAGACGGCCGGGCAGGAGTTGGGGTCTTCACCGGTGCGGGTGGCGGGGTCGCAGATCTTTGCAGCCCAATTACCACTCTCGTCCGCGGTGGTGTGTCCAACGACCTCGCGGTTCTCGCCGGTGATGCGGTAAACCGTGACTTCCGAGTTGGGTTCAGAATTACCCTGCAGGAAGTTCTGCGACTGGCGGGCGGTGTTCTTTTCCGCAGTGACTGCGTCGCCTTCACCTTCAGCCGGAGCGGAGATATTAGCAACCGTCGGTCGATATGTAACGTACATCCGCCAGTAGGAGCTGGTATTCGACTTATCGATGAGTCGGTCGCCACCGTTTTCATCAGCAGTCACCCATTGTGCAAAGTGAATGCTCTTGAAGTAAGTCGGATCAGAGTAGTTTTCAATCAGCTTAGATTCGACGATGGGAATATCGACGTACATGCCATCGACGACCGGGTCGCTGGCATTAGGCTGGATGACACGGTGAATGTCGTCAATGACGACGGTATTTGGACTACCTTCTAGTTCCTGTCGTTGCGTGATGCGAACGACACCGTTTTCATCAAAAGCGGAAACCGGCACCTGAACTGGAGTTTCCGAAGCTCCGTTGGCGTAGTTACCGGAGTTATAGACTTCCCATACAGTCACATGATCGCCATCAACGGCCGCCAGGACGGCAGGATCAATCTGAAGATGCACATCGAAAGGTTTCTTCGCTCCGACAGCGGTGTTATAAGTGGCGATGTTATGGAATCGCTGCGTCTTGGTGCGAAGCACTGAGACCTTACCGTCTGAGACAGGGACGAATTTTCCATCGGGGCCCATCAGACCAGGCTCTTTACCTAACTCAAAGTAGGTCAATGACTGCGCATCTAGCCAGGTGGTGCCTTTGGAACCACCCGCAGCTGGGTCGAAGTCAATAGTGGTACCCGTTTGAGCGGTTGCATCGACGTTGATCTCGGAGTTGTCTTCGTTTTGCCCTTGCCAACGAGCTTCCGCATCGAATTGCGTCTTACCCGTTTCCTTGATGATCTGCTCGATGGGCTTTTTCAAGGTTACATGAACCATACCTGTATGCTTCTGGTTCTGTAACGGAACATCGGGGAAGATCCCCCAGTTACCCGAGAGGAATTTGCGCTCGTACTTGTCGCCGATAACAGTCGGCACTCGAGCGCTGGCTAAATCATTGAGTGCACGCCAGACTTCGCCGTCGACGCCGCTATTAGCGTACGGATCAAGCTCACCATATGGCTTCCCCGTAGGGCCGACATTGTTCACGGTCGTTGGAGTGACTTTTTCAAACCAACGCGTGTATTTGGCGTTAGGCGAGATTCCCTCATTTTTGACCGAGATTTCGTCGATATATGGCGCGAGATCAGGGTCAAAGTGCAGATAGACCCACGTGATCCAAGCCGCGGGGCTCAGCGTCGCACGGTAGGTCAGCCGCATATCAAAGCTCTTCTCACCAGTTACTTCGGCGAAGGTGACGCCGGACTGGATGATGGTGTGACCCTTGACTTTGGCGCCGGCAGGTACGTCCCATTTGGTGGTGGGACGATCTGGCTGAGCTGCGGGGTCGCCGGTCTCTTGGGCTGATGCGACAGCGGCAATTTCCGGAGTGAGTGCAGGTAACGTGATTGTTCCTATGCCCATCACCGGGACGGTCAATGCAGCTAACGCGCGTCGACCAAGCAACCGACTATTCGGTCGGTTTCTAGTGTCCTTCATTCAGGTTCCTCTTCCTCGATGGAGTGAAGCAATGACCCCAATTGCCGCGTTCCTAGCACCTGCTATAAATTCGCGATGAACTGATCGACAGCCGCTGCGTCTCCGTCAACAACAGGTAGTCGATTAGGTTTCACAGCATTTTTATAACTAGGGCACATAAAACGAAATAGGTAAACGGCCAGTTATTAGAGTCTCCTTCAGGGTTCTCCAACGTTGGAAAATAGTCAAGCTCGATTTACATCAAGCGTTAACCAGGGTTGCCAGATTCCAACACTAAGAGAAATCATTTCAGATAAAAGCACCTATTAATGCAGGTAGTTGACAGTTTCATTCCTTTGTACACCCCCGACTCTACCCCCGCAACGAATGGTGTGAGATTACACCCTCACGTTTGCAAAAGAACATAAGCAAAGCCGCTCCGAGCTTTGAAAATGATTGTTGTACAAACGATATAGTCTTGTATGCAAATATTATTGCAGGCCCCGCTTGATTATGTGACTGACAACTCAAAACGAGGCCCATCAAAGAGGCACCCGTGCGCTATAGTTCCTCCAAAACTGCGGTGTCTAGCTTTTGGTTTGCCAGGTATTCGGCAACCTCGGTGGCGCGACGGACTTCATCCCAGCCCAGCAACGGGGCGATGAGATCCGCTACCTTGCCGACCGTTTGGGCAGGAACGGGGCCTAGGGTACCGACAGCGAGGCGACGATCGAGGACGTCCTCGAGCCCGCGGGCAGCTTCATCACTGACCGCGAAGACGGCTTGGGCGGCAACATCGAGGCAGTCGCTATCTGGTGCTAGGCGTTCGGCTAGCCCTGGGTTTTCAGAAATGAGCTCGAGTACTCGGAGATGGTCGGTTCCATAGAGGGCGGCGAGGTGGATGCGCTCTTCCCTACCGAGTTCGGCTTCGGGGCGACGTACCAGCGCTGCTTCGAAGGATTCAGCGACGGACTCATAGTCTCCGAAGGAGGTCGCGAGGTTGACGTAGCGCGAATCGAAGCTGCGCACTGGAGGTAGGCGGTCGGATTCATCGGCTAGAACGCGGTCGATGACCTGCTCCCCTACTAAGCGGCCAAGTGTCCAGGAGCCACCGGTGAGGGTGAATAGTCCACGGAAGCCTTCAGAGGCGTGGTTGTGGATTTCGAAGCGCTCGGTCTTGGAGCCTTTGGCTCGTGGGTGCACGCCGGAGATCGTGGTTTTAATGAGGCGGCGATCGAAGGGTCGGCGGGAGACAGAATCGAGGGCGGAAAGAATTTCTTTGACATCGGCGACGGTGGCGCGGGAGGCATCATCGGCGTTGCCGCTGACCTCGACCTCATTGGGGCCAATGAGGGTGCGGTTTTGCCAGGGGGTGAGCAGAATACGCAGGCCATTTTCACCGCGGACGGCGACGCCTTCTTTAAGGCCAATATCCCCGCAGAGTAGGTGGACACCTTTGTGTTGGGTGATCTCCATGCGGGCCGGAACACTCCACGCACCAAGTACTTCATCCACCCAGGGACCTGCGGCATTAATCGTCACAGTGGCTTTAATATCGGCGGATTCACCACTGAGGCGATCTCGTACCCGAACCCCGGTTATGCCTTCACCGGGGCCACCGAGCAAAGTGGTGACTTCAGCATGGTTGATGGCACTGCCGCCGGATTCGGCGACGGTGGTAACCAGGGCGAGAAGGAGGCGTTCGGGGTGGATATTGAGGTTATCGTCATGGCGCCAGGCGCCGACGAGGTTAGTGGGGTCGAGCCAGGATAGTTCGCGTAGCAGGTCTTTTTTGCTGACCCATCGTGGGGCGCCGGCTTGGTTATCTGCGGGAAGCCCTTCGGTGCGGCCACGACCTAAAAGACCATGTGCGGCCATGCCGGCACCGAAGAAGGCGGTGCGGGCTTTGGACCAGTGGCGGCCAACGATGAGTCGGGAATGTGGGCGGACCAGGTGTGGGGCGGCGAAGCCGAGGTAGCGGCCTTCTTTGAGGGATTCGGCTGCGACGCGGAACTCCTGGTGGGCCATGTTGTTGAGGCCGTTGTGGATGATCTTGGAGGTAGCAGAGGAAGTGCCGGCACCGAAATCATCGCGTTCGATGAGCAGGGTGCGTAGCCCGCGTCCGGCGGAATGTCGGGCAATTTGCACTCCGGAGATGCCACCACCGATGACGATGACATCGTAGTTATTGCGGACTCGGGGACCGCGGACGCGGTCGTCAAACATGGAAATATATTCGCCCATGTTGAGCTGGGTCACCTGCTTCTTTGTGGAGTGGTTGGGTTGAAGGTTCCTTACCTATCCTCCCCCAAAAATCGCGGGCTAGCCACTAGGGCACTAGGTGCGGCATAGCGTGCCCGAAGCCAACCCCGAAGGAGCTAGCCCGAGCTCAGCCATCCGAGCTCGGGCGAAGCTCTGAAATTATTTGAGCAGGTTGCGGATGTGGGTGACCAGATTGGGTAGGGCCACGGTGTGCTGCTCGTGGGAGAGCATGTCTTTGACGGCGACGGTGGAGTTGGCGAGCTCGGTTTCGCCCATGACCAGGGCGTAGCGGGCCTGCGCGCGGTCGGCGCCCTTCATGGCTCCCTTGAGGCCGCGATCGCCGTAGGACATGTCGGCGGAAACGCCGGTGCGGCGCAGCTGGTTGATGATGAGTGCCATTTTTTGCTTGGCTTCGGCGCCGAGGGCGACACCGTAGATGTCGACGCGGCGATCATTGCCGAAGCCGACGCCTTCGACGTCGAGGGCCAGCAGGATGCGATCGAGGCCGAGGCCGAAGCCTACGCCGGAGAGATCCTGACCGCCGAGGATGGAGAGCAGGCCATCGTAGCGGCCGCCGCCGCCGATACCGGATTGTGCGCCGAGGCCGTCGTGGACGAACTCGAAGCAGGTCTTGGTGTAGTAGTCCAGGCCGCGGACCAGGCGGGGGTTCAGGGTGTAGGCAACGCCCATGTCATCAAGGAGGCCGGTGAGGGTCTCGAAGTGTTCCTGGCATGCAGGGCTGAGGTGGTCGATCATCAGCGGCGCGTCGGCGGTCATTTCGCGGACCTCGGGGCGCTTATCGTCAAGCACGCGCAGCGGGTTGATTTCAGCGCGGCGGCGGGTTTCCTCATCTAGCGGGAGCTTGTTTAGGAATTCTTGGAGCTTGGCGCGGTATTGGGGGCGGCAATCTTTATCACCCAGGCTGGTGAGTTCCAGGCGGAAACCGGATAGCCCAAGGGAGCGGTAGGAGCGATCGGCTAGGGCAATGACCTCCGCATCCAGGGCGGGATCATCAATACCGATGGCTTCCACGCCGACGGAGTGGAACATGCGGTAGCGGCCGGCCTGTGGACGCTCATAGCGGAAGAAGGGGCCGGAGTAGACCAGCTTGGCGGGTAGTTGGCCGCGGTCTAGGTTGTGTTCGATGACAGCGCGGACCACACCGGCAGTGCCCTCAGGGCGCAGGGTGACGGAACGATCGCCGCGGTCGGCGAAGGTGTACATTTCTTTGGTCACCACGTCGGTGGATTCGCCGACACCGCGGGCAAAGAGGTTGGTGTCTTCAAATAGTGGCAACTCGATGTGTTGGTAGCCAGCGAGATGGGCTTGCCGGGTTAGGGCATCGCGTACCGCGAGGAATCGGGAGGATTGCGGCGGCACATATTCGGCGACTCCCTTGGGAGCCTTTAGGGGCTGGACTTTCTGTTGCTCACTCACCTGAGACACTATACCCGGCTTGGCGGCTAAGTGGGGCTCCTTGGTGGGTGCCTTGGCGGGGGTGTGCTTAGTCGAGTCCGCGGAGGAAGGGATTGCTGCGGCGTTCTGCGCGCATGGTGGTGTCTGGGCCATGGCCGGGCAAGATGGCGATCTCATCAGGAAGCGTCATGACCTGGTGCTTAAGGGAATCCATCATGGCCTGTGGATCGGAGCCGGGCAGATCAGTACGCCCAATGGAGTTATTGAAAAGCACATCACCGGAGAAGCAGGCGTGTTCGCCGACGAAAAGGACACTGCCTGGGGAATGTCCGGGGGCGTGGCGCAGCTCGAAGTCCATGCCCACGATGGAGAAGGTCTCGCCGTGGTTGAGGTCGCGCAGCTCATTGGGGCGCTCCATGCCGGGCACATCGAAAAGCACGGTGGCTTGTTCGGAAACGCCGCCATCTTCCAACATGAAACGGTCTGCTTCATGCAGCCATACCGGGACACCTGCGGCGTTGGCTAGCTCACCGGCGTCACGGGTGTGGTCGATATGTCCGTGGGTGCAGATGACCATGCTGAGGGTGGCGTTTTCCTCTTTGAGGATTTTTTCGACGCGGCTGCGGGCATGCATGCCGGGGTCGATGACGGCCGCTTGCTTGGTCTCTGCATTAATGAGGACATAGCAATTGGTGTGGTACGGGCCGGCGGCAAAGGCATAGAGCTGCATAATTGGTAGCTTATAGGCTTATGCGGGGGCTTGGCTTCATCCTTTAGTCGGTATTTTCTTGACCGGAAGCATAATTTTTTACACTGGCTTGAAGCGGGGGCCTAGATATAGCTGAGGATGAGCAGTGCAATGGATAGCACCAACATGCCCAAGCAATTAACCCGGAAAGCCGTGCCGGTAGCACCCGCCCTAATATGCGCGATGGCTGCGCACACGAAGTAGGCGATCACCCCAACATTGGCGGCGAAAGCAATGCCGGGGATCCAGATGCCGGCGATAAGTCCGGTGGCGGCAAGCAACTTGATGATGATGAGTACCCACCACCAGCGTTGTGGGAGTTCCACGGATTCTAGGCATTGGCGGATAAAGCCGATGGGGCGAAGGCTGATGGCGACATCGCCGAGCAGGATGAGGGCGAGCAGGCTGGGTGCCCACCAGGTAGGTAGCACAATCATGAGTGTGGTGCGTCCTTGTGTGTGGTGGAAATTACGGTGGTGAAGTGGGTGCGAAGGTGTTCTTCCACATCGAGGTTTTGATTTGGGGTGTTTGGGGTGTTCGGGGTGTTCGGAGTCGATGCCCAGATAAATAAGGTACCGATATAGGCGGCATGCAGGGCTTTGGCGATAGCGCGGGGATGCGCTGTAGCGCTTCGTTGCGCCGTGGCGCTTGCGTGCGCGGTGGCGCTTGCCTGCGCGGTGGCGCTTGCGTGCGCGGTGGCTACCTCGGTGGTGGTGATGGCATCTTCGAATTCTTGGATGAGGCGCTCCCCGAGTGCTTGGAACACCTCGGAAGAATGCCGACCCGATAAGAGAATGGAGGCATATATCCGGGCGAGGTCGAGGCGTTCAACAAAGAGCGTGAGGAAGGGGCGAACCAATTCCAGGCAACGCTCTACGCAGCCCTCGGCGGTAATCGGTGTGCGGTGTTGGTGTTCGGCCTCAATGAGTTGATCGAAGATCTGCACCAGGAGTGCTTCTTTATCGCCCACAGACATGACGGTGCCGACACTGACCTCGGCGCGGCAGGCGATATCGCGGATGGTGGCATCGGTGTAGCCGTGTTCATCGAAAAGCTCTCGGGCAGCACACAGGACCTTGTGCTCCGTTTCGGCGCGGGCCATGGTGCGTCGAGATTGTGGCTCGGTGGCGTGCGGCTCGGTGGCGTCGGCGGACATCAGCGCCTCCAATAGTGAACAGGTTCAGTGAACATGTTCAGACTACGCGGGATGGTGCTAGTGGCACAAGGGGTGAAGACAATAAAAATAGGAACTCCCCGCAGACCGTGGAAGGCGCGGGGAGCTCCTGGTGGAAAAGTTTTTTCCAGTGAGGGTGCTTAGTCTGAGTAGGTGGATTCGCACCACTGCTGTTGGATGCGGACCATGCGGCGGGCGCGATAGAGATTTTCTTGGAGCAGGCGGCGCAAACCACCGGGGAGGGCGCGGCGTTCTTCTAAGAAATTGCGGGTAGCGGAACACACCTCGGAGACTTCATCTTCGGGGTGTTCATCTACTGCCCCATTGCTGGTACTTACTGCAATGGTGCTGATCTTCGGGGTGGGGAAAAGCCGCACCACCAATTGGCGGGCAACCTCCAGTGGGTGCGTAGACCACCAGGTTTCCACCTGGTTGAGGTACTGCGCGATGCTGAGGGTACCGGCACGAAGCGCACCATGCATGCAGCCGGGAGTATTCCAGGCATCAAGTAGTGCGGAGACCTCATCATTGGAGTACGCGCCTGGGGTGGTGACCTCTTTAAGGATCTTGTGCTTGGCTTTGAGCTCTGGCAGCGAGAGTTCACTGCGCAGGTGTTGGGCTTGGCCGGTCAAGGTATTATCGCGGGCGAGTTCGGCTGCTAATTCTTCTTCCGGCAGATCATTGAGTGCTCGCAGTGCGGCATTGATATTCCAGCGATGCGTGGGGCCAAGATCCACCGCCGTGTCGCCATCCCTTAAAGCCCGCAAGGAGGCTAGGGCTTCATCGCGGTCTGCCCCACCGATTGGGGAGGCATAGCCGAGTTCCGCGGGGATGAGAAAGCGCGCTAAAAGTTTTTGCATATCGCTACCTGCTGGGACGGCAGCTAATTCACGGCGTAGGCCACAAACAAGTTCACGGCCTAGGTGTTCTTGGCGTTCCCCGGCGGAATAGTTCAGCACACAACCTAAGGCCTTATTTAATACGGCATTGGCGGTGGTGGTGTTGGTTTCCTCCATGAGGTGCTTGCCCACGATGCGCAGATAGAACGCGGGATCGAGTTCTTGGTTATCGACCATTTGGCCAAGTTGTTGCCAAATCACTGCGCGAGTAAGCGGATCATCAATGCTGGAGAGATGATCTTCGATGAGCTCTAGGCAATGCTCCCCGAAGCGGCCGACAATATAGGAGTGTGCTTGATCATTAAGCACGATGAGTTGTTCGGCGAGTTCTTCTGAGGCGAGCTCGGTATGAACGCGGGTGGTGGGGGCATCAAGATGCACATCAAGCAGCTTGGTGCGGGTAAGTGCGCCATCTTTTAAGGCATAAAGCCCGATATCTAGGCGGTGTGGGCGGTGTGGCGCCGGGTTCTCCATGGTGATGAGAATGTCTGGGCCAGCAACGGTGATACGGGCAATATCGAAGCCACTGGTGCGCAGCCAGGCATCTACCCAATGCTGGAGACTATGGCCGTGGGCTTCTTCGAGCTCACTAATAAGATCGCTGAAGGTAGCTGTGCCATAGGCGTGCTTGTGGAAGTAGCTGCGGGAGGCATGGATGAAGTCCTCTTCGCCGACATAGTGCACGAGTTGCCTCAGTACGGCTGCGCCCTTGGCGTAGGTGATGCCGTCGAAGTTTTGGCTGGCGGCTTCTACATCGGGGATATCGGCGGCAATGGGGTGTGTGGTGGGAAGTTGGTCTTGTTCTAAGGCCCAGTTCATGCGGTGCCCGGCGAAGTTCACCCAAGCATCGGCGTGTTCGGTGCAGCCCACGCTGGCGGCAGCGCCCATGTATTCGGCGAAGGATTCTTTGAGCCAGAGATCATCCCACCACTGTGGGGTGACCAGGTCGCCGAACCACATGTGGCTCATTTCGTGCAAGAGGGTGTTGGCGCGGGCCGCGCGGATGGAGGCGGTGGGGGCGTCGCGGAAAATATAGTTTTCGGTGAAGGTCACCAGGCCGGGGTTTTCCATGGCGCCGATGTTGTATTCCGGGACGAAGATGCTGTCATAGCGGGCCCAGGGGTAGACGGAATCAAAAAGATCGCAGAACCATGTGAGTCCGGCTTTGGTCATGCCCAGAATATTTTCGGCGTCGAAGTACTCGCGCATGGATTTCCGGCACCAGGCGCCAAGGGCAATATCGCGGCCGGAGCGAGGATCATGCCAGGAATCGGTTTCGCCGACATAGGGCCCGGCAGCAAAGGCGGTGAGGTAGCTAGAAAGCGGTTCGGTGCGGGTGAAGGTGGTGGCTACTGCCCCATCGCCGGTTGAGACTGGGTTGCCATTGGCGAGAGCCCGCCAGCCTTCGGGTACGACGAGGGTGGTTTGGATGCAGTATTTAATATCCAGTTGTTCTAAAACCGGGTGGATGCGGCGAGCATCTGAGGGCTCGCAGTGAGAATAAAGGTAGGTTTCGCCATCGCTGGGATCCACGAAACGGTGGAGGCCCTGGCCGGTGCGCGAGTAAGAAGAATGAGCGCGGATGCGGATGGAAATTTCGGTTTCCGTGGGAAGATTGCGCAGAAGCACACCCCCGGCGGTTGCTTCATAATCGACGGCTTGGCCATCGACGCTAATGTCGGTGACCTTCCCGAGGTAATCAAAATTAAGCTCGCTAGAGCGCAAGCGAAGCCGCCAGGTGCTGTCCACATCGAAGGTGGGGGATGTGGGGGCTTCGCGGAGGTCTAAGCGGAGGTCAACGTGTGGGTTGCCAATAATATTTTGTGCTCGAGCTTCACAAGCGGCACGGGTGATGGTCGTCTCACTCATGCGGGCAAGCCTACTCCCCTTAGCTAGGCCGCGATGAGGCTCGGCAGACCCCGCCCCGGGCCCACGCGGGGTCCGGAGCTGGAGTCCTTAGCTCCCCGATCTCGGGGAAAGCAAAGGCTAAAAAGCGCTTAGTTGAGAGCCTGAAGAGCGGCGTCGTAGTCCGGTTCCTCGGTGATTTCGGGGACGACCTGGACGTAGCTGACCTTGCCTTCGGCGTCGGCGACGATGACTGCGCGGGCGAAAAGACCCTGCAGCGGGGAGCCGGTAAGGATGAGGCCGAAGTCTTGGTCCGCGCGGAAAGCGGAGGCTGCGATGACATTCTCAATGCCCTCGGCGCCGCAGAAGCGAGCCAGGGCGAAGGGGAGGTCCTTGGAGATGCAGAGCACCGTGGTGTTATCGAGATCCGCGGCACGCTGATTGAATTCGCGGACGCTGGCGGCACAGACACCGGTATCAACCGAGGGGAAGATATTGAGGACCAGGCGCTTGCCGGCGAAGTCTTGGTTGGTGATGGCGGCGAGGTCGGTGCCGACCAATTCGAAGGCGGGAAGTTGATCGCCGACGCCGGGGGCGTTGCCATTGGTGGAGACGGGGGATCCTTGGAAATGCGTAGAACTCATGAACCAGAGCATAGCCGGGTTTCGGTGGCGAGGTGTAGGGCAGACTACACTTGACCCCTGACCTCTAAACACAATCACCCCCAAGGAGACATCCCAGCGTGAGCAATAAGCAACGCGGCCAGGAGGCCCTGGACAAGCTTGAACGTGAGCTGAAATCCCGCGATCGTGCGGAAAAGGCTCGCCCCCTAAAGGTAGTGGTTGCTTCGCTAGCTGCCATCCTGGTGATCTGCGGTGGTATTTGGTACGCCGCCACGCGCGGGGGTGAAGAAGACCTAAAGGCTGATGACCCGGCCAATAGCAGCGCCGAAAGCACCCCGGAGACCCCGGAGCGCCCCGAAGCGAAACCCTTGGCGCTGAAACGCAGCACTCCGCTGGCAGATACCGTGAGCTGCTCCTACCCCACTGAGAATGCTGGGGAAGCACTCAAGGACGCTACCCCGCCGGAAAAGACCGAGGGCGTGCCGACCACCGGCACGGTGAATATCACCTTGGATACCTCGCAGGGACCCATTGATATGGAGCTGGATCGCTCGGTGGCGCCTTGTACCGTGAATGCGGTGGAGCACCTGGCGAAGAGCAAGTACTACGACGACTCCATCTGCCACCGCATTACTACGCAGGGCATTTATGTGCTGCAGTGCGGTGACCCGAGTGGTAAGGGTTCCGGTGGGCCGGGCTTCCAATTCGCTAATGAGTATCCGACGGACGAGACTGAGGCCGGGGCGATGAATGTGCCGGTGATCTACCCCAAGGGCACCATTGCGATGGCGAATGCGGGGCCGGATACCAACGGTTCGCAGTTCTTCTTGAACTATGAGGACTCCACCTTGCCGCCGGCTTATACCTACTTCGGCAAGATCGGCGATGAGGGCATGAAGACCCTGGCGCAGATCGCGGAACAGGGTGCTGAGAATGGGGCTCCGGATGGTGCCCCCGCGGAAGAAGTTCGGATTCAGAATGCTGAGGTGAAGTAGAAGCTTCGGTGGGGCTGGATCAGCGTGGAGCCGTTCTAACCTCAAGGCTTTAGGCTTGACCTGGAAGAGTCGAACTTGAGAGACCGCTTTGCAGTAATGGACCCCCATGGGCGTGCTTTAGGCACGTGCGTGGGGGTTTTCTGTGTTTGCGGGGAGAGTTTTGTGGCGGGCGCGCGTTGGGGTGCTTGACGGCTTGGCGGGGTTGCAAGGATGTGTTGGGACTTCGGTAGTGGTGCCGATAAAGACGACCATTGCGCTCAGACGGGGATCGCGTGAGCACCTGAACGATCCCCTATTTCAGGGGTAAGGTGACGCTTCGCACATTTCGTCAAGTTTAGTTGCCGCCACATTTGGGTCGACTGCCCTAATGGTCGATAAGCTGCAGGATCTGTGAGGGCAGTTAACCAGTGGTGCAGAAAGTTATTTGGTATCAGAAACTATATTGTATCGTAATAGCGCCGTTATGGTTCTGGAATGTGAGTCAAGTTCTTGCGCATGCCTAAGACTCAGGGATATAGTCCAGTCTGTCTCGTAGCTCACCTCGAAAGAAGGAAAATTTACATGAAGCTTATTTCTCGCAAGAGCCTGGTTGCCGTTGCTTGCTCCGCCGCTATGATCACCGGCGCCACCGTTGCTCCGGCAATGGCTGCTGACAAGCCCGCCACCATCTCTTCTCAGCTGGGCAACCTCGGCAAGAAGGATGACGCAACCACCACCACCACCGCTGCTGCCACCGGCACCTCTGAAAAGAAGGCTGAGCCGGCTGGTTCCGTCGAGAGCCCCAAGGAGCTCGGCGAGTGGGCCAAGGCTATTGCCGCTATCATCAGCACCCTGACCGCTATCTGGACCTTCGTCCAGAAGTTCCTGCTCAAGAAGTAAGAACTTTGGCTAGCGCTGCTCTTCGGTGAGTTCGAGCGCTCAAGTTAAAATTTAACTGATCTCCTCGCACACACCCCGCTATGGGATGTGCGAGGAGATCAGTTTTTTGCTGTCCGGGGAGCGGGGTTTAGACGTGGGCTACTCGCGCTGAGAATGAAGCAGGCGCGGCAAAGCCCAGGCGTGTGCTCGCCGTCGCTGGGGGTATGGGCCTTCGCCGAGGGGCTCGGGGAAAGCACAACATCGCGCGGGGGTTTTAGGCGGTGACGCGGTAGACGTCGAAGACACCTTCAGTGTTGCGCAGAGTATTCATCAAAGAACCCAGTTGCTTGGTATCGGAGACTGCGAAGGTGAAGCGGACGGTGGCGATGTGGTCATCGGAGGCTTGGGAGTTCATAGCGACCACCGAGAGCTTCTGATCCGTAATCACTCGGGTGAGCTCAAAGAGCAATCCTGCGCGATCCAGGGCCTCCAGTTGCAAGGTGGCCTCGAAGGCCCCACCGGTGTGCTCAGAGGGCCAGGAGACCTCGATAAGGCGCTCTGGTTCTTCCTTCAGCTTGTTGGCGTTGGTGCAATCCGTGCGATGCACCGATACTCCCCCGCCGCGGGTAACGAAACCGAAGATCTGGTCACCGGGTACCGGCTGGCAACACTTCGCCATTTTCGCCATCATGTCTGGGGAACCTGCGACCAACACCCCGCTATTGGAGCTGCGGGTTGACGCCAGGTTCTGCTTGGTCTTCTGGGCCACCAGCTCAGAAAATGGGGTGCGAGAGACGAGGGTGTCCTCGGCATCATCTTGGTCGCCGAAGATCGCCATGAGGCGGTGAGCAACGTGGCGGGCCGAAACATGACCGGAGCCAATGGCGGTATAAAGCGCATCCACATCCGGGTAGTGCAGCTCGGTGGCGACTTGCTTCATGGATTGCGCCGTAAAGAGGCGGTACATGGGCAGCCCACCGCGTTGAACCTCCGCGGCTAATGCATCGCGGCCAGCTTCGAGGTGTTCCTCGCGGCGTTCCTTGGCGAACCATTGGCGGATTTTGGCACGAGCCCGTGGGGACACCACGAAGTCTTGCCAATCTCGTGAAGGCCCAGCGTTGGTGTCTTTGGAGGTAAAGATCTCCACACGGTCCCCGGATTTCAGCGGGGTTTCTAAGGCAACCAATTTGCCATTGATTTTGGCACCAATGCAGCGGTGCCCGACTTCGGTATGCACGGCATAGGCAAAGTCCACCGTGGTAGATTGCACCGGCAGGTTCACCACATCACCTTTAGGGGTGAACACGAAGATTTGTTTGCTAGTTAAGTCATAGCGCAAAGAGTCCAGGAACTCATTGGGGTCCGCTGCTTCTTTTTGCCAGTCCAAGAGTTGGCGCATCCACGCCATTTGCTTGACTTCGGCTTCTTCCCCGGAGTGCGAGCCCTTGGTTTCCTTATATCGCCAGTGCGCGGCGATGCCGAACTCTGCGTTGTAGTGCATCTCATGGGTGCGGACCTGCACCTCCAGGGGTTTACCTCCAGGGATCATCACCGTGGTGTGCAGGGATTGGTACACCCCAAATTTCGGTGAGGAAATATAGTCCTTGAATCGCCCTGGCATCGCGGAGTACAGGGCATGCACCACACCGATGGCGGCATAACAGTTATTGACGTTATCGACGAGCACACGGATACCCACCAGGTCGAAGATCTCATCGAAGTCGCGGCCGCGCACAATCATCTTCTGGTAGATCGACCAGTAGTGCTTGGGCCTGCCGATTACCTCAGCTTCAATGTGGTTTTCTTTAAGCGCTGCGGTGACTTCTTCGATGATCTCGTGCAAATAGCGGTCCCTTGAGGGGGCGCGGTCGGCCACCAGGCGCACAATCTCGTCGTACTTCTTGGGATAGAGAATCGCAAAGGAGAGATCCTCCAGCTCCCACTTGATGCTTGCCATCCCCAGGCGGTGTGCCAGGGGTGCGATCACCTCGAGGGTTTGGCGGGCTTTCTTGGCCTGCTTTTCCGGCGGCAGGAAGCGCATGGTGCGCATATTGTGCAGGCGGTCAGCAACCTTGATAACCAGCACGCGGGGATCCTGGCTCATGGCCACGATCATTTTGCGGATGGTTTCAGCTTCCGCTGCGGCACCGAGTGCCACCTTGTCGAGCTTGGTGACGCCATCTACCAGGCGAGCGACTTCTTCACCGAAGTCGCGGGTGAGGTCTTCTAGCGAGTAGTCGGTGTCTTCGACAGTGTCGTGAAGCAGAGCAGCCACTAAGGTGGTGGTGTCCATACCAATTTCTGCGGCAATAGTAGCCACCGCTAGTGGGTGCGTAATATACGGATCCCCGGATTTGCGGTAAACGCCGTCATGGAGTTTTTCAGCGGTGGTGTAGGCGCGATCTAAAAGTTCACCATCGGCTTTGGGGTGGAATTGCCGGTGGATACTAAGAAGCGGATCCAAGACAGGGTTGGTTTTGGCCCGTTGGCCACCGCCGGTAAGGCTCCGGGCTAAACGCGCGGACATGCTCCGCATACCCACTGTTGGGCGAGTGCGGTTTTTATCCAGGTTCATCGCGCGCCTGCCTCCTTGGACTCTTTATACACACCGCGGCCTCTCAGCGCTGGGCAGCACCGAAAGGCCACTACTTTCGCTCTTTTATCTGTGAACTTAGAGGTTAACCGACATCCTTAAAAAGCGGGGCATTAGGCCTCCACCGTTTAAGGGGGTGATGCACTCCCCGCGCCGATCCTTAGGTTGGAGCCAGCCGGCCCGAGGCGAGAAACTACGCCTTAACCTCAGCACCCTCGGCAGCTTCCGTGGCACCGTCGGAGGGCTTAGCGCCTTCGGAGGGCTTAGTGCCCTCGATGGGCTTAGCCCTCGCGGCAGCTTCCGTGGCGTCGCTTTGGGGGTCACGGTTAATAACCACCAAAGGCGCATGCTCATGGCCCGGGGTGGCCTTGGCGAGGCGTTCGCGCCCACCTAAACCATCGACCTCCAGTACCACCACAAAGCCGGTAACTTGTGCGCCGCACTTTTCCACCAAGTCGCGTGCCGCAACCAAGGTGCCACCGGTGGCCAAGACGTCATCAACCAACACGATCTTCCGGCCGCGCAGATCCTGCGCATCAGCGGGGATCTCTAAGGCAGCGGTGCCATATTCCAATTCATATTCTTGGGTATGCACCGGGGGCGGAAGCTTCCCGCGCTTGCGGATAGCCAGGATCCCCAAGCCCAGGCGGTAGGCGACTGCGGATCCAAGGAGGAAGCCGCGGGCATCGAGGCCACCGATCATGTCGGCGCCGAGTTCTTCGCAGGCCTCGGCTAGCTCATCAACCACAATGTGGAAGGCTTCGGCATCAGCGAGCACCGGGGTGAGGTCCTCGAAGAGCACCCCTTCAGCGGGAAAGTCCGGCACCAGGCGGATTTTCTTAGCCAGCGCTTCGCGTGCATTCTCGAAGGCTGGGTTGGCGAATTGCTGAGGTGAATCAGGCACTAGGGGTATTCTCCTTCCAACGGTCCATATTCCAGCCAATGCCGGCAGGACCTGTGTACACAACTACATTGCCAACATTGCGGTCAATCACAAAAGTGCGGGGCTGGGCCGCAATCGGCAGGTAATAAGCTTCATCCCACAGTTGTTGCTCGCGGGCACGCATCTTTTCAATATCGCCCTTGATCATCCCGGTGTCCCCGTATTCCCGTTGGGGTTCCACCGCCATGAGCACCGCATCAACGCCGGCTTCAGGGCCACGCATCTGACCTAGGGGGTTAGTTACCTGATCAGATACATCCACCACCTCAATGCCGGCGGTTGCGCAATCCGTGGCCAGGGCACTGACCATGGCAGCTAAGCGATCATTCGGCGCCTCGTACGCCACCCGGATGGTCGCACCGCGCAGCAGTTCAGCGGCAGCGGTATCTACATCGTGGCGTTGGTGCTGATCAGCTAGGTCTTGGAGTTGATGCCACTCCGGGTCCCCATCGCTTAAAACATGCGCTGCAATCGCTGGGACTTCTTGGCCGGCCCGTCCAGAGCTCACCTTGGCCAGCTCGGTTTGATTGACGCAGGCAGCAAAAGCGTGGCGCGCTTCAGGGCTAGCGAATATGCCTTCCGGGGTCTTGCTTAACACCAGGGTGTCGTTCATGCGCCCGACGACGGCGGAGATGTCGAAGGGGTTGGTGGGCTCGTTGCGGTGCACAAAGTGATCCCCACCGGCGGGAACATCGGCTACCGCGATGGCTTCTTCTTCCGCTAGGTGTGTGGCATCACTGCCTTGGGGCCACACCACGATGGTGTCTAGTTCCGGGGCGTCGCCATAGTAGTTTTCATTCCGGACCAGGGTCACTTCGCCCTTCTGCCCTACTGATTCCACCTTGTAGGGTCCAGCAGAAACCTGCAGTTCGGGATCAAAATGATCAAGGTTGAAGTCTTCGCGCCAAATGCGTGCAACTTCCCCTAGGGCCTCGGCATCAAAGTTATCGAGGGCTTGCACCAAAGCCACATCATCTAAGCCAGCACGCTCAGCAATCACGTGGCTAGGAAGCACGGTTCCTGGACCAAAAAGCATGCGCCACTGGTCACCATGGCCTTCGTTAAATACCACGGTGAATTTCTTTGACCCCGGCGCACAATCTAAAGAGATGGCGTCTTCAACAACCGGCATGTGGGAATCAAAAAGCTCCGGCATTTTCGCGGCACTAAAGCTCAGCAAAAAATCATCGCAGGTAATCGGCACCCCGTCAGAGAACTTCGCGTCCTCGGCGATGGTGTACACCACCTGTGGGTTCGTGCTCGGTAGAGCTTGGGTACTTAATAAGTCAGTATTCGGGATCATCTGTCCCGAAGGCCCTTGCACATAAGCTGCCGGATATACCCGGGAGGCCAGTACCTCAGCGGAGGTACTAGCACCAAGGGTGCTGCCTGCATTGGTGGTCTTCAGCGTGGAGTTCGCGATATACCCAAAGTGATCCAAAGCCTGGTTGCGGGGTTCTTTGGGTTCTTCTTCGGTGCAGGCACTAAGGGTGAGGCTTGTTAAGCACATAGCCGCAAGCACAGCACCAAGTTTCTTTAGTCTTGGTGCTGCACCATCTCTTGCGGTTCTAGCCACCTGAACTCATCGCCTTTGATTCGGGCGCCAGCTCACACCGGTAACCCCGGGGGTTCCTGGGGTGCCAGGCCGCGGGCTGGTTTCGCTCATCGGATCCGAGGTGGAAACACTCAGGTGAGCATTCGCGCCACGAGCCGGGGCGAAGTCCGAGGTTTCTCCCGAGGCAGCTAATTCGCGGCGGGCTTCGGCGGCAGCTTCATCATCCAAGATGCCTTGGCGGCGCTTGGCCACACCCTCGGCGTGCTTGCGGATATCCTTGCGGCGGCTCATCAGGCTCACCAGAATCGGGGTGGCCAGGAAGATCGAGGAGAACACGCCTTCTACCACACCGATTAGCTGGATCAGTGCCAGGTCCTTCAAGGTGCCCACACCCATCATCCAGACCGCCACAATCATCAGCGCGATGATCGGTAGCGCGGAGATCACCGAGGTGGAGATCGAGCGCATCACGGTTTGGTTGACCGCCAGGTTCGCTTCCTCAGCATAAGTCGAGCGGAAGCTACCCTTCAGGCCCTCAGTGTTTTCACGAACCTTGTCGAACACAATCACCGTGTCATAGATGGAGAAGGCCAACACCGTCAGCAAACCAATCACGGTTGCTGGGGTGACTTCGAAGCCGAAGAGCGCGTAGATACCAGCAATCACCACGGCATCTACCAGCAGCGCGAGCATGGCTGCCACAGCCATTTCTCGCTGGAGGCGCAGCGCAATATAGACGAAGGCCAACGCCAAGAAGGCGATCATGGCGATCACCATGCGGTGGGTAATCGTATCGCCCCAGGACTCCGACACGGTGGAATCGCCAATGGCATCCGGGGAGGGAGTGCCGTGGGCATCTTTGGGGTGGAATTCTTCGAAGATGCTGCGGCGGGCCTCAGCGATTTGTTCATCAGAAAGGCGCTGGGACTTGATCTCCAGGGTGCGGGTATCACCGGCACCCACGATCTGTACCAGTTCAGGGGTCACACCAGTTGCTTCGCTGAAGGTCTCCCCCACTGCTTCGGTGGAAAGCTCCGCGGCGGGCATGTTCAGCTTGGTGCCGCCTTCGAAGTCGATGCCGAGGTCAAAGCCGCGCACACCAATCGCGCCGATGCTAACCACCAGCAGCACTGCGGTAATCCAGTACCAAAGGCGGGTGCGGCCAATGAAGTCGATGCCACCTTCGCCGGTATATAGACGATGGAACTTGCTCATCGCTGATTCTCCTCGGTGTTAGTGGAATCTTCTTCAGTGGCTGCGTCACCTGGAACGGATTTCGGTTCCGTGCTGTCGACGATCTGGACTTCCGGCTTCACGGCAACAGAGCCAGCCTCACGCTCAGCCACCGCGACACCACCGCCAGCAGCTTCCAGCTTCGCCTCATGCTCAGCATATTTATCGCGGCCAGCGGTATCACGGTAGTATCCCGGCGCATTCTCGGCCGGTGCGTGCAGCTTCGCAAAGTCCATGACCTGCTTCATGCCATTAGCCGCCGGGTTCGCAAAGAACTTCTTCCGGCTAGCCATCAGCATCAGCGGCGCGGTCACCAAGAAGGTCACCGCAATATCGAAGAGCGTGGTCAACCCGAGGGTAAAGGCGAAGCCCTTAACCTCACCAACAGCCAGGAAGTAAATCACCACGGCACCAATCAAGGTCACCATATTACCGGTGATAATGGTGCGCTTCGCGCGTTCCCAACCACGCGGTGCTGCCGAGCGGAAGGTGCGGCCATCACGGACCTCATCTTTCACACGCTCATAGAACACCACGAAGGAGTCCGCGGTCGTACCAATACCAATAATCAAACCAGCCACACCGGCCAGATCCAGCGAGTAACCAATCCAGCGGCCCAGCAGCACCAGCAGCCCGTACACCAGGGCACCGGCACTCACCAGGGTCACAATGGACACCAAACCAAGGGCACGGTAGTAGGCGAAGACGAAGAGCATCACCAGCACCAAGCCCACCAGGCCAGCAATCAAACCGGCCTTTAACGAGGCCACACCCAAAGATGCCGGCACGGTCTGCGCGGTGCCACCAGCTTCACCATTTTCACCAGCGAAGCTCAGCGGCAGCGCACCATATTTCAGGTTATTCGCCAGCTCCTGGGCTTCCTTTTGGGTGAACTGCCCGGTAATCGAGGTTCCCGAACCCACCGGCGTTGCCGATTGAATCACCGGTGCCGAAATCACCTGCGAGTCCAGGGTGATCGCCACTTGGCGCTTCAAATATTCTTGGGTGAGCTTCGCCCAGGTTTCCGACCCCTTGGCATCACCTTCGGCCTTAAACGCAAAGTTAATTTCCATTTGCGAGGTCTCGGTATTCAACCCACCGGTAATCGGGCGCGAGGTATCAATCTCATTACCCGTTAGCCGCGCCCCACCTTCGGGCTCGCCCACCAGCAGTGGTGCGGGCGCCAAGATGTACACGCTTTCGGTGCCACGATCACAGGTCACCAAAGGCTTCGAGGGGTCATCGGTACCAGCCAAGGGATCTAGCCCCTCATCACAGACCAGCAGCGCACTAGCGGCGATCTGGGTGGTGGCGTCCTCAGATTGACGATCCTTCGCCAAAGCTGCGGTCACCTCGCGGCGACGTTCCGCCGCCTCCAGGGAGTTCGCAGGCTCCTCCGGGGTTTCCGCGGTGATCTCCGGCATCGGAACCTCCGGCTTGGACTCCGCTTCCGCACCTTCGGACGCGCCTTCGGCTTCCGCGCCTTCGTCCTTGCCTTCTTGGCCTTCTTGTTCCATATCGCGGCTTTGGTTGATCGCATCGATCATCTTCTTCACCGCATTGCTGGCCTGGTCCTTAGACACAACGCCAAGTTCCACCCAGCGGTTCGCCATATCGCCCAACACTTCAGGCAGCTTCTCAATATCTGGGTTACCTGGCCCCGCCACCGGGCGGAAGAGCAGCTGCGAGGTTTGTCCCACCGCACGCGCCTCGGAGGTATCTTCACCCGGCACGGTAATCACCAGGGTATTGCCATCGGCCACCACATCAGCGCCCGAAACACCCATGCCATTGACGCGCTTTTCCAAAATGATGCGCGCTTGGGAAAGCTGTTCTTGGGTAGGTTCTGCGCCTTGAGGGACCAGGGTGACGCGGGTGCCGCCTTGGAGATCAATACCCAATTTGGGTGTGGCCTGGCGATCGCCGGTGAAGAACACAAGCGAGTAAACAACAATGACCAAAAGCGCGAACACGGAAAGTGCACGCCAGGGCCAGCTTTGGGAGCGATTCTTAACGGCCTTCTTCGGCCGTGTGGAAACACTCGGGGTTGTAGGCGACAAGGACGTCTAACCTCCTGGGCTTCGAGGTTGGGCACGCGCAGGTGTGCACGTGTCCCGGACACAAACGATCATCGTAACTTATGCGAGCCTCATTGCCGATGTTTGGTGCCTTAATCATGGCCCCTCACACAGCAAAACCATCCCACGGTAAGGAATTTACTGTGGGATGGTGGGTGTTATTTTAGCTTTCCCCGAGACCTAGGGGCGCGGGTTGTGGGGATCTTCCGGATCCAGGTTCTCCGGGTGTGCCTCACGCGGTAGCTCTCTTGGCGAGTCGCCCTCGCGGGCCACGTCGCCGTTTTCCGGCCATTCGCTATCCACAGGGGCCTCTTCAACCACCGGCAGCACCTCATCTTCGGCGGCGCGAATAATGCTGCGGCGATCCCAGGTAGTCACCAGCCCCGGGGCGATCTCCAGATCCACGGTCTCTTCTTTTACCTGCACCACGGTGGCGTGCAGGCCAGCGACGGTGATCACGCGTTCACCGCCTTGAAGTTGTGCTTGGAAGGCGCGAACCTGGTTGGCCCTTTTCTTTTCGCGTTGGGTCATCAAGAAGGTCGGAACCAAAAAGACCAGCAATAAGAGTATGAGAATGGGTAATTCCATAAGTGCGCAGTCTACCTATCTATATCTTCAATAGCCCCAGGGTGCCCTCTGGGGGTTCTAAGCCTAAGTGCTCCCACGCAGCTGCAGTGGCAATACGACCTCGCCCAGTACGCGCAATCATGCCGGCACGCACCAAGTATGGTTCGCAGACTTCCTCCACGGTGGAGGGCTCCTCCCCCACCGCAATGGCCAGGGTGCTTACCCCCACGGGGCCACCACCATGCCCGCGGATCAGTGCATCTAATACCGCACGGTCCAGGCGGTCCAACCCAGCTTCATCCACATCGAAGACCTCCAGGGCACCGCGGGCAGCAGCTAAATCCACATACCCATCAGAGTGCACTTCCGCAAAGTCTCGGACACGGCGCAGCAACCGGTTCGCAATACGCGGTGTGCCGCGCGAACGTGAGGCGATCTCCATCGCGGCATCCAGATCAATACCCACATCCAAAATGCGTGCCGCACGGGTGACCACCTTGGTGAGGTCTTCTACGTCATAGAACTCCATTTGGGCGGTAAACCCGAAGCGATCCCGCAAGGGGCCGGTCAGCATGCCTGAGCGCGTGGTGGCAGCCACCAAGGTAAAAGGTGGTAGCTCCAAGGGAATAGAGGTTGCCCCAGGGCCCTTGCCCACAATCACATCAATGCGGAAATCCTCCATCGCCATATAGAGCATTTCCTCAGCCGGCCGGGCAATGCGGTGAATCTCATCAATGAAAAGCACATCGCCTTCCATCAAGTTAGAAAGCATCGCCGCTAAATCCCCAGCACGTTCTAGTGCCGGCCCGGAGGTCATCCGCAGGCTAGTACCAAGTTCTTGGGCAATGATCATCGCCATGGTGGTTTTACCCAACCCGGGTGGCCCAGAAAGCAACACATGGTCCGGGGTCACCCCACGGTTCCTAGCACCAGAAAGCACCAGGTCTAGCTGGCTTCTTACCTTCGGCTGCCCAATAAACTCATCTAGGCTTTTCGGCCGCAACCCCTTCTCGGCGTCCTTTTCCCCAGGCTGCGCTGAAGGGTTGACTGCTGGATCTTGGGCAGGTTTCTTAGCCGCCGGTTCTGCCCCGGCAATATGGAACTCTGTCTTTTCTACATCAGACATACATCTGGCCTTCCCATTAAGAGTCCCACGCTATTTCTTCCCCAATAAGCGTAGTGCCGCACGCAAAGCCGCGGGGGTATCCAGCTCAGGTTCTTCCGCCAACACACTGGCCACCGCCGGTGCTGCCTGCTTTTCGCTAAACCCAAGGCCAATCAAGGCCTCCACCAGCTGCGGTGCGCGGCCATCTACGGCCGTTGCGCCTTCAATTGTCAGGCTGGGGCTTTCAGGATCTTCGCTAATAAAGGCCTTCACCTTATCTTTAAGATCCACAATCATGCGATCTGCGGTGCGTTTGCCTACTCCGGGGATGCGCTGCAAAGCCTTGGTTTCCCCCTGGGCAATGGCTTGAGCAATCTCATCGGGGTTAAACACAGCTTGGGCTGCCAGCGCTAGGCGCGGGCCCACCCCATTGACGGTTTGCAGCAGCGCGAATAGTTCGCGGGCTTCCGGGTTCGGGAAGCCATACAAGGTCATGGCGTCTTCGCGCACAATCATGGTGGTGTACACAAAGGCTTCTTCACCGCGCCTTAAGCTCGCCAGCATCGGTGGTGCGGCATACACCAAGTACCCCACCCCGGCGCATTCAATCACCGCGGAGTCCAAGGCAATATGTTCAACGGTGCCACGTAAAGAAGCAATCATGATGTGTTTTAAGACTCCTTAGCTAAAGCATTGGCTCGCGCCGCCGCAATCATTTCTTTTTGCTTCGCCAACTGCTTGGCTTGTTGCTCCGCCACCGCCGCCTGGCGGGCCAACATAGGTGCTCGCCAACAATGGCACACCGCCAACGCCAACGCATCCGCCGCATCCGCTGGTTTCGGCGCTTCACTTAGGCCCAAGATGCGCGTAATCATCGCAGTCATCTGCTTCTTATCGGCCCGCCCATTCCCAGAGATCGCCTTCTTCACCTCACTGGGGGTATACATTTGCACATCCAGGCCACGCTCCGCAGCAGCTAAAACTAACACCCCAACCGCATGTGCAGTATGAATCACCGTGGACACATTGCCACGTTCAAACACCCGCTCGATGGCCACCACATCTGGTTGATAATCATCCATCCACTCATTTACGGCTTTGGATAAGCCCAGCAAACGAGCAGTCAGATCATCAGTACTTGGGGTGCGCGCAACACCAACGGCCACGGGGATCACGCTACGCCCGCGGCCAGCTTGGACCACCGAGAAGCCACAGCGCGTTAACCCGGGGTCGATCCCCATGACGCGTAGGCCTTCTAAGTTGGTTCCCGGAATGCTCATCGAGGTGGTGTGCTGCCCTTCATTCGTGTCACAAGCAAATTCTTCTTTCCCCGCATTCTAGGACGCCGGCGGGGTCATACTCCTCATTAGTTTTAGCACAGTTTTGCGAAGCGGGAGCACAGGCCCCACAACACGCGGCTCCCACCTGGCTATCACGCACCTAGCCCGGCGCAAGAATTGCTCGCCGCAGCACATGGCCACCACAGATCATGGCATCCCTACAGCGAACCCAACCCGCATAAGACTAGATCACAATTTCATCACGATTGCTAGCACAACGAGCTGCACCTGTTGAGACCGCATACTCCCCATTGTTACGTTCTAGAAATATAACGTTATCTAGTGGAAAGGCCTCTCTTATGCCTTCGAAATCAATGGCCATCTACGCAACCGCGGCTATTGCTTCCATCATTACCTATGTGATCACCGCCTTTTCTCGAGGTACCACACCCAGCAATGCACATGAGTGGATCACCTTTTCCTTAATCGGATTAGTGACCGCACTCCTTGCCTCGGCAATCATTGGATCTATCGTGGTCTATCGCGGTAACAGGAATAACCGCAGCGCTATATCTCAGTAGCCAAAGAATCTCGGGCGGGCGCAAACAGTGCTCTAGCTCAGCGTGGCGCTACGCTAAAGCGCCCCAACGCCGCACTCCCCGACCCCACACACGCGCCCGCAAGCACCCCCGCACAGTCCAACTCCCGGTGGCCTGAAACCTTGGGCACAGTGTCCTCATAACCAGAAGCTTGGCGTCCGGTACTGCGCGAAGGAACAAACCACGGGGAGCACGAGAAAGGAGAAGCTCAATGAGGCTCGTTATCTGCCAACTAACCTCATTTCGAGGAGCGTAAAACGCTCGCTTAAAAACTTTACTCCGCTTCCAGCGCTGCGGCTACCTCATCAGAAAGATCCATATTGGTGAACACATTCTGCACATCATCGGAATCCTCCAGCGCATCAATCAGGCGGAAGATCTTCTTCGCATCCTCCACCCCCAGCGGCACCTCGACTGAGGCACGGAACTCCGAATCCGAGTCATCCACATTCAACCCGGCTTCCTCGCAGGCCTTGCGCACTTCCGCCATATCCGTCGGCGCGCACACTACCTCAAACTTTTCGCCCAGGTCATTAACTTCCTCAGCGCCGGCTTCCAGCACCGCCATCAGCACATCGTCTTCGGAGTTATCGCCCTTATCCACAATCACCACACCGGTGCGGGTAAACATATAAGACACCGCACCAGATTCGGCCATATTGCCGCCATTCTTGGTCATCGCGGTGCGCACCTCAGTGGCAGCACGGTTGCGATTATCCGTCAGGCATTCAATGAGCATGGCCACACCATTAGGGCCATAGCCTTCGTACATAATGGCTTCCCAATCAGCGCCGCCGGCTTCCTCACCGGAGCCGCGCTTGCGGGCACGCTCAATATTGTCATTAGGAACCGAGGCCTTCTTGGCCTTGCGGATCATGTCATCAAGTGTGGGGTTCGATGCCGGGTCGCCACCACCAGTGCGGGCCGCGACTTCAATATTCTTGATTAGCTTCGCGAACTCCTTGCCGCGTTTGGCATCATTCGCGGCTTTCTTATGCTTGGTGGTCGCCCACTTTGAGTGGCCTGCCATCTCATCCCTTTCGTATTAATAACGACTTAAAAACGTGGGTTATCTTACCCCCGCGTCAATAACCTAACTGTGCCGAGTATAGCGGCCTGTCCAACCTAGAGCTTTCCTCGAGACCCAGCGGCCCCCGCCCGGCACCTGGCAACCCCGCGCCTGCGGGGCTAGGCTTTGCCACACCCTCACAGTCTTTCCACGCGAGTAGCTCCCAGGGGGGCGAACTACGCCTCTGGTTCTAAATTCTTCATGGGAATTACTTTTTGCCCAGGTTCCAAGGTGCGGGTTAACCCCTCCTGGGTCACCACCGCAACCAAATCCCCTTGGCGATTAAAAATCCTGCCATGCACCAAGGCACGCCCATTAGCCGCCGAAGGGGAAATCTGGTCATACATCAACCACTCATCCGCACGGAAGGGGCGCAAGAACCACATGGCGTGATCCAAGCTCGCCATCTGCACGGGGTGATCCGGGTGCGGCACCACCGCGCAGTGCAGCAGCGTCATATCCGACATATACGCCAAGGTGCACACATGGAAGGTGGGGTCTGCCGGTAATTCCTTCTTAGACCTAAACCACACCACCTGGTGCGTGGCGGTATAGGGGTTGGTGTCATATTCAGAAGAATTGACCACCTTAATATCCCAATCACCCCACTCCGCCAGCATCGCTCGCGAGCTAGCCGGCAGATGCGAACGATCATCCGCCAACTCATCCGGGTCCGGTACATCCCGCATCACATCAGAATGATCAATACCCTTATCCCCAGGCACATGGAAGCTAGCCTGCATAGAGAAAATAACTTCCCCATCCTGAACCGCCGAGACCTGCCGGGCAGAAAAACTCCGGCCATCGCGGATGCGATCCACCAGGTACACCGTGGGCTTTTCCGATGCCCCAGGGGAAACGAAGTAACCGTGCAAAGAGTGCACGAATTTATCATCATCAATGGTTCGAGTGGCAGCGACGAGAGCTTGGGCAGCTACTTGGCCACCGAAGGTGCGGGTTAATTCCGAATGGATAGCTGGCCCGCGGAAAATGTCGCGGTCAATGGCTTCCAGGTCCAAAATCTCTTCAATCGCAGCCACGTTGAGTTATTCCTTAGGTTTAATTCGAGGGAGGCAGTTGAGCCCCAGAAGATAAAGGTAATTCCGCGAACACCGGCAATGGAGCATTACCGGCGAGGCGGAATCCCCTCACCAAGGGGCGGGTGCGCAAAGCGCGGGTATCAGTAACTGCTTGATTATAAAATCTTTGAGCCAACTCCACGCGCACCTCAGCTTCACCCAAGGCACGCGGGGGGTGTTCTAACCCAGCAATCTGCCGTGCCAGCTCCGCTTCCGCTTCACAGCGTTGGTTAATCTCCAAGGGGCTAAGCCCAAGTTGTTCTGCCGCGCGAGCAGCTTCGGCAAGCTCCGGGATGGTTGCAGTAATCACTGCTGCCCTACGGTCCAAAGAGGCCCGCAGGTTTTCTCTTGCCGCATCCGTGCGGATGTGCATACGGTTGAGCCTCTGCGCGGTGAAGTAGGCCCACAACAGCGCCACCGTTATAGCGATGGCAAGCAGGATGTAGAAGAAGGTGCTCATGTGCGGCGCGGCCTGACCTGTTCTTGGCGGTTAGCGTTGGTGATGGACTCATAGACCGCCAGCACTTGGGAGGCGACGGTAGACCAATCATATTGGGTGGCACGTTTCACCCCAGCGTCAGCTAGCGCCATCCGCTTCCCCGGATCATCTAATAGCTCCTGTAGCTTCACCGCCAGATCCTCCGGATCCCCGGTGCTAAATAGCTGCCCTGCTGGTTGTTCTGCTTCCGCATCACACACCAAAGAAAATGATTCCAAATCAGAAGCCAGCACCGCACACCCAGCGGCCATCGCTTCCACCAGCACAATGCCGAAGCTCTCCCCACCGAGGTTCGGCGCCACATAAATATCTGCTTCCGCTAACACCCGGGCTTTTTCTTCCTCAGATACTCGTCCTAACCAATGCACCTTCGTGCTCGGCAGGTCGCTCGCTTCGCTTCTCGGGGTCCCTGCCCCAATCACCTTCAAGGTCACCGGGGTGTGGATCTCTCTTAGTGCTTTAAGCAGCACATTAAGCCCCTTGCGGGGTTCATCCAGGCGCCCTAAAAACACGATCGTCGGTGGCCGAAGTTCCTTGGTTTTGTGCTGCTGGGCTTGCGCTAAAGCACGGGTATATAAGGCGGTATCCACCCCATTGGGGATCAGCACCGGGTCTGTCCCTAGCTGTTCTACCTGCCAGCGCCTTGCGGTTTCCGATACCGCAATCCCCGCCCGGATTTTTTCTAAGGCGGGCCGCAACATGGGGTGCGCGATATTGAGTGCTCGTGATTTACTCACCGAGGCATGATAGGTCGCCACGATCGGCCCTTCAGCTTCTTGAAGGCAGATCATCGAGTAGCTCGGTGAGTTCGGCTCATGGATATGCAGCACATCAAAGCGGCCTTCTCTTAAGAAAGCGCGTGCTCTTCTGCGAACCCGTGGTCCAAAGCAGATGCGGGCTACCGAGCCGTTATAGCGCACCGGTATCGCGGAGCCGCCGCGCACCACAAAGCTGGGAAGCTCCGGGGCGTCAGGTTTGGAAGGCAAGAGTTTCTTAGCCACAAACCGCAGCAATTTCTTGAGTGGGTTGCGGGTTGGTGCTTTGGGCTTACTTGCTGGCCCTAGGACGCGTACATAGTGTCCGCGGGAGCGTAGTTCCTTCGCCAGGTCGAGGATATGAACTTGTACGCCACCGGATTCATCGAAGGAGTAGGGGCACACAATGCCAATGCGCATTTTCCGCATCTAGTGCTCCTTTCCAGGCCTTCGGGTGGGACGGTCGTTGATCCATAATGGCTGTAGTACATGCCAATCTTCGGGGTGCGCTGCAATATTTCTTTCAAAAAGCTGTGCAATGCGCTGCACTGTGGATTCTAGGTCGTCGACGCGGATTTCTGGGGAGCAATCCAAACCCCATTTATCCCCATCAAAATAGGGGTGCACCACATGCAAGGCCGCACCGGTATCCATAGCTAGTTGCGCAGGTCCACTCGGGAAGGTGGTTTTCTCCCCAAAGAAGATCACCTCTACCCCACGGCCTTTAATATCGCGTTCCCCAAGTAGCGCAATCACCCCACCGCTAAGCAGGGTTTTCTTCAGCTGCATCGAAGGCGGGGTATCCCCACCGCTTAAGGGCAGGACCTTAAACCCCAGGGATTCGCGATACTCCACGAAGGCTTGGTAGAGCACTTCTGGTTTGAGCCGCTCAGCAACCGTGGTGAAGCTGCCGTGGGTACCGGCGAGGAAGACCCCAGCCATATCCCAATTCCCAGAATGCGGCAGCGTGAGGATCACCCCACGCCCGGATTGGATAGAGGCATCAATCCCGGGCATGCCGGTCACATATTGTTCCAGCCCAGCAGCGAAGTCGGGGTTCTTAGCGATAATGCTGGGGAGTCTAAAAGCTTCTAGCCAATAGCGCGCATAGGAGCGCATGGAGTTGCGCACCAATTCCCGGGTCACATTCTCTGGGCCCACAACGCGGGAAAGGTTCCTCCGCAGCTGCTCCATCCCACGTCCCTGGTCGCAGGCTAGATCCGCACCGAGGTAAAAAATTTTCTGCAGTGATTTTTCCGGGAGTTTCCCCAGAATCTTCCAGGCAGCCAGGTAGCCAAAAGCTACTGGGTCTTTAAGGGCAAGAAGCACAAGCGCAGGTCCGTGGGGTGATCTCTCAGCTGGGCTCACTGCGCTACTTATCTTCCTTAGGCTTCTTGGGGTGCTGCTTATTTACGTTTGCGGTTAGGGTCCACCGCGCCTTTAGGTGGTGCGATGATCTCATTGGCATGCGGATCATTCGCTGCGATCCTGAGTCTTTGTGCCACGGTGTAGATGCTGCCGATCGCCAGCACCCAGATAGCCACATCAATGGCATAGGGAACACCTAGGCCTTGAAGGCCTAAGCCCACTAGCCCGATGATGAGCCTTTCGGGGCGTTCAACGAGGCCACCATTGATTTTGAAGCCGGAGGCTTCCCCGCGGGCTTTGACATAGGAGATGACCTGGGAGGCGACCAGCACAGTGAAGCTTGCTGCGATAAGTGGGAGGCTGGCGTCATATTCCACCATCAGCCAATAGGTGATGGCCGCAAAAAGTGCGCCATCGGTAATGCGGTCGCAGGTGGCATCCAAGGTGGCGCCGAATTTCGTGCCACCGCCATACATGCGGGCCATGGTGCCATCGACCATGTCGAAAGCGGCGAAGAGCCCGGAGATAATAGCGGCTAAAAAGAGGTGGTTAGTGGGAATGGCCACCACTGCCACCACCACGCTGGCAAGGGCACCTAAGCGGGTGACTTGGTTGGGGGTTAACCCGAGGCGTAGGAAAAAGCGGGCGATCGGCTCGATGAAAACTGCGGCTGGTTTGCGGCCACTAGCGCTGAGCATTTTCCACGCCACCTCCGAAAAGTGTGTCTAGTGTGTATAAGCGGATTGGGGTTGAGTAAGTCGTTTTAGCCTGAGGTTTTAGGCCAGGCATTAGCCACTAGCGTACGGGTGTCCTTCAAAAGTTGTGGCAATACCTTGGTGGAAGTAAGCACAGTCATGAAGTTTGCGTCCCCTGGCCAGCGTGGCACCACATGCATATGGGCATGTGCCCCCACCCCTGCGGTGGGTGCGCGTCCCACATTGAAGGCATCTGGGTTAGAGACTTTTCGGATGGCGATAATGGCGCGTTGGATGAAGTCAATCATCTCCGCGCACTCGGGGGCACTGAGTGCTTCTAGGGTGCTGACTTGGCGATAAGGCACCACCATGAGATGCCCGGCGTTATAAGGCTGCAGGGTCAACATGGCATAGACATGCTCACCGCGGGCAACGATCAGTGCATCCTCATCGGCATAATCTGGTGCTGCCTTATAGGGGTCCTGGTCACCCTCGGGGCATTCCAACACATAAGCATGCTGGTATTTCACCCACAGTTCTTGGAGCGGGTCCTGAGCCGGCTGGGCTGATAGCCCGCCGGGGGTGCCGAGGTGTCCTGCCTGGATCTCGCCTTCACCACTAAGTGCGGGGCAATCTTCTTCTTCCCCACTACACCCAGCTACTGGCCGTTGTGGCCAGGCATCAGCCAGCAACTTGCGGGTGTCTTTGAGCATCTCTGGCAGCACACTGGGGTCCTCCAGGATGGTCATGGTGCCCATATCCCCGGGCCAGCGTGGTACCAGATGCATATGCAGGTGGTCACCGACTGATCCGCCAGCGGATTTTCCGAGGTTAAACCCCACATTGATGAACTCTGGGGTGGACACGGTTTTTAGGGCCACAATGGCGCGTTGCATAAAGTCCATGAGCTCAAGGGACTCTTCGCGGTTGAGCTCTTCTAGGTTGGCGACTTTACGATAAGGCACCACCATCAGATGCCCGGCGTTATAGGGGTACAGGTTCAGCAGGCAGTAAACATGCTCGCCGCGGGCAATAATTAGCCCATCTTCATCGCTTTTCTTCGGCGCCTCAATAAAGGGATCGTGTTTCTTCTTCGGCTTAGGCTTCGCCGCAGCACCTTTATTTTGAGTGGAGTCTGGGCGTGCCGTGATATACGACATGCGGTAGCCAGCCCACAGGCGTTGGAGTCGATCAACCGACCCTACTCCCCGCACCACATAAGGGGTGCTAGTGGAGTTGGGTTGGGTGGGTTGACTGCTTGTGGGCTTAGCTTCGCTCATATCTTTTGTGGCTATGCAGGTACCGCGGTCTTAGCGGCGCTGCGAAATATTTTCCTCATTGGGTTGCTCATTGATTCTTTCTGCAACCCAGGCGCCAATAATGTCCACAGCTTCATCCACTGGAACACCATTGACCTGCGTGCCATCTAGGAAGCGGAAGCTCACCGCATCAGCTTCCACATCGCGACCACCGGCGAGCAACATGAAGGGGATCTTTCCGGTGGTGTGCGTGCGGATCTTCTTTTGCATGCGTTCATCAGAGTGATCCACTTCGGCACGCACGCCGCGGGCACGCAGCTGCTCCACAACCTTTTCCAGGTGCGGGGCGAACTCATCGGCCACCGGGATGCCCACTACTTGCTGTGGGGCTAGCCATGCGGGGAAGGCGCCGGCATAGTGTTCCAGCAGCACACCGAAGAAGCGCTCGATGGAGCCAAAGAGTGCGCGGTGAATCATGATCGGGCGCTTCTTGGAGCCATCCGGGGCGGTGTATTCCAGGTCGAAGCGTTCCGGCAGGTTGAAGTCCAGCTGCACGGTGGACATCTGCCAGGTACGGCCAATCGCATCCTTGGCCTGCACAGAGATCTTCGGGCCATAGAAGGCAGCTCCACCCGGGTCCGGAACCAAATCCAGGCCAGAGTTATCAGCTACGCGTTGCAGGATCTCGGTGGACATCTCCCAGATCTCATCGGTACCCACAGACTTCTTTTCATCGCGGGTGGAAAGCTCTAGGTAGAAATCATCCAGGCCATAGTCCTTCAACAAGGAAATAATGAAGTCCAAAACATCCGAGAGCTCATTTTCCAGCTGCTCTTGGGTGCAATAAATGTGCGCATCATCCTGGGTGAAGCCACGGGCACGGGTGAGGCCGTGGACCACACCGGATTTTTCATAGCGGTACACGGTGCCGAACTCGAAGAGTCGAAGCGGAAGTTCCCGGTAGCTGCGTCCACGCGAAGCGAAGATCAGGTTGTGCATGGGGCAGTTCATGGGCTTGACGTAGTAGTCCTGCGGCGGCTTGATCACATTGCCGTCTTCGTCGTACTCGCCATCGAGCTTCATGGGCGGGAACATGCCATCGGCATAGAAATCAAGGTGGCCGGACTTCTGGAACAGATCGCCCTTGGTCACATGCGGGGTGGCCACGAATTGGTAGCCAGCTTCAATGTGGCGGCGACGCGAGTGCTGTTCCATCTCGTGGCGCACAATCCCGCCACGGGTGTGGAATACCGGCAGGCCAGAACCAATCTCATCCGGGAAGCTAAAGAGGTCTAGTTCCTGGCCGAGGCGACGGTGGTCGCGCTTTTCGGCTTCTAGCATCATGTCCAGGTAAGCATCGAGAGCTTCCTTGGATTCCCAGGCGGTGCCATAGATGCGCTGCAAGCCAGCATTGTTCTGGTCACCACGCCAATAGGCGGCCGAGGACCGGGTCAGCGTAAACGCCGGGATATAGCGGGTGGTGGGAACGTGCGGGCCGCGGCAGAGGTCGTACCACTCGGTTTCATTGGTGCGTGGGTTTACGTTGCGATAAGCCGAAAGCTCACCATCATTTCCCATATCGGCATTCGCGCCGGGGTTTTTATCCACGATGAGCTCAAGCTTGTAGGGCTCTTCAGCGAGCATTTCTGCTGCTTGCTCGGGGTTGTCGAAGACGAAGCGTTCGAAGCGCTGACCGGATTTAATGATCTTCTTCATGCGCTTTTCGATGCGCTTGAGGTCTTCTGGGGTGAAGGGTTCCTTCACATCGAAGTCATAGTAGAAGCCATTATCAATAGCCGGGCCGATACCCAGTTTGGTGCCAGGGAATTCGGCTTGCACTGCCTGCGCCATCACGTGGGTGCAGGAGTGGCGGATCACGCCGCGGCCTTCCTCCGTATTAGCCGGAACCGGGGTGAACATTGCGGTAGTTTCCGGGATATAGGCCAGGTCGCGTAGCTGGCCTTCCTTGTCTTTGACCACAACGATGGCTTCCGGGCCCTTATTGGGCAGGTCGAGTTCCCGCATGGCTGCACCAACGGGGGTTCCGGCGGGAACCTCAAATGGTGCGGGTAGAGAACTTGGCTCGGGGGAGGTGAGCATGATCTAGGGCGCTCCTTCTTGCGCTTGGGGTGCTCTGGCGACGTACCTGGCCGCTTTCACACATGTAGAGAGTGGGGTTATCAACACCAGGCCTGGGCTGAATACCGTTGAGCTTTAAAAAGCTCAGGCACCAATGAAGGTCCCCGTGTCTGCAGGGGCAGATCTTACCCGACCACTGCCCCAAACCCCGCTATTAGGGTACGCGGAATTAATAGTGGAAGTTTTATCCCAAAAACCCTGCCGCACACACCCCCGCGCATGCCTCGCACTTCCCCGC
This sequence comes from Corynebacterium spheniscorum, assembly GCF_900113445.1. Lineage (GTDB taxonomy): Bacteria > Actinomycetota > Actinomycetes > Mycobacteriales > Mycobacteriaceae > Corynebacterium > Corynebacterium spheniscorum. The sequence goes on from NZ_FOPJ01000010.1 coordinate 35,736, forward strand.
CGTGCCATAGCTAAAGGGGCGCCGAACGTTCTTCACGTCCGACGCCCCTCACAAACAGCGCACTTCGCTAGCTCCCGCCCCTAGCTTCTCTGTCTGCTTAGGCTTCCAGCAGTCCTTGGCCCCAATAGCCATCCTCCCCGCCGGTTCCCGGCAGGATAAAGAACACCGAGGAACCAATGTGGGTAATCCACTGGTTCAGGCGGTCCTGTTCATTCAGCCGCGTCTGAATCGGGGTGAATTGGCGGTCCGGGTTCTTTTGGAAGCAGATGAACACCAGCCCAGCATTAGACATCAAGTTGCTGCCCGGTTCTGGCGGCAAGTCATAGTTATAGGCGCGGCGCTGGAGGCGCTCATGCGGCTTATCCTTCGGCGGGTGCGAGCGGGCCACGTGGCTAGCCGGGTCAATAATTGGCAGGCCGTATTTATCAGTGGCTTCAAAGTCCGGGTCATCGAACTCATGCTCACCGGTTAAAGGCGCGCCGGTATCCAGGGTGCGGCCCATGGAGAGTTCACGGGATTCACGGTCCAGGATCTCCCAAGTGTCCAGGTTCATGGCGATGCGGCGCACCACCATGCAGGTGCCCTTATGGGACCATTGCGGGCCATCCTCAATCCACACCTGCTCCATGCGCTCTTCTGGGGTGCGCGGGTTCACGGTGCCATCAAGCTGGCCGAAAAGGTTACGTGGAGTGCGACCGCGCTCTAAGGCGCCATCGGCGTTGAGGAAGCCCTGTTGTACCCAGCGGGTATCTAAGAAGTTATGGCCAGAGCGGATCATATGGCGGGTACTAAAGGCCAACATGGTGGGGTCATCGCAGCAGATTTGCAGCACAATATCGCCGTGGCTCCAGCGGTCTTCTAGCTGGTCCAAGCTGAATTCGGGAATATCGTGCAGCCATTCGGGGCGCTGGTCGGCTTTCCCAATCACATCGAAGAAGCGCTCGCCCACCCCGCAGGTAATGGTCAGGTTCGCTGGTACCTGCGCCATTTCTGGTTCCAAAGAGCCCAGGGGGTTCTTGCCCTGGGTAAGCCTGCGGGCATCCTCGGTCCATAGCCGCAGCAGGTTCTTCATTTCTTTTAAGCCCAGGCCTTCTTTAATGTCGAAGGCCACCATATTCAGGTGTGCTTGAACGGCAGTGGCAATACCAGCTTGGTATTCGCCATCGAAATCCACAATGGCATCTACTAAGGGCAGCTCTTGCCCATCCCCGGTGTCTTGCGGGCCATCGGCGTTCGGCATGGGGATGCCACCGTCCTTACCGCAGCCAGCCAGCACGGCACCAGCCGACCCCACCGCCGCAGCGGTACCCGCGGCACCTAAGAAGGCACGTCGGCTTAAAGGCGCGCGCCGCTCAGCGGAAGCCGCCGCAGCGGCCCCATGGCCCGAGGCCACCCCCGCACTCGAGGCGCCCTCAGCACCTGGCTGGGTATTGGTTTCAGGGAAGTCATAGTTTTCTTGGCGGTCATGGCGAGGAGTCCGCATGACAGATACATCCTTTCAACACACGTTGGTTACGCGTGCTCAAGATTGAAAAGCTAAGGGGATCAAGCACAAATCTTTTTAAAACTTTGCGATCAACAAGCTGCCTAGATTCATCTCACTCAACCCCGCATTACTCGGGGTCCGATCTACCTACTTCATCAAACGCACTTTTTTAGTTCTATCTACATCTCCTGCAAAGCCAAGATATGCAGAACGCGGTGACACATTCACCAAGTAGGGGCGCATCACCGCGATCTGACCTTACGCGCCTAAAACTTAGGCACTTGCACTTAGGAGAACCTCCTAGTGCTTGTGTTCCATATTCTCACCATGGCCCTGGTGTGCGCCCTGCTTGGACTCATCGATGCCGGAATCACCCTGGATATTGCCATCGGCACCGTAGTTTTCTTCACCAGAGGCAATAAAGCGTGCCGGTACCTTGCCGATCTCCACGGTCGAGCCATCGGCCAGCTTCAAGGTCACTTCCACCTCATCGCCGGGTTCAATGGCCTCGTTGTAGCCCATGATCATCATGTGATCGCCACCCGGGGCGAGCAGGTGGGTGCCGCCGGCGGGGATCTTAAAGCCTTCTGGCTTTTCCTGCATCACGCCATCGACAACTTCGTGGAGCTCATACTTGGCTTCGCCAAGGGAGGTGGTGAAGCCAACAACATTCACTTCGGCGTCGCTGTTATTGTGCAGGGTTCCGAAGATGGCGGTCATGCCCTTGCCGGCTTCCATGGCCTTCACGAAGCCATCTTCGATGCTCACGGCATCCTTAGTCTTAGTGTCATCAGCCTTCGCGCCTTCGGTCTTCTCCGCGGCAGCGCTGGTTGAGGCCACCACTGCGGTATCGACTTTGCCGTTGGCAGAATCCTTTTCCGAGTTACTGCAGCCAGCAAGGGTGAGGGCTGCGATGGCAACGCCAGCGACGGTGACATTGCGCATGTGCTGTAGTGAAGGTTTCACGTGAAGGAACCTGCTTCCTTAAACATTGAACTTAGGGGGATGGAGTTGGTGTGGTCTGGTCGGGAAAGGACTTCATCTCAGGTGAGTATCAACGCACTCACCTTGGGGTATTCACCCTGAGGTTCTCACCTTTGGGGCAGAAAACTCGGTTTACTGTGGGGACTCTCAGCTCTCGCCTCAACTCCCACTTTCATGACGTTTCTTCATGGCCATTACTACCCCCACACCAATCGCCAACAAGGCGATCGCGCCGAGTAGTAAGACCATGGGCATAGATATTCCCGACGACTCCCCCGCAGCTTCTGCTGCTAAATCACCTGATGACGAAGCCCTAGCATCACTGGCACTGTCGGCAGCATCGGAAGAGGAAGATGGGGCTACCGCAGTTCGGCTGGCTGCATCTCCAGCAACGCTGAACTTGGTCATCCCCCTGGTGGCATGGCCATCAGAGGAGGTGATTTGAAACCCAATGGTGTAATCACCGGGCCCGGGATCAAGGTCGTCGGGAATATCAATACTTACCAGCCGCCCATCGAGGGTCGGCTGGCCACTAAAGAGCACTTCCTGGGTATCACTGCGGCTAATGGCCACCGTGTTATAGCTGGGCTTCGGTACACCAGAAAACGTCAGTTGGATGTGTCGTGGGAACTCATCCACTGTGGAATCCATCTCTGGGATGGCTTCCAACACTACGTCGTGTGCGATGGCATGTGGGCCCACCGCACACGGTGTCACGATCGGAGCCACAACGATCACTCCGCTCGCTGCCGCACATATCGCGGCACCTAACCCAACTAGGTGTCTGCTTATCCCCCGCGCGATCGTCCGTGTGCTCGTCGCGTGGGTGTCGGCAAGCATGGGCGCACGATCTCCTCTCGCGGTAATAATCAGACTCCTTTTCTTACAAGCATCGCTTTCACGACGCCGGGACCTGGCGGTTTCGTTGATAAGAAGCACTCTTTTCCAGCTCCATGGAGTTAGTCGGATAGGGCGGGTGAATAGTTCCCTACCCTATTTCCCCACGCCCCCTCACACAGTGCTCGACTCGCTTTAATATCTGTCTTCTCCCACACCGCATATTTCGAAAAAGGCGAGGTTATCCGGGTTTTCTCGCTGTTATCCACCTAGAGTGCACATTCGTTAATTGTGCTTGATGTCACTGGTACATGCGTACATATTCACCAGAGCTTTGGGCTGATTTCCGAGATCTTTCGCCCCACGGCAAGGCTCATTCACACCCCCGTCCGGCATATGGCAAGGGTATGCCTCACCAAAAGGAATGAGCACGTGCCAAGAAAAACTTCTAAGCCACGTGCTCATCCTTGGATCACAGTGAGTACGGTAACGATCCGCCCGGTAGCATACACCGCACCCTAAAAGGCCACAATCCCCCCAGGGGTACTTTCTGCTTAATTACCTCAAAGCCACAGGTCCTCCGCGCTCCATACCCCTTCACAACACACAACGCTGCGGGGAGCACAGCCCCAGCGCACTGCACTTCCCGCAGTTAGGTCACTGTCTTCCACTTAGTTAGATGCGGTCTGAGTTATCCAGTGATGGCCGCGGCACATGTCCTTTATCCACCAGGGTTCGAATCATAAAGGCCACGCCCAGGACAATGATGCCGCCCAGGATCGTAACCATAAGTTCCGTGATGATTATTTCTGTCACTTCAACCCTAGGGTTGAAGTACGGTAGTTTTCTTTCAAAACTAGCCGCACTACACAGTGCATATGACTCAGGTCATCATCTGGATAGATCTTTGAGATATTAATGCTTCAAGATTTCCCTTAATATACCCCCAGACATACGACATCACCCCAGTTAAAAACCTCGTAGAAAGCCTCAAACTGGGGTGATTTTGGTGGTCCTAGCTGGGATCGAACCAGCGACCTTTCCGGTGTGAACGGAACGCTCTTCCACTGAGCCATAGGACCAAGCCGCAAACACGTGCTTGCGTGTCTGGAGAAATAACCTAGCAGCATTTCTCAGCCCTCGCCTAATCCGCAGGTCGAAGGCCTAACCCCCGTACCTAATGGCGGCCAACCCTTCTCGCTACCAGCCAAGCTACATCGATGGGATTTAACTGCCCTGCCTCACGTCTTTTCAGGGGCACCTTGCTGGGGATTTGCCTACCCTCGCCACTTACGGATAAAGTGTGTCAACGCACCGGAGAGCCGGTGTTTGCGGATGTAGCGCAGTTGGTAGCGCATCACCTTGCCAAGGTGAGGGTCGCGAGTTCGAGTCTCGTCATCCGCTCAGGT
>NZ_FOPJ01000010.1:40781-94909 GCF_900113445.1 Corynebacterium spheniscorum
TTAGCTCAGCGGGAGAGCGCTTCCCTGACACGGAAGAGGTCACTGGTTCAATCCCAGTATCGCGCACCGCTTCAGATTGTTGAAGCAATGCGGATGTAGCGCAGTTGGTAGCGCATCACCTTGCCAAGGTGAGGGTCGCGAGTTCGAGTCTCGTCATCCGCTCCACTTTCCAAGCCCTGTGTTGGAGGTTCCCCAAGAGGAACTTCACAGCACAGGGTTTTGGCTTGCCTTCAATTAGTCCACATCGCAGACTTCTTCGCGCTATCGTATGACGCATGTCCATGGCCAACACCCATCATTCTGAATCCGCCACTGCTTCCCGGGAGCTGCTCAACCAACTCCTAGGGCCCACCCAACCGGTGTGGAAACGCGAAACCCGAATGATCGCCGCCATGACTGCCAGCGGCTCCACCACCTTAGGTGATGACACCTCCGGTGCCTTAGGCAATGATCTTGATGCCGCACTGCTCCAGCATCTTCGCCAATGGTCCGATGTGGTGCTAGTCGGTGCCCGCACAGTCACCAAAGAAAATTACGGCCCGGTTCTTATCCCTGATGAGGTCCGCCAAGCCCGCCTCAATGATGGCCAACTCCCCTGCCCACGGCTAGCTATTCCCACCCGCAGCCTGTCGCTTAGTTCTGATGCCCGCATCTTCGATGATGCGCAACAACCACCCTTCCTCCTGGTTCCGGATGCGGTTCTTCGTGACCCAGCTAAGGAAGCTGATCAAGAACGCCTCAAAGCTGCCGGTGCGGTGCTAATTAATTCCGGTGATGGTTCCCCGCGCAGCATTATCGCCACCCTCCATGCCCATGGGCTAGCCAGGATTGTTTGTGAAGGTGGCCCCGGTATTTATGGCGGTCTCATCGCCAATGGGCTTATTGATGCCGTGCATCTCACCATCGACCCGCATCTCACGGTGCCAGTACCTAAGCCGCTGGTCACCCCCTGGCCGGAAACGGAACCCATTTCCCAGGAAATGAAAATGGAGTTTTCTTATGCCGGGGAAGATTCCATGCTGTTTATCCGGTACCGAATTCTTTAGGTCAACGCGGAAGTTGAAACAGTCAGAAAACCTAGCGTTATTGAGGGATTATTAGCGCTGGTTTATAGGCGGGGCAACGCCACATTGTTTCTCAAAGAAACTAGGCTAGTCCGCGTGACAAATCGCCACGAACCTCCTCTTGACCCCGGTGCGCCCCGTGCCGCCGACGCGGCAATGCCCACTTCAGCGGCAACGCCAGCTACTGCACCCATCGATACTGCGGTACCGGCCCCCCAGGGAGTGGGCCAACAGGCAGCTACTGCGCCACAATCGGCCCCCGCTGCACGCCCGAGTCTTGAGCAACGCCTCGCCCGCATCTGGGTCTCCCCACCCCTGGCATCCGCTCCAGGACTCGGCGAGCCCGTTGGCCCCGGCGCAACCGGTAGGCCCGGCATCATTTCGCGCACCCCACCGCACCCAAACTCACGCTGGCTTAGCCCAGCGCTATGGTGCGTGGCGATTCTTTTCATCATCCACCGCGTTCTCATTCGCGCCATGAATGGCGCCACCACGGATGACTTCACCACCGTGCACTCAGCGCTTCGCCGCTTCCTTGATGGTGTCCCGGTGTATAACGAGGTCTACCACTGGGTTGATCCGCACTATCTCTACACCCCCGGGGCTACCTTATTGCTCTCCCCATTAGGCATGCTCCCGCACCCAGGGCCCGCGCGCATGATCTTCGTGGCGATTAATGCGCTTTGCATCGTTATTGCCCTTGGGGTGCTTACCCGGCTAAGCGGTCGCAGCTTGCGCGATTGGGTGTGGCCAGCATCCGTGGCTGTTGCGTTTATTACCGAGGCGGTCTGCAATACCTTAATTTTCAGCAATATCAATGGCGTGCTGCTTTTAGTGCTCGCGCTTTTCCTGGCCTGTTTATTGCATTCCTATAATCACCATTGGCCACGCTGGGTAGGGGGCCTGCTTTTAGGCTTAGGGATCCTCATTAAGCCCATCTTCGCCCCGCTATTATTCCTGCCCTTTGTGTTAGGGCATTGGCAAACCATCCTCAGTGCCCTAGCAGTCCCAGTAGTCCTTAATGCGGTGGCCTGGCCGCTGGTTCCCGGGGCATCAGACTATGTCACCAAAGTCATGCCCTACCTTGCTGAGGTCCGCGACTATGCCAATAGTTCCCTAGCCGGCAACGCCACCTATTTCGGCATGCCTTCGTTTTGGCAGCAGATCATTTATCTCACCCTCGCGCTCTGCGCGATCATCGCGGTACTAGCCCTTGCTCGGCTGCGCATCAATGAGCCTTTCTTGTGGGCAAGCTGTACTGCCGGAGTACTTTTTGCCGGGGTATTTGTGCTCTCATCTTTGGGGCAGATGTATTACTCCATCTTCCTTTTCCCCATGATGTTCACGGTGCTGCTGCCACGTAGCCCCTTCCACGTGTTCCTAGGTTGGGTGGCCGCCTTCTTCTATCTCACACCCATGTTGTGGAAGAGTGTGCGCGCCCCCATGCTGGGTCGCTGGATTGGTTATCTCCAAGCCACCTTCGGCTGGTCGCTGATCATCGTGGTGATCGCTGGTTCCGCGCTTGCCTGGTGTTGGCAAGATCAACGCCGCGCCAAAGCACAGTCGCGCTAAAGCACAGTCGCTCCAAAGCGCAGCTGCGCCACCCAGCCCCTACCACGAGCTAACCACAGGCTAACTGCACACAACGCGACACCGCCCGCCCTTCCCTACTTAGCACCTGGCACTACAATCACCGGGTATGACTGACTTCCACCTCATCCCCGATTCCACCTGGAAAGAAAAACTCAGCAGCGAGGAATACCGCGTGCTCCGCCAAGGCGGCACCGAAGCTCCCGGGGTGGGCGAGTACACCGACACCACTACCGAAGGCGTGTACTCCTGCCGGGCGTGCGGCACCGAGCTTTTCCGCTCCACCGAGAAATTCGATGCCGGCTGCGGCTGGCCCGCCTTCTTCTCCCCACTCGCTGGTGATCGTATTACTGAGCGCACCGACACCAGCCACGGCATGGTGCGCACCGAGGTGCTCTGCTCGGCGTGCGGCTCGCACTTAGGCCACGTGTTTGCCGGCGAAGGTTTCGATACCCCTACTGATCTTCGCTATTGCATTAACTCCATTTGCCTCACCCTCGAAGAACGCCCCATCGAGGACTAAAAACACAGCCCTCGACAACAGCCCCCAAGCCCCGCACCCACAGGCACACAAAAAGCGCCCCCAGCAGCACCTCCCCACACCCCGACGCTTTCATAAGCATCAGGGGAGGAAGGCCCGCACAAGGGGCGCTTTGGGTATCTCTACCAGGAAAAACCCTTTAGAAGAACATGCCCACAATCTCATCCACATCATCTACGCGGCGACCCGTGTAGAAGGGGATCTCGTGGCGCACATGCAGGCGCGCATCGGTATAACGCATGGTGTGCATCAGGTCAATCAAACGACCCAGATTCGGGCCCTCGAAGCACAGCATCCACTCATAATCGCCCATCACAAACGCCGCCACCGTATTGGCGCGTACATCCGGATAATCGCGAGCAGCCTTACCGTGCTCCATCAAAATGCGACGACGCTCCTGCGGATCCATCACATACCAGTCATAGGAACGCACGAACGGGTACACCGTGATCCACGGGTTCGGATCCTCACCCATAATGAAGCTCGGCAGGTGCGAACGGTTGAACTCCGCGGGGCGGTGCGCACCATTACCAAACCAGGCCGGCTCGGAAGCGCGCCCCAGCATCGTCTGGCAGCGGAAGGCGTTCAGCGCCTCAGTGATGTACTCCCACTCCTCGGCGATGAACCAAATCATGTACTCGCCCTTGGCCTGGATGCCAGAGACATCATAGATGCCGCGGACATGCACCTTGCCTTCTTCCTTGAGGTTCTCAAAGAACTTCCGCGCATCCGCCGCAATCGCCTCCCGCTCCCCTTCTAGGGCACTGCGATCCACATCAAACACCGCGAACTGCAGGTAGCGCTGCATGGAGTTAAGCTCATCAAAATTCTTTTTACTCATAAGTGTGGGGCTGTCCTTTCAAAAACTGCGTGCATTTTTTAGCTTCCCCGAGATCGGGTGGCTGAGGTTCCCAGGCACATACGCCTAGTTCTCCCTACACGCGAGTAGATGGTCATTCACGCGTCGCGATCCATCTTAAGTTGGATAGCGCGTATTGCAACGAAGCGCACCCTCGCCGTGTCTAAACCCAATCAATGTGGACGTATCTATAACTTTTCAAAAACACACAAGGAGCTGCAGGAAGATCACCTTTCCCAAGGCGTCTACCCCGCAGCTCCACAAGTAGTAAAGGTGTCAACCCTCACAACTTTCTAGCTTCTACTCCTCCTTTTCCGCCTCCTCCTGTGCTTCCTTCTTAGCCTTCTTCTCCGACTGCTCCTGCGCCCGCATTCGTGCTTCTTGCGATTCCTCCTTACTCATCACCATCGCCGGGACTTCTTCGCGAAGCATATCGATGGTGCGCTGAGCAATCTCCGGACCGTCGAGGCGTTCAATCTCCTCGTAGTAGCCCTCCAGGTCAATCTTGCGCTCACAGGCCTTGGCTTTGAAGATCTCCAACTTGGCATACAGCGTGATCAACGTTTCTGCTCGCCCACTGCCAGCCTTGACCCCAAATACTGGTTCTTTCATGTCTTCATTCCTTTCATCCGAACCACTTGGTACGGTCAGAATAGACCGCTCTGTCTACTTTTGCCAACACACCCCCGCCAAACACCCCCACTAAATGTTGATTTACGATCATTTCCATCACCATCCCACCCCCACCCCAAAAGGCACACTACCTGCGCCAATTACCGATTCAGCACCGAATCCCCAGAGTATCTCGATCGGTTGAGAACCCCACATCCATCAAGATTAAATAGCTCACGGGTATAGACACCCCCCTCCGCCGCCTTGCTAACGTACTTAGCTTAGTAATCCAAGCCTTGCCTTTTAAGCACCACAAGGAGTACTCATCACTATGCGCGTGACTCGCTCTTTCCTCTCGGTGGCACTCGCCCTAGGCCTCGGGCTTAGCGCAGCCTCCTGTTCTTCCGATAAGAACGCCGAAGGCGACACCCCCAAGGACAACACCCAAGCCGCCGCCAGCTTCACCCACCCTCAATACGAGGATCTGACTATCAACCTCGATGAAGCACCCAAGCGTGTCGTCGCCGACTTCTACGCCGCAGGTGTGCTTGCCTCCTATGGCATCGAACCTGTTGGTGTTTTCGGTTGGGGATCCGACTCCGAAGATGTGCTCTCCGCCTTCGACATCAACAAGGCCGAGATCCTCGGCAAGGGCAATGAAATCAATGTCGAAAAACTCGTCGACCTCCAACCTGATGTCATCGTCGGCCACGGATCTCCAGAAGGCTGGTCCTGGTTCAAAGAAGACCTCAACAAACAATTACTGGATGTCGCACCCTTCATCCCGCTAGCCACCACCAAATCGGTGGAAACCAATATCGACGATAACCTCAAGATCGCCGCCTTCCTAGGCGCTGATCCTGAATCCACCGAAATCAAGAAATCCAAGGAAGCCTTCGAAACCGCCAAGACGCACGTCAAGGATGCCGTCGAGGGCAAAGACCTCGAAGTTCTCCTCGGCGCACCTGCCGAAGAGGTCTACTACACCGCCCAAGGTTTCCCCCAAAACGATCTCTTCGAAGAACTCGGCATGAAAACTGTCGGCAAGCCGCGCCCCGCCGAAGGCAACCCCTGGGGCCAGCTCGCTTGGGAAGAATTCCCCGAATTCAAGGCCGATGTGGTCACTACCTTGCCGGAATCCTCCGCCCCGGATCTTTCCCAAAATGCCCTCTGGAGCGCACACCCAGCTGTTAAGGCCAACCAAGTCTTCGCCTGGGATCAAAAACTCATCTACTCCTATGACGCCTACGCCGACTGGCTAGACGCCACCGCCAAGGACCTCACCACCTACCAGAAGCTCAAGTAGTAGTGTCGCAGCGAAGCCTCACCACGCCCAGGCTCTTCGGCCTGGGCCTGCTCATTGTTTTATGCATCGCTGCGCTCTACAGCTCCCTTGCCTTCGGCTCCCGGTCGGTTAGCAGCACCGAGTTGTGGACCACGCTTCTAAGCCGCGACCCCGAATCCGCCGCCTACAACACCGTGTGGCTCTCCCGAGTCCCCCGTACCCTCATCATCCTGGTAGCCGGCGTAGCCCTGGGGGTTTCCGGGGCAGTGATGCACGCGGTTACCCGCAATCCCCTCACCGACCCAGGCATTCTCGGCGTGAACTCCGGCGCCTCCTTCGCCGTCGTTCTTGGCATCGTCGCCTTCAACGCCAATGCCATTAGCGACTACCGCTGGTTCGCCCTTATCGGTGCGCTTCTTACCTCGCTCGTGGTCTTCATCGTTGGCTCCTACTCCCCTCGTGGCGGGCGCCGCGATGATCCCATCCGTCTCACGCTTACCGGGGTCGCTTTCGGTGCCGTCCTTACTGGCATGACCACCATCTTGTTGCTCACCAACTCCACCGCGTATTTCGCCATGCGCGGCTGGGCTGCCGGCACCACCGCACAACGCCCCACCGAAGCCGCCCTAGAGGTCGCCCCACTGATCATCATGGGTCTTCTTCTTGCTGCGCTTTCCTGGCGCGGCCTTGATGCCATGGCTCTTGGTGAACCCACCGCCATCGCCCTTGGTTTTAACCCCGGGCGTATCCGACTGGTAGCACTCTGCTGCATCGCCCTTCTTGCTGGTGGTGCAACCGCCGCAGCCGGACCTATCGCCTTCGTTGGGCTACTTACCGCACACCTAGCCAGAGCCATCATCGGCCCACACCAAGGCTGGATCACCGCCTACGCGCTAGTCGCAGCACCACTAATCCTCGCCATTGCTGACGTCCTTGGCCGCGTATTAAGTGAAGGTGAAATCCCCGTCGGTGTGGTCACCCCGATCCTCGGCGCACCACTTCTGGTCTTCATCGCCCGCCGCATGAGGGTGATCAGCACATGAGCAACACCATCGACTTCGGCCGCCACACCTGGTGGATCGTCGGCCGTTTCCGCATCGACGTCCGCGCCTTCACCGTCACCTGCATCCTGCTGGCTATCACCCTGGCTATCGCGATCCTCGGTGTCCTTACCGGCACCGGATCCATTGGCCCAAGCGATGTTCTCGACGTCATCCAAGGAAACGCTAAACCCTCCGTTGAAATGGTGGTCATCCAATGGCGCCTCCCCCGCGTCATCGTCGCCATCGGTGTCGGAGCTTGCCTCGCAGTAGCCGGTGCGGTCTTCCAATCACTCACCAACAACCCGCTTGGTTCCCCAGATGTGATTGGGTTCCAAACCGGGGCTTACACCGGCGCCTTAATTGTCATGCTGGTTATCGGCTCCACCTCCACCTTGTGGGTAAGTTCCGCAGCGCTGCTCTCCGGGCTGATCACCGCAGTGGTTGTTTTCGCCCTATCCATCCGTCGTGGGCGCTCCTCCCCTATCAGACTCATCATTGTCGGTATTGGTGTCTCCGCCGCACTAGCTTCCTTTAATACCTGGCTACTTCTTCGCGCCGAAGTAGAAGAAGCCCTTATGGCCAGCCTCTGGGGAGCCGGCACACTATCTGGATCCACCTGGGAGAAAACCATCCCCGCAGTCAGCGCCTGTGCCGGGTTCCTCATCGCCTCAAGCTTCCTAGCCAGGCCGCTTAATACCCTTCAAACCGGTGTGGATACCGCCACTGCGCTTGGCCAACGCGTACGCCTAGTCCAACTCAGCGCGGTCATGATCGGCATTGGACTTACCGCTATCGCCACCGCCACCACTGGCCCCATCGCCTTCATTGCGCTAGCGGCTCCGCAGATCGCACGTCGACTTACCCGCCAAGCCGAAATCCCCTTCGCGGCTTCGGCGGCAGTAGGTGCAACACTGCTTATCCTCGCCGACATCATCGCCCAAAGAATTCACGGCCAAACTCCCCTCCCCGTTGGTCTTGTCACCGTCTTCGTGGGTGGCCTCTACTTCCTCTGGCTCCTGCTACGCGAAAGGAACTCCAGGTGAGCGCACGACTCCAAACCCAAAACGCCTCTCTCGGCTACGACGGCCACGTCATCTGCCCCAGCACCACCCTGGAGATCCCCGATGGTCTCTTCACCGTCATCCTCGGACCCAACGCCTGCGGTAAATCCACACTGCTGAAATCCCTCATCCGGCTGCTTCCACCAATTGAAGGCACCGTCCTTTTAGACGCCAAAGACATCCACCAGCGCCCCACACGCGAAGTAGCCCGCGAACTCGGATTCCTACCCCAAGGCCCTACTGCCCCAGATAGCATCCGCGTTGCCGACCTCGTTGCCCGCGGCCGCTACCCGCACCAAACCCTTTTCAGCCCATGGACGAAAGCCGATGAAGAAGCCGTCGCGCACGCAATGAAGGTCACCGGTGTTAGCGAACTTTCAGCCCGGCATGTTGATGAGCTTTCCGGCGGTCAACGTCAACGCGTATGGCTTGCTATGGCGCTAGCCCAGGAAACCAATATTGTGCTCTTGGATGAGCCCACCACCTTCTTAGATCCCGCGCACCAGATCGAGATGCTGGAGCTCTGCCGCCAACTCAACCGCAAAGACGGCACCACCCTCGTCGCCGTTCTTCATGACGTAAACCAAGCCTGCCGCTACGCCGACCACATCATCGCCATGCGAGAAGGCACAGTCATCGCCGAAGGCGACCCCAAAGCGATTATCAACGCAGAACTCGTCGAAGCGATCTATGGAATGCCCTGCCGAGTGATCGATGACCCCGAGTCCCACACGCCATTGGTAATTCCCAGGTGGACTCATCATGATTCACAGATTCTCCAAGGAACCTCTGAAGCCCCCACCGACTAAACCGCCCCGAGAAGATGAAGCCGCTCGCAGATCTGAGCGGCTTTCTCTTCTATGTCCCTAGCGAAGGTTCTTTCAGTACTGCTGGTGAAGATTCCAGCATGATCTTTGCGGAGACGGCTGGCGGCCCTTGCATCTTCAGGTTGGCGTCAATCTGCAAAGGTCACTGCAATGCCCACGTGGCCACTGCACAAAAAGGTAGGTACCCAGAAGGGGCTTAACAAGCATTAGGCTTAGTTAGAGTTATCGCGCAGGTGACAGCTGAAGAAAAGCCATACGCCGCTGATCCACGTGAACGCCTATCACGCCTCCGCGGTGACGGATGATGCGCACGTCAATGCCTCGGCGAGAATACCTCCGGATTTCTCCGAAGATAGCGCTCCACTGGGGCTCCACGAGGCATGTTACCGATATTCGCAGGAAACGCAAGGCCTACTGCGTCGAAAATATTTGGAGGTATGGTGGCCCACATAGATCCCCGGTCAGGCCTCTCGCTTTCTGGAGCAATGCACAAATGACCGGGGCCTCACATTTAATAAACGCCCTCAAGCACAGATTGATCTGTCCCTCCTTTGAGGCAGTTAGTTTCGGCTGTCGATGGTGTTGACGATGCGGTTGGTCTCCATTGCTACGCGGGTGACCTTGGCGATCAGATCCACGATGTAGCGGGAGTTGCCGACCTCATCGGCCCAGTCATTGGGGTCATTAGTGATCCCGGACTTTTTATCCTTTGTGTACCGGTAGCGATCAATAATCCACGCCAGCGCTGAACGTGAACCCAGTTGGTATTCATCTGCTTCCAGGGGGATTTCGGTGATGGTGACCTTCGGGTTATAGATGATGGTGCTGCGATCCTCCACCATTTTCTTAGTTTCTGGATCACGAACCTTATTCCACTTCATCTTCGTGACCCGCCAGGTCTGCCGATCGGATGCATCCACACCAGGTTTAAGCTGCACGTCTACTGGCCAGGGCTCGACATCTTCATAGTTGATATGAAGATCCATCAGCTCGCGCCCAGCGTTCGACACCAATCGGAAGCGATCAATATCCGTGGGGGTTTCAATATGCGGCAGCATCTTCTTAAGATCTGCTGCATATGCTTCCCGGTAACCGGGGTCGTGGAGTTGACCGTAGATGAAGTAGAAGATCTCATCCTTGGTCACATCGGTACCGAGGGTCTCGCGGTATTCCTGGTGGATCTCATCGGTGATGTTATCGACCCGCCGATACCCATCAACCACCTCACCCTCGCAACCAGCACCAGCATTGGTCGGCGTTCCAGAGGATAGGTCCAAAGCACCATCCTCAGAAGCCGCCGGCTCCCACGTCCAACGAGCAAAAAACTGACCGGTGTCCAAAGTATGCAGATTAGGTAGCAAATCGCTACCAATCACTGCAAAAGGATAATGCGAGGCTGAAGATGTCAGGGTAAAGCCTATGTTGTCGTGTTTCGGGGTCGGGAACATCCGCGGAAGTTGTCCGCGTTCATGGTTCAAGGCGCGGTCAAAGTAGGAATTTTGCTTACAGAACGGGCGGTAGAGGCTGTCACGATAGCCTCCAAGGTGTTCGGCGACAGGCAGATTCTTAGCTGCATACTGTCGCAGAGACCTCGACCATTTGATTTTTTGCTCGTCGGCATGTTCCGTGTGGCTTTTCAGGAATGCTGTCACGTTCTGTTCTTTGCTACCGTCTACCGCGTAGTCGCTAGCTTGGTAAGCTGCACGGGCTTTTTCGTAGTGGACGATCAGCCTCGCCACCGAAGCATGGAGTGCAGGCAGCGAAAAATTGTAAACCCACGCGTCACGATTCGTTTGCAGCCCTGCGGAGTACAGTCGGAATACCTTTGCCACCGCGTCGTTTTTCTTGTCTCCTAGTACCGGCCAGGTGTGGAATTTGTCGGATCGTTGGTTGATCCAGTCCCCGTATTGGTTTGGGGTGATGGTGTCCCATGGGGTGTTGTCGATTGTTGATTTATCAACGATCTCCAGTTTCTCCTTAGCGCTTAGGTAGTCGCCGATATCCCGGTAATGAATCCGGCATCCGGTCGCACCCGGGGTACGAACGCCAACAAAGATCTGTGACCCTACCCGAACATTAAATACGTTTCCTCCCTCGCGTTTAGCCATTTCACCTGCAGTACGCGAGTTGCCTCGTAGGTTGAAAACATAAATATCCGAGTAGTTCTCAGCAAAGCTTAAGCGCACTCCATCAGCGGTATTACCGTCTAACCAGCCGTTGTTCGTGACGAATGCAACGACACCTTCGGTGACCCTGTCGGTTGCCCACCGGAAAGCTCGTAGATACGAGTCATATAAGGAATTCTTGTTGGTTGCGGTGGATTTATCGGCGTAGCTGGTTTCAATGCGGTGGTCCAGCGAGGGGTATTTCACGTTGGCATTGAGGTCGTTGGCACTGGTTTGACCGACGGAATATGGTGGGTTGCCGACGATGATGTGGATCGGGGTGTTCTTTTGTTTTTCGATCCGCTCATTGTTGGTGGTAAACACCTCCAGATCGAGCTGATCGTCTTCCTCATACACCTGGAAGGTATCCGCCAACGCAATACCATCAAACGGCACATACCCCGGCTCCGGCAGCTCCTCCCGCAGCGTCCGTTCCTTTTCTAGGGCGTGGTAGGTGGTTTCGATATTGACCGCCGCCACATAGTAAGCCAGCAGCATAATCTCTGTGGCATGCAACTCAGTAGCGTATTTCCTAGCCAGATCATGCGGCTCAATCAACCCAGATTGCAGCAACCGCACCATAAACGTGCCCGTACCCGTAAACGGATCAAGCACATGAACATTTTCATCGGTTAATCCTCGACCGAAGTGCTTACGGGATACAAAATCCGCAGCCCGAAGAATATAGTCCACAATCTCTACCGGGGTGTACACAATTCCTAGGGCCTCGGCTTGCTTACGGAACGCTTTTTGGAAGAACCGCTC
The DNA here is from genome assembly GCF_900113445.1 of Corynebacterium spheniscorum. Taxonomy (GTDB): domain Bacteria; phylum Actinomycetota; class Actinomycetes; order Mycobacteriales; family Mycobacteriaceae; genus Corynebacterium; species Corynebacterium spheniscorum. The sequence continues at coordinate 52,594 of NZ_FOPJ01000010.1, forward strand.
ATACAGTTCCCGAATCACTTGCTGCTTACCAGCAGCAGAGGTCACTTCACTGGCTCGTACCCGCACCGAATCATAGAACTTTTCCAACCCGGCGGTTTCGGATTCCAATTTCTTATCCGATAACGCATCCACCATGGTCTGCATCACCACCGACACCGGGTTGTGTGCTGCGAAATCATGCTCCGCAAATAGCGCGTCGAATACCGGAGCGGTGATCATATGCTGGGATAACATACTGATCGCATCATCACGGGTGATCGAATCATTCAGATTCCCACGAAGGCCCTCAACGAACTTCTCAAACTCCGCTAGAAGCTTCTCATCAGCATTGTCCAACAGTTCGTTGATGCGCGTGATCTGGGCTTGCGCCATGGCGGCGACATCATCAGCCCAATCCTCCCAATAGGTGCGCTCACCAACCTTATCGACAATCCGGGTATAGAGGGTTTCTTGCCATTCTTCGAAAACAAACAGTGGTAACTGATAGGGCTCAGCAGATGGCTCCACTACAACTGAGGGGTCAGTAACTACTGCTGGAATGATCTTGTCTTCAAGACGCTTGCGGTTGTTTTCTCCCGGCTGATTCGATGACTGGGACGGGTTGTCTGGTAGTAAGCTTTCGGTGTTGCCTCGTGGGGCGCCTAGTTGTGCTGCGTGGATCATCGCGTTGAAAGAGTCATCGTGAGCACGCAGTGCGTTGATGACTTGCCATACGACTTTGAAGCGCTGGTTGTCATCTAACGCTGCTGCGGCTGGAACCCCTGCGGGTACACCGATCGGCAAAATAATGTACCCGTAGTCTTTACCTTCGGATTTGCGCATCACCCGGCCAACTGATTGGACGACATCGACCACCGAGTTACGCGGATGCAGGAATATGACCGCGTCCAACGCCGGTACGTCCACACCTTCAGATAAACAGCGCGCATTCGAAAGCACGCGGCACTCGTTATCTGGGATGGGGGCTTTTAACCATTGCAACGCTTTACCACGAGCTAAGGCGTTCATCGAACCATCAACATGATCAGCAGCAATCGATAAGTCGAGGTTCAACTGATCGATCTGATCATTGACCACTGATTTTTCATGAAGTTCTTCGGTAAAGGCCTTGGAAATCTTCGGCAGCATATCCGCTACCTGCAAAGAAGCATTGATATTTTTCGCGAATGCCACCGCACGCTGCATAGGCTTGGCATTAGTTTCGAAACCTTGACGGGAATCTTGCGCGCTTCCTGATCGCTTTGCTAACCCATTCCAACACCCAATAAGCCGGGAGACATCATCAAGGGCGACTTCGCAGCCGCTCTCGGTAGTGACACGCCTAGTAGTAGATACTGCGGCCCCCTGATTCACATTTAGTACGACGACCTTGTAGTCCGTGAGCAGGCCTTTGTCGACAGCTTCGGAGAAACCAAGCCGGTGCAGTTCTGGGCCGTAGATCGCTTCATCATCCATCGAGGCGATCTCAGCGGAATGCTCCGCGGCTTGGCCTTTAACCTGGTCATCAAAAAGCCTGGGCGTGGCTGTCATATATAAGCGCTTAGCCCCGGCGATATATGCGTTGTCGTGAATCGCAACGAAGTTGGAAGGATCCTCCCCCGCTAAGGTAACCCCGGTGGTGCGATGGGCCTCATCGCAGATTATGAGGTCGAAAGGATCAGCACCTTGTCGTTGGGCCTCGTGAATAACTGGCAAGGACTGGTAGGTGCTAAACACCACCGTTAAACCTGCGGCACGGCGGCGGAATTGGAGCTTCTCCGCTAGCTGTTTTCCATCGGTGGTGACCGGGATTTCTAGCTCATACGAGGCAATATCTTCTGCTGCGCGGGAAACCTTATTATCAGAACAGACCGCGAATGCACGAAGGTCAACCGCGCAATGGGTAGCCCATTCTCTTAATGATTGGGATAATAAGCTAATCGACGGAACGCAGAATAATATCCTACCTTTACCCCCCCCCCGCGGCCTTTATATAACTTTCCGCGAGTTTTAAGGAAGTGAAAGTCTTTCCAGTTCCACAAGCCATAATTAACTTGCCGCGATCATGGGTTTTAAACCCGTTGATCACCTTGTCGATAGCCTGTTGCTGGTGCGGTCGAGGCTCAAAACGCTTTCGTAAATCAAGGCTGATAATCGGGGTATTATCCGCATCTGGATACGCCACATCCCACTCAATTGGAGCCTCAGCAATCTCAGCTACACCGAAACGCTGAACCGGAATAGTTTGGTTTTCAATCGCGGCTTCCGCATTCTTCCCCCACCGGTCCGTAGTCGAAATAATAATCCGATTACTAAAAGACCTCGGTTCGCCGTCGACAAGAAATGTCCTACCCGAAGCTGACAAGAAAGAGTCGATCCCACTTTTTTGCAAAGTGGTAGTGGGGTCGTAGAACTTGCACTGGATAGCCGTCCAACTTGCGTCGTCTTTACGGCGGGCAACTAAGTCAATGCCGGTATCTCCGGTATTACCGTTATATTCCCAATCCGCCCAACGGCACACCTTGTCATATTCTTGACTCAAGGTTGGGTGCAACTTGAAATACCGCACCATCAACTTCTCGAACAACGTCCCCCGAGTCGAATGATCCTCGTGAGAACGAAGCGCAGAATAAACCTCATCAAAAGAACTCATAACCACCATCGTGCCAGAACACACCCCCACCCAAATAAGAACCTGCTGGTACTTAACTAAGGGACAATTCAGGAGCACCGGTGTTGTATGGAGCCAGCAGCCAAAACACACCACACTGTGATCTACCACCACAGCTAGAAAACACCACCCCCAGCAGTGCCCCCAGCAACGTAGAACTGCCTGTCACCCCCAGCAGCGCCCCAGTGGATTGGGACATAGTGAGGAAACGCATCGATTTTGCGCTTACAAGCCAGTTAAATCAATCGTGGAATTCCACACACAGACAGCCCAGCACGATTAATGCATCGGCAGATTACAAGTCAGATAAGCGAGTCTGCTGCATAGTCCTGTCACCTAAACGTGCAGTAGACCCGATTTCACTAGCCGGTTCACCTGGTGGTCAAATCGATACAACGAGGACCATCCATGCTCAGTGTTTCGCTGCCAAACCCCAAGTAAGTTCGCTGTCACCTGGCATGAACGCCACGAGCAACCGGTCATCGCTGAATCTATTGGTCTGATAACTCCGCCCACCCCTTATGGCCATAGGCTATTGGCGAAAGAGGGGTTTCCATGTTCGCTCTCAGCCTTACGACAATCTATGTTGTCAACGCCGGGCTCCATTTCAGCGTCTTGCTAGTGACGTTCACATGGGTCAACCCCACGCTGCTTCCATGAAAGGGCTGCGCTAATATCTGTTAGACAAATCCTTTCCAACTCCCTAGCAGTCAAGGAGTGCCTTGGTGACGCAAAGGCGCCGTAGTGCTGACCAGCAAACCCGAATTCTCAATGCCTTCGAAGATATTTTGCTCGAATGCGGTCCTCGGGCAGCTACGCTGGATGCAGTTGCGAAGTCAGTCTCGTTATCGCGAAGCGGTCTCCTGCATCACTATTGTTCCCGTAAGGCCTTGATCGATGGCTTGATCGAGCGGTTAAACGACCTGGTTGATAAGGATATTGAAGAGCTGCACCGCGCGAGTACAAGCCCTCTTGGTTATTACATTGCCAGCTCACTGGATTTGAACCATCCGGTGGAAAGAACGATCGCGGCGGTTTCCAAACTCGCTAGTGGTGGGCTCGATATCGCCAAGCTCGCTCTCCGAGAAGCTCGAGAAAAATGGTTTGAAGCACTGCTCAGCCACACTAATGATCCGACGCTAGTACGTTTGACCATGCTGGTTGGAGATGGCCTCAGTTACAACATCGAAATGTGCGCTAACAAGGAGGACGATCCTTTTGTTAGCCCTCACAGTGTAGAAGAGATAATAGAGCGCCTATCAGAACTGAGCGAACGTCAGGTAAAGACCCGAGCTTAGGAAACTCGGGCCTCTACCAGAAGCTTTAGCTAGCGATCGACAACACCCCACGCGGAGCCGTAATCACCCTCCAAAAGCTCCAAGAAAGGCCGAGCATCGAAAGCCTCCGGCCCGAGCACCCCTTCACCCGACCAAGTACCGTCGGCAAGCAATTCGAGAGCAATGACCGGATTGATTGCGGTCTGCCACACAACGGCTTGGCAGCCGTCTAGATTCATCGTGTGCTCGTTGTCTGCCACGTGATAATAGTATTTCGACGCGAACTCACCGTTCTTGGCGGTACCTCGGACCAGAACTCCTGCACAGGTCTTGCCTTTCATCTTTGGCCCAAGCGTTGCAGGGTCGGGCAAACACGCTGCTACCACATCACGGGGCGACACGTCTCCACCCTTCACGCTTACAGGGTCAGTTGAATCGAGCCCCAGCTTATTCAGAGTCTTCAATACATTGATGAATTCCTCGCCGAGACCGTACTTGAAGGCCACCTTTTTTGCGTTGATCCAACGCGGCATAAGTGATACTTCTTCGTGTTCAACATTGACGCACTCTACCTCTCCGATTCCTTCGGGGAACTCGAAGATTTCTGGGTCGCTGAACGGTTCAACTGCATACCAACCACGTTCACGGTCATAAAGTATCGGCGGGTTCAGGCACTCCTCGATCGTTGTCCAGATTGAGAAGGACGGGGCAAAGTCGTACCCTTCAACTTCCAGGTTCGCACCATCGAGGACACGAAGTTCATCAATCTCATCAAAGTCGACGTCTTGGGCATAGCGTGCTAGCACATCCGATAGCCCAGGTTCGACTCCAATTCCGACTACTGCGAGTAAACCCTGTTTTTCCCACTGGTCGGCCACCGCAAATTGATCGTCGCCGAGTTTGACGTTTACCTTTTCAAAAGGTACCTCTTCATGACGCTTGGATAGACTCATAGCCATATCGAGATAAGTCACACCGGCTTCGAAGCAAGCATCGAAGATGGGCATAACAAACCGCGGATCAACGGCATTGAGTACATGCGTAGCGCCGGTTGATTCGATCAGTTTTTTAATGGACTCCTTGCTGCCCGCATCGACCTCGCTCGCAGAGTACCGAGGATCGTTGAGCTCTTCGACAACCTTTTTCGCACGACTTAGGTCGTAGTCGGCGATCGTCAGAGTATTGAAGAATTTACGGCGGCTAGCGATTTTAGCTGCAGCGGTGCCGACGCCACCGGCACCAAGAATCAAGATATTCATGATTTTCCTTTCCATTCCGGGAGGTCGACCCGTTCCTCGATGCCAACTGCTTTCAATCGCGCAGTGATCTGCATACTCGAGGGGGTTAAGAGAGGGGTACTACGAAGTTCGGTGTCCGGTTCGTGTTTACTCTGGAACTTTCACCTCCGTGTCCCGATTCAGTGACTGACGGTGGAAGTACGGTTTGGCTTGTGGGTTTAGGCCCCACGCCACCATGACCAGGACACCGATTAACAGGGCGATCACAACGGTCACAAAGACGCCGGAGACTCCAAACAGACTCGTTGCACCATATTCGGGATCAAGCATGGCCCAGAGTGAGTACAGCAATACGCCTGTCATCATCAGCCCGCCGACCAGCGGGAAAACCAGCCGGAAAATGATATTGCGGGCTGAATCAAATATGCTCTTGCGGAAGTAGACGATGCACGCGAACGAGGTGATCGCGTAATAAGAGGCGACTGCGACGCTGGTAGCCTCGACCGTGTCTTCAAGCATCGATTCGCTGAACGTCTTCATAATGACGTAGAAAGCCGCGGATGCCGCCCCCATCGCAAGCGTCGACACTGAGGGTGTCTTATATTTCGGATGTACATTGCTGAATGACTTGGGCAGTGCACGGTAAACGGCCATTGCGAATGTCCCACGGGCCGTCGGAAGAATTGTCGTCTGACATGTAGCAAGTGCCGAAATAGCAACTGCTAGCACCAGGAGCCATCCAAGTGGCCCTAGGGCTGCTTCGCGGAGTGCGAAAAACACATCGTCACTGTGTTCAGGATTCGCGAGTCCAATCCCAGCGTCTCCTGCTCCGGCGTAAAGGATCGCAAACACGGATACGATGACGTAGGTCGCTACTAGTAGGAAGCTGGATAGGACTGCCGCGCGCCCCGGAGTTTTAAGAGGGTTTTTCGTTTCCTCGGCCATGGATAGACATGTATCCCAGCCCCAGTAAATAAAGAGGCAAAGCAGGACACCTTGAATAAACCCGTCCAAGCTTGAAACCGCGAATGGGTTGAACCAGTTCCAACTGAATTCGAGAGCCGGAGGATTGTGCACCAGATGCCATCCGATACCGAAAACTAGAGCAAAAACTGCGAAATATTGAATCGCAATCAGCACCCACTGCGTGGTATTGCCTGCCTCGACATTCTTCAGCGATATCCAGGTCATCGCGGCGATCATCAGCACACCAGTTGCAGTAACCAACAACTCGTTATCGGCCAGCGAGCCGTCGCCAATTAATAGCCACAGGTACTTTGCCGCGATTTCGGTTTGGTTCGCCATGACTACGACGCCAGCTACCACGACGCCCCAGCCTGCCATCCAACCCGTTCGAGGCCCAAAGGCTTTTGCAGCCCAAGTGAAGGCCGTACCGCTGTCAGGTACGTCCGTGGACAACTCCTTGTATGCGAAGGCAGTAAGCAGCATCGGAATAAATGCTGCGATGAATGCGACGGGTGCTTGGGCTCCAACCGCGATGACCACGAATCCTAGAGTCGCTGCCAAGGAGTACATGGGAGCGGTCGAAGATATTCCGATGACAGTCGAGGTCGCTAGGCCGATCTTTCCCGCGGCCAACCCCTTACCTTCAATGGCCCCTCCAATGGGGCCTCCACTTTCTGATGTCAAAATTTTCTCGCTCACAACACTCCCTCCAGAGTTGTGTAGATCACTTATTTGGCCGTGAGCCTACCGACGTGCCGGTCGGTTCACAAGGGTTTGAGAACAAAATTATGACGAAATGCCCCCAACCTAGGGTGATGGCCTCGAGTTTCAGAAATAAGGAAACAAAGTCAATTGGCTGGCTCGATCACGCCGATCGTCACTGATCTAACCAGCTAACACGAACCCCATCGCAACCGAGATAACGGACAGTTCACAAAACTCCATCTACCTGGCTTATTGGCCGAACTTGGATTTTCCAACCTTAGTTAACGATCACTTTGACGACTGCCCGCACGAACATCCCCAAAGGCAATTAGCAATGCAACCAACCTCCCCCTAAATGAGGCAGTCCCTGAATCGAAAAGCTTTACTAACAAAGTGCCATTCTTGAAGGACTGCTTCTCCGGATTCCGACAACTCATAACGATTCTGTTCAGCTAGTATGCCGTGGTATCAGTAGTCATTAATTCAGATGACCTTTCGAACGATTTGCTAGCGCACGGACCTACAACCCAGGAGACACGGCCGGACATACAACCCGGATGTCAACACCCAGGTTTCACCAACCGATTGATGCCTCAACCCATCACCGCTGGTGTGCATGCTGTCTATGGTCAGCTGGAGGCAGTCCGACTCACTATTGTTTGGCAGCCGAATATCAGAAGGCCCGCCCGCTAACGTCTGTGTAATCTTTGTAGTGTTTCGAATAGACGCTTAATTCCTTCTGCCTACGGTGCCCGACGTAAGGAGCCTCCAATAAGCCACGAAGACATGTTTGCCAACGCCCGCTTCCCTCAGGGCGAGGGCGGCAAAGCCGCACTAAGCCACATGAATGAGGCCCACAATGAGGGAACGCGCTGGGCCTTAGCCCCACTAGATATCGCTGACGATTCCCAGGTTCTGGATATTGGGTGCGGTGGTGGCTTAGCAATGAGCCTGCTGCGTCAGAAGTTCAATGGTGGTGTCGTCGCTGGGGTGGACTATTCCCCCACTGCGGTTGAAGAAACCACCAAGTTCAATATGTCAGCCGTCGAACGTGGCGACTGCACGGTGACACAAGGATCGGTCTCCGAATTGCCCTTCGAGGACAGCCACTTTGATCTGGTCACGGCTTTTGAGACCGTCTACTTCTGGCCAGAGCTAACCCAAGACTTCGAAGAGGTACTTAGGGTGCTTCGCCCGGGCGGAAAATTCCTTATCTTTAATGCCACGGATGGGCTGACCAAAGAACATGAGTCCTGGGCCGAGCAGATTGAAGGCATGCGGATCTATACCGTCGATGAGCTTTGTGCGACGCTGCGGCAAGCCGGGTTTGAGGAGCCAGGGGTGGATACCTGTGAGGGTAAGTCGTGGATAAGGGTTGTCGCCAGGAAGCCTTAGCACAGGTTTTGACGGCGCGCCTCCACCGCTGCGAGTTGCTTGCGGGTTAGCTTGATGTTCGTGAGCAATTCCGATGCCCCGAACAGTGATCAGCGCCCCGGCAATGTGCGGGCGCTTCGCTTAAGCGACGACGCTAGCGCCAAGCCCGCCAATAACGAGCCGAAGGCCGGTGACAGCGAAGGAACTCCGCGGATCTTCTCTGAAGCGGTGGAGTCTATGCATGCTGCGCAGTTGCGTTCGGAGATCACATTGGGAACTATCCGCCCACCACAGCGCCTTGCGCCTTTTAGCCATGCTGTTGGCCTAGAAGTAGACCGCAGTGAGGGTAATGGGAGTTTGCAGGACTCTGAAGGCGATGCTTTTGGCCGCCTGATTTTGCTGCATGATCCTAAGGCTGAGGATGCGTGGGAAGGTTCCATGCGTCTGGTGGCCTATATCCAAGCGGATATGGATGATGAGGTTGCCGGCGATCCGCTCCTGCCAGATGTGGCGTGGCAATGGCTCAATGAGGGATTGGCTCAAGAAGATGCGCAGTTCACCAATCTTGGTGGCACGGTGACGTCGACGGCGTCGGTTCGTTTCGGGGAAATTGGTGGCCCACCGAGGGCCTATCAATTGGAAATGCGGGCCTCGTGGACGGCATCGGGAGCTAATTTGGCGCCACATGTGGAGGCTTTTGCTACGGTGCTAGCTAATGTGGCGGGGTTGCCGCCGGTGGGTGTGACCCAGCTGAGTCACTAGAGTGAGTCTCATGGATTCCCAGCAGGCTCGACCTCAGCATCAGCTTCTTCGTAGTCCAGAAGAACTCCAAGGCTTTGCCCACGACTTAGCCAACACCCCGCCAGAACCTTTAGCGGTGGATACCGAGCGCGCATCGGGGATTCATTATGATGATCGCGCCTTTTTGATTCAGGTGAACTCTGATGAGCTGGGGACTCAGCTGGTTGATCCGGATGCACACCGGGATCAGGTGGGGGAAATATTGGGTCGCGAGTTTAATAAACGCGAATGGGTGCTTCATGATGCGACGGGGGATCTGCCGTGTTTGGCATGGTTGGGGCTTTATCCAGCGAAGCTTTTTGATACTCAATTAGCTGCGGCTTTGGCCGGGCAGAGCAAGCTTTCTTTGATTGGGTTGACTGAGGATCTTTTAGGGATTGAGATCTCGAAGAATCACCAGGCAGAGAATTGGTCGGTGCGCCCCATACCGGAATCGTGGTTGCGTTATGCCGCAGCGGATGTGGATAACCTGCTCGATATTGCGGGAATCTTAGAGGAGATCTTGGATTCCCAGGGCCGCTTGGAGTGGTTGGAGCAAGAGTGTGAGCACCGGCGATTGATGTTCGCCGATGTTGACTCCCCTACCCCACGGACCTTGGAGCAGGCTAAGGGTTATACGCGGATTAGGCATGGCAAGCAGCGCGCGGTGTTTAAGGCGATCTGGGAGGATCGTGAAGAAGAAGCCCGCAGCCGGGATGTAGCCCCCACCAGGATTTTGTCGGATCGAGTGTTAGCGCAGGTTGCTGAAGCTACGCCGAAGACCTATCGCGAGTTTGAAAAGATTGTGAAACCTGCTGGGCGTAGGCCCGGGCGGAATGTGACGGTACCGAATATGGCGCAGGTACGGCGCTGGTGGGAAGCCATTGAGCGTGCTTATAAGGCGGGTTCTAAGAGCTGGCCTGGGCCGGTGGCGGTGGATTATGGCTCAGGGACATATCCACCGAAGAATCGGAATTGGCAGCAGGATGATCCTGAGAGCTATGAGGCCTTCCAGGAAGTATCGGAACGCCGCAATGAGTTGGCACAGGACTTAGGCATTGACCCGGCACTGATTCTGGGCACTAAGCCCTTGGCCATGATCGTGTGGCGGCTAAGCCAGGGCGAAGGTGGCGTGGAGGAGCTGATGGATGGCCGGGATATGCGGCCATGGCAAAAGGATTTGATGCGCCCTATTTTGGCCGAGGAGTTCTAAGGCCCTAAAGTTTTGGGGATTCCTGTGTTTTAGCGAGCCTCGCTGATCTCCTCCAGCGCCGTGCGGACCGTCTCGACAATGCCTTCGGGGGTCAGCCCGATCTCGGATAAAAGCTCCCCGCGCCCGGCGTGTTCCGGGAAATAGGAGGGGAAGCCGCAGTGGCGGATGGGGATGTCGAGGTCGCTGGCGGCGAGTGCCTCGGCGATAAGTGAGCCGATGCCGCCGCGGATGACGCCGTCTTCGACGGTGATGATGAGGTCGAAGTCGGCGGAAAGTTCAATCAGGCCTGGGTTGATGGGGGCGACCCAGCGGGGGTCGACAACGGTGACCGCACAGTCTTCGGCGAGCGTGGTGGCTGCCTTTAAACAGGATTCGCTGAGTGCACCGATGCTGATGATGAGCACCTTGGGGGCGTCATCGTCTTCGGCGGTTGCGCGGTGGAGGATGTCCAGGCCGGCGTGGGTGTCGATCGCGGGGATGGGGTCGGGGCGGTCGCCCTTGGGGAAGCGGACGACGGTGGGGCCATCTTCGATGTTGATGGCTTCGTTGAAGAGTTCGGAGAGGCGTTCGCCGTCGCGGGGGGCGGCGATGCGGGCACCGGGGACGGTGGAGACCAGGGAGAGGTCCCACACGCCATTGTGGGAGGCGCCGTCAGAGCCGGTGACACCGGAGCGATCCAGCACCAGGGTAACGGGTTGATCAAGCAGCGCAACGTCCATAAGGAGCTGGTCGAAGGCGCGGTTGAGGAACGTCGAATAGAGCGCCACGACGGGGTGCATGCCACCAAGGGCGAGGCCCGCAGCGGAGGTAAGGGCGTGGGCTTCGGCGATGCCGACGTCGAAGAAACGCTCCGGGAATTTTTCGGCGAAGGGTGCGAGCCCGGTGGGACCGGACATGGCGGCGGTGATGGCGACAATATCTTCGCGTTTTTCGCCGGCCTTGATGAGTTCTTCGGAAAATAGTGCCGTCCAGCCGGGACGTGAGGTGGACTTGGGTTTGCCGGTGACCGGGTCGATGATCCCGGTGGAGTGCATGAGTTCGGCGGTGTCGTTTTCCGCAGGGGCGAAGCCGCGGCCTTTTTCGGTGACGGCGTGGACGATGACGGGGCCGTCATAGTCGCGGGCGTAGGTGAAGGCCTCATGCAGGGCTTCAAGATCGTGGCCATCGACGGGGCCCACGTATTTCATCCCGAGTTCGGGGAACATTTCGGTGGGGATGACGGTGGATTTTACGCCTTCTTTGAAGGCATGGAGCGCTTCGAAGGTGCGCTTGCCGACCCACCCCATGGAGTTGAGGGTGGATTTGCCTTGTTCCATGACGCGGTCATAGAAGCTTTGCATGCGCAGGCGCGCGAGGTTTTCGGCGAAACCACCGATGGTGGGTGAATAAGAGCGGCCGTTGTCATTAACAACGATGACGACATTGCGATCACCGGCGGCGATATTATTGAGCGCTTCCCAGCACATGCCGCCGGTTAAGGCACCATCGCCGACGACAGCAACGACGTTGCGTTCTTGAGGCTTATCGTTATTGGCTGCGGCTAGGCGACCCGGAAGTGGGATGGTGGGGCGGAAACGCTCCGAACCTTTAGCGCGGGAGGATGCGCGGCGATTATCTTCCGCGTTGTCTTGCGCTTCGGTCTGTTCGCCTTCAGCTTCTTTGGCCTTGAGCTTGTCCTGGATGGAGTAGGCCTTGGAGAGCCCATCGGCGTAGGACAAAGCTGCAGAAGCGTGGGAAGATTCGGTCCAGTCGTGCTCAGATTCGCTACGGGAGGTGTAACCGGACAAACCACCTTTTTGGCGCAGTTGATCAAACCCGGCGGCACGGCCGGTGATGATCTTGTGCACATAGGATTGGTGGCTGGTGTCGAAGATGATCGGCTCGTAGGGGGAATCGAATACGCGGTGTAGGGCGAGCGTCAATTCCACGACCCCTAGGTTTGGTCCTAGGTGCCCGCCGGTGGCGGAAACTTTTTCCACCAGGAATTGGCGGATCTCATCGGCTAGTTCAGCGAGTTGTTGGTCGCTGAGCCGGCGAATATCTGCTGGCGAGGAAATGCGCTTCAAAATCCCCATATGGGCCGGTTCGCTCCTTTGCGCTTTAAGGAAGGTTCAACTTCACGGGGTTAGGGCACGATCTTTTCCAGCAATGCCACAGGTGGTGGCACTGAGGTGGGTCAGTCTTGATACAGCATACCCGCGAGCCCTTGGTTTTTTGGGGTCCTGGGGCGGAGTTGAGCCCCCGGAGTTGTGTACCGCGGGGATACAACACCGCAGCCTGCACGCTCGTACATGTGTACGTGAGCCTAGTTGACGTGCTGCTCATAGGGTGCACTAACCCGGCTGGGTGCTTGCTGTGAGGTGGATGTGGCCCGGATGAGGGGTGGGTGATCAGTGGGTGTGTCCCGGGTGGAGAGTGGGTGGAGAGCGGGTGTCTGCCCAGGCGGTGTTTACGTAGGGGCGAGTTAGTGTGCCGTGGAAGGCGCGGTCCACACCCCGAGAGACTTGACCGGATGAGAGTGGATAAAGCAAAAGCACAGATTCCCAGTTGAGGGAACCTGCGCTTATGTAGTGTTAAGCCAGATTAGGAGCTACGCGGCTCGAGGTAGGCGAAGGTCTCAAAGTGATGGGTACCGGGGAAAGCATTAAAGAGATGCAGTTCCTTGAGCTGGTAGCCGCAGTCTTCACTGGTCCAGGCCTTCAGGTCGCGGGCTAAGGTGGCCGGGTCGCAACCAATGTGGATGACATGTGCCGGGTGTGCCTGGGCGATGGCTTTCACAACCTTCTCCCCTGCCCCGGTACGTGGCGGGTCGAGCACCACAGCGGTGGGGGCAGAAAGCCGGGCAATACCGGATTCCACTGCCTCATCAAGGAAGTGCACATCAAGAGCATCAAGGCAGGCTTGGTGGCGGCGAGTAGCGGCATGAGAGCGTTCCACTACCTGGATTTGGGTGTGGTCCTCCCCTAGCCCGCGGGCAATGGCCGGGGCGAAGACACCGACACCGCCATAAAGGTCCCAACCAACAAGGGTTTCTTTGCTGCGGGAATCGCCAAGCTCAGTGCCTTCATCTGCGCGGTATTTTTGGAGCAGCTCAGTAATGATCTGCGAATAGGCTGCCGGGGCCTCAACGTGGGCTTGCCAGAATGCGGCGGCCGGGACTTCGAAGTCGAAGCCTAAGACTTCTTGGTGTGCGGTACCAGAGCCTTCGAGAACGCGTTGGACACGTTCCATGCGGCGACCGCGGGCAGCTTTTTTGACCTCAACGATGTGGCGTTGATTATCAGAATCCAAGGCGAGGATCACTTCTGCGCCTGGGGTGAAGCGGTACTTAGGGTGCTCATCGAGAACACCTTCAGTAAGCGCTTCGGAAAGTTGTTGGCAGGTGATCTCTGGGATCACCGTATTAGAAGCAGCCTTGCGCAACCCGGCGCGGCCTTGTTCATCCACCCCGAGACGAGCACGGGTGCGCCACCCGGTGGTGGGTTGAAGGGCTTTGATCTGGATGGGCGGGAGGTTCTTCAGCCCACCGAGGCGTTCGAGTTGGTCGCGTAGGACCGTTTCTTTGATTTTGAGTTCGCCGGTTTCGCTTAAGGCGGAGAGATCGCAGCAGCCGGCTTTGTGCTCGTAGGCGGCACAGACAGTGCCCTCGGTGTCCCTTAGTGGCCCGGCGTTAAGGAGAGTGCGGGTGGTGGCTTCGGCGAAGCGTTTTTTGACTTTGGTGAGTTCGACTTCGACGGTGTCGCCGGGGAAGGCGTTATCGGCCATGATGACGCGGCCGTCATATAGGCCGATGCCGCGTCCGCCGTGGGCCATGCGGGTGATATCGAGGGTGATGATATCGCCGCGGTTGAGTTCAGTGGTGCTGGTTTCGGGTTGGGTCACCGAGGGTCATTCTCCTTTAGTTCCTCAGCAACGGTTGTTGAGGAGTGCGCTGGGTTATCAGCGTCTTGTGGGGTGTGGGGTGTTTCGTGTTCTTCCAGGACTTGGCCTGCTCGGCGGACCATGAAGATGGTGAATATGGTGACCAAGGCGGTCAGGGGCCAACCCATGATGATGCGGGTAATGGCAAGGGAGTTGGTGGCGTCTGCGTCATAGAGGCCGCGTTGGATATAGAAGCGCAGCCCAAAAACAATGGCCCAGGCGATGGTGGCCCAGGAGTAGGCGCGGCGCGCGGCTTTATCTTCTCGCCATTCGGTACCTTCACCGTTGAGGCCTTTCCACACCACGCCGATAATCGGCCAGCGCAGGATGACGGAGATAACCGAGATGATGGCGAAGACGAGGGATACCCAGATGCCGTAGAGGAAGTAGCCTTTGGCGTCGCCGGTTTTCCAGGCAATGAAGGCACCGATGGCTACCCCGATGATTCCGGAGATCGCGGGTTGGAGGTTTTCTTTGCGCACCAACCGCCAGATGCAGACCAATAGGGCGACGCCGAGGGCGGCGGCAAGGGCTGGGCCTAGTCCGTAGAGGTTATTAACGGGGACGAGCACCACGATGGGCAAGGTGGAGGCCACCAGTCCGGAGACCCCACCCATTTGTTCCAGCATGGTGGGTTCCGACTCAGTGGCTTCTAGTTGAGTCGCGTCAACCTCGGTGGCTTCTAACCCTGTGGCCGCTTGGGCTTCGGGGTTGGGTGCGCCGGGTGTGTTCGGGGTGTTGGGGCTACTCACTCGCTCTTCTCAGCTGAATCAGGGTTGGTATTGCCTTCGGCGCTTTCCACCGGAGTTTGGATGGGTTCGCTAGCACCTTGGTTGTTCTTGGCGCGTTCTTCCATGGCTTTATAGACCTGCTCAGAGAGCAGCTCTGGGAGCACCACGGGAAGGGAGTTGCCGGCAAGAACGGGGTCTGGGCCGCGGTAGACGAAGGTGCGGGCCGCGGTTTCCCGGGCTAGCACCGCCATTTCTTCTTCCTTATCTAAAGGTGCGGCACAGGTGATGCGCAGCATCCAGCGGGGGCCTTCAGCACCGATAATGCGAACCACGCCGTTTTCATTGCGGCCAACAACTTCTTTGCCGAAGAAGCCTTCTTGGATTTCGGTTTCCAGCCCGTCACGGACCATACCCTTTTCAATTTCGGGAATGGCTTCTTCCCATTGGCCGGAACTCAAGGGTGCGGCGAAGGCGACCGGGGTCATGCGCCCATAGGTGGTGACGATGTGGAGCATCTTGGGGCCTTGTTCGCCCATTTCCACCTGAACTTGGGAGCCGGTGGGAAGTGGCACGCGGATAGACCCTAGGTTCAAGATACCGAGTGCGAAGTCAGAGAAGTCGAAGTCGTCGATATCGAGAGTGTCACCATCGAAGGGGCCGGTGATCTTCTCGGAAGTATCGGCGTTATAGCCCGGTGTGACCCCAGGTGCGGTGTTCAGTGATGCGGCCTGGAACTCTGGGTCCTGGGCTTCAGCTTCCTGATTGGCTTCTTGGTTGTCGGCTTCGGGGAAGCTGCCGCCGCTAAAGCCACCGCCGGGGGTGTGCTCTTCGGGCTTTTCGTCTTTGTTCTTTCCAAATAGCCATGCCATAGGGCTTGGCCTCACTTCCTGTGTTTAAATCTTTTTCTTCTGTTTCAAGCTTATGGGGTTATTAGTGGACTCCGGTGGAGCCATAGCCGCCGGCGCCGCGTTGGGTCTCATCGAGTTCTGCTACTTCTTGGAAGCTGCAGAGCTCAACTTTTTGGACCACGAGCTGGGCGATGCGCATGCCGCGGGTGATTTCAATGGGGGTGTGCGGATCATGGTTAATAAGGCAGACTTTGATTTCCCCGCGGTAGCCAGCATCAATGGTGCCTGGGGTGTTAACCACGGATAAACCATGTTTGGCAGCTAAACCAGAGCGTGGGTGGATTAACCCTACGGTGCCTATAGGTAGTGCGATGGCAATACCGGTGGGCATGAGGGCCCGCTCGCCGGGGTTGAGGGTGAGGTCCTCAGTTGCGTAGAGATCTGCCCCGGCGTCTTCGGGGTGCGCGCGCTGCGGCATGGGCAGTTCGGGGTCTAGGCGATGAACCTGCACCACTACGTCTGGTTGCTTATTTTGCTCGTACACCTGAACCAGCCTACGTCAGTGTGGCGAAGTTTCTGGCCTTGGCAAGAGATTAGCTGGCATACCTCCCTTTAGGTTGCGTACTGAGATAAGGTGGTTCATTGTGACAAACCACGACGAAGCTCAAGCAGAAACCACGAACACCGCAGCAGCGAAAGCCGCGACGGTGCTGTATCGCGAGCGCCAATGGGTTCCTATTTATTGGTGGGTGCTCGCGGCCTTTGTGGTGGCGCTTCTCACCGCGCAGATGGGTGCGAACCGTTCCCTTTGGTGGACCTATATCCCTGGCTTTGTGTTCGCCTTCTTGGCGGTGTGGATTTTGCTGTCTCTTTCTTCTACCCGCATCACGGTGGAAGAAGACCCCGATGGCACCCGTTGGTTGCTCACCGGGCAAGCGCAATTACCGCATGATGTGGTGAGCCGTTCTTTGGCGGTACCGGCGAATGCGAAGCGCAATGCCATGGGTAGGCAATTAGATCCGGCAGCCTTTGTGGTCTCGCATGGGTGGATCCCAGAGATGGTGATGTTGGTACTTGATGATCCAGAGGACCCCACCCCTTATTGGTTGGTGGGATCGAAGAACCCGGAGAAGCTCTTAGGCGCCTTCCTCCCTGATCAAGTGGATGCGGCGACTGCGCACTTCCATGATGAGGATTAGATAGCAAGAACCCCGCTGGTAGTTACAGCGGGGTTTTCTTATGTGCAATCTCAGGCCCATGACGCAAGATAGGCGTGGCAGACCCGCATGGGGTGTGGACCTTCAGCAGATTTCACCGCGTGGGGTACGCGGGTCTCGGGGAAAGCTTTAGGCGCAGTCCATGCAGATCATGGAGCCGTCTTCTTCGGTGTGCGAGAGACGATTCTTGCGCTGCACCAGGTAGCAGCTGGAGCAGGTGAATTCGTTTTCGCGGCGCGGAACGAAGGTGACGGTGAGCTCTTCGCCGGAGAGGTCGGTAGTTGGCGGGGCGAAAGCTTCGACGATTTCGCCATCTTCATCCATGCCGGAGAAGGAAGTTTCCGCGGCCTTTAAGCCCTCGAGGGAATCGGTCTCCAACTCTTCGTCGGCGCGGGTGCGGGGGGTGTCATAATCGGTCGACATAGCTGGGTGCGTCCTTTCCGAAATCCGGGAATCGGCCCTAATAGGCGGGGCCGTGATGAACTCCTGGGTTAGCGCGCTAACGAGGCGCATATTAAGCGAAGAAAGTGAACTTGTCATATATGCAGGTCACGGAGGGTAAACCGGGCATAAATCGCGTGAATATGCGGGTTTTGTGCGCTGGGAAGCTACCAAAGTAGACAGCTTTGGAGAGTATTTCTACCTCAGTGGCTATAAAAACGCTCTTATTTCAAGAAAATGTGGCCAAAACGTGACTTAACTCATAGGCGTGGTGTGGTGGTGACCTCTTCCTTTAAGGGGGCGTGTGCCGGGTTAAGATACTTTGCATGTCTTCTAACATCGGATTCGGTATTGATATTGGTGGGTCGGGCATTAAAGGTGCCCGGGTGGATTTAGATAGCGGGGAGTTTGTTGGCGAACGCATCCGCATTGATACTCCGCAACCTGCCGTGCCGGAGGCCGTGGCCGCCACGGTGAAAGAAATTTTGGACCAAGCCGAATGGGATGGCCCAGTGGGGATTACCATGCCGGCGGTGATCTCTGGGCAGGTGGCGCATACCGCTGCGAATATTGATCCCAGCTGGATTGGCACCGATGTGCAGGAGCTTTTCTCCCGGCACCTAGATGGCCGCGAAGTAACCGTATTAAATGATGCGGATGCCGCAGGCATTGCCGAAGCCGTGTACGGCGATGAACGGGCCAGAAAAGGCAATGTCATTTTTCTCACCTTTGGCACCGGCATTGGTTCGGCATTTTTGGTAGATGGTCAGCTCTTCCCCAATACCGAATTGGGCCATATGGTCATCGACGGCAAGGAAGCTGAGCACCGCGCTTCTTCAGCGGTGAAGGAACGCAAGGGCTTGAGCTTTAAGCAGTGGGCCAAGCGCGTCTCGAAGGTGCTCAAGGCCTATGAGGTGCTCTTCTTCCCCACCCTATTTATCGTGGGTGGAGGCATTTCTCGTAAGCATGAGAAGTGGATTCCACTTCTTGATTGCACGACCACGGTGGTGCCAGCACAGCTGCGGAACCGCGCAGGCATTGTGGGTGCTGCGATGGCGGTACAACGGCACCTGCAGCCCTAAGGGGCCTCTCTATAGGGGCACGCCGAGGT
This sequence comes from Corynebacterium spheniscorum, assembly GCF_900113445.1. Taxonomy (GTDB): domain Bacteria; phylum Actinomycetota; class Actinomycetes; order Mycobacteriales; family Mycobacteriaceae; genus Corynebacterium; species Corynebacterium spheniscorum. The sequence goes on from NZ_FOPJ01000010.1 coordinate 71,066, forward strand.
GGGTGTAGGCGGGTAGCACAGTGTGAGCCACAAGGTGGTTGATAGCCGCTAAGTGGGTGAATTGTACGTGTGTACCTGCGAGGAATCTTCACGCTAGGTAGAGGGCGGGCACCCGCTTTGGGCGCAACTTGTCCTATACTGGGCGGTTGATTACGTGACGATCACTCACCCAGTGTCTGCGTTATCCCCAAAAGCAATGGTTTCGGTGACTCCTGCGGGAGTCTCTTTGGCGCCTTTGTGGCAGCTTATGCCCAGATTTTTCTTGGCATGAAACCGGTTGGCGGGAATAAGGCGGATCATTTTGGTGTTGAGGTCGCCAGTAGCGAGAACAGTATGTGGTTCTCAATGGTCGATAAGTGTAAGCGAAGCTGAAAGGGCGTCCGTGACAGCCACTGGAGCATCAGGCAAGGCACCCGCTGGTGAAGAGGCGGAGAAGACTACCGCCGACACCCCCGCGACCTCCACGAATGTGAAGAAGGTAGCCAAGAAGGCAGTAGCCAAGAAGACTGCAAAAAAGGCAGTGAAGAAGGCGGTGCGCAAAGCCACTCCGAAGACAAGCAGCACACCCGCTGCTGAGGTGACTGAAGCGACGGCTGACGCTGCTGCGGCTAGCGCTGCGGATAAGAAGGTTGCGGCTGCGGCTGATAAGGCTGCGGCGGAAGAGCCGGCAACCACTACCGCGAGCACCACCGCTGCCACCGGTACCGCTAAGAAGACCACCGCGAAGAAGGTTGCCAAGAAGGCCCCGGCGAAGAAAACCGCACGGAAGGTAACCAAGAAGGCCGCTAGCACCGCGGATTCGGGCAAGGCAGAAGCAGCGACGTCTAGCGATGCCACTGCTGACGCCGCAGCAGCAGATAATGCTGAGCCCACGGTCTCGGAGAGCGCAAAGAAAGCAGCACCAGCGAAGAAAACCGCCAAGAAGGTTGCCAAGAAAACCGCTCGGAAGGTGACCAAGAAGGCGGCACCTGCGAAGGAAGCTGCCACTGAAGCAGCTGCGGTTGAAGCTGAGGCTGCGGAAGAGGCGGAGAAGCCAGCTAAGAAGACTCCCGCCAAGAAGGCTCCGGCGAAGAAGACTGCGCGGAAGGTAGCTAAGAAGGCACCTGCGAAGGCTTCGGCGAAGACCGCGAAGGATGAGGAGCCGATCCTGGATCCGGAAGCGGAAGCCGAGGAGGCTTTGGCAACCGCCGCGGAGGCTTTGAAGCGCCCTGCGAAGAAGGCTCCGGCGAAGAAGAGCGCTAAGAAGGCTTCGCGTCCGGCAGCGGTGAAGCAGGCGGAGCCAGCCGCGTTGGATGATGATGATGACGATGATCCTTTGATCGATTCCAGTGTGGTGATCGGTGAGGATGATGAGGAAGCTGGCTACTCTGCGGTTCTAACCGATGATGAGGATTTTGCCGCGGATGATGACGCCGATGATGTAGCCCCCGTCGCCGATGATGATGTCGAAGACGAAGAGGACGACGAAGACGATGGCTCCAGTGTGTGGGATGAGGATGAATCCGCCGCACTGCGCCAGGCCCGTAAGGATGCGGAATTAACCGCGTCGGCTGACTCCGTTCGTGCTTATTTGAAGCAGATCGGTAAGGTTGCGCTGCTGAATGCCGAGCAGGAAGTGTCCTTGGCGAAGCGTATTGAGGCTGGTCTTTATGCCACCTACCGGATGGAGCAGATGGAGGAGGCCTTCGCTAATGGCGATAAGGATGCTCGTCTGACTCCGGCGGTGAAGCGTGATTTACGCGCAATTGCTCGTGATGGGCGTAAGGCGAAGAATCACCTGCTCGAGGCGAACCTGCGCCTGGTGGTGTCTTTGGCGAAGCGTTATACCGGTCGCGGCATGGCGTTTTTGGATTTGATCCAGGAAGGTAACTTGGGTCTGATCCGTGCGGTGGAGAAATTCGACTACACCAAGGGCTATAAGTTCTCTACCTATGCGACCTGGTGGATTCGTCAGGCGATTACCCGTGCCATGGCGGATCAGGCGCGTACCATCCGCATTCCGGTGCACATGGTGGAGGTCATTAATAAGCTGGGCCGCATCCAACGTGAGCTGCTGCAGGATTTGGGCCGTGAGCCCACCCCGCTGGAGTTGGCGAAGGAAATGGATATCACCGAGGAGAAGGTCCTCGAGATCCAGCAATATGCCCGCGAGCCGATCTCCCTGGACCAGACCATTGGTGATGAGGGTGACTCGCAGCTCGGTGACTTCATTGAAGACTCCGAAGCCGTAGTGGCTGTGGATGCGGTGAGCTTTACGCTGCTACAGGATCAGCTACAAGATGTGCTGCAAACCCTTTCTGAGCGTGAGGCTGGTGTGGTGCGCTTGCGCTTTGGTTTGACCGATGGCATGCCGCGCACTTTGGATGAGATCGGGCAGGTATATGGCGTGACCCGTGAGCGTATCCGCCAGATTGAGTCCAAGACCATGTCGAAGCTGCGGCACCCCTCGAGGTCGCAGGTTCTGCGCGACTACTTGGATTAGTGGTTGAGGCTTGTGGCTGAGGCTTTGAGGGCCCGGTGTTTTCCGTTGTGGGAAGTGCCGGGCCCTTTGCTACTTAACCCACCCTTTTTTGTTACTTAGCCCGGGAAGCCCGTGGGAATAAGGAAAGCGCTCCCCTAGCGTGCAGCACACCTCAAGTTAAGGCGGCAGCTCGCTGTGGGGAGCGATTAGCTATGTGGCCCTAGTTAGGGCTGGTTCGGAGGCTGGTAGCCCTGCGGGGGCTGCTGGCCCTGCGGGGGTTGCTGGCTCTGCGGGTGTTGCTGGCCGGAGTACGGTTCTTGTCCCGGGTAGTGGGGTTGGCCGTGTGGATCCTGCGAACCCAGTGGGACTTGCTGACCCTGCGGGGGTTGCTGCCCTTCCAGTGCCGAAACATGTTCGGGATAGGGCTGCGAAGGAATCTGGTTCCTCTTCGCAGCTTTCTTCCGCATCTTTTCTAACTGCTTTTCGGTGGGCTCCCAGCGTTGTTGGAGTCCCTTCTTACCATAGGACAAGCGACGATGCAGTGCTTCGAAAGGCCCTGGCTTGCCCGCGAGCTCCAAGCCGTAGCAAATAATCAAGGTAAGCACCCACACTCCCGCAGACCAAGCCAATGCCACCGCGGCACCTTGGTCGCGGCCAAGCCCGAGGCCAAAGCGGGTGACCAGGATGCTAAAGAGAATCGACTGCGCAATATAGCCGGTCATTGAGCGGCGCCCTAAAGCGCAAATGGGTTTGAGCCAGCCGGGAATCAGAGTTTGGGGATCAACACCTTCTTCGGCAGCGCGATTGAGGCGACGCTGGAAAGGCTCGGCGGCAAGAACAATAGCCGCGAGGATACCGGGGCCGGTCCAGGTTCCTGCCCATTCCACCACGAAGAAAAGAGACATAGGCACGAAGGCCTCAGCACCCCCGGAAGCCATCCGATCCATGAGGTTTTCACCGCTAAGCGACAGTGCGGTCGCGGCTGCGCCGGTGGCGATGCCGATAATCACAGCGATAATGACTGCACCCCAGAGCACCTTGCGGTATTGGTCAACGTTGTCCATGATGCGGCGGCGTGCTGCCACAAAACCGATAAGCACTAGCGGGAAGAGTTGTGGTGCAGCGAAGAACACTCCGAGACCTTGCGAGGCCACAACTAGGGGCGACCACGCTAACTGTTCCCCGTAGGTTTTCGCTGAGAAGCTCGGGCCGTTGGCATTCACGCTCATAGCGAAGCCACCGGCCTCACCGGATTGCGTGGCGAACCAGATCCCGACAATCGGTAGCACCACCATGATCACAACCGATAGTGCCGCCAACCCGGCGGCGATCCACAGCAGCCATTTATCTCTCAGCCCAATCAAAAGGGCCAAAAGCATGCCGAAGACACCGTAGAAGAACATGATGTCGCCGAAATAGAGGAAGACCATGTGCAGAATGCCGAACACCGCAAGCAGGCCATAGCGTTTGGCGATGGTCTTCATCGCTGCGGACCGCGGATAGTAGCGCCGCATGAGCGACAAGCTGATCATGCCTAAGCCATAGCCCAGCAAAGTGGTGAACATCGGCAGGCCGCGAACATTGAAGAAAAACGCGGTGAGAGCGATCGCGATTTTGTCGATGATGGAGTCGTTGACGACCGCACCTAAGACTGAGGTTGAGGTGTAGCCGTGGTCGCCGATACCTCCGTCTGCTGATAACCAGGTGGTCACGCCGTTGGCGCAGGCAATGCCTAAAAGCGTGAGGCCGCGGGCGGCGTCCGGGGCGATGAGGCGGCGGCGTGCGTTAGTTCTTTCCGCCTGTTGTGCATAGCTCATAGCAGTGTGGGGTTCTCTTAACTTTTTGATGGGATATGTGGGTGAAAAGCGAAAAGATACAAAGAAGTGCCGGGGGCGAGGGTGGCTGCGCCATGAGCGCTAGCTAGCCATGCATCCGGCACTTTCCGCGGAGACAAGAAGTTAGTTGGCGCCGGTCTTCTCCTCGAGGGTGCCCTGAACCTTTTCTTCGATGCACTTTTGGACAGCCTCTTTATCTTCAAGCTTCGTGCACTCTTGGAGGTCAGCGTCATTGAAGAAGTAGTACAGGCCGGCTGCGCCGATAGCCATGAGAATTGCCGTGATCAAACCAATGATGATCGCGGCCACCGACATCCCCATGCGGCGTTTACCGAACTCAATCTTGCGGGCCTTGACCACGCCAATGATGCCCAGAATCACGCCGACAATAGCGAAGGGCACAACCAGGGGCCCAAGCAAGAACATGGCCACAACCGAGACCACGGCGAAACCAAGAGCCCAGGGGGCAACCTTATTGATTTCTTCGGGTTGACCCCAGCCACCACCAGCGGGAGCAGCACCTGGGTAACCGCCCTCTGGGTAGCCATCTTCAGGGTATGCCCCACCCGGGTAAGCACCACCGGGGTATGCACCATCAGCTGCGGGTGCACCAGCAGCGGCACCCGTATAGGGGGCAGCACTTCCCGGCGCGCCACCTTCACCGGGGCGACCGGGGATCTCACTGCTAGCACTTGGGTACTCGGGGCCTTCGGACTGCGGGTAGACCGGCTCTTCATAGCGCGGGCTATCGAAGCCAGGTTCGGTAGGCTGAACGCCCTCAGTGGGCAGGTGCCCTTCCGGTGCTGCCTCATGGGCACCGCCCTGGTAGGCGTCGCTGTTGTTTAGGCTTCCGTTGTCCTTGTCGAAGGGGTTGGAGTTGGAAGGGTTCCGGCCTTCAGGAGTCGTCATACAGAAGTAGTCCTTATCTGAAATCTCAGGAAAAGCTGAAAATAGTCTGCGTTCAGGCTACCTGTGATCTACACCCAGCTGCATGTCAGGCCTTAGAATCGTATCGGATTTGTTATGTACGACCACCTAGAAACGATTTTTAGCAATTGTGATTGTGTTTAAATCTGGTCGACCACGAGCATGAGCACGACGCCTAGGAAGAAGACGATCATGCTGAGGAAAAGTCCGGCCATTGATCGGCCGAAGCGGGGTTTTCCAGAGTGCATCGCCACGCCCTTCACCAATCCGCCGAACCCAGCGAATGCTCCCAGCACAGCCAAGGCAATGCCCACGTAAGCGTAGCCAAGGGAGATAACTGCAACGGCACCAACTAGCGCCAGCCCGAAAGACCAGACAGCCCAGGAGTTGTTGTCCTCGACAGTATTGATGGCGTATCCATTGCCCTCACCATTGGTGGTTACCAGGTAGCCGGTATTGACACCGGCGGCGTTGAAGTGATTCGGGGCGGTAACCGGTGGGAAGGCGGCGGTGCTGGGCTTGTAGTCGTAGGCATCTGCACCAGGGGTGTGAGAGAAACCAGAGGTGTCGGCAGCTCCGGAGGTGGTCACGGCGAAGAACCTTCTTTCAAATCTTCAGGTTGCGCGATTGCGCTTAGGTTGCGCGATTGCGCTTAAGCATCTGTGCTCTACTGTATGGCCTTCACCGACCGGCTTACTCGCACTTTTTACGCTCTGACCTTTAGAAATAGCTCTCCATCTCAGGGGTACCTCAGTGGGGTCTATCGGCTTTCGCTCCGGCCTTAGAATCCTGTGCTTGAGCTTGGGTAACCCTGCTTGAGGTCGTAGAAAATTATTCCTCTTTGTGCGCTGGATGATCACCTGGTTTCTTGTCCTTCTCAGGGACTACCCGGAGCCAGCGCTATGAGATAAACCAGGGTTTCTTCAGTGCGCTCTATGGGAATGCGCGGCTACTTCCCTACCCTCTTTTGTGGTGGTTGGGGAAATAGGGAAAACCCTCAGCTCAACCACGGTGATGGTCAAACTGAGGGTTATGAAAGATTTAGCGGAAGATCGTGGAGTTCCTGCAGGCCTAGTTCGCGGCGACTACTTCAGCTTGAGTTTTAGAGTGGAACTATCCTCAATATCTCGCTGAGTCGCTCGGATCCGTTCCAAAAGGACCTCGTCGGTTTCAAGTGCCATGTATGAATTCAAAACGAGGATGAAGATGACCGCTGCTATTACCGTGACTGCGATGCCAAGTCCTTGTACGAACTGTGACTCGTGGCGCTGGCGCACCTGATAAGCCGTATATGCATTCACCAAGAAGGCCGCGAGGCAGAACCAGGTAGCCACACCCCACCGCAGGGAGACGTAGTCGTCGTACAAGACCGCATAGAACGCGTAGCCGTACATCAGAAGGCTAAGACCGATGGCGATATACACCCGCAGTGAATTGAAGCCAGGGGTTGCCAGACCACCCAGGAAGGGTTCTGCTTGTTGGTTCTCCTCGCTATTGCCGATGGAACGCTTCAGGCCTTCAGTTAATTGGCCGAAGATATTCTGAGTCTTCTTTTCCCCCGGCATCCCGGTGGCACCCGTCATGCCAGGTTGCATCATGCCAGCTTGTGCCATATTTGGCTGAGCCATCCCAGGCTGGGCCATCCCGGGCTGCACCATACCGGCCTGCATCATGCCGGGGTTGGTCACGCCTGGCTGTGCCATGCCCGGCTGTGCCATGACTTGTTGCATCATCGCGGGGTTCTGCATATTCGGCTGCATCATCCCGGCGTTGGGCATATTGGCTTGCATGAGGTTCGGATCTGCCATGGCCTGGTCGGACATGCCAGCAGGCGTAGTCTCATTATTTTGGTCCGTATTCTGCTCCGACATGTCCTGTCCTTCCAACATTGCGTCAATCGGCATTCCTGCCGTGGGGTTATTCATCTCTTCCGGCATGATCTCCGGCGATGAAGAATCCTCAAGTGGTTCTGGGTTTGAAGTTTCACTAGGTGGGTTGTGTTCTGCAGCCGCGTCGACGGGGAGCTCCACGTTGGTTTCATTAAGCCCACTATCTTCCTCGATAGTTGCGGCGCCAGTTTCAGTACTGGACTCTGGAGCCTCACCCAGGTTCGGATCCGGAGCTTCAAAGGAAGTCGTCTCCGCATTTGATGCATCCCAAGCATTGGGGTCAACGCCATCTGGGTTAATGCCTTGGGCGGCAGCAGCAGCCATAGCGGGATCAAACCCAGACATGCTGGGATCGAAGTTCTGGTTCATCATCGCGGCGGCCATATTCGGGTCGTACCCAGCCACGCTCGGGTCATACCCAGCCATATTCGGGTCGAAGCCGGCAGGATTTTGCGCAGCGAAGGCATTCGGATCAATGCCTTGCGGCGCAAGGAACTGCGGATCAAGACCTTGCGCAGCTGCTGCTTGGGCATCAAAGCTTTGCGGCATCGCACCTGCGGCCTGCGGATCAACGCCCTCTGCCCCAAAGTTCTCTTGGTTAACAAAACCCGCTTGAGCTAGAGCTTGCTGATCAAAACCTGCGGCAGCTGGGTCAAAGCCAGGCTGCATCGCCATGGGATCAACAGCCATTCCCGAGGCATCCACACCATCGGTTCCTACGGGGTAACTACCCATAGCGCCAACGCCGGCGGCACCGGCAGCACCAGCACCATTCGCTGCGCCACTGATGGCTACACCGCCCATCAGGTCGCTGTTCTTGGGCTCTTTGAGCCTACGGCTACCGAACTTAAAGGGACCGCGCAGATCCGGATTGGGGTTATCACTGGGTAATTGCCCGGGTTCGAAACGCCCGAGCTCTTCTAACTCGTTGTCTCTCGACTTTCTCATCTACTCCCGGGGCCTCTTCTTCGCATTCAAGGAACACATCTGCTTTCAGTAGCGTCATAAAATTCACAGGGTTGCCATTTGGTCGAATAGTGCGAGTAATTTTCCGGGCACATTGCGCCTTCATATTCTTAGCCATGTGCTCAAACACACAGCAGAATTTCGCACTTAAAGCTCAACCAAAAGTTCAACCCACTGCGCAAGCATAAAGGTCAACCACGTTCCAAGGCACCTCAACTAGACACCCCTCAACCCCCGAAAGTGCCTATATTTTCCCAGGCCACAGGCCTATTTACAGAAAACCTCAGTATCGCGCGGCCAGCCGAGGCATCTTTTCTTATACTCCCTGGCGTTGACCCACCCGCAGCATGCTCGCACCTAAAGTAAATTCTTATATTTCCCCTAAATAGTTTTCACGCCGCGCTAGGGCAACGCGCAAACCTGAAACTAAGAAAGGTGACTTTGAACACTTTATAGTTCAAGCCACCTGCTTCAGCCCCAGATTCACAGCCCAGCCGCTTAGCTCCAAGGCCCCAAGGCCCCAGGGCCCCAGCACCCCAGCACCCCAAGGCCCCAGCACCCCGCACCCGCACAGCCTCAGCACCACGGCACCCCGCACCTACCACTTCCGCAAATAATTAATCCGCTCGCGCAACTGCTCCGCACTACATAGCGCCGTCGGCGGTCCCCCACAGGCCTGGCGCACCTCAATATGCACCGCCCCATGCGGCCGCCCCGTCCGCGAAGCATTAATCGACACCAAGGCATTGAGCTCTTTGCGCAACTGCGGAATCTCTTCACTGGCCACGCGCGCCGCCGCAGCCTGATTCCCCTCAGATTTGCGCCGCGCCTCTTCTTCCTCCCGGCGCTTCTTCTCTTCCGCCTCGCGGGCATTCAGCTGCTCGGTCTGCCGCCGCTTCAATAGCGCCCGCATCTGCTCGGCATCCAACAGCCCCGGCAACCCCAAATAGTCCGCCTCTTCTTCAGAACCCGCAATCGTCGCGGTCCCATAGGTCGAGCCATCATAAATCAGCGAATCCAGCTCGGCCTCAGCCCCCAAAGACTCATAGCCGCGCTCTAGCTCCGGCTCATTCTTCTCCCGATTCGCCTCTGCGAGCGCCTCATCATCCCACCCTTCTTTTTCGCGATGCGGCTTCCCCAACACATGGTCGCGGCTGGTCTCCAACTTCGCCGCCAAATCCAAAAGCACCGGCACCGAAGGCAAAAACACACTCGCGGTCTCCCCCGGCATCCGCGAACGCACAAAACGCCCAATGGCTTGCGCAAAAAACAGCGGCGTCGAGGCACTCGTGGCATACACACCTACCGCCAAGCGCGGCACGTCCACACCTTCAGACACCATGCGGACTGCCACCATCCACTCATCCTTGGAGGCAGAAAACTCCTTAATCCGCTCCGAGGATCCCGGCTCATCAGACAAGATCACCGCCACCGGGGTGGAAGAAAGCTCCTTTAGAATCCGCGCATAGGCCCGCGCCGTCTTGGTATCAGTCGCAATCACCAGCCCACCGGCATCCGGGATATTGCGCCGTAGTTGCAACAAGCGCGTATGCGCCGCTTCCAGCACCGCCGGAATCCACTCACCCTGAGGATCCAACGCGGTTTTCCAGGCGCGCGTGGTTTGCTCCGCATTCAGCGGCTCCCCAAGGCGTGCCGCATATTCCTCCCCGGCACTATCGCGCCACCGCGCCTCCCCGGAATACGCCAAGAACACCACCGGGCGCACCACACCATCAGCTAAAGCATCGGCATAGCCATAGGTGTGATCGGCTTTGCTGACCAGGTGCCCTTCGCCATCTTCTTCATAGCGAACAAAGGGAATCGCCGAATCATCAGACCTAAAGGGGGTACCGGTCAAGGCCAAGCGATGCGTGGCATCCCCATAGGCTTCCCGAATCCCATCACCCCAACTCTTGGTATCCCCACCGTGGTGAATCTCATCCAAGATCACCAGGCTGCGTTTGGCATCCGTTACCTGCCGATGCTTCCACGGATGCAGCGACACCTGCGCATAGGTCACCACGATCCCGTCATAGGCCGGATTAAAAGCCGAGGAGTTAGAAAAATTGTGGTCCAGCGCCAAACCCACCCGCGCGGCGGCTTCCGCCCACTGCACTTTGAGGTGCTCGGTGGGTACGACAACAATCACGCGATCCACGGTGCGGGTGGCACACAGTTCAGTGGCTACCCGCAGGGCGAAGGTTGTTTTACCCGCACCCGGGGTAGCCACGGCCAGGAAGTCCTGCGGTTTATTCACCAAGAACTTCGTGAGTGCTTTGCGCTGCCACGCACGAAGTTGATTACTCACTTGCGGCGCAGGCTCCGATACAGCCGCTCACAATCCGGGCACACCGGCGAACCCGGCTTCGCCTGCTTGCGCACCGGGAAGGTTTCGCCGCAAAGCGCCACCACCATTTTCCCGGAGATCGCGGAGTCCACGATCTTGTCTTTCTTTACGTAGTGGAAGAACTTCGGGGCATCGTTGTCTGTGCTTTGGTCCTCGCGGACATCGGGGCGTTCGATAGTCTTCGTACTCGTATTCACGCCCCCCATCATGCACCACACATAGAACCTCGACCACTTAGGGGTCTACCCTTGTTAGTCATGAGTAAGGAACGTCACTGGTTACCAGGGTCAAAGCGCCGCAACGCTGCCCTCATCACGGACGCTCCTGTCACCGCCGCCCAGGATCGCCACCACCGCGAGAAGGTCTACGCCATCCTCCAGGGGCTGCGTCTTCCCTTCCTTGCGCTTTCCGCCATTGCTTATGTGTGGATGGAAAACTGGCTGCTGTCCATGATTTTCTTTATCATCTCCATCCCCTTGCCCTGGATTTCCGTGGTGATTGCCAATGGCCATGGCAAACCCCGAGATCGGCGTACCCCAGCGGTCTACAAACCTGCGGCTTATCGCGAATGGCAGGAGAGCATGACCCAGCAGCTCGAATCGGGAGTAGCCGGGGTAATTTCTGCCTCCCCTGAACCCGAAATTATCGACGAAGAAGATGACTAAACCCACCTATATCGCCGCCCTCGCCCGCCCCCTTGCCACCCGCCTTAAAGAACTCAACTTCACCTCCGATGCCATCCGCGAACACCTCGGCCCAGAACTCACCCGTGCCCTTCACCGCGGCGAACCCGCTGCCGTGCGCTGGGGTGCCTCCGGTGATAGCGACCTAGATATCCTCATCCGGCTTTTCCTCATCCGCGACCCGGCCCCCAAAGCCGACTTTGAGCGCGTCCTCGGCAACGAGCTCGCCGAGGCTTTACTTTCTGCCGCCATTAACCCCGATGAACCCCTCGGCGATGACAACCACGTCTGTGGCCGCTGCGTGGACCAGGAATACCGCGTCCGCCTAGATATCCGCCCGCACATTATTAATGGCCATGATCGCCTCATCTTCTCCGACGCCGATGCCGCCATGGTCGCCGGCCACGTCCCTGGCCCAGACCACGTCCTTGGCGTAGGGGCCGCCAGCCTATCCCTGCTGCGCTCCACCCCCACCTCCGAGGTGGACTCCGTCCTGGATCTCGGTACCGGCTCTGGGGTACAAGCCCTTGGCCAATGGACTAACGCCCAGCACATCACAGCCACCGATATTCACCCACGTGCCCTAGCCCTAGCCCGCGCCACCTTCGCTGCCGCCGATACTCCCCCGGATCTTGAGATCCTCAGTGGCCCCTGGTTCGAACCTGTTCAACACCGCACCTTCGAACGCATCCTCGCCAACCCACCTTTTGTGGTGGGCCTTCCCGAAGTCGGCCATATCTACCGCGATTCCGGCCTTAACCTCGATGAAGCGTCCCGCCTGGTGGTCTCCCAAGCCCCGAAACACCTCCGCGAAGGCGGCACCGCACACCTGTTAGCCGCCTGGATCCACACCGATGAGCCCTGGCGCCAACGCGTTGCCTCCTGGATCCCGGACCACGGCGTGGATGCCTGGATCCTGCAACGCGATATCGCTGATCCCGCCCACTACGTAGGCACCTGGTTACGCGATGAATCCCTCGACCCGCGCACCGGCGAATCCGATGTGCGCACCCAAAGCTGGCTGGAGCACTTCCACAACTCCGAGGTCCGCGGCATTGGTTTTGGCTATGTGGCACTGAAACGCCTCGCCGATGATGAACCCTCCCGCGTACTTGCCGAGGAACTCCCCCAATCTTTCACCGATGAACTCGGCCCCGAAATCGAGGAGTACTTCCTACGCTCCGAATGGCTGAGCACCCACGATCCCCTTGATGCCACCTACCAGCTTCGCCCCGGCCTGGCCTTAGAAGAAATCTTTATGGCCAATCCCCCATCTAGCGAATTCGACCCCGAACACATGGGCTTTGGCGAAACCCTGCTGCGGATTACCCGCACCGAAGGCCCACGCTTTAGCCACGAGATTGATCGCCCCTTAAAGGACATCTTGAGCGCTATGCACCCGCAGGGCCTACCGCTGCGCGATATTGTCTCCATGTACTGCCTAAGCCATAAGGCAGATGAAGACGCCGTGGCTGATCAGGTGCGCGCCGCCGCCACCGATTTACTACGCCACGGCATGATCATCCCCGCCGAGCTACTAGAAGGATAAGCATGAAGGCCGTTTTAACCCGCGTGAGTTCCGCTTCCGTAGAAGTAGAAGGAGAAATCGTCGGCGAGATCCACGATGGACTACTCGCCTTAGTTGGGGTTGGCCGCGAAGACTCCCCGGAAGCCTGGGAGACCATGGTGCGGAAGATCGCCGAGCTGCGGGTCTTGGAAGATGAAAAATCCGTCAGCGACCTTAACGCCCCGGTGCTGTTGGTAAGCCAGTTCACCTTGCACGGGCGCACCGCGAAGGGGCGACGCCCCTCTTGGTCGGATGCTGCTCCCGGTGAGGTTGCGGAACCAGTGATCCAGAAAATCGCCGAAGGGCTGAAAGCCCGCGGCATTCCGGTGGAACAGGGCCGATTCGGCGCCATGATGAAGGTGGCGAGCGTGAATGAGGGTCCGTTTACGGTACTCGTGGAGTGCTAAACCAGGTGCGGCATACCGTGGCCCACACTGCTTACCTTTAAGCTTTTGTGCCCGCCGTGGGGCCCAGGGTCTCGAGTGAGCTAAGCCAATCCCCCTTTTCGGGGTGAGATGGTGTGGGGGTCTGTGGGGGTTGGGGAACTTATCGCCAAGATGCGGCGTTGCAGCAGTAGATAGAGGCGAGAAACCCAAGCCAGGAGGCCAGCATGACGAATCCGTCCCCGCGAGAGTTCGACGCCGATGACCAGGAACGTGACCGTGGCTCCCGCCGTGGGCACACGAATGATAATCCCGCTGCCGACTTGGTGCGGGTGTATCTCAATGGGATCGGCAAAACCGCGCTTCTAAGCGCTGAGGACGAGGTCGAACTGGCCCAACAAATTGAGGTTGGGTTATACGCCGCCCACCTGCTCGAAGACCCCGAGGTGAAACTCACCCGCGCTAAGAAACGCGACCTGAAGATCCTCGCCAAGCAGGGCCGCAAAGCCCGCTCGCACCTACTGGAAGCCAACCTGCGCCTGGTGGTGAGCCTGGCGAAGCGTTATACCGGGCGCGGCATGCCGCTTTTGGACCTTATCCAAGAAGGCAACTTGGGGCTGATTCGCGCCATGGAGAAATTTGATTACTCCAAGGGCTTTAAATTCTCCACCTACGCCACCTGGTGGATCCGGCAGGCCATTACCCGCGGCATGGCGGATCAATCCCGCACCATCCGCCTGCCTGTGCACCTGGTGGAGCAGGTCAATAAGCTTTCCCGCATTAAACGCGAGATGTACCAACACCTCGGCCGCGAAGCCACCAATGAGGAACTCGCCGAAGAATCCGGGATCGAAGAATCCAAGATTGAGCTACTCCTTCGCCAATCCCGCGACCCGGTGAGCTTGGATATGCCGGTCGGTGCGGATGAAGAAGCTCCCTTGGGTGACTTCATTGAAGATGCCGAAGCCACCGACGCGGAAACCGCGGTGGTTGCTTCGCTTCGCCACTCCGATATCCGTGCGGTGCTCGCGACGTTGGAGCAGCGCGAACAGGATGTCATCCGCTTGCGCTATGGCCTTGATGATGGGGTGCCGCGCACCTTGGATCAGATTGGCCGTAAGTTCGGGCTCTCCCGTGAACGTGTGCGCCAAATAGAACGGGAAGTGATGGCGAAGCTTCGTGACGGGGCTCGCGCAGATAAACTTCGTGAGTACGCCCTCTAGGGCCTATACTCTGCACTAGCCACGCATGAAGCAGTACCCAAGCATGACCTGGGACTCACCTAACACTCACCCTGACTATTGATATTGTTTTTCGCCACTAAGCAGCCGCCGACCGTATACAATTCTGCGGTATCGGCGGCTGGCGCAGTAGGGACTGCGCGCGGTTGTTTTACCCCCTGGGTGGTTTGCCCACCTGGGGTCACGGAATCTCGGATGAAAGGTTGATCCCACGTGAAAGATCTGGTCGATACTACGGAGATGTACCTCCGTACCATCTATGAGCTCGAAGAAGAAGGCATTACTCCGCTGCGCGCCCGCATTGCTGAGCGTCTGGAGCAGTCGGGCCCTACCGTGAGCCAAACCGTAGCCCGGATGGAACGCGATGGCCTTGTTATCGTGCGCCCAGATCGTAGCCTCGAGATGACTCCGCAGGGCCGCCACCTAGCCACCGCCGTGATGCGCAAGCACCGCCTGGCTGAGCGCCTGCTTACCGACATCCTGAAGCTGGATATCCACCAGGTTCACGATGAAGCCTGCCGCTGGGAGCATGTGATGAGCGATGCGGTAGAAAAGCGTGTTGTTGCGCTCTTAGGCGATGCCACCCGTTCGCCTTTCGGTAACCCGATTCCGGCCTTAGATGAACTTGGTGTGGACCAGCGCCCCGATGGTGAGATCGGTGTGCGTGTGATTGACCTTCCCGAGGGAGAAACCCCGGCACGCATCGTGCAGCTTAATGAAATTCTTCAGGTAGACGCCGAACAATTCCGTGAGCTTTATGCCGCCGGGATGACCGTCGGTGAAACCGTGACCGTGATTAATGATGACGGCCGCATCGCGCTCCGCCGCGGCGATCAAGAGGTCCAGCTCTGCTACGACCTCTGCCACGCAGTGCGCGTTGCGCCTGAAAACTAAATAGTTCCACCCCCCTTTTACACCCACAACTTATGGGGCTGCTCTGACGCAGGTCCGCAGTAGCGGCCCTGGAAGGACTATCGTGAAACTCCTCGTAACGGGCGGTGCCGGCTATGTCGGCAGCGTGTGCTCTACCATCCTGATCGAACGAGGCCACGACGTCACTATCTTGGACAACCTGTCCACCGGTAATCGCGACGCCGTCCCTGCCCAAGCCCGCTTTATTGAAGGTGAAGTGGCCACCGATGCCAGCACGGTTCTTGGTGAAGGGGGGTTTGATGCAGTCATCCACTTCGCCGCACGCTCCCTGGTCGGCGAATCCGTAGAAAAGCCCGAAGAGTATTGGCGCGATAATGTGGGCGCCACCTTGGCACTCCTGGAAGCCATGCGCACCCATGGGGTGAAGAACCTGGTGTTCTCCTCCACCGCCGCCACCTATGGGGAACCCGATGAGGTTCCGATCACCGAGACCCACCCCACTGCCCCGACTAACCCTTATGGGGCAACCAAGCTTGCCATCGACCACGCTATCCGCTCCTACTGCGTGGCCCATGATTTTGGGGCCACCAGCTTGCGCTATTTCAATGTGGCCGGCGCCTATGGCCAGGTAGGTGAAAACCGCGTTATTGAAACGCACCTCATCCCGATTATCTTGCAGGTGGCTTTAGGCCACCGCGAGAAGATCTCCATCTACGGCGATGACTGGCCCACCCCAGATGGCACCTGCATTCGCGACTACATCCACATTGTGGATCTCGCCGAAGCACATATCCTCGCCCTGGAAAGCAATAAGCCTGGCACGCACCGCATCTTCAACCTTGGCTCCGGGGATGGCTACTCCGTGAAGGAAGTGGTGGATACCTGCCGCAAGGTCACCGGCCATGAGATTCCGGCCGAGATCGCTCCGCGCCGTGCCGGTGACCCAGCACAGTTGATTGCTTCTTGTGAGAAAGCCATCAAGGAGCTGGGTTGGAACCCGGAGCGCACCGATTTGAGCACCATCGTGGCTGATGCCTGGGAGTTCACCAAGAACCTCGGCGATAAGGCACATTCCGCCAAAGCCTAGGGCTTGACCTTTCTTTAACATCGCAACACTTCTTAAGGCCTAAGGGGTGTTGCGATGTTTTTGGTTGGTGGCCTGGTTGGGGAGGCGGTTGGGCGCATTCCGCACTCGGTCTTAGCACCCTTGCCCGGCCAATTGCGCATTCCGCGCCACCTTTCCTGCGCTCCCGCCACACCTGCCCGTCCGTGTCTTGCCCCTCGCTGCTCTAACAGCGACCGTGCGGAATCGTATAAGAGCCCGTGGCTTGATATGCTCACGTCTGTATTGAGTTCCCAAGACAAGGAGAGCCTACGATGAAAAATCGTAAACTATACCTACCAATCATAGTGGCTGCAGCTATTGCAACATCCGCCATGTCTTCGCCGACTGCTAGCGCCGCCGGCTCCTGGCATGGTCCGTACGACAGTTATCCTGCCTGCGCATTTGCTTCCGGCCAAGACAATCCATTCATGTTTATAAACTTAAAGGTTCCCTGCGAGCGCCATAACGATGGCAAGTGGTGGTATCAAACTCGTTGGTTCTAGACTGCCTTGGAAGAAATTAAAAGATTTTTCCTCATCGGCATAGGCGGCGCCATCGTCGATTATGGGACGCGCTGGGTCTTGCTCTCCTTGGGCGTACTTCCCAGCCTCAGTAGGGCAGGCAGCTATATCGCCGGCAGCACCTTCGCCTACATCCTCAATAGCAAGTTCACCTTTAATGGCAATAGGTCACGTAGGGAGATCATCCGCGCGTCTATTGTTTATTCCCTGTGCTTCACCCTGGCCGTGATCGTTGACTGGGCCTGCCGATCTACCTACACCGGGGCGTACTATCTGCAAATCTCCTGGGTGGTGTCACAGGGTGTCGCAACAGTGGTGAATTTCCTGCTTCAGAAGCTGTGGGTATTTAAGTAAGGCACAATAAAAGCACCCTCACCGCGATGCCCCCACATGGCACCGCAGCGAGGATGCTTCTCGTTTTCCTAGGGCGCGTACTAGAAGTCGCCTAGGTAACGAGGATCAATGGTTTGGCCACGATCTTCCAAGTTGAGCAGCTTCCATAGGGTACGCGCCAACATATCGTCTGGGTTTAACTCCAAGGCCAGTTTGACCGTAAACAGCGCGAAGGAAGAAAGACCACGACCAATGCAGGAATGCGCGTAAAGGGTCAGCGCGCGGGCGCGGATCGCCCCACCGGTGGTTTTGGCTACTGCCAGCATCCAATCCCCGACACCGCGAATGTGATTATCCGTGGCGAAGAGAACCACATTGCTTAAGCGATGGTCCATGCAGCACAGCGCGCCGAGCGTCATGGCTTGGATATCGCCACAGAATTTATCGAAGTCTTCGTTTTCGGCGCGATCAATAGCCGAGAAAATATCGTGGGCGAGCACATGGGCATCTTCTTTAGCCCGCGGCCCGAAATCTGGTTTGCGGTCTTTCTTTTCATCCCAATCCAGCGGTGCGCTGACCGCCATGCCGATGCCCGGTACCGGGATGAGATAGTCCAGCACTGAGAAGGCTTCCGGGAAGTTCTCCACCAAACACCCGAGGGTATAGGCGCGCATCTCGGCTTGTTCTTCATCAAAGCCTTCGATGCTGCGGTCTTGGGAGTAGATCTTAAGCAATTCTTCGCGGCTGACTGCA
Source organism: Corynebacterium spheniscorum (assembly GCF_900113445.1). Classification (GTDB taxonomy): domain Bacteria; phylum Actinomycetota; class Actinomycetes; order Mycobacteriales; family Mycobacteriaceae; genus Corynebacterium; species Corynebacterium spheniscorum. The sequence goes on from NZ_FOPJ01000010.1 coordinate 88,950, forward strand.
GGTAGTTCGTCTTCCATAATCAGGTTCCTCATCGTCGCCGACTCAGTGATTCGGGGAAGTATTCCCCCACGCCAAATGTCGGAATAGGCCTCATAGGATTCATTGGGCGGGAGCATTAGTTGATAACGCTCCTCGTATTTAATTTCTTCGACATGCCACATCGCTGGAGAAGGCAGATCCAAGCTTTGTAGCTTCTGCCAAAGACTCTTCGCCAAGGCATCCCGCTCCGAGGTGGGGCAGATTAAATAAATGAGCACCAAGTCGGGGGTCCGCTGAGAGCTAATGGATTCATAGGCGAGATCGAGTCGCGGAATGTCTCCAGTATCTACTCGAACCACGGAGGTGAGGGCGTGGTTGTCCTCAGAGCCGCGGAACTTAGCGAAGCTTGCGAGCAAAACGGAATCTGTGGGGTAAAAACCCAATATTCCTGGAATATTGGCCAGCACCCCACCCGGTGAACAAATCTGTGCTGTTGTCATACCTCCACAGTTATGGACATCGGTGATTCGGACCAGCCCTAGGCGCCAGAATCCGCCTCACCTGTGGATAAAACCAGTGTTTTGGCTCGCCAACACTGTTTTATTCACAACCTGGTGGAGCAAACAGGATAGACTTGGCCCCTACGGCTATGGTCTCCAGCAATCTTATACAACTTGCACACTGCAGTGTGCAGGCGGTCGCCGCTTAGCGTAGTGCTCGCTATGCGGGTGGTGAAGAAAGTTGTAGCTATGGCACGTTCGAGTGGGATTATTTAGAAGTCCAACGTTGTTGCACCGATTGATGGAGACAGGAGGAGATGACATGCAGGACCACCACCGGAACATGTATGAACTCGAGTACCCCGTCCCCGAAGTGCGCTCACTAGCCGCTAACGGTCACGAAGACTCGAAGCCCCAGGGCCCTACCCTAGTTATCGCTATGCAAGGCTATGCAGATGCTGGGCAGGCCATTGACTTAGGTAGCAGCCACCTTTTGGCGGCTCTGGATAATAGTCCGCTGGCGGTATTCAACCACGACGAATTAGTGGATTATCGTTCGCGCCGCCCCGCCACCCAGGTGGAGATCGGCGGAGTTAAGCACATCTCCCCCATTTCCCTTGAGCTGCATGTGGTCCGCGATGTTGATGGTGCCCCCTTCCTGCTACTGGCAGGCCCGGAACCGGACCTGCGTTGGTCGGCTTTTACCGATGCGGTGGGTGATCTGATTGAGCGTTTTAATGTTCAGCGCACGATCTGCTTGTACTCCGCACCGATGACGGTGCCGCATACCCGTCCGATGGTGATTTCCGCCCACGGCAACGATCCGGCGTTGATGAAGGATCTAACGACCTTCGATTCGCATTTCACGGTGCCGGGTTCGGCTTCGCTATTTATTGAGAAGTGGCTCAATGACCGGAAACGTTCGGTTGCCGGCTATACCGCGCACGTACCGCACTATGTATCGGCTTCTCCCTACCCAGAAGCCACGCTGCGGCTCTTAGAGGCAGTCAAGGAGCACACAGGCCTGAACCTGCCTTTGAGTGTGCTGGAGGTTGATTGCCAGAGCGTGGCGCAGCAAATGCAGGAGCAAATGGAAGACTCCCGCGAGATCCAACATGTGGTGCATGCCTTAGAGCAGCAATATGACGAGGAAGCCGAACGCCACCGCCGCCAGCAGGCTTTGGCTGCAGAGGACCGCAATGTTCCGGATGCAGAAGAGATTGGTAAGGCTTTCGAGGAGTTCCTCGCCGGTGTGGACTCTGAGGATCCCACGATGAGCTTTGAGAAATCTGATGTGGAGTCCACCTCCGCGGATGATGCGGAAGCAGAGTCTTCTGCGCATAGCCCTCGTGATGCTGAGGATCCTGGAGCTTCCGATGATCACAATGGCTCGAACCAAGATAGCTAGGTTCTAGGCGGGTTGCCCTTGAACGGGGCACCCCGCCCTTTTTTCTTTCTGCCCTAGTACCCTCGGGTGGTGTGAACCTCACCCAGATGCTGCCTGACCTAAGTGAAGTACCGGAAGACTACTTCGATGAATCCATCTTCGATTCCTTCCTGAACTGGACCAAAACCAAAGGTATCCAGCTCTACCCAGCACAGGAAGAAGCAGCGCTGGGAATCCTTGCCGGCGATAATGTCATCCTCGCCACCCCCACCGGCTCAGGTAAGTCCATGGTGGCCATTGCGGCGCACTTTATTGCGATGGCCAGGGGCCAGCGCAGCTTCTATACCGCGCCGATTAAGGCGTTGGTGAGCGAAAAGTTTTTCGCGCTCTGCGATATCTTCGGCCCTGAATCCGTGGGCATGATGACCGGTGATGCCACCGTCAATGGCGGGGCTCCGATTATTTGCGCTACCGCTGAGGTGGTGGCCAATATTGCGCTTCGCAATGGGGCGGATGCCGATATTAATCAGGTGATTATGGATGAGTTCCACTACTACTCTGATCCCAGCCGCGGCTGGGCCTGGCAGGTACCACTACTAGAACTTCCCAAGGCACAGTTCCTGCTGATGTCCGCCACCTTGGGTGATACCACTGCGTTATCCCGGGACTTAAGTGAGCGCACGGGCCGAGAGACGAACTTGGTGGCTGGTAGTGAACGCCCGGTGCCACTGGAGTTTTCCTATGTGTACACCCCGGTGGAAGAGACCATTAAAGAATTAGTGGAAAAGGATCTTGCCCCGGTATATGTGGTGCATCCTTCCCAGCGCCAAGCCATTGAGCGGGCACAAGCCCTTGCGGGGGTGGCTTCGCTGAAGCTGATTAGCAAGGAAGAAAAGGCGCGGATTGCTGAGGAGATTGGGGATTTCCGGTTTAGCACCACCTTCGGCAAGGAATTATCAAAGCTGCTGCGTCGCGGCATCGGTGTGCACCATGCGGGGCTGCTTCCGAAGTATCGACGGCTAGTGGAAAAGCTTTCCCAGACTGGGTTGCTGAAGGTTATTTGCGGTACCGACACCCTGGGTGTGGGTATTAATGTGCCGATTCGTACCGTGTTGATGACGAGCTTGGCGAAATACGATGGCACCCGCCAACGTATTTTGCGTTCCCGGGAGTTCCACCAGATCGCCGGGCGCGCTGGGCGTGCTGGCTATGACACCAAGGGCACGGTGGTGATTCAAGCCCCAGAACATGAGATTGAGAATTGGCGGCTGCGTGAACGCGCCGGCACGGATCCGAAGAGGCTGAAGAAGTTACGCCTGAAATCAGCACGGCCTGGGGATGTGTCCTGGGGTGAGAAGACCTATGAAAAGCTCACCACCCAGGAACCGGAGGCGTTGAAATCTCACTTTGAGGTGTCGAACTCCATGGTGCTTAATGTGGTGGCCCGTGGTGGGGATGCCTATGAGCATTTCAAGCATTTGCTGCGCAGCAATCATGATCCCCGTGCGAAGCAGAATAAGGATATTCTGCGCACCCTAGAGCTCGTACGCGGGCTTTTAAACGCCGGGATTATTGCCCGCGATGAAGATAGTGACCAAGGTAGCTATCACCTGACCGAGGAGCTGCAGCGTGACTTCGCTTTGAACCAACCGCTTGCGCCTTTTGCCTTGGCGGCGTTGAGCCTATTGGATCAAGAATCTGATACTTATGCCCTTGATGTGGTCAGTGTGTTTGAGGCGATTTTGGATGACCCACGCCAAGTACTGTTAGCCCAGCAGTCCCATGCTCGTGGTGAGGAATTGGCGGCCTTAAAAGCTGATGGTGTGGAGTACACCGAGCGGATGGCGCTGATTGAGGAAGTCACCTGGCCGATGCCGCTTCGCGAGGAGCTAGAAGCTGCCTACGAAACCTATGTGGAGGGGCATCCTTGGGCACAAGAATTTGAGCTTTCGCCGAAGTCGGTTGTGCGCGACATGATCGAACATGGCATGACCTTCTCGGATTTGATTGCCACCTATAAGCTTTCGCGCTCTGAAGGTGTGGTGCTGCGCTACTTAACGGATGCGTGGCGCACGCTGGGGCACTCAATTCCCCCGGAGTACCTCAATGATGAGATTGAGGACATTATCATCTGGCTCGGTGAGCTTATCCAGCAGGTGGACTCCTCCTTGGTGGATGAGTGGATGCGCATGGCCGACCCGGATGCCCCGGTATCCAAGGACATTGTGGAACGCGAATTGGCCTTCGGGGTGGAAGACCCGAATGCGCTAACGGCGAACCGCCGTGCCTTTATCATCATGATCCGCAATTACATGTTCCGTTTGGTACAGCTCTTTGCCTATGAGAAGGAAGAAACCTTAGAAGAAGAGCTGGCATACCTGGAGGACATCCCGGACTTCCCGGCGGCCATGGATGCTTATTTTGATGAGTATGACGATATGGATACTGGCCCGGCTGCTCGTGGCCCCGAGTACTTCATCTTGAAGCAGAACACCCCGGATAAGCGCCATTGGGAGGTTCGTCAGATTATGAAGGACCCGAAGGATGAGCGTGGCTTTGCCTTAAGCGGCATTATTGATTTGGATGCCAGTGATGAGGCCGGTGAGATTCGCTTGAGCGAATTGCATCTGGACTACTAATCAGAGCTGGGTAGAAAGCAGAAAACCCCCGCAGCGCGGCACGCGTGGTTGGTGCGCCAGCCGCGCTGCGGGTTTTTTAGTTGGCTATTACGCCGTAAGTGGTGTGGCGCTTTGCATGCCGGTGGCCCTGCCCTGGGCGCCGAAGCGGTAGGCATCAAGCGTCATGCCCTTGGGGTAGAAATGCTCGATAGCTACCCATAGTGCCCAGATGAGCACCAGTGCGACCACGGCGACACCGATGTACTCGTAGTAGTCCCAGGCGAAATAGAGTGCGGCACCGGCAATGGCTAACAGCAGGATGGCGCTAATAACACCTGCGATTCCCTTGGGGCCGCGCCAGACTTTTTGTTGGGACCATTCCAGGGCTGCCCTGATATTGCGGAAGCCATCGATAATGTCATCTTGTTCGCAGCGAATATTTTGCACGATCTGAAGTTGACGCATGGCGTAATTCCACTGGTGCTGGTTGGTAAAGGCCAACTCGCCGGCCGCATTGCGGCTGGCGTTGTGCTGAATATCGCGCAGCACAATCACCGAGGCAGCGTGTTCTGCATCGGGGTGGTTGGGGTAATCACGAAGCAGCTGGCGGGCAGCCCCCAGGGCTTGGCGGCCGCGGCCTTCATAGTCGTAGGTCATGGCGCGACGCCCTGCCCAATAAGCTGAATCCGGGTGGTTGGCGAGGTAGCTATCGATCGCCTCGCGGGCGGCATCAAAGTAGCCGGCCTGAAGTTGGGCTTCTACGAGTTCGCTCAGTGCTTCCTCGCTGCCGGAGTAAGCGAAATCCTCAGCAAGTTCGCTGATATGCTGGGGATCTTGGAGGTGGGAATCTTCCGGCGGGTTGAGGAAACTCTGGTTATCCATGGGCTACGACACTCCGGGATGGTGATGAGGGGCGTTTAGGAAATGCCTGTTCAGGTTACCCCAGGTCAGCAGCACTATTCTGGGCCGTTTAGCGAACCCTTAGGAAAAGTAGTGTGGTAGTACGAGTTTTGCCTAGAAACCCCGGGGTTTGGGGCTGAAGCTTGAGGATTGCATGAGAGTTCGACCACGTGGGTTTAGGAGTTATTCAGCTGGGTGTACCCCTAGCTACCCCCGCATAGTGTGAAAGAAGGCGCGGCATAGGGTTAAGTAGCAAAATGTGTGCTCAAATTTCGGCGTTGTAGCTGGTCAGGGTATGTAAATCCGGGTTTTATTAGGTTCCGGGGCTTATATCCGCAACTTCAACGTTAAATCCACCGGAATGGCACCCACATGTGCTAAGCGCGGTTTGGTGTGCTTTCCCAGTGATCAAAAACCGACCGCAATGCCCCCTATGCGCTGGGCAAATGAGAAGAAATGGCACCACCACTAAAGGCACCACCCGCTGGCGGTGCAAAGACCCCAACTGTGGTGTCTCCACCACACGCAACCGCACCGACTCCACTAACGCCCATTATTTTCAGGCGTTCCACTCCT
>NZ_FOPJ01000007.1 GCF_900113445.1 Corynebacterium spheniscorum
TTTAGGTGTTGCGGCGGCGTAGTGCGGCGAGCAGTACGGTGAGGCCTGCGACGCTGAGCATCGATGCGATGGCTAGGGTCAGTGTGCTGTTGGCGCCGGTGTTAGCTAGGGTGCCGGTGCGCTTTGGTTGCTGTTGGGCAGGTTGTGCGCCCTTTGCGGGTTTGCTGGGGTCAGCGTTTGGGGCGGGATTCGGGGTCGGTGCAGGTGCCGGTTGTGCGGAGCCGTTGCTGCTGCCGGAGGAGCCGAGCGCCATGCTGCCGAGGGCTAGGCCGGGCAGGATGAGGGAGCCGGCGTCGAATCCAGGAGCCGGGGTGGTGGTCTCTTCGGGTTCGACTGGTGCTGTGGTGCTGCTTTCGGTCGTCGTCGGCAGCGCGGTGCCGGTTTCAGTTGAGGTGGTCGGGGCCGGAGTGCTGGTAGTCGGTGGGTTAACTACGGTGACCGTTGCAACGGCATCGAAGCCATAATCACCGGAGTATCCATCGGGATAGCCCCACGCGCCATTGGTGCCGAGGCGGGACCACTGCTTCCCATCGACGGTGATGGTGCCCCTGAGCTCAAAGGTGCCGGGTTGATCCAGAGCGCCATCAGGGATGGCGTCCCAGGTTACCTTGACATCTTTACGGCCGGTAGCGGTGGGATCTGCACATTCACGTGCCTGAGGCAATCCGGAAGCCTGAAGGTCGGTCGCGAAGTTAACGTTCACTGTCTCCGGAAGTTTAGGAGCTTTGCCGACAGTGGTCGTTTCATTCACGGGGGTTTGCTGCATAGCGAGTAAGCGGTTCCACCGGACGTAATACCATGGGGAGCTCTTGCCATCAGCAGGATCGCCAGGCTGCACGATTTCGAACTTGATCCCTTCGGAGGTTCGGTCGAGACCCCAGAGTTTGTCAGCGGGGATGGGATCCTGAACCCAGGATTGCCACTCATCTGCGGTCAGCTCATCACCTCCCATGTTCTTGATGATCTTGACCGGATACGTCTTGGTGGTGCCATCGGACATGAGGAAAGGCATCTCAGTAGGCATCGCAGGAGGATTGACCAGAGGCTTGGAACCACAGAAAGGCCCAACTAAAGCGGTAGCAGGCGCTTCGGGTTCCACCAGGGAGACCGGCTCTGCAAGTGTCGGTTCCTCGTCTTGAGCAAGGGCATAGGGGGCAGCAGTGAAACTGAGGGCAGCTACGGCGAGAGTCGCAGTGGCTTTACGGATGGCGTAGCCCACAACCTGTCCTTTCGGTGAAGGTATTAATGAAGCAAGCTCAAGCTAACAACCGAAGTTGCCTTTATTCAACGAATCAGCACCCCTTTTAAGGTTAATTAAGTAATATCTAAAGACTGTGGGCCAATTTTTGCAATGTTCTGGAGCTACTTGGGAAACCCACGGTGGAGCTCGGCGGGTGATGCGCCCTAACAGCATTTTTGCAGTTAGTTGCAGGTGAACCGCGGATCCGACGGCTTCATCTCTTAAGGATTGCGCCTACCAGGTAGAAGGGTAAAGGTGAGAGGTCTTGCCCTTATTGATCAGTGCGGTAACAGCTGCCTTCCCCTAACTCGGGTGCACTCCCGAATTCCTTCAAATATGTGCTGCTGGCACGGTTATCTGACCCTATAAATGACCCCGGCGAAGGCGGCTTTCCATGCTTAGATCGGATCAGCCGCCGGAACTACCATCGGGCCGCCAGTTGCAGGATCGCGACCGATAATCGCATCAAGCCCAAAACCTTCAGCAAGCAGCTCCGTGGTGAGCACCTTCCGGGCTGAACCTGTTTTCAGGATCTGTCCGCCCGAGCCCATAGCAATGAGATGGTCCGAATAGCGCGCAGCCAAATTGAGATCATGAAGGACCATAACGATCGTGCGGCCATCCACGGTCGACAAAGATTTCACTAAGCGCAGCATGTCGACGGCATGCGCTAAGTCGAGATAAGTAGTGGGTTCATCCAGAAGCATCACTTCGGTGTCCTGGGCAAGAACCATAGCTAGCCAGGCACGTTGACGCTGGCCACCAGAAAGTGCATTAAGAGGACGCTCCGCCAGATCTAATAGTGCAGTTCGTCGCAGCGCTTCACTAACGGCATGCTCATCTTCTTCGGTAAATCGCCCGTACCAGGACTGGTGCGGGTATCGACCACGAAGAACGAGCTCGCTGACTTTCAAAGTGCCGGGCGCACTAGGGGTTTGGGGTAGTAGTCCTACACGGGCTGCATAATCACGACGGGAAAGCTCGGAAATATTGGTGCCAGCGAAACTGATACGCCCCTTGTGGGGCTCCCGTACCCTTGCCAAAGTAGTGAGGAAAGTGGATTTACCGCAGCCATTAGAGCCAATCAACGTGGTGATCTGCCTACGTGGGATCTCCACGTTCAAACCCTTGAGAACCGTGCGATCACCATAGCCAACATGGAGGTCAGACACGCTGATGATGCTGTCTGATGCAAGTTTCGGTGAAGAAGAAGCTGGTGATGTCATGTGAGTTTCCTTTGGCTAGTGCGCAAGAGGAGATACAGGAGTAAAGCGCCACCAAGCGCGGAGGTCACCACACCTACTGGCGGATCCGAGGGGATGAAGGTGCGTACCGCAATATCTGAACTCAGTACGACCACTGCGCCGCTGAGAGTGGAAGCGGCGATCGGGGGTTGATGCGCACCGGTGAGCATGCGCGCCACATGTGGTGCAAGCAGTGCCGCGAAACCTAAGGGCCCAACTGCTGCAGCTGCGGTGGAGGCTAAGAGCACCGCGATGAACAACACCACTATCCGGGTGCGCTTGATGTTGACCCCTAGGCCAGATGCCGTGTCCAACCCCAAATACATGCGGGCTAGTCGTGGTGCCGCCCAGCCTCCGATGGGCAGAGAAATGACAAGTGCCACAAATACTGGTGCAGTGCGTTCCCAGGATGTTGCTTCCAAGGAGCCATTCAGCCATGTCTGGGCATTAGCGGCATCCCATAGGTCCGCGTTGACTAGCAACCAATTGATATAGGCACCGCATAGCGCAGTAAGCAATACACCGGAAAGCAAAAGACGCATTAAGCCAGAACCGCGAAGACTGGACAACCCCCATAGAAACAAGGCAACGAGGATGCCACCCATAAGGGCAGCCAGCGGTAGGACCAGCGTTCCCTTCACCCCGGTGGTAGGTGCACCAATAACGATGACGGTGACTGCAGCCGCGGAAGCACCGCCGGTAATACCAAGTAGATCCGGGCTAGCCAGTGGGTTGCGAATGGTTGACTGAGTCAAAGCGCCGGCTGCCCCTAGCGCTGCCCCAGCTAGGAGCCCGGCTGCGGTGCGGGGGCCTCGCCAATCTAGCGACGGTGCGCTCGAGAGATTCACCACCGCCTTTAAGTACCTCAAAAATTTGTGTCAACGACAGCGTGTAATCCCCGACCGCCAAAGAAGTAGGCAGCAAGATCAAAAGGAGAATCACAAGCCCGAGTGCGCTTAGCAGCATGCGTGGGGCCCACACGCTGTTGGCTGCACCGACCTTCAGTCGTCGAAGACTAGGCACGCTGGTGTCGTTAATACTTAGTAGACGAGCGCGGCGCGACTGTGGAGAGGATGCGTTGTGAGGTGACACAGTAGTTGAACTCATAGTTCCGGCAGCCTCCTTCGGGTAAGCAGTGCAAGGAGGAAAGGCACACCAATAACTGCGAGCATGATGCCGACCTGGAGTTCCCCGGGGCGGACCACCACCCGTGATGCAACATCAGCTAATAACAGCAGCGCTGCACCTGCTAGCGCAGAGTAGGGCACAGTCCAGCGATGATCGGCACCACTAATCGGGCGGACTAAATGTGGGCCGACTAAACCGACAAAGGAGATCGGCCCAGCAGCGGCAGCTGCAGCGCCAGCAAGCACAGCAACTGTGGCCAGCGCCGATCCGCGAACGCGCGCCGGGTTAATGCCAAGTGCGGTGGCGGCAGCATCGCCGAGGTTCAAAATATTCAGCCTTGCAGCTACTGGTAGTGCCGCGATCAGACCTAACCCAATCGCTGGACTGATGCCTAAGGCAACGGTCATATCACGTCCGGCGAGTGAACCTGCTGTCCAAAAGCGCATGCGATCTAAAGCTGTGAGATTAGCTAGCAATACTCCCGAGGTTAAGGCCAAGAGCACTGCTGATAGTGCGGCACCGCCGAGCACGATTCCGACTAAGGATTCTTCTCCACCGCGGCCGGCTCCGGTAGCTACGGCCAAAGAATGCACGATTGCTGCTGCCGCGAGTGAACCTAAGAAACCAGCAAAAACCATGCTGTGCATACTCGCTAAACCGAGGTAACTAAGACCGATAACAACAGCGAAGGAAGCTCCCGCGGAGATCCCCAAAACACCGGGCCCAGCGCTCGGATTACGTGTGAGACCTTGGACGATGGCCCCAGCGGCGCCGAGCGCAGCGCCCACCAATATTCCGACGAGAGTACGAGGGACGCGGAGTTGAGCAATCAATGAACCGGTAGAGATCCCATCGGCCTCACGCTGCTGGCTAATAATCTGCCAGGCCTCAAGCAGACTGCGGGACAGCTCATTGGCGGGAATAGGGCGTGAACCAACCGCCAACGAGAGCACTGAACTGAGCAGAACAACAAACACCAACAGTAGAAGAAACGCAGTACGTACCCCGTTATGCGCACGCAAGCGTGGGGAACTGCTTTCTCCTATGTGTTGGCGTTCCATTGGTGGGCGAAGCGACATTAGTTCTTATGAACCTTGGCCATCGCGGGTTCTAGTTCCTTAAGCAGCCAGGGAACAGCTGCCACATTGGGATCCTGTAAGGCGGTGGCAACTTCGCTGCTTAGAGCCACATAGCGGTCTTGCAGGATGGACAGGTCCTTGATTGCAGGGTGATTTTCGAAGGCCTCTTGCCCCTCCGAAGAGCGGAAAGTCATGAGCAGGAGATCAGCATCGTTGATGACACTGGCGTTTTCATAGCTCAGTCCCACGGCGGCCTTTAGACGAACTTTGCCGGGATCCATCTCAGCTACAGCGGGTAGCGGAGTTAAACCAAGCTGTTCCATGAACCACACCGAAGCATCAGGTTTCTTCACCAGCATCACCATCTGGTCATCTCCAGCTTGGCCGTATAAATACGTGGCGTTTTCCAGCTGCGGATGAGCTTTTTTGAAATCTGCACGCGCCTTGTCAGCAGCGTCGATGAGTTCCTTTGCCTTTTCTGGGACACCAAGGACTTGGCCGATTCTTTCCGCAACTTCTGGTGCGGGGGACTTATAGAGTTCCTCTTGGTAAGTCACCACCGGCGCGATGGCGCTGAGCTTTTCATATAGTTCCTGGTCCATCATGAAGGCAGCATGCGCGAGGATGACATCGGGGTGCGTTGCAGCGACTTCCTCGACCTTCAGCTTCATCGGGTTAACCCAGGTGACGTCATCCTTAGGGGCGTCAACATAAGGCAGCTTCGGATCCTCACTGACCCCGGCAATCTTGGAATAGGAAATAGGTGCGGCAACCACATTGGCACCCATTGCTAGAGCAAGGCCTCATCACCAAAACCTAGAGTCGCAACACGATTAGGGCGTTCCTTAATGGTCACATCCCCGAAAGCAGTGGGCAGGGTAAGCGGATAGCTGACCGCATTTTCACTATTAGCTGCGCTGCTCTCAGCTGAAGCTGCAGCGGAAGCCGAGCTGGATGCTGCCGAACCTGTTGCGCTTTCAGTGTTCTCGCCGTCACTGCTGCTACAACCGCTTAGTCCAAGTGCGGTAGCAGTGCCGAGAACCACCAGACTGCGCAATAAACGAGAAGAGGTGTGTGTCTTAGTCATCCTGTCTCCAAAGAGGGGTAGAAATACAGTTCCCGCAGGTGAATGAAGGATTAATCCTGCGAGAAGGTGGCAGCGGAAGGAAGGAGAAGGACGTGACTATGTGTGCGTTGAAGTGAAAAGAGAAGCACCACTAGAGGTAGAAGCCTGTGATGATCCCTTCCCTTGGGCCTGAGCTGCACTCAGACACTAAAGCTTGGTATCTGGCTAGCTATTCTTGGGAGGAGAAACATTTTTTAGCTAACTCAGCTGGAACCAAGCTGTTGGGCGATCAAGGTGAATACATCTGCTGAACAGCAGTTTTCATCATGTTCTGTCCAACGCTCGCTTAGCTCTTTAAACCTGGAGTTGGACTCTTCTGTGGCGTTAGAGGTCACCAATCGCGGCATGTCTGCACCATGTTCCAGGCGTGCAACGGTGAACGTTGCTTGCCCAAGGATGGCGCTAAACATTGAGCGATAAAAGAGAAATGCTCGCTGGTCGCTTAGGCCAGCATCCTGGGCGCACTCGATGAGGTGCCTGGGGATAGCAAGCCCAGTCGAACTAATTGCTCTGCCTGTGGGGATCAGCCCGATCATAAAGGGATTGTTGACCAGCACTTCGTGAAACGACTCAGCGATCATGACAGCCCGCTGTGCCGGTGGAATATCCCGGGAAGGGAACTCCAACTTGCTGGCAATGCGGCCTGCAACCGCGGCGAGAAGATCATCGCGATTGCGGAAATAACGGTATAAAGCCATAGGCGTCACGTTGAGTCTTTTCGCAAGTGCACGCATGCTGATTTCAGGATTATCTGATTCAGCAAGCATGGCTTGAGCCTCATCCAAGATGAGTTCTTCCCTTAGTGGCGGCACGTGAAACTAATCCTTCCTTCGCGCTAGGTATACATGTATACCAAGGCGAGCCAAACCTCAACGTTTGGGGGTATGTTCTACCCCCAATGTGGAGCGAGATTCCGCGCTGGCGGAACCTGGATGAAAAGAGCTAAGAGGTATCTTTAAAAAATTTTTTAGCACATCACCACCTGCATACTGGGACCGCTAAAGAGCCGGGTTCCGCTCTTAGCTTCTGGTTTTCCTCGGCTAGGAATTAACCAGGTCGCATTAGCTCCTGGTAGAGCAAATCTACAGGTCATAGGCCGTGAAAAATTTTTTAGGAGCGTTTCTTCGCTCGCTTCTTAAACAGCGAACTAGCGGGCGCCTCATTGACGCGCATGTACTCCGGATCGCTATACAAACCTTCACGGCGAGCCACACGGCCTAAACGCTGCGCAGTCACCGGGCTAGTCAATAAAGCGAACAGCACGAGCAGAACCAATACCCCGATATCGCCACGATCATTGTGTGTGAAGTCAGGAGAACCGATCACCCGAATCATCGCGCCCACCACAGTAAGGATCAGCCCCACGGTCTGTGGCTTGGTGATTGCATGCACGCGGGAGAGGGCATCCCTAAAACGCACCAATCCTACGGCTGCAGAGAATACGAAGAACGCGCCGGCGAGAATAAAAACCAGGGAAATAATATCCGTTATTAGGTGCAGCATTAGGTGCCATCCTTCTTCCGGAAACGCGCGACCGACACTGAGCTAATGAAGCCGAGCAACGCAACCACCAACATTGCACCAGATACGGTGAGATCCAAAGACCAGCAGATATAGGTGGCTAGTGCGCATTGAATCATGGCCACTAAACCATCAAGCCCAAGCAGGCGGTCCAAAGAATTGGGTCCGGCGAGGATTCGATAGGAAGTGAGAATGAAGGCTGCGCCAAAGAAAAGAGCAGCAACTAAGAGGAAGCCGTTGTAGATAGCGGGATCCATATCAACTAATTCCTCTCAAAGATGTGGATGAGGTCGCGTTCCAGTTTGGCCACATTCTCAATTTCTTGGGCTAACGCCTCCGGGGTACCAGCATCAAGCAGATGCACCGTGAGCATACGATTCCCAATATCAATATCGGTGACCGAACCACCTGGCTGCAGATTAAACAAGGTGGTGGCAAAAGCCAGCACAATATCGGATTGCACCCGCATCGGAACCTTAATGATGGCGGTCTGTGGCGGGTCTGCACGGCGCAAGGCTAACCAAGCGACCTTCACAGAGGCTTTGAGTAAATCCCAGAGCCAGCCGAGCATCAGCTTGGCGAACGCACCCCAGCGAATATTGGCACTCGCTAAGGGCATATTCGGAAGCGGCAAACCAAGGACAATCACCAACCCAATAAGCACACCGGCGATAACATTCGCCCAGGTGAGTTGCCCCATGAGCATGACCCAGATGAAGGTAATCCAGACCACCGAACCTAAGTGGAATCGGCGCTGCACACCAGCAAATTTCATGCCAGAAAATTTTTTCATCAGCCCTGCTCACCTCCCTTAAGGCCCAGGGGCTTGGAACCTTCAGCATTATTGTGCGTGCTGGTACGCGGAGCTTTCTCAGGATGCGGGACAGGCTTCGGGGCTAAGGGACCTTCGGGTCGATCATCAATGGGGGACGGGTGATCGCGGTGAGAAAAATTATCTGCACCACCGTTATGGCTTTCTTGGTTTAAGGTTCGTCCCGGGTTTAGGTAGTGATCTCCGAGCACAGCATCACGATAAATGGTTGCGTCTTGGGCTGATTCCGCAGCGCGGTCGGTCACCGCGGACAGCGGACCAGCTAATACCGTGATGCTTAAAGAAACGGTAACCAACGCCGCGGTGGAGGCCACCATGCCGAAGGGCATACTGCCGACATCATCGCGTTCTTGAATATCTACTACATCGGTAACTTCTGCCAGTGGTGCCGGCCGGGCAATAGCTATGCTGCCTTCCGGGGCGTCTTGGCGGTCCCGCCAGAAGCCTTTCGACCACACCAACACCATGGTGTAGAGGGTGAGCAAACTGGTAGCTACCGCGCCGCCGATAAGCAGCCAGGGTAGGAAGCCACCTTCATCGGCGCCGGCTTGGAGCAAAATTATTTTCCCGAGGAATCCCGATAGCGGGGGGATCCCGCCGAGGTTAATGGCTGGGATGAAATACAAGGCGGCTAGCACCGGAGAGTAGCGGGCCAAGGATCCCAACCGCCGCAGGGAAGAAGTACCCACTTGGCGTTCGATGAGTCCAACTACCAGGAAGAGCGCGGTTTGCACCAAGATGTGGTGCACGGCGTAGAAGATCGCGCCGGATAGGCCATGGGCACTACCAAGGGCAATGCCGAAAATCATGTAGCCAATATGGCTGACCAGGGTAAATGACAATAAACGTTTAATGTCGTTCTGCGCCATCGCACCTAAAATGCCCACCAGCATGGTTGCTAGGGCAACCCACATTAAAAGGGTGTCCAAGGAGCCATCGGTAAAGACCACCGAGCGCATCCGAATAATCGAGTAGACACCGACCTTGGTAAGCAGGCCAGCAAACACTGCCGTCACCAAGGAAGGCGCGGTGGGGTAGGAGTCCGGTAGCCAGGCATCGAGCGGGAAGACAGCGGCTTTAATACCAAAGGCAATGAGCAACATGCCGAAAATCGCGGCGCGCGTACCGCTGGGAATTTCGGCCATCCGAAGCCCAATATGTGCCATGTTCACGGTGCCCACGGAGGCATAGACCATACCGATGGCAAAGAGGAATACCAGAGAAGACACCATGGAGACCATCACATAGCCAGCGCCAGCACGCACTCGCGCGGCCGATGCCCCCAAGGTCAGCAGCACATAGCTGGCCACTAAGAACACTTCGAAGCCGACATAGAGGTTAAAGAGGTCACCAGCTAAGAAGGACATATTCACGCCCATGCTTAAGAGCAGGTAGCTGGGCAGGAAGACCGCGACGGGTTCATCATCCCCACCATCGCGAATACCCTGGCTAATGGCGTACCACATCACGCAGAAGAGCACGAGCGCTGAGACCGTCAGCATCACGGTGGACAGCCGGTCAGCCACCAAAGTAATGCCCACCGGGGCATCCCAACCACCGATTTGGACGGTTTGAATTCCTTCGGCATCCACCAGCCACACCATGGCGATGTTCAGCACAATCAAGCTGATGAGGGTGCCAAGCGCAATGATCCTTTGGAGCACCGGAAGTTTCGCGGACATTAACGCCAAGCCCGCTGCCACCGCCGGGAGTACTACCGGCAAGGGGATCAGGAAGGGCATCAACGGCATTAAGGTGGCGCGAAGATCGGCGGCTCCGCTAAGGCCAAGAATCTGGGTGATCATGAGCGGCTATCACCATCTTCTTCGCTTTGGAGCGGCTGCTCGAATGATCGCGGGCCGAAGCTATCGCCCACACTGGTGGCACGCCCAGTTTCTGGATCATTAGAGGCATCGTGGTCAGGTGCCGCTGAAGCCGTAGGTGGGCGCTTAGCGATTGCGGTGTCTTCGGAGTCATCCTCAATCAAGTCCGCGGTGCGATAACCATATTGGCGGAAAGCCAAGGTCAAAATGAAGGCAGTCATTGCCATGGAAATAACAATCGCCGTCAAAATCATGGCTTGGGCTAAGGGATCTGAGATTTGCTCACCATGAAGGACAGAATCGCGGCCCATAATCGGTGGGGAACCAGCCTTCCCGCCGGCTAGCAAGATAAGCAGGTTGGCACCATTGCCGGCCAGCATTAACCCCAACATCATCTTGGTCATGGCGCGATCCAAGATGAGGTACACACCGGCACCAATGAGTGCGCCGGCGGCGAGCAACAGACTGAGGTTCGCAATCATGAAATCTTTCCTCCCTCTGTTGCCTTGCTAGCCGATGCCCGAGGCTTCTCAGCCTTCCCGGCCCCAGCCTTCTGCTCAGCTTCCGCGGCTTCTTGTTGTTTCCTTAACTCCCGGGCGCGTTTCATAGAGCGCGCACGATCACGAGCACGTTGACGGCGTAGTGCCTCATCGGCATCAATCTTGCCGCCCAAAGCATGCAGAATATGCAATGCCACACCCACCACAATCAGGTACACACCAGCATCAAAAAGCAGTGCCGAAGGAATATGCACATCCCCAATCACCGGGATGCTCCACTCCCATACCCGCGTGGTTAAAGGCGGGCGGCCTAAGAACATTGGCCAGATCACCGCAGCGGCGGCAGCTAGTACGCCGGTACCCATCATGCGGGCTGGGTCCACCGGCAAGGTTTCTTCTAATTCTGCACGCCCACCAGCTAAATAGCGCAGGGTAATAGCTAGTGCTGCTACTAAACCACCAGCGAAACCACCGCCGGGGGCATTATGGCCACTAAAGAAGAAGTAGAAGGACACCGCCACCATGGTGGGGAAGAGCAGCCGGGTGGCCACATCCACCATCAGCGATCGACTACGGGCACGCTCACTGGTCACATCAGCGGCCAACCAACGCCGGCCTTCGGAACGCAAGGTAGGGCGACGGGAACGCCGCGTAAAAGAGCGGCTCCTAAACACCAGGGAAGCCACCCCGGTAGCAGCAATCACCAGCACCATAATCTCGCCGAAGGTATCCCAGGCTCGTTGGTCCACCAAGAGCACATTCACCGCATTCGCGCCGTGGGAAATATCCTTCGCCAAATCAGGGATGAACACACTAATCGGGGCGCTGCTGCGCGCATTCATGGCAAAGAGTGCCACCACTACCACGGAGAATCCCACTGCCACCGCTAACCAGGCGCGCATGCGGTCCACCGAGGCGCTGGGGCGCCAATGCGTTTCCGTAGGTAGTTTGCGCAGCACCAGCATGAACACCACCATCACCATGGTTTCCACCAAGGTTTGGGTTAAAGCCAAATCCGGGGCGCCTTGGAGCGCAAAAAGCACAGCCAGGGCGTAGCCGGTTACACCCACCACGATGAGTGCTGAGAGGCGATTATTTAGACGGGTGGCTGCGACCGCCATGACGATGATGATGGCTGCGGCTACTGCTTGCATGGGGGTATCCCAGAGCTGCATCCGCACGGTTGAGCGTGCACCACTAATCAGTGCGCTCAGTGGCAAAAGCACCACCACGGCGAAGATGATGGCCAAGTTAATACCTAAGGAACCGCGCTGGGTAGAAGCCGTAAGGCGCAGAGAAATCAGGCGGAAGATTGCTAGCACCTTGTCGTAGGCATGGTCGGCATTGCCGAAAGCGGCGGTCTTGAAGTGTGCCTTGGCCACCACCTCGCGCTGCCAGAACATCAGCGCACCACCAGCCAAAATCACGCCGGTGAGGACTAGCGGCAACCCAAAACCATGCCAGAGCGCCAAGGGGCTGGGGATATCCGCAGGCGCAGGCAGGTTATCAATATGCATATCCAACAGGCGCCCCAAGATGCTAGGGAAAAGCCCGAGCACAATAGTGAACGTAGTGAGCACCAAGGGCGGGAACCAGAGGCGCGTGCGGATGGGCTGCATCTGGGCAATCGCGCGGCTTTCACACACCCGGCCGCTCTCACCTTCCGCAGCAGCGCAGGGCCCCTCTTGAGCTGCTTTGGTGGCAAAAGCCCCATAAAGGAAGTGCGCGCTATAGGCCACTGTGAGCACGGAACCTAAGACCAGCCCGGCCAACATGAGTTCGCGCGGCAACCCAATTAATAAGGCCTCATCCATGACGGTGCTCAGCGCAGTTTCTTTAGCCACGAAACCTAAAAGCGGTGGCACCCCAGCCATGGAGGCAGCGGAAATAATAGCCAACGCCATAATGAAGGGCTCTTTGCGCCCCAACCCAGAGATCTCCCGGATATCGCGGGTGCCGGTGGTGTGGTCAATGGCGCCGACCACCATAAAGAGCGCGGCTTTGAAAAGCGCATGCCCGAAGGTGAGGGCCAACCCAGCCAGCAGCGCGGTGCGCGAACCAATCCCGATGACGGACATAATGAAGCCCAGTTGCGAGACCGTGCCATAAGCCAAAATGAGTTTGAGGTCGCGTTGGCGTAGCGCCATCCACCCAGCCATCAACATGGTGAATACCCCCAGCGGGAGTACCACCAAATGCCAGGCGGAGAGCACATGCACATCTGGGGCAAGGCGGGCTACTAAATAAATGCCGGCTTTGACCATCGCCGCGGAGTGCAAATAGGCCGACACCGGGGTGGGGGCGGCCATCGCGCCGGGAAGCCAAAAATGTGCCGGGGCGATCGCGGATTTAGAAAGCGCGCCGGCCAAGATCAATACGAAGGCCACTGCCAGCCGCGGCACAGTTTCTAGCTCCGGGATAAGTGGGATGGCGGATAGTTCCCAGACCCCGGTTTGGCGGCCCAGCAAAATAATGCCCACCAGCATCGCCAACCCACCCAAGGTGGTGATCATCAGTGCCTGCCCAGCGGCGCGCCGGGAGGAGGCGCGTTCCCCGTAGTAGCCGACCAGCAAGAAGGAGAGCACACTGGTGATCTCCCAAAAAACGTACATGAGCAGGAGGTTGTCGGAGACCACTAGCCCGAACATGGCCAGTGAGAAGCCCACCATGTGCATGCCGAAGGTGGCAAGGCGTCTGGGGTTGGAATCAAAATAGCCGCGGCAATACAGCAGAATGAGCGCGCCGATGCCCAGAATAATCAGCGAGAATAACCCGGAGAGCGCATCAAGGCGCAAAGTGATATCCAGGTGCGCAGACGGCATCCACGGATAATGCACTTCTAGGGCCCCGCCACCGGCAAAGGTGTTGGTGGCAAAGAGTTGGCAGATCCATAAGAAGCCGCCGAAGGGGATGAGCGCTAAGAAGAGGAAGGCGTTTCTGCCCAGTTGGCGGATCAATAGGGGCGCCACCAGGGTAGCTAGGGTAAGGGCGCCGAGCAGGGTGAGCACGGGGTCTGGATTCCTCCTTGGGGTGAAGCTAGGCGCGCTAATTACCTTAAGCAGCGCCCGAAGTGCTGCCGAAGGTAATTCTTTTCGTCTTCTTCTGTGACCCTTTAGTGTACCCAGCTGAGGATCACCCTGGTGATCCGCAGTGTGGTTTTAACGCCACCCGTAGAGCCGTTGGCTCGCCGCGCTCATGGCGTGGGCAACGGAATCTTCTGGGGAACCAGCCATCCCCATCGCCCAGCGGGTTTTCCCGCTCATGGTGCAAGCCTTAATGAAGGTGACGGTGGATTCAAAAACTTCGACCTGGTGGAAGTTGAGGATCTCCATGGGGCGCCCTGCTTCCGCGAAGATGGCGGTGCAGGCCGCAACCGGGCCGCCGGCCGCAATGTGGCGGTGCGTGGCGTAGCTGGGGCGGGTTTTGGAGTTGTGGCGGATTTCCGCGGAGTAGATGGTGGAACCAAAAGCCCCGGCATCGGGTTCAACGTTCATGGTGTTGATGGTCATGGCCCCTGGGGTGGGCGCGTAGGTGGCCATGAAGAGGTACCAGCCCATGCCGCGGGCTTCTTCCCGCAGGCCGCGGGGCAGGCGGTGGCAGCCGAAGCGTTCGTAGAAACAATCTTCTGCGATGTGCGGGGTAGTGGCTTGCTCGATGCGGTAGTCGCTTAAGAAGGTGGTGTTGGTGTGCATGATGTGCAGGTGTCCTTTGCTGCGCGAGAAAAATACTTTCTCAGCTACCAGGGCTTCACCTATTAGTGTCTCGCCCACGCATCTGAATCAAAGGGGGCAAGTGCGAGTTGGTGTGGTGCTGAGATGACCTGCTCAGTTCTTTTAGCCTGGGGTTAAGGTGCGGCTACGCTCCCTCGCGCGGGGAGCTAGTCACCTTAGCCCGCGTGAGGGTACGTAGCCTTTGCTACTACCACGAGGTTGAAAAGAAGCTGCATCATGACGCAAATAGTAACTCAGTTCATAACCGCTGCCAAAGTGTGACCCATCTGTACGAGTGTCTCGGGTGTAGCCACATTTAAAAACCTGCAGCTCATACAGGCTCCCAACATCTCCACGCCCCACCCCCGTAGGGTCAAACTCCCCGCCAAGAAAAGAACCAGGCGTACCGAGCCTGCACACTCCAGACACTCGGTCTCGGGGAAAGTCCAAGGCCGGAAAAGAATAAAGCCCATGCTCCGCCAAAGGGAGCATGGGCTTAAGCGGCCAAGAATTATTGCTTGAATCCGAGTAAGAAGGCGGCTTCGGCAACCGCAATATCCCGGATTTCTTGGGGATCCACGGACTCATTGGGGGCGTGGATCACGCAGGTGGGTTCCTCCACGCCATACAGCGCAATCTCGGCTTCGGGGAAGAGTTCCTGCAGCTTGGTGCACAGCGGAATGGAACCACCCGTGCCCAGCACCGCAGCCTCCTCCTTGCCATAGGCGGCAGCCAGGCAGCTAGAAAGCGCATCAAAAGCTTCGCCGGAAGGATCCGTAGCGAAAGGCTCATTGACGTCCGTAAGCTCGGCTTTAAGCTTCGCGCCCCAGGGCACATGGGCATGCAGGTGGGCGATGAGCTTTTCTGCGGTATCAGCGGCATTCATGCCTGCCGGAACCCGTAGATTCAGCTGCGCAGAGGCAGTATTGGGCACCGCATTCACGGCCTCTTCCACCGGGGTGGAGCTAAACCCAATCACCGTCACCGCAGGGCGCGCCCACACAAAATCGCTGGGCATGTCATTTTCATCGCCCATCAACTCCACGCCGTCCAGCACCCCCGCATCGCGGCGGAAATCCTCCGGCAGGTAGGGCATGCCCTCCCAGCGGCGCGAACAATCCACCCCATCAATCACGGTGCGGCCGCGCTCATCACGCAGGGAATCCAGGGTGCGCATCAACGCCGCCACCGCATCCGGGGCAGCACCACCAAACCCACCAGAGTGCATGGCTGAGCGCAGGGTATCCACGGTGACGCGCACCTGCCCACCGCCGCGCAGCGAGGTGGTCATGGTGGGCACACCCACCGCGGCATTACCGGAATCGGCAATCAAAATAACATCGGCGCGGAAAAGCTCCGGGTGTTCATCAATGAGATGATCCAGGCCCTCCCCGCCGCGCTCTTCCGAACCCTCAATCAGCACCTTCAGGTTCAGCTTGGTGCCGCCGAGCTCCTCCACCGCGCGCAGCGCAGCCAGGTGCATCACCAGGTTTCCCTTGCAATCCGCAGCGCCCCGGGCATACCAGCGGCCATCCTTTTCGGTGAGCGAAAATGGGTCACTATCCCAGGCCTCCCGCGGGCCCGCGGGCACCACATCATAGTGGCTATAGAGCATCACCGTCGGCGCATCCGGGTCGCCTGCCTTCGTCCCCAGCAGGGTCTGCGACTTATCCACCGTGGGATAGGCCTTCATCTCAAACCCGGCGGCCTCAAAATGCTCCTTCACCCACGCGGCTGCCCCATCGAGCTGCTCCGCCAGCTCCGGCACGCTATGCACGGAATTAAAAGAAGTGATCTCCTTCAACTGCTCAAAGATCTGCTCACGCTGCGCGCCGAGCTCCTCACGCAGCTGCTCGATCCGGTCTTTCTCCACAATTTTCGTCATGGATTCGATGCTACTAGCGTGCCCGCGCGCACGCTGTGAGCGAACAGAGATTTTCTCCTTATATATAAGGAGATGCCGGAAACCTTCGTGATCAGGGCGCATTTTCGAGATCGGGTGCCTGGGGTGGGCAGGAAAGCACGCGTGGTGAGCAGGCTAGGCGCGAGTAGCCCTTGGCAACCTTGCACTCGTAGGGTGTGACTGCTAGAAAAGAACTGGCACTTGGCGCTAGTGAGTGCCAAGTACATGATCGACAACTACAGCGTGTTTAAAGGGTGAGGTTGGTTTACACTCGGCCGACTTAGCCGTCGCGGGCGCCCCTTAAAAACACACGCTTCAGACGTGAGTGTCGTCCTTAAATTACCTTTCAAAGGAGCACGAACATATGGCAAAGATCATCGCTTTTGATGAGGAAGCGCGCCGCGGCCTAGAAAAGGGCCTGAATACCTTGGCGGATGCCGTCAAGGTCACTCTGGGGCCCAAGGGCCGCAATGTTGTCCTGGAGAAGTCCTGGGGCGCGCCGACCATCACCAATGATGGCGTTTCCATTGCTCGCGAAATCGAGCTGGAAGATCCTTATGAGAAGATCGGCGCTGAGCTGGTCAAAGAAGTAGCTAAGAAGACCGATGATGTTGCCGGTGATGGCACCACCACCGCCACAGTCCTCGCCCAGGCCCTGGTTTCTGAGGGTCTGCGCAATGTTGCCGCCGGCTCCAACCCGATGGGTATTAAGCGCGGCATCGAGCAGGCTGTCACCAAGGTGACCGAATCCCTGCTAGCTTCCGCTAAGGAAGTAGAAACCGAAGAAGAAATCGCCGCCACCGCCGGTATTTCCGCTGCTGACCCGGAGATCGGCAAGCAGATCGCCAAGGCCATGTACGCGGTGGGCAATGGTGCGGTGAATAAGGATTCCGTCATCACCGTGGAAGAGTCCAACACCTTCGGTGTGGAACTCGAAGTCACCGAAGGTATGCGCTTCGATAAGGGCTATATCTCCGGCTACTTCGCCACCGATATGGAACGCCAGGAAGCTGTCCTGGAAGACCCCTACATCCTGCTGGTCTCCTCCAAGATCTCCAATATCAAGGACCTGCTGCCGCTGCTGGAAAAGGTCATGCAGTCCGGCAAGCCGCTGCTGATCATCGCCGAGGACGTGGAAGGCGAAGCACTATCCACCCTGGTGGTGAATAAGATCCGCGGCACCTTCAAGTCCGTTGCCGTGAAGGCCCCGGGCTTTGGTGATCGCCGCAAGGCCCAGCTGCAGGACATGGCCATCCTCACCGGTGGCCAGGTTATTGCTGAAGAAGTTGGCCTCTCCCTGGAAACCGCTGACCTGCCGCTGCTCGGCCAGGCCCGCAAGGTTGTAGTCACCAAGGATGACACCACCATTGTCGAAGGTGCTGGCTCCTCCGAGCAGATCGAAGGCCGCGTGAAGCAGATCCGCGCTGAGATCGATAACTCCGATTCTGACTATGACCGCGAGAAGCTCCAAGAGCGCCTCGCCAAGCTGGCTGGCGGCGTGGCAGTGCTCAAGGTTGGTGCCGCCACCGAGGTTGAGCTGAAGGAACGCAAGCACCGCATCGAAGATGCCGTGCGCAACGCCAAGGCTGCCGTGGAAGAAGGCATTGTTGCCGGCGGTGGCGTGGCCCTGCTGCAGGCCTCCCATGTGCTGGATGACAACCTGGACCTGGATGGCGATGAAGCCACCGGCGTGAAGATTGTTCGCCAGGCACTGGCTTCCCCGCTGAAGCAGATTGCCGCTAACGCTGGCCTGGAGTCCGGCGTGGTTGCCGATAAGGTGTCCACCCTGCCGGCTGGCCAGGGCCTGAATGCCGCTACCGGCGAGTACATCGACCTGATGGCCGCTGGCATTAATGACCCGGTGAAGGTCACCCGCTCTGCCCTGCAGAACGCTGCCTCCATCGCTGCGCTCTTCTTGACCACCGAAGCTGTGGTTGCTGAGAAGCCGCAGCCGGCTGGTGCTGGCACCCCGGGTGCTGAAGAAATGGGCGGCATGGGCGGCTTCTAAGCCCCGTATAAAGCGCTAAGCCTTAAGCGCGGGAGTGTACTTCAGATATGAAGCGCACTCCCGCGCTTTTCTGCGTCTAAGGGGAAGGGAGAGGCAGCGCCGCTGGAAGGAGGTCTCTGTGTGGCCTCTATATATAGGAATAGGGAGGTACCGCCACGGTGCGTGCCTCGGCGCCTTATACGGCGCTCTAAGAGCCCTAGAACGCCGCCTAAGGCTGCTGAGAACTTACCTGTAGAACATGTCTTAGGGTTCGACGTGGGTGGAAAAATCCCCCGGGAGCTACACCCCCGGGCCTTAGTGTGTCGCAGATTACTTTTAAAGATCCGTGCGTTAGATGTGTGCGCCTATGAAATCGCGTCCAAGGAGAAGAATTCTTAGGTGCTGAGTGATAGCTAGAAGAAGCGCTCCAGCTGCATGAATAGGTGCAAATTACCCCCGGATTAGGGGACTTTGAAAAATCTTTTTTGGGGTGGGCGGCGCTTTATCGCAGGCCGTTATCAGCACGTTACATAACAACGCGACAAGAAAGCGGAATGAGATTGAGAAAATAGCAACTGAGCTGCGGCGATAGCCCAAAATTCGCTGACGTAGAACTTTTTACAGATGTGGCTAACGTGAGGAGCGTGACTAGGGGGAAGGGAAAACTTCCGTGGGCTCTGCTTGACGGTGGGAGAATCTATGTCAGAATGTATGACGTGACGCCCAGAGGGGTGTCAGCTACTGGAAACCTCACCAGCCAACGCTGGTTCCTCTCTAATTAGGAGATTTTTCATGGATATCGCTGCCATCCGCGAACTGCTCGGCAACTTCGGCACCTTCGTCAAGAACTTCGCTGAGTTCTTCCCGAACCTCTTTGACGGCATCGATGAGGCTGTTGCCTTCTCTTCCGTCATCGCTGCTCTTTAAGTCGTAGCCAACCGGCATCTAGTAGTCTAGTTGCCACCGGCTATGCCTCTACCGGTGTAGCCATAGTAAACATCACATAGATCTCGAGATTTACGATTTCTCGAGGCTACTCGAAAGGTACTTACATGCTCTCCACCGCTGCTTTCCTGCAGGATCTCGCCAACCTCGTTACCAACACCTTCTTCTACAACTTCGTCGTTTCCCTCAAGGGTCTCGCCGAGGCTGCTGGTAACCTGAACGGCCTGCTCGGTCTGATCAAGTAATACAGCTCTGAGCGATAATCTTCTTCCATTAGGGAAGAAGATCAACAACTCAAGACTTTAAGACCCCTGCCTGCCACATGAATGTGGCAGGCAGGGGTTTTGTCGTGCCTCAAACTAGCCTCCCGGCGGCCTTGAGAGGGAATGCGCCGGAATAGATCCAGCAGTACCGAGCGTGTTGCCCGCCACACCGGGGCTAAAAGTAGTGCTCTTGCCTCAGAAACTTTGCTGGCCCGGTAGAATCTTGGTATGGCTGAGCACAAAGAAGACGAACTCCCGGTCATCGATCTGGCCCGTACTGAAGGCTATGTCGTAGACGACTCCGATGAAGACGATCCGATTTTGATCCGACCGGATGGTTCACCTGTGGAAACCTGGCGGGAAAACTACCCCTACCAGGAGCGTCTCTCCCGCGATGAGTATGAACACGTAAAGCGTGCCCTCCAAATCGAGCTCCTGAAATGGCAGAACTGGACCAAAGAAACCGGCCAGCGCCACATCATCCTCTTCGAGGGCCGCGATGCCGCCGGTAAGGGGGGCACCATCAAACGCTTCAATGAGCACCTCAACCCCCGTGGTGCCCGTACCGTCGCCCTGGAGAAGCCCTCCCCACGTGAATCCACCTCCTGGTATTTCCAACGCTACATCGAGCACTTCCCCTGCGCCGGCGAAATCGTATTCTTCGACCGCTCTTGGTATAACCGCTCCGGCGTGGAACGCGTCATGGGTTTCTGCACCGAATCCCAACACGCTGAGTTTCTCCGCGAAGTCCCCATGTTGGAGAACATGCTCCTAGGTAGTGGCATCTCGCTGACCAAGTTCTGGTTCTCTGTCACCCAGAAGGAACAACGCACCCGTTTTGCGATCCGCCAGGTGGACCCAGTGCGCCAGTGGAAGCTCTCCCCAATGGACTTGGCCTCCTTGGATAAGTGGGAGGACTACACCCGCGCTAAGGAAGAGCAATTCCGCTACACCGACACTGATGAATCCCCCTGGATTACGATCCGCTCGAATGATAAGAAGCGGGCACGTCTTAACGCCATGCGTTATGTGCTGAGCAAGTTCGAGTACACCGATAAGGACCATGAACTTGTTGGTGAACCCGATCCGAAGATCGTGATGCGTGGCCGCGACCAGATCGGCGACTAATCCCACTCTGTGCGGGTACAGCCCGCGCAGCTGAGGGTGCTCTCAGCCAGCACCACGTGAAAAACCCCGCTGAGCAAGAAGAACCTATCTTGCCTAGCGGGGTTATGTTGTGCCTTGCGCGATTATTGTTCCTGCTTGGCGCTGTGGCTATGCTGATCTTCTTCTTCACTGGCAATAATCGCGGCAGCTAGCTTGCGCAGATGCTTGAGCTGCTTCTGAGTGGACTCATCTAATGCTCGATCCTCCGCATTAGATACTAAGCGGTTTAACTCCACCCGCTTATGGCGGCCAGCAGCGCTGAGAGTAATAATCTGGCGGCGGCGATCGCGTGGATCACGCTCACGCTTTGCCCACCCGCGCTCTTCTAAAGCATCAATAATGCGCACCATATCGGATGCGTCAATGGCTAATAATTCGCAGAGCGATGTTTGGCTAGCAGCATCACGATCAGCCAAGCACGTCATCACCCAATACTCCCTCAACGTGGTGTTATCGGGTTGAAGCGCCAACTCAACTTCCTCGCGGGTGCGGCGGCGTAAGCGATCAAGCTGGAAGGAGGGCGACTCTAATAATGCAGCAGGAATATCTTGGCTATACGGCATGGGTCCCAGCATATTGCATAGCTGGGAGTTCAACTATGGGTTCGTCCCCATACTTTCGTTCGCAGTAGGAAATAATCCCTCATCTGGGGTTAAAAAGACCCTAAGGCCCGTACTTTTAGCTGACGTAGCCTTAGGGTCACTCTTCAGCGCGGGAACCTAGCTCTCCGCTGGAGCCTAGCTCTCCATGGGGAGGTTAGCTTGCTGCCAAGCACCCGTTCCGCCTTCAACATTAATGGCCTCGATACCGCGGGCCTCCAGATATTCACAGACCTTCGCGGAGCGACCGCCACCTTGGCAGATGACATAGATATCGCGTTGCTGATCCAACTTATCGACATGTTGCACGAACTCGCTCATCGGCAGGTTCACTGCATTAGCGGCATGCCCGGCGGCATACTCATCAACTTCGCGGACATCAATGAGTTGGGCGTCTTGGGGAACATTCTGAACAGTCACAGACTTCATGGCGGTATCTACTAACTCCTAAAAAAAAAGGGGTGGCGGTTCAGCTTCATCAAGAAGCCGAAAACAATCGAGGAACCTTAGGTGCAAAAAAGGGGAGGTAAATAGCTGGCGAAAAGGGGCGCTGCCAGCAGCACCTGGCCTCTATTTTATGGTGCTGATGGACAATGAAGCTGTTCCGCTAACCCTTCCACCCCCGTCATCATGATTTGCGGATCATCATCGCGAGCATGCTGAGCCCAGGCTTGAGCATTAATGACCCAGCACTCATGAGCATCATCGGTATGCCCAGCCATGTGATAACCCAAACTGCGGCTAAGCTCCACCGACGCGCGGTTAAGTGGTTGTGCTGCTGACTCCACTTCTTTAAGCCCGAAACCTTCGAAGGCAAGATGGAGCAGCATGCGGCGCATTAAGCGCCCATAGCCTTGGCCTTGGAACTCACGGAATAAATAAGAGCCGGTGTCATAGAGCACCTGCTCACCGCGGATAATCCGCCGCAAGGAGCATGTACCCATGAGGTCTTCACCTTTAAAGCACGCCAGCTTTAATTCCCAGGGGCTGCGCTCATCTTTGGGGGTTAAAGAAGCTAGTGAGGCGTAGGAAAAGAAATGATCTCTGCGGGTGCGGCATCTACCCAGCCGAAGACCCAGGGGGCGGTGGGGTCAGGGAAAATATCTTCGGCTTGGTTTCTTATCCCCAGCTCTACGATGCTGCGATCATCAACTACCCGTAGGTGGATCTGTTGGTTTTGATGGTGAGGATCTTTGGCGAGCAGGCGTAGCGACGCTGGGGGCCACGCTGTAGGGGAAGGAGCAGTAGAAGATTGCTCTCGGTGTGCACTGTGCATGAAGAAAACATTTTCATGCCCTAGCTGGATTAAAAAATATCCCCTCAGCACCGCAACGCGCGGGGTACTGAGGGGAGCTTATCTACCGAGAACTCTTAGTCCTTGTAGCGGTCGATAGCCTCCTGCAAGATGCGCTCGGCATCTTCACGGCTACCCCAACCAGCGGCCTGGACTTCCTTGCCGGGCTCCAGGTCCTTGTAGTGGCAGAAGAAGTGCTCGATCTCGTCCTTGACGAACTGCGAGATATCTTCGATTTCTTGGTACTGCTCGAAACGCACATCATCAAGCACGCAGAGCAGCTTGTCATCGCCGCCAGCTTCATCGGTCATCTTGAAGACACCGACCGGGCGGGCCTTGCAGATCACACCGGGGAAGAGCGGTTCCGGCAGGATTACCAGAGCATCCAAAGGATCGCCGTCTTCGCCGAGGGTGTGGTCAATGAAGCCATAGTCGGCGGGGTACGCCATCGGGGTGAACAGGTAGCGGTCCAGGTGCACCCGGCCGGACTCGTGATCAACCTCGTACTTATTGCGCGACCCCTTCGGGATCTCGATGGTCACCTCAACGTTCATTGAGTTTCCAACTCCTTCAGTCCTCAAACAGAAATAACAAGTAGCACCCATCGTAGCGCTACCGGGTCAGCTACCCAGTAGGCTGTGGTGCAATGAGCAAGAAGGTGTGGTGGATGACCTCCGCCGTAGTTGTCACAGTCGCGGTCACCGGTGTCGCCGGTGTGG
Organism: Corynebacterium spheniscorum; assembly: GCF_900113445.1. Classification (GTDB taxonomy): domain Bacteria; phylum Actinomycetota; class Actinomycetes; order Mycobacteriales; family Mycobacteriaceae; genus Corynebacterium; species Corynebacterium spheniscorum. Next base: position 23,081 of record NZ_FOPJ01000007.1, read on the forward strand.
GAATCACCGCGCAAAAAAACTACGCCGATGTGGTGCATAAAGCACCGTGGGAGCTATCGGCATCCACGGACGCTGAACTTATCCCGGCACGCGGCCAAGCTGAGGTGGACCTAGGAAGTCTGCGAAGCACCCTAAAAGAGCTAAGCGCCAACCCGGCACTGGGCAGTTTCGGGGTACAGATTCTTGATTCCAGCACCGGGGAAGAGGTCTATTCTTACGATGCGCAGATCCCGCTGCGCCCAGCGAGTGCTACAAAAATTTTGACCAGTGCCGCAGCGATTAAAGCACTTGGCCCGGATGATCGGATTAGAACCGATATTGTGCGCGGGCCCATGGAAGGTTCGGTGGTGATTCGCGCTGCTGGGGATGTGTGGTTAGATCGCGCGGATCTGATGCGTGCCGCGGAAGCCATCCAAGTTAGTGGCATGAAGGTTACCCAGGTACTGATTGATACCAGCGTGTGGACTGGCCCAGATTTCTTAACTGGTTGGGATGAAAGCGATATTGATGCCGGGTTTGTTGCCCCCATGCAGCCAGCCATGATTCATGGTGGCCGCCTGGGTGAGGTGGAAAGCGGTGATGTGCCGCGTAGCCACACCCCGGCTTTCACGGTAGCCCAAGCCCTTGGCGAAGAACTAGGGGTAAGCACCATTGGTGTCACTGAACTAACTGAGCAACCAGTGGAAACGCTGTATACCATTGAGTCCCCGCGTTTATCTGAACGCCTAAGGGCCATGATGCAGCATTCCGATAATGTGATGGCCGAAGCCATTGGCCGGGAAGTGGCCATTAAACGCGGAAAAGGCAGTGACGCGCAGGCAGCCACCGAAGCGGTGCTGGAAGTACTTAATGAACTAGGGATTGATACCTCCACCACGAAGCTGGAGGATACCTGCGGGTTATCTATTCATAACCGGATTCCGGCTGAAGTGCTGGCGGAAATTATGGACACCGCAGCCCAAACCCAAGTACTAAGGCCACTGCTTGATGTGCTGCCTGTAGCTGGTGGTTCTGGCACTTTAGCTTCGCGTTTTATTGGCACACCTGGGCGTGGTGTGGTGCGCGCTAAAACCGGGACCTTGACGGGAACCTCGGCCTTAACCGGTGTGGTGACCGGGCAAAGCGGGCATGTCTATAGCTTCGGGATGATCTCCAATGACACTGATGTGCTTGGTCAGCGCCAGGCTTTAGACCGCATTGCCTCGGCCTTAAGTGAAGATGCCGCGGCAAACAGTGGTGTGCAGGCGGCGAAAGCAAACGCCGACGCCCAGCCCACGATCTCGGAAAGCAAACACAACCCCAGCACCAGCGATCGCTAAGGGCCATGGCGAGCGTTCTTAAGTTTCCGCGGGCATCTAAGAATTTATTGGCGTGCCGCCGGGGAATCCGCGGGCTCTATGAGCATGGGGTGGATGCGGGTGAGGAGCTAGCGATTGGGCTATCTGGGGGACCGGATTCTTTGGCGTTGGTGATTGCGGCGCGCGCGGAAGGACATGAGGTGTTGGCCTTGTGTGTGGATCATCAATTGCAAGAAGGATCTGCGCAGGTAGCTGCAGAGGCGGCGAGTAAAGCCCAAGCCTGGGGAGCGCGCGCGAAGGTGTTGCGCGTGGACGTTGTGGACCGTGGGGAAGGGACGGAGGCGGCGGCGCGCCGGGCGAGGTATGAGGCGTTGTCCAAAGCCGCTGGAAAGTTGCCGCTATTGGTGGCGCATACCGCTGAAGATCAGGCGGAGACCCTGTTATTGGGGGCATTACGCGGTAAAGCGAGTGGGATGTCGGTGAAGGCAGTAAGCGAAGGTGGGGTGGTGTATCGACCATTTTTGGGTTTAAGGCGCGCACAGACGGTGGGGACCTGTGTGGATTGCGGGGTGGATTTTTGGTCAGATCCGCACAATGAGCGCTTAAGTTTCCGGCGGGTGGCGGTGCGGAAGAATATTATGCCGGCTTTGGGGGAGATTCTGGGCAATGGCGATGCCACTGCAGTGTTGGCGCAGGCTGCGGCGATGGTGGCTGAGGATAATGCGTATTTGACTTCTTTGGTGCCGGAATGTGCACGTCAACCGCAGGATTTAGCGGTTGAGGTGATTGCGCGGCTACCGGAAGCTGTCGGCCGGCGCGCGGTGTTGGCGTGGCTGCATGCCCATGGGGAGGCGCACCCGCAGTGGCAGATGCGTTTAAGTAGTGCCGCGGTGGGTGATGTGCTGCGGCTATGTACGAAGTGGCGGGGCCAAGGGGCGGTGGCTGTGGGTAAGGACTTAGCTGCGGAATGTGGGGAAGGTACCCCCGAAGGTTTGGGGGCTGCGCGTGGGGTGCCAAGATTGGTTGTTGTACGGCTCAATGGCACACTAACGGTGACGACGCAGAAAGGTCACTAAATTTCTATGCACGACACCAAGGACATGAACGTTCCGACTAATCCCTATGGGGCTGATATTGAGGCAGTGCTGGTTTCTGAAGAACAATTGCAGGCCAGGGTTGCTGAAATGGCGCAGCGCGTGTCCGAGGAATACCGCGGGAAAGATGATGACCTGGTCCTCATCGGGGTGTTAAAGGGCGCGGTTTTCTTTATTACTGATTTTGCCCGCCAGCTAAGCATCCCCAGCCAAGTGGAGTTTATGGCGGTGTCTTCTTATGGCAATGCCACGAGTTCTTCTGGGGTGGTGCGGATTTTGAAGGACCTGGATCGCGATATTGAAGATCGCGATGTGTTGGTGGTCGAAGATATCATTGACTCCGGGTTGACGCTTTCGTGGTTGATGAAGAACCTGCAGGCCCGCCGCCCACGCAGCTTGAAGGTGGTGACCTTGCTGCGCAAACCAGAGGTGCAGACCGCGAAGGTGGATCTTTTTGATGTGGGCTTTGAGATCCCCAATGAGTTTGTGATCGGCTATGGCCTGGATTATGCCGAGCGTTATCGTGATCTTCCCTTTGTGGGGACCTTGCACCCGCGGGTGTATAGCGAAGATAACTAGCCGCCTGGGGGCGGGCGTCAGCTGACAGCGTTGGCTGATGGCGGGCGTCCGGGCAGGGGAGGCGTGGCGCCGCGCGCGCCGGGAAGCTCCTCGGGAACGTTTCTTTGTTGCCATGCGTTGATTCTGCGCAGAGACAGCGAATGTCGGTTGTGCCTCCTCGGGTTGCCGTGGCTTCGGGTTGCCCTGCCTTTAGGTGACCTGTTTAGGTGACCTGGGGAGGCGGATCACGCGCTGGCCCTTTAAAGTAGGGAAGATGTGTACCACAGGCATTGCCGCTTAGCGTGGCAAACGCTGTGCGCGGTGCATATATTTCTTGCTTGAAGAACATCGACATTTATCTTCACGTTCACTGACCCTCCACGTTCCTAAGAAAGGCCTCAACCCCAAGACAGCACAAGAACGCAGCCCTTAGACTCTGGGCAATCTCCCGCACCCCGCTTTTCTCCTGTGCAAGATATGAAAGCGGAAGAGACTGCTCATGGATGAGCGCGATGCGATCCCCGCTGGCTTCGGGCACTGCCTATGAATAACAAGAGAATCCTCCAAATCGCCTTAAGCGCTTCGGTGCTACTCATCATGCTTTTTGTGGTGAGCCTGCTCACCGATGACACGCGAACCTTCCAAAAGGTTGATACCTCGGTTGCGATCGCCCAGCTTCAGGACAATAACGTCAAGGAAGCTCAGATCGATGACCGCGAACAGCGCCTGCGCTTAACGCTCAAAGAACCCATCGATGTTGAAGAGCGCGAAGATGTTGAGGAGATTCTGACCCAATATCCAGCGCGCACCGCCCCCGATATTTTCAAGGCCGTGCGGGACTCCGACACCGAGAAGTACGCCACCAAGGTCACCCAGGAATCCTTCCTGCTCAATACCCTCGGCTTCATCCTGCCGATGCTCTTGGTCTTTGGCCTTTTGATGTTCTTCTTTAGCCGCATGCAATCCGGCGGGCTCTTTGGCATCGGTGGCTCCAAGGCCAAGGAATTAACCAAGGACATGCCCACCAACACCTTCAAGGATGTTGCGGGCGCGGATGAGGCCGTTGATGAGCTTCATGAAATCAAGGACTTCTTGGAAGATCCTTCGCACTATGAGCGCTTAGGGGCGAAGATCCCGCGCGGCGTGCTGCTTTATGGCCCGCCCGGTACCGGTAAGACCTTGTTGGCCCGTGCGGTGGCTGGTGAAGCTGGGGTACCTTTCTATTCCATTTCCGGTTCGGACTTCGTGGAGATGTTCGTCGGTGTGGGTGCCTCGCGTGTGCGTGACCTCTTTAAACAAGCCAAGGCCAATAGCCCCTGCATTATCTTCGTCGATGAGATTGATGCAGTGGGGCGTCGCCGTGGCTCCGGCATGGGGGGCGGTTTGGATGAACGTGAACAAACCCTCAACCAACTGCTAGTGGAAATGGATGGCTTCGATGATCGCCAAGGCGTGATCCTCATGGCGGCCACTAACCGCCCCGATATTTTGGATCCCGCACTTCTGCGCCCGGGTCGTTTCGATCGCCAAATCCCGGTGACCAACCCGGATCTCAAGGGACGCCAGCAGATTCTGAAGGTCCACGCGGAAGGCAAACCGCTGGGCCCGGATGCCGACCTGAATGCTTTGGCGAAGCGTACCGCCGGTATGTCCGGTGCGGACCTGGCTAATGTGCTCAATGAAGCTGCCCTTCTGACCGCCCGCATTGGCGGCAATGTGATTACCGCGGACGCCCTGGAAGAAGCCACGGACCGCGTGATTGGTGGTCCACGTCGAAGCTCCAAGATCATTTCCGAGAAGGAAAAGAAGATCACCGCCTATCACGAGGGCGGGCATACGCTATCTGCCTGGGCGATGAAGAATATTGAGCGCGTCTACAAGGTCACCATCCTGGCCCGTGGGCGTACCGGTGGTCATGCCATGACTGCCGAAGAAGATGACAAGGGCATGTACAACCGCGATGAGCTTTTTGCACGCCTAGTCTTCGCCATGGGTGGGCGTGCCGCTGAGGAGCTGGTGTTTGGTGAACCCACCACCGGTGCCTCTGCTGATATTGAGCAGGCCACCAAGATCGCTCGCGCCATGATCACCGAATATGGCATGTCACCCACCTTGGGCGCCGTGAAATATGGTGAGGAACAGGGCGATCCCTTCTCTGGCCGCGGTGGCGGCGGAACCTTGGAGTACTCCCCGAAGATCGCTGCGGAGATTGATGAGGAGATCCGCTACCTGCTGGATAAAGCCCATGAAAAGGCCTACCGCATTCTCGAAGAACACCGCGATTATCTGGATCGCTTGGCGGAGAAACTCCTGGAGAAGGAAACCCTGCGCCGCCCCGATTTGGAAGCGCTCTTTGAAGGCATTGACCCGCAAGAAGTCGATGAAGTCTTCCCCGGTGAAGATGTGCGCTTCCCTCGCCAGCTGGGCTACACCCCGGTGAAAACACCTACTGAGTTGGCCATCGAACGCGGTGAGGAACCACCGAAGCCCTTCTCCTTATTGGAGGCCTCCCAAAAGGCCCGCGCGCGCCGCCGTAAGCAACTAGATGCCCAACGTGCCGCCGGTGGTGGGGCGCCGATGCCCTGGCGTGGTACACGCCCTGCCAATACCTCGGATGCTTCTACCAGCCCCGGGGAAGAAGCCCAAGGCCGGCATGCAGCCCCCAGCTATGGTGGCACCCCGCCACCAGCAGGATGGACGGTTCCAGGCAGTGGCCAACAACCCAGCGGCCCCAGCGTTCCGCAGGCACCTTCGAGTCCGGAGAATATGCGCGGTTTGGGGATCCACCCTGGGATGAAGGCTTATGGGGAAGAACCTGAGGCAGAAGCCGGCCAGAATAATATTCCGGTTGCTGATGCCCCCGGCCCGGAGGACGACACTGAGCTGATTGGTTTCCGTCTACCGGAACGCGAGCGCCCGGATTACCCGGAAACCCCAGTGGAGAAAGCCCCGGAGGAGACCCCCACGGAGTCACATCCAGTGGTGGAACCAGAACCTCATACTTGTTTACCTGGGGAGGAGAACCCGGAAGGTGAGCTACCTACTGATCCGGACTCAGAATCCCCGAAGAATTTTTAACCCTGCTCAATAACAAAAGGGGGGTGTGCGGACAGTCCCTGCGCACCCCCCTTTTCCCCAACACCTAGCCTGCACGCTGGAACACTGGCTGGCTGCACACCAACGAGCTGGAACCATAATGGGGCTAGAAACCAAGCAACACTCCGCGACAGTTTTTCAGTGGGAGCGTTGCGCGGCGGATGGTTTAGCGAAGGAAAGCGAGATCCGAACACACACCATGGACGACAAGCAATTAACACACTTCGACCAGGAACGCGCCGAAAAAGCGGTGCGCGAATTACTCCTGGCAGTCGGTGAGGATCCGGATCGCGAAGGCCTAAAACAAACCCCAGCGCGGGTGGCGCGCGCCTTCCAAGAAACCTTCGCTGGTTTGCATAGCGACCCTCGTGAGGTGCTGTCCACCACCTTCGATGAAAACCACCAAGAGCTCGTGCTGGTGCGCGATATCCCCATTTACTCCACCTGCGAACACCACTTGGTGCCCTTCTTCGGCAAAGCTCATATCGGCTATATCCCCGGCAAAGATGGCAAGGTCACCGGACTCAGCAAACTAGCTCGCCTGGTCGACGGTTATGCCAAACGCCCGCAGGTCCAAGAACGCCTAACCACCCAGGTTGCTGATGCGCTGGTGGAATGCCTGGATGCCCAATCAGTGATTGTGGTCATTGAGTGCGAACACCTCTGCATGGCCATGCGTGGGATCCGCAAGCCCGGGGCGATGACGACCACCTCGGCAGTGCGCGGAGGCTTTAAACGCAATGCGGCTTCACGCGCGGAAGTCTTAAGCCTGATTAGGCAATAACTCCCGCCAAAAATTTTTCCACAAAGGCCATCACCTCAAGGCCAACGCCTCAAGGCCAACGCCCCAAGGCCACCATTCCGCTCAGGAGACTCCGCGATTGTGAGCACTACCGCGAACACCACCGCCCAGCACGCTACCGCCGTGCAGGCTACCCCAAACACCACCGCACACCACACCCCCACCGATGCCCTGGCGCGCCTCACCGTGCCCGGCCGCACCGCGGTGATGGGCATCGTGAATGTCACCCCGGACTCCTTCAGCGACGGCGGTCTTTGGGCCGACCAAGACCGCGCCATCGCGCACGCCCATGAACTCATCAACGCCGGCGCCGACATTATCGACATCGGCGGGGAATCCACCCGCCCCGGCGCCGAGCGCGTCACCGAAGAAGAAGAACTCCGCCGCGTCCTCCCCGTGGTCAAGGCCCTCCACCAAGAAGGCATCAACACCAGTGTGGATACCATGCGCGCCACTGTCGCCGCCGCCTGCGCTGAGGTCGGGGTCAGCATGATCAACGATGTATCCGGCGGCCTGGCGGATAAAAACATGCACGCCGTGATGGCCGATACCCAACTCCCGGTCTGCCTCATGCATTGGCGCGCCCTTCGCTTCGGCAACGCCGCCGGTGCTGCACACCATGAAGGTGGCGTCGTCGCCGATGTGCACCACACCCTCGCCGATCTCGTCGATCAAGCCGTCGCCGCTGGCGTGAACCCTGGCTCCATTGTGCTCGACCCCGGCCTGGGTTTCGCCAAAACCGCGGAAGATAATTGGGCACTGCTTCACGCCCTCCCGGAGTTCATCACAGGCGAATTCCCCATCCTGGTAGGTGCCTCCCGTAAGCGATTCCTCAGTGCCATCCGCGCTGATCGTGGGCTTTCCGGCAGCCCCGTGGATGCCGACCCAGCCACCGCCGCGGTCACCGCGATCTCTGCGCATCTGGGGGCTTGGGGGGTGCGCGTGCATAACGTACCGGTGTCTCGCGACGCCGTGGATGTGGCAACACGCTGGCGCCATGGCCAGCAGCCCACTAGCGTAAAGGCAAGCGAAAATCCGCTGGAAGGAGGCTCCCACCATGGCTGATCGCATTGAACTGCGCGGCCTGCGCTGCCGCGGCTTCCACGGGGTCTTCGAGGAAGAAAAGCGCGAAGGCCAAGACTTCATCTGCGATATCACCTGCTGGCTGGATTTCCCTACCGCCGATGATCTTTCCGGCACCGTCAACTACGCGGAACTCGCCGAACTCGCCCACAGCATCCTCAGCGGCCCCGCCCATGATCTCATCGAAACCGTTGCCAATGAGATCGCCGAAACCATCATGCACCGCTTTGACCTCCTCCACGCCGTCGAGGTCACGGTGCACAAACCCCACGCCCCCATCCCGCTGGAGTTCCAGGACGTGTCGGTAGTGGCGCGACGTTCCCGCAAACACATGCGCACGCTTAGCCCGCGCACCATTCCCGCCGCTGAAGCCGAAGGCCCACTGCGCGCCGTTTTATCCATCGGCTCAAATATGGCGGATCGCGAAGCCATGTTGCACAGTGTCGCCGAAGAATTCCGCGAGCAAATCATCGCCGCCTCCAGCCTCTACCAAACCAAACCCTGGGGCGAAACAGACCAACCCGATTTCCTCAACGCCGTCATCATCGTTGAAGTCCCCAGCACCGCCCTCGAGCTCCTCCACCGCGGCCAAGCACTCGAAGCCGCCGCGCAACGCACCCGCGAAAAGCACTGGGGTCCCCGCACCCTCGACGTCGACATTGTCACGGTCACAGATGCTAAAGGCAGGGAGCTTATCTCCGAGACCGAGGAGCTGAGGTTGCCGCATCCCTATGCCTCGGCACGGGCTTTTGTTTGCCTCCCGTGGTTAGAAGCCGACCCGAGTGCGCGACTTTCCGGCCAAGCCATAAAAAACCTCCTTAAAGCCGAGGAGCTGCAAGAAGATCTCGCAGCCATGCACAAACTTAAGCAGGATTGGCTATGAGCCGCACCAATCTTCTAGCCCTCGCCGCTGCAGCCGCCTTTTGTGCGCTCGCCACCTTGATCATCACCTGGCGTTTCTATGGCAACCTCACCGCGGTACCCGCATCCGGTGGTGCCCTCATGTGGTGTCTTGCGGTGTTATGCGTGATTATCGCGCTGCGGGTTCGGGACCGTAAAAAAGATAATCGGATCGGCTTGGACCGCTCCCAACTCAACCCGCTACGGGTCGCGCAATTCTTAGTCATTGGCAAAGCTTCTGCTTGGACTGGGGCTATTATTGGCGGGTCCTATATCGGCATGGCTTGTTATGTTTTGCCCATGGCCGCAAAGCTCAGTGCTGCTGCTGATGACACCCCCACTGTGCTCTTCGCGGCCCTTGGCGGGGTGGCTTTATCGGCAGCGGGGGTATGGCTAGAACGCACCTGCGAGGTCCCGCCGCCCACAGATGCCGAGCTGGTTGGGTAGATTAATACCCATGAGTCCCGAGAATGCTGCTGAGGACTACGCCCAAGACACCACCGGGCGTAGTGGAGGAAAAGTCACGGGGGCGCACATCGCCCTCATCGCGCTCGTCGTCCTGGCCCTAGTTGCCAGCATCATCATGCTGGTCGCCGATAGTGCCGGTGCCCTCAAGCTCGCGCTGTTGGCTTCCCTCTGGGCAGCGATCCTCGGTTTCTTCCTGGTTAGCCGCTACCGTCGCCTCGCCGATGCTGCAGAAGCTGAACTCGATAACGAGATCGCCCTGCATGATGCTGAGTTGGCCCGCATTGATGCCCAACAACGCGCCAATGAAGAAACCCTCGCCCGGCTTAAAGCCGAAGCGAAGAATCCCGCAGCTGCATCGGATGACACGGCCGAAACCTTGGCGGAGATTCGCAAAGAATTAGAGCAATTGCGCAACCACCTCGAAGACATCACCGGCTGGGTATTAGCCGATGAACCCGCCGTGGTGCGTGCTGAGGCACGCCGCATCCTCGAGCTGGAGGAGGAAGTCTCCCGTAAGAATCAGGACTCGCAGGCTTCCCAAACCCGCCAAAGCCTAGCCGATAAGGTGAAGGCCCCGAAGCAACCCGCAGCACCTCAGACCCCGCCCGCACCGCCAGCCGACTCACCTGATTCCCCGCGCCCACCGAAACCGAAGCAGAGTGCCCCGCGTGGCCCGCGTGCTTTTGATACCGGTGCGTTTGCGGCAGTGAAGTGGGATGATGGTGGCGAAAATAAGCAGAAGGATCCCTTCGCTGATTATTTCGCTGGCCTAGAAAAGCAAGCTGCTGCCGCCAAGCAAGCACAGCAACAGCCCAAGCAACCGGAGCAGGCGAAGCAACCGCAGCAGGCGAAGCAAACCCAAGAGCCTAAGCCAGCTCATGATGAGGCTGCTAAATCTGCCGCCACTTTAGCTCGCGAAGCTCAGGAACGCGCCGCTAAGGAAGCTAAGGCCCGCCGCCAGAAGGAACAAGCCGCTAAGGAAGCCGCCGAAAAGGCTGCCGCCGAGAAGAGCGCTGCTGAGAAGGCTGAAGCCCTGAAGAAGGCTGAGACGGAAAAGAAAGCTGCTGAACAGCGCAAGCTCGCCGAAAAGAAAGCCGCTGAGCAGAAAGCCGCCGAGCAGAAGAAGGCCGCTGAAGAAAAGGAAGCAGCCCAGAAGAAGGCTGCCGCCGAGGAAGAAGAACGCCGTGGTGGGCGTCGCCGCCGCGATGAGCGTTCCGGCAGCATCACCGTTGCTGAATTACTAGCCCGCCGCGATGAGGACTAATCCACCTTCATGAACGCACCTCGTGTGAAGGTGGGGCTGATTGGCTCCGAGCACATCAGCTTTAGCCGCTACCTCAGCAACGCTGGCAACTCTGTGGAGCGCATCCAGGATCTCGATGACGTCAAAAATTTTGAAGCCATCTTGATTGATGTGCGCGATGATGAACTATCTGATGTGGTGCTCGATCTAGTACCAAGGGTTCGCGAAGGCCAGATCATCATCCATAATTGCCCCAGCCAACCAGCAGAAGCACTCCAACCACTAGCCGATTACCTCACCTTCTGCGCTGCGGTGGTGCCACTGAACCCCCAAGGCACGCTCTTTTTCTGTGAGGCACTTGGTGAGTTAGCTGAGAACCTCATTGAGCTTTTAGTTATGGAGGTCTGCCAGGCAGCTGCCCCTGGTAGGGTGGCTCCGCGGATCCTCTCCCATGGGCCACGTACCGCCACGGAAGCGCTGAGGGCGATTGATAATGTACGAGACGCGATGCTCGCGTTAATGGGAACCTTGGGACCTGCGGAAGGCCAGATTATTTTAGCTGAGTTGCTGCAGGAACAGAGCTAAAAATTTTTTCGGAGGGACAATGACTTTTCAACCCGGGCAAGGTGAACTTTTCCAGCTCAGCGACCTTTTCCATGCGCGTAGCTTCGCGAATGCGCTACAGCGCACCGGCCGCCCCGTCAGCTTGATCTGCATCCACGCTGAGCAACTCCACCCCGGCCACATGGCGCTCATGCAGGCAGCTGCCACCATCCCGCGCGGCATTACGGTGGTGTGCAGCAAGCACCGGCTCTCCAAGAAAGATCAGCGCGCTTTAAGCGCGGCGAAGGTAGCGGCGTACCTTCATGCCCCGGAAGAGATGGTGTGGCCACGCGGCCAACATATTCAGCTCACCACCCCGCAGGGTTCGCGCACGCAACAGCGCCAGGATGAGATCAACCAGAAGCTGAACTATATTGCCGCTGTGTTGATTGCTATAAACCCCAGTGATCTTTTCTTAGGGGAAAAGGACCGCGAGTTCTTGTTGGAAGTGCACCGTTTGATTCGAGAGTTTCACTTTGATGTGAAAGCCCATGGGGTGCCCACTTTGAGGATGAATGATGGGGTGCCGTTTAGCCACCGCTACCGCGGTCTATCTGAAGAAGAACAAGAAGAATTACGCGTGCTATCGGCAGCTTTGGTGGCAGCCACGCATGCTGCCGATAAAGGCCCTAAGGCTGTTCGTCAGGTAGCCGAAGAGGTGTGCGCTGGTGCCGGGGTGCAGCTTCAGCGCGTGACGCTGCTCAGCCCAGAACTAAAAGAGGATGATATAGACGGTGATGCCTATATCATCCTCGAAACCCAGGTGGGTGGGAAGATCGCCAGCGATAATGCGGCGCTAAGTTTTAACTAGCTCTCCGGCGGGCAGAATTCACTAGCTAAAGCCCGCGCGCGGGTGGCAAGTAGTTGCACATCCGCACCGATGGCGGCGAAATCTGCGCCTTGGTCAAGGTAGCTGCGGGCTTGGGCCAGGTCGAAGGCATTAACGCCTACTGGTTTGCCGGCATCATGGACTGCCTGGAAGACGTGGGCGACCGCCTCAGTGACCTTGGGGTGGGCTTGTTGGCCGATATAGCCCATGGAAGCGGCCAGATCGCTGGGACCGACGAAAACTTGGTCCACACCGTCGACAGCAGCAATGGCGGCGGCGTTGTCCACCGCGGCCGCGGACTCGATTTGCACGCACAGGCTAAGCGTCTCACTCGCGTTGGTGAGGTAATTGGGCACCCCATTCCACCGTGAGGAACGTGCTAGGGCACTACCCACACCACGCACACCGCGCGGCGGATAATGCATAGCTTTGACCGCCGCTTCGGCTTCCTCAGCACTATCAATCATGGGGACCATGAGGTTCTGGACACCTAGGTCCAGGTACTGCTTGATCAGCACCGTGTCATTTACTGGGGCGCGCACAATCATGGTCGCCGGGTAGGCGGCTGCAGCGCGCAGTAACGAGGTGATGGTTTCCAGAGAATAAGGCGAATGCTCACCATCGATAAGAACCCAATCGAAACCACTACCAGCAGCGATTTCGCAGCACACCTCCGAGCCACTGGAGACCCACATGCCCACCAGCGGGCGGGAGCTTTCTTTGAGCTTGTGGGCGAACGTGCCGGGGAGCTCTAGATGAAACGACATGTGATTGCTCCTAAGGAACCATAATCAGCGTGCACAGTATCGCCGGGATGTACCCACATGGGTTTGGTGAAAGAACCAGCCAAAATAATATCCCCGGCAGCCAAGGTATCGCCGTGCGCATGGAGTTTATTGGCCAGCCACGCAACACCCATAGCGGGGTGGTTCAACACCGCGGCCGCCACCCCGGTGTCCTCGATGGACTCATTGCGATAGAGCAAGGCCGATACCCAACGTAGATCCACCGCATCGGGGGCGACGGGGTTACCGCCATACACCATGGCACCCATGGCGGCATTATCGCTAATGGTGTCCACAATGGTGCGGCCATCCATCTCGATGCGGGAATCGAGGATCTCTAAGGCCGGGACCACATATTCGGTGGCGCTAAGCACATCGAAGATGGTGGCATTGGGGCCGCTGAGTTCCTTTTTTAATTTGAAGGCCAGCTCAACTTCAATGCGCACACTGGAGAAACGATCGTGTTCAATGACCGAGCCGTTTTCGAAGATCATGTCTTCGAAGATGGCGCCATAGTCCGGTTCGGTAATGCCGGTGGCTTCTTGCATGACCTTGGAGGTTAAGCCGATTTTTCGGCCGACTAGGCGGCGCCCATTTTCGATGCCGCGGCGAACCCACTCGCGTTGGACAGCGTAGGAATCCTCCACAGTCATATCGGGGAAACGCTGGGTTAAAAGCGGCACCATGGTGTGGGTGCGTTCGGCTTCGGCGAGTTCATCAGCGATGCTGATGTGCTGCTCTTTGCTCAACATAGTGCGCTGAACTCCTAAAAGTGGCGGGGGTTAAAACAGAATCAGAAATAAGAATTATCAATCTCAGGTTAAGCACATCAGAAGGTGCGGCATACCTGCGGGAGGGAAACTCCCGGGCGGGGAAGCACTCCGCGTGGTGCCCCACGATCTCGAGGAAAGCCCAGATCGTGGGGCGAGGGCGTGGAAATTTAGAGCGAATGGCCGAGCTTGAACTCGCCCTTCTTCCAATCGGGCATCTCGCCTTCATCGGGGGAGCGGGTGTAGGAGAAACCGTCGGCGCCGATGGTTTGCTCCAGCTCGGAAGCCTCGGTGCGATGCACCAGGGGCACGAGGTTGCCGTCGAGGTCGAGCACGCGAGAACCGTCGCGGTACCAGGAGGGAACCACCGGGGTGCCCCACCAGTCGCGGCGCTGGTTATCGTGAACATCCCAGGTCACGCGCGGATTATCGGGGTCGCCGGTGTAATAATCCTGGGTGTAGATCTCCACGCGGTGGCCATCCGGGTCGCGCAGGTAGAGGTAGAAAGCATTGGAGACACCGTGGCGGCCGGGGCCGCGTTCGATGGCATCCGAGCGACGCAGGGCGCCGAGCTTATCGCAGATGGCGAGAATATTGTGCTTCTCGTGGGTGGCGAAAGCGATGTGGTGCATACGGGGGCCATCGCCGCCGGTCATGGCAGTGTCATGCACGGTGGGCTTGCGGCGCATCCAGGCGGCGTAGACAGTGCCTTCTTCATCCTGAATGTCTTCAGTGACGCGGAAGCCGAGGTCTTCCATGTACTGCACGGCGGTGGGAACATCCGGGGTGATCTGGTTGAAGTGATCGAGGCGGACCAGCGCGCCGGGGCCGTAGAGGTGGTAGTGCCAGGCGAGGCGCTCGACATGCTCAATTTCGTAGAAGAACTCATAGGGGAAGCCCAGCGGGTCTTCCACGCGAACGGCGTCGCCGATGCCCTTGACGAAGCCATCCTTCTTGCGCTCCACGCGGCAGCCGCGGGCGCGGTAGAACTCTTCGGCGAGATCCAGATCCTTGGGGCTGCGCACGCGGAAACCGAAAGCAGCGACGGCGGCTTCGGGGCCTTGGCGAAGCACCAGGTTGTGGTGGATGAATTCCTCGAAGGTGCGCAGGTAGATGGCGTTTTCATCTTCCTCGGTGACGACTAGGCCGAGGACGTCGACGTAGAACTCACGGGAGGCCTTGAGATCGGTGACGACGATCTCCATGTAGGCGCAGCGCAGAATATCGGGGGCTTGGGGAGCGTTGGTGGTGGATTGATCAGACATGACTGGGAGTGTTCTCCTTGTGTTATGGGGAAAGGAAGATGAGGAAACCACACATCCTTGAGTGCGCTAGGAGCGCTGGGGGCAGGTAAGAGCGATTCGAGCTGGAGGGGTGCGGGGAAGCTTGCGGGAAGCTATGGGAGGCTGCCTGCTGCGGTTGCTTCCCCGCAGGGGTGGTGTCTTTAGGTGCTGCGGGGTTAGCCCTGCTTGCCGAAGACGGGGTTGTGCACTTCGCCGAGGTTGATGTGCACGGCCTGCTGGTCGGTGTAGAAGTCGATGGAGCGGTAGCCGCCTTCATGGCCAAGACCAGAAGCCTTCACGCCACCGAAGGGAGTGCGCAGGTCACGGACGTTATTGGAGTTCAGCCACACCATGCCGGCCTCGATATCGTGGGCGAGGTTGTGGGCGCGCTTGAGATCCGAAGTCCACACATAGGCGGCCAGGCCATAGCGGGTGTTGTTGGCGAGCTCCAGGGCTTCTTCATCGGTGTCGAAGGGCGTGATGGCAACGACGGGGCCGAAGATTTCTTCTTGGAAGATGCGGGCATCCGGGCTGACATCGGCGAAGACGGTGGGTTGGATGAAGTTGCCTTCGGGGAAGCCTTCGGGGCGTTCGCCGCCGGCCTTGAGGGTGGCTTCTTGCTTACCGATCTCGATGTAGCTGGTGACCTTCTCATAGTGCTCGGGGTGCACCAGGGCGCCGACCTCGGTGGTGGGATCAGAGGGCAGACCAACCTTCACGCGCTTAGCTTGGGCAGCGTAGCGCTCCACGAACTCCTCGTAGATGGGGCGTTCCACCAAGATGCGAGAACCAGCGGTGCAGCGCTCACCATTTAAGGAGAAGACACCGAAGATGGTGGCATCGATGGCAGTATCTAGGTCAGCATCAGCGAAAACGATGGCCGGGGACTTGCCGCCGAGCTCCATGGACAGGCCCTTAAGGAAGGGGGCGGCGTTGCCGAAGATGATCTGGCCGGTGCGGGATTCACCGGTGAAGGAGATCAGCGGAACATCGGGGTGCTTGACCAGCGGGTCGCCCGCGTAGCCTTCTTCACCAAAGCCATTGACCAGGTTGAAGACACCCTTGGGTAGGCCAGCTTCTTCGAAGATTCCGGCCCACAGTTGTGCCGACAGCGGAGTGAATTCGGCGGGCTTGAGGACCACGCTATTGCCGGTGGCGATGGCGGGGGCGAGCTTCCAGCTTTCCAGCATGAAGGGGGTGTTCCAGGGCGTGATCAGGCCAGCAACGCCGATGGGCTTGCGGTTGACGTAGTTGATCTGGCGCTCGGGAACCTTGAAGGCATCATCGGTTTGGGCGACGATGAGGTCAGCGAAGAAACGGAAGTTCTCAGCTGCGCGGCGGGCCTGGCCCTTAGCCTGGGAGATTGGCAGACCGGAGTCGAAGGATTCCCAAGCGGCGAGGGTATCGCCACGGGTTTCCGCGATATCGGCGATGCGGTGCAGAATGCGGGAGCGTTCACGCGGCAGCATCCGCGCCCAGGGGCCTTCGTCGAAGGCTTTTTTAGCGGCTGCGACAGCGGCATCAATATCGGCGGGCTTGCCGGAAGCGGCCTTGATATAAGGCTTGTTGGTTACCGGATCGAGGACGTCGAATTCATCGCCATCGATGGAGTCAACGAATTCGCCATTGATGTAGTGGCGGATCTTCTCGGGAAGGTCCTTGGGCTTTGCAGCGGAGTTATCAAAGTTCTTATCAGCGTTTGCCATGTTGTGACAATGCCTCCTAAAAATCAGGTGCGTGGCGGGCGTTGGGTAGATGCTTGTGGGGTAACGCCCTGGGGAGCTTCGCGAGGTCCGCGAGACCGCTGGTGGGGGTTGCCGGTTCGCGTGGTTTGCGATCAGTAATGAAGTTGAAGAGTGAAAGAAAGTGCTTAACGCGGGTGCTTAGAGTCTTGCCTGGGTTCCTGCTAGGTGGTGCTTGGTGGTGCTTGGTGGGGCGGGGCCCCGTAGTGCGGGGATCGTCTCCTCGTGGGGCCTCGCCCTGGTGATCAGCGGTGTTAGTTGCTGCTCATCTTGGTGAAACTATCTACGTCTTTGAGGCGATCGGTTTCATCCAATTTCTTGCGGTACTTGACCATGGTGTTCATCCGGTGATCACGCATTTGCGCTTCCAAGTAGCTGGGTTCAGCACCGGCGGCGATCAGGTCAAGCATGCGGGAGTGTTCAGCCACCGATTCCATTGCGCGATCTGGGATATATCGGAAGGTAGATACCCGCAGATAATCCAATTTCTCCCATTCCGTGTAGACGATCTCGGCGAGATGTCGGTTGGGGCAACGGTCGAAAAGTACGCGGTGGAATTGGCGGTTTAACTCGGTGAAAGCTGCGGCATCGAAGTCATCGAGCAGAGCTTCCATCTTGTCGTTGAATTCCCGTGCGGTGGCTAGGTCAGTGGGAGTGAGATGAGGTACTGCTAGGGCAGTGGCATAGCCTTCCAATATCGCGAGGGTTTCCATGGTTTGGAAATAAACCTCACGGTTCAAAGTGGAGACCCGGGCACCTACGTTGTGTTCGTAGGTGACTTGGCCTTCTGCTTCGAGCTGGCGAATAGCTTCGCGCACAGGAACTGTGGACACATTCAGTTCCGAAGCGATGGCAGATAGAACAAGCCGGTGGCCGGGTTCGAACTCGCGGGTGCGAATGCGCTCCCGGATCCACTGGTAGGCCAGTTCTGATTTGCTTTGCTGACGGTCATTCATGATCGTGATGCGTTGTCCTTGAACTAAAGAAAGAGAATCGGCGCTGGCAGGAGGAAATTCCTGCTAGTTCTCTGTTCTAGCTGGACACTCCTTCAGCCGGGTTGGCTGGCGGGTTATCCGCTAAGAACTTCTGGTAATTCTCTTTATTCTCCCCGGTGGGCGGGAAGAGTCCATCCAAAGAACCACCCTGGGCGACCTGTTCAGCCACCCATTCGTCTTCATGTTCCTTGGCTAGAGCTGCATCAACAACCTCTTCGACCAGGTCACGTGGGATCACGATGACGCCATCATCATCACCAACGATGATGTCACCGGGAACCACCGTGGCATTGCCACAAGCAATTGCCAGGTCAACATCCCAAGGCACATGCTTGCGACCCAAGACCGCTGGATGCGCACCTTGGGTAAAAACTGGTAGTCCGATTTCCTTGACTGCTTCATAGTCGCGGACGCAACCGTCGGTGACCACACCCGCAGCGCCGCGGAACTTAGCGCGCAGCGCCAGAACATCGCCCATGGTGCCGGAGCCGGGTTCGCGGCGAGCTTCAATAACCAACACTTCGCCGGGGCGAACGTTATCGAAGGCACGCTTTTGAGCATTGAAGCCGCCGCCATGGGACTTGAAGAGGTCCTCACGGCCGGGAAGGAAACGTAAGGTGCGGGCCACGCCGACCACCTTGGTGCCCTTGGTTTGGGGATAGACACCTTCGATGACGACTTGGTTGAGTCCGCGGTTACGCAGCTGTGCTGACAGTCCCGCAGTTGGTGCCGCCATGAGGCGGGCGCGCAGCTCATCAGAGATTGCATTGGGATCCTCGGGCAGCCCCGCGGATGTGCGATCACCATAAGCATCTTCACGTTGCTTATCGTCGATCTGTGGCAGCAAGCCGATCTCGGGATCGAAGTCACCCGGGCCTTCCACCACGGTGGTCTTCAATTTGCCGGAGGTCGGTTGGCCTTCAGCATGTGGGGCATCCACTTCCACCTCAACAACATCGCCGGGGTGAATCACAGTGGACCCAGCTGGCGTGCCGGTCAGAATGATATCGCCGGTTTCCAGGGTCATGTGTTGGGAAAGATCCGCCACGAATTGTGCGAGCGGGAAGATCATATGCGCATCAGAGGTGTCATCGTCTTGGACGACTTCACCATTTACCCAGGTGCGTAGCCGCAGCTGAGTGGGGTCAATGCTTTGCGCATCAATCAGTTCCGGCCCGAGCGGGGTGTAACCATCACGGGACTTAGAGCGGGTATTAGAACCCTTATCCTGCGCGCGATAGTCATAGATACCCAGGTCATTAGAGGCAGTCACATAAGCAACGTGATCCCAGGCTTCAGCCAGGGACACGTGCTGAGCGGGCTTACCAATGATCAGGGCGATTTCGCCTTCAAACGCTAGGAGTTCCGTGCCGGCGGGGCGAATAACCTCGCTACCGCTTTCAGCTAAAGAGCTCGAGGCCTTAAGGAAATAGGAAGGCTTCTTTGGCCAACGGCCACGCTGTGCAGCCCGAGACTCGAAAGCCACATGCACAGCAATGATTTTGCCCGGTTTCTGCGGCAGTACCGCGGGAACCTTGGGCTGGCTGGGGTGATCAACCATGAGTTCTCCTTTGCGGGGGAGGAAGAAAAGATTTTGGGGGAAACCCTTGCAATCTATCCAGGATCGTATATTATTTGCCAGGCGAGTGCAAGTGTGCAGCGTCACAAAGTGTGTCCCGGAATGGGCGCAGACACAGACAATAAATAATCAGGAGGGACACTTATGTCCTCGAAGTACAAAAATGATTCGGTGGTGCACCCAGAAATAACGACCAGTGCTGCCGAACGCCGCCGGGTGGTAGCTGCAACCACCATCGGCACGGCAATCGAGTGGTACGACTACTTCCTCTATGCCAGTGTGGCTGGCTTGGTGTTTCACAAGCTCATGTTCGGCCCACTTGAAGGTGGCCTAGCAGCTGTTATCAGCTTCGCTACCGTGGGTATTTCCTTCCTCTTCCGGCCACTCGGCGCATTCCTTGCCGGACACTATGGCGACAAGCTTGGCCGTCGCCTGGTGCTAATGGTCACCCTCTTTACGATGGGCGGCGCAACCGCATTAATCGGCTTGCTGCCCACCTACGATTCCATCGGCGTTGCCGCCCCGATCCTCTTGGTGCTCCTCCGTATCCTGCAGGGTGTTTCCGCAGGTGGCGAATGGGGTGGCGCCGTGTTGCTGGCCGTGGAACACGCACCAGCTAAAAAGCGTGGCCTCTATGGAGCTGGCCCGCAGATCGGCGTTCCGGCTGGTCTGTTGCTTTCCTCTGGTGTGCTGGCGGTTATGAACGCCATCGCCCCAGGTGAGGCTTTCCTTGAGTGGGGATGGCGCGTGCCCTTCCTCTTCTCCATCGTCCTGGTAGGTATCGGCTACTACATCCGCCGCGGCGTGGAAGAATCCCCCGTTTTCGAAGAGCTCGTGGAGATCACCGAGCACGAAGCAAAACACCCGCTCAAGGTGCTATTCCGCGAGCACACTCCGCTGGTATTCATTGCCGCTTTGGTATTCGCCGGCAACGGCACCGTTGGTTATATGACCACCGGTGGTTATATCCAGAACTACGCCACCAACACAGAAGGCCTGGCCATGGACCGTGGCGGCGTGCTGATTGCCGTCACCCTATCGGCAGCGAGCTGGATGGTCTTCACCCTATTTGCCGGATTTATTTCCGATTATCTGGGCCGACGCAATACCTACATCCTCGGATTCATCCTCCAAGCTATCGGCGTTTTCGCTCTCTTCCCGCTGGTCAACACCGGCGATATGATGAAGCTGACTATCGCTTTGCTGGGCCTGACCGTTGGCTTGGGTCTGACCTATGGCCAGCAATCCGCTATGTACGCCGAGCTCTTCCCGGCCTCCATCCGCGCCTCCGGTGTGTCCATCACTTACGCCATTGGTTCCCTGCTCGGCGGCGCTTTTGCCCCGATGATTGCGGCCGCTTTGGTTCGCGCCACCGGGTCTACCACCGCTGTTACCGGTTATCTGGTCAGCGCCACCATTGTGGGGCTGATCGCCGCCATGATTCTGCGCGACCGCACCCGCATCCCGCTGGGTCGCGACCACGAAGCAGATCAAGCAAGTGGTCACTTCCTATTCTCCAAGGTCTAACGCCCTAGCGCCTCAACACACTGTGCCGATGTGCCCACACATTCCCATGCACTAGCTGCCGCGCACTAGGTTCCAAGCACTAACGCTCCTGCTCAGTGCTCCAAAGGCTTAGTTACATACCCAAGCTGAGCGACCATCATCGCTAAAAACTAAGACCCGTGGGGTGTAGAGCAGGTGCCAAGCTTTCCAGCACACCACCGCAACAAGAGCAGATATTCATAACCCCGAGTGTTATGAGTCTGAACTCAAAGTCTTGCGCGATCACATATGGATCGTATATGGTTTGCTACATAACTGAATGCGACTGGAATCACAATCGTCAATGATTGGTGTGGGCAGTCACCCTAAAAGCTTTAGGTCGAAGCGAAGACATGCAGTAGTGAACTTCGATCGGTTGAAATAAGGATGTACCTCCGTACGCACCCCCTTTGCACGTTCGTAGGGTTGCCTAATTTTGAGAGATTCTGCGTGAAAACCTCAGAATCATCACCCCACATATAGGGGTGTGGAGAAAAGGCATGATCATTCAAGAACATTCAGTGAGCTCAACAGCTCGTAGATCCACCCCAATGCTTTACCTTGCGCTAGCCATTTGCCCAGCGCAAAGCTCCAAAGTTTCACAACTGAAAACCCTTAAATCACCATCCCCACACACCCAAATACAGCACCCCTTATCGAGGAGGTCGACAACTCGTGCAGTTTCACCACTACGGCTATGTCTCCGAGGATCCCCGTGTTCTTCCCGCCTCAGGCTATGGCCTGAACCGCCCAGAGGAACTACCGGATGAGATGGATGTTCTCATCGTTGGCTCCGGTCCCGCCGGAATGATCGCCGCCGCGCAGTTGTCGATGTTCCCCGACGTGCGCACCCATGTCATTGAAAAGCGTGATGGCCGGCTAGTCCTCGGCCAAGCCGATGGTATCCAAGCCCGCTCGGTAGAAACCTTCCAGGCTTTCGGCTTTGCCACCGAAATCGAGGACGAGGCCTACCGCATCACCGAAATGTCCTTCTGGAATCAGGACCCCGAGAGGCCTGAAAACATCATCCGCATGGGTCGCCCCATCGACGATGAATTCGGCATCTCCGAATTCCCGCACCTCATCGTCAACCAGGCGCGCGTGCTGGACTACTTCGCACGCTTCATGCGCTACTCGCCTTCCAAGATGACCCCGGACTACGGCTGGGAATTCGCGGACCTGAAGGTGGAAGAAGAAGGGGAGTACCCCGTCGAGGTCACCTTGCGCCGCTGCGCTGAGGACGAAGAGGAACACACCCGCACCGTGCGCACGAAGTTCGTTATCGGCTGCGATGGTGCTCGCTCCCAGGTCCGTAAATCCATTGGCCGTCGCCTCAGCGGTGACTCCGCCAACCACGCCTGGGGTGTGATGGATGTCCTGGCCGTCACCGACTTCCCGGATCTACGCACCAAGTGCGCCATCCACTCCAAGAGCGGTTCCATCCTGCACATCCCACGTGAAGGTGGCTACCTCAGCCGCATGTACGTGGATCTTGGCGATGTGCCGGAAGACCCCAAGCATTCGGTTCGTGACACCCCGCTCGAAGAAGTCATTGAACGCGCCAACGCCATCCTTCACCCCTACACCCTCGACGTGAAGAATGTTGCCTGGAACTCCATTTACGAAGTTGGCCACCGACTGGTCGACGCCTTCGATGATCGCCCCGCGGACTGCCCCGAGGACACCGTTCCGCGCGTCTTCCTCACCGGTGATGCCTGCCATACGCACTCCGCTAAGGCCGGCCAGGGCATGAATGTGTCCATGCAGGATGGTTTCAATATCGGCTGGAAACTTGGGCATGTGGTTTCCGGGCGCGCCCCAGTCGAATTGCTCGGTACCTACCATGACGAGCGCCAACCGGCTGCCCAGAACCTCATCAACTTCGATAAGGAATGGTCCACGCTGATGGCCACTCCTCAAGATGAGCTCGGCTCCCCGGATGAGATTGAGAAGTACTACGTCCAGGCAGAAGAGTTCGCTGCCGGATTCCTCACGCAGTACTCCGACAACATCATCACCGGCACTGATGAGCACCAAGACCTGGCCAGTGGTTTCCCGATTGGCCGCCGCTTCAAGTCGCACCCGGCGATGCGCCGCTGCGATGCGCTACCCAAGCACATTGGGCATGAGCACTTCGCTGATGGCCGCTACCGCATCTACGTCTTTGCCGACCCGGCTGCCCCGAGCGATCCGGATTCCCCGACCGCTAAGTGGGCTGAGTGGATGTCGAGCGATGAGAATTCGCCCTTCAAGCGCTGCACCCCCGCTGATGGCGATGAAAATGCCATCTTCGATATCAAGGTGATCTACCAGCAGCACTACCGCGACTTTGAGGTCACTGACGCGCCGAAGCTCTTCCGTCCGAATGTTGGCCCCTTCGATCTCCATAACCTGGAAAACGTCTGGTCCGCCATTAAGGACAACGACATCTTCGAAGCTCGTGGCATTAGCCGTGATGGCGCCATCGTGGTGGTCCGCCCGGATCAATATGTGTCCGCAGTGCTCCCGCTTGATGATCGCGAAGAACTCACCAAGCTATTTGAAGGCCTGCTGAACTCCGCGAACTAAGAAAAGCTATTCCCTCCCACCGTTTTCTCTACGTAGCCTGCCAAGGCCAACGGGAAAAACGGTGGGAGGGATTTTTTAATGCTCTGGGAAGCTTTCTTCAATCTGGCCGTCGACTACTGTGAGCACCCGGGTGGCGCGGAAAGAATCCACCATGCGGCGATCGTGGCTGACGAAGAGAACGGTGCCTCGATAGTCCTGCAAAGCGCGCTCTAATTCCTCAATCGCTGCCACATCCAAGTGGTTGGTGGGCTCATCTAGGACTAAGAAGTTGGTGGATGTGGCCTGTAATAAGGCCATAAGAGCGCGAGTGCGTTCACCAGGGGAGAGGCTTCTCGCTGCACGCCCTATTACCTGGGATTTCACCAAGCCGAACTTCGACAACAGCGTCCGCAACTCGGCATCCTGGAATGCGGGCAAATAGGTGGAAAACACCGCCATCAGATCAACGTCTTGATCCAACAGCCCCCGCAACTGATCAATACTGCCCAACGCCACTGCGGAACCTAGGTTCTCTTCGCGGCACAGCGCACGCAACAAGGTGGTTTTACCTGCACCATTGGCACCACGAATGAGCACGCGATCCCCATAGTTCAGCTGCACAGTCCAGGGCCCAAAAGCTTTCTCACCTAGCTGCATCAGCTCATCGTCAAGCACCGATACCACCTGCCCGGAACGTGGGGCATCCGGAAGCCCTAAGTGCAGCACCCATTCTTTCCGTGGTTCTGGGACTTCCGTTAGTCGCTCAATGGCGCGTTCGGATTGCGCAATCTTCCCCGCCTGCTTTTCCGACCTCGCTGCCGAGCGGTTCCTTAAAATTTTGTCATTATCCGGAGCCTTCTTCAGCGCATTCTTCACGCCCTTGTCCAACCAGGTTTTCTGGGTTTGGATGCGCTCCCCAAGTTTTTCGCGCTTAGCTGCATATTCCTCATAGGATTCCCGTGCCCGCTGTCGTGCCCGGGCGCGTTCGACCACATAAGCGTCATAGCCGCCATGGAAGACCCTGATGCTTTCTTGGGCGGAATCCAATTCCACCATGTCTGTAATGGTGCGCGCTAAGAACTCACGATCATGTGACACCACCACCATGGGCCGCGGATCTGTCGACACATACTCCTCTAGAAGCGCCAGGTCTTGAGCATCGAGGTCATTGGTGGGCTCATCCAATAACAACAGATCATGCTGGGATAGCAGAATCACCGCCAGGTTAACCCGCGCTGCTTGGCCACCAGAAAGCCCGCTCATCGGCACATTTAAAAATTCCTGCAGGCCTAAAGTCTCGGTGACTTCCGCTAAGCGCTGCTCATAATCGGCACCACCTAAAGCCAACCACGCTTCCAAGGCGTCAGAATATTTATCGCCCACATCAGCACTTCCCAGGGCCTCGGCCAACTCATCCATCGAAGCGGTCGCATCGCGCACCCCGGTGCGCCGTTCAATATATTCCGCAGCGCTTTCTTCCCTACGTTCCACCTCTTGAGTGAGGTACCCAATGCTGGCATCCGCTGGGCTGAGCTCAAAGGAACCATCGACTACCACCGCTGGGTCAGCGGCCTCGGCCAAGATAGCCAGCAACGTTGATTTCCCGGCACCATTAGGGCCGCTTAGCCCCACTTTTTGGTTCCCCGAAACAACCAGGTTCAACCCGGCAAATAAGGTGCGCTCCCCATAGGAAGCCCCCAGGTTATGAATTTTTAACGTGGCCATGAAGCCCTATCCGAGCATGAAGCCCTATCCGAGCATGAAGCCCTATCCGGGCGCGGGGCCCTTACTATGAGCGCGATAAGCCTAAAGCCTCAGCGTACTCGCGCAAGCCCGCAAAACCTTGCACCTCCGTGGCTAAAAGCGGCACCCGCACAATCAGCGCATCCCCAACACTGGCGCGCAACTGCGCAATAAAGCCTTCCTCACGCTCCCGCCGAGCAGCTAAAAACTCACCTTGATCAGCCGGGGAACAACGGTTGACCACATAGCCGGCCACCGGCACCCCAATGCGCGCTAGTTCTTCTTTAAACTCCACCGACTCCAATACCGGAAGGCGTTCAGGGACCAGCACAATCACACACACGGCGTGCTTGAGCTCGTGGCGAAGCTTCGCGAACTTCTCCTTGCGGCGCAATAAAATATGCCGAATCCGATTATTACGGCGCTCCACCGGTGAATCCCCACTCACCCCAGCGGCCTTATCCTTCCCCGTGGCATCAAAGCCGCGCACCACCTCACCAAATTTTTCTGATTGCGCGCGGCGCTGCAATAACCCCTCAGTCCACGCGCCCATCAGTTCCGGCATATCCAGTAGGTGCGCGGTGTGCCCTGAAGGTGCGGTATCAACAATCACATGCTCATAGCCGCGTTCCTCCCGGGTAGTAATCAGGTCCGCCAGGCGTTCTAAGATGGCGGCCTCATGCGCGCCGGGAGTGCTCGCCGATAAAGCAAGGTGGTGGTCTACTTCCTTATGCAGGCGCTCCGGCATCATCGAATACATCACCTCTCGTGCCTGCTCGAGGTGCTTCTTGGTGGTTAGTGCCGGATCAATCTCGCAGACCTCCAGGTTCTCACTCAGGGAGTATTCTTGGTCCCCGATCTTCACGCCCCACAGATGCCCCAAGTTGTGTGCCGGGTCGGTGGAAACCAGCAGTACCTTTCGGCCAGCTTCGCTTAAGGCTAGGGCCACTGCCGCTGCGGTGGTGGTTTTCCCGACTCCGCCTTTGCCGCCAAAAAACACCAGCGGTGGAAGATCTAGCAGCATCGAATATTCTCCAGGGGTGAATGTTCCATTCCCATGCGCTGATGCCAAGCATGGAAATCTTCATAGATGATGGGCAAAAGTTCGAGGGTATAAAAGGCCGCCGGGTTAGGCACCCCAAGGGCTTCACCTAAGACCAGCAACATAAAGAGGTCTTCTTCTTCGCGTTGCGCGCGAAGGAAGGCACTGCGATAAGGCGCGGCATAAAACTCATTCAAGCCACGCCCAAAGGCCCGCAGTTTTTCTAAAAAATCCACGTTCTTATTCTCGCATTCTCGCGTGCCCCGCGGGACTATCCGGTGCGGCATACCTGCACCCCGGACATACCGCGGGGATATGTGCCCTCCTGCACCGCGGCCGATCTCGGGGAAAGCAAAAGAGCTCCAGGGGAGGAGACCCCTAGAGCCCCAATGCAGCGGTTAAGCTCTCCAGGAGCTACGCCCTTGCCCCCGGCTCAGCAGCACCCGAACCCGAGGCACCAGCCGAACCAGCAGACCCAGCAGCGCTCTCCGCGGCAGTCATGGGTGCGTCCAGGTCATTATCACTCCAGGTCACCTGCGGTTCCTTGCGTGCGCGGTTCATGGCGGCGAAGGCTTCCACCGTGATCCAGCAGGCCGCGACCAGGATGATCAGGTCGAGCACCAGCAGCAGCCACTGTCCCTTGGCGTAGAAGCCTTCGATCTGCGCGACAGCTGCCCACAGGCTCATGATCAGCACGAAGACCAGCGGGATGAGGATGGGCCAGGTGGGGCGACGCAGGCGGGTGAGCATGACCGCCAGGATGGACATGGTCAGCGCCGCCATCAGCTGGTTGGTGGTGCCAAACAGCGGCCAGATGATCATGCCGCCGGAACCATCGCCACCAGCGGAGAAGGTCAGGCCCACACCCACGGCCAGCACAATGATGGTGGCGGCAGCGGAGTTGAGCTTCCCGCCCATCACCTCAGCGATTTCTTGGACCACTAGGCGCTGGAGGCGAATACCGGTATCCATGGTGGTGGCGGCAAAAAGCACCGCCATGGTGGCCAGGATGGTGGCCGAGAGAGAGGTGGGGATGCCCAGGCCCTCATTGACCAGGTGCCCGCCGCCCTTGACGAAGGCACCGACGCCGCCTTGGCCGAAGGCGCTGTAGATTTCCTCCCATTGCTGCAGCGACTTAAAGCCAGCGGTGGTAGCGATGATCGCGCCCAGGGCCAACAGCCCTTCGCCCACGGCACCGAAGTAGCCGACAAAGCGCGCGTCGGTTTCCTTATCCAGCTGCTTGGAGGAGGTTCCGGAAGCCACCACCCCGTGGAAACCAGAGATCGCACCACAGGCGATGGTGACAAAGAGCAGTGGCAGGATAGAGGGCATGGGCGAACCATCGGCGCTGGTATCTGGCACATTCACCATGGGGGCGACCAGGGTAGGCGCCGTGAGCAGGAAGCTGGCATAGAGGATGCCCAGGCCCACGAAGAGCTGCAGGCCGTTGATGTAGTCGCGCGGTTGCAGCAGCACCCACACCGGCAGCAGCGAGGCGATGCCGCCGTAGATGAACAAAATAATGATCCAGATGGCTGCTGGCGGCAGACCGAAGGTGGATTCCGGCAGCTCAATGGGGTAGCGATCGCCAATCACCATGAGTGAATACAGCGCAATCACACCGACCACGGAAACCAGCGGCAGGTTCCACTTCAGGCGGTAGATCGCTTGGCCCACCAGCAGAGCCACCAGGATGGCACCCCAGGTGGGGATCACCGCGGATGGGGTGGAGACCAAAAGCCCGGCGATCACCACGGCGAAGGCTGCGACCACCATGAGCAGTAGCAGGAAGATCACCACGAGGAAGAGGTTGCGGCCCCGGGATCCGATATAGCGCCCCGATAGCGTGCCAATGGATTGCCCGCGGTGGCGCTGCGAGGCCCAGAGCGCACCGAAGTCATGCATGCCGGCGATAAAAACGGTGCCGATGGTGACCCAGAGGAAGGCGGGCAGCCAACCCCAGATCACGGCGACCGCCGGGCCCACGATGGGGGCGGCACCGGCAACCGAGGTGAAGTGGTGTCCCCACAGCACGTATTTATTGGTGGGCACATAATCGACACCATCTTCCATGGTGTGCGCGGGTGTCCGATAGTTCTTAGAAAGCCCGTAGACGCGCTTACCGAGGAATGTGGAATAGAGCAGGTAGCCGGCGATCATCATGCCGACGCCAATAAAAGCTAGAACAAGAGAATTCATTGAAACCTTCCAGTTAAACCTTCCAGCCGTGGTGTAGCTCACTATATTGACAGAATGGCGAAAGGATCACCTAATACTGGCGTGATTTTTATTCATTCTTAGGTTTAGCTTCTCGAGATCCTAGGCTTAGGCTGCTGCTTTTTCGCTGCACCCCGGGCAGGGGGCCGGGGTCTGCCACGCGTGATTACTCGGCGTGGCGCGAGTAGGCGAGGGCTGGGGCCGGTTGCGCCACGGGCCGGTTGTGCCACGGGCGAGTTGTGTCTTAGGCGCGTGGGTCTGGGGCGGTAGTCGGCGTCTCAGAGTCCAGCCGGGCATCGGGACCCACTGGGGCATCGGGCCCCACTGGGGCCTCTGCCATCACCGGCGAATCCAGATCATTATCCGTCCACACCATGGGTTCTTCCTTACGCGCACGATTCATCGCCGCAATCGCTTCCACAGTGATCCAGCACGCTGCGATGAGCACAATGATGTCCAATACGAGCAGCAGCCACTGGCCTTTGGCGTAGAAGCTTTCCACCTGGATGATCGCCGCCCACATGCTCATAAAGAGCACAAACACCAAGGGGATCAGGATCGGCCAGGTGGGGCGACGCAGCTTCGTCAAAATCACGGCCAAAATCGCCAGGGTCAGTGCCGCCATCAGCTGGTTGGTGGTACCCAACAGCGGCCAAATAATCATGCCGCCAGAACCATCGCCACCGGTCGAGAAGCTCAGCCCCAAGCCCATGATCAACGCAATGATTGTTGCGGTGGTGGCACTTAATTTCCCGCCAACTACCTGCGCAATTTCCTGAACCACCAGGCGTTGTAGGCGAATACCGGTATCCATGGTGGTGGCGGCAAAAAGCACCGCCATGGTGGCCAAAATCGTGGCCGAAAGGGAAGCCGGAATGCCCAGGCCTTCATTAACCAGGCTGCCGCCGCCCTTCACAAAGGCGCCCACGCCACCTTCGCCGAAGGCATGGTAGATCTCTTCCCATTGCTGCACGGACTTAAACCCAGCGGTGGTAGCCACAATGGAGCCCAAGGCCAATAGCCCTTCGCCGACAGCACCGAAGTAGCCCACAAAGCGCGCATCGGTTTCCTTATTCAATTGCTTAGAGGTGGTGCCAGAAGCCACCATCCCATGGAAACCAGAGATCGCACCACAGGCAATAGTCACAAAAAGCAGCGGCAGAATCGAGGGCATCGCAGAACCATCACTGCTGCTGGCAGTCAGGTTCAGCATGGGCGCAACCACCGTTGGCGCAGTAAGCAAGAAGCTGCCATAAAGAATGCCCAAGCCCACGAAAAGCTGCAGGCCGTTGATGTAGTCGCGCGGTTGCAGCAGCACCCACACCGGTAGCAGTGAGGCAATACCGCCATAAAGATAAAGCAGGATGATCCAAATCGCGGCCGGTGGTAACCCGAAGGTAGATTCCGGCAGCTCCATGGGGTAGCGATCACCAATCGCCATCAGCGAATACAGCGCAACCACACCAATAACCGACACCAGCGGCAGGTTCCACTTGAAGCGATAAATCGCTTGGCCCACCAGCACCGCCACCACAATCGCACCCCAGGTGGGGATCACCGCGGTCGGGGTAGAAACCAGTAGCCCACCAATCACCACCGCAAAGCCTGAAACCACAATCAGAATCAGGAGGAAGATCACCACCAAGAAAAGGTTGCGACCCCGCGGCCCGATATAACGCCCAGACAGCGTGCCAATGGATTGTCCGCGGTGTCGCTGCGAGGCCCACAGCGCACCAAAGTCATGCATGCCGGCAATAAATACCGTGCCAATGGTCACCCAGAGGAAAGCCGGCAGCCAACCCCAAATCACCGCCACTGCGGGGCCCACAATGGGGGCGGCACCTGCAACGGAGGTGAAGTGGTGTCCCCAGAGCACATATTTATTGGTGGGCACATAGTCCACGCCATCTTCCATGGTGTGCGCGGGAGTGCGGTAGCTCGCCGAGAGCCCATATACCCGCTGCGCCAAAAACTTCGAGTACAGCACATAGCCGGCAATCATCATGCCGACGCCAATAAAAACCAGGATGAGTGAGTTCATGTCGCGCTGATCCTTCCCGCGCCAAAAAGAGGTTTTGCTCACTATAGACATAATCTTCTGCATTTGTTTCCCAAACGAGCATTCTTCGAGATCGAATGCTTGGGGGCCCGGCAGGGACACACCCCCGTGACAGCACGGCTGGGGTATGCCACACGTGATTGGGGTGTGCGATGGTCTTAGTGCGATCTTCATCGACTACCCTGGGACAACGTGACTAAGCAGAAACCAAGCCAAAAGCAAACCACTGATCTTCCGGAGCAGTTGCGGATTCGCCGCGAAAAGCGCCAACGCTTACTTGATTCCGGGATTGATCCTTATCCGGTAGTGGTGGATCGCACCATCTCTTTGGCGGATTTACGTGCCCAATTCCAGGTCCTCCCGGAAGGTGAAACCGGTGATGAACCAGGTGTTACCTACTTGCATGCCGGGGAAGAAACCGATGTTGAGGTCGCTATTACCGGGCGCCTCATCTTCATGCGCAATACCGGCAAACTCTGCTTCGCCACTCTCCAAGCCGGTGATGGCACCCAAGTTCAAGCCATGCTTTCGCTCGCTGAAGTAGGCCAAGAAGCCTTGGATGCCTGGAAGTCCGATGTGGACCTCGGCGACTTTATTGGTGTACGCGGCCGCGTGATTGCCTCTAAACGCGGTGAGCTTTCAGTGATGGCTAAGACCTGGCAGCTCGCTGCGAAGTCACTACGCCCCCTGCCGGTGGCTTTTGCCGATATGAGCGAAGACACCCGCGTTCGCCACCGCTATACCGACCTGATTATGCGCGAGCAGGCCCGCAAGAATGCGCTGACCCGCATTAAGGTGATGCGCGCACTGCGCCACTTCTTGGAAGATGAAGGCTTCCTCGAGGTCGAAACCCCGATGCTCCAAACCCTGCACGGTGGTGCCGCAGCGCGGCCTTTTGAAACGCACTCCAATGCCCTCGATATTGACCTTTACCTGCGTATCGCCCCAGAGCTTTATCTCAAGCGCTGCGTAGTCGGCGGTATTGAAAAGGTCTTCGAGGTCAACCGCAACTTCCGTAATGAAGGTGTGGATTCCTCCCACAGCCCCGAATTCGCAATGCTGGAAACCTACCAGGCCTGGGGCACCTACGATGATGGGGCTGACCTGATCAAGCGCCTGATCCAACACTGCGCCCAAGAAGTATTCGGCAGCCTAGTGGTCACCTTGGCTGATGGCAGCACCTATGACTTCGGTGGCGAATGGCGCGAGATGGAAATGTACCCCTCGCTGAATGAGGCCCTGGCCAAGAAATTCCCCGGCCAAGCAGAAGTCACCATTGATTCCACCGTGGAAGAGCTTAAGGCCCTCGCCGAGGTTGTGGGCGTGGAAGTTCCCAAGAACGCTGGTTGGGGACACGGCAAGCTCGTCGAAGAAATCTGGGAAGCGCTCTGCGCTGACCAGCTTTACGGCCCGGTCTTTGTCCGTGACTTCCCGGTAGAGACCTCCCCGCTGACCCGCCAGCACCGCTCCAAGCCCGGGGTGACTGAGAAGTGGGACCTCTACGTCCGCGGTTTCGAGTTGGCCACCGGCTACTCCGAGCTGGTGGATCCCGTGGTACAGCGTGAGCGGTTCGAAGACCAAGCCCGCCTGGCAGCCGATGGTGATGAAGAAGCCATGGTGCTCGATGAAGACTTCCTCGCCGCCATGGAACAGGGTATGCCGCCGACTTCCGGTAACGGCATGGGTATCGATCGCCTGCTGATGGCTCTTACAGGTTTGGGTATCCGCGAGACGGTTCTCTTCCCCATGGTGAAACCAGAAGCCCGCTAAACCAATAAAACCAGGTTGATCGCCTATAGCACCCTCTGAGTAGGGTAGCGACTGGCCAAGGATAAATTTCCTTAAACAGCTCTTCCCTGGCCAGTTTTTCTTTAGCTTAGCCTCAGGAAACTCTACAGCACATAACGAAAAAGTGGAGGTTTTCCCCTTACCTATTTCAAGGGTTATATACATATCCGAGTCGTACTTTCGGTTAGCCCTTAGGTGGTAAAAACTTCTGCCAACAACTTGCTAAGTATGGCCGACCTGGGTAACGTACTGGCTGGCAACCGATGTTGCTCCCTGTATGTGGGTGAGGGAGCGATATTGGTTGCCGCCTTTATATCTGAGCAGTGCTTTCAGGGGGTTTGTGGCGGGTTATAATTAAGCCTTCATCGGTGATCTTTCAAGGTAAAGTCAATGCCGGTAGAGTATTGCCTTTCTCACTTTCCTGACAATTATGACGCCAATTTAATTAATGCGTTCAGATAAAAATGGAACGCTATCTCAACCCTTGGGAGTTATAAAGTTTGGGGACATATTACTGACCTGGGGTTTCATTTGGCATTACACTCTTTGTGGAGGAATTGCCCCCACTTGTGAGAAAAGTGCTGCGTAACCCGAAGTTTCCCGCGTGGTAGAAATCCCTCCCCGAAGGTGTCTTATAGGTGTGTTCGCTATCGGCGTACAAGCCCACCGGGAGCGCCCTGAACTGCGCGGATGCTAAGCGTAGCTGGGGTTTTGGGCGGGCAGGTGTTCGAGTGAGGGGAAGAAGTGGCCGGCACGCGCGTTAGAGTGGGTGGAACAAAATTTTAACGCGAGCGAAAACAAGGGGTTATTAAATGTTCGAGAGGTTCACGGACCGCGCACGACGCGTTGTCGTCCTGGCCCAGAATGAGGCCCGGGCGCTCAACCACAACTACATCGGGACCGAGCACATCCTGCTTGGCCTGATTCGTGAGGGTGAGGGTGTAGCCGCCAAGGCACTGGAGTCGATGGGCATTAGCCTCGACGCAGTCCGCCAAGAGGTCGAGGAATTTATCGGCCAAGGCACCAAAGCCCCGGAAGCAGAAATCCACTTCACCCCACGCGCCAAGAAGGTTCTGGAACTTTCTCTGCGTGAAGGCCTGCAGATGGGCCACAAATATATCGGCACCGAATTCCTGCTGCTCGGGCTTATCCGCGAAGGCGATGGCGTAGCAGCACAGGTGCTCGTTAAATTAGGTGCCGATCTCCCGCGGGTTCGCCAACAGGTGATCCAGCTACTGAGCGGTTATGAAGGTGGCCAAGGAACCCCCGAAGGAACCTCGCAAGCCGGTGGCGGCACCGTGGGTGCGGGGGCTGCTGGTTCCCGCGGCGGAAGCGCCGCTGGTGCCGGTGGCGGGGAACGCTCCAACTCCTTAGTGCTCGACCAATTCGGCCGTAACCTCACCGCGGCTGCCAAGGAAGGCAAGCTCGACCCAGTGGTCGGCCGCGATAAGGAAATTGAGCGCATTATGCAGGTGCTCTCGCGCCGCACCAAGAACAACCCCGTGCTCATCGGTGAACCCGGTGTGGGTAAAACCGCCGTCGTCGAAGGCTTAGCCCTCGACATTGTTAATGGCAAGGTTCCGGAGACCCTGAAGGATAAGCAGGTGTACTCCCTCGACTTAGGTTCCCTGGTTGCCGGCTCGCGCTACCGCGGTGACTTCGAAGAGCGTCTGAAGAAGGTGCTCAAGGAAATCAACCAGCGCGGCGACATTATCTTGTTCATCGACGAGATCCACACCCTCGTTGGTGCTGGTGCCGCCGAAGGTGCCATTGACGCTGCTAGCTTGTTAAAGCCCAAGCTCGCCCGCGGTGAACTCCAAACCATTGGTGCCACCACCTTGGATGAGTACCGCAAGCACATCGAAAAGGATGCTGCCCTGGAGCGTCGTTTCCAGCCGGTGCAGGTTGATGAACCTTCGGTGGAATTAACCATCGAAATCCTTAAAGGTCTGCGTGACCGCTACGAGGCACACCACCGCGTGTCCATTACTGATGGTGCGCTGACTGCTGCTGCGCAGCTCTCGGATCGCTATATCAATGACCGCTTCTTGCCGGATAAGGCAGTGGACCTCATTGATGAGGCCGGCGCCCGCATGCGCATTAAGCGCATGACCGCCCCGGCGTCGCTGCGAGAAATCGATGAGCGCATCGCGGAAGTTCGCCGCGAAAAGGAAGCCGCCATTGATGCTCAGGACTTCGAGAAGGCCGCTGGTCTTCGCGATAAGGAGCATAAGCTCGGCGATGAACGCGCCGAGAAGGAAAAGCAGTGGCGTTCCGGTGACCTCGAAGAAATCGCTGAGGTCGGCGAAGAGCAGATCGCTGAGGTGCTCGGCAATTGGACCGGCATCCCGGTCTTCAAGCTCACCGAAGAAGAATCTGCGCGCCTGCTGCGCATGGAAGATGAACTGCACAAGCGCATCATCGGCCAAGATGATGCGGTTAAGGCTGTTTCCCGTGCCATCCGCCGTACCCGCGCTGGCCTGAAGGATCCGAAGCGTCCCTCTGGTTCCTTCATCTTCGCGGGTCCTTCCGGTGTGGGTAAGACCGAGCTTTCCAAGGCTTTGGCGGAATTCCTCTTCGGTGAAGATGATGCGCTCATCCAAATCGACATGGGTGAGTTCCACGATCGCTTCACGGCTTCCCGCCTCTTCGGTGCGCCCCCTGGATATGTGGGCTATGAAGAAGGCGGCCAACTCACCGAAAAGGTGCGCCGCAAGCCCTTCTCTGTGGTGCTCTTCGATGAGATCGAAAAGGCCCACAAGGAGATCTATAACACCCTGTTGCAGGTGCTCGAAGATGGTCGCCTCACCGATGGCCAAGGCCGCATCGTCGACTTTAAGAACACGGTGCTGATCTTCACCTCCAACCTTGGTACCCAAGATATTTCCAAGGCTGTGGGTATGGGCTTTACCGGTTCTTCGGAAACCGATGAGGAAGCTCGCTATGAGCGGATGAAGAATAAGGTTAACGATGAGCTCAAGAAGCACTTCCGCCCTGAGTTCCTCAACCGCATCGACGATATCGTGGTCTTCCACCAGCTCACCCGCGAACAAATCGTGGAGATGGTGGAACTGCTCATCGACCGTGTGCGCAAGGCACTTAAGGCCAAGGACATGGACATTGAGCTTTCCGATAAGGCGAAGAACCTGCTGGCGCTGCGCGGCTTCGACCCCGTCTTGGGTGCCCGCCCGCTGCGTCGCACCATTCAGCGTGAAATCGAAGACGCCATGAGTGAGAAGATCCTCTTCGGTGAACTCGGCGCCGGTGAAATCGTTGAGGTCGGTGTTGATGGTTGGGATGGCGAGTCCAAGGACACCGAAAAGGCCACCTTCACCTTCACCCCGCGCCCCAAGCCGCTGCCGGAAGACACCTTCGATGAGATGTCCGTGGAAGCTGCCGAAGCTATCACTGATGTTGCTGAAGCTGCTGAAGGCGATGTGCCAGAAAGCGACACCGCTGAAGGCCTCGACATGGAAGAAGTGCGCGAGCACGGCGAGCATGTCGAAGACGCCCAAGGCGAATACGGTGATGCTTCTCAGGTGAGCCAGGACAATGACTCCGATGAAGAAGGCCCCGAAGCCGGCTTCGGTTATGGTCAACCGCAACCACAACCCAAACCGGAATAGTAGGTCTTAAGACCTCAAGCTCTACATCCCCCGCACACCTGGGCAGGTGTGCGGGGGATTCTTCTTTCCTCTTGCCCCTGGCTCAAAAATTGTTTATCAGCAACCAGCTGGGTATCAACCAGGTGTGTGGCCAGCTACACGCGGTAGACTTCACAGAAACTAAAACAACATAGACACCTCAACGGGAGAAACGCATGGGCATCCAATACCGCAAGCGCAAGAAGCTGGGTAAGAATAGCTGGCTGAATATTTCCGGCTCCGGGGTCTCTGGCTCCACCAAGGTTGGGCCGGTGACCTTCAACTCCCGTGGTGGACTGTGGGTGAACCTTCCCGGTGGCTTAACTTTCCGTGGCCGTTGGAAGGGCCGGAAGAACCGCAGCAAATAAAACCGCTCCGGGACTACACGGGTAGGCGGAAAACCCCAGCTTTATGTTCTTCGGCTAACCCATCATCAATTAAAGAGAAAAGCGCGCGGGATAGTTGCGCCGGCTTCGGCCATAGCGCATCAATATCGGCGCGCTTTACCTCTTTGCTTTCCCGCAGCAAAGCCATAATCTTGCCGCGCACCTGGCGGTCGGTGCCAATAAACTTTTGCACCCGCTTCTTCTTCGCTGCCTGCTCCTGCGCACTAGGTTCAGGGCAACCAGCGCGCTGCCAGGCACATTCACGGTACACCGGGCAGTGCCCACAATCCGGGGAGCTAGCGGTGCACACTAAGGCCCCTAATTCCATGAGTGCCACTGCGCACTCTGGTTCTTTACCGGACGGATAAAAGTCTGCGATTAAACGCAGCTCACTTTTGCGGGCAGGAGGGGAATAAAAAGTGGCCTGCACCAGCCGCGCATACACGCGGCGCACATTGGTATCCACCACTGGAACCGGCTGATGATAGGCGAAACACGCCACCGCCCGCGCGGTGTAATCACCGATGCCTGGTAGGGCAAGCAGGTCCTCCACCTGATGAGGTACCTCGCCGTTAAAGCGAGTGCTGATCTCTCGGGCGCATTCTAAAAGCCGTAGTGCTCGCCGCGGATAACCCAACCGACCCCATGCGCGCAGCACCTCATCAGTACTGGCTTGAGCAAAATCATTCGGGGTGGGCCAACGTCGCATCCATTCTTCCCATTGAGGGATCACCCGGGCTACGGGGGTTTGTTGGCTCATGACCTCGCTAAGCAGCACCGCCCATGGGCTGGTGCCTTCGGCGCGCCACGGTAAATCGCGGGCATTCTGACGATACCAATCGATCACTTTGAGCGCGCAAGTATGATCATTGGGTTTTTCGGGGGTAAACAATCGGCGGTTATTCAAGGTCATGGGCACTAAAGATCCTAGCAAGTGCGAGAATAAGAACTATGCCGATGCGTGATGTGGACAGAAACCCCAAAGCTGTATGGGA
Source organism: Corynebacterium spheniscorum (assembly GCF_900113445.1). Classification (GTDB taxonomy): domain Bacteria; phylum Actinomycetota; class Actinomycetes; order Mycobacteriales; family Mycobacteriaceae; genus Corynebacterium; species Corynebacterium spheniscorum. Next base: position 60,175 of record NZ_FOPJ01000007.1, read on the forward strand.
CGCCATGCAAAAGGGGAACCGTCGTTTCATTGAGGACGCCCAACAGCGACCCAACCAAGACCAAAGTCGCCGCAGCCAACTCCGGGAGGGCCAAAACCCCCGTGCAGTGGTGCTGGCCTGCTCGGACTCCCGAGTCCCGGTGGAAATCGTCTTCGATGTGGGACTAGGTGACCTCTTCGTTATCCGCACCGCCGGTGAAATCATTGACCTCTCGGTCCTCGCCAGCCTCGAATACGCCGTAGAAAGCCTCGGCGTGGAATTAGTTGTAGTGATGGGCCATGAGTCCTGCGGTGCTGTGAAAGCCACCGCGGATGCCCTTGATGGCGGTACCATCCCGGATGGTTTCCAACGCGTCCTGATTGAAAAGGTCAGCCCCTCGATTCTGGTGTCGAAGGCAGAGAACCGGAATACCGTTTCCGACTTTGAGCGCCAACACATCATTGAGACCGTGGGCCAGGTCATCTCGCGTTCGCCAGAGCTGAAAGCGCACCTAGACAATGGCACTGTTGGTGTGGTGGGTCTGCGCTATCGCCTCTCTGATGGTTTGGCGGAGCCGGTGTGTACCTTCGGGGTCAGCGATGAAGACACGAACGGTGTGGGTACCTCCTAGGACGGCGAAAGCCACCTAAACTACAGGGCGTGAGCTCCCCACGTCCTCCCCGCCGTAACTCCTATGATCAAGAACAGGCTCCTCGTCAGCCTGAGGTGATCTACGTTCGCCGCCGCGTCGCTGCGCTCTTTTTGCTGCTGGTGGTGATCGCGATACTGATTTTTGCGATGGTCAAATTCGCCGGTAAGAAGGACGAATCCACCGACGTCGCCGCCACCACAACCACAACCACCAGCGTTGAGGCCACCGAGACAACAAGCACGAGCGAATCCACTGAGGAGTCCAGCAGCGAGTCCACTTCGGAGAGCACCAGCGAAAGCACCGAGGCGAGCGCTGAAGCTCCAAAGAAACAAAGCTGCGAGCTTCATGATCTTAGGATCACCGCGACTTCTGATCAGCCGAACTACGCGGGCAATGTGGAGCCCAAGTTCTATATGACGGTGAAAAACCCCACCGACGCGGATTGCGAGATCGACCTAGATCGCGACATTCTGCGCTTTGAGGTTTATGACCTGGCCACCAACCAACGCGTGTGGGCGGATGTGGATTGCAACGCCTCGGAAGGAACCGGTACCCGCATCTTTCCGGCTGGAGAGGAACGCCACTTTGAGGCGAGGTGGTCGCGCACCACCTCCGCCCCGGAGATGTGCCAGCAGCGCCAACCTGTACCGGCTGGCAGCTACTTCCTCCATGCCGTGATTGGGGATAACCCGTCGGACGCGCACACCTTCAACTTGGGTTAAAGCTCAAACCAATCGGCGAAGAGATCATCGATATCGCGAAGATAATCATCGATGAGCTCTAGGGTTCGGTGGAAGACCTCCGGGTCTTCCCTCACCGGGTCCGGGATATCGGGGGCAGGCTCAATCAAGCGCCGAGAACGGTGCATGTGTTTTACGGACTCACCGGGGTAGGTGCGGCATAGTGCTGCGAGTTCCCCCAAGGTGAAAGTACGCGGGATGGCATTGGGGGCTAATTTCGCTAATTCGGCGGATTGACGCTGGCTCATGGTGAGTACCAGTGCGTTATCCACCATGGGGGCGGTGAATTGGCGGGAAACAAAGCTAGCGTCTGCTGGGATATTCGCGGCAGCCAGGGCTGCTTTGGAGCGACCATCCATCCCAGCACCAACGACGGCACCAAGACCTGCGGAGCGGATCCGGCTGGGATCAACCTGGGGGAAATATTGGCGGGTGAGTGTTTCGGCCATAGGGGAGCGGCAAATATTTCCCTGGCAGATGAAAAGCACGGTGTTCATGGGGCTGACTAAGGGTCTTTCTTGAAAAGAGGCTGTTGTTGGGCTGGGGGCGATGGCACTAAGTATGCCTGGCGGTTGGTCAAGGCACCGCATTGCCCATACGCCCGAGGAATTACTCATCATAAAGCTTAAAGTGACGAGTATCTCTACTTTTGAGTTCCTCAGGATCTTTCCAAAAGTAAATAGAGTTGGGTCAACCAGCGTTCTAGTACAAGGTAGCTTTTCTTGTGGTGACCGATTAGACACTCCTGGTGGGTGTTTCCTTGTATGACGAGCTTAAATGTTGTGACTAGGTATTTTGCAAATTAAGTGGATAGTCAACTTTTATTGATAGGTCAAATATTGGAACCTTCGGCATAGTGGCTGGTCGGGATATGTGTTAGTTTTTTTAGGTTCACATACTGACCCAGTGGTTCGCCCTAGATAGTTTGCGGATCAAATCTGTGCATGCAGCCGATTCTAGTGCCCCAAATGATAACGAATCATTTATCCATCAAGGTTAATTCGTGGGTGATTTCAAGGAGAAGACCATAACGTATGAATGAAATAGCCACCCTGGTAACGGTGGTAACTCGACGCTGGATTACTGTGCTGGTATGCGCCTTATTAGGCCTCGCCTGCGCGATTGGCTACGCCGGGATCCGGCCACAGGAGTATCAGTCCTCTGTTACCTTAACCGTCTCAACCACGAATGCTGATGGTGGGGGAAACGCCTACCAAGCTTCCATGGCCGCCAACCAGCGCGTGCGCACCTACGCCGCCATGGTTGCCCAATCCGATGTGTTTAACCGCGTCGCCGCGGATAGCGAAGGCCAATTAAAGATCGGGCAACTGCGTGGTGCTGTTCGCGCCATGGCCCAAGCCGATACTTCATTGATCCGCATCACCGCCATGGATGAAGATCCAGACACCGCAGAAGAAATGGTCAGCTTAACCTCTATTGCGCTAACTGACCTGGTGGCGGAAGTTGAAACCCCGGCGGGTAGTGATGTTCCCACCGCCTACCTCTACATGGTGGGCCAACCTAGCACCACGGACTCCCCGGTGGGCTTAAAAGCCTGGGAAATTGTTGCTCTGGGACTATTTATCGGGCTGGTCTTAGGCCTGATTGCGGCGGTTATTCGGGAATACTATGACCGCACCCTGCGCACCGTGGATGATGCAGTGGATATCACCGGGGCTGGTGTACTCGGCAAGATTATGGTGGCTAAGGAGATTCCGGAACCCGGCCACCAGGTGAAAACCGGGGAAGCGAATGCGGAAGCCTTCCGTCACTTGCGCACCAACTTGGCCTTCGTGGCTGTGGACCACACCCCACGCGTTCTTCTCTTTACCAGCTCTGTGCCTAATGAAGGCAAGAGCTTTATCTCCTTGAATGTCGCGGCAGTTCTGGCCGAAGCCGGCAATAAGGTTGTGTTGGTGGATGCCGACCTGCGCGCCGGGCAAGCCAATGCCAGCTTCGGTACCGCCGCGCATGTGGGGCTCACCAATGTTTTAGCCGGCAGCGTTGAGGTTGATGATGTTCTGCAGACCCTAAACGCTGGGGTGGATTTGCTGCCCGCCGGTTCGCCCCCACCGAACCCTTCAGAATTGCTGGGTTCCCAAGCGATGTCCCGGGTCTTAGCAGCGCTGAAAGAACAATACGATTATGTGATTGTGGACTCCCCGCCATCGCTGCCGGTGACGGATGCGTTGATCCTGGCACCGCAGGTAGATGCGGTGGCATTGGTTGCTCGACTTGGGTTGGTTCAGACCACTCAGCTGCAACAATCCATGGAGTTGTTGGAAAAGACTGGTTCGCAGATCGCCGGGATTATCGTTAATGGTTTGAAGGCCTCTAAGTCTGAGGGCTATGGCTACGGATATGGGTATGACTCCCAAGCAGAGGCTATGGTTACGACCGCTCCCCAAAAGGAGCATTCTTTGGCGCAGCAGGCTCGCAACGCGGTACATGATGAGGCTGTTGTTCGACGCCATCGTGCTGTTGCTACTCGCGCACAAGAAAACGAGGTGCGGCAAACCCCGCCCGTTGCCGAGTTTTGGGAAGCACCCGCCTCAGCTGAGGATCTCGGGGAAAGCTTTGACTATCCCTCCATTGACCACACCATCGACTCAGGGGCGGATGAACCTGAAGATGGCCACCACGCCCGCTGGTAGGTAGAGAGACAATAATGCAGCAAGATTCGAGCGTAACGCGCTCATCCCAGTTGAAGTGGATGATCGCTGACCTAATTTTCTGGGTCGTGCTGATGCACATGGCACTTTGGGTGCGTCATGACCTAGCGCTCAGCGAAATGAGCGCGCTTTCTGGAAAAGCCCTGGCAATCCTGGGTGTCATCATGGTGTCCATGATGGTGCTCGGGTGGCTGGCCGGACTGTATTCCTCCATGCGCCGGGTGTGGCCCGGCTCGCACACCGAAATTCTGATGGTGGTGGCCGTGCAAGTGCTCAGCGCACTGATCGGCACCCTGGCGGTGAACCTCATTGCCCCGCACGGGATGATGTCGCGATCCGTGCCGCTGATTGCCGGTGCTTTTGTGACCGTGGTGGCGGTGGCCGCGCGCTCGGTGTGGCGTTGGGCGTGGAGCCGTTATGGCAAGGGCGGAACCGCAGAACGCGCCATGATTTATGGCTCCGGGCACCGCGCCGCCAGCTTCCTCTCCACCCTGCCGGGTGCGGCGAGTAACCAATACCGCCCGGTGGCGATTTTCGCGGACACCGTGGATACCACCGGCGATATTGTGCACGGCATGCGCGCCCAAGAACTCAGCGAACATGAGCTACGCAGCGCCATCGAACGCACCGATGCGCGCGTGATGATCATCATTACCGATGGGGTGGCATCACCTGAAGCAGTGGCGATGATTAAGAAGACCTGCGATGCCGCTAATGTGCGCGTGCTGATCTCCTCCCCGGTCGCTGAGCTGGATGAAGGCCCCAAGGCCCCGGCATCCTTCCGTGAAATTAGTGTTTCTGACCTGATTGGTCGCCCGCCGGTGGAGATCGATACGGATCTGCTTTCCCGCGTGCTTAAAGGGCGTCGCGTGCTGGTTACCGGCGCGGGTGGTTCCATTGGTTCGGAATTGTGCCGCCAGATCTACCACTTTGAACCAGCTGAGCTGATGATGTTGGACCGCGATGAAGGCGGCCTGCATGCCACGGAGCTTTCCATTTTGGGTACGGCGCTGCTGGATGGCCGCAATACCATCCTGGCGGACCTGCGCGATAAAGAAGCCGTGGACAAGATCTTCATGGAACGCCGCCCCGAGGTGGTGCTGCACGCCGCCGCGCTGAAGCACCAGCCGCTGCTGGAGCAATACCCAGCCGAAGCCATGAAGACCAATGTGATGGGCTCCAAGCATGTGCTCGATGCCGCCGCGAAATGCGGGGCCAGCGTGATTGTGAATGTGTCCACCGATAAGGCCGCTAACCCTACCTCTATCTTGGGTGAATCCAAGCGCGCCGCGGAACGCCTGTGTGCCGATATGGCACTAGAGCACCCCGGCACCTGGGTGTCGGTGCGTTTTGGCAATGTCTTTGGTTCCCGCGGCTCGGTGGTGCACACCTTCAGCAAGCAGATTGAAGATGGTGGCCCCATTACGGTGACGGATCCGGATGTGGAGCGCTTCTTTATGACCATCCCGGAGGCCTGCCAGCTGGTGCTGGTTGCCGCGGCGGTGGGGCGTTCTGGGGAAACCCTCGTTTTGGAGATGGGGGATCCGGTGCGGATCGCGGATTTGGCGGAACAGCTGATCCGTTTGCATGGTCGCGAAGGTGAAATTGAGATCACCTACACTGGGCTGCGCCCGGGTGAAAAGCTTTCGGAGGAATTGGTGGATGACACTGAAGATCCGATTGTGGGCGACCGCCATGAACTGATCACTGAAGTACAGGTTGTGCCCTGCAGTTTGCAGGGCGAATGGGAGGCCGCCATGCATGAAGATGAAGCGGCACGCCACTGGCTGCGCGCCTATGGCAATTCCATTAATGAAAGGGCCGCTGAAACTGCGGTAGAGCAACGCTAGTGTCCCGCAGTGTGATTCGCGCGGTGGTCTCCGTCGCCGGGGCCTCCATGCTGGCCGCCGGCGTGAGCTTCATCGTCAATATCATCTCCGCGCGTTCCCTCGGCCCGGAGTTGCGCGGCCATGTGGCCACTGTGCTGCAATTGGCGTATATCACCGCCCCCATCATTGGCTATGGCGTGGACCGCGCGCTGCTGCGGCAGGAGGAAGGCTCGGGCCAGGACGGCGCAAGCCACGAGGACTTGGGGCAGAAGAGTCCGCGCTATGTGCTTCCGAGCCTAAGCGCGGTGCTCATCGCCCTAGCCGTGGTCGCAGCAATCATCTGGCCGATTTATGGGCCATGGATCATGATGGCCGCCCCCGCTGCGCTCGTTACGGTGTGGATGAGCTGGTATCGCTCCGATGCGATCCGCACCAAGAAGCTCCGCGGCTTTTTAATCGCCACCTTCGGCTACCAGGGCAGCATCCTGATCGGCAGCCTCATCCTCTGGCTACTCGGCGTGCGGACCTGGCAATACTGGGCTGGGGTATACATCATCCCCGGCATTTTCTTCGCCCTCTACGGCTTTATGGTCGTTCGCCGCAACCAGGCACTGCCCCAAGGTGCCCTGCGCGAATCCATCCGCAACAATGCGGCGCTGACCTGGTCCGGGCTGGCGAAGCTGATCTCCACCCGCCTCAACCGCATTCTTTTACCCGCCATGGTCAGCGCCGGGTCGCTGGGCTTATTCATTGTGGTTGCTACCGCCACCGAACCGCTTTATTGGATTGCGCAGTCCCTGGCGGATTATCAAACAAGTCATTCGGGCAAGGGCAATTCCCGAGATCGGCGGGCTGCGGCGCGCAGTCTCGCTAAAGGTTCGCTGTTGTTTCTGCCACTAGGCGTGATCGGTGGAGCGGCCCTTTGGTTCTTGCTAGTGCCGCTATTTGGGCGGGCCTATGAACCAGCCCGCGCCTTCATCATCCCGCTGACCATTGCCTCCATCTTGCTCGCCATGTTCCGGCACCTCTGCGGAATTTTGCTGGCCGGCCCGCATTCCCAAAAACTTGGGGCGGCAGAAGGCGCGGCAGCTGTAGCGGCAATGATCATCTTCCCGATTGTTATTTATACCCACGGTGCCCTTGGTGCTGCGTGGGGTTCTATTGCGGTGTACCTCATCGGCGTGATCGCCGGTTATGTGTTGCTACCAGCTAGGAATGAAAACTCATGAACATCACCTATATCCACCAGCACTTCAAACTCCCCCGCGAAGATGGCGGCTCCCGCCCCTATGAATTCGCCCGACGCATGGTCCACGAAGGCCACCAAGTGACCATGATCTGCGGTGGGGAAGAAGCCTTAGATGAAACCGTCGAAGGCATCCACGTTCGCCGCCTTGCCGTGCCCTATGACAACAGCATGTCCATGGCTAAACGCATGATGTCTTTCGCCCGGTTTATGATCGTCAGCTCCGCCGTGGCTGCGCGCACCCACCCAGATGTGGTGTTCGCTAGCTCCACACCATTGACGGTTGCTATCTCCGGTGTGGTGGCAAAAACCATTCGCAATGTGCCGATGGTCTTTGAAGTCCGCGACCTCTGGCCGGAAGTGCCGGTGGAATTAGGGTTCCTCAAAAACCCGGTGATTATTGGGCTTGCTGAATTCCTAGAAAAAATCGCTTATAGCTCCTCGAAGAAGATCGTGGCCCTAAGCCCCGGTATGCGCGATGGGGTAGTAAAGGTAGACCCCAAAGCCGATGTCACCATCGTTCCTAATGCCTCCGACGTGGCGCTTTTTAGCCGCACCGAAGAAGAACGCCAAGCCTTCCGCAAGGAACAAGGCTGGGGCGAAGAGGAAACCGTCATTGTTTATGCCGGTGGCTTCGGTTATGTCTACGAACTCGAATGGGCCGTGGACCTAGCCGCCAAACTCAAAGAAGATAATGTGCGCTTCATCCTGCTCGGCGCCGGATCCTCCACCCCAGCACTAGAAGCCCAAGCTAAGGCCCTTGGCCTATCCCCAGCAGAAGTGCTGCCCGGTAAACAACCCAAGGTGCAGGTAGCCAACTACGTGGCCAGCGCTGACCTGGTTTTAAGCTCCCTTCGCCTCGACCCCTGCCTAGAGCCCTGCAGCTTGAACAAGGTATTTGATGCCATGGCGGCGTCTCGACCCATCCTCTTTAACCACAAGGGCTGGCTGCGGGATCTCGCTGTAGCTGAAGGTGCGGGATTTGATCTTCCCCGTGACCTGGATGCCGCCGCAGAGGTGATCCGTGAGCTACGCCAGGAACCTGAAAAACTCCGGCAGGCTGCGGAAGTATCTGGCCGAATTGGCCGCGAAGAATTCGACCGCGACCTACTCTTTAGGAAGCTCATGCGGGTGCTCTACGACGCAGTGGAAAAGAAATAACCCCACCACTCAGTCCCGCATTTCATAACCGCAGCACTTTCCCCCACACACCACCTTTCTTTCAGGAGCCCTCCACCATGACTGAGCACCGCATTCTGCTCTCCCAAGCCACCGTCGATAAGCAAGAAGAAGAAGCCCTCCTGCGGGCGGTACGCTCTGGCTGGGTCGCACCCCTGGGCCCTGAGGTGGATGCCTTTGAAGAAGAGATTGCTCAGCGCACCGGCTGCGAACACGGCCTGGCATTAAGCTCCGGTACCGCCGCCTTGCACCTTGCACTACTGCGCCTAGGTGTGGGTGAAGACGATTATGTACCGGTATCTTCGCTTACCTTCGCAGCCACCACCAACGCCATTGAATATGTTGGTGCCACCCCGGTGTTCGTAGATGCCTTAGAAGACGGCAATATCGACCCGAAGCTGCTTGACCAAGCCATTAGTGAACTCAAAGCCGAAGGTAAAAGCGTTCCGGTGATGATCACCGTGGATCTGATGGGTCGCTGCTGCGAATACCCGGAAATCGAAGAGATCGCCAAGCAGCATGGTGTGACCCTGCTGGTTGATGCCGCGGAATCCTTAGGTGCGAGCATTAATGGCCGCCCGGCGGGATCCTTCGGTGTGGCTGCCGCGATCTCCTTTAATGGCAATAAGATCATCACCACCTCTGGTGGCGGCATGTTGGTCTCTGATGACAAAGAACTTATTGACGGTGCCCGCTACCTATCCACCCAGGCCCGCCAGCCGGTCGCCTGGTACGAGCACACCGATATTGGGTACAACTACCGTCTTTCTAACCTGCTGGCCGCTGTGGGGCGCGCACAATTAGCCAAATTGGATACTTTCATGGCGCGCCGCGCGGAGATTCGGGCACGCTACCAGGAGCTTGGTGAGCGCCTGGGGTTCCGCTTGTTGGGTGATGTTTCGACCCCCCATGAGCATAAGGAAAATTGCTGGTTGAGTACGATTGTTCTGGATGATAACCATGCTTTAACCCCGGATGACCTTATTGCTGCCCTTGAGGAAGCAAATATCGAGGCGCGTCATCTGTGGAAGCCTATGCACCTGCAGCCGGTTTATGCCGGGGCACGCGGGGTGCTTAATGGCACCGCAGAGAAACTCTTCGGTCGGGCCGTCACCTTACCCAGCGGCTCGGGGTTGAGCGACGCGGATATCGACCGCGTGGTGGAGACCCTGAACAGGACTTTACATAGTGATTGCTAGACCCACAGCCAAGAAGCAACGCAAGAAAGAAGAGAGACCTGAAGACAGCAGCCTGCGCGCCCCCATCTCGCTCTACAAGCGGGCTGCGGTACTGAAGGACGAACCCTTCGCAGCGCTATCCATCATCTTTTTAGTGCTGGCGATGTTCGCTGGAAATACCTCCATCCAGGTTCTTAATAAAAACTTCATTGCGCTGCCCGTGGCTGTGGTCTTGGCGCTATGTTCCGCGCTGAGCCTAATGATCCACGATGTGGTGCAACCAGCATCGCATCGCGTGGATACCCGAAGTGTCGCTAGCAAGCGTGCCGAGGAAGCAGAGCAAAAAAGCCGCTTCGCTTCCTCGCATACCGCCTATGCGGTGATGCTCTTTTTCCTGCTGTGGACCCTCTGGTTAGTGGTTTCGGCGTTCTGGGCGCCCGCCCCGCATAGAGAACTACCGGATGTTTTCACCCTCATTTTGCTCGGTGTGGTGACCTTTATGGTTGCGCATTCGCTTAAAGAAAGAATGTTGCCGATCATGTGGTGGACGTTTTTTATCCTCGGGTTGGTCTTTGTGATTGGTGGTTTCACCAGCACCTGGACCACCCCCAACCGCATGTCCGCATTCGGTGGCGGACCGAATGTCTTCGTCCGCTACATGGACCTCGGCATGATCTCGGCGCTCTATCTCACCCTGCGCTACCAACGCATGCTCTTCCTCGGAGCACTGCCCATCTTCTTCGCCTGTGCGGTGCTTTCTGGTTCCCGCGGCGGCCTCGTGGCAGCCTTTGCCGCCGCGGTATTCCTCGGCGGCCACCTGTGGTTGAAGAAGCAACGCAAAATCCTGGCCATCTGCGCTGGGCTGAGCGTGGCCGGGGTGATCTTGTGTTTAATCATCCCGCAGCTGCGCAACCTCTTCATGCGCTTGGTGCTTAACCGCTTCTTCAAGCTCACCTTGGTTGATCGCTACTCCTCAGGCCGCGATGAGATCGCCGATAACGCGGTGGACCTCATCCAATCGCACCCCATTAGCGGTGTAGGTTTAGGTGGCTACGCCTTCCACTTCCAAGACGCCACGGGCATCCAACACCCGCATAATCTTTTCCTCACCACCATTACCGAAACCGGCCCGCTGGGCTTGATCTTGGTGCTGGTCTTGCTAATCACCATCGCCCTATCTTTTTGGCAGCGCCTACGCACCGCGACCTTCGGCGTGGTGTGCGCCATGGCTGGTAGCGCAGCGATCTTCCTCTGCTCGATGTTCTCTGGTTACTACCTGGATTCGCGCCTCATCTGGTTCTTCGCGTTGGTGGCCCTTTGCGCCCCCATGCTGCGCAGCAACTCCGAGGCGGAAGCCACCAGCCCAGAAGAAATTGTGCAAAGAGAACGCGATGATAAACGCGCGCTGAAGGCCACCAAGAAGAAACAAAACCCGCTGCAGCGGGAACGTCACCGGCAGAAGAAACTTCACCCCTAGCCACGCTCGAGGTCGCTGACCTACTGCAGAAAAGAATTTCCCTCGCCCCGAGGCTTCGCCCCGAGGCTTCGCCCCAAGGCTTCGCCCCGAGGCTTCGCCCCAAGGCACTGCACAGAAATGGATAACTTCCCGCCATGAGCTTGTATGAAAAGACGAAGCGCGCTTTCGATGTTCTAAGCGCGAGTGCCTTATTTGTGGTGACCTTGCCCATCCAGATCCCCACCGCGGTAGCAATCGCCGCCACCATGGGCAGGCCAGTGTTATTCCGTCAAGAACGCGCCGGGAAAAACGGTGAGCCCTTCAAGATGATGAAGTTCCGCTCCATGCATGATGTGGACCCAGCACGGGGACGCGTTGATGATGCCTCCCGTCTCACCGGGTTAGGGAAGTTCATTCGAGCCACCAGCATTGATGAGCTCCCCACCTTGGTGAATATCATCCGCGGGGATATGAGCGTGGTGGGGCCCCGCCCGCTATATATGCGCTATCTGGAGCGCTATAACGAGCACCAGGCGCGCCGCCAAGAAGTACGCCCGGGGCTCACTGGTTTAGCGCAGGTATCTGGCCGCAATGGCTTGGACTGGGAGAAGCGCTTTGACCTAGATGTTTATTATGTGGACCACCGCAGCATCCCGCTGGACCTAAAAATTCTATGGCGCACCGTGGCAGTGGTGCTCAAGCGCGAGGGTATTAGCGAAGAAGGGCACGTGACCATGACTGAGTTCATGGGCAACGAGCCAACAGCCACCACGACTGAACCCGAGGCTAAGCCTGTGGTGGAAGACAAGAAGTCTTAAGCTTCACCAAGCCGGAAACGGCGATCGATCTCATGCAATAACTGTGCGCGCGAAGCTTTTTCTAAGGCGAACTCCACCGGAATATCGCCGGTGCTTTCATCGCTATTGAGATAACCGGTGGCAATCAAACCGCTAATCGGGGAGAGCTCATAGGCGCGGCATAGCGCAATCACCATCTCTGGGGTGAGTCGGTTGTTCTCATATTGGCGCGCCAGCGTGGAGTTCGGGGTCTTCGCACGCACAGCGGCCGTGCGTCGCGAATCATCCCCGATGAGGTTGTCTAGCCATTCTTGATGCTCCATGGGGCATAGCGTATAAGAAAATAGCTGCACATGGTGCGCAAACGGACACGCAGCCGCACCACCATTCCTCAGATTCTCCCCAGCGCCTACAAACGACGAGTTCGTGAATAACCTGACTCAAAGACAGGCTGATACTCACCATTTCTCGCTCTAAAAACTTTTATCCTGGGTGAATCGAGATAAGCAGTGGCGATTAATGTACGTGGGATATGGTTAAGAATGGAGAGCGCCTTATCTCGCACTGAAAGGCAGCCACCTAGCTGTTCACCTTGATTCAGTAAGTTGGCAGATACTTTAGGGCGCTAGCCCAGTGTCAGCGCCATTCCCCTAAGAGAGCAGGTACCGTGATAATCAGCATAAATGGTGTCACTAAGGTCTATCCACGCAAGACAGCATTGGATAATATCACCGCTGAATTCACTTCGGGTCTGTATGGCGTTCTAGGAAAAAACGGTGCTGGGAAAAGTACGCTGTTTAAAATAATGACCGGTCTTATAACACCCACCTCCGGGACCATAGAGTTCGACGGCAAAGTCGGGTTAGGAAACCGGGTTGGTTATCTTCCCCAAGAATTCGGATTCCCTGGTTTTCTTGAGGTCGAGGATATTATCCAGCAAATTGCAGTTATGAGGGGGATTGACAAGAAAGAAATCCCTCAAATCATCGACAGCATCTTAAATCAGGTGAATCTGCAGCCCCAACGGAAGTCTAAGTTCGAGAGTTTATCCGGCGGCATGAAGCGACGGGTGGGAATCGCACAGGCGCTGGTGGGGGAGCCTGATGTGCTTATCCTGGATGAACCTACCGCAGGGGTGGATCCGGTTGAGCGAGTAGCCATTAGAAGCATTGTCAATGACTACGCCCAGAACCACATTGTGCTGCTATCTACCCACATCATTTCTGATGTGGAACTGATTTGCGAGAACCTTTTAATCCTCGATGATGGCCAGCTGAAGTACCAGGGTTCTGTCAATGAGCTCATCTCAGCTGCTCAAGAGCACGTATCCACCCGGACTTTTGATGCTGTCGAGAGTTTCGATCAGTACCTGCGAGAAAACAGGGTTTATGCGTTTCGTCGGGTTGGCGGCCACATTGAGGCTACCGTTCCCAGCAGCTCAGGTGCCGAGCATATTCCTGCGGAAAATGTCAGCTTGGAAGATGCCTATATGTGGGTGATCGACCGTGACTGAATCGCGTAGTTGGCTACTGCTATGCAAACACCGATGGCTTCGCCCCGTGCTGGTGTGCCTCATCATTGTCTGCGGTGTGTTCATTGTTACCCAAACCCCAGGGACCTACATGCTTCCGCTTAAAGATCCCAGCGGTGTGGAAGCGATGGCCTCAAAGGGCGAAGCCGAACTGGTACTGCGCGAAGCTGAGGAGGAAGATGTTGTTGCTGCAAGTCGCGAGTTCCTCCACCAGATCGTAGCGGCCGGTGGACCTCAGAAAGACAAAGCCAGTGAACTAATCGATCAGCTAAATGAGCATTCAATTGGCGAGCTCCAAGCACTATATGCTCAAGACCCGGTCGCCTCAGCGTGGTTAGCGGGCGCTGTTAGTAATTACCAGTACGTGTCGAAGACACCGGATGAAGCTAATGCGGACCTGCTCGAAGCTACAAATGGCTATGGGTACCAGCTGATCCTTCAGAACAAATACATCACCTATCTGGGTGCGATTCTTAGCTTCATCATCGTTGGCTTGGCGTATTACTTCCTCAGCCTCGATGACAAGGTGAAGTCCCGCGACACTTATAGCTATCTCTTGGGCAGCAGGAAGAGGTATTTCTACCACCAGTATCTGGCGATGCTGCTGCCCCTGCTCGCTATCTTCTACCTGCTCGGCGCGGCGCTGAATCTCTATTCCTACCTGAACTTCTCCAACTCCGGGCTTGAGGTCAGCTACCTACCGTTTATCGGACGTTATCTTCTCTTCTTTGTCCCACCGATTCTGCTGTTCTCCTCGGTGGCTGCCTTCATCATGATCGCCCTCAAAGAATCCATGAGCTTCATCCCGCTCTACATTCTGTGGTGCGTCATCAATATCACGCCTGAGGCGCTCGCCGGCGGCAGGTTCTTCCACTTATTCGTGTTCTTCAAACGGCTCGATGCTGCTGAACTCCCGATTCATGCATCACTTATCGCGACCCAGCTTCTAGGGGTCGTAGCGAGCTTTGTCATTTTCGAGGTTGCCTGCAGAATCAGGCTAAAGACGGAGAGCTGACCAGATGGGTAATCCATTGAATGCATTATCGGTGCGCAAGATGGTACTTGCGATTTCTTTCGCGATTATCTTCTTGGCGGCCTTCAATATGCCCAGTGTACTCGACCTGGCGAACAATCTCGTTCTCTATCTTCCTCTCTACGTCTTGATCTCCATCCCAGATGCGGTTCTATATGGCGAAGAAGAGAATATGCACGAAATCAAGTTCATCCACCTCAAGCACAAAATGAGGGAATTTTTAACGCAGCTAGGTATCGTTGTCCTCGGATACATCCTCATAGTGCTAGCGATATCCGGTGCCTACGTTCTCATCTCCGGTGAAGGGTTCAGGCAGGGGGTGACCCTAGGTGTTATTACTATCAACGCCCTGACCTCAGCAATGATGGTTGGCCTCGTCACCTTGCTGACCGCGGTGTTGACGCGCAATAGGAGCTTGTCTTATACGGTCGGCTTTGCCTATTGGATCTACTGGAACCTCAATTCCGGTAGTGCTTCGCCGATGAACCCCTTCACCTTCATCGCTGATCCCAATGAATGGTCCTCCACCATCGGCATGCAAGTAGCCTTGCTGGCCCTGCTGACGGTAGTGATCGCCTACCTAAACAGCAAGACACCATATTTCGGAAAAGAAACGCTTAATAAGCTCAAGCTGAAGATGCCTTCATCTTGGCGTCCCACCGCAAAAGCCAGCTAGGAACACAACCATCCTAGCCACGTGGCTTCGCGGGAACCCCCACCACCAAGGTGCCATCCGGTACATCGCTAACCACCGCAGCACCGGCGCCAACATACGCGTCGGCACCTAATTTCTGTCCAGGGTTGATGCAACTGCCAGCACCAATAGTGGAACGCTGCCCAATATGTACCTCACCGGCTACCGCCACCATCGGGAAGACGGTAACCCAATCCGTCAAAATCGCATCATGGCCGATGGTGTCGTTGTTATTAATGTGCACCCCGCGCCCCAGAATCACATTGGTATCCACGCGCGCGCCGGGGCAAATGATGCTGCCTTCCCCGATCCGCGCATCCGGGGCCACCCAAGCCTGGTGGTGCACCAGGGTCAAAGGCTTCAGCCCGGCTGCTAAAAATTTTTTATCCAGCTTTTCTCGCACCGCGCCATTGCCAATCCCCAACACGTAGCGAGTGCCTTGAGGAAGCTCAATGCACCCATCGGTAGCACCAAGGTGTTGCCCCCCTAAACGTTCGAGGCGATCATGGCGCACCTCGCCATCATCTAAAAAGCCTAGGAAACACTCCTCCCGCCAGCCATGCATGGTGCGCAGTACCGCTAGCACGTGGCGCCCAAAACCCCCGGCCCCAATGATCACAATGGGCTGAGAAAAATTTTCTTGCGCAAGCTCGGCGGGGCTGAAGTACTCGCAGTCATCAACAGTGGTGGGCAGGTCTTTCCCAAAGGTCATTCTCTAGTTCTAGCAGCCACACCCCTGTTCATGACGTAGGACACAGCGAAGCGGATTTTGTTTATTTTCCGCACAACCCTGGTTCCAGGCTAGCCACCTGACGTACTTTAGATTCCTACCCACACCACACCCCGCATGAAGGGCACCGGTGAACACATAGTGAGCAGCCATCTGCCTTCACACCAACCTGGGCGCAGACCTACGCAGCCAGTTACCTGGTCGGTGATCCGACGGCGCGCTCACCGCACCCTGCGCTGGCTCATTGTCACGGTGATTGCTTTCTTGCTAGTGCTTGCTGCCGCCACCGCTTATTTTTATGCCCCGGAAGGCCTCGATGATCCTTGGCGTAGGGGAGAGCCCATTACGAAAATGGTGCGCCGGGCCGATGCGGTGTTTGTGATTGCCGGTTCTAGTGATGGCCGCCATGAGCTTGGGGCAGCATTGGTGCGCGCCGGGGTGGCGAAAAACTTTGTGGTCTCTAATCCTCGCGGCCCGGCGGATCACACCGGGTGGGAGTATTGCCGTCGCGAACATAAGCACACCCCAGATGCAGATAAAATCATTTGCCTTACCCCAGATCCGGTTACTACCCGTGGGGAGGCGCGCACCATTAATGATCTGGCCCAGTCCTATGGCTGGCAGCGCATCATTGTGGTCACTAACCGCCCGCACACCCGTCGGGTGCGCTTAACTTATCAGGCCTGTACGTCCTTGGATGCTCAGGTGCTGCACATTAAAGGCATTCATGTTGGGCTTGCTCCCTACCATGTGCTGCGGGAGGTGCTGGGGACTGCGAAGTTCCTCATCCAACGCCCCTGCGCTAGGACCCGAAGCTAACCCAGCACGGAAGCTAAGCCCGCAACCCGCAACGCCCTTACTCCTTCGTGCAGCAATCCTCATCATAGGTTTCGGGATGATCCCGCCAGGTCGGCTTTCCCCGCCGCGACCACAAACGCACCTCATCCGAAGAAAGCGCCAACAGCGCCAAGAGGTTCACCGAGGTAATCAATAGGTGCACCGTTAACTGCCCTGGATCCGGCATGGTACCATCAGCCAACTTGAACAACACCATGCCGCCCACCAAGGCCATCAGCATCACCCGCGGCATTTGGAAGCCCAGCAATGTCAGCACTGTTAGCGCAGCGGTCACCACCAGCCCGCCAATCACCAAGCTCATCGCCAAGGTCAGGTACTCCAGCGGCACAATGAATTCTGAGGTTCCGGTCACCGCCACAGGGGTGGGATTGCCAGAAAGGAAGGATCTAATCAGCACCACCACCTGCGCCGATAGTGAAATAATCAGCATCGCTAGCGCAATCTTGACCATATTCGGGCGCCGCACCGTCGACCCACCGACTGTGAGTTTTTGTTCCTTCGGTGCGCCGGGATCTGGGCTAGCAAAAGGCCCATCCGGAATGCGATAACCCCGCGAGGCAACACACACTTGCTCCGGCAAATCACTGGGCTTTTTCGCCTCAACATTTTCTAGGTCCACCACCGGCAGATCACCATCGGTGTGCACGCGGTCGCCTCCACCATTGCGGTGGTGATACCCGGAGGAAAAATCGTGGATCAAACTGACGGACACCTTATCGCAGCACCCATCGGTCAAACTTTTCACAATATAGTCGCGCTCCACATCGATATTGGCATCAATGCGGTGTGTGATCTGCAAGGTAAATAAAGATAACCCCACCGCAGTATCAAAGGTGCCGGCCCCCAGCCAGCCCACACGCCGACCACCCGGCAGCAACCAGCCATCCGGGCAACGCCAAAAACGCACATGGTGGCGCTGCAGTGGATTTCCCGCCACTTCTTGTTGATACGCCAAGTCCTGCTTCCGACCGAATAGAAAGAGCGGGCTCACCGGCGCGGTGGGGTAGGAGCGCCGCAGCACCGAAGACACCACAATCTTCCAGGAGCTCTTCACATTCACCTCATCCGCCAGCGTCCACCCAGCCTCCGTCATCGCAGCATGAATCTGCGCCGCGGTGCCATTAAAAGCCAAGTTCACCGGGTCCCCGAGCATCCCCTCAGAAGTGCGGGTTCGCCCAAAGAAATAATCCGGCACATATACCGCCGTTAAGATGCGGTGCAGACGAGGCAGCGTGATGTAGGCTGTGACCGCCCAAAATGGGATAAGCAGCAGCAGCGACCACCCTGCCCCAAAGGACTTATCAAAAAGTAGGATCGCAAACCACACCGCCTCAATCCCGCCGAGCACAAAAAACGCGGTATCTAGCCATGCTCCGCGCAGCGGTGCACGGATCTGCCCATCAAAAACTCGTTGGGTAGGGCGCTTCCCCTCATCCGCGGAGTCATCCTTCGCCACCTCTTCGACCTTCTTCTTCGCCGCTTTTACCTCGGGGTCACTGGGGCCCTCGGCACCATCAGCGTGCGTTTCTCCCTGTTTATTTTGATTATCAGCAGGGGCAGTTACCGGGTTATCCGCATCCGGATCGCCCGGGGTCGCAAAACGCGAAGAATCTCGTTGTGACCTATGGGATGTGGGTGGTTCAGCCGCCATACTTAGGATGTTAGTTGCTGCCTGAGGCTTCCGCAGGTCATAGCTTTGCGCAAGGCTTCGGCCCAAAGCTTTACTCGAGACCCACAGGCCCCAACGCCGGCACACATGCCTGCGGCCCCACCACACGGCCCACGGCATGCCACGCCTATTTAGTTTTTAGGCGTGAGTAGCCCAATGGCTTCGGCAATGGTGTGCACGCTATCTACCTTCATGCCTTCCACTTTCACCTTCGCACCAGCCGGAATCACCGCCCGGGTATAGCCCAAACGCGCAGCTTCCCGCAGGCGGCGTTGGATTTCCGGTACCCGCCGTAGTTCTCCGGCTAAGCCCAACTCCCCAATAAACACGGTGCGCGGCGGTAATGCTTGTTGCCGGATCGTGGAATAGGCCGCCATTGCTACCGCCAGATCAGTAGCGGGTTCCTGGATTTTCACCCCACCCACGGTTGCCACATACACATCCTTTTCGGAGGTATCCACTCCAGCGCGTGCCATGAGTACCGCCAACACCATGGGCACCCGGTTACTATCTAGCCCTGTGACTACCCGCCGTGGGTTCCGGGAGCTTGCCGGTACCGCCAGGGCTTGGACTTCTGCCAACATGGGGCGCACCCCATCCATGGCCACGGTTACTGCGGAACCATCCGGGGTGTCCCCACGGTGTGAGAGGAAAAGCCCAGAAGGGTCCGGTACTTCGCGGATCCCTTCGGAGGTTTGCTCAAAACAGCCCACCTCATCGGTGGCACCAAAACGATTCTTCATTCCGCGCAGCATTCGCAGGTTGGATTGGCGATCACCCTCAAAGTGCAGCACCACATCCACCAAGTGCTCCAGCACCCGCGGGCCAGCCACATTGCCATCTTTGGTGACATGCCCAACCAAGAGCACCGGGATGCCGCTGGTTTTCGCCAAGGTCGTTAGCGCTGCTGTTACGGCCCGTGATTGCGCCACTCCACCAGGTACCCCTTCCACCCCGGTGGCGTGCATGGTCTGCACGGAATCCACGATCACCAGGCCCGGCCGCAGCTTTTCTACGTGCCCAAAAATCACATCAAGTTCGGATTCCGCTGCCAGATACAGGTCCTCTGATAAAGCGCCGGTGCGTTCCGCACGTCCGCGCACCTGCCCCACCGATTCCTCAGCGGTCACATAAAGCGCGCGCCGGGAGCTCTCAGCAGTATCTGCAGCTGCTTTGGTCCAGCGGTGCGCCACTTCTAGTAGCAAGGTGGATTTACCCACTCCGGGTTCACCAGCCAGCAATACCACCGAGCCAGGAATAATGCCGCGGCCCAGCACACGGTCGAGTTCGCTGATCCCCGTGGGTAGTGCCTGCGAGGCTGCGGCACTGATCTTGGTAATGGGTGCTGCTGGGGTGCTAGGGGTGAGCCCCAGTACCGCATCCCCGGCGATGGCTTGGGCCACCACATTGGCGCGCCCGCGGCTACCTTCACTGGCGGCCACGGATTCCACCAGGGTCCCCCAGGATCCGCATTCTGGGCAGCGCCCTAACCATTTGGGGCAGCTATAGCCGCATTCGCTGCAGGTGTGAACACTGCGGACCTTCTTCGCCATAGCTTCCCACCCTACAAAAACACACGCACCCTTAAGAAAAGGAGTGCGTGTGTGGAGCTAGAAAACTTTTACTTATGCTCGGCCTTTTCAGCATCGCCGTGGGGCGCTTCACCATGAGGCTCGTGGGCGCCACCCTTACCGACTTCGCGGTTGAACTGACCGGACTCCAGGGTCGGGGCTGCGACCGCGGCATCAACGGTAATCTCACCGGAATCGAAGACGAAGGTCACCGGCTTCACGCCACCAACAGCGAAGTTATCGTTCTTCAGGGAGGTCTCCACATGGGTGATGCAGCCAGCATCCGGTTCGGTGAGCTGCTCTAAGCCAGCCTTGGAGTCGCCAACCAGCACGCATTGGCGGCCCAGTGGCTTGGTTTCGGCCATCTTCACCGGAGCACCATCAACGCTGATGGACTTCAGGGAGTGTTCCTTCATGGAGCTGTCCTGGTTCACCGCTGTGAACTTCAGGGCTGCTTGGCCCTTCTCATCCAGCAGCACGGTGACATCGCGCACGGCGATGGTTCCATCCGCAGTATCCGCGGAGGCACCATCAACGGCGGCCACCTGGTCAGCGGTCTGCGAGATCTGCCCGGCAGAGCATGAGGCCAAAGCCAGGGCGGACAGAGCTGCGGCGGAAATAATGCCACCGCGGCGAGCGGCGCGGGCGACATAAGTGGCCGGCTTCAGGGACTTCACGGGTTCGTCCTCCATTTTTAAAAGGGTGAGACAGCTGTTCTACAAAAACCTTAGTATCTTGGACAGACTAAGTCACAGCGTCCTCCGGCGCAGTGATCGGCGCCACGCATTAATGGGGGTGGACTTAAGTATCATGCCATCAAAAAAGCTCCGTTGACTACCCAAAACAGCGGTTAATTGCTGGCTTTCCGAGATCCGCTGCTGCGGTGGGCTGCACCGTAGCTTCGCCGCAGGTGCGAGCGCTCTGCCACACCGATAGGCAGTGATCGGCGCGAAACCGCAGGTGGTGGACGTGGTAGTATTAGGCGTTTGTTGGCTCTATACTGCGCAAGCTTTTGGGAGAAGGAATGGAATTCAAGGTCGGAGATACCGTTGTCTACCCGCACCACGGCGCCGCCATTGTTGAGGCAATCGAAACCCGGGAGATGAACGGAGAAACCCTGGAATTCCTGGTTCTCCAAATCCTCCAATCCGACCTGGTTGTTCGCGTTCCCGCCAAGAACACCGAACTCGTTGGCGTGCGCGATGTGGTAGGCGATGAAGGCCTCAAGAAGGTCTTCGGGGTGCTGCGCGAAACCGATGTGGAAGAAGCCGGCAACTGGTCCCGCCGCTACAAAGCCAACCAGGAACGCCTCGCCTCCGGTGATGTCAATAAGGTCTCCGAGGTTGTTCGCGACCTCTGGCGCCGCGACCAAGACCGTGGCCTTTCCGCTGGTGAAAAACGCATGCTCGCCAAAGCCCGCCAGATCCTGGTCGGTGAGCTTGCTTTGGCCGATACCGTGGATGATAAGAAGGCCGATGCTTTCTTAGCTGAGATCGACGCCATTATTGAGCGCCACCGTGCCCGCGGTGATGCCGGCACGGAAGAGTCGAAGGCCAAGGACGATGATGATGAAGATATCGCCAAGATTGACCTGGATGATCTTGATGACCTCGATGAGGATGAGGATTAATTAACCCCTAGGAGCGGCATCATGCCTGAAGTTATTGCGCTGATCGCTGCCGCTGGCAAAGGAACCCGTCTTGGTGCTGAGGTCCCCAAAGCCTTCGTGATGCTGCGGGGCCGCAGCTTGGTGGAAAGATCCATCTTGGCCATGGTCACCTCCGGGGTGGTGGACCGCATTATTGTGCTGCTCAGTGCAGACATGATGAGCTTCGCCCAGGATCTCTTTAGCCGCCGCGGCCTGATTGATAGCCGCGGTTATTGCCAAGGCATTCCCGTGCATCTGGTGTGCGGTGGTGGGGAACGTGCGGATTCTGTATGGGAGGGGCTTAAAGCCATTGGATCACACAAAAAAGGCTCTGTGGTGCTGATCCATGATGCTGCGCGAGCACTCACCCCACCTGGTTTGATTGCGCGGGTAGCCCGCGCGGTAGCGCAAGGCCATAAAGCCGTGATCCCCGTGCTGCCCGTAACAGACACCATCAAAGAGGTTGGCGAGGAATCCGGCACTGCTTTTGTGCGCTCAACCCCGGATCGTTCGCGCCTGCGGGCGGTGCAAACCCCGCAGGGTTTTGATTTGGCGGAACTCTATGCCGCGAACCTGGCGTATTTCGCCCAAGAAACCCCAGATTTTATTGCCACTGATGATGCCAGCCTCATGGAATGGCATGGTCAACGAGTCAGTTGTGTGAAGGGTGATCCGATGGCTTTTAAGGTCACCACCCCGATCGATATGACCTTGGCTGAGCACATCGTTGATGAAGCTGAGCCCACGATTTTTGATGTGCCAGACACCTTAAAAAAGGATGCTGATGACTAACCGGATTATTCCGCAGGTCGGTATTGCCAGCGATGCGCACCGCATCGAAGAAGGCAAGGACTGTTGGATCGCAGGCCTGCTCTTCCCCCGGGATGCTGGCTGTGAGGGGCACTCGGATGGTGACGTGGTCAGCCACGCCTTGGTTGATGCGCTCTTATCGGCGGCGAACCTGGGGGATTTAGGAAGTTTCGTCGGCGTGGGCCGCCCGGAATATGACAATGTGTCTGGCGCACAATTGTTGCGGGAATGCCGTGAGCTTTTAACCCAGCACGGTTATGTGATTGGTAATGCTTCGGCACAACTTATTGCCCAAACTCCGAAGATGGCGGCTAGGCGTGAGGAAGCCGAACGCACCCTCAGTGAGGTCTTAGGTGCCCCGGTATCCGTATCGGCCACCACCACGGATCATTTAGGTTTTAGTGGCCGCGGTGAGGGGCGCGCTGCGATTGCTACCGCGGTGGTGTGGAAAGAATCTCCATAGGTCCGTACCCCCGAAACGGGTGAGTTGATCCATTTCACTGTCTGTTCTTTGCTGCGTGCCCAACCTGGGGAAATCATGTGAACGTACCAGTATATCCTTCAAAGGGATGACTATTGGGGTGTGATGGGTCTTCCCCCAGTACCACCTAGGCAACTACAATTCGTAACTGTAGTTTTTGCCACCTGACATGCTGGGTGTCACTGATCCGATCAGGCATCACCGCGGTTATTGGGGCGAAAGCATCAACGCCGGCTGAGCTGAATTCTTTAGCAAGCAGGTGAAGCCTTTCGTATTCCCTCCGCACTACCCCCTAGATCTGAGATCACACTACACACGCCCCGAAACAAAACTCACGGGGAGATACAGGGGAAAAGGCACGGGGGAAAAGAAAGCTGATGTTTAACACATGCCCCATAGCTACCGCGCGGCACGTCACTTGATTGCTGGGAGGAGGGCGCACGCACCCCGCCATGACGAAGACCGTCCGCATCCTCCACATCCTCAACAACAATGCCGTATTGGTTAATGACCAAGGCCAAGAGCAAGTACTCGTGGGCCGTGGCATCGGCTTCAAGCGCCGCCCCGGCGACGAGATTCACCCCAGCTCCGGCGATGTCCAAGCCAGCTACCTGGAAATGAGCCCGGCGCGCGCACCCTTTTTAAAATCCATTTCCTCCATGGACCCCGTGGTGGTAGAAACCATCACCCAAGCAGTGGAATTAGCGGTGGATATTTTAGGGGAGCTCCACCCCTCGGTCTACCTGCTGCTCGCCGAACACCTCTCGGTGGCCATTCACCGCGTGACCCGCGGGGAACATATCCAGCACTCCTTGAGCGAAGAAATCCGCACCCTTTTCCCGCATGAAACTGCCGCAGCGGATCTGATTGTGCGCTTTATTAACTCCAATTTGCCGGATGTGGATCTGCCCATGGATGAAGCCGCCTATGTGGCTTTGCATCTCAACGCCGCACGCTCTGGTGGGGTGCCAGTAAAAGAACCTCTGGCCACAGCACATGCGGTGGCTACCGCGGCGAGTTTGATTCGGCATCATTTAGATCCCCATGAGGAACTTCCCGATGCTGGGTTGATGGCGGGGTTAACGCACCTGGTCAATCGCCTAGAACATGGTCGGCCGCGGGTTAATCACCTGGTTCATGCGGTGCGCCGCGATATTGGTTCTGAGTTTGAGCTGGCGGAGAAAGTCATTCGCGGGATTATTCAGGACTTGGATAAACAAAGGCTGCGCACCAAGGAGGGCTGGTCACGTGCGGCACACCAGCACCCGCGCCCGCGTAGTCCGGATGAAAAAACCCTTGGAAAGTGGGTCTCGGAGAGCGCCTATCTAGCGGTGTTCTTGCATTCTTGGCGTAATAACAACGAACTTCAGTCTTAGTAGAAAGGACCACGAACCATGAATAATCGGTTTGTGTCTAGCCTGCAAAGCCTCGGTAAGGCTTTGATGGGCGCAGTGGCCGTGTTGCCTGTGGCGGCGTTGCTCATGGGTATCGGCTATTGGATCGACCCCACCGGCTGGGGCGAGAATAGTATCGCTGCGGCGGTGCTCATTAAATCCGGTGCGGCGGTGCTGGATAACTTAGGGTGGATCTTCGCGGTGGCCATTGCTCATGGTCTCGCGAAGGGCTCTAATGGTGCTGCGGCGCTGTCGGGCTTCTTAGGTTATGCCACGGTGGTGAACCTGATTGGGCCGAAGACCGTCGCCGGCTATCGCGGCATTGATATTGATGCCCTAGAAGGCGATGCTGCCTTGCAGTGGGCTGCCCAAGGTTGGGACGCCATTAATGATAAGAACGTGCTGGTTGGCATCTTGGTCGGTATTTTGGCGGCCTGGGTGTATAACCGTTTCCACACCACCCGCCTGCCAGACTTCCTGGCCTTCTTCTCTGGGCGTCGCCTGGTGCCGATTCTCACCGCGATTCTTTCTATCGTGCTGGCCGGCATCCTCTATATTGTGTGGCCGCTGCTCTACAATGGTCTTTTCAACTTCGGCGAAGCCATCCAATCCATGGGTGCTGTGGGCGCCGGCATTTATGGCGTGATTAACCGCCTGCTCATCCCCACTGGTTTGCACCACGCCCTGAACTCCATCTTCTGGTTCGATGTGATTGGTATTAATGACATCGGCAAGTTCATCCAGGGTCCCGAAACTCTGGAGCTGGCACAGGCCGCTACTTCTGCTGCTACCTGCCCCGGTGTGTGGGATGGCAGCGCTTGTACTGTGGTCGGCGAAGTGGGCCGCTACCAGGCTGGGTTCTTCCCGGTCATGATGTTCGGTCTGCCCGGTGCCGCGCTGGCTATCTACCTGCGCGCTGAGTCTTCCCGCAAGAAGGCGGTGGGCTCCTTGATGCTTGCTGGTGCCCTGGCTTCTTTCTTCACCGGTGTGACCGAGCCGCTGGAGTTCGCCTTCATGTTCGTCGCCCCGCTGCTGTATGTGGTGCACGCACTTCTGACCGGTATCTCCCTGGCCATTGCCGCTGCCTTCCACTGGACCGCTGGCTTCGGCTTCTCCGCTGGTTTGGTGGATATGCTGCTTTCTGCCCGCAACCCGCTGGCTAACCAGTGGTGGATGCTGCTGATCATGGGCCTGATCTACTTCGGTGTCTACTTCGGCATCTTCTACCTGCTGATCGGCAAGCTGAACCTCAACACCCCTGGTCGCGGCGAAGAAATGCTGGATGACCCCACCGCTGATCCGGAAGCCCCGCGCGCTGCCGCTGGTACCGCGGGTTCCGAGAGCTCCCAGACCGCCGCGCAGATCATCGCTGGTTTGGGCGGTGCCGAAAATATCGAGGCCATCGATTATTGCGCCACCCGCCTGCGCGTGACCACACGCGGCAATGACAAGGTCAATGAAGCCCAAATCAAGCGCGCTAATGTTGCCGGCGTGATTCGCCCCTCCGGCAATACGGTGCAGGTGATTGTGGGCCCCCAAGTCCAATTCGTCTACGACGAGATCGCCGCGCAACTTGAGGGCACTGCTGCTGCCCTGCACGGCGAACAAGCTGAGTAAACTCACGCTTCAGACCCGCACCTTTGGGTGCGGGTCTTTTGCTTTCCCCGAGACCCTGGAGTGAGGCAGGGCAGGATCGTAACTGCCTGAAAGAACAAAACTATGCCGCGCCTTAAAAGCACAAACATCGCCTTCGTAAGAAGACGGTGCCTATACCGTTTTAGCCCGAGAGGGAGGGGAGCGTAGTGCAGCGCGGCCGCGACGTGGGGCCGGTTGCTCTCACACACTCAACCGCGCCGCAGTGCGAACTACCTGGCACTACGCGCCCCTAGCTTGTTAAAAGGGCTCCTAGTTATCCGGGGTGAAGAAGCGGATATTATCCACCGTTGCGGACCCCGCATAGTAATTGATGTGCGGGATGCCGATCACGAAGTTATCTGGATAGGCAGAGCCTGCCGGCCACATTTCCTTCTCGAAGGAACCATAGGGGCCTTCGAAGCTCAGGGTGCTATTGAACTGGCCGTCGTAGGCCTCCGGGGTCTGGTTATAGTGCCAGATCGGGCGGCCATCTTCACCAACGAACGGGCGCTCATAGCGGTATGTTTGCTGCCCAACATGACGGAAGTTACCGCTCATTTCTTGGACATAACCGGTAGCGGTACGCTCAATGGCGAAGGTGTAGGTCTCATTGGGCATCAGCTCTGGCTGCAACTCCACCGCAGAAACGATGGTGCTTCCCTTGGTGTCGCCGTACTGCACACCGCATTCGGTGGGCATGACGAACTCGTTGTAGGCAAAGCCCGGATCGCGCCACTTGGATCCATCGAAGAAGATCTCATTGACACCATTGCCATTACCTTCGGAATAAGGCTTGATTGTGCCATCGGCGGGGTTGCACACCTTATAGGAACGGTTCCACGGCGCATCCACGGAATACACATCCATGCCGACCTTGCGGTGTGAGTGGATGAAAATATTATTGTGCGGTGCCGGGTGCGCATAGTCCATGATGGACAGCAGGTAATAGCCATTTTCGGTGGTGGTATCACCCCACGTTTCCCCGCAGGGATCCGTCTTATCCTTGCCATCATCTTCTAAGGCTTGACGCTTCCAGGGGAAGTTCGTCTTGCACTCAGTATCCGTGGGCGGGGTGTGTCCATTCTTCTTGCCGTCATACTCCCAGGACCCATTGCGCATGCCACCGAAGTCCAAGGTCTTCAGTTCATACTCAACGCGGTATTGATCCGGCAAGGGATTAGTGGAGGTGAGGATCAGGCCGCCATCCTGGGGAACTTCCAGGCGGGCTTCACCATTTTCGGTGATCAATTGCGGCGGGTTTTCCGGCACACCATCTTTGGCGTAGTCGCGGGCCGCAAACTCAGCAGTAAGCCAGCCGCCCTCACCAATGCGGGCTTGCTTGCGCAGCAGGTTGAAGGAACCTAGCGCATCCCGGAAGTAGTCAGCACCATTGATGGTGAAGAACTCGCCATCATCGTCGAATTCATCGACATGCCAGGGGCTATTATCGCCATGCGGATCAACCTGCCAGGCGAATTGATCCATATCTAGTGGGGTGTTGAAGTTTTCCTCATGGACTAGCTGCCAGCCTTCGCGCAGTGGGGGTTCCGGGGTGACCGGGGCGTGGTGGCTGCCGCTGCTGCTGCCAAAGGGGTTGGAGGAAAAGAGTGAACCAAGGTCAGATGATTGAGCGTGCGCGGTGATCGGGAAACACAAAGCTGTGATACCGATGATCGCCGCGGTTTGCTTCAGCGGACGATGCTTCATGATTGAAAGTGCAACTCCTTTTCACACGTTTCAAGGGGGAAAGGGGGTCTGAGTGCGTGAGAGGTGTAGGGACAACCCCCACGCCCCCACGCGAGTGACCGCCTAAATGGAGAACCGGCTGTGCAGAAAGGTTGTCCCGGAACCTAGCCCCTTTAAAAGCTTGCGAATCGCTTGGTAGGGGCTAGGCGGTTTGTTCTCTATTGTTGGCGTACCCCTCGCGCGCGGGTGCAGGGGAAGATTCTTAGTTCATGTAGAAGATGCGATCAGCGTTCTCCGCCATATGCTTGGCATTCCACTCTGCGCCACCATCAAGGTTGGCGGCCAAGAACACCGGGGCAGAGAAGCCCTTATCCAGCAGCTTCTCAATGATCGCGGCGGAGAGGCTGTGCAGAATCGCGGTGGAGGTGACACCAGAAGCGGGGGTGAACTTCTGCGGGATGCCTTCCAAAGAAAGCACCGCATCACCAGGATCGACCTTGTTGTCCAAGATGACATCCGCATGGTCGAGCAGCTTGGTTCCATCTGGGACCCGCGAATCCACGGCGTTGGTGTACTTGTAGGAGGTCAAAGCCACCACGAAGATACCCGCTTCCTTGGCGCAGCGAGCGAGTTCCACCGGCACCGCATTGCGGCCGGAGACACTCACGCAGATGAGCACATCGCCTTCCTTGAGCGGGGAGTTACGGAACAGTACCTCGCCGTAACCAGGCATTTGTTCCATTTGGGAGCCCAAGGTGGTGGGGCGGGTAGTCAGTGCTTCAATACCGGGGCCGTAGACGGGATTGATCAGCATCAGCCCACCAGCGCGGTAGACAATGTCTTGGACGGGGAGGGAGGAGTGGGAGGCGCCGAAGGCGAAGATCCGGCCGCCAGCGATAACCTTATCCGCGATGGTTGCTGCAGCTTCTTCGATCTTCGGCAGCTCTTCTTCGCGGACCTTGGCCAAAAGGGCAGTGATCTCGTCGATGTAGTGATTGAGCAGATCAGACATGGTGAAACAGGCGTCCTAACTGAGTTTGAGGTGTGGGTGGGGAGGTCGAAGAGGGGTGGCTTAGCGTCCGAAGAGGCTGCCGACCGCGTCGACGATGATGCCGGGCACGATGGCGTCCGGGACGGTGAAGCCGAGGCCTTCTGCGCCGAAAGCGCTGAGGTCACCGAAGACCTGCATGTGGAAGGCGTAGGAAATGAGGATCCAGCCGAGGAAGCCCCAGAGGAAACCGCCGATCCAGGCGGCCAAGCGACCACCAGTGGAGTTGGCGAAGATAGCGGCAGTACCGGAGGCAAAGAAGGCAACGATCATGGAGGGGATCGGGACCGGCCAGCCAAGGGCCACGCACAGTGCCATACCGGCGATTTGTCCGATCAGACCGGAGATCAAACCAACCAGCAGAGCATTCGGGGCGAAGGCAAAGAGGACGGGCACGTCCAGGGCAGGGATGGCGTTGGGGATGACCTTCTGGGAGATACCTTCGAAGGCCGGTACGATTTCGCCGATGAGCATGCGCACACCGTAGAGCAGGATGAGCATACCGGCCGTGAATTGCAGGGCCATCAGCAGCGCGAAGACCACCCAGTTCTGGCCATCGGAGATGCCGCCAGCATCAGCAGCGGCCTGGAATTGATCCACGCCACCAGCGATCACCGCAGCAATAGCGGACAGCAGGGAGACCACGGTCATCACCAAGAAGGTGGAGACTGCGACATCGCGGAAGAAGGAGAGCTTTTCCGGCATCTTCACATCTTCGGTGGACTTTTCCTTATTGCCCACCACCATGCCGATATAGCCGGCAAGGACGTTCAGCAGGGTCTGGCCGTGAGCGAAACCAACATCGTCACCGCCGGTAATGCGGCGGACGAAGGGCTGCGCCAGGGCTGGGGCCAGGGTGTAGTAGGCACCAACCAGCAAGGATGCGGTGATGACCGTGACGACCGGGCTAAACCCAAGGGAGTGCATCAAGATCGTGAAGGCACCTGCGTGCACCCAGATCATGTGGCCGGTCAAATACACATAGTGGAAGGGGGTTACCCGAGAAAGGAAGAGGTGGAAGAGGTAACCGAAGAGCATGGTCAAGCCGATTTCAGAACCAATGGTTCCGACACCGGAGGACTGCACTGCGGAAACAACAGCCTCATCGAAGGTCACGAAGGTGGTGATATTCGAGGTGGGGAAGGCCATCTCAAACATCGCCTGAATAGGCGCGAGGCCTTCAACGAGTACGCCAGCACCGCCACCAATGATGAGCAGTGAGAGCGCCGTTTTCACCGTGCCGGTGACAACATCACCAGCGGGTTTTTTCTGGACGAGCAGACCCAAAAGAGCGATGGCGGCGACAATGATCGCCGGTATTTGGACCAGCTCAACGAGGAATGCAAGGAAGCTATTCATTGTGCTGTGGCACCGATCCTGTGATTAAAGGGAAAGGGGTGGAAGAAATGGGAATGAGCATTAGCTGTTGTGTGCGTGCCCCTCCCCTGGGGCCCCGCACGAGGAGGAAAGAAGGGGAGAAACAGGGCCCCTGGGGCGTGCACACCTTAGGGCGGCGTCGTGAGCGGAGTTCTTACTTGTTTTGGAACTCTTCGACAGCTGCCATGACCTTGGTCTTGATTTCGTCTTTGTTGATGAGGTTGTCGATCAACACGACGATCGCCTTGGTTCCGGCAACGTTATTGGCCATTCCGGTAGTGGTAACGACAATGTCCGAGGGCTGGGATTTAAAGGACCCGAGGTCAATGGCTTGAACCTGTGCATCGACGCCTTCGTTCTTTAACAAGGTACGAATCTGGCTGGCGAGCATCATGGAGGTGCCGAGGCCCATTCCACAGACGGTGGCAATCGAGATCATGGTGAACATCCTTTTCTTCTTTCCCGCTTAGTGGCGGGCAAAGAGTGTGAGAGAGGGAAGGGGATGAAGTTATGTACTCCGCTTCCAAGGGGAAAACGGGGTGCGGGGCTTTAGTGCGGTTGGAGTCCTTCGAAGTCGCCTTCGGCGTCATCACCATCAGCGGCATTATCGAAGATTGCAGCCAATTCTTTATCCGTTGTGGCAGCCCGGATCTTGGCTATGAGTTCCTCATCGGACAAGGTGGCGGCTAAGGCCTGAATCATCTTCATGTGGCCTTTGTTATCGCCAGCGGCGAAAGAAATGAGGGTGTCGACCGGGTCGTTAGCTTCACTGCCGAACTCCACCGGAGCGGACAAGGTAACCACGGCAGTGCCGGGGCGCTTCACACCAGCAGTGGACTTGGCGTGTGGCATGGCAAGCCCGGGCATGAGCACCATGTAGGGTCCGAATTCTTTGACGCCATTGATCATGGCGTCGGCATATTCCTGGGTGGCGATGCCAGCTTCTTCATAGAGGCTGCCGACAATGCGGATGGCCTCTTCCCAATCGGCGGCTTCGCGCCGGGCGGCTACGCAGTCGGGGTGGAATTTCATGATGTGCTCACTGTCCTTTGAAGAGGGAGTGTTCTGCGGATCGAGGTCTGCTTAGAGACCTCGATCGCCTTAGCTCTATATCAATCACTTTCGATCACCATGGTCTGGCAGTCAATGATTGATTACTGATTATTCGGCACCTGCTTCCTCGATTATGGTGGTTGAAAAAGCTAATTGGCGCCTAATTCTCAGGGTTCTTCGCGCTATTTGATTGGCTAGACCTCATATTACTGATCCAAAGTGATTGATACAAGAGCGAGTGCTCAATTTACTCACGAGCGCCCATATGGCCTTACCCCCGCGAAGTTAGTGGCTGACCAGGTGGGCGGGTGAGGGGTTCTGGACTGAAAATAAGGTATTTGACCTGCGCATTAGATATTTTTGTGTAGTTGGGGAAATTTTTTTAGACAGTGACGCGCCCCATGATTGTGTGAAAATTTCTCAACCCTCACTACCCCCGAGTGTGAGATATGACTGCTTCTTTGACTGGTGACTAGACATACAAACAATCATTTGCAATCATTGAAGGTGCTCGAAGGTGATGCTTCAACCGTGGGGAACCACGCATCACACACCCTCTAGGTCCCCACCACCGAACCCCTAGCACTCAAGCACCGCGCCGCCTGGGCGGAAGCGCAGTACTGAAGCGGAAGAGCACTAGGGAAAACAGAACACTTGGCCGCCCCTCGTTCTTTAAGGAGACACAGCACATCATGAGCACTGCTTATGGCGCACACATGGAAGAAGAACTCCTCAGTCAACCGGAGGTGTGGCAACGCGCACTCGATATGGAAAAGGAACGCGAGGTTTTGCCCAAGAAGGGCGAACGCGCCGTCGTCGTTGGCTGCGGAACCTCCTGGTTCATGTCCCAGGCCTACGCTGCCATGCGCGAAAGTGCCGGCCTGGGCCTTACCGATGCCTACACCGCCACCGAAGCCCGCATCGACCGCGACTATGACGTCTTGGTAGCCATCACCCGTTCCGGCACCACCTCCGAAATCGTTGACCTCTTAAAGAAGGTCAAGGGCCGCATGCGCACCGTCGTGCTCTTGGGCGACCAAAACACCATCTGCGCGGAATTAGCTGATGACGTAGTCAACCTGGAATTCGCCGATGAGAAGTCCGTGGTCCAAACCCGCTTCGCCAGCACGGCCTTGACCTTCCTACGCGCCTCCGTACACGAGCGCGAGGTCATCGAAGCCTCCATCGCGCAGGCCCGCGAAGTTATCGAAGCCGAACTCGATGAGTCGCTGGTCAACTGCGAGCAGTACTCCTTCCTCGGCACCGACTGGCGCCTCGGTATCGCCACCGAAGCTGCCCTGAAGATGCGCGAAGCCTGCCAGGCCTGGACCGAGTCCTACTCCTCTATGGAATACCGCCACGGCCCTATCGCCATTGCCGCTGAAGGCCGCGTGGTGTGGAACTTCGGCCCACTGCCAGAAGGACTCGACAAGCAGGTCGAAGCAACCGGTGCACGCCTGGTCAACGACGACCTCGACCCCATGGCCGACTTGGTGCGCGCACACCGCATTGCGCTGGCCACTGCCCGCGCCCGGGACCTGAACCCCGACCAACCGCGCAACCTCACCCGCTCCGTGGTCCTGAAATAGAAGAAAGGACAACATCCCCACAATGAGTGCCCTGATTGCGGTGACCCCCAACCCCGCACGGGACGTCACCATCACCCTCGACAAGCTCATCCCAGAAGCAACTCACCGCATTGATGCTGCTCGCCGCGTATTCGGCGGCAAGGGGGTGAATGTGGCGCGCGTAGCCGCCAGCCAAGGCTACGCAGCATTCATGGCGGGGCCAGTGCGCACTAGTGACCACCCACAGCTAGCCGACCTGGGCAATCCAGAGTTCCTCCACAATGCACTCAGCGACACCCCAGTGCCCCTGCGCGAAACCTTCGCTATCCACACCACCGCGAACAATGAAACCGTCATCATCAATGAACGCGGCCAGGAACACCCCGCGAAGGTGTGGGAAGACCTCGCCCAACAGATCCGCAGCATCGCCGAAGCGGAACCCGGATCCGTCTTAAGCATCTCCGGGTCCTGGCCCCCCGGCACCGAAGCAGACACCCTGCGCTTGCTGATCGCCGCAGCCCGTAAAGCGAATATCAGCGAGGTCATCGTGGACTGCGCCGGCCCGCTCCTACTAGAAGCTTGCCGCCTTGGGGCAGTAGTCAAACCCAATGTTGCCGAACTAGCCGAAA
Organism: Corynebacterium spheniscorum; assembly: GCF_900113445.1. Taxonomy (GTDB): domain Bacteria; phylum Actinomycetota; class Actinomycetes; order Mycobacteriales; family Mycobacteriaceae; genus Corynebacterium; species Corynebacterium spheniscorum. The sequence goes on from NZ_FOPJ01000007.1 coordinate 93,318, forward strand.
CCACTGGCGACAACGACCTCCTCAACGGCGCCCGCCGCCTCCTTGCTGAAGGTGCCCGCATGGTGGTTGTGTCCCAAGGTCCCGATGGGGTTGTCCTCATCGACGAAGACCACCACCTGCACGCCAAACTCCCCACGCCGCTACGCGGTAACCCCACCGGCGCTGGTGATGCCATGGTCGCCGCCTTGGCATGTGGGTTCCTTGATCAACTCCCGGCGAAAGACACGCTCACCCGCGCCGTGGCCTGGTCGGCGGCCGCGGTGCTGGTGGATGTTGCCGGCGCCATTGATGCATCTTGGCCCGAACTCCACGAAGACGTCGTCCTAGAAAACCGCAGCTAGCGACACCCAACACCTTGTCTTCAAACCCCCAACTTTCTCTGCGTCACGAAGGAGAACCCTCGCAGCCATGACCAGAACCAGCAGCCTTGATATTGTGCACGACGCCGCCTCCCGCAACGTAGGCGCAGCAGCCTTCAATGTCATCCACCTCGAAACCGCCGAAGCCCTGGTAGCCGCAGCTGAACGTGCCGGCAAGCCACTGATCCTCCAACTGAGCCACAATTGCGTGCGCTACCACAACGACCAACTCGAACCCATCGCCAAAGCGATGCTCGCCCTGGCCGATAACACCGATGCACAGATCGCCGTGCACCTGGACCACTGCGAATCCGTCGAACTCGCCAAAGCCGCCATTGACCTGGGATGCAATTCGGTCATGTATGACGGCTCCACCCTGGCAGTACCAGAAAATATTGCCAATACCCGCGAAGTAGTGGAATATGCCCACACCCGCGGCGCCACAGTGGAAGCAGAACTCGGTGAGATTGGCGGCAAAGGTGCCCACACCCCAGGTGTGCGCACGGATCCCGAAGAAGCACGCCAATTCGTTGTTGACACCGGGGTAGACCTCCTGGCCGTTGCTGTTGGTAGCGAACACGCCATGCAATCACGCACTGCCAGCTTGGACCTGGAGCTCATTGGGAAACTCAAGGAAGCCGCCGGAGTGCCGCTGGTACTCCACGGATCCTCCGGTGTTCCGGATGCAGAAATCCAACGCGGTATCGCCGCGGGGATGACGAAGATTAATGTATCGACTCACCTCAACGGGTTCTTCACCCGCGCTATCCGCGAGTATCTGGCAGAAAACCCGGAAGTCACTGATTCCCGTAAATACATCAGGGCAGGCCGCGAGGCCTTGTCTCAGGAAGCAGAGCGACTCATCGGCGTTTTCAGCGCTGTGTAGGATGAATAAACGGATTGTCTAGTCGTGAGATCATCTGATTCCAGATTCTGGAAAAAATCATCATTGCTGGCCACGGCGATTTCTTTCCTCGTTGAAAGCACGCAGGGAAGGACGCTGCGAGTTGTATAAATAACGGGCGGCCCTACTATCGATATAGCGGGGTTTCCCGGGTAGGACACCCCAACACCCAACGGAACAGATGCGCCGCCCAGCCCGGTAGCGCAGTAGAAGGAGCACATCGTGATGCGCAGTGAACGGCTGAATGTCATCGCCGAAATGCTCGCCGTTGAAGGCTCCGTGTCCGTGGAACAACTGGTAGAAGAACTAACCATCTCGCCAGCTACTGCTCGTCGCGACTTAGACGCACTAGAGGAACAGGGAGTAGCCCGACGTACCCGCGGTGGGGCTTTACGCGCCACCCCGGTGTACGACGCCGCACCAAAATTGCGTTCCACTGAACAAGCCGCAGAAAAGAACCTCATTGCCCGGCATTGCCTGAGCTACCTTTATCCCGGCATCGTTGTGGGGCTTTCCGGTGGTTCCACCGTGGGAACCCTTGCCGGAGCCATTGCCACCTGGGCTAGCGAACAACAACAGGTGGATGCACACCCCAGCCAACCGATGGTCACCGTGGTGACCAACGCTGTGGATATTGCCTATGCCCTGGCCAATGCGGTGAATATGAAGATCGTGTTGATCGGCGGAGTGCTCAATGGCACCTCCTATGAACTCACCGGACCATTTACCCAAGCCATTTTGAACCAACTGAGCATTGATGTGGCCTTCTTAGGGGCTAATGGCATTGATGAAAATGGGCCCGGCACTGTTGATGAGTTCGAAGCCTCTACCAACCGACTCATGTCCACCCGCGCCGATAAAACGATTATCGTCGCTGATCACACCAAGTTTGGTCGCCGATCATTTTCCACTCTCGGCGGCGTAGAAACAGTTGACGCTATTGTCACCGACTCTGGCGTAGATAAACAGTGGCGAGACACCGTCACCCGCCGCGGCTACACCGTCATTAGCGTCGACGCCGAAGGACACACCGCTCACACCGGCGAGCGGAAATAACACTGAAAAGGAAGATATCCACGCAGGGCGTGCCCAGCTGCACGCTCTGCTCTGAGACATCTATTCCTTAACTCAAATGTCGAAAGGCATGGTTGTCACCAACATGACTAAGACACCCACCGCAACCATCATCACCAACGCCACCCTCTATAACGGCAATATCGGCGGAGTACAGCGCGACGCCGCCCTCCGTTTCGAAGGAAACCGTATTACGCATGTAGGCAATGTTGCCGAAGCAGATACGTGGCCCAAAGAAAACACAGAAATTATCGACGCCCAAGGCGCTCCGGTGGTACCCGGCTATATCGACGTCCACCACCACGGCGGTGGCGGCGTTGCCTATGACGATGGCCCGGAAGCAGCACTAAAGGCACTGGCTGAGCATGCTCAGCATGGCACCACACGCTGCGTGCTTTCCTTCGTCACCGATTCTCTAGACATTATGGAAAAGCGCCTGCATGAGGCAGCTGAATTGGTACGCAACAACCCCCGCGTACTCGGTCTGCACCCAGAGGGCCCCTTCTTAGATGTGGGGCATAAAGGTGCACACCCGGAAAAGGAACTCAAAGACCCCACGCCGGAAAATGTGCAGCGCCTGATTGATGCCGGTGAAGGCACCGTGGTGCAAATGACCCTCGCCCCAGAAAAGAAGGGCGGTTTGGAATCAGTAGAACTTTTGGCCAAACAAGGTGTGGTGGCCGCGGTTGGGCATACTAGCTGCGACTATGAGACCGCACGGGAAGCCTTTAATCGTGGCGCAACCCAATTAACGCACGCCTTTAATGGCATGAATGGGATCCACCACCGCGCCCCAGGCCCCGTCATCGCCTCCTTGAGGGATGAACGGGTGTGGCTGGAAATCATTAATGATGGCATTCACGTACACCCGCAGGTAGTGCGTTCGCTCTTTGTGGAAGCACCAGAGCGCGTGGTGTTGGTAACTGATGCCATGTCTGCCACCTGTAACCCGGATGGCCACTACATGCTGGGCCAACTAGAAGTAGTGGTAAAAGACGGGGTTGCCCGCCTAGCTGAGGGTGATTCTTTGGCTGGTTCCACGCTGACCATGGATAGAGCAGTGGCTAATGCGGTGCACCAGGTAGGTGTGGATCTATCGACTGCTATCGCGGCCGCAACTTCCCATGCTGCCCGCTGCATTGGCATGGATAAGGACTATGGCTATCTGGCGGTGGATTATCCCGCGGATGTGTTGATCTTGGATGAAGATACCTTGCTGCCGCACCGTATCTTCGCTGATGGTGAGGAGGTCACCGCGGCATAAGAATTTTCCCGCAACCGAGGTGAGATAAAGCTCTACTCGCGCCTTAAAAAGAAGAAGGCGCGGTAGAGCTTTATTTTTGGGGGCAGCAGATAATTCTTGCTTGCGGAAGCGGCGGGTCTCGGGGAAAGCAAAATCCTGGCGACCGCGTTGCGGAGGCCAGGATCTTGGGTGGGGTTTAACCCTCAAGTAGGGAGGGAGTGGCCGCCAGCAGGGTGCGGGTGTAGTCTTGCTCGGCGTGGGTGAAGAGTTCCTCGGTAGGTTTTTCTTCAATAATTTCGCCCTTGAGCATCACCGAGATGCGATCGGACACATAACGCACCGTGTTGATGTCATGGGAGATGAACACCAAGCCCAAGCCGAACTCTTTTTTGAGGTCCAGCAGCAAGTTGAGCACCTGCGCGCGGACGGAGACGTCGAGGGCGGAGGTGGGCTCATCAGCAATAATGAGGTCCGGACCGAGGGTGAGTGCACGCGCAATGGCCACGCGTTGGCGTTGACCGCCGGAGATTTCCCGCGGCAGCACTTGGAGTGCGGACTGCGGGAGACCAACCAGTGAAATGAGTTCGCGGACGCGGCGTTCGCGGGCCTCGGCGTTCTCGCCCCAACCGTGAACCTTCAGGGGGTCGAGGAGCTGATCATGCACGCTCATGCGCGGGTTGAGGGAGGTGGCGGGGTCCTGGAAGACCACGGAGACCGCCTCGCCAAGCGCCTTGCGTTGGGCGCCGCGGTTTTTGAGCGGTGCGCCTTTGAAGAAGACCTCGCCACTGGTGGGTTTTTGGAGCCCCACCATGACGCGCGCGAGAGTGGATTTACCGCAGCCGGATTCACCCACAATGCCGTGGACATCATCGCGGTACGCGGTGAAGTTGATATCGCGGTTGGCGTGCACCGTGTCTGGTTTAAACAGCGAACCAGTGCGGGTTTTGTGGATGACATTCACGCCGCGCAATTCCACCACCGGGACGTCTACGGCCGCGTTGGTTGGAGTGCTTGGGTTGTTTGGGTTGGTTGCCGGAGTTGTCATTTCTTTTCTCCGATCTCTTTGAGCAGCGCATCGGTGGCCGCATAGGAGTGCGTAGTGCCTTCGATATGGCGCATGATGGGTCGTTCATCCGCGCCGACCATGAAGTGTTGGGAACGCGGGGCGAAGCGATCACCAGTAACGAATTCACGCGGACTGGGCACTGTGCCGGGCACCTGGTAGAGGCGATCTGCCCCAGCCTCAATGGAGAGCACCGAACCGAGCAGGCCACGGGTGTATTCATGGCGGGGATCGGTAAGCAGCTCGCGGGTGGAGGCTTGTTCGACCACCTGGCCGGCGTACATGACGGTGATGCGGTGCACGAGGCGGGCCACGAGTGCGAGGTCGTGGGAAACGAAGATCATGGCGAAGCCCAGCTTGTCACGCAATTCCGTGAGCAGATCAATGACCTGCTTTTGGACGGTGACATCCAGGGCGGTGGTGGGCTCATCCGCGATGAGTAGCCGCGGATTGCGGGTAAGCGCCATGGCGATGAGCACGCGCTGGCGTTGACCACCGGAAAGCTCATGCGGGTAGCTTTGCAGCGTGCGTACCGGATCCAGGCCAACGAGTTCGAGGAGCTCCTCGGCGCTGCGTTTACCACCGCGGCGGGTGAGCTGCTTCATCTGCGAGCGAATGAGCATGGAGGGGTTCAGCGCGGAAAGAGCGTCTTGGTAGATCATGGCGATGTCATGACCGCGCAGCGCATTATGTTCCTCGGGGCTGAGCTCTAGGAGGTTTTTGCCGTCATAGATGATCTCGCCTTCGATCTTGGCGCTCGGTGGCAGCAGCCCCATGATGGACATGGCGGTAATGGATTTACCGCAACCGGATTCACCGACCAGGCCAAGGGTTTCACCCGGGGCAACGGAGAAAGACACATTATCGACAATGCGGACATCACCGTGGGCTTCGGGGAAGGAAATGGAGAGGTTTTTGACCTCAATAAGTGGGGTGGGATCACCGGTGAACTTTTGGCGATAATCGCCGGCAACTTCATGTTCCCGCAAGGTGACTAGTGAGTGATCCAAGGTGGCCTGGGCTTCTTCGGCAGAAAGCACACCTAGCGCGCCGCCGGTATCGACTTCGGCATTGCGGTGATCATCAACTGGTTTGGCGCTGGAGCGTTTTGCTGGGGCAGCCAAAGCGTCGGTGAGGCCTTCAGAAAGGATATTGAGGCAGAGCACCGTAATGAGGATCATCAGACCCGGGAAGAAGGTAGGCCACCAAATGCCGCTTAGCAGAAGCTGTTTACCATCAGCCAGGATATTGCCCCAGGAAGGCTCCGGGGGTTTCACACCAGCGGAGATGAAGGACAGTGAGGCCTCAAAGACAATGGCATCGGCAACCAAGACGGTGGCGAACACCGCGATGGGGGCGATGCAGTTGCGGGCGACTTGTTTGATGAGGATATAGGCGGTGGATGCGCCCATGACCCGGGAGGCAGAGACATAGTCTTCGCCGAATTGTCCGAGCACATTGGCACGCACCACGCGGGAAAGCTGTGGGATGTACAGGAAGCCAATGGCAAAGACCAAGACTGGAAGCGAGTTGCCGAAAACGGCGACGAAGACTGCGGCCAGGGCGATGCCGGGGAAGGACATGATGACATCTAGGATGCGCATCAACACTTCGGATACGGCCTTACCGCCAGTAGCGGCAATGGAACCTAGCACCGCGGCGGCAAGCAGTGCCGCACCGGTGGCACAAAGACCAATGACCAGTGAGTAGCGGGCACCGTAGACCACGCGGGAGAAAATATCGCGGCCAATGGCATCGGTGCCGAAGAGGTGTTCACTACTAGGTGGTTGGACTGGTACCCCGGATTGCAGTGGGGAGTAGGGGGAAATAAGTGGGGCGAAGATCGCGGCGAGCACCACGATGGCGATGACGCCGAGCGCAATTTTGGAGGCCAGCGGGAGGGCTTTGAGTCCGTGGAAGCGCCCGCCGGCACGGTTTTCTAGTTTCTCGGTGAGGTTGCGTCTCATCAGATGCTCCTGATCCGCGGGTTGACCAGCACGTAGAGCATGTCGACCGCGATATTCACGATGATGAAGGCGATGGCGACGGTCAGGGTGACACCTTGGACGAGGAAGACGTCATTGCGTTGGACGCCATCCAAGATGAGTTGACCCATCGCCTGGATATTGAAGATGATCTCGATGATCACCGCGCCACCCATGAGGTAGCCAACGCGAAGACCAAGCACAGTAATGGGGGTGATCAGTGCATTGCGCAACACATTGCGGGAAATGACTTCGCGTTTGGGGATACCTGCACCAATGGCGGTACGCACGTAGTCTTTATCGAGCTCTTCGACCATGGCGGTGCGCACCACGCGGGCTAGGGAACCAGCCACCGGCACACCTAGAGCGAAGGCGGGAAGGGCAATGTTATTGAAGTAGACCGCGGGGTTTTCTGAGAGCGGCACCCAGTGCGCAACCAACGCGGGGAACGCCCACCAGCCCCCGGGGACGGTACCTAACCACTGGATCAGCAAGATAGCTAACCAGAAGGAAGGGGTAGCCAGAGCGGCGATGGAGATAACGCGGATGAGCTGGTCGGGCCAGCGGTCGCGGTAGAGGGCGGCGATAACGCCGAGCACCACGGCAAGCACTACCGCGATGAGCAGCCCCCAGAAGGTGAGTTGGAGGGTAATGGGGAATGCTTTGGCGACCGCTTCTGTGACCGGGGTATTACCCGAGGTGGTTCCTAGGTCACCGTGGATCATGCCGCCGAGGAAACGAACGTAGCGGACCAACAGCGGATCATCGAGGCCATTGGCTTCGCGATAAGCCTGGAGGGCTTCTGGTGAGGCGGATTCACCAAGGGCTAAGCGGGCCGGGTCCGCTGGGCTGAAGGACATGATGAAGAAGACCAAGAAAGTCACGCCAAGAATCATGATGGGCAAGGCGATGAGTCTCCGGCCGATCAGTCTCAGGAGATTGGACATGGGCTGCCTTTTCCTTAATTAAAGAAAGGGGCGAAAACGAATGAAGAATAAGTTCTAGTAAATAACAAAAGCGGCGCTACGAGAGGGGAGCTTCATCAAGGGGCGTATGCGGGAAGGTCCGTACGCGAAGCACCCCCGCGCGCGCCGCGAGTTGGGTATGTGGGTTAGCTATTTCGGTGGGTGTGTGGCCCCAAATTTTTTTAGGGCCACACACCGCAGAGTGGTTGACGTCTTAGGACAGGGTGGTGCCCACGTCGACGAAGGACAGACCGGTCAGCGAGATCGGCTCGAAATCGATGAGAGTCTTGGCATCCCAAGCCGAAGGCGTCTTGCGGTGGAAGAGCGGGTACAGCGGAACATTGCGGGAAATCGCATCGAAGGTGCGGTTCCAATTGTCCTGCTGGCTGGTGGCATCGGTGGCCTTCAGGCCAGCATCCAAGAGCTCTTGGACCTCCTCATAGGAGTCCTGTCCCTTCCAGTGCATACGGGTCTCGGTCCAGGTATCGCCGCCATACCACCAGCGCATCAGCAGGTCCGGGTCATTGCCGAAGACGGAAGGATCACCGGGGGCGATGACAACGTCATAGGCTTCGGGCTTGCCGTCGATGGTGTTGTAGACATCGGAGGATTTACGCTCGGTGAAGTCCACGTCGATGCCGATGGCGCCCAGCGATTCTTGGATCAAGGGGGTGCACTTACGGACCCAGTCATGGTCGGTGCACAGCATCCGCAGCTTCTTCAAACCGGTTTGGCCGAAGAGCTCCTTGGCTTTGGCTTCATCGTGGGTATAGACCACTTCAGCCTTGTGGTAGTTCGGGTGTGATTCCTGCAAGAAACTAGTAGCCGGGGAGGCTTGGCCAGAAAGCCCAGTTTCCACGACCTTGTCGATATCCACCGCGTAGAGGAAGGCTTGGCGGTTGCGGACATCATTGAAGGGGTTGCCGGGATCGCAGTTGAACATGGCGAAGAGCAAGCCGAAGCCCTGGATGGAATCCACAGTGTTGGTGGCCTTGAGCTGATCGATATTCAGGTAAGGCACCGAGTCGATGGCTTGGGTTTGGCCGGACTGCAGGGAGTTGATGCGGGTGGAGGAATCCGGAATGATTTGCCATTCCATAGTCTTAGCGCGGGCCGGCTTGGGGCCGGTGTAGTCCTCGAAGCGCTCGAATTTCACGGTCTTGGAGGAACCACCGTTATCGGTCATCTTCCAGGGGCCGGTACCGACCGGGTTGGCATCAAAGCCCTTGGGGTTGGCTTCCACCGCGGCCTTGGGCACTACTTTGACGGCGGAGAGACGGTCAGCGAAGACACCCACCGGGTAGGAGAGTTTGAAGGTGACGGTGTCATCATCCTTTTTCTCAACCTTGTCGATAAAGGGGATGAAGGACGCGTAGAGCGATTTATTAGCGGGGTCGAGAACACGCTCGAAGGAGTAGATGACATCCTCCACGGTGACTTTTTCACCATTGTGGAAGGTGGCATCCTTGCGGAGCTTCACATCAATCTCAGTGCCTTCGGACTTCGGTAGTTCCGCAGCCAAAGCGGCGTAGGTTTTGCCGCTGGCGGGATCCATTTCTGTCAGGCCTTCAAGGGTGTGCCAGTTAGCCGCAATGGTCAGTGCCGAGGTGGTGGTCATCGGGTCATAGCCATTGGTGCCAAGCTCATAGGAGATGGCGGCTTTGATGCTGCCGTCTTTATTTTCCGAACCGGCTGCGGCGCCCGAACCGCTTTCGGTGGAGCCGCCTGTTTTATTGGGATTATCCGGGGCGCAAGCGGCGACCGCTGCGCTGAGTCCAGCAGCACCGGCGATGACACCGGTTAAGCGCAGGAATTGGCGTCGGGAAACAGATCCGAGGCTCATGGGGGTTCTCCTCTATGTGAGTGTGAAAATGCAGCGTGTGAGGGGAAAGGGGGGCGTGTGGTGAGGACTAGGCCTAGGGTGAGCAGTAGTGCGCGCCACACTGGTGGCGTGCGTAGGGCACGCGCGCACGCTATTGGGTTGTGATCCCAGCATAACTGAGACGTCTGATGTCTGACAGCACTGGTTTTTTCGAAGTTGTGAGCACGACCATAAGATGACCATAATTGGGCTAAATAAAGATAGCTCTATCTCTTTGACTAGCCTGACCCATTCTGGTTAGGGAAGTGTCAGTAAAACCGCGTTCGCGCTGGCTTGATGCTCAGAATATGGATGGGGATAAGGTGCGCTTTTTGGGAAGCTACCTGACCTTTTGTACTCAAGGTGGTTTAGGCTCGGGGATAGTAATCGAAAGATCTGTTCGCCCGCTTGGCTCCTTTTCCGACTCGCCTTTCCTCTCGCAGCTACCCAGGAGAAGCTCCTTATGTCCCTCGCTCCGCTTCCCCCCGAAAAGGGGAAAACAGTCTCGGATGCGCTGGAATCCGACTCCCTTGCGCGTCCGCCGCTGCCTGTTGACGCCCTCTTCCCCTCCCGGCTACCCGGTGAGATGGGAAGCTCTGCTGCTGGCCGCGCCGCCGAAGGAATCATTGATTTTATTCGCCGCCAAAAACTCGAATCCGGTGATTGTTTACCTAGTGAACCGGAATTATGTGAGCAGTTAGAGTGCTCGCGATCCTCGCTAAGAGAAGCAGTGCGCACCCTGGGCAGTTTGGACATTGTGGAAGTACGCCATGGCCATGGCACCTTTGTGGGGAAAATGTCGCTGGACCCCTTGGTGCAAGGGTTGGTGCTGCGCATTAGTTTGAGCGTGGAACGCTCGCTGAATGGGTTGCTGGAAGTCATGGAGATGCGCGAAGCCATTGATCAGATGGTGGCATCAGCTTTGATGGAAGGCTGGCGAGACATGGACTTTAGCCGGCTAGAAGCCCTGGTGCATCAGATGGATCGCAAGTACCGCGCCGGGGAATCCTTTGCCGATGAGGACCGGGCCTTCCACCGCGAGCTTTTATCGGTGGTGGATAACGAGCTGATGCGGGAATTATCGGATGCCTTTTGGCAGGTGCATATGGCGGTATTGCCGCTGCTAGGTATTGGCTACCCAGAAGATATTCAGCTGACTATTGATTCTCATGCCGGTATTTTGCGAGCTGTGGCCGCTGAGGATTTAGAGGCCTATCGCAAGGTGGTGAGCATGCACTATGAGCCACTGCGGCGAGTAGTAGGCCGCAGGCTGCATGGTGAATCCCCGCACTATCCCCCGAATTCTCGCTATTAAGGCGCGGCATACCCCGAGCCCCTGCGCAGGTGCAGCTTGTGTGGTTGCGCGCACCCCAGGGGGCTCGGGAAAGCTAAATAATTACTTCAAAGCGGCAGCGAAATGCTGGGCGACCCAGCCTGGGTCGGTGATTGCGGTGCCAACAATGATGGCGTCGGCGCCGGCTTTAAGGCCGAGCGGGAGCTGTGCGGGCTCGTGGAAACGGCCCTCGCCGATGAGGAAAGCATCGGGGCCGACCAGGGCGCGGGCATCGCGGATGCAGTCGAGATCCGGGCCTTCAGTCTTGGGGCGATCCGGGGTGTAGCCAGCTAGCGTGGTGGAGAGGATATCCGCGCCGGCTTCATGCGCGCGCTGGGCGTCCTCGGGGGTACCGCAGTCCGCCATGATGAGGATGCCGGCCTGATGGGCCTCTTCTACCAGGTCAGCGAAGGTGGAGCCATCGGGGCGGGGGCGATCGGTGGCGTCCGCGCAGACCACCGCGGCACCAGCTTCAGCGACCGCGCGGATGGAGGCGCGGGTGGGGGTGATGTAGACGCCTTCGGAACCTTCCTTTGTAAGCCCAAAGACGGGGACGTCGACAGCCTCGGCGATGGCGGCGATATCGGTGACACCACCATAGCCACCGCAGCGAATAGCGGGGGTGCCGGTATCTACGCAGGCCTTAGCGGCGCAGGTAAGCGCGGTGGTGTTGCGCATGGCGTGGCCATCGGCGGCTTGGGAGGAAACAATGAGTTTTCCGCGCACCAAGTCGATGATTTCTTGGCGGCGTTCGGGGAGGGATTCACTGGCGAAGTGGAAACTCATAAAGGGAGCTCCTTTCTGCGAAAACTACTGAGAATTATCGCGCGCGTATTGGGCGGCGGCGATGAGCGGCGCGTGGGCGCCGAGACGGCTAGGAACAAGTGGAATGTTCTTATTGGGGGTTAAAGCGGCATCTTCAAGACCGTGGGCGATGGGGTCGATAATGCGGGTGCCGATGTGGCTTACCCCGCCGCCGAGCACAATGCCACTGAGATCCAGGGCGGAGGCTAGCGCCCCGAGGGTGCGGCCAAGCCCGCGGAGATTGCCCTCAATAATGCGTTTGGCTAGAGCATCGCCGGCGTCATAGCGATCCATGACTTCCGGGAGGCTAATGGGGCACTCGTTCGGGTCTGACCAGGGGATGCGGCCGCGGTGGGTGGGGTCTGCGGCAAGGGTGGCGTAGTAGCGGGCAAGCGATGGTCCGGAGGCAATATTTTCTACGCGATCAGCCATGCCGCGACAATCCGCGCACACTAATTCCGAAACCTCACCGGCTGAACCGGTGGGGCCGACAGCGAGTTGACCGCCGGGCACGATGAAGGCGCCACCCACCCCGGTGCCTAAGGAAAGGTAGAGGAGGCGGGCGTGGTCGGGGAAATCTTTGCCGGCACCGAGGTGGTGTTCCCCATAGGCCCAGATACGGACATCATTGTGGCAGGCCACGGGTGCGTTGGTGTAGCGATGGACGATACCGCTGAGGTCGGTGCCAGCCCAGCCGGGGATGGTGCCGCCGTTGTAGATAATTTCCCCACCCGGAGCGCGCACCACACCGGGAGCACCAATACCGACGCGGGCAGGTTGGGCTTTTTTTAGGGCCTGGCGGATGGCGAGATCAACTTGGTCGGCGATGAGTACGCCGGGTGGTTGGCTGGGGACGGTGCCTTGGTGGCGGATGGTGGTGGGGTGGGCATCATCAATGAAGCCATAGGCGATTTTGGTGCCGCCAATATCGAGGGCCAGGGTGCAGGCACCCTTGGTGCCGGAGGCGCCCTGTGAGGCTTTGGCGCCCTGTGGGGCTTGTTGGCCTTCTGGGTCTTCTGCGTTGCTCATGGCTCGCGGACCTGTGCTTCATCAACGATCTGGGCAATCAACGCCAGCTCTTGATCATTCAGCGGCTGATGCGGCGGGGCCATAACACCAGCGGGGAAGACCCCAAGGTGTACTAACGCGGCCTTGAAGCCACCCAAACCAGCAGAGGAACCACCCATGCGGGCCGGGTCGCCAATAGTGGCGATGCGGAAGAGCTTATTGATCTTGGTTTGAAGCTTAGCTGCGGCTTCGAAATCGCGTTGGACAAGCAGGTTGTGTAATTCCACATAGGACACCGGATCCACATTGCCTAAACCAGGAACCACACCATCCACCCCGGCAAGATAAGCCAAGTCCACGGTCATCTCGGAGCCGGTGAGCACGGTGAAGTCATCAAGGCCGCGTTCATTGCGGGCCTCCACCACCGCGCGGGTATAGCCATCGACACCGCCGGAATCTTTAATGCCGGCGATAACACCATCAGCGGCGAGCTCCATCAAGGTATCGACCGCAAGCGGGACGTGCACGCTCACCGGGATGTTATACGCGAAAAGCGGTAACTCTGGTGCGGCCGCATGGATGCGGCGGAAATGCTCGGTGATTTCTTTGGGGTGCGTGCGCACATAAAAAGGTGCAGTAGCTACCAGGCCATCGACGCCGGCTTCGACTGCGTCGCCTACCAGTTGGAGGACCCGTGGGGTGGCGGTGTCGATGACACCGGCGATGACGGGGACTTCACCTTTGGCTTCGGCAACAACGCTTTCGATGACTTCGCGGCGTTGTTCGCGGGTGAGGAACACCGCTTCCGCAGAGGACCCGAGGGCGAAAAGTGCATGCACGCCAGCGTCGATCAGGCGGCGGGCTTGTGTGCGTAGCGCCGCGTGGTCGATGGTGGGCAAACTGGTGAGGTCCTCGGGGTGATCAGCGGCGGTGAAGGGGGTGAGGACGGGCGGGACGACGCCGGTGAAGGTCTTAGACATAAGCGGTGCGCACTCTTTCTAGAAACTCGATGAGGGCGGGAGGTGGAAGGTGTGAAGAGAGAAGAAAAGATTATTTTCTGCGTTGAGCTGCAGGTGGGTTTTTAAGCAATAAAAACTCTGACATCAGACATCTTACGTCTTTGTGTACGAGGGGATAGGATGGCTAGCGAGAGGAGAGATATGAGCCAAACTCTCGAAGTGCAGACCATCGAAGCACGAGTCATTAACGCCCATGAGGACCTGGGACATTGCCGGGTCAGCATTGAAGGCGACACCATCACCGCCGTTGAACCTATTACTAGCACCGCTGGTGCCGATGGCGCCTCGTCCCCATCTGGGGCAGAGACGTTGCCAATCATGGTTCCCGGCTTCATCGACTTACACAACCACGGCGGAAATAAAGGCGCGTTTCCCACCGGCAGTGAAGAAGACTGCCGCCGCGCCGCGCTTTTCCACCGCAACCATGGCAGCACCACGCTATATGCCAGCACTGTGTCCGGTAATGCGGAAGAACTCACCCGCCAAGTCCGCATTTTGGCGCCCTTGGTGGACGAAGGCCTGATTGCCGGTATTCACCTCGAAGGGCCCTTTGTTAATCCCTGTAAATGCGGTGCCCAAAATCCTGATCGCATTACCTCAGGTGATCCACAACTTTTCCGAGAGATCATTAAAGCTAGCGGCAATACCGTGCGCTCTATGACCTTCGCCCCGGAAACCGCGCACGTGCAAGAGATCATTGATATCTGTGCCGAAGAAAATGTGTTGGTCTCCCTGGGGCATACTGATGGTGATTATGAAACCACCCTCGCGGCGATTGAGTACGCGGCGAAAGCTGGTGCCACCGTCACCGCCACGCATCTTTTCAATGCGATGCCGCCGATCCACCACCGCGCCCCCGGTGCTGCTGGTGCGCTGATCGTCCAAGCTGCCGAAGGCAACTGCTACCTGGAGCTCATCGGCGATAATGTGCACCTGCATCCAGGCACCGTAGATATGGTGGCCCGCGCGTTACCGAATGCGGTGTTTGCTGTTACTGACGCCATGGAAGCTGCCGGTATTGAAGATGGCAAATACATTCTGGGTGCTTTGGATGTGGTGGTGAAAGATGGTGTTGCGCGCCTAGCCACCAAGGATGGTTCCGAAGGTGCGCTTGCTGGCGGTACCTCCACCTTGGCGGATCAATTCCGCATCTATGCCCAGCGCCACCCAGAGGATCTTCCTGCCGCGGTGCGTTTTACTTCCACCAATGCTGCGCGCGTGATCCAAAAGAGCGATACTCTCGGCGATATCGCACCCGGTTATCGTGCTGACCTTGTGCTTATGGATCGAGACCTCAAGCCCAGCCGCATTTTCGTGGCCGGCCAGGAACAAGCTCGCTAGCAAAGCCCAAGCAAGTAAAGACCCCGAAGCTTGCTTGAACTTTCAACCTCGCACACCCACAGAAGTTAAGGATTCTTCATGGAAATTCTCATTCGCGACACCCCAGAATCCGTCGCCCGCACCGCCGCCGATGTTTTTGCCGCCCATGTGCGCCCCGGCGCGGTCCTTGGCTTAGCCACCGGCTCCACCCCGGTAGCTACCTACAAAGAACTCATCTTCCGGGTAGAAGCCGGCAACTTAAGCTTCCGTGGCTGCCAAGCCTTCCTGCTTGATGAGTACGTGGGCCTGCCCAAAGAACATGAGCAGAGCTACCACTCCACCATCCGCCGTGAGTTCACCTCGCATATCGACATTGATGATGCAGACGTGCATGGCCCCGATGGCACTAACCCGGACCCGCATGCCGCAGCTCTTGACTATGAAAAGCAGCTGAAGAACTCCGGTGGGGTGGATATCCAAATCCTCGGGGTAGGAACCAACGGTCATATTGGTTTTAATGAGCCCAGCAGTTCTTTGAACTCGCATACCCGGCTTAAGACCCTGCACCCGCAGACTGTGGCCGATAATGCGCGCTTCTTTGATTCCGAAGAAGATGTGCCTCGCCACGTGCTCACCCAAGGTCTGGGCACCATCTCTCAGGCCAAGCACCTGATGTTGCTGGCCACCGGGGAGGGTAAAGCCGATGCGGTCCAGGCACTCGCGGAAGGCCCCTTAAGTGCTTTTTGCCCGGCCTCGGTGCTGCAATGGCATGAGCATGCCACGGTGATCTGTGATGAGGCTGCTGCCTCGAAGCTGGCGAACACGGACTACTATCGCTTCGCTGAAACCCACAAGCCGGAGTGGCAAGGCTTCGGAGGGCTATAAACCAATAGCCTTCGCCAAGGCATCCGCCCCATGGCTTCCGCCCCAAGGCATCCGCCCCAAGGCTTCCGCCCCATGGCTTCCGCCCCATGGCTTCCGCCTCGCAGCACGCACTCGGCCCAGCAGGGCCTCCGCCCCACACGGGGTCTCCGCGGTGCTGCGGGGCGCCCTCAGGACACCTCGGGGCACCCTCAGGGCACCTCGGGGCGCCTCCGTCTCTACGCCGACTAGACTAAACGCCGTGACACTACGCATCTATGACACGGCCACCCGATCGCTGCGCGATTTCATTCCACTCAAGGAAGGGCACGCATCGATCTACCTTTGTGGTGCCACCCCACAGGCACAACCACATATCGGGCATGTGCGCAGCGGTGTTGCCTTCGATATCCTGCGCCGCTGGCTACTAGCCAAAGGCTATGACGTTGCCTTCGTCCGCAATGTCACCGACATTGATGACAAGATCTTAAACAAAGCCGCCGAAGCTGGCCGCCCCTGGTGGGAGTGGGTATCCACCTACGAGCGCGAATTCACCTCCGCCTATAACATCCTCGGGGTTATGCCCCCATCAGTGGAACCGCGCGCCACCGGGCATGTCACCCAAATGGTGGACTATATGCAGCGCCTTATCGACGCCGGCTTCGCCTATGCCTCCGAAGGCAGCGTCTACTTCGATGTCAACGCCTGGGTTAATGCGCAAGGCAGTGACTATGGCTCACTATCTGGCAACCGCGTAGAAGAAATGGAACAAGGTGAACCCGATAACCGCGGCAAACGCGGCCCGCATGACTTCGCATTATGGAAAGCCGCCAAACCTGGTGAGCCCTCCTGGCCCACCCCCTGGGGCGATGGCCGCCCCGGCTGGCACCTGGAATGCTCCGCCATGGCTACCTGGTATCTCGGCGGCAGCTTCGATATCCACGGCGGTGGACTGGACCTGCAATTCCCGCACCATGAAAATGAACAGGCCCAATCTCATGCCGTTGGCGATGGTTTCGCCAACTATTGGATGCACAACCACTGGGTCACCATGGCCGGGGAGAAGATGTCCAAGTCCTTAGGTAATGTGCTTTCCGTCCCACATATTTTGACCATGGTGCGCCCCGTAGAGCTGCGCTACTACCTCGGCTCCGCGCATTATCGCAGCGTGTTGGAATATTCCGAGGAATCCCTCAAAGAAGCCGCCACCGGGTATCGCCGCATCGAGGACTTCCTCAACCGCGTCATCAAAGCCGCTGGTCAAGACATTGAGCCTTCCACTTGGAGCGAGGAATTCGCCGCCGCGATGGATGATGATCTCGGGGTGCCCAAGGCCCTGGCAACCATCCATAGTGCGGTGCGCGCCGGTAACTCCGCGATCGCTGCGGGTAATACCGAAGAGGCCGCAAACATTGCTGCACAGGTGCGTGCCATGACCGGCGTATTGGGAGTTGACCCACTGACCTGGCAGGATTCCTTAAACACCAATGCTGATGCGCACACCCATGCCCTGGATGTGTTGGTACAAGCGGAATTAGCGCGTCGTACCCAAGCCCGTGCCGATAAGGATTGGGCGGTTGCCGATGAGATCCGCGATCGCCTCATCGAAGCCGGCATTGAGGTCACGGACACCCCCGATGGCCCACAATGGTCACTCAAAAACGCATAAACCGAGCGCATCAGGCTAACGCCACACCAACAACTTTTTAGGACATAAACACACACTCATGGCTGGTAACGATAAACGCCGCGGCGGATTAAGGAAGACCAATAAAAAAGGCGCCGTGAAGGGAACCGGCGGCAAAAACCGTCGCTCCCTGCGCGGTAAAGGCCCCACCCCCAAAGCGGAGGAGCGCCCCTACCACGCCGCCTATAAGCGGAAGCAGCAACAACAACGCCGCGCCAGCGGCCGCCACCACCGCGAAGAAACCAATGAGCTCGTCGTCGGCCGCAACCCGGTCATCGAATGCCTCCACGCCAAAGTGCCCGCCAATGCGCTTTATGTCGCCCTGGGCACCGCCCATGATGATCGCCTCAACGAAGCCGTGCAGCGCGCCACCGCCCGCGGCATCCCCACCATCGAGGTGGAACGCGCAGAACTTGATCGCATGACCGGCAATGGCATGCACCAAGGCATCGGCCTAGAAATCCCGCCCTATAAGTACCACGATGTCCACGACCTTATCGGCGAGATCAAAGCCTCCGGCCAACCCGGCCTGGTAGTTGTGCTCGATAACATCACCGACCCCCGCAACCTTGGTGCGGTGATCCGCTCTGTGGCGGCCTTTGGTGGCCATGGCGTGGTCATCCCGGAACGCCGCTCTGCTTCGGTGACGGCCGTGGCCTGGCGTACTTCCGCTGGTACCGCAGCACGCCTGCCGGTAGCGCGCGCCACCAACCTCACCCGCACCATCAAGGAGTTCCAAAACTCCGGTTACCAGGTGGTTGGTTTGGATGCTGGTGGCCAGCACACCCTTGATACCTATCGCGGCGGCACCGATCCCACGGTGATTGTGGTGGGTTCTGAAGGCAAGGGCATTTCCCGCCTGGTGCGCGACAACTGCGATGTCATCATGTCCATCCCCATGACTGACTGGGTTGATTCCCTTAACGCCTCGGTCGCCGCCGGCGTGGTGCTCTCCGAATTCGCCCGCCAGCGGCGCCTAGAGCGCTAGCCGTTTAGAGCCCTAAAAAGCGCTGCACTTCATCCGCGGCACTCACACTCACACACCCCGGACCCAAACGCTCCGGCAGATCCGTGGTGCCGGGGATGACATGCCCCATCCCGCGTACCTCAATTAACTCCACCGGTGCCGCGGCTTCCCAGCGATGAATCCGCACCTCATCTGCTACCTGTTCTGGCGCCTGATAATCAAACTGCGCTAAATACGGGGCACGGGTTGGGGTCTCAACAATGGGGCCATGGGAACCATTAAGTTGCGCAAAGTATTGAGCATTTTCGAGAGCGGATAAACACTCGCCGCGCGCTGTTTCCGGTGTAATTCCTACCGCGCCTCCGCCAAACGGGGCATAAGGATCACGCGAGCCGTGAAAAGACAACACCGGTACTGGAACATAATTATCTACCCGCATTTCCGGAATACGATTATTTTCCGCCGGCATACTGGCCGCGAATAGTACCGCGGCAGAAAAGAAACCGGGTTGTTGATGGCATACTCGCATCACCATATGACCACCGTTGGAATACCCCATCCCAATGTTCTCCCGCAGGGAAGGGAAACGCTTACCCACGATCTCGGACAAAGCTAAAACAAACCCACAATCATCTACGCCAAGGCTGCGGGTTTTCTCCGGGAGGATCCTGCGGCCATCATTGAAATGGTGATGCACCCCATTGGGATAGATGAGTGCGGAGTTGGTGCGCTGCGCTAAATATTCGAAGGCATAACCGGTGAAGCGGCGGGCTAGTTGCGCGGATTGTTGGGATCCGTGGAAGAAGAAAAGCAGGCGTTCCGGCTGCGCGCTGGGGCTATAAAGTAGTGCGCTGCGCTCACCTACACGAAGGCGTTCGAGGGATTTTTCAGGCGGCGTTGCCGACAGCGCAGGGTAGGGGTAGAAGCTCACAGCCTCATAGTGTAGCGGTGCAGAAGTTTATTAAGAGAAGTCTTATACCTACTGCTCATAGGTAGGGGAGTTACTCATTAAGGGGGTAATTTGCCAATAGTATGACAGGCAAGTTTAGTAAACGTGCTGGTAATGTACGGAATATGGTAAAACGCGGCCAACGTCGTGGAACGCTTGCCTCCGTGGCAGCTCAGCTCGGAGTCTCGCGAACCACAGTATCCAATGCCTACAACCGACCTGAGCAGCTCTCGGCGGCCCTCCGGCAAAAGATCCTCGCTGCCGCTGAAGAAATGGGGTACCCCGGGCCGGATCCCACCGCGCGAAGTTTGCGCACCCGGCGCGCCGGGGCGGTAGGTGTGGTCTTAACCGAGCACCTCTCTTATGCCTTCGAAGATGCTGCGAGTGTGGAGTTCCTAGCCGGAATGGCGGAATCAACCTATGGCACAGATGTGTCTTTGAGTTTGATTCCCGCAGGACCCGACACCGCAAAACTTGATCAAGCCACCCAAATTGTCAACCGTGCGGTGGTTGATGGGTTTGTGATTTATTCAGTGGCGGAAAATGATCCGCACCTGAAATCCGTGATGACGCGGCATTCCCCGGCACTTATTGTGGATCAGCCTAAAGATATTCCGGATGCGGCTTTTGTGGGAATTGATGATAGAGAAGCCATTAAGCCCGCCGCCCAAGCATTAATTGATGCCGGCCATAAACACATTGGTATTTTGTCGATCCGGCTCACCGCAGAACGCCATAATGGTGTGGTCACCCGCGAGATTGTGGAAAACGCGGAATTACATGTGCAACGCGATCGCGTGCTGGGTGCCTTGGATGTGCTCGGCGAAGCCGGCATTGACCCGGATTCGGTACCGGTGATTACCCGGCACATTAATGATCCCGCGAATGCGAAGTCCGCGGCGAAGGAACTCTTAGAGCACTACCCAGAAACCACGGCGGTGCTGTGCACCACCGACTCCATGGCCTTTGGGGTGTTGGAGTATGCCGCCGAGCGCGGCATGAAGGTCCCGGAGGATCTTTCAGTAACCGGCTTTGATGGCACGCAGCGTGCGCTGCTGATGGACTTAAGCACCGTGATTCAGCCGAATAAGGCTAAGGGCGCTGCGGCGGGCAAGATGCTTAATGACATGATCGCGTTTGAAAATAATCGCGATTCCATTCCCGCGGAGCGCATTATGGATGGCCTGGTGCAGGCCCCCGGTGGGCGCAAGCTTTTACGCACGCACTACCACCCGGGGAGCACTGTCTGCCCGCCGCGCAGGTAGCGAGCTAGCGGGGTTGGTGGGCGTTGTTCTGGCGGGGCTAGTTCTGGCGCGCTGTGGCGAGTTCGCTGAGGAACTCACCCACCGCCGGGATATCCGGCAGGCGATAAACGGCGCGGGTATCCCCCTCGCCGACCTTGATCGCCACATCGGTGCTGCGCATCACCGCAAAGCCATTCTCATCGGTGCGATCATCACCTAAAAAGACCACCGCATCAGCCTCGAAATGCGCCGTGGCATCACGTAACCAGGTGCCCTTGGTGACATCCACCACGGAGAACTCCACAATGTTCTTGCCATGGGTGATGTGCGTGCCCTGAGCATGCGGGATTTTTAAGACCTGCTCGATGAGTTGGTCAGCCGCTGCTTGATCATCCATGGCTAGCTCCATCACATGCGCGCAGCGCTGGAAGGGCTTGTATTCCACAAAGGTGCCGGCCTGGCCTTCTAGGAGCTTTTCTAGCTCCGCTTCAATGCGGGCCAGCTCAGCTTCTTGGTTAGCATCCAAGCTCACGCCACCTAGTGGGTTTTCGGCGCCATGGGAGCCAACGCGCAGCACCCCAGGCATCTCGGGGCAGACTCGGGCTAGGCCTTTCAGGTCACGCCCGGAAAGCACCGCCGCAATGGTATCGGGGCAGGCCGCTAGTTGGGTGAGCGCATCTGTTCCGCGCTGGGAAACCGGCACATTGTAGGGGTCTTTATTAAACCCTGCGAGGGTGCCATCAAAATCTGAGACCACCAACAAGGTGCGGGCCTTAGCCAACGTGGGGATCTGGGAATGTGGGTTAAGATTCATCGCCTTGGGCTGCTTCTAGCGGGCCAGGCGGATGGCGGGGACATCCACACCATGTTCCCCAGCGGGGCGGCGCAGAAGCACTTCACGATCATTTTCCCAGACAATGTCGTACTTGCCGTGGAGCATATCGCGCATCACGTCATGGCTATGCAGCGCGGCACCCTCGCAACCACTCGGGGGATCTAAGTGCATGTGCTCGAAGATCACCTGGTGTGCACCATCAGCTTGGGAGGGGCGGTGGTTGGTGAGGAACTTAATTCGACCTTGGATCTGCGAGCAGCCGGTATTACCGGTAAGCGAGCTATCGCCGAAGACCAGGTTCACCTTGCCGGCCACTGAATCTGGGATATTGCTGGTTTCACCGGGGTGGCGATAAAGATCCACTACCTGCCAGGTGGGGCCGGCGAGTTTACCCATCGCCGCATCAGCTTCTGGGGTGGCATCATCTTGAGGTGCAGCTTCGCTGCTGGTCTCAGCTGCTTCGGTGGTGGGGGATTCCTTGACCGTGGTGGTTTGGGTGACCGACACGGATTCGGTGACCGTCGCCGGGGTGGAGTCATTGTTGCCGCAGGCGCTGAGGGCTAAGGCGGCCACGATGAGGATAGGGGCAGTGCGCTTCACTAGGGTTGTCTCTCCTTGTAAATCAATGTTGTATATCTAGGCTAGCGTCGAGCGCCCAGCTGTGTCCTCTAAGCAATCGAGGAAACTATTGGCCCAGAGGTGAACATCATGCTGACGGACCTGTTCAGATAAAGCCAGCATCCGGGTTTGGGCGCGATCAGGGTAGAGGCGAAGCTCTGTTACCGCATCAATCATGCGGCGTTTAATGGAATCCAAATCATAGGGGTTGCAGAGATGTGCTTGGGTGAGCTCATCTGCAGCGCCAGCGAATTCCGAGAGCACCAGGGCACCATCGCCTTCAGGATGGGCGGCCACGAATTCTTTGGCCACTAAGTTCATGCCATCTTTATAGGGGGTGACCAGCATAATATCGGCCAGGCGATAGTACTGGTTGAGCAGATCATGCGGCACACTGCTGTGCTGATAGTGCACCACCGGATGCCCAATCCGGCCGAAGCGACCATTAATGCGGCCGACAGCTTCCTCCACGCGAGTACGCGCTGTGCGGTATTGCTCAATTCGTTCCCGCGAAGGCGTGGCGATCTGCAACAACACCACGTCTTCAGGTTCTAGCGCGCCGGTTTCTAAAAGCTCTTCGAAAGCCAGGAGGCGCTGCAAAATCCCCTTCGTATAGTCCAGGCGATCAACCCCAAGGAAAATAATCTCCGGATCACCAAGCTGGGTGCGCAGGGTTTGAAGATCATCAGTAGGGGCATCTTCTTCGGGGATAGCAATGGAGATGGGGAAAGCCCCCACCCCTACCTTGCGGCCATCAGGGGCATCAATGGTGGCGGTTGCTTCCCTGATCCCTGCTTCGCCGTGGATCTCTAGGGCGGGAAGCCCAGTATGAGAGTTCTCCCCGGTAATGGCTGCTGCTAGGTGCAAGAAATTCACTGTATTGCCCAGCAGGTGGAAACCAATCAGATCTGCGCCTAAAAGCCCACGGAGGATCTCTTCACGCCACGGTAATTGGCGGTAGATATCTGGGGCGGGGAAGGGGATGTGGAGGAAGAACCCGATGCGCAGATCCGGGCGTAGTAAGCGCAGGATGCCGGGGACTAATTGCAGTTGGTAGTCCTGTACCCACACCGTGGCTTTGGGTGCGGCGAGTTCAGCGACTTGGCGGGCGAAGCGATCATTAACTTCGCGGTAGACCTCCCACCACTCCGGATCGAAAACGGGTTGGACAATCAGGTCGTGGTAGAGCGGCCATAAGGTGGCGTTGGAAAAGCCCTCGTAGAAACCCTCATAGTCGGTTTTATCCAAGGTGATGGGGTGTAAGGTGACGCCACCTTCGGTGACGAAGGGCTCGAGCTCCACATCGATTTCCCCGGGCCAGCCCACCCAGCAGCCGTGGTGTTCTTGAAGGACCGGGGAAAGAGCGGTGACCAGCCCACCGGGGCTGGGGCTTAGGGTTTGTTGCCCGTCTGGGTGGGTAACGATATCCACGGGCAGGCGGTTGGCCACCACAATAAAGGGGAAGGTTTCTGCGGGGCTATCTGCACTATGGTCCGCGCGGGTGTCCACTGAGGTGATCAGACTCCTAGACGCTATAACAGCTGTGAAAAAGCCCGTGACATGCAGTTTTGTTCACGTCGCGGGCTTTCGAAGAGAGGGGCTCTTAGTTCTTGAGAAGGGTCTTACTTAGTTGTCTTCTTGGCCGTTTTCTTAGTTGTCTTCTTCGTCGTCTTCTTGGTTGTCTTCTTAGTAGTTTTCTTGGTTGTCTTCTTGGCAGCCTTTTTGGTTGCCTTCTTGCGGGTGCGCTTCTTGGGAGCCGCGGTGGCTTCCTCGTGTTCAGCGGCTACGTGGCGGTAGATCAGGCCTTCCGGCTCTACACCCAACATGCACATCAAGGTGACGCCATCCATGAGGTCATCAGCGTAGGTGGCGACAATGCGGCGAGCGGCGCTAGCGGTCTCCGCTTCAACAGCGTGCAAAGATTCAGCACTAGGACGGGTGTCAGTTACCTTGGGCGGCAAGGATCCTCCTGAAGACGTGGGATACGGCCTGTCTAGTCTACTCCACCAGCAATTTAGTTGCTGCCGTAATGGTGGTGATGGTGATAGTGCGAGCTAAAACGTCCCCGCCTAAGCCCAGTATGAGCTGCGGTTTCCCGAGCTTTGCGGAAGGAATAGCGGCCCGCGCGACGAAAAGCGCGGTAGGGATTAAGTGTCGGAGGACGACGCAGCCGACGGGCACACCATTCACCCAACACCACACCAGCTGCCAAGCCACAAGAAATCGCCAGCGCCAAAGCAATATTGGTAAAGCCCACCAGAGTCTGCTCATGCAAAGCCGCATACATTCCGCGATACACCGTCAAACCAGGAAGCAGCGGGGTAATGCCGGAGATTGCGGTAATTAGCGGCGGAATTAAGAAGCGGCGGGCCAGCAAACCACCGGCAGCACCAATGATGATGGCGGCCATGGAGGAAGCAATAACCACGCCGGCACCATAGGGGATAAAGAGGAAATAATAGAAGATGGAACCCACCATGGCGCTCAGCCCCGAGATCACCACGGAACTCCACTCCGCATAACAACCAATCGCGAAGCCCGCGGCCGCCAACCCGCCACTGATCACACGGGCAGTGGAGCTATTGAAATTCGGGGCCGCCACGGTTTCTAGGGGTGGCAGTTGGATACCCATGAGTGCGGATAGCTGGATGCCAATACCCACACCGGCCACAATCGCGCCGGTAAAAAGCAGGGTTTCAAAGAAGCGGGCACTGGCTGTCACCGGTGCGCCGGTGATGCCATCTTGGAGGGATTGCACCAGGGTAAGGCCGGCGAGCATGACGATAATGCCTGAGGCGATGACCTGACTGGGGCGCACACTAAAGCCCACTTGGGTAGCTAGGTGGTAGGTGATGGCCGCAGGCACGGTGGCGATAATGCCGCCAAAAACATTTTGGAAGAAGACAGGTAGCTGGTGTTTTTGGAGCCAGCTACTGCACGCCATGATCACCACGGAAGTAATAAACGCCAGTGCGGCGACGAAGGCGTCACCGCCGAGCATGATGGCCACCGCGCCACCCATAAGTCCCCAACCAAAAAGCGCCATTTTGGGGCCATAAGCATTTGGGCGGTGCGCGAGCTCATCGAGGGTGGCCTCGGCAACCTCTGGGGGAGTGGCACCTGCTTGGATGGAGCGGATCAGGCGGTCCACTTCCGAGAGTCGGGAGAAGTCCGTGGAGAGGCCTTTGACTACGCGGAAAACACTGACGGGGGTTTTCTTGGTGGTGCCAATGGACGCGAAGATCGTGATGGTGTTCATCATGATGTCCACATGGCAGTAGTGCAGGCCATAGGCGGAGGTCACGGCATGGATCTGGGATTTGGTATCCGAGTTTGAGGTGCCGGAGGTAAGCAGAACTTCGCCGATGCGTGCAGCAAGATCCATGACGCCAGCAACTTGCGCTTGGTCCGTGAGATCAATGGGAGCAAGCGGGCTGGGCGGTGGTGCGGCTTTCGCCGCATCAATGGTGGCAATTCGGCCAGAGCTGGCAGAAAGGAAGTGCTTGAGTCGGTTCAGCAAAGTGGACACGGCGCGGCGAAACCCTTCAAGGGGCGGAGGTAATTGGGTACTTATCCTAAAGCATGCATCTTGGTAGGGCTTTTGGATATCACGGGTTGATGTCAGGTAGCATATCGGCGTCGCTGCTGGAGTGGCGCAATTGGTAGCGCAACGGTCTTGTAAACCGTAGGTTGCGGGTTCAAGTCCCGTCTCCAGCTCTGAAGCCCCAGGTGAAAAATCCCTGGGGCTTTTGCTTGTCGTAGAGCCTGAACTATGCGCAACCGTGGGTTAAGTAGCAAAATGTGTGCTTTTTCGGCGTGTCGCCGATTGGGCACACTTCTTGCTATTTCAGGGGTCCTTTTCGGATGCCGATCGAGTGTTGGTACTCGGTTGGGATAGCGTTGTCGTAGAAGGCTGGTCGACCGGTCTCCTGGTCGGCGTTGTTGTGGTCTTCTGGGACAAGATCTAGGACTTTGGCGAGTTGATCTTGTCCGAAATTGCACTGCCTGGCGATCTCTAGTGGGTCGTCAGGCAGTTGCGTTTTTGCCTGTAGGTACCACTCGAGCATTCGGCGTTGCCGTTCTCCTGTTCTGCCTCGGTGGGCATCCGCGATGCGTTTG